>CP070769.1:0-10976 GCA_020347085.1 Desulfobacterales bacterium
AAGACTCGGTTCTTTTCCACATCCTGGAGTGGGTCGACGGGTCCATGGTTGCAAAAACGTCTATTCCCACACCATGTTCAGCTCTTTTCGAATTTGTGCCGCTCTTTGTGTTATTATGATAGATGTTACTGCATTTAAAACATTCTCGTCAGGTACTTGCTGTAGTCCTTAATAATGGGCTCATATCCCTCGTTGAAGAGGCTACTTGATATAATGAAATCCGCAGTGGATCGATTACAAGCCACTGGTATGTTGTATAGGACAGACATTCTCAGCAACGCCTTAATATCGACGTCATGTGGCTGGGGAGTCATCGGGTCCCACAGAAATATCAAAATATCGAGCTCGCCATTTGCTATCATAGCCCCTAATTGTTGATCTCCACCAAGAGGGCCGCTTTTCAGCCTATGAACATTCATCGAACAAGCCTTAGCTATAATTCTTCCCGTTGTCCCAGTTGCGTATAATTCGTGCTTGGATAGCAATTCGGCGTTGTATTTCACCCAACTCAGCAGATCTTCTTTTCTCTGATCATGCGCAACCAACGCAATTCTCTTTTTCTTTTTCATTCTACTGACCCTTCTCTCTGACTGGTGGGCGCATACTTCAACATGAAAGCTTCCCTTCAACCCAACAGTCTAAAGAGGAGACCCTAACTCTTTGTGGAAGTTACTGTCTGGAAGGAAGAAATGAGCTGCTTTACATTTGTTCCCTTACATTTCGGACAGCGGAACTTCTTCTTCTCATACTCGGCAACCGGCATGGTTAGACTGAACTTTCTTTTGCATTTCTCGCATGTGAATTCGTACGTGGGCATCTTAAAACCTCCTATCAGAAATTACCGCCGAAGCTCCAAATCATGTGATGCTCACGGTGTCTGCATAATAAGTACTATCGTGACACATTTTCATTATCTCTCGTTTCAATCTCTGTACGACAAGGTTCTTGAGCCTATCTTCCAATGCTGTTCGCAGCCGACAAGGCTAGTACATGTCCTCAGGGGGCATAGAAGCTGCACCTTCTTTCTTCTTTTTGGGTTTTTCAGCAACCGCCGCTTCAGTGGTCAGAAGCAGTCCAGCGACTGAAGCTGCATTTTGTAGTGCGAATCTGGCGACTTTCGTGGGATCAATGACCCCAGCTTTCACCAGATCTTCATATTTTTCGCTTTCAGCGTTAAACCCAAAACCGTCGGTTCCTTTCATGACTCGCCCAAGAACCACCGAGCCCTCCTGACCGGCGTTGATGGCGATCTGCCTGAGGGGCTCTTCAAGGGCACGTTTTACGATCTTGACGCCTAATTTTTGTTCGCCAGGCAACGAGAGCTTTTCGAGCGCTTTCAAGGCACGAATGTAAGCCACACCGCCTCCCGGTACAATGCCTTATTCAACAGCAGCCCGGGTTGCATTGAGGGCATCCTCCACACGCGCTTTTTTCTCCTTCATTTCAATTTCTGTGGCTGCTCCTACATTGATAACAGCGACACCACCTACGAGCTTGGCAAGCCGTTCCTGTAGCTTCTCGCGGTCATAGTCACTGGTTGTTTCCTCAATCTGCACCCTGATCTGTTTAACACGGCCTTCAAGGGCTTCACGACCTCCACCGCCCTCAACAATGGTTGTGTTATCCTTGTCAACTGTGACCCGTTTTGCAGTTCCGAGATCGGTAAGTGTCAAATTCTCAAGTTTGATGCCCAGCTCCTCGCTGACCACCTGTGCACCTGTTAAGATAGCAATATCCTGAAGCATGGCCTTTCGCCTGTCGCCAAAACCCGGTGCTTTGACCGCTGCACACTGGAGCGTTCCACGTAGCCTGTTGACGACTAGAGTCGCGAGTGCTTCTCCTTCTACGTCCTCTGCAATGAGCAGGAGGGGCCTGCCCATCTTGGCGATCTGCTCCAAGATAGGAAGCAAGTCTTTCATGCTGCCCAGTTTCTTCTCATACAAAAGGATGTATGCATCTTCCAGGTGGGCCTCCATCTTTTCTGCGTCGGTGACAAAGTATGGACTCAGATATCCTTTGTCGAACTGCATGCCCTCCACAATTTCAAGGGTCGTTTCCATACTCTTTGCTTCCTCGACAGTAATAACTCCCTCTTTACCCACTTTTTCCATGGCTTCGGAGATGATATCACCAATCGTTGGATCGTTGTTTGCTGAGATGGTACCTACCTGGGCAATCTCTTTCTTCTCTTTTGTTTGTTTAGACATCCTCTTCAGTTCTTCAACCACGACATCAACTGCTTGTTCGATCCCTCGCTTAATGGTCATGGGGTTGGAGCCTGCTTCTACCAGCTTGGCTCCCTCTCGATAAATGGCTTCAGCCAGGACTGTGGCTGTGGTTGTGCCATCTCCTGCCACATCGGACGTCTTGGATGCCACCTGTCTGACCATCTGCGCCCCGATGTTCTCGAACTTATCTTCCAGTTCAATCTCCTTGGCCACAGTCACGCCATCCTTTGTGACCGTGGGTGCGCCCCATGATTTCTCGATGAGCACATTACGGCCCCTCGGTCCAAGGGTCGCTTTCACAGCGTTGGACAAAGTGGCCACGCCCTTCATCATCTTTTGTCGGGCTACCATGCTGTACTTGATCTCTTTGGCTGCCATTGCTTTTCTCCTCACGCATTTATTCCAGAACGCCTAGAATATCGTCCTCATGTAAAATGAGATGTTCAACACCATCAATCTTGATGTCAGTCCCCGCATACTTTCCAAAAAGAATGCGGTCATTCTCTTTAACATCCAAAGGGGTCCTTTTTCCTTTGTCGTTTGGTTTCCCAGGACCAACCGCAACGACTTTTCCCTCCTGGGGTTTCTCCTTGGCTGTGTCTGGGATGATGATGCCCCCAGCGCTTTTCTCTTCCCCTTCGATCCTAAGAACCAGCACCCTATCGTTTAATGGTCTGACTTTCATTTCAGCAGAACTCCTTTTGCCTATATCGTGTTCTTACAGATTCAGGGGGGCAGTGCCCCCCTGAAACGCTGTCTTCCATTGCCCAGACCAGAAGTTTAGGCTACCTTTATCTCGATCTTCTTGGTCTCGGCCTGCTTGGTCTTCGGCATCGTGGTCTTCAGCACACCGTCTTTGTAGGTAGCATTTACTTTGCCAGAATCGACTTCAGCAGGAAGCTGGATGGAACGAGAGAATGAGCCGTAACTCCGCTCCATCCGATGGAAGTTCTCGCCCTTTTCCTCTTTCTCCTGCTTGCGCTCACCACGCAAGGTTAAGATGTCTGCATGTACAGATACATCAATCTCCTTAGGATCCATACCCGGAAGCTCGGCTTTTACGACCACTTCTTTGGCCGTCTCTGACACATCCACGGATGGTACCCACATGCCGTCTTCCCTGGAGACTCTCATGGGCCATCCACCAAAGAACCGGTCAAAAAGGCTGTCCATCTCTCGCGCGAGACCCCCAAGTTCCCTGCGCCACGGTACTAAGCTAGAACTTTCCATACTAACACCTCCTTTATTTGTGTATGAGGTTCCTAGACGTGGTCGTGGGAGGACGCCCGTCCGTCTCATCTTTTCATTTCTATAATGGCAATAGTTGTGCCATTGATATAACCTGTTGATATTAAACAATATTGTATGGTTGCATCCGTGGGGCATCGGAATCCTTAGTTCCGATTATGAGACATGGCCATGCCCCCCCAAGCGAGGCCAGAACCCTGCAACGCAGGCTAACCAATTAAAATGAAAAGAGATGAGGCAATAAGAACCACAAGTTCCACTTTTCAGAATATCGGAACACATAGTTCTTCTCCAAGGTGTCCTGGGAAAAACGTCATGTCTCTTTTGCTCATTCTGTAAAAAAACCCCAGCTTCTCGAGTCAAAAAATTTCGTGGGCAGGTTCATACGTGGGGATGAATCTAGTTGCGAATCAGGGTCAAATCACTAGCAGGGAAAAGAGGGAAGAAACCATATGAGAACATGGCGGGTACCTCATGGACTCCCGCACTGAGGTTCGGGTTCCGCTAAACGCGGGACTGCGGCGAATGCGCACGCTGTGGCAGTTCAACGGAACACAATCAGACAATAGAGGCCCACAGCACCTTTGCTAGGCTCAACACGATGCCCAAAGCCAGTAGTCGGCGCACGGCGCTCTTTTTCTGCTTTACCTCGTAACTCAGTCAAGCAGAGACATCGCCCCTATATTTCCGGTTCACGCTTGCTCATCCATATCAGACTCGTAGACCGTATCCTCATTTTCACCTTCGTCTTTCTCGGGTTCACTTTTTTTATCTTCACCTTCTTCCTCCGACTTGAAACCTGGGTCTTCATTTTCACCTTCGTCTTCCTCGTATTCGTAGCCCATGTCTTCATCTTCCTCCGTATCTGCTTCATCACCTTGAGGACCCCAGTCAAAGGGCGCTTCTTCGGCCGGGTCCTCGAAAGAGGGTTCTATCGTGGACTCTTCCGCTATAGGCTTTTCCTTTTCACATGAGACATTAAACACGAACGCAGGAATGATCAATATTACAGCTATGATAAGTGTTCTGACTGTCATTTCTTGCCCTCCTCTTGATTGACATTAGTGGGTATTTCTGAGTACTGTTGACACGTAACTACGGAAGCTATATGCAAACTCCAAGATATGAGACACCAGGTTTGCCCACCTTAAGCGCCTCACTCTGACGCCAGACCTTCAATTGACTGGCATCAGTCATGCAAGGTGACCTACAAATGTTTTAGATAGGTCACCGAATGCCTCAAACCAATACGACCGAGTTATCACTGTCTTCGTAGGGACTTCTAACGTATCTATCGGCGTTCCAGTCATTTTCCCATACAGAATCATCGATCAGATAGCGAAACTGATATTCCCTACCGGGCTGCAAATCTACCGTAATGGTGAAGTCTCCGTTTTTGAGTTTCTTCATGGGAGTGGCATGAATATCCCAACCATTAAACTCACCAACGACAGAAACAGTTTCTGCATCAGGGGCGGCAATCCTGGGGAGGCTGAATGTCACCCTGCATCCACTCCTACTTGTGAGATATGCTTTTTTGATTCCGGTGTTTGCAGCATTTTTTGTCCTTGAAGCCGATTTTTTCCTAGTGTGTGTTATGACAGAATCTACATCTTTCTTTGGCTTAGCCTTTTTTGTCTTTTTTTGTCTCATACTTTCCTCCTTTTCACGCGGATAATTCCACACGGCTTTCAGTTTTTTGTCACCACACTCCATTGCTATTGAACCGCTTTGGCTATAGAAAATGGCAGACATTTACTTCATTAGGAAGAACCTTGGAGTGGATAACAGCTCCTGTAATGCGTCTTTGCCTCCAGCGATTGATGGGGGCGTCCACGACGCAGTAAAGCATTGTGGATACACACAGAACGAGCATCAGGAGGAACCAAAAGGAGTACTCTTCGAGATATTCTCGAACCATTGCAATTATTAGGAAGTGAACGATATAAATCGGGTAGGATATATTGCCCAGGAACTGATCCACTTTTTTGTCCTTTGTCAAGTTAAACACAAAAGGGATGGTAACAAAAGTCGTAAAAGTAAGTATGGTTAATGCATACCCTTTTTCTAATTTATTGTAACATGTGAGCACAACCAGCAACGCTGCCCAAGAAGTTAGCCCCAAGGAATACTTGCTTGTTGAGTCCTTGATCTTTGTGAAAAGGGAATAGCTGAAGGCTCCTACTAGAAACAGACACAGTTCAGCCGGAAAGCATCTTCTGGCAAGCAGGTCGTATTCCGGGCCCGCTGAGATAATGAAAAGCCGTAATGCAAGGCTTAGAATGAAAAAGAAAGATAGCCAATAGAGGCTGCGACATAGAATGAAAGGCGCTATCAAGTAGAAATGGAATTCCATGGAAAGAGACCAGGCTTGTGGAACCAACGTCTGGTGCCAGGCTTTTGCGGAAGCCATGCCACCCAGCGCCCAATAAAAGGAATAGTCTTCAGGGTCTATTCCCAGCAGGAACAGTATTTCTTGTCCAAGCACAGCGATGTTAGTCCATAAGTATGATACAGTGACAAACATATTCTGAGTAAAGATGGCTTTGAACTTATCAGCTCGGGTAAATATGCCTATGTCACTAACCCACAGTGCGACAAATGACATGAACAAGACAATTAAGTATGTTGGGAACAAACGAAGGAACCTATTTGAGTAATATAAAAAAACGCTGCGCTCACCGTATTTTTGATTTAGAATCAACGCCATGTAAAAACCAGATATGATGAAAAAAGCCTGAACTGCAACATGTCCAGGTATGATCTTTATGTCGCATACGTCCGTATGCGATATCAGAACGGCGATGGCCAGAAATAGACGGATGGATCCCATTAGTTCACCGACTAACAGGAGGGATAAAATTGGCACATTTAGACAACAGCGGACAAATCAAGCAAATCAAACTGCCCTTGAGTTCCTTAAGCAGACCGCCGCGCGTTTATTCCTTTCGCTCCTTCTTCCTCTTCCTTGCACCTGATACATAACGTGGCAATAGGGCGCACCCGCAGCCTCTTCTCTGGAATTTTTGAACCACATTCTTCACAGATGCCAAATGTTCCATTCTCCACCCGGATTAAAGCATCTTTGATCTTCTGAATTAATCTGCTCTCCCGTTCTCTAATCCGGAAATTAACGTTTTTATCGATGTCAAGAGAAGCGCGATCAGTGAGGTCACCAGAGTCACCTCTGAAGTAAGCAATACTACGGGCATCCTTTCCCGTGTCTGACAAAACCGCATCCAACATTTGAGAGAGGGCGTTTTTGAAATATTCTCTTTTCTCTTCAGTCAGCACAGTCTTGCGTAACATGTGGGTGTTCCTCTACTTCCTCAATTACTTTGTAGTTATCCACACTGACAGTCAGGTCGCCATTTAAGCGCTCCCTTACCACGCCTCTGACACGCACTGTGCGATCGATCAAAGATAACAGCTGTTTGCCCTGTCTGTTATATTCAACAACATATTCCTCATAATCTGGAGCCTTGATAGCCACACGGGTAACTTTGTCGTGATTATCCCAGTCGTCTGGAATAACAACGCCGGTAATTGTCCGTTTCTTACCTCTTTTCCTCTTCATCTCGGATTTTCACCCCCTTCTCTACGGCTCGGAACGTAGAGTCACGTCATTAAAACTCTATAGTGTATAGCAAGGAATATGCCTAATCCCTAACCAATTGATTATTAAAGGATTTCAGGTGCTGTTACTTCCACCATCGGAACCGTAAGTTCCGACGAATAGATGTGTTTCCGCCGGGGGGGCCTATGTTTAAGCTTCTCAGAACCCTTAATAAATTGAAATGATACAGAATACAGAAAGAGGATCTTCGGGTTCCGGTCTTTCTCAACGATCGGAACTCAAAGTGCTGATATGCCTCACTCAGGCGGGTAGTGTTTTATAGGCTTCCTTCTTAATGCCATATTTACTCAACAATTTGTGTAACTGACGGGTGCTGATGCCTGCAGCAGCTACGCTTCATTTGTCGGGGAGGAGTTTCTGATTATAAGAATAAAACTATCTTCCCATTATCTTTAGTGTGCAAGGACTGAAGATATCAAAAGCACATCATAACATCTTAGGGTCTGCCAGAACGCCTGCCAAAGGCATAGCTTTAGTTGACGCTCTTCAATGTCCTATGTCAAGACCTGACCCCAGTCTTTCATATTCACAGACTCATGACCCATCATGGCAAACTCCATAAATATTGTGTTTGCCGTTCTTATACAGACAATATATGGCGCCTGCAAGTGCTATTTGGGCAACAGCCCGTGTAGGTCTGACACCTTATTTTTCCGTGCTTCAACTCCTGCAGCTGTGGCATGGTCTTTTATCTCCTCAGATTGGCAGCTTTTACAACCTGGCCGACCAAAAAGGGTATCAAGCTCATCACAAGAACTAGGGTCCAACCGGTGGTGCCAGGATCGGCTACCTTGAGGACGTGGGAAAGCCCCGGAAGATAAACCGTGGCAAGGAGTAATCCAGAGCATAGTACAAGTGCACCCCAGACAAAACGATTGCGCGTAATCTCGTTACGAAGAAACTTAGACCCGCGGTCGCGCATATTGAATACATGCCATAGCTGAGAAAAGGCCAATGTGAGAAATGAAACGGTGACAGCCTGCCGCTCATCCATCTTTAGCCAGATAAGAGCAAGGGAAAAGGCGCCAAGGACTGACGCTGTCATGACAGCGCTATACCCACCAACTGCAAGCCAGTGGTGCCGTGATACAATCGGTTCCTTAGGGTCACGAGGGGGGCGTTTCATAATACCGGGGTCGCCCTCGCCAGCAGCCAGAGCAAGGGCTGGGAAGACATCTGTGATAAGGTTGAGAAAAAGTATCTGAAGCGGAAGAATTGGCAGCGGGGCGTTTGCCAGTGCCGCTACGGTCACGGTCATCAGTTCACTGATGTTGCAGGAGAGAAGATACAAGACGAACTTCCTTATGTTATTAAAAATAATGCGGCCCTGCTCAACAGCGACGACAATGGAAGAGAAGGCATCGTCTCTAAGAACCATGTCAGCCGCCTCCCTGGCTACCTGGGTTCCCCGTTGCCCCATAGCAATGCCGATGTCGGCTTTTTTGAGAGCTGGGGCATCATTCACACCATCCCCAGTCATGGCGACGGCGGCACCTTGGCGCTGGTGAATGGCAATCAGGTCGAGTTTCTGTTCCGGACTCACCCGCGCGAAGAGGGGTGCCTCCAATAATTGCTCCTGTTCCTCCTGGGTTAATCCTTCTGCAGGCTTCAAGTCCTTTCCATTTATCACCGCTGCATTCTTGTCATCCACCAATCCCACTGTATGGCCAATAATCCCGGCTGTAACTGCCTGGTCTCCGGTTGCCATGATGATCCTGATACCTGCATCCCGGCACGAGTCGATCGCTTGTTTGACTTCCTTTCGCGGCGGGTCAAGGAGTCCGACAAAACCCAGAAACTTCAAATCTTCGTATGGTCTGACTTCACAGGTCTGCGGCGACTTTGTCGCAAGGGCTAAAACACGAAGACCTTCTTCAGCCATTCTGTGGTTGATAGCAAGCCACTCTTTGCGATCCTCTTCGGAGATTTCTCGCTCACGGTTCTCGCTCAAAATGGTGGAACAAGTTTCAAGAACGGGTTCGGGCGCACCTTTTACAGCAACACGACATCGGTCAGCGCTTTTATGAAAGGTAGCCATCATCTTGGTAGTTGAATCAAAGGCCTCTTCTCGCACTTCCGGCATTTTTTCGATAAGATCCTTACGAGCTATTCCCGCCTTAGCGGCAACCGCCAATAACGCAACCTCCAAGGGATCGCCTACCCCCTCAGTATTTGATCCCTTTCCGACGAAATAAGCTGCGTTATTGCAAAGTGCCCCGACCTCTAGTGCCTCTTTCACTGTCCTTTCCTGCTTGGGGTTAACTGCCTGGCCATTTCGTCTAAAAGCACCGTCAAGCCCCTGGAGGCTCCAGTCGATTTCAATCCTGCCTGACCCGAGAAGCAATTGCGTGACTGTCATACGGTTCTCGGTTAACGTGCCCGTCTTGTCGGTGAGAATGATACTGGTGGAGCCCAGTGTCTCCACAGCCGACAGTTGTTTGATGAGCGCGTTGCGACGAGCCATGCGCCACACCCCACGAGCAAGGGCAATGGTCGAAACGATCGGTAAGCCCTCAGGAATAGCCGCCACGGCTAGGGCAATCCCCGTCTCGATCATCAGAAACGTCTCTTTACCGGTGACAATTCCTGTCACAACGACAAGGGCCGCAATGGCTATGCTTACCCAGATGAGCCAGTGGCCGAGCTGGTCTAGCCGCTCTTCGAGGGGCGTGGCCTCATCCTCTGTTTCGCCTACGAGCAAAGAGATTTGGCCCAACTCGGTATTCATTCCTGCGCCTACAACGACCGCTTCTCCTGATCCCCGGGTCAAGACAGTCCCTTTAAAGAGCATATTATATCGTTCAGCAAGAGGAGCATTTTGCTCAACGGGCTCGACTCGTTTATCAACTGGCACGGACTCACCGGTGAGTACTGATTCATCAGCTTGAAGCTTTGACTGCCTGATCAAGCGAAGGTCTGCCGTAACGATATCGCCGCCCTCTATGATCACAATATCGCCAGGTACGATATCTTCCGCCGGAATCTCTTGGATATGTCCATTCCGACGAACCCTCGAGACGACACCTCCCATCTTTCTCAGTGCCTCAACGGATCTAGTTCCTTTTAGCTCGGTGACAAAGCCGATGACTGCATTGATTGCAATTACGGCAATGATTGCCGTTCCCTCCACATGGTCTCCAAAGGCGAAGGAGACTACGGTAGCAGCCACAAGAAAGGCTACTATGAGGCTCCTAAATTGATTAACGAGAATGGTCCAGCCGCTTAGAGGCTTAATCTCCCGAAGACGATTCGGACCATATTCCTGGCGCCTCTTGGCTATGTTTGCCGAGTCGAGCCCGTCATCTGGTGAGACACGGAGCCGCCCGACAACCTCCTCCCATGGAAACGCCCACGGTTTTATATCTACACTTTTCATAAGAACCCAGAACGTGTGCCTGGTGTTTGTGTTGGTCTAATAGACCATAACGTTGTTGAACAGTCTATGCATTTGAAGCCTAGTTAGGGCTGAAATCAAGAGGCCGAGCAAGCCTTGATAGATGGAGATCTATCTATTGCAGGAACAGCGTATTGAATACAGGACAATGTATGGAGTTTCGTTCCTACGTTCAAAACCAGAGATTCTTGCCATGATCCTAAATCGACGAAATCTCGAGGTATGAACACAATATCGAAACTGGCGAGGGACTTCAATTGAAATCGGATTGGGGAATCGCTATCATCAAGACTGCTTTACATTATCTCTAATATTTGAAGGCGAGAATTCTGCGAGGTTTATTCCCATTATTGATACTTTGGGAAGTGTGAAGCCTCCCCGCCCTTCCGGGCGGGGCTTGCGGGGAGCATGCCGGTCAAGATAACAAAACCATATCAAAACTCCAACCAGTTAACGACAAGACCCTACC
>CP070769.1:11076-13945 GCA_020347085.1 Desulfobacterales bacterium
AAGATGAGATACTTTCAATTCTTAACCATTGTGTTGGTGCTTGTGTTTGCCGCGGGCACATTCATTAGCCCGAATTCCGCAGCTGCAGACACCGCGGCAGAAATTGATCGTGATGTCAAAAGCGCCCTGGAGAAACTGTATGCAAAATCCGCTTCAGCCAGGGCGATGGGTGAAAAAGCGAAAGGCATACTTGTTTTTCCAAGCATCGTAAAGGGAGGCTTCATTGTCGGGGGACAGTATGGTGAGGGCGCGCTCCTGAAGGGCGGAGAAATTAGCGGGTACTACAACACTATCCAGATGTCGTATGGTCTACAGGCCGGCGTACAGAAATATGGGTATGTGCTGTTTTTTATGACCGACTCGGCGATGAACTGGCTTGACGAGAGTGAGGGCTGGGAACTCGGCGTCGGCCCATCCATCGTCGTTGTCGATGTCGGGGCGGCCTCATCAGCGACAACTACAACCCTATAGTCGGAGATCTATGCGTTCTTCTTCGATCAGAAAGGCCTGATGGGGGGCCTTGGCTTGCAGGGTACGAAGATTACCAAGACAAGCAAGTAAGAAGTATTCCCTATACGGAAAAATAGAAGTTTGGTGAATAGCGGGCTTGGTCGTGGTAAGGGCAGGAAAGGGAGAAAAACCGACCCGTCGCTGGCGAGACCGGCGACGTAGCTGCAACCATAAAGGCCATCGACAAGAAAAAACGGGCTGGAACCTCGAGCTGCCGGATGGAAAGAAGGTTATTACCACGGTCGAGAAATCGGTGAAAGCCTTCGATACCCTGAAAAACAGCGATTCGGTTCTTGCCCGTAAAAAAGACGATTAGAAGCGCCCGGCAAGACGGAAGGGTGCGAACCACCGAGATTAAGAGCGTGGAGCGTATTTTGACGGCAACCTGATCCTTCAAGGGGTGCAGAATGGCAAAGCATGGAGCATGGTGATTATGGAAGCTAACGGCAAAACGACTTTGACTGCCTCCGACGGCCAAGCTGGGTTTGTGGTCTTTGGTGCGTGCATACGCCAGTAGTCGGCCTTGGGCGCTGCCCGGCATTAAACAAAGTTGCGCTGGGGACTACACTAACAGGGGTTTGGCTGTAAGGAAAATGACTTATAGGGGGCAGTTCAAATGAAAAGACTTCGTATCACCTGCACTACCTTGGCCATGCTGTATCTCACTGGTTGCGCAACCATCGGACCACAGACCATAGCCCGGGACAGATTCCGTTATACGGACGCCATATCAGACTCCTGGAAGAGGCAGATGCTGCTGAACATGGTCAAGATTCGATATGCGGATGCCCCGATTTTCCTCGATGTTTCATCCATCATCAGTCAGCAACTCGTGGAAGCCGAGTTCCACGGGAGTCTCTCCTGGGATGCTTTCTTACCCACGGACAGTCAGACTGTGGGGGGGCGTGGCAAATACGCTGATCGACCGACCATCACCTATCAGCCGCTCATGGGCGAGAAGTTTACACGGAGCCTGATGACGCCAATCCGCCCCGCCGCCATCTTATCTCTTGTTCAGTCCGGCCGGCCAGTCGATATCGTCTTTCGGGTTTGCATTGAATCCGTGAACGGGATCTATAATCGTGTTGGAGGAAGAGTAAGAACCCATAAGGCTGATCCTGATTTCTACCGCCTCATTGATTCCCTCCGGAAGATTCAGGACTCCATGGCCGTGGGAACACGCATCCGGGAAACAGAAGACGGGAAACAAGCCACCATGATTTCCTTCCGCAAGAAGGATATTGATCCCCATATCGTGGCGGAAATAGATGTGGTAAAGAAAATACTCGGCCTAAACCCCGGACTTCAAGAATTCAAGGTTTCTTATGGTGCCGTTCCTCAGGACGACCAGGAGATTGCCATATTGAGCCGTTCAATGCTTGAAATCCTCCAGGAATTAGCTTCATGCATAGGTGTCCCTGAAATCCATGTGATTGAACAACGCGCCAGAAAGGCCTGGAGATTACCGTTAAGCTCGATAATGGCGAGGTCATATCCATAGTTCAGGGGGCGGATGAGGCATTTGACGAAGGAGATCTGGTTCGCATTTTGCGGCGACCCGATGGAACAGCACGGGTCATACAGTAGCAACTATATTCCTGCAAAAGTAATTCCCCATGCGGCACACCTAACCTCTGAGCGCTAAGGTCGAAGCATGTGAAGAGGCTGCCACCCTTGATGACGTTACGGAAAACATGAGTAGTTCCATGCGCTGGATAAAGGCTGTTCTCTTGGTCTTGGTTGGTACGATCGTTCTGTGCGTGGCCCTATTGACCATCCTCATCGCGACCCTTCATGATGATCATTATCGATGGATTGTAACTCGGGCAGCTGACCACTTTGCTGGATTAGAAGTGGCCATCGAAGGTCCTTTTGCAGTTGAGTTGTCGTCAGAGCCACTTGTTACAGCATCGAAGATACGAATTACTCATATCTCAGACCCTGCCCCTTCCACTGCAGATATAGGCCGCTTTAAAATAAAGTTTGCATTGAAGCCCTTGTTATATGGAACGGTCTTGATCAGACATCTGTTGATCGATGATGCCACAGTCTCCATCGTTGATCACTCAGAAGCAGATGATTCAAGGCCTGAAGAAAAGCCCTCTGATGTTCTCATCCCGGTCCTTGAAAGTGTTACCTTACACAACGTGCGCTTAACCGTGTTAGATGAGCACAAAAGCGAAGTTGTCCGAATGCTGCTGACAAACTTGAGCCTAAACGATGTGGGTGACGAAGGCCTCTTGTATATCAAGGCCGACGGGACGCTGAACTCTAGAGAATTTAACATCGACGGCCAGTTAGGATCCTTGGCCGACATGCTAAAGGGAGAGAAACATTATCCCGTGGATGTCAGGTCCGA
>CP070769.1:14045-17082 GCA_020347085.1 Desulfobacterales bacterium
CTTGTGAGACACAACACTCGCAATTTCTATCCTTGAACCAGTGTTTTTGAACTGCAATACCAGCGCATTCCCCGTCCCGATTTATCCCGATCCATCGGGGTTGATCGGGACTGCAGGGAGCTGCAATTGCTTCCAGGGGGACTGGAGGTCAAACCTCCCTTTGACCCTGACTCAATTGACAACCTTGATCCGTAATCCAGGCGCAATCCGATTCTGTCCACAGGCAGAGCTGTTCATAGAGATAGCTGAAGGGCGGCTTTGAAGATATGGGGATCTTGTCCAAAAGCCTTGCAAATGGCTTAGGATAGAGAAAAATAGCAACGATTCCAAATAATCAAGCGAAATTAACTTTTCTTCTCTGGCTCTTTTGTATCTGGTTTTTCAATTTCAAGAAGCTCAACTTCAAAAATAAGTACTTCATTGGGGCCGATGTTTTTCCCTGCTCCTCTTTCTCCATAAGCCAGTTCTGAAGGAATGAAAAACTGCCACTTTCCACCTTCTTTCATGAGCTGGAGACCTTCTGTCCAACCTTTTATAACTCTGTTGACAGCAAATGTGGCAAATTTACCGCGTTCGTATGAACTATCAAATTCCTTTCCGTCAATGGTTGTTCCCCTATATTGGCATTTTACAGTGTCTGTTGGTTTTGGAGAAGCTCCGGTTCCTTTTTTGAGGATCTTATACTGAAGCCCACTCTCAAGTGTTACAATATCTTCCCTTGCCTTGTTTTCTTCAAGGAATTGCCTTCCTTTTTCTTTATTTGCTTCACCCTGTTTTCTTATTTCTTCCATTCTCTTCATATATTCTGCCTGCTTTTTGGCCCTCATTTTCTCCTTGAAAGCCATCATGGTTTTCTTGACTTCTTCCTCATCAAGAAGCTGCTTGCTACCGGTGAAGCCATCTTCCATACCTTGTTGAAGAATTTCAAGATTGATTTTTAATTCATCTTGTTTGAAACTTGAACCCATTGAAAAACCCACACTGTAGCTCACTTTGTCATCTTCTGTCTTAAGATCTGCCTTTGTGATTTCTTTTTCTGCAGCAGGTTTCAGTTCTTGGCATGAAGATGCAAAGAAGGCAGCAACCACAAGTAACATCAACACTTTTTTCATAATATTCTCCTATCAATGATTATTGTGGCTGGAGACCCTAACAAAAAGGATAGAATAAAGCAAATTAGAAAACCTATATCTGCCTAAATTGATATTGAACCGCCACAGTGAGCTCTTTCCCTGTCCCGATTTGTCCCGATCCATCGGGGTTGATCAGAACTGCAGGGAGCCTGTATCAACCGGCTCGCTCTCCTACTCCCCCTTCTTGGAGATGACGGGGTCAGGTCTTGACTGGCTGTTGCCCAAACCGCTCTCTTGAAGATGTTGGTAGTGAAGCAAGGGAATGGTCAGGATTATCATTACGTGGTAAAAGGAAGGTGTGAGGCGCGAGGCAAAGGGCCGGAGGACTGTAAGACAGATGCCGCTGAGAACCGACAATAGGAACGCGCGGTGCGCCGTGATCAACGTTGTTGTTGCTTGCGTGGTCTTTTTTGGGATTAAGGCTGCGGTCTTTGCGCACCCGATCCCTGTCCATCACGACCTCGAGGTTACGCTGTACCCCCAAGACCAGCGCCTGACTGGGACGGACACCCTGAAGCTCAAGGCCGACGGGGGTGAACTGTTGCTCACATTGGCTGCTGACGCCCGCATCATGGGGGTTTCCATCGAGGGAAAAACTGCTGCCTACAGTTTCAAAGATGGATACCTTCGAATTCCCGTTCCTGACAACCTTCGCCAGGAAGAGATGAAAGTCGTTGTGTCATACGAGGCCTTTTTCCGGGACCCAGTCCCCAAGGATCCCGCCTACACCGAAGACCCGAGCTATGGCGTCACGGGCGTGATCTCGCCTGAGGGGACCTTTCTCCTGTCAGGGGCTGACTGGTATCCTGATCTTCCAGGCGGTAGGTCTACTTTTCGTGTCCGTATCCAGGCCCCACCAGGGTATGAGGCGGTCACTGCTGGCGAGCGGGTGTCCCGAAGCACCAAGGGAGAAGCCACAACCTCCATTTGGGAAACCGCACAACCCTTGCGAGGTCTTTCGTTATCTGCAGGGCCTTACATCGTGCATGAAAAGGAGGTTGGGGGCATCCCAATCTATACGTATTTCTTTCCTGAAGATGACCACCTCTCAAAACAGTACCTCGAGGCAACAGCCAAGTACCTCCGGCTGTACACAGGTCTTTTCGGCCCCTACCCCTTTGAGAAGTTTGCCGTGGTGGAAAACTTCTTTCCGACCGGATACGGGTTTCCCTCTTACACATTGCTTGGCAGGACCGTGATCCGGCTGCCCTTTATCGTTGAGACAAGCCTGGGGCACGAGGTGTCTCACGCCTGGTGGGGAAACGGTGTTTATGCCGATTATGAGCAGGGGAATTGGTCAGAAGGCCTCACCAGCTATGTGGCTGACCATTTATTTAAGGAAAGGTCATCTGCCGAAGAAGCACGTGAATATCGGCTAAAAATCTTAAGGGACTATGCCACACTGGTTTCTCCTGAAAAGGACTTTCCGTTGGAAGCGTTTTCGGGCCGCACCTCTCCCTGGACAAGTGCCGTAGGCTACGGAAAGTGTGCCATGGTGTTTCACATGGCCCGGCAGCTCTTGGGAGACAAGGTCTTCTGGGCAGGTCTGCGTGAGATCTTTCAAGAGAAGTTGTTTCAGAAGGCCTCATGGGATGACTTTGCCTTGGCCTTTGAACGCTCCAGCAAACGCACTCTCAGGCCGTTCTTTCGCCAGTGGGTGTCCCGCCCAGGCGCACCAAAGCTATCTGTGCAAAATATCCAGGCAAAGGGAGAAAAGCAGGGGTGGGCCATCACAGGGCGTGTGGCCCAGGAGGCGCCCTTTTATGACCTAGAGGTCCCGTTTAGGATTCAAACAGAAGGACGCGACATCGACGCCAGAATCTTCCTGACTGGACAGGAAGCCCCCTTCTCCCTCTGTTCAAAGGCTGCCCCCCGCAGGCTGGTGGTCGACCCTGATGTGGACC
>CP070769.1:17182-19803 GCA_020347085.1 Desulfobacterales bacterium
GCCAACTTTTTTTGAAGGAAAACCCCCCTGAACTAGGACCTGCTTAGCCTTTTCCATGAAGGCCTTGACGCTACTTTTCTTTGTGTCCTCCAAAGAACAAAAGGTCTTCCTGTTCTTTTTGAACAAAGGCGTCAGGGAGGGGCTGTCAAGCCCGCATGCTGCTGTAGGGTCCGGCACTACGCTAAATAATGTGACCGAAGCGGTTGGCTGCATGTTCTTTGCTACATAGTTTACTGCCTTCAAAGAATTGTTTGATTCATCGACTGCTAACAAAATCTTTTTTGCCATTTTTCCTCTCCTTTCTGTCGGGCTGTGTCCATTAAAGAGTATGTCCGCAACACCCTTTGTCCAAAATTGGCAATCGATAGGGATTAAATGAGTCGTTAATCCCCCAATCGAGCGAAAGTTGAGGATGCTCCAGATCCAAGGCGTCACAGGGTGAGGCTATAGTAAGCTATGCCGAACCCTTGACAACGCACGAGATGGGGTATCATGAGCTTTCCCGAAGGGTAAACAAAATGAAGAACAAAAACAAAAACCATATTTCACTGATAGAAGTGATACAAAATCTCCAACAAAGCCAAAAATGTCGTTTGATCTTAATATGATCCAATGTTTCTTCATTTTTTTTACGCTCAATTGAGGTTACATTTTGTAAGATAAGGTCAAATATGTCGCAAACAAGTGCCTAAAGTGAGCTAAAGTTGAGAGTGCGTAAAGTTAACTTGTCATCGAGCGTTAGATGGGGTTTTGAAACGGCTTATAGTCACTTTAGTTCTTCAATCGTAATATCTTCGTTTGTATATATGCAAAGCCCAGCTGCAATCTTCATGGCAGTATCAGCAATGGTCCCTGCATCTAAGTCGGTGTGACGGATCAAGGCAATCGCTGCAGCCTGTGCATAAGCGCCTCCGGATCCAATCCCCAAAACCCCTTCGTCCGGTTCAATGACATCGCCGTTACCGGATATCAAGAATAAGTGATCCCGGTCAACGGCCACCAGAATGGCTTCCAGCCTTCTTAAGTACTTGTCTGTCCTCCAGTCCTTTGCCAACTCAACAGCGGATCGGGTGAGATTCCCGTTGAATTGCTCAAGTTTTCCTTCAAAGCGTTCGTACAAATTCAGGGCGTCAGCCGTGGCACCAGCAAATCCGACAATAATCTTGTCATTATATATCTTTCGAACCTTCTTGGCGCGGTGTTTCATAATGGTATCCTTTATGGTCACCTGACCATCCCCTGCCACCGCCACCTGCTTGCCCCGTCGCACCGCCAAGATGGTCGTTCCATGAGAGTCTATGTCTCTTCCGTTCATCTCAACTCTCCCCAATTAAATGCATCACGAAAACACGAAATCAGAAAAAACCGAAATCCAAAATCCCAAGCACGAAACAATTTCAAATGACCAAAACTCAAAATTGAAGCTCCCTGCAACAAGCTACAGGGAATGCGCTCGCTGTTGCAGTTCAAAACAATATCGTATAGAATATTGTAAGTTTATGTTCATTAAGTGTGAATAACGTTTTGAACATTTGGCATTCAAATTTCGGATTTGTTTGGCACAAGCTTCACTGCGTGTCGGGTTTCGATATTCCACATTCGGATTCATTCTAAGCTGTGTAAGAATTCTGAAATGCTCCCCATCCCCTATCGTCTCGGGTGTGCTTTATCGTAAATCTCCATCAGCCGATCGATGCTCACGTGAGTATATCTTTGGGTTGTTGTCAGGCTTGCATGACCTAGTAATTCCTGTACTACCCGGAGGTCAGCACCCGCATCAAGCATATGCGTGGCAAAGGTGTGCCGAAGCCCGTGGGGAGTTATTGGACGCAATAGTCCTAACTGTCGAACCACCTTTTCTAACAGACGGGCTATCGAACGGGTAGTTAAACGCCCTCCCCTATTGTTTATCAACAAAGGATCACTCCCTGTCATACCAGATCCTGCAACCTTGCCCCTTTTGTCGAGGTAAGCACGTATGCAGGCAAGCGCCTTTTTTCCCACAGGGGTCAATCGCTCTTTCCTCCCCTTCCCCATAACCCGCACAAAGCCTTTGTTGAAATCTACATCCCCAACATCCATGCCTGCCAGCTCAGCCACTCGCACGCCCGTGGAATAGAGGGTCTCCAAAATGGCCCGGTTCCGCAAGGCCAGCAGTGATTCTCCTTTCACACCGTCTAAGAGGCGAAATATTTCGTCCACTGGCAGATAGTTCGGTACGGGCTTTCCTCGTTTAGGGGTTAAGATGCTCTCGGCCGGGTTTGTGTTTATGGCACCTCTTTTAACAAGGAATCGAAAAAAGGACCTCAGGGCTGAAAGCTTCCTGGCAATCGTGCTCTTTTGGTTCTTTTTGTGCAGAAAACCCAAATACGAACGGATGAGGATGTCATCCACGTCAGTAACGTTGATCTCTTCTGCACCTTTTAGTAGACTGTTTGCCGACTCTCGAACATAAGCAAAAAACTGTTCCAGATCGTTCCGGTAAGCTCTGCAGGTGTTCGGAGAAAAACCCTTTTCAGCTGATAGTGCTTCAATAAACCGTTCTATCCATGCTCTCATAACAATGTTAGCTGGTTTCCATCGATAAATGGCCCTTTTGTTGCCGAGCAACGCTTCGCGCC
>CP070769.1:19903-26851 GCA_020347085.1 Desulfobacterales bacterium
GACATATTTCTTGAACTAACTTGTGAGACACGACACTAGTCCCACTTTCCAATGAGCGGCATTCAGTATGACATTAACCAGCCAAAATACCATGGGAAAACAGGTAAAGAAGGATGACGTGTCATAGGGGTTTTCTAGGTTGATAATAGACCTCTGAGCCCTTTCTCACCCTGTCAATCAGACGGTTTTTGACCAGACGCTCAAGGTGGTTCAGGATTTGATCCTCGTGCACTTTTAGTCCGGAAGCGATGTCGTCCAGCGTGCATGGCCGCCTTGCAAGGAGGCTGAACAGGTCTTTCTCAACGACGGCCAGCGTTTCACGCTTCTTGGAACCCCTAAATGGCGCAATGACTTCGGCGTTTTCGCCCAGGATTTTGCAAAAACTGGCCATCTCTTCCGGGAGAACTTCCCGTGCATAGGTTTCTGCTGAGGGCCGAACTGCCGTATTAATGTGAACTTTCTGAGGATGCACTTTTTCAATCCAGTGTTTGAAATGTATGGCGTCGGATTCGGTCGCATTGATGCCGTCCAGGATAAAGACCTCAAGCCATATTTCGCCCGGGTATTGGTTCCCAAAGGCGATCAGGCCCTCTACCATGGCTTCAAAGGTAATCTCTGGATGGGGGCGATTGATGGTTTCAAACCCCTCTTGATCATAGGCATCAAGAGAAGGCAGGACCACATCAGCCTCCATCAAAGATTCACGCACCTGGCTGCTGCCCAAAAGGGAGCCATTTGTCACCACAGCCACAGAAGTCTTCGTGAGCTTCTTGATCTCGTGAATCAATGATCCGATTTCACTGTTTAAGGTCGGTTCCCCTGAACCCGCTAACGTAATGCGGTCTGGACGTACCCCCTCTTTGAGCTTCTGATACACCTCATTCAGGATCCTCTCCACTGGTATATACGGCTTTCGCTCGATGGTTTTTTCTTTGGTTCTCCCAAGCTGACAATAGATGCAATCGTACGAACAGACCTTGAAAGGAACCAAATCAACGCCCAAGGACCGGCCCAATCTTCGAGAGGGGACCGGGCCGTAAACAAAACGTTCGTTCATCCTTTATGACTTCTTTCTTATTGCCTCTTCACTATAAGCATACGCCTAGAACGCAATATAGGGAGTCGGCGGCGACTTATCAAGCTATTTCCCTCAATGGACTCCGTTCTGGGGGCCACTCATTGGTCGTTGACAGTCATCGGCCCCCTCTGCTAATAGTGCATCGTCGAAAAAGCTCGATTTGGTGAGGATATAAATTATGCTAGACTTCTCGAAGACTTTTGAAAAATATGAGGCCCTCGTGGCCCAGGTAGACAAGATCTTCGCGGCCATGCAGGAGGCCCATAAGGATAGCGTTCGCTGTAAGATCTATTGCTGTGATTGCTGTTATGCTGTGTTTGATGTTACCCTCATCGAATCAGCCTATATCAATCATCATTTCAACAAATTGTTAGACAGGAAGGAGCGACGAAAGATCCTCAGGCGGGCCGAAAGGGCTGACCGCAAGTTTTATCAGATCAAACGCAAGCTTCAGAAAATGTATGTGAAAGAAGAGAAATCCCCAGAGGAGGTATTGTTCCACCTAGCCAGGGAAAGGGTGCCGTGTCCCCTGCTCAATGACGAGAAGCTGTGTGACCTGTATGCCAGCAGACCTATTACCTGCAGGGTCTACGGCATTCCCACTTCCATTGGGGGTACACCCCATATCTGCGGAGAATCTGGATTCAAAGAGGGAACAGCATATCCCACGGTGAACCTCGACAATATGAATAACCGTCTCATTGAGCTGTCAAAGGACCTTCTCCAAGAGATTGGGGCGAACCATCCAAGAATGCATATGAGTCTCGTCCCCGTTTCTGCGGCCTTGATGACGACCTATGACCGAAAATATTTTGGGATTCAACGAAGGAGACGTCCAGATGCGCAAACTATCGCCTGAGGATGAAAAGAGGAAGAAACTCATTTTTGACAGCATGTCACCCAGGCGACAAAAGCACATCCTTAAGAGGGAAGGGTACGACGCCTGGGACCCGTTCATTGAGCCAAAAGACCCAATTGATATGCGAGAGGATAAATCCAGACGAACGGCTAGAGACCTGGCCAGGGAATTCCTTGCCGCCTGGAACGAGGACGAGTACAGCAATGCATTCGGCCAAGGTGTCTGGGAAATTTGCGTTGGGCTTGTCAATGATGACGAGCGATACAAAGGGATGTATGAATTTGCTCGCTGGTATCAAGACCATCTAAAAAAAGAAGGCTTGGAGTAAGGACGAAATCGCTTCCAACACCCGAGATTGTTGTGGCTTCCAATCCCGAATGGCGCCTATGGCGCCTTGTTTCGTCTTGGACATGGCGTTTCCTCGGGGCAGACTTTAGCGTCGATCGGCTCTGGCTTTACGAAAACATGCCAGAATGCCCCGCCCCTTGGGGTGGGGATGAATGGCATCCTTATTGATTCCTCTCCCCTGGAGGGAGGGGAAAAATGGGAGGGGGAAGATTGACGAGTTCTTCACACCCACCTCGATCCTCCCCCATCAAGGGGGAGGAAATATGAGAATGCCCCGCGGCTTGCCGCGGGGAGGCTTTACGATTTTCAAGGACTGCTGGCGTATTGGACAACTACTCCAATACTCCATACGATTGAACAAAGGGCGGGCGCTGCAAGCTCCCCTACGGAGGTATCAGTAAAGCCGCGTCTTGTATGCGTGGTTTTCGTGCTTTTTGTGTAACGACTCATGTCCAGCCATTTCCTCTTCATCCATGTCAACCTGTTAGCCCCGGTGGACTCTCCGGATACCATCCCTATCTCCGAGGCCAACATCCTCGCCTTTTTAAAGAGCCACGGATTTACCGGGCAGATCCTGGGGGACTTCGCGAATAGCCCCCTCAAACCGCGGGCTTTGGCACAGGCCATGAACGCCGACTCTCCGGTTGCCCTCGGCTTCACAGCATACCAGGAAAACATAGAACAGGTAAGGCTCTGGGCTCGGTTTGCCAAGAAGGTATCTCCGGGAATCAAAATCATCATAGGAGGTCCCCAGGCAACCTTTATGCCGGCTGAGGGCTTGAGACACATGCCAGAAGTCGATTTTCTTTGCAGGGGAGAAGGCGAAGATGTCATGTTGGGCCTTGCCCAGGCCTTGAGCAAAGGGACAGATGTTGCACGGGTTCCGGGCCTCTGTTTTCTGCGGGAAGATGCGGTGATAGAAACCGGTCCGGCATATGGTGCAGGCGATCTCGACACATATCCCTCTGCTTACCTGATGGACCTGATTGATTTGAGGCATAAAGGACGGGCGGTGATGCTGACCTCCCGGGGGTGTTGCTACGATTGTGCTTTTTGTTACACTCCAAGGGCAAGCCACAGGCGGGTCAGATATTACTCCGTAGAGCGGATTATAGATGAGATGAAATATCTCAAGTCGCAGGGGATGAGGGCATTTTGGTTTGCTGACCCTAATTTCTCTCTTTCTCACAAGCGCCTGGTCACTCTCCTTGAAACCATCATTAAAGAGGTGCCTGGGATTACTTTCTGGTGTCAGACGCGCTACGATCTTGTGGATGAGGGACTCCTTTCCTTGCTTAAACGGGCCGGCGCAGACAACGTGGCGTACGGCCTGGAGTCAGCAAACCCGGCCGTGCTTGAGAGGATTCGCAAGCCGATTGACCTAAAACGCCTTTCAGGAGTAATTCGCCTAACCCAGGAGGCAGGCATCAATGTGGAGCTTTTTAGCATGTTTGGTCTCCCCGGTGAAACCTTTGACCAAGCCCTGGGTACCCTGGAGTTTGTGAAAAAAAACCGCGTAGCCGTAGATGGCAATTCCATATCGCAGCAGGCCCATCTTTTTTTTGGCACCCCGATGAATGACGACCCCGGAGCGTACGGTATCCGCCCCTTTCAGCGGACCCGACCGGCCTATCTAAGCGTATGCAGGGATTATGAGACTGATAGGATGTCAGCAGATGAGATTCGGCGCGTCAGTTTGATCTGGCGATTGAACCGGAACGACTTTTTGGAAGACGTGCAGGCAGGAAGGAACCTGTTCCACAGGGCTGCATTCATCACCCAAAACCGGAGCGCCTTGACAGACCGGCCTGAAGCCACGTGTTTGTTGGCCCGCATATATATTGCCTTTGAAGAGTATGTAGCTGCTTCAGATTGCATCAAGCTATTGAGCAAAGCATTCCCTGGAGACCCGGCAGTGCAAGAGCTTCTGCAAGGTCCGTATCGGTGCTTCAAGGTAAGCCGAGAGACAGCACGCCGCGGGTTTAAGGTGATCTATGACTGCCAGGGCTCTGTTGATGGCGGGCTCGTCCCTGCGACATGTGGCAGGTTTCAGGAGGCAATTCTTGGCGACGGCATACTGCTGCCCGATTTTGAAAGGCACCTTGAGAGGATTGGTCCCGGGGAAAACGTGCAGTTTGACATGACCTTTCCTGCTGACTACGGGCTCAGCGACCTGGATGGAAAGACCGTTGCCTTTCAGGTTCATGTGCACTGTACCATGGAACCGCTGACAATAGAAAGCTATGAGGACTTAGATGAGCAGGCGTTGCGAAATAACTATCAACTGGAAGATACCGAAGCTTTGCGGCAGCATAACATCGACCTCTATTATAAGGTGCTTCGCGGCGCTGCCGCGGGCGGCCTGAAAGCAGACATGACAGATGCTCTCATCCTTATAAACCTCTACCTCAAGCTCGGATTTGTGGATCAGGCCACAGCTGTCGCCGGAAAACTCCTGGATAATCCTACAGTCTTGACCCATGCAGCGCACATATTTCGCACGAATGGCCAACCAGTGAAGGCTTTGGAACTTCTAGATAGGGTCAAGCAAGATGGGCCGAAGGCACGCTTGATCCGGGCAGAGGCGCTTTATGATTTAGACAGGCCGGAAGAATCTGAAGCAGCTATAAAAGACATGAAGCTGACAAATAATATCCAGCTTGCAGATCTTCGGGTGAAGCTTGCCGGCCGGCTGGCTCTTCCCGTGGACACGTTTCTTGAGCGGGAAGAGATATTGCTGGATGCAAAGACTCAAGGGATGCTATAAACCCAAATTTTCGAGCGAAAGGACAATATCGGCCACTTTCCCAATTCCTGCCTGGCGGTAAATAGGTTCAGATGTGATTGCTGGATACTGGATGCTCGTATGTCCATCTTGCACTGCAACAGCGAGCGCATTCCCTGTCCCGACTTGTCGAGACTGCAGGGAGATTCAATCCAGGATCAAGTATCCAGTGTCAGGCTATTGAAAGATCCAAGGGTCTATGAACAGCCCTTGAAACCACGGCCAAAGTTGTGATGATCCGGTTCAACTATGCGGCGTTGTTGCTCAGTGGACATGTTTGGGGGCTTTGACCTTTACAAAAACAAAGGCGGCCAGGCCGCTCTTGTATGTCCTATAACCCTGCAAGATCCTATGATCACCAGGATGATAGCAGTCGAGGTATCTTATTTCATAGTCTTTGTCAGCTTCCATGGATAAGGCTTTCTCCCAGTCGTCATCATAGGCAGAGGCAATGGCTTCCATTAATGCATCACCGAGATTATGTCCTGTGGCGTCATAGGCGCCAATGGCTCCACAGAGGCAAACCCATTTGTAAAAGTCTCCTTCGCGGTTGGGATGTGATTCTGGGGGCCTTCCAAAAGGTTCTGCGCAAAATGGGCAGCGCGGCCTTTCCGATTCTCTATGGGTCGGAGACAATGTGGACCCCCATTCCGTTTTGGGTTATGGGTCACCAGTTCAAGAGCATGTCAGTCTTCGACGGGCTGTTGCCCAAATAGCTGTCCAGACGACATTCAGGGAACCGCTAGGGCGACATCCTTTATCCTGCTATCCTCGGTCTACTTATGATGCAAGAATTAAAACCTATCATATACCAGACAGTCGTCGAGGCCAATAGAAAGATGACCCCGGGTGATGTGGAAAAGGCTGTTTCCCGGACTGCTGGTGTTCACAGGAAAAGGGTCAGACTTGCTATCAGAGATCTGGTTAGTCTTGGAGAACTCAGCTACACATATCAATACGGCACCAGCTTTTTGGAAAGGTCCTTTGACAGGCCGGTAAGGCTTTCCAAAAGGATTGTGATAAAGCCTCCTCAAACACCGTACAAGCCACGACCCGGGGAGGTAGTTGTTGATATAGCGGGAAGAGCCGCTTTCGGAAACGGGGCCCACCCAACCACCTCTTTGGCAGTGAGATCCCTGGATGCCATCTTAAGTGATCATCGTTACACACAACGGAAGGTTCCATTAAAGGGGCTGGATGTAGGCACGGGTACGGGTATCCTGGCCATTGCCTTGGCAAAGTTGGGTGTTCGAGAAGTCGTCGGCATTGACATTGACCCGTGCGCCATATCCGAGGCTACCCATAACGTGTCACTAAATGGGGTTGCCGAACAAGTGACGATCGCAAACACGCCCTTAGAGGAGCTGACCACGCATTTTTCGGTTACCGTTGCCAACCTGTACTACGCCACATTAAGAAGACTCTCATCCACTATAGCGGAAAGGATTGAAGAAGATGGCCTTTTGGTTCTTTCTGGTTTCACGGAGCTTGCAACTAAGAATGTCGGCAAGGCGTTTACTGAACATGGCCTGCGGTTGCTGCAGGAAGAGACAGAGCATGGGTGGGGGTGTATGACGTTGTGTAAGAGTGCAGCGGAATGTTCATAGGAGCACCTGTTGACAACTTATGGTGTGTCTGTTAGGGAAAACGTGCCATTTGTAAACATAGATTGATCATCTTAATGTAAAGGAGCATGATGCCCAAACCCCTGACAAAAGCGAAAACAACCGAGGAGTATATCGAAGAACAAAGAGCGGCCCTGGCCAAGAATCCTGATTGCGGCACCACGCACTACAATCTTGCCATAGGCCTGATCAAGCAAAAAAAGTGGGACGAGGCGATAAAAGAACTCTCGGAAGCCGTTGAACATAGCCCTAC
>CP070769.1:26951-30706 GCA_020347085.1 Desulfobacterales bacterium
CCTGAGTCCCCAGAAAACGGCAAACTGCTCTACACAATGCCCGTATGCATGAAACAGAGGCGTAGTAATGAAAACAGAGGCCTTACCAATAATCCCCCTAGACAGGGGTTCCAGCATCCGAGGGACACTTAGCAAAATATTGGTATATCGATTGAAATGGGTAAGCATGACGCCCTTGGGAACCCCTGTGGACCCCCCCGTAAAAGCGAGTTCAGCCAAGTCCTCCATGGGGTCGATGTCAACCTGGGGCGGTGTGGGATCGTGATCTTCTAGCAGCTTTCTGAATTCATAACCCCCTTTGGGAAGGGGCGTGGACACCTCTTTCACGTCGTAGCCGTCGTTTGAGGTGACAATAATATGTTCTATATTGCACTTGTCCTTGATTCCCAATACACGCTCCAGGTGTTCCTCTCTGCAAATAATAATCCTGGCCTTTGAACTCTCGGCTTCATGGAGAAGCCCTTTATCGGTCCGCATGGTACTAGTAGGAACCACACCGGCGCCCGCCTTTAGGATGGCCCAATCGCTGATAATAAACTCCATGCAATTGGGCAGAAATATTTGCACCTGCTCTCCCTTTTTGACGCCAAGTCCGGCCAAGGCTGCTGCCAGCTTATCGACTTGGATTCTTAATTTCTTGTAATTGATGGACCTGCGCAGGAAAAGGATCGCAGTGTGGCCTGCGTGTTTTTCAGCTGCATCATCCAGGGCCTTGAACAGTGGAACTTTTGGATAGGGAGCAAGGCTCTCTTTGAGCTTATAAGGGCCCAACTTGTAACTCTTTAACCAGGGTTTATCCGCGTAAGTCATGCTGCCGACCCCATTCGATCTTTTCTCAGCTCAACCCCATACATCGCCAATTAAATTTTCAAAACCCAGTTCGCTAAGTTTCTCACGCGTTGGCTTCCCGGTTGTCTTGTCCCAACCTCGCAAGTCGTAATACGTGTCAAGGTACATGTTAAGTTTTTCCCGGGAGAGCACCATCCCCTTGCCCGGACCTTCCGGCAGAGGCTCATCATGTAAACGGTCAGGGAGAATATCATGTGCACGGGTTTGACCCTCTCTCACGTTGTATGCCCTTACAAGGTTGTAAACGCGTTCTCCGGTTTTTCTGAAATCATTGACGTCGAAATCCCATCCCGTCGCATTGGCTACCAGATCCACCCATTCTTCGGCCTTCAAGAGGAGACCCATAAACTTGCAGCATCCGGCCAAATCAAAAAAGGTGAGCGCATTCTCTTGATCTACAAGCACTTTGACTTGCTTGGGGTCCTCGACAAATACGTCATCAATCTTGCTTTCATCCACCACCAGAAAAGGGGTATCTAAGAATGCCGGGCCCTGCACGTAACCGGCCATGTGGTCCCCGCCACGCATCGCCGTCACATATCCCAAACCGGTTATCTTGGCTGCTCTCGGGTCATAAGCCGGTAGCTCGAGACCCTTGACCTGCATGGCAAATTTTTCAGAGCCCTTGCCCAGTTTCTGGGACATGATCCTTGCGCCTTCGGCCAGCAAGTCACCGATACCCTCTCTTTTTCCTATCTTTTCTGTAAGCTCCACCATAAGATTCGCATCCCCAAATTTGAGCTGAAGACCGCCGGTCTGTTCATCGCTCAGGAGGCCCTTTTCATAGCACTCCATGGCAAAGCCGATGGTATTTCCGGCGGATATGGTATCGAGTCCGTATTCATTGCACAGGTAATTGGCCTTGGTGATGGCTTCCATGTCATTGACGCCCGTCATGGGGCCCAAGGTGACCACCGATTCATATTCTGGGCCTTCTCCTTTTGCACCAGCCCACGGGCCTTTCTTGATCACCGTCTGCCGCCCGCAGGCAATGGGACAGGCAAAGCAGTTGACCTTGGATTCCAAAACTTTATCTGTCATAGCCTGCGCACTGATTGTATCTTCAATATCGAAGACGCCGGTTTGCCAGTTTCGCGTTGGCAATCCTCCCTTGGCATTCACCATGTCTATCAGCATATTGGTGCCAAAAGACTCGAGGCCGACCTTCAACATGGACTCATTCAGCAGGTCATATTGTTTTTTGGCTACCTGCCTAAACTCCTCTGGATTTGCTATTTTCGGGGTCTGTTTGCCCGACACTGCTATAGCCTTCACCCGCTTTGAGCCCATTACAGTGCCCACGCCGCCTCTTCCGGCTGCCCGGTGCTTTTCGTTCATCAGGCACGCGTATCTCACCAGTTTTTCCCCTGCAGGACCAATGCAGACGACCCGAAAATCCTTTCCCAATTCTTCTATGATGCGGTCCTGGGTTTCAGGCACAAGCTTCCCCCAAAGATGGCTCGCATCCCTGAGTTCTGCCTTCCCGTCCTGGACCACAAGATAAACCGGTTTTGGCGATATTCCCTCAAGGATAACGCCGTCAAAGCCGCTTCCTTTTAACCGTTGGGCCCAACTGCCCCCCGAGTTTGCATGTCCCCATATGCCGGTCAGAGGAGACTTGCATACCACATCGTAGCGTCCGGCACTGGGTGAAATTGTACCCGTCAGGGGACCACTCATGAGTATCAGTCTATTTTCCGGGCCTAGCGGATCAGCCCCTTTGGGCACCTCGTCATAAAGGTACTTTGTAGCGATACCGATGCCACCCAGGAATTTCCTGGCCGAATCCTCCGGGATCTCTTCTTCCGATATCTTTCCATCGGATAGATTCACCCTCAAAACTTTCCCCATGAAACTATACAGCATGGTAATCCTCCTTTCTGGAAAAAGCTAAGAAATGGTAGCACCCAATGTCCGTATTACATATCCGTTCAACAGTTATCTAGATTCTTTCGCCTGACAGGCGGCATAGGTTGCGAAGAGGGTATATGGATCGCCATATGGCACAACCAGGAGTTGGTTATATGAAGATAAGACACCCGATTTTTGTCTAACATACCCCTTCTGCTACTGTCAAGAAATAACAAAGAAAAACAGTCCACGATCGATTTTCGGAAAATACTCTGACCGGCTCGCTCCCCGGACACGCAGTGCTGCTGCAGGGCAGAACCCCCGCCCTTTAGGGCGGGGAGGCTTCACCTTTTCAGTCACTTGCCATGAAGCAATCGGTGTGCCAATACAAATGACGACTGGAGATCAGCCCAACTGGCGACTATTATTGAGATATGACAGATCGACCGTCTGCAGGCCACGAGAGGCCGCTGTCGGTATTTTTTACAGGTTGTAAAGTGCACGTGGCTGGAAATGGGCCGTTTTTCGTCACTAAAAATTTTCTTGGTAGGCTCGTGACAGCACCCTTCCAATGCGCCGGGCGCCGGGCTATGTGAACTCCGGTTGTTGTTATCAAGGTGCGTTCACTTTCATGAACTGCAACAGCGAGCGCATTCCGTGTCCCGATTTATCGGGACTGCAGGGAACTTCAATAATCGCAATGATCCTTTCCATCGGATGTTCTGCCTTCTCTAATTTCTCTTCATTTAGAATGAGACGAACAAGCTCTTCGCGGCGTTCATGGATGCGAACGTTTTTGCCACGGCACACTTGCTCGTAGGCTGGACAGACAAATCTAAAATCAAGCGTAACTGAGGCTGCCCAACCTGAGCAAAGCATCTCAACTGTAAGCGTTTCAGATTAGGATGCACGCCTCCGGTCAAGCCCTTTCGGGAGTCGTTGCCCAAAAGACACTTTTGTGATATTCTTACGTAGTGTGTTGTCTCTGAAATAACTTTAATTACTATAACGCCAGCCGAAAGCCTTTTCCGAGCGACATTGAGCATTTTCGGGCA
>CP070769.1:30806-35013 GCA_020347085.1 Desulfobacterales bacterium
AGATTGTCACCCAGATACATCACAAAGGAAGAATTGCCCAAAAAAGGGCGAGCTACTTTGACTGCATGCGCCAAGCCCAAGGGCTCTTGTTGCAGGATATAGGTGGTTCGTACTCGCCAGCGGCTACCCTTGCCCACAAATTGGCGCACGCCACTTTGCGTTTCCGGAGAGACTACAATACCCACATCCTTGATGCCTGCTTCTTGGATGTGACGAAACACATACCCCAAGATTGGCTCATTGGCCACCGGAACAAGCTGTTTGGGCATGGTATGGGTGAGAGGCCTGAGCCTGGTTCCCTTGCCACCGGATAATATCAGCGCCTTCATACGATCACATACTCCTTCCTTTGAAATAACCTCACATTCGGTTATCTAACAACTCCCAACCGTCCAGAATGCTTTGTCTTGGAGTAGACATCCAGGTCCAGGGGCGCATTTTTTCCTTCAGAGAGCTGATGATACCCCATGGTAGCAATCATGGCCGCATTATCGGTACAAAGTTCAGGGCCCGGGATGTGCACAGCGATGCCAGCCTCGTCGGCTGCTTTGGTCATGAGCTCTCGAAGTCTGCGGTTTGAGGCCACACCGCCTACCAGTGCCAGGTGCTCACATGCCTTGGCTCTTGCAGCTGAAATCCCCTTTTGAACCAGTACGTCAACCACCGCTTCTTGAAACGCGGCCGCAATATCAGGAAACTCGCTCATTTTTTCCTTTTCAGCACTCACATAACGTGCCACAGCGGTCTTGATGCCGCTGAAGCTGAAATCAAACCCGGTCTTGTCAAGGAATACCCTTGGGAAGTGTATTTGTTCTGGATCTCCTTTCTGGGATAGCTCATCAATAATCTGACCCCCCGGGTATCCCAAACCAAGCACTTTTGCCACCTTGTCAAAAGCCTCACCTGCAGCATCGTCTCTTGTCTGGCCCATATGTTCAAACTCCATAGGCTCTGTGACATAATAAAGGTTCGTATGACCTCCGGATGCAAGGAGTGCCACAAAAGGGAAGGGTGGGGGGTCTGGTTGGAGATAGATTGCTGCGATATGTCCGTGCACATGGTTGACTCCTGTCAGGGGGAGGCCTCTGGCATAGGCAAAGGCCTTGGCAAAGGAAACACCCACCAGGAGCGCTCCGACCAAGCCGGGCCCGCAGGTGACTGCAACACCATCGATGCTATTTGCATCAACGCCAGCCATTGCCAAGGCCGTCTCGACTACAGGTACAATTTTTTCCATATGCTTTCGAGACGCCAGCTCCGGCACAACACCACCGTAAGGATGGTGGATCGTCACCTGGGACCAAACCACGTTGGACAAGATGGTGTGTCCTTCAGAGGTCACGGCAGCGGCCGTCTCATCGCAAGAGGTTTCGATGCCTAGTACTAAGTTATACCGTTTTGAGTTCCGGATTTTGGTCATTTTTGGCTGCTAAGACATGCAAGTACCTAAAGTGAACTAACGTGCCTAGCGTCGTGTCCCAGGAATAAGTTCAATTCCTGATACTGGAGCCGAAAGCCTTTTCCGAGCGACATTGAGCATTTTCGGAGCCGGACATCAGCTGAGTGGAGCGTTAAGAATCATAAACTGTTTGAGGGCCTTAGGCCCGAGTTTTTATGATTTAGCGGAGCTAAGCTGACGTCCCGAAAATGCTCACGAAGCAAGGAAAATGGCTTTACGGCGACTCCATAACGTTAGGGGTTCTATCCCACTCTTCTTACGTGTTGCACTGCAACAGTAAGCGCATTCTCTGCAGCGACTCGGCTGAGCTCGCGAAAGTCTTGCTGGGGGTTAAGAAGCGCCTAAATAAGGACCTCCGCAGCAGGTGATTCTGTTGAGCAGCTGCAAGCAGGAAAACAAAGAAGCACCAAGTGCCAGTGTTTAAGGCTCCATTCCCGTGCGGAGCAAGGGGATGCAGACAATCTAAAAACGATAAAGTTCTTTACACTTGAAGACTCCCTGTCCCGATTTATCGGGACTGCAGTAAGCTTCAAGCCGCTTTTAGCGGAACGACGATCAACGACACTACCAATATTCACAACAGTCTGAAAAATCAAGGTATAAAGGGAGCATCTGTTTTTTGCTTGACAAAAACCCGAAAACCGCCCATATGTCAATGTCGTGGCATTGCCTTTAACACATTGGAATTTCAAAGTATTATTTCAGCACGAGGTATGTAGGCCCGCGAAGCGAGTCCGCAGCATTGAGGACGGGAGAGGGTTCACAACTTTCAGTGGGGAGGAAGCATCATGAAAAGTGGAAGGCTTGGGATCAACGGCCTAGGGCGTATCGGCAAACTGTCCATCTGGCAGCATGTGGGGCGAAAAGAATTCTCTGAGATCGTGGTGAATATCGGCCGTCCGGTAGGAACAAGTCTTGAGGATGTGGCCAGGTTTATTGAGAAAGATTCTACTTATGGTACCCTGCAAAATTATCTTTTTGGATACAAAGCAGGGCGCTTGATTGAAAATCTCGACGAAAAGACCGGCTCCATGGTGATCCATGGAGTTCGGGTGACGATCTTGCGTGAGGCACGTAACCCGAGAGATATTCCCTGGAAGTCGCTCGGGGTGGATGTCGTGGTGGAATCCACGGGCAAGTTTCTCGACCCCACAGAACCCCCGGATGCACCGGGCGGGTCAGTTCGAGGTCATCTGGCTGCTGGCGCACGTAAGGTGATTGTCTCAGCACCCTTCAAGAAGAAGGAAGGCCCATGGCCCGAGGACGCCATCACGACGGTCATGGGTATTAATGACCATGCGTATAACCTGGCGACTCATCACATCGTATCAAACGCCTCCTGTACTACCAACTGTTTGGCTTACATGGTCAAACCTCTCTTGGATCATTTCGGTTTAGATAGACTTCTGACGGCCTCTATGGCAACGGTTCATGCAATCACAGGTTCTCAGCTTGTGCTGGATCGCGCACCCAAGGCCGGAGCCACTGATTTACGTCGAAACCGGAGTATCTTGAATAATATCATTTTGACCACAACAGGGGCGGCTAAAGCGTTATCGCTGGTGATTCCCGAGATGAATGAGATCGGCTTTGTAGCGGAATCGGTCAGGATTCCGACCTCTACAGGGTCGCTCATTATCCTAGCCATCGATATTCAGGATGATGAGACACAGGATCCCACTGATCGGGACCTGATCAACCAGATCTATAAAGATGCTGCCCAAAAAGAGAAAAGGGGATATCTTCAGTATTCAGACGAACAGAATGTATCTGCAGACATCATCGGCCATCCCTTGGCCGCGGCTGTTATCGAAGGAACAGAGACCCAGACCCGAACAGCGACCATATCAATCGACCTGAAACGCCTTCCGGGTTACACAGATGAGGTGGGGGCCTGCCTTGCCCGAACAGTCATTGACGTTCCCGTGACAAAGGTGGTGGTATACGGGTGGTACGATAATGAGATGGGTGGGTATGTCCATACACTGGCAGACAGGACTGTTAGCATAGCTTCTATGTTGGATTCATAGCGAAAAACCTGTCCAAAACACCCCCTCATGTTGGATTGGTAAGGTTTGACAGAGCGACCATTGTTTCTATATACGAGCGTGTTGTTCAAAGGGACTATTTAGCTCTGAATTTGCGGGTCGAACGGGATGATGGCTGCCAGTGCATCGTCCCATTTTTTTAGTCTAAGTTGGTCATTGCCGCCTAAGAATCCGTGGAAACCTATAATAACCTGAAAAATAAGATACTCGATATCAATCAGGACCTCCGTCAAATTATCCGGAAAGCAGGCTCCATTGATGGCCTGTCCCATCATCCCCTTGAGGCTTGGAAGGCGACCACAGGCCGCATTCATCGACAACTCGTTGAGGAAATGATCCGTGTGGCAGTGGTGGGCTCTATCAAGTCAGGAAAAAGTACGTTGGTCAATGCCCTGTTTGAGGGGGATTATCTCAAAAGGGGGGCAGGGGTTGTGACCTCCATTGTCACCAAGGTACGACCCGGGAAGTCTCTGAAGGCCGAGCTGGAGTTCAAGACCTGGGATGATATCAATGCTGATATGAACCAGGCACTCATCCTTTTTTCTGCTACCGACTCGGATGATGATAGAGAGAGTTTCGACATAAACCGGGAAAAGGATCGGGATCAGCTGCAACAGGATCTTTCTAGCCTAAATACCGAGCAGCTTATTTCCGATGGTGCCCGCGATCCCAATAGCCTACTCCTTACGGAATACCTGAG
>CP070769.1:35113-37886 GCA_020347085.1 Desulfobacterales bacterium
AAGATATAGCGGATCATTTGGGCCGTGTTCAGGTAAAGATTGCTGGTACCTTTCCGAGGGATGGATGTTGGGGAGGCGAGCGAGCCTTTTAGGCGAGCTCGCGAAGCCTCCCCAACTCCATAACTCGGGTCGTCACTTGATATTCTTGTTTCAGCCAGATACCCAGAAAATCAGTTTTTGACGAAAAGCAGGTGAAGCTCCCCTGTTTTTTTGAGCCATCCGGAACGTGCTGGTGGCATGATGTCAGATCAGTCTGCAACGAAGCAGCTGAAAAAACAGAAAGGAGGAGCTTCACCATGAAAAAAAGAAACATTTTTCTGAACCGAAGTCAAGAACTACTTGGGCTCTTTGAGGGAGCAGGCAACAATGCAAAGATTATGTGTGTACCGATCGACTATGCAAAAAAGGACCACGTCGTCATGTTCTGTAACGGGTATGGGGATATCCTGCGAAAACCCTTTTCGGTTAAAAACTCTCCTGAAGGCGTGAAGTACCTAACGCACCAGGTGATGCGTTCTTGCCGTCATCGGGCAATTAACCGCAAACACGTCTTTTTTGGCGGCGAGGATCCAAATTCGTATGCGGAAAATTTTGTCAATACGCTGCGTTCCCAAGGATGGCTGATCGCCAGCGTTAACGCCCGTGATGCAAAAAAGCAACGGGCTAACCTGCAGGCCAGCACTGATCGGCTTGACCTGATGGGCATTGCGATAATGCTTCTTAACCGAAGGGCCAACTGCTCTCCTGCACAATCAGGCATCTACCGTAACCTTCGAACAATGGTTCGTCACAGACGAAAGCTTGTTATTATGAAAACTGAAATCTCTAACCGGATCCACACGGTTGTAGATCGACTCTTTCCTGGCTTTCTCAGCGAGCAAAACAGCGGAGTATGTCCATTTACAAGAAGTTCATTATGGCTGATGCAAAATCGGTTCAGCGCACGGCAAGTCCGCCGTCGAAAACGATCAAAGCTCGTTGAGGCCCTTCGTCGATATGGTACCTCTCAACCTGAAAAGACAGCCGCCAAGCTTCAAAAATATGCAGCTCAGGTCCTCAGCACACCACCTGAATACATTGGCACTTGGCAGCTGTCACTGGCTCAACACGTCAAGCACTACCGGTGCTTACAAGAAAATATTGACCAGGCTGAAAAAGAGATTGCTTTATGGCTGGCGCAAACTCAGGGGGCGTTTTTGACAACTGTCAGAGGCATTGGCATCGTCTTGGCGGCTGGAGAGTAACGGCCGAAATCGGAAATCCCATTGAACAAAAACCAGTAAACAACTTGGTCTCTTATGCAGGTCTTATTCCCAGGGTCAAACAATCCGGAGGCTCTGAAGGCAAAATCTATGTTGGCCAAGTAGCAAAGCGCTGCAATCGTATCCTCAAAAATTATGTCGTTAGCTCAGCCGTGCATCTGGGCTTCCATGGTCCACCAGATCTGATGGCTGACTACAAGCGTCGTGATGTAGCGGGCCAACACGCTGACTTCGGTATTGCACGCCGATATCTGCGTATGGCTATGTGTTTAATGCGAACCTCTCAAGTCTATATGCCACGGCGCCTGCGTAGTGGAAAAGTCAAACGAGAAGATCGGGCCAGTTACTACCTAACGATGTGGCCCGCCCTTCGCGAAAAGTGGAAAAAGCTCGATGCCCTTAAAGCGGCGTTTGCAAAGGACCAGCCGTTGGGCCAATGGCGAGATATTGTTCAACAGCTCTATGAGATAAAACTCTCATTATAGGCTCAGATAACACTGGGCTTTACTTTGACGGTTAAAGGTCTTTGAGGTTTCGGCGGACAGGATGGCAACAGATTTCTGTCGCAGTGCTCCATAAATCGTGGATGTCACTGACGGCTTTGGCAAGCGTGCCTCACCCTGTCCGTCCGAACTTCTCAATTATGGCTCCAAGGTCCTCTGATCCTCGAAAACTCGGGAGATCTCGTCATACCAGCCTGCCAAAATCGGGCATTATGGGCAGGGTTTTCCACCGGCTACGCCGAGCTTCGAATATCCAAAACTGTGATCGTTCAGCCCGCTTCAACAAAACTCAAAAAAACCGGCTTGGACCGGAACGGGGGAGTGTTGTCTCGAAAAAAGGTGACAATATAGCTTGATCTTTTCCTGGTACTCTTGCCACGATCTATGATCGCCCACCAGACGATTTTGTCATAGATTTGTAATGGATATCACAGATTTTGTCAAACTCTTGGGGGGAGATTGGGGGAGCTTGATCAAGGTCGTCACTTTGTCCTTGGGCAGCATTCTGCCTGGGTGATCTTCCCTCTAAGTTTGTTTAGCCCGTTTGGCCGGTTAACGGACCAAACGGGAATCTACGCTTGCCAGCAGGCGAGGATACGTGGGCACAAGAAAATAATGATCGTCTGCCGGTCTCCTAGACAATCTTATAAACAGTATCGTTTTCTCGCACCCTTTCTTTGACCTTAATCCCGATAAGATCACCTGGTTTTGCCTCCTCGATAGGCTCTTGTTCCACCTGCATACTCGTGATGGTTTCTTCAAAGTCGGTCGTGTGACCCTTAAAGTGGAGTCTGTCCCCAATTCTAAGCAGACCGGCAGTGACTTCAATAGCCGCTACACCTGGTTTGGCAAAAAACTTTTGCACCTTTCCGACCTTTTCTTCTTCCATTTCATGCCTCCTGCTGGTGGGTTGTGGTTAATAATGCTGTTTTTATACACCTTACCCATTTACAACGCAACCACGTTTTGGTAGAAAAGTGAGGCTTACTCCGTAGATTTTAAAGAGGT
>CP070769.1:37986-41302 GCA_020347085.1 Desulfobacterales bacterium
CCTGGTTTGTCCTGAAGACTTGATAGGAAGGTTAGCTCACAGTCAGTTGTCAGTCGTCGGTGGTCAGTCGCTGAAGACAAAAAACAACGGACAACAGACAACAAACCAGCGCAAACTCGTTTAGCTTTCGGTTTGCGCTTTTTCATCGAGGTTAGTAGCAGGCCCGCAATCGTCTTGGCATCCTGGATGTCACCCTGCGTAATCATTTCAATGGCCTTGTCAAAGGGCGTGGGTTGGACCGTCAGGACCTCGTCATCCTCAAGCCTCTGTTTGGCCGCGTTCAGTCCCGTGGCCAGAAAGATGTGGATATGTTCATCCGTGTATCCAGGGGCGGGTAAGATTTCCGTGAGTTTGTCAAAGTTTGTGGCTTCATAGCCGGTTTCTTCGACCAGTTCTCTCTGGGCACATGCGATGGGATCTTCGTCCGGCTCGAGGGTTCCAGCCGGGATCTCCCACAAATAATCGTTCACGGCATGCCGGTACTGCTTGACTAAGACAACGTCGCCATCGTCCAGGACTGGCACCATGGCCGAAGCGCCCGGATGCCGAACGACCTCCCTGTCCTTTATGACCCCGTTCGGCAAGGTCACCTTCTCAAGTGCCACATTGAATATTTTGCCGTTGTATAGATTCGTAATATTATGTAATTTCAAGGACATAAGCTTTTTCCTTTTTCAGTTGGATCGTAGCGCAAAAAATCGATTGACGATGTGAATTAAAGGTAATATTAAGCCACATACCATAAGCACATCAGCCCTGTCCAACTTCACCTCAAAGAGCCAAGAAGTCCGTCTGAAAGCTAACACATGAACATCGATATCATTGTCTTATCGATTGCCACCCTGATCGGTCTGTACATGGCAGCCAACATAGGTGCCAATGACCTGGCAAACGCCATGGGGACCTCAGTAGGATCTCGGGCCTTGACCCTGAAACAGGCAGTGCTGGTGTCGATTGTTGCCAATGTGCTCGGGGCCTGTCTCGCAGGCGGGCACGTGACCGACACGATCAGCAAGGGGATGATCGATCCGGGGCTTCTCGCGGACGAGCCGAACAGACTGATGCTTGGGATGTTTGCTGCCCTTATCGCGGCCAGCCTGTGGGTGCATCTGGCCACATATTTTGGCCTGCCTGTGTCCACCACGCACGCCATCGTAGGGGCCGTGGTGGGCTTTGGTATTCTCAGCGTCGGCGCAGGGGCCGTAAGCTGGGGCAAGGTCTTCACCATTGCCGTCAGTTGGATTATTTCACCGGCTGTGGGCGCCGTGATCGGAGGAAGCATTTTCTATTTCACTGAAAGAAAGGTCATGGCCGCTAAAGACCCGTACGCCGCTGCAGTCCACTACGCCCCGGCCCTGATCTTTGTTGTTGTTCTGGTACTCATTCTTTCCTTTATATTCAAGGGTCTCAAGAATCTCCACATAGAGATTGGCTTTTTGCCAACCCTGTTGGTGGCAATACCATGTGCAGCCGTGGTGAGCCTGTTCGGCAGGAAGTGGGTCCGCTGGCAGGTGCATGTAAAATGTGAGCTGCGACCCAATCCCCAGGGATTCTCTCCGGTGGATTGTTATTTTGCTCAGCTCCAGGTCCTCACGGCCTGTTACGTTGCCTTTGCCCATGGTGCCAATGACGTGGCCAATGCCATCGGCCCCCTTGCAGCCATCTTTTCCGTGGTTAAGACAAAGTCTGTTGCTTTGCAGGTGGAAGTTCCCATGTGGATGCTTTTTATAGGCGGCATCGCCGTGGGCGGAGGACTTTTTGCTTTTGGCACCCGTGTCATAGAAACCATCGGAAAACACATCACGGAAATTACCCCGATTCGAGGATTTTGCGCAGAATTTGGGGCGGCCACAACGATTCTGATTTGCTCCCGCCTCGGCCTGCCCGTATCCACGACCCACGTGCTGGTCGGCTCTGTGGTGGGAGTAGGGATCATGCGGGGCATGGGTACGCTCGATCTACGTATCCTAAAAAATATCGGGGTTTCGTGGATCGTCACACTGCCGTTTACGATCGTCCTGTGCATGGTGTTGTACAAACTTCTGGCCGTTGTGTTATTATAAAGAGAGGATGCAAAGGAGGAGGGTACCATGCGTCTCTTACTGAGCTCACTATTCTTGAAGTCTCCTTTTGAAGGCCTGCAGAGCCACGCGGACAAGGTCAAAGAATGTGCGCATATGTTCAGGAAGGCGGCTGTTTGCCATATGGGTCAGGACTGCAAGCAGTTTGACATTTTGACTGAACAGGTGTCCAAACTGGAAAGTGAAGCGGATGTAATGAAGCGGAATATTCGCAACCATCTACCCAAGGGGATTCTTATGCCGGTGGACAAGTTCCAGTTCCTTGAATACCTTCGGGAGCAGGACAAGGTGCTGGATGAGGTGGAAGAGGCCCTGTTCTGGCTTTCCTTTCGGCCCAAAGGCATACCAGATGAGGTGGCCACTGACTTTCACCGTCTGATCGAAGCTGTGTTACCCCCTATTGAAAGGCTGTCCGACTTGGTAGCTCTTGCGAGACACTACTTCAGGCAGAAGTCTGAGTCGCAAAGGGAGAAGATAAAGAACCTTATCCGAGAGATTCGCAAGTATGAACATGAGGCCGACCACTTGGAGCGAGAGCTGAAATTCAAGATCTTTGATCACATTCAAGACTCTCTCCTGGTATTTCACCTGATCATGCTGGTGGAGCATGTGGGCCACATCACCGATCATGCGGAAAATGCTGCCGATCGTATGCGGGCCATGATTGCGAGATAGCATCTCTCCGTTTCCCTTGGCGATATTGTGGAATTTGTGGCGCGGAGGTCGCAGGGGATCCACACCACTGCTTAAAATTGCCAAGTTCCCTGAATTTCTCCAGATAAGCAACCCACATCTACTTATTAGGGGCCGTGTCTTGTTTATCCTACTAAAGCCCTTCAGTATTCCCGGACATCCCCCCAGAATCTCCAACAACGTTTTTTCACCCTTATTAGTTAACCAGTCAATTGTGACAGAACTTTAACAGAACCGAAATGATCCCGAGACATCTCCGTCTTAGCATTCGGCATTCGATACAAGAATATCTGACATATTTTGCAGTGGAGGAGGTGATTTGCAAGATTGGCTAGTATCCATACGTGGTTAGGCATTAGAAACAGAAACTGCATTAAATTGTGACAGGAGGAAATCAGTGAAAAAAAAAGGTTTGTGGGTATTAGTCGTTTTTGGTTTTTTAATCTGCCTAAGCATTAGTGCTATGGCCGGGGACCTGACGGACATTCTGGAGAGGAAAGGCGTCCTTACTGAGGAGGAGGCCGCCGAAATCAAGAAACAAG
>CP070769.1:41402-44591 GCA_020347085.1 Desulfobacterales bacterium
AGCCGGTCACTGGGTGAGTCGGCCAACCCAGGCTAAACGGCTGTTGGGCCAAGTGTGCAACGCCTATGCCAAGGCAGGCAATCGATGCATTGAGCTAACTGTCTGAAGTGACTTAAAATTATGGGAGCACCGGGGAATTCTGGACGTAATCCAAGAGGGATGGGTGTTGGTATCTTTTACAGATTGTAAAAGGTGACAGCTGGGCGCCGGAGGAGGGGCCGGACCAGTCGCCGTTAAAGGGCCTCAACGACGGTCCGGGTTATAGTGCGTTTCAGAATGATGTTCCCTTATCCACGTGGCGGGAAAGCGCTTTATCGCTTCCGAAGGCGTGTTTCTTTGACCATTTTGCAAAGCGTTCTTGGTGAAGAGAAGCGTAAAAATGCAAAGGGAATTTCAACCAAGGATGTGGTTGACCTGATCCTGCATTCGCGAAAGAGCCTCATCAGTCAGGGGGTTTACGTTTTTTAAATCGGGCTCCATGGGATCGGCCGGACTGAAGTTCTGAAGGATGAGGGACGGGACGGCCTCTGCCCTGGTAAGGTTTTCAGCTCCAAGCTCCTTAAGCTGTGCGGCCAACCGATACACATCGCTTTTTGCAAGCAGCGTGGGTGCCACCGTGCATCGAAACATGGTAGAAATCTCTGCCTTTGCGAGCACCTCAATCGATGCCCTGATGATGTCCACCGGCACATACACCCCGGCACAACGGGCGTATGCGGCATCTTCCAGCGGGGCCTTCACATCCATGGCCACACAGTCTATGAGTTTCTCTGTGACCAGATAGCGAAGGAATTCAGGTTGTGTGCCATTGGTATCAACCTTCGCCTTAAAACCGGCTTCGTGAATCTTTCTCAGCAACGCCGGCAGACTCCGGTGTATGGTGGGTTCTCCGCCCGTGACGCAGATACCGTCAACCCAGTCCTGGAGCGGCGTGAGGCGTCCCAGTATCTCTTCCAGAGAAAGGGTCTCCAGCGTATCGGGCTCTAGCACAAGCTGGTGGTTATGACAGTAAGGGCACCTCAGGTTACAATAGGGCAAAAAGACGACGGCACAGACTTGTCCCGGCCAATCCAGGAGTGATGTTTCAATGAAGCCTTTGATGGGGGGAAGCTGGTCATTGGTCACTGGTTACTCGTCACCCGTCGCTGGCCCTGTGAATGACCAGCAAGCGATTGCACTTCACTACTCATGCTATATGCCTTCAACTGCCTCGACAAAATATCGATAATGTGAAGATCGCCTTCAGCTTGCTTTATTGAATGCTCCGTCGGAGGTCCGCGTGGCGGAATGGAAGCTCCCTGCAGTCCCGACAAGTCGGGACAGGGAATGCGAGCGTCGTTGCGGTTCAATCAGATCTTTGTGTTACGTCAATGCCATTGCACCCCTGATCATTCACTAATGACGCGTGACAATGTTTGCGAGATACCCCCTAATTTCCATGGCGTCGGTAATGGCCGATGAATCGTTCAACACCAGGATCGGAAGGCTCTTTTCAGCGGTTTCCACCAACTCATGCCAGGCCAGGTGGGCCAGGGCACCTGGATTGTTGGGCCCTAATTCTTCGACTTCAACCCCAAGGGCCTTCAAGTCAAACTCCTTCCTGATGTTCTGACAGGCACTGCAAATACTTTTCGTAAACAGCGTCATGATTCCCTCCTGACAAACCAACCATGATTCCGATAACGTTCCTTGAGTTCTCCAAGTTTTCCCTTGTTCCAGCTTGAAATCCTCGTGAAGTAGCCCGTAATCCGGGTAATTCCGTCCACCTCGGTGCTGCCACACCAAGGGCAGACCCCCTGAAGCCCCCGGGTCACCTTGCTGCACTCCTGGCAACTGGTGAATTCAGGCGAAAAGGCTATCTGGTCGTTCTTGCTCCGTCTAAAGGTCTTGACCACAAAATTGGCCAACGACTCCGGCGGGGGTTTGGACTCGCCAAGCCACACATGGGTTAGAGCCCCCGCTTCGATCAGAGGGTGGAAGCGCCCTTCAAGCTTGACGCGCTCGATAGGATTCATGGGGGCACCCACATCGAAAAGGGTTGAGTTCGTGTAGTATACCTCTCCATTGGCGTGATTTCCCTTCACCACCGTGGACGATTCCTTGGGAAAATGTTTCAGGTCAAGCTTTGCAAAACGGTAGGCCGTGCTTTCTGCCGGGGTTTGTTCCAAGACAAAGCGCATGTCGTGTTTTCGGCTGTACCGGTCGGCCAGAATCTTCATGTGGGCGATGACTTTCAGACCCAACTTCATCGCCTCAACAGACGCATGCATCTCTTCACCCGCGTGGAACTGTATAAGCTCATTCATCCCGACCATGCCGATTAAATAGGTGCACCGATGCATTCTTAGGTACGGGCTCCCATCTAGATGCATATTCAGGAGGCTCAGGGGCCCAGAGGACTTATGAGAAAGAAGACGTTTGATAAAGTCTCGTTTCTCTCGATGGGCCTTCACGGCTATTTCTACCAGCTCGCCGATCTTTGCAAAAAGCCTGGTGTCGTCCCCTTGGGCCTCGTAGGCGAGCCTGGGTAGGTTCAGGGTCACATTCTGAAGGGCTGAATACCGCATCTTCCACGGTTGTTTGGCATCTTCCAGGTCCGAACGTTCCAGCTTAAAGCTCAAACGGCAACATTCAGAGATCTTTGCTGTTTCTCCCCGGTCGAACACAAAGTACGTATTTCCCTTGTCAGAAGCTACGTCACAGATGTGGCGTAAAAAGGCCTCGTGGCCGGGCGTTTTGAAGAACTTCTCCGTAATATGAACCAGGGGCTTGGGAAAGAAGAAGGGTCTGCCTGCACCGTCTCCGCCTTTATATACATCAAAGAGCTTCCACACAAAGCGCTGAGCTTCCTTTTCGTACTCGGCATAGGTCTTGCCCGTGTACATTCCTCCCGGCCCAATAGCGGGCACATCCTCAAAGTGTTTGGGAACTTCCCAGTACAAGTTAAGGTCCGTGAAGATCGCTTGGCCTCCACGTGCCACCGCCTGCTGCGAAAATTCGAAGATCATCATTTGGGCGAGCTGTTCCACGGCCTGATCATCCAGCTCTTCCAGGTATGGGGAAAAAAAGAGGTTCACCGCATCCCAGCCGATGGCGCCGGCAAAGTTGCTCTGCAACGCGGCTGCAAACTTCACCATGTGGGCAAGCAGGACCTCGGCATGCTTGGCCGGTTTTGCCATGGCCAACGAA
>CP070769.1:44691-49348 GCA_020347085.1 Desulfobacterales bacterium
AAATGCAACAGCGAGCGCATTCCCTGTAGCTTGCTGCAGGGAATGCGAGCGAATCTGAAAATGGTACCCTTCATTACATTCGAAGATTCCCTGCAGCTTGCCGCAGGGAGCTTCAATTTTTAGTCGTGGAGGGAATGCAGATCGATTAACGCATGTTCGAATCTGCATCCCTGCCTTGCAGCAAGGCGGATAGAGAATCATCATGGAGCAAGTGTTGTTGCTAAATGCCACTTATGAACCCTTGAAGGTCATTGACTGGAAAAGGGCGATACGGCTTCTTACTTTAGAAAAGGTGGAAGTCTTGGAGGAGTATGACAGAGAGATCCGTTCAGTTACGTTCGCCATAAAGCTGCCGGCTGTCCTTCGCCTTCTTAGATACATAAGGTATCGGAAAAAGGATATCAAGTTTTCTCGGGCAAACATTTATGCGCGAGACAACTTTCAATGCCAGTATTGCGGGCGCAGGTTTGAATCTCAAGACCTGACCTTCGATCATGTCATCTCCAAGAGATATGGGGGGAAGACAGAATGGAGCAATATCGTCACATCCTGTTACAGGTGTAACCGGGTAAAGGGAGGCAAAAGCCTACGAGAAGTCGGCTTTAATCTTAAGAAGAAACCGGTAAAGCCTGATTGGGTGCCTTTCCTCATGATTACTATACGTGCCAAGAGTGTTCCAGACTCCTGGCGCGATTACCTATACTGGAATTTGGAGTTGAAAGACACATAGCGTAAACTGTTCGGGGGTTTTCAGGACCCCGAATGGTAATGAATGCCTATGCTCCAGGTGATCGCCCCCAGCCCCCCCCACCAGGCGTATTGATAACAATAATGTCCCCTTTGGACGCCTGAAAAGTGGTGCGGCCCGGGAGGGACACCTCAGTTCCATGCCGGCGCCTCAGAAGATTCTGTCCACATGCTGCGTCACTCCCCCCGGCAATACCTTTTGGCGGAAAGCGCCTTCTTTCCGATTGAATGGACACCACAGCGTCTTCAAGGAGAAGGAGTTCGCGGGTGACCCCCATCCCTCCCGGGTGGAGGCCGGTTCCTCCCGACCCCTCCCTCAGCCTGGTCTTGAGAACCCTTATGGGATAAACGGTTTCCAGCACCTCGGTCGGCGTGGTAGCTGTATTGGTCATGTGAACGTGAACTGCGCTTGCGCCCTGACATCTTGGACCTGCGCCCATGCCGCCTGCGATCGTCTCGTAATAGGTCTGTTCCTTCCATCCTAAAGCAAGGTTGTTCATGGTTCCCTGGCCTTGGGCCGGGATCTGGTCGGGGAGGAGATCCCTCAGGGCAAGGAGAAGGACATCAACAATCCTCTGGGAGGTTTCGACATTTCCGGAACTGACGGCCGCTGGTGGTCGCGGATTGAGAAGCGTTCCTTTGGGTGCTACGACATGCAGGCTTTCGTAGCATCCGTGGTTGGGTGGAACATCCATAGGGAGAAGGCACCTTAACACATAATAGACGGCTGACCTGGTTACGCTGATAGGCGCGTTGGCATTTCCTTCACTTTGAGGTGCGGTTCCCGTGAAATCGATTTCAAGCGAACCGTCTTCAACTATTACTTTAACTGTGATTCGGATTGGCAGAATTTTTCCGTCCAAATTGTCTGATGCTTCGGATACCCCGTTGGGAAGAGTCATCAGATGGGCCCTTACTCTTGATCTTGAATAATCTATAAGTGCCTCTACAAAGCTCTCAAACGCTGTCTCCCCATAGCGACGGATAAAATCAATGCATCTGGACGCCCCTAAACAGTTGGCTCCCACCTGCGCAGTCAGATCCCCGATTCGCTCGGCTGGGTTTCTGGTTTCATTTTCAAACACTCTCAACACATCTTTTTCAATGGCCCCCTTTTGGACAAACAGGGTAGGGGGGATGACAATCCCTTCTTCATCCAGCGTGCTGCTTTCCCCTGGCATCGATCCGGGTGTCTTTCCACCCACATCTGCGTGATGGGCACGGTTCACAGCGTATCCCTTAAGCTTTCCCTTCCAGAAAAAAGGTGCGATCAGGGTAATGTCCGGAAGGTGAGACCCCCCGCGATACGGGTCATTGACAATGACCTGATCACCAGGAGATAGCCTTGGAAAATCGGCGACAACTTGTTCGACAGCCGATGGCATGGCACCAAGGTGCACTGGGATGTGCTCGGCTTGAGCAATCAGCCGACCCTTGGCGTCAAACAGGGCACAGCTTTCATCCATCCGTTCTTTAATGTTGGGGGAAAAAGCCGTTCGTCTTAGGTTTGCCCCCATCTCCTCTGGGATAGCCAGGATGAGGTGTTTAAAAACTTCAAGTATTACTGGATTAATTACCGACATATTCCTAATTTTTAATACGTTTTAGCGGATATATTACGTCGAAGCCGAAGCGCTCTGCGGGGCTGCAACATACCAAAAACTTCGTCTATTTCACCCGGATGCTGAGACATCCCATTTCAGCCATAGAGATTTCGCAGCCAGGTGGCACAAACACGGTGGACCCCTCATCTTCGACCACGAGGGGGCCGTGATCGTGAAAAGATGACCCAAGGTTACCACGATGATACACCGGTGCCGTCTCCCAGCCTGACAAAAGGAGTATGCTCCTCTTGCCGACCGGTTGACGGGCTGGAGAGGATGTGACCCCTACCAAGGGGATTTCCTCCCTTGAGGTCACAGCTGAAAGCCTTACCGTGACAACTTCCACATGAGGCCCTTGTTCCAGGCCGTATCCATAACGCTTTCTGAAGACCTGGTGGAAGTCTCCAGCCGGGTTGGCTTCCTCGGTGTAGGCTACGGGAAGATGAAAGCTCTGGCCTTCATAGCGCATGTCTAAAGCGGCTATGAAACGTGCATCTTTGTGATCCAGACCTTGACGGGTAAGAGACCTCAATGCCTTTTCTTTGAACTGCTCCAGGATGGTTTCCACTTCGCCTTGCGTCTTCGTGCTCCATCTGGCAATGAGGGTTTGCCCAAAATCGAGCCTCACGTCTGACAGAAGAATCCCTAGTGCCGAGAACACACCAGCCATGGGGGGGACCAATACCTCTTTGATGTCCAGTTCGCTGGCAAGCTCTGCCGCATGAATGGGGCCGGCGCCTCCAAAGGCAAGGAGTGTGCACTCTCTGGGGTCGATCCCCTTTTCTACGGTGGCCTTTCGAATTCCTCTCAGCATGTTGGCATTGACCACGGCGCGCACACCTAGAATGGTTTCCTCGTCGCTGAGGTCAGCAGATCGTACAAGTGGTTGAAACGCATCCCTGGCTTTTTCGGGATTGAGAGTCATCTGTGTGCCCAAGAAGGACATGGGGTCCAGAATGCCGGACAGAAGGTTTGCGTCAGTCACGGTCGGCAGATTGCCGCCCCGGCTGTAACAGGCAGGACCCGGCTCAGAACCGGCGCTGTGCGGCCCGACACGGAGGACTCCGCCCTTGTCGACCCAGGCAATCGATCCTCCGCCCGCTCCTATGGTCGTGATGTCAAGGATGGGGAGCCGGATGGGGAGTCCGTCGATTTCCCCCTCCTCTGTGCAAAGCGGGGTATGGTCTGCGATGGCGGAAAAATCCGCACTCGTTCCACCCATATCAAAAGTGATCATGTCTTTTCTGCCTATGCGCTTTCAGAGTAACAGGGCACCCGAAACCCCGCCAGCCGGACCGGAGAGCAACATCTCGACTGGCTTTACTTCCCGCGATGCTGCCACACCACCGCCGGATTTCATAATATAGTAGTCAGGCGGTCCTCCAGTTTCCTGAATCGCCGCTCGTATGTTTTCTACGTAGGTGTGCACGATGGGTTGTACAAAGGCATTTATGGCTGTGGTAGAGGCCCTTTCAAATTCCCTGAATTCAGGGATGATCTTAGATGATCTGGATACAGGTAACCCTCTCTTTCTCAGTGCTTTCTCAATAATCATCTCATGAGATGGGTTTTTGTAAGAAAATAGAAGACAGACGGCGGCAGCCTCTGCTCCAGACTCCATGACGTGATCTGCCAGAGTTGCTGCATCAGATTGTGATAGAGCCAAAAGGACGGTTCCGTCAGGGGCAAGGCGTTCAGGGGCTTCAAAGCACAGGTCGCGTTGCGTCACGGGTGTGGGCCGTTCGCAATTGAAATCGTAAAGCCTGGGCCTTTGTTGCCTGGCAATATAGAGGAGGTCCCGGAAACCCCTGGTAGTAATAAAGGCTACTTTTGCTCCTTTTCTTTCAAGGAGCGCATTCGTTGCGACCGTCGTACCATGAGAGAAAGTGGAGATCTCAGAAAGGGAGCTTATCGTTTCGGTAACAGCCCGATCAGGAGAGGCTGGCGTAGAAAGTACTTTCCGGCCCCGGATGCCGCCTCGGTCCAGTGTGACCACATCCGTAAAGGTTCCTCCAATATCCGTTGCTACGCGCATGTTGCGTCCGGTAACCGCTTCTCTCACTCGCTCCTGAAGTCTATTTCAACCGCAGAGACACGCATACCAATACCGACAGATAGCTGGCCTCCTTGGCAAGCTGTTAAGCGTCATGCTCCTCAGGCACTTTTTGTTTCCTTCCGCCTACGGGGATTGCATTTTTGATCGGCCATTTGTCGGCCAATCACAATGGCTGTGACCGTCTGCGTAGCCTTGCGGTCAATATGATTGAATCATACGGCAGAACCGCTCAGACTGCGCCAAGGCATCA
>CP070769.1:49448-53321 GCA_020347085.1 Desulfobacterales bacterium
GACTTCATGCTTCTTTGCTTTGCGGCTTGCAGCCTCTCAACAAAGCCACCTGCTACACAGGTGGGTATTTAGACGCTCGCTAACCCTGCAGCAAGCTACAGGGAATCCGCTCGCTGTTGCAGTTCAAGGCAACGGAGTATATACGAAAGATGGTAACCATAGAGGAAGACAGCGTAGCCATTAATAAAGTGTTGGATGAAAGCCTAAACGAAGACGATTTCTACTGCCAGAAAAGTCGCCGGTTGCTGGGCAGCATGGGCCTTGAGACAGACACGGTTCTCATGATGCTTGCCCGGCACAAATCCAGCGTCAAGTATGGCTATGATCTCTCATCAGATACCCTCTCCCATCTATTGGAACTTGCCAAAGTGAAACAGGAAGAGGCACCACTCAAAAGGCTTATTGAATCGCCATTTTTCTATGTCAAGGCTTGCTGGCTGTACGAACATGCCCCATATTTTGGCTTCTATGAAAAACGCAGGTCAGAAGAGCGTGATTCTCTCATCTTAGATTTTGCTATGCAATATGATAGTCATTTCTTGGAGAATACAGTAGCCATTGACACGTGGAAAAAAATTGAGGATCCAAAACGTGTCAGCCATACAACCTTCTGGGAAAGCAAAATCTTTGATCCCGTCTTATCAATAGAAAAAGCAAAGGATGATAACATCGAAGGCCTTGAACTCTGTATTGATTTTCACCCATTTAACTATACCAGGCTACTTCCAGAAGAGCTTAGCAGCGAAAAGCGCGAACAAATAAGGGGGGCGTCCCTGAAGAGCGGTGTCAAGATTGATATGCACTCACCAATTATCGGTCCTTATGTCCCCTCGCCAGACCCTTCCAAGGGAAAACAGCGGTTTTTTGATCCCACAAAATGTCGTGAGCTCATGTTTGAAACCATTGATCTGGCAAGAGACATTGGGGCTGGATCTGTGGTCGTCCACCTGATTGACACCTCTAACCTTAAAGGAATGGTGGACTTAATTGAGCGGGCAGCAGGAAGCAATGTCAGGGTCGCCGTTGAAAACTATCCTCGGACTAAAGAGCGACAAACCTCTGATGTATTTATTGCATGCATGCATGAGATATTTAATGCCTTACCCCGAGAGGTTAGAGAGCAAAATTTTGGCATAACTTTGGATGTAGGTCACTTCAACATAGAGGGAGAAGATCCCCTGGTGGCTTCCCAGAAAATCGGCAAATGGTGTCTCGAGAATGGCGTATTCTTTCGCGTTCATGCAACCGACAATTATGGGAACTTGCTTTACAGCCCACCCGCTTATAGTGCCGACGTGCACGGTAACGTCTCGGGCCGAGGGATAAACAATGCACTCATTATCAAGCTTTTGCGCAGCATGGGACATCAATTTGACGTTATCGCCGAGCAGATCCAGCCCCTCACGCCAGAGGATATTGCCACTATCCACGAAGCTCAGTGTCGTCCCCTTGAAAAATCCTACGAAACCTTTGTAAAGACGGGAAAAGAGAGATTATCTGGCGCCGAACTCGGAGCCTTCATAGATCCTGACATTATCGAAGTGGAAGCCTACCAGTTTTTGGCAGGGATTGAAGATGTCGCTGCGCTCAGAGAATACCTCGTCTATAGAAAAATTCAGGACAAAAAACACTTCTCCGTGGATGAAGCCAGAAGGATATCTCAAGATTTTATGAAGATGCCCCAAAAAATCAGAAGTGATTTAACAACATACATTGACGATTTACTGTTACCCGTGCAGAGCGAAACCGGTGCAATACAAAAAAGTGAGATAGATCTAATCTGCCAAAACATTAGTGGCGCTGTGTTCGCGACCATCAGTAAAGAACATTTGAATCAGATTTTCGCACAGGACAGAATCTACCAGAAGGGCGATATCATCTGTGAGCAAAATACTCCCTGTGCAGAGATGTATTTTGTAAAGGGAGGTGAAGTGACCATATGTATTAACGAATCTCCTATGGCATCATTGGGATCCGGGGAGATATTCGGCGAGATAAGCCTCTTTTATAACGTTCACAGGCCCGCTACCGTTAAAGCCGCAAAACAAAGAACACGGATAGGGGTGCTAACCCGTGAAGGCTTGGAGAACCTGTTCAAAAATCATCAGCCGTATGCTCATGATTTGATTTACAGGCTTTATAAGATTCTACCAGCACGGTTGAGAAATTTGAATGACAAGTATAAGACAGCCATCCCGGCTCTTCATCTCGTTTTCGACGGTGATGAGAAGGAGATACCAAGCCTTGACGATATACCAACGGACACCAGGCAAAAAGAAGCCGATTTCTTTCCCACGCTGTCTGAAGATGAGGCAAGATCAATCTGCCAGGAAGTGAAGGCTTATGATCCAGGTCAGATCATTTTCACTGAAGGAGATAAGGGTGAGGCAGCCTATTTCATTATGGAAGGAAGAGTAAAAGTAGTTGCTGAGTCCCAAGATTTCAAGGAGGTCCTCCTTGCAGAATTGGGTGAGGGCGAGATCTTTGGTGAGATGGCCCTGATTGATGACAAGCCAAGGTCTGCAAGTATTGTAACTCTTACTCCGTGCAAGATGGCTTATATTAGTAAGCAGGCGTTCAATGAGTTCATAGAAACCAGGTCTGAAACTGCTTTCCGCCTGATGGGCTTTTTTTGCTTGTCTCTTTTCAGGCATATTCTCCGGCTGGACAGGCTGTACTCCGATATCAAAAACAAGATAAAGGTGTCCTTCGCAAGTAATCAGACGCGTTGAGACGAAGACATAAGCCTTTCTCGCTTTTACTTTTACGACCACGTATGAGGGTCTGATGGCTAAGAAGCGAACCCTTGAAGAACTGGAACAAAGGATTAGGGCATTACAAAAGGAAGTTCTTGAGAGGAAGCATGCGGACGAGGAGCTGCGGGAAAGCAATCGGCGACTGCAAATTGCTTATGATCAGTCCATTGTCTATGCGGAGAACCTCAATGAAGAAATCAGCGAGCGCAAGCGGATGGAGAAGGCGCTGCGGGAATCGGAGGAAAAGTACAGTACCCTGGTTGAAGACTCATTGACTGGCATTTACATCGATCAGGACCGAAAGATCGTATTTTCCAACAAAAGATTTGCCGAGATTTTCGGGTATTCCAGGAACGAGGTCGTGGGCATGGACTCGTGGAAGCTTGTACATGACGAGGACAGGGCTTTGACCGATGAGATAAGGATAGAGAGGCTGAAGGGAGAGCAAGCCCCGCCGGAATACGAGGCGAGAGGGCTGACAAAAGACGGTGAAATCATATGGGTTGCAAAAAGAAACACCCGAATAGAGTATAAGGGAAAGCCCGCCATACTGGGTAATATCGTGGACATCACTAAGCAAAAGCACGCAGAGCAGGAAAGAGAGAAACTGGTTGAAGAACTTCAAGATGCACTCGCGGAGGTCAGAACGTTGAGCGGGCTACTTCCTATTTGTGCGTCTTGTAAAAAAATAAGAGATGATAAGGGTTATTGGAGGCAACTCGAAGCTTACATTCGCGATCATTCTGAAGCGGAATTTAGTCACAGTATATGTCCGGAATGTAAAAGAAGGATTTATTCTGAATTGTATGAAACCCATTGATGCTCGAGACATCTGCATCTTGGAACTTCGGACTCCCCAACGCATAGGCCCCAGCCAAAAGTTTTATGATTCCCGCACAGCCTCTCCTTGACGTGAAGTCTCCCCACCTTGAAAGACGAAGGTGCCCCCTGACGGCAGCGCTTCGCGTCCGGGAAGCGAGTCGATCACATCAGACAGAGATCACAAGCCCATATTGGGCTTCATAAGTCTTCGCCATATTTAAGATATTGATAACTTTCAAAAGAGTTGGAGTGATCGTAAGGATTCAGGGGGTCAAGGATTCAAGGATTCGAGTGA
>CP070769.1:53421-56688 GCA_020347085.1 Desulfobacterales bacterium
AAAAGACTCACCCAAACCTAAGAGGGAAAAAGCGAGAAAATCAAATAACAAAAATTATTGTCAGAAGATAAGAAGGTGGGTTCGCTGCACCTCCCATATTTGCCTTGCCGCACGCAACACAGCCTCAGGAGATGCTGCATACGCCCGGCAGCCCTGCTACCTTATCCTTTTAACTTTGGACTTAGGCCAGTGGCTTTGCGTCCCACGCTTTCGCGTAGTTGGCCTTTTTCAAGCGTTTAAAGTGGAACATTGATTGTTTGGTAACACTTCTTTTTTCTTTATCGGCTGAAACGAGAAAAACTTTAGGAAAAAGTTAGCTTCTAAAACCAGTTTTTGTTACCGTATTGGAAAGCGAATCAAAAAATGGCATCCGTCCTTACGGACGGAGATTTGCTGGAGCTTGCTGCAGGAATCTTCCATTCAGGTTATTTGAAAAGCATCAAGATGGAAGGGGGTAAGCAGAGACTTTTAATGGGTCACTCCATCACCGTCATAGATTCAATGAAGAAGCCTCCTTCGGACCAACATAGGCGTGACCGGATTCTTCCCTTTCAAGCATTTAGAGATTTGACATGCCTTGTATTTTCAGTTAGACACCACCAATATGGGAAAATGGGTTTTAAAGATGTCTAAACAGATTAGCTTATTTAGAATCATATTCAGGTTTCCAATAATCAGGACAAAGAACACCTTGTCCACGAGATGCCGCATAGTCTCATTGTTGGTCGCATGGTTTGTATGGGCTGGCGGGGTTCCTGGGGCGTTTTGCGAACCAGCCAATTTCCCCTCCCTGTTGTCGTCTCTTGAAGCAATCGGACCGCTGGATTTCTGTGGTGAGCGGGTTCCACTAGAAATCCAAGAAGTTCGAGAACGGTTGGAAAAAGAAACCTTGCTCTCGGTCTGGAATAGGCCTCAAGTGATTCTTTGGCTAAAGCGCTCCCGTCGCTACCTTCCGCACATTGAGGAAATGCTTAGGGACAGGAAAATGCCGGATGACCTGAAGTTCGTTGCAGTCGTAGAAAGTGCTTTTCTCCCACATGCGCGGTCTGCAAAAGGGGCAGTGGGTTTCTGGCAATTCCTACCTGACACAGGTCGAAAGTACGGACTGGTTATAAACAGACAAATTGACGAGCGGCGGAATCTCTTTGCGTCAACGCGGGCGGCTTTGCAATACTTGAAAGAACTCCACAGCACTTTCGGTTCATGGACTTTGGCTGTGGCCGGATACAACATGGGTGAGGATGGGCTTTCAGCTGAAATCCTCGAACAAGAATCAAACGACTATTACAACCTTTATCTCCCTCTTGAGACGCAGAGATTCCTGTTCCGAATCCTTTCAGTAAAGCTGATTATTTCTGCCCCGGAGGAATTCGGTTTCAAGATTATGGAAGAACAGTACTATCCGCCGATAACATTTGATGAAGTTCGAATCGATTGTACTGAAAAGATCCCAATCCGAATCATTGCTCAAGCAGCGAGAAACCATTTCAAGGTGGTTAAAGATCTTAACCCGGAAATTAGAGGCCACTACCTTCCTTCTGGAAACCATGACATTCTGATACCCAACGGAGCTGCTGAGGGCTTTCAGGAGCGATTTCGACGCCTCATGAAGGATTTTCTGGCTGAGCTTCGGGGCCGGATTTATGTTATCGAAAAGGGCGACAGCCTCTCGTTGATCGCAGGAAAGTTCAATATTCCTCTCTCTGCCCTGATAATCTGGAATGATCTCGACCCAAGAAGCCCCATTTACCCGGGGAACGAGTTGATCATTTGTACGGAGGACACGAAGCCCTGCGTAGCTGACATCACAACCAAAAGGATTCCTGAGGGCCCAGAAAGGCGTCAACCCTTGGTGTTGGAAAAACAGCAAATTTCGACTGAAGTGGACGGCTTGCTGGATCCATATGCAATTATCCCCTTCTAGGCATTCGACATTTTGGCAAGAGAGCCTGAAAAATTGTCGGCTTCAAAGTTGAGGCCCGGTCCGATTCTTTTAACTGTTGAACAAAAAAACGGCGGGATTGAAACATGGGAGAAATTCATATAACGCGCATGGATGACGAAACGTTTGAAGTCACAGTTTGTGAGTCAACCACCACGACGCACACAGTCAAACTGACCAAAGACTACTGCCAACAATTGACTGGTGGCAAAGTACCCCCGGAAACGCTCATCGAAAAATCATTTGAGTTTTTACTTGAACGGGAAAGTAATACGATGATTCTCAGGCGCTTTGATCTTCCGGTCATTGGGAATTACTTCCCAAAGTATGAGAAAACCATTGTCGGTCGTTTGTAACTGTTCAAAACTAGTGTCGCGTCTAGAAGTTTGTTCCAAAAATATGGAATCGCCAAAAAGCCATTTTCCTTGCTTCGTGAGCATTTTCGGGACGTCAGCTTCGCTCTGCTAAATCATAGCACGAAGTGCGTCTTTTGGCGCAAGCTTCACTTTGTGTCAAGCCGTCAGGCGCAACCCTTGCGCTAAACTCGGGCTTAAGGCCCTCAAACAGTTTATGATTCTTAACGCTCCACTCAGCTGACGTCCGGCTCCGAAAATGCTCAATGTCGCTCGGAAAAGGCTTTCGGCTCCAGTATCAGTAATTGAACTTATTCCTGGGACACGACACTAGATTGTTCTATAAAGGTAAAAGCGCTACTGCAAAAGCTGGATGAATTTGAAGACATGCTCAGAGAGTTTGAGGCAGCAAGAAACGGGATTTTGGGCAGCTCGGCAAGTGATGACATGTCCGATGTGTTGGCTATAAGGCAGCAGGCCCATTACTCGCTGGATGACTTTAGTCTTGCTCTGGTGAGAAAATATGAAAACCTGCGGCCTTTTATCAAGATGTACAACAAGTGTTTCACCTCCGTCAGTGAAAAGAGCTCACGGCTTTTCAGGGGCAGAGCGTTAAACAGTTTCATACTGGCGAAGCATTGAGGATATGGTGTTGTACAGGAAGATCATCTGGCTGACATTGAAAGGTCTGTCGTTTGGCTGCATCGGTGGAATTCTTTATAGTCTTTACTGTATGAAAGAAGCCTGACCTCCAACAATGGGCGCCAGTATGGTAACCAGGGTTATTCCATTACTATTGCTCTACTATTTTCTTGACCTTGTCGCGAGATATTTTAAGACAGAGCGGGGTGGATAGTTAACGCCTTTAATTACAAAATTTGAACTGCAACAGCGAGCGCATTCCCGGTAGCTTGCTGCAGGGTCAGCGAGCGAATCTAAAATTGGTACCCTTCCTTACAGTCGAAGCCTCCC
>CP070769.1:56788-60335 GCA_020347085.1 Desulfobacterales bacterium
CGGGCTTGACAGAAGGTTAAGGCGAGAATTGAAACAGAACGAAAAGGACCAGGCAGAAAACGTCATGATTGTGGACCTTATGAGAAATGACTTGGGGCGCTTTTGTGAGTATGGCTCGGTAAAGGTTCCTAGGCTCTATGTCGTTGAAGCATATGACACGGTTTATCAAATGGTTTCTTACGTGAGCGGGATGATCAGAAATGGCACGCGGGTTTCTGATATGATTCGCGCTACCTTTCCGCCGGGCTCGATCACTGGTGCTCCCAAGAAAAAGGCCATGGAGATCATCTATCAACTCGAGCCCCACCAGCGAGGCGTATACTGTGGGGCGATTGGTTATTTCCTTCAGGATAAAATGGTGCTCAACGTAGCCATTCGAACCCTTGAATTGTGGGATGGACAGGGTGTCTTGGGGGTTGGGGGTGGCATCGTGGCTGACTCGGATCCTGAACTCGAATACGAAGAAAGTATTCTCAAGGCAAAGGCTTCTATGATGGCTCTGGGGATAGCGTAATAAGCAAATCCAGATCGCGCCTCTTACGGCTGTGTCATATCCTTGTCTTCACCTCCTGCTGCTTCAGAGAATCGTTATCTTTCGTCACAGTTAGCTATTAAGAACGGCCAATATCAGCTACAAGCAAGGTCTGACTTGTCTTAACCCTTGACGCGACTTCAGGTCGCTGGTAGTTTGGTGTGCAATGGTTCCGTTATCTATTCACCCCAATGGCAGTGGATGCCATGACCCGAATACCAGAACCCCATTTCAACAGCCATTTCAACCAGTTCAATACTTCTCTTGCCTAGATAGCTACGATGCAATGCAGCGATTTCTTGAAACATGGCTGTACCGAAACCAATAATCTGTGGTACAAAGATTGCAGCAACTTGCGCAACATCTAATTTAGCTGAATATCGAACCAGTACCTTAAAAAATTGCCAGAGATTAAACCATGCGTAGAGTCCTAACCACCTGCTGCTTTTGCGCCTGCGGGTGCAACCTGTATCTTGAGATAGAAGACGGAAAGATCATTGGGGTTATTCCGAGCAAACAGCACCCTATTGCCCGAGGAAACCTGTGTCTCAAGGGGTGGAGCAGTTTTGAGTTTGTCCATCACAAGGACCGACTCCAATATCCATTGATCCGAAGAAACGGAGGCCTTGTTCAAGCAAGTTGGGAAGAAGCACTAGGTCTAGTTGCAAAGAGATTTTCAGATATCCAGAACAACTACGGAGCCCAATCCTTGGGAGTACTGTCTTCTGCTAAGTGTACCAACGAGGAAAACTACCTGCTGATGAAGTTTGCACGAGCGGTGTTAAAGACCAACAATGTGGATCACTGTGCCAGGCTTTGTCATTCGCCAAGCGTTATCGGGTTGAGCAATGCCTTCGGTTCAGGGGCCATGACAAACTCCATATCAGAGCTTGCTGGCGCAGAAGTCATCTTGGTTACTGGTTCTAACACCACCGAACAGCATCCCCAAATCGCGCGGTTTATCTTTGATGCCTTGGCAAAAGGAGCCAAGCTGATTGTTGTTGACCCGCGGCGCATCCCTTTGAGCAGGTTCGCTGATGTATATCTGCAACCCCGTCTAGGGACAGACGTCATATGGCTCAATGGAATGATGAAGATTATCCTGGAAGAGGGATTCCTTGACGATACCTTTATCAAGATGCGCACTGAAAACTTCAGGACTTTCAGGGAGGCTCTGAGGAGGTTTGACTTGGAGCAAGTGAAGGCCATCAGCGGCATCACCATTGAACAGTTGAGGCGGGCAGCTCGGATATATGCCAGCGTCAAGCGCGCCATGATCATCTACTCCATGGGGATTACCCAGCATATCTCTGGAACGGACAATGTGCAATCTATAGCCAATTTGGCTATGCTGACCGGCCATGTGGAGCAAGAGTTTACCGGGGTGGGGCCTCTGCGGGGCCAGAACAACGTTCAGGGTGCCTGCGACATGGGCGCACTTCCTGGAACCTTATCGGGGTACCAAAGTGTCGCTGATGAGGGCGTCAGGAACAAATTTGAACGTGCATGGAAGGCAAATCTGCCGACGACCCCAGGCCTTACCGCGATCGATATGTTTCACGGTACCGGTGATAAAAAGGTTCGGGGGATGCTTATTATGGGAGAAAATCCGGCCCTTAGTCACCCTGATCTTAAGGTAACGCAAGCTGCCTTACAGGAGTTGGAATTCTTGGCCGTAGCAGATATCTTCATGACAGAGACTGCGGAGTTTGCCGACGTCGTGCTGCCAGCTGCCTCGTTTGCAGAGAAAGACGGCACAACCACAAGCACTGAGCGTCGGATTCAAAGAGTTCGCAAGGCAATCTCACCTCTTGGTGCAAGCAAACCAGACTGGCAAATCATACGCGAGCTCTCCTCTTGTATGAATTACTTCATGGACTACGAGTCTCCCGCTGAAATCATGGAAGAGATTGCTATGCTAACTCCCATTTACGGTGGTGTATACTATGACAGGCTTGAAACCGGATGGGGGTTGTTCTGGCCATGCCTCAACAGAGATCACACGGGCACACCCTTTCTCCACAAGGGTTCCTTTGTTAGGGGAAAAGGGCGCTTTGAATACATTCCCTACAAAGCCCCTGCAGAATTGCCCGATGAAGAGTATCCGTTTTATCTGACCACGGGGCGGATAGCTGAACATTGGCATACGGGAAGTATGAGCAGGCGCATTACGGCACTTTCCAGGGAGCGGCCGGAGGCATTTGTTGAAATCAATCCAAAGGATGCAAAGCGCTTAGGAGTGGCGAACAGAAAACCGGTTCGGGTGGTTTCAAGGCGTGGAAGGATTACACTGAATGCGCGTTTTACAGACGATATCCCGGAAAAAATGGTGTACATTCCTTTTCATTTCACGGAAGCTCCCGCCAACATCCTTACGCATAGCCACTGCGATCCAGAGGCCAAGATCCCGGAGTTTAAGGTTTGTGCGGTAAGATTGGAGAGCGTGTAATAATGCCAGACGAAGTCATTCTAAACAAGGAACACCTGACAGGTTTCTTGCGCAAGATTGCAAAAGAACGTGAATTGATTGCTCCGGTAAGGAATATTCATGGTGATACAGTTTTTGAGGTTGTCACCTCCGTGGATAACATCTCTCTTGACCTGGAGATGAAACCTGTGATGTCTCCCAAGAATTTCTTCTTACCTCGGACCGAGATATTGTTCAATTACCAGCGAGAAGGGAAGAAATATCGGTTCGAAGAAGTCCTCCCTGACGTTCATAGGGTATTCTTTGGTCTGCGCTCCTGCGATTTGTGGGCTATCCTCTTCCTCGATGTCGTCTTCCAGGAACACTTCAAAGACCGATATTATTTGAACAGAAGAACCAATACAATACTGATCAATATCGGCTGTCACGAACCAATGCCAAGCTGCTTTTGCAAAAGCGCGACAAGCGGCCCCTTCCTATCCCAAGGGTATGATTTGCAGTTTACAGACCTGGGGAACCGGTTTTTTGTTGAAATTGGGCGTCCCAAAGGCAGAGAGTTAGTTGAAAAATGGGATTATTTCTTTCGA
>CP070769.1:60435-63424 GCA_020347085.1 Desulfobacterales bacterium
CCCTTATGGGAATGGTATAGGCTCACACGCGGCATCAAATATACTGTTGCGTGTGAGCCTTTTTTGTTTGAGACCGTTGCACAACCTCTTCTCACTTGTTCCTATGAGCTTTTTGACCCATCCATGGATTTGCTCACTAAATCCCGGCACCTAGTGAAGCTTTGCGCTAAACTCGGCCTAACGGCCTCGAACAGTTCAGGATTTGCCGTCCACGTGGGGTGGTGGAGCACTGAAGTAGTGGACGGCAGCATACCGTGCGCCCGCTTGTCTTTTTCATCGCGGCGGAGCCTACCAGGTGGCCACTCTTCGGTCAACACTTTTGAGATGAGACCGGCGTTATAGTGAGACCTTTGCACAACCCCTTCTCTCTTGTTCCTATGAGCTTTTTGACCCATCCATGGACTTGCTCACTAAATCCCAAAAACTCGGCCTAACGGCCTCAAACAGTTCAGGATTTGCCCACCAAGACGGGCACGTTCGCTTCGCCCGGATGGGTGCCCCAAATAGCTCATAATGGTCGCTCAAAGTGGTTATGCAAAGGTCTCTTATCTAATATAGATAGAGGCAGCATTATACATTGCCTTTTTTGCCCTGCAGCGTGAAGCCTGGTATCCTGTTGGTCATATTTTCTCATTCACGGAGCTCTATGTGCCCTGTTGGTCGCTTATTTCACCTTAAAAAGCCAAAAAGCTTGCTACATGGAACAAAAACACAAGCAGGAATTGGAAAAACTGATAAAGGGAATGGAGTGCCCCAGAGACAGAGATTTTGCGTGCTACAAGAAGCACTTGGAGCTTTTCCACAAACCAGGGGCTGCCAAAACGGGGCCGTTACGTTTGAAGTGCTTCCAAGAAGATCGCTTCGGCTGCAAATTCTCCTTCAGGTTTGGCTATACCCATTATTGTATCTGTCCCTCTGCAGTCTATATCGCAAACAGGTTGGGAAGATAGCCTATCGCACTTCCTCCTTTAACGTCTTATCAAGGCGTGTCTGCATTCCAAGCACATTCCGTACGTCCCTTTGTACGCCTATCGGTCACGCTTGTCTGAATGTGATAGAATCACCCCATTTTGTGTTATTTGGCAACTTAGGGTTGACTTTTGGTTTATTCCCTATTAAAAGGGTAGGAAATAAAAAGCAACAAACTGGAGCGAAAAGGCTGCCTTGTTCCGGAATTCCGACACTTCATCACATCCCATTAGGAGGCCCTTGCGACTTCAGACACCCACTATTTGCTCTCACAGGAGGATTGAACAGATGGGCGATAAACCGACCTATGAAGAATTGGAACAACAGGTTAACGAGTTAGAAAAGAGAGACCATGAGCAAAAGCGAGTGGCTAACGAGCTCACGAAGAGCAAAACGCGGCTGGAGCATCTTCTGGCCTCCAGCCCGGCAGTGACATACACTTGTGAGCCGGCAGGTGTTTACGCGGCTACCTTTGTCAGCGAAAACATCAAGGATCAACTTGGCTACGAGCCAAATGAATTCGTGGAGGATCCTAAGTTCTGGGTCAACCACATCCATCCGCAGGACAGGCGTCGGGTGTTAAATGATTTGCCCCTCCTATTTGAGTATGGGCATCAGGTCCATGAATACCGTTTCAAACACAAGGAAGGCAAGTATCGTTGGATGCGTGACGAGTTTCGGCTGGTGGGTGACGCAAAAGGCAACCCAAAAGAAATTGTTGGTTACTGGATTGACATCACCGAGCGCAAACGGGTGGAGGAGCGGCTCGGGGATAGCGAATCAAAGTGGCGCCAGCTGTTCAAAACCGTATAGGATGCCATTATGGTTTTCGACGCTGAGACCAAGCAGTTTTTGAATGTCAATGATGCCGCCTTGCGTCTCTATGGATACAGCAAGCAAGAATTCCTTGGGATGAAGCATCCAGATATAACCGCCGAGCCAAGAAAGTCCAATGCCTCTATCAAGCAAGCGCTTGCTGGAAAGCTTGACAGAATTCCCGTTCGTTATCACAAGAAGAAAGATGGGACTAAATTCCCTGTGGAGATTTCAGCCAGCTACATCACGCTGAAAGATCGGAAGCTGCTTTGTGGAGTGATTAGAGACATCACGGATCGCATGCGGATGGAGGAGGAGCTGAAAATAAAACAAGATGCCGTGAAAGCGAAGGCAAAAGAACTTGGGGAGGCAAACAAGGCACTGCGAGTTTTGATGAAGCAAAGAAATGAGGAAAAGAGAGAATTTGAGGAAAAGATATTGTCAAACGTCAAAGAACTGATCGCGCCATACGTAGACAAATTGAAGAAGAGTGGCTTAGATACGAAGCCGATGACCTATCTAAGGATACTCGAGTCCAATCTCAATGATATTGTTTCACCATTCGTTCACCAGTTATCTTCCAAGTACTCTGCACTGACCCCAAAAGAAATCCAGGTGGCACAGCTTATAAGAGAGGGCAACAACACAAGGGAGATAGCTGAGTTGTTAAGTTCATCCAAGAGAACAATCGAGTGTCATAGACAAAGCATCAGAAACAAATTTGGCATCAAAGATACGAAGGCGAATCTCAGATCCTATCTTTTTTCAATGTAACGCCACTGATGGTTTCTGGGGAGGCCGAAGAACTTACCATTTGCAACGGCTATCGTAAAACGCGGCTTCATATGACATGTTGGACCTATGCTGAAGCTCACCTGGCATCGGCTTTTGGTTCAAGCCCAGTCCGTTTCTCCTACTTTATTCTCAGTTTGTTAGTGAAAGTCATCTTTCTGCTTTTGTACAATTTGACCGGCATGCTCCCCGGACACGCAGTGCTGCCTCAGGGCAGAACCCCCGCCCGGAAGGGGGGGCTTTGAGCGAATTGGAGATTCGCTGGAAGGGAGGTATTATGGCAACCGTAAGTGAGTTAAAGAAAGCAAGCCTATTTGAATCCCTGTCCGATGATGAACTTGAGGCCATTATTCAGCTCGGCCAGGAAGGGAGCTTCAAACCACATGAAAACATCTTCAACCACGGACAGAAA
>CP070769.1:63524-67041 GCA_020347085.1 Desulfobacterales bacterium
CAAAAATCAGCACATCCCAGAAGGTCTCATCATAAAACAAGAGGAAGTCAACATAGGCATCAAGTAACACGATGAACAGTCCATAGAGAATTGCAAGAAGAATGATTTTGTGCTCATGTCTCATGACTTTTCCTCTGGCCTTATTCCCTTAACTGCTTCTTTCTTTACCCCTTGAAGGGTTTCTTTCAACCTTGTTTTGGGTCTATCAGAACCTGTTTCACTTCATCCAAAAACCCACACAGTCGAGCCAGTATTCCTATACTCGGTATGCTACATAGAGCATTCGCCAGGCATATAAGGCGTTTCTCCTCAGCTTTGTGATGTTCGACGAGGTTTTTGGCCATTTTACCCATGCGGCTCACACGCAGCATTGCGGCTCAGTGAAAATGAGGCTACATACGTAAGGACACCCTGAAAATATCAGACGTACGCAAAAATCATCCTCACCTCTACATGGAGGCTTTTAGCCCGAATTTTGAACTGCAAAAGCCGGCGCATTCCCTGCGGTCCCGACTTGTCGGGACTGAACGGAGCTTCAATTATGACGAGAACCCCTCTATGAGGGCAGCCACATTATGACCCAAGACGTCGTGGTTATATCCCCCCTCTAGAATTGCGAAGCAGCCGCCCCCACACGCCTGAGCGGCCTTGTAGACGAGGTTTCCAATAGCGAAATAGTCTTCCGTGGCAAGAACGCCGCCCCAGTCAGCTATGTGATAGTCGAAGCCAGCCGAAATCCCTATCAAGTTAACCTCAACACCTGACAAGATATGTCCGACTTCCTGTACGTATTTCTGCCTGGATCGGTTTCTTGGGTTATATATTTTTACCCACTTCTCGTCACCCAAGATATTCACCGTGCCATCTCCAAAATGCAAGTCAATATCTAGGACAAGCGCATTTCTTATGAGCCCCTCCTCATACAATGACAGAAGAGCAACTGCCATATTGTTGAAGTAGCAAAAGCCCCACGAACTGCCCTTTGATGCATGGTGACCCGGAGGTCGGATGAGACCGAAGGCCGGCTCAAGGAGTCCAATGCGCGCAGTCTGAATCGCTCCACCAGCGGCTAGGGCAGCAATTGAATAAAGGCCGCTCTCTCGCACATAGTCCACATGGGTGTTTGCGTGGGCCGCGGCAATCTGAGCCTCCGAGGCGGGCTCTGCAGTGACAAAGTCAACGTCAGCGTGGATCACGTCCACTATTGCTTCCATGCGCCCCTCGGCAGCAGCCGACTCGAACGTATAAACCTGATAAAATGCCTCGTGGAAAATAACCTTCATTCTACTGATTAAGAAAGACAATATTCACTATGTTGAACTGCAAAAGCGAGCGCCTTGCCTTCAGTCCCGACTTGTCGGGACTGCGGGAAGCTTCAATCACAATATATTGCGGTTGTGTTCCAGCAAGCCACGCTCAATGTTACGTGCCGTTGTGCAACATCAAAAAAGTGAAGAGTGCAGATACATATCATAACCTTCTTAAGGTTGACTAGAATTGTAGGTTCATGGCCTATTGGAGGAGACGACTATGTGCGAAACGAAGGAAATACCCATGAATTTAGTTTGATGGTCCATGTCCCTGAGTTCCTTCAGTGCTTGTCTGCGAGATACTAAAAAGTAGGTTATATCATAGGGGCTAATTGAGGGTTTCTATTCTCCTAAGAATATCTTTCAATAATTCCATCCCTTTTTGAGCCACCGACAGGTCGTAAACCCCTATGACAAAAGATCCTTCCTGTATGACAAGAATGGTTTTGTGGTAGGGTTCTTGCGAAACAAATCCACGTTCTCCAAATCCATTGAGTGGTATGCATTCTTTCCCAGACCTCTGTAAGAAATCCTTGTGCGCCCCAAAGGAACTGCCGGCATCTTCACTTGATGGAAAGAAGGCCACAAATGCTGAAACAACGTCATCCCCAATTCTGTAGTCACAAGTAAGTCCCCTATCCAAGAACGCATGACCAAGAATCCCGCCTTTTATATACCTCTCAGACCCCTCAATTCGTCCGAGTTCAGAGAGATAAGAAAGCTCATAAGGGGGGGAAATATCCCCTCCAATTTTTTCTGCCACCTTTCGGGCGATAATTACGTGTCGCGTTTTCGCCTGTTCACCCTTAATAAAGGATAGTATCTCAACGTAGTACCTGTCTTTATAGAAAACCAGGTAACCATCGGTGCCGAAACAGGCTGCACCGATTTTCAAAGGTGATGACTCTCTACCTCTCTTTGACTGAAACACACCAAAGGCATTGAGCTTTTCTCCCATATCATAGATATCGACGGTTATAGAATCGATGTCGTCTGATCCAGAAGAATAGTTCGCCCCTACCAACGAAACAAACCCGTAGGCGACAAAAGACTCTGCCTCACCATTAATGTACTTATAGAGATTCTGGGGACCATAGCGGTATGGTTTGCCTGCCATCTGCCATGCGGGTATTTCAGCACTGCTAGGCAGGAGCGTATTCGCCCGTGCAGAAGCAACCCTGAACGTACACCAACAGCACAGGAACACAACGATTATGGGAAGCGCCGCGTGGTATGGAACTGATTTCATGCCCTTCACATTACTATGCAAGAACAGTATGGGCAAGGCGCATACGTTCTTCTATTTTTATTCCATTCACACATCTGCAGGTGGGCGTGTAGCAGCTCACGCACGCCTGGGCATTTTCCGCTGTCGACAGCTCACGGTACGTCGCGCGGGCAAGTTCCAAATCACCGTAGCCCTCCCAGTACATGAGGGAGCGGTGAATAGAAGGGACGTCAATATGTCTGGTGCATGATGAAGAGCAATGGCCACACATGACACAGTACCGGTCTTTAATGGCAGCATAATAGGTGTCGAGGGCCTTTCTATCACTCCAGCCCGGTTTTTTCCCAACAGCAGCCACGTTTTGTTGCAGCTGCTGCCGATTAACCATCCCTGGTATGGCACAATCCACAAAATCCTTGTCGAGAACCCACTTTAAAGCGGCCTGATGGGGGTTCAACCCGCCCGTCACACCTTTGTGATATCCCCCTGCCTGCGTTTTCATGGCAATAATACCCACCTGTCTACTCCGTGCGGACTTTAATGCCTCCATATGTTCAGGAGGACTCTTAAAAATGTACGCTGCCAAGAACACATCGTAGAAATTGCTCTTTACTGCCTGGTAAACAATTTCCGCATAACGACGGCCTGCCACATGAAAAGAAATTCCCACATAGCGTACCTTTCCAGCCTTTTTCTGCTTTTCCAGAAAGTTCATCACTTTCTCATTCACAGGCCCGTCAGGATTTTCAATGCTGTGGAGAAAGAGTACATCTACATAGTCGGTTCGCAGCCTCTGCAGACTCTCTTCCAACATTCTTTCCATCGTCGCTGTATTTTGCAGCTGCCTCATCATCATGCGCCTATGGTAAGGAGGAACCTTCGTGGCAATAAAGACCTTGTCTCTTCCATAATCTTTGAGCACGCTGCCGAGCATCTTCTCATTGTTGCCTTTTGGGTTGTTGTCGGCGGTGTCGAAGTA
>CP070769.1:67141-74155 GCA_020347085.1 Desulfobacterales bacterium
AAAGATGGGGGTGTCAGACTGGCCAATTTGGACGAAAGAAGTATCCGAATTTCCCTGGACTTATGACGAGCAGGAGACCTGCTACTTTCTCGAGGGTGATGTTGTTGTGACACCTGATGGCGGAGAACCCGTGAAAATGGGCAAAGGTGACCTCGTCACTTTTCCTGCCGGCATGTCATGTTCCTGGAAAATAGATAAAGACGTGAAAAAACATTATCAGTTCGGGTAAAGATGGTGGAAGACAAACGGGGTGCGAACGTGTACATCGTGTTTCGATTCGCTGCAGGCATTTTGATTCTATACCTTGCTTACTGTGGCCTCCTGTTCCTGTTCCAGCGACAGATCCTGTTTCCCCGCTATCAGATTGAGACCCCTTCTGGAATGGGGGGGAACATTCCAGGCCTGGAGAAAATGTGGCTGCTCACAAGTTTCGGAAGGGTCGAGGCATGGTTTCTCCCGCCCGCTCCGGATCAGGAGACAGTTGCTTCACCGGCGGTTATCTTTGCCCACGGTAATGCAGAGCTGATTGACTTCTGGCCTCAAGAACTTGAGCACTTTACATCTCTTGGAATTGGGCTATTGCTTGTCGAATATCCGGGCTATGGGCGTTCGGACGGAACGCCGTCACAAAAAAGCGTTACCGAAGCGCTGCTGGCAGCCTATGACACGCTTAGTGCCCGGAAGGGCGTGGACGCATCCCGAATCGTGCTGTTCGGGCGTTCCCTGGGGGGCGGGGCTGTTTGTGCCCTCGCTGAAAAACGACCTGCTGCCGCGATCATTCTTATGTCCGCTTTTACCAGCGTGAAACCGCTTGCATCCAAATTCCTTGCACCAGGCTTTCTTGTCAAAGACCCGTTCGATAGTCTTGCAACCATCAAATCTTATACCGGTCCGGTGCTTGTCATGCACGGAAGGCATGACACAATTATACCGTATAAACATGGCGTTTCTCTGTACCGTGCTGCCCGGCGGGGTGAGATGATCACGTACGACTGCCACCACAACGATTGTCCTCCCAGTTGGGTGACATTCTGGCAAGACGTAGAGTCGTTTCTTCACAATGCCGGAATCGTTGGAGATAAAGAAAAAATATGAAGAGCTGTTGGTTTCTAATGACATTTTGGTTCCTGGCTTTTTGGGTTGCCTGCGAAAAGAACGGCATAGACATGGAGACACAAGCTCGTTCACGAAACGACTCACAAGCTGTGAAACGCAGAGGAGTATACATACCCGAGAAAGTCATAAAAACTGATGAGGAATGGCAAGGGTTACTCACACCACAGCAATACGTCATTACCCGGAAAAAAGGGACGGAACGACCCTTCACAGGCAAGTATTTCATTTTTAAGAGAGAAGGCATTTACCAATGTGTCTGTTGTGCTAATGACTTGTTCAGCTCAGAGACAAAGTATGATTCTGGAACAGGTTGGCCGAGCTTCTGGGCACCGATTTCAGAGCGAAGCATTAGCACGGCCGAAGATCATAGCCTATTCAAGAAGAGAACAGAAGTGTTGTGTAACAGGTGTGATGCCCATCTTGGACATGTCTTTAATGACGGTCCACCCCCGACCGGACTTCGCTACTGCATCAATTCAGGCGCGATGCAGTTCATTGAAAAAGAATAACCGGGGTCAAGAAAAAGGGAGATCACCTTACTCCCTTATTTAGAGCGGTCCTGTTGAAGGAACCTGACGGTATACTCTCGGAAGTCTACTGAGGAAATGAGTAGAGCTGGTTTCAAAACCCTTTAACGAGTCCATTTTGACCATTTTGGCTAAAAGTCCTTAGTGAGGCGAAGCGCAAAAATTGGAACTGTTTGAAGGCGTTAGCCGAGTTTTTCAATTTTAGCGGAGCGAGTTTAGGACTCTCCAAAATGGTCAAACAAGCGAGGAAAAGGGTCTTGAAACCACTTCTAATCAATGTACACGCAAAAGGTAAACTCCCTTTATGTTATACGGGTAAAGCATCTTTCTCCCTGTGAGCCAATGACTCCATGCTTGAGGCTGTCGAAATGGACCCGATACGATTCCGATTTAGAGTCTTTCTTATAGCCCTTTTGGGTGTCATGGTGTTGGGTACCCTCGGCTTTATGGTCATTGAGGGTATATCCATGTGTGATGCCTTTTACTTCAGCATCGTTACTATTGCCACCGTAGGATACGGCGATATCCACCCTGCCACGCAAGAGGGCAAATTGTTTGCTGTCGTCCTTATCCTCATGGGGGTAGGAACTTTCCTGGGGGTTGTAGCCAATGCAACCGAGATGATGCTCAACAGAAGGGAAAAACTGGTTAGGCTCGAAAAGCTGAATATGGTTATAGGCGTGTTTTTCAGCGAGGTTGGAACAAAACTCATAGCATTCTTTTCTGAGCTTGACCCGAACCTGCATGAGATTAGAAAAAGCCTTGTCGTCAACGCCCATTGGACTGAACAAGATTTCTTCCGTGCTAGCAAAGATCTTAGGCATTACGATCATGGCGTTGAGATTCAGAAGGCCGATTTAGAGGATCTGCGCAGGCTCCTGTCAGAGAAACGGGATTTTCTGATGGGGTTACTGGAAAACCCGGTTTTACTGGAACATGAGTCTTTTACAGAACTGCTTCGCGCGGTTTTTCATCTTGCCGAAGAATTAGCCTACAGGGAAGATGTGAGGCGGTTGCCGGATACTGACAAGGGACACCTTGCGAATGATATGAAAAGAGCATATAGCTTACTGGTCGATCAATGGCTCGATTATATGAAATATTTGAAAGACAATTATCCCTATCTCTTCTCACTCGCAATGAGGACAAACCCGTTTGACCAGAAAGCCTCCCCCGTTGTAACATGACTAAACTGAGAACCAAGGTTTATCTGTCAATGTCAGGGAAGAAGAGCAAAGTTCACAGATGATACAAGCAATAAGACGTATTGGCACGCTAACCATGTCTTGGGGTTTATTTGGGGGCAGTCGGTCAATGGGTTAGTCAAGCTGATCTTGTCACCTAACCTGCAGGAATATGCTGTCTGTAAGAAGGAGGCATGAGATGAAATTTCCCCACCTCTTTGAACCGGGCACGATAGGCGGATGCCAGATTAATAACCGAATCATCATGGCCCTTTTTCCCACCAAATATGCCACCGAAAGTAAGGTTAATTCGAGAATGATAGAGTTTTATCGTGCCAGGGCAAAAGGCGGGGTGGGCTTGATTGTCATGGACTGCCCGTGCCTCGACTTTCCAAGAGCTTATAAGGGCCCTCAGGAACTTCGTTTTGACATTGAGGAATACGCGCAGGGCATATCGGCCCTCCTTGATGTGATTCACGAGGAGGGATCAAAGGCCTTTATGCAGCTCAATTATCCCAAAGAAAGAGTCTTTGACAAAGAGGTCCCCGGTGCCAAGAAAAAGGGGGACATCTGGACAGTTTCTCTTGCCAATGCCATGTCTGTCGCGGAAGCCGCGGAGATATTGGAAATCATGGCAAATGGGGCCAAGCGGGCTAAAGAAATCGGTTACGACGGCGTGGAAATCCAGGCCAGCTATGGCGATCTGATTGCTCAACTCCTTTCTCCGCTTCTCAATAAGCGCAACGACCGGATGGGAGGAACCTTGGAGAATCGGGCAGGCTTTCTGACCGAGTTGGTTGGTAAGGTGAAAAAATACGCGGGGCGCGACTTTCCCGTAATGGTCAAGCTGGTGTGCAGTGAGTTTGTCTCCGGTGGACTCGTTATAGACGATGCCAAGGAAATAGCCAGGCTCGTGGAGGAGGCCGGGGCTGACGCCATTGTGGCCAACGCAGGTAATAAAACCACGAAATTCGTAACGATCCCCCCTCTGGAGAGTCCTCCCGGGCCATTGGTTGATTTGGCGGCTCAGATCAAGAGCTCGGTTAAGATTCCTGTAGTCGCCATAGGCAAGATAAATGCGCCGAATATGGCCGATGATATCATTGGACAGAACAAGGCCGATTTTGTGGCCATGGCCCGAGCCCTGGTGGCCGACCCTGATTTTCCGCGAAAGGCTGAATCCGGCATGGAAGAGGACATCCGGGGATGTGTCTATTGTTTGGAAGATTGTGCGGAAAAGGGATATCCGAAGATTGGCAGGTGCTGCACCGTTAATCCATTTTGCGGCCTCGAGTTCTGCTGGACAATTTCAGCTGCCCCCAACAAAAAGAGAGTCCTTGTAGTGGGTGGTGGACCGGCCGGCATGCAGGCAGCCATAATCTGCAGCCAAAGGGGACATGACGTAGAATTATGGGAACGGGAAGCTCAACTCGGCGGCCAAGCCAAGCTGGCCAACATCGCCCCCTTTAAAGGGGAAATGGCCGAGGCCCTGCGTTATCTGAAACATTGTCTTGGGAAAAGCAAGGTGCGGGTTCGTCTTGGCAAACAGGCAGAGATATCCGATATTCTCGATTTTACTCCCGACGTAGTTATTGTTGCCACTGGTTCACGCCCAAGGCTCCTGAACATCCCCGGTATCGACTCCGATATGGTGACTGACGTCAGGAGGGTGTATAAGAAGGAGGTAGCCCCCGGCAACAAAATAGTCATTATCGGTGGAGGCGATACTGGTTGCGAAACAGCCGATTTGCTTGCTGCTCCTGGAAGAGAGGTGACCATAGTCGAGATACTGCCCCAACTTCTCTGCAGAATGAAAAAAATTCCAAGGCAACGTCTACTATCCAGGCTCTCTGATAAGGCGGTGAAGATCTTAACAGAAACTGAACCGACCTCTATTGATGAGAATTTCGTGCATCTTAAGAGGAAAGACGGTCAGGAGGTTGTGCTGGAGGCCGATCAGATGATCTTCTCTATCTGCCCTGAGCCGGAAAACCGTCTTTTAAGTGCTTTAGAGGGTAAGGTTAAGCAAGTCGTCTGTGCGGGCGATGCTGTCTGTCCCGGAAATCTGGGATCAGCCCTGAGGAGCGGCACAGAAGTAGGGCTGAAAATCTGAGATGATATGATTCCCACCAAAAGACCTGCCATGGCAACGGTGACCGCACTTGTTTCATTAACCGGCAAAACTGTCGCCCATCGCCCATCAGGATACCAGCCCAAAAGCCTCATGTAAATCCCTATTGCGGGGGTATCCCGAAAAGTGTAGCATCCATTTTCCCAAGCGCTCGAGGGCGGCCAATCCACGGAAATCAAATCACATTCGCTCAAATCAGTCCTGCCGAAGCTCCCTGCAGCTTTCCGCAAGGATTTTCAATGGATTGTTGAACCTTCTGCGCCATTCCTCGCCATTTCCATGTTTCGTCTTCCCATGACAAATCTTGTTGGAGTAGTTGAGCGTTTAGGAAAAGCAAGGTTGTGCCTTGCACTCCCTTGTCAGGGTGTACAAGATTTGAGGGTCGGCCTACAATTTTTGTAGGTACTGACACCGGCACGGCAAAACAGCACCTGGCAGTACCAGATTTAGAATGAAATAACCGATTGATTTTACAGTAGTTATTTCGCATCCATTTCATAATAAGAAAATAAAACGGGGCCTGGCACAATTAATGCATTTCTGCCATTTGAAAACGTTTGGACAAAAACAGCGGGACGTCCAATGTCCAGTGCCATGCTGCTTGAAATGTGCACTTGGAGATCATATAGGCGACGTCCAAACGGCCGTTATCAGAACACAAGCACTTCAAAAAAGGGGCTTAAATTGCAACACTCAGCCCAGATCATGCCAAGGTGAAGCCGGAGACATCAGTATGAGTGGGTTGCATTTCGTTAAGTTGGAGACGCCAAGCGGATAGGAGGGAAATAGAATGTATAGAACGCAGACTATGAGCGCAGAAAAGAGAAAAAGCCCCAGAATAGATCTTTACACACAAGTGAGGATAAAACACGAAGGAGTATACAACGTGAAGGATTTTGGCCTGAGCGGGTTGTTTATACGAAGCCCTCAGTTCAAACCAGGCGATAAAATCGAGCTTGTCATGAGCCTTCCCGAAGAACCGAAGCCAGTCCGGCTGGGGGCCCGGATTACGCGTGTGACCGCGGAGGGTATCGGCGTCGAATTCTTAGATGTGCCGCCCCGGACTAAGATACCCTTGGAGTATTGTTTTAACGTATTCAAGCACACTTTGCCAATGCCCGATAGCTGGGAAAGAGACTATGGTAACAACGGGGGGACCGCTGTTGGTTAGCGAAGTCAGCAACCGGGAACGCCCCCGTGTCGTATGTTGAATGGCGCTGTCCATGGCAAAAACTCCCGAGAGAATAAATGCCATGAGCGACGGGAAAGAACAAAGAAACCACAAGCGATTTCAGGCCCCAAAAGGAGTCCTTGTCGGGATCGGTCGTGAATTCAACAGAGTCGGTCCACTTATAGAATTGAGCATTATCGGGCTTGCGTTTAAATATGTCGGCACCAAAAAACCGCCAAAGGGATCATATGTGGCCATATTCATGAGCGATGGTGATTTCTATCTGGGTAACTTACCAATTAAGCCCACCATAGATTGCCAAGTTGTTGAAACTGACCCTTCTGCTTCTTCAACTTTGCGACGATGTGGTGTGAAGTTTGGTAAGTTGACGGACCAACAGAAAGCTGAGCTGGAACGCTTCATCAAAGAATACACCGTGGCTGAAGCTTAGGTTGATCAGCTCAGCCTATTCCACTTGTCAAAGAGTGGAGCGGGGTCAGATACATTGCTAGACAATATTTTGAATATTCAACACCGTCTAAACCCCCTTCACGTTTATTGCCGGTTAGTAGAAAGAGGGTTTAGTAAGACGTTGTCCATCTCAATTTGCAAGTATTACCAAATTCTTATTCACAGCTGGTTTGTCTGGTTTACTATACTTGGTATCCGGCTTTGCAGGTTGCTAAAGCACACTAGCTGAATATCGCCATGTTCTTGTTGGGATTTGGCCTCGCAGGTCCTGGAGCGTTCAGGGGGAAGTTTAAGAAGTAGTCGTTATTGATTGTCAAAGGGCAGGGTCAGGATCGACTCTGTCCCTTTTCTTCTACAAAATGTCCATATATTGTGTTTTAGGAGTTCACTCCGAGACTTATACTTATGCCATAC
>CP070769.1:74255-80444 GCA_020347085.1 Desulfobacterales bacterium
ACAACGAGATCTATCTCTTCGCCGTATATCCGATAATCACTCGCCTTGGCACCATCTACAAGCGCGTCCACGGTTAGTCCAAGTTCAGCCGTGGTCATGCCTACACGTGTGAGACGTTCCCTGTTCGGTATAACGCGCATTTCGGGATTACCCAGATCAAGGCTTGGGATAGGCCGTAACTGAGCGTTTGGCAGGTGCTGCATCACCCGGCCGAAAATCTCTCGCCCCACGGCAATGAGACGCTCCAGCTCAGGCCCTTTGATTTCTATTTCAATGGATCTCCCGCCTCCAAGTTCTCTGGAAAACAGGCTAGGCTGTTGAACGATGGCAATCATGCCAGGTATTTTACTCAGCACACCATAGACATACGGCATCAGTTCTCGTGTTCTTTCCTGAATCTTCGACACCACGCCCATAAGAACTTGTTCCCCAAAGGCCACATAAAAGAAGTTTCGAACGGGCGGGAGGTTCAGCTTCTCGGCAGCCTCACTCTTCTTGCCATGTTCTATAAGAGGAAGAATGTCCGATTCCACAGCATCAGCGATTTCGGTCAACTCTCCCATATTGTATCCTGGTGGAGGTAACAAGATGCCGAAAAGAATCTCTCGGTTGCCTTCCGGCAAATATTCCGTCTTTGGCATGAGGAACCAAGCCATGGCGAGAGCCAGGCTAGTCATGACCACAATGACACCAAGGCGAGCAAATACCCGGCCACACATCCAGTAAATAAAGGCTGCAAAACTATCTGTTATCCTAGTAGCTAAGGAATAGATGGACCACCGGCGCTTCCCGCGAGATTCTTTGGATTTTCTCATGCTCAGAATCCTGGAGGAAAGCGTAGGGATCACGGTAATGGACACCAACAGGCTGAGCCCCACTGCACTGCTGATGGCAATAGCGATATCTCGAAAGAGCTGACCGGCTTCTTCTTGCACAAAGACAATGGGCACAAAAACCGCAATCGTGGTAAGGGTGCTAGCCAGAACTGCCCCCCATACCTCTACAGTGCCCTCGTATGCTGCTTGAAGACGCGACTTTCCCATCTCACGATGGCGAAAGATATTCTCAAGAACCACAATTGAGTTATCCACCACCATGCCAACAGCAAAGCTCATGCCTGCAAGGCTCACCACATTGATGTTACGGCCCAAGAGAGTCATGACAAGGAACGTTCCAACAACACTGATGGGAATGGCAAAGAACACAATCAATGTGCTATAGACATTTCTAAGAAAAACAAGGAGCACCACAGTGGCGAGTATTCCCCCGACAACGATGTTCTGCCTTACCAGGCGGATTGCGCTATATATATAGCTTGTTTCATCATAGGCCTGGAAGAGCTCTAGGCGACTCTCTTTGAGAAGGCCGTTGTTGAGTTCATCAAGGGCTTCTCTCAGTCTTTCCATGACCACAAGAATGTTAGAGCCCGCTTCCCGAACTGCATTCAGCACGATGGTGGGAACTCCCTCGTGGCGAACCACCACATCAGCATCGTCGTGTCCCAACATGACGTTAGCTACATCTCCCACCGTAATCGGAACACCGTTGATCCGTTTGATGATAACGTTAGCTACGTCTTGCGGTGTCTCGTACTCACCCACGGTCCGGGCGATGTAACGTCGCTTTCCTTCATCAAAGTGTCCAGCGCTGATGTTACGGTTCTCCACGGATAGAGCCTGCATGAGTTCAGCAATCGTGACGTTTCTTGCTGCCAGAGCATCCGAGTCCAGAATGACCTGAAGCTCGCGTTCTTGCCCTCCGTAGATATTGGATGACGCCACACCGGGAATACGCTCGAGGCGCGGCTTTACGTACTCGTCGATGAAATCATATTCATGGGTTAGAACTCCTGAGTAGCCCTCAACGGGTCGAAGAATGATCCAGGCAATAGCCTCTTCAAAACGCCCCCCGGACTTGATGATCGGTTTTTCCACGTCGGCGGGATATCGCTGGACCTGGTCGAGCTTATTAGAAGCTCTCAGCAAGGCCTCATCCGTGTCCGTGCCAATCTCGAACCTCAGGTTAACGTAACCTTCGCCGTCTGTGCTTTCGCTCTTAATTTCATCCAGGCCCTGCACGTTCTTGAGCTCTTCCTCCTGCACATCGATGATCTCCCGTTCCACCTCCAGTGGGCTGGCGCCCTCCCATAGGGTGATCACGGAAACTTGAGGCATGTCCACGTTGGGCGTGAGTTGAATGGGGATTCTAAATAGTGAGATGAAACCGAATAGGACCAGCAGCATAACCCCCACAGTCACGGTTACAGGCTTTTTTAATGATGCATCAACGAGTTTCATTGGCCGCAGTTCACTCGAGTATCTGAACGGGTTGACCTGGCCTCAAGCGTTCATTGCCTCTTATGACGACGCGATCTCCTGGCTTGATAGGCCCCTCAACCGCAACGTTGCTGTCATAGTAACCAATGACTTGGACAGGTATGGGCTGAGCCACACTGCTTGCCACCACATACACCAGACGGTTGGTCCCGGCTGTCACTATCGCATCCTTCGGGACCAGGAGAGCATTCCTTTGGGTTCCTAAACTGAACGTAGCCCTTGCCTCCATCCCGCTTCTGATCTTGAAACCGGGATTAGCCAATTCGACCCGCACCGGGAAAGTCCGGGCATTTAGCTCTCCTTCAGGAAGAATAGCAGAAATCTTACCAAGAAACGCTTCGTCGGATACGCTTTCTACCAGTACCCGCACCGGACTCTTGTGCGAAAGCTGCACAGCATAACGTTCCGGGACATCCACTTTGATCCGGATGCGTCCCAGATCCACAAGGGAAACCACGGGGCCACCGACCTCGATCCACTCTCCGACCTGCGTGTGCTCTTTGGCAACAAATCCCGCAAAAGGCGCCACAACCTTCTTTCTCTGAATATCATCTTTTAACAGTTCGGTCTCAGCCTCAGTTCTGACAAATTCCTGCTTCAGGGATTGATACCGATCCAATGCCTGGTCATATTTGCTCTCAGCAATGCTGTCAGTATCTTTTAGTTTGCTGTACCGGCTGAGTTCTTTTTGTGCAAAAAGCAGATTCGATCGCACTTTCTCCCCATCAGCCTCTGCCGCCTTCAGGCGGAGTGCTAAATCGGTCGACCTAAGTCTTGCAAGGAGCTGTCCTTTCTTGACGAAGTCACCCTCACGCACCGGAAAGTCTTCCACCAGTCCCGCCACCTCAGCGGCGATTACACTCCGAGCAATTGCCTCTGTGCTTCCAACCAGGGTTATCTGGTCTGCAACCATCTCCTCAACGACTGGGGCCACCCGCACCGGGGCTGGTGGCGGGCCCTGGGGTCTTTTACTGGCATTTTCAGCATACGATATCGAACCTGCCTGCCAAAAGATAGATAGGACAAGCCAGGTGGCAATAGCAATCAAGTTTCCGTAACACTTCTTAAACATAAGTTCCCTCTTCCACGAATACTTAGCATCTGAGTTGTGAAGCCTCCCCGCCCTAAAGGACGGGGGTTCTGCCCTGTGGCAGCACTGCGTGTCCGGGGAGCGAGCCGGTCATTGAGTCTACGCTGGGTACCATGAAGGTTGTTCTCGCTCCAACCTTAAGGAACATCCTTAGGCCAGCGAAATCGGGACGAAGCCCCCACGCTACCGAAGCGTTCCCACATACCGGTCCCCCAGAAGATGATTTGCGATGACTACACGCTGGATCTCAGAAGTCCCCTCATAGATAGTGAAGACGCGCGCATCCCTGTATAAGCGCTCCACGGGATATTCTTTTGTGTAGCCATACCCTCCGTGGATTTGCAGGCCCTTGGCCGTAACCCGATTCACCATCTCAGAGGCAAATAGCTTCGCCATAGAGGCTTCCATGGTATAACTTTCACCTCTGTCCTTTTTGCCAGCAGCAAAGAACATTAGCTGCCGGGCCGCCTCAATTTCAGTGGCCATGTCTGCTAGCATCCAACGCAGACCCTGGAACTTGGAAATCGGCTGTCCAAACTGCTCCCGCTCCTTGGCATAGGATACGGCCGCATCAAGTGCAGCCTGGGCCACGCCAACAGACTGCGCCGCTATGCCTATCCGGCCGCTGTCCAAACTGGTCATAGCGATCTTAAAGCCATCCCCTTCTTGCCCCAGCAGATCCTCAAGAGGAATGCGACAATCGTCAAAAATGAGATCGGTCGTATCAGAAGCGCAGAGCCCCATCTTTTCCTCGGTCCTTCCTACCGAGAACCCCGGCGTCCCCTTTCTGACAATAAACGCACTGATTCCTTTATGCCGTTTGGTCCTGTCTGTCTTGGCCGTTATAATCGTCACGCCGGCATTCTTGCCAGAGGTAATGAACCGTTTTGTACCATTAATGATGTAGTGGTCCCCATCACGTTCGGCCACAGTGGACTGGCTGACAGGATCCGACCCTGCCTGAGGTTCAGTCATAGCAAAAGCTCCGATAACCCTGCCCTCTGCCAGTGGCTTCAAGTGGGCTTGTTTCTGATCCTCGTTCCCGAAGCGATCAATCGTCTCACACACGATAGAGTTGTGCACCGACATGACAACAGCCGTTGCAGCGCAAGCGTAGGCTACTTCCTGAAGTGCCAACACGTAACTCACCGTATCAGCTCCCGCCCCACCGTATTCTGGCGGAACCATCATTCCCATGAGACCCAGTTCCGCCATCTTGCCAAGATTCTCCCTTGGAAACTCCTTGCTTCGATCGCGTTCCATGGCCGAGGGGTGAAGGACTTCGCGAGCGAAGTCTCGAACCATGGCCTGAATCATGAGTTGCTCATCAGTCAGCCTAAAGGACATGGTGTTCTCCAAAGTATGTGTTGATAAGGTCTATTAGCTGAAGCCAGAGACAGGATCACATGTCACATGATCTGCAGCGTGCCTAATGTGCGCATCGCGCTAAAGGTTTCGCAAATCACGATTATCTGTTTTGGCTACTCAAGGAGCATAAATAACGACCAAAAGCTCTGCCTTCTTGTCTCCGATGTTTCTAAGCTTATGCCTGATGCCTGAGTTGAAGTGCAAAGATTGCCCTGCCTTCAAACGGTTCACATGGTCACCAACGGTTACCTCGATATGTCCACTTAGCACATAGACAAACTCCTCCCCCTCATGCTGATACCCGACGCCCTTATGGTCTTTCTTGGGGTCAACCGCTACACGAAATGCCTTAAGGTGTTTATTCTCGGCACCCGGGGTCAGGACTGTGTAGGCATAGTTCTCTGTGCGTTTCTTGTAAGCCTTCACACGTCTTTGAACGGTAGATGCCTCTTCCTTGAGCAACAATCCTGAGTCAATCTCCAGAGCCCTAGATATCTGCAATAAAGTGCCAACTGGGGGAATGACCCTGCCCCCTTCAAGCTGCTTCAGGTAGTCAATACTACATCCCGTGTCATTGGCCAATTGATCCAGGGTGATCTTTTTCTTCTGCCTGGTTTTCTTGATCTTTTCCCCCACGGGGACTGACCGGGCAACCTTTTTCCTCGGCATACGCTACCTCCCAAATTGCTTGAAGGACCTGAAGTCACCTAACGTTGATGTTTCTTACAAGCGCTTGCAAAAAAATGCTTCGGCTGTCTGTTCAGCCTTTGGGTCTTTACCTCACGATAGGGGTTTTCCAATCTTCTCCGTCATAATTTTTTCACATAGTGAAAGGGGATCAGTCCTTTTCTCTACGAGGTCATCGATCATCTGCTCAAATTTTTCTGAACGCTCAAGCTCGTGGATCATTTCAGCCACAACACGCTCCTTGATCATATCCACCAGTTCATGAAATGCCCTTTTTCTTAAATGCTCTCGAAGGTGGGTCTCGGCATGATCAAACAAGAACGTCTTGTGATCCTCTATGCTGGATAATAATTCCGAAACCCCTTGGTTCCTTATCGCCTCGGTGGCCAGGATTGGCGGTCGCCACATCTCTGCGCGGGCCCCTTGAGTATTCATATCGAGCATGGTCTGGAGCTCATTCATCGTCTTCTCAAGTCCCTCGCGGTCTGCCTTGTTGATGACAAAAATGTCGGCCACTTCGAGGATGCCCGCCTTGATGGCCTGAATATCGTCTCCCATCCCGGGAATGAGCACAATGATCGTCGTGTGCGCCGTGGTCACAATATCGACTTCGTCCTGACCCACGCCCACAGTCTCAACCAGGATGATGTCTTTTCCCATAGCGTCCAGGACATCGATCACACTGCGGGTGGAGCGGGTCAACCCCCC
>CP070769.1:80544-83471 GCA_020347085.1 Desulfobacterales bacterium
ATGATAGGTGCCAAACACGACAAGCTTTTCTTGGTCGCACCTATCGTAACATGCTTTAAGCTCCTGAGGGTCTGTGATCCAGCCGCGCCCACCAAAAGGCGTCTTTGAAGGCACTGCATGCTGCTCCATTACTTTGTCAATATAGGTCTTATATGGCTCCTGATCCCTGACATTCTTCTTAACGGGTAATATACACTCTACGGTCAAAGTACGTTCACTCTTGGTGCCCGCCACCAAACCACAGGCCTTGCGTCCTTCAGATTCGCCAGGCAGATGTCTTCCCTCAAGTTTTCTTTTACAGTGTTCCAGAATCTCCTGCCAACGGGGATCAGGAAGTATGATCTGATTTACTTGTTCGAATACAACCATAATTCTTCCATAATTCTTCACCCGACAAGTCGGGATCAAGTTCGAAACTCGAATAAGGTCATATCCTTTCGGATTTCGTCTTTCGGCCATTTGATATTGTTTGGCACAGGCTTCACTTCGTGTCGAGTTTCGATATTGGGATTTAGATATTAGTTTTTCCGTAAGGAAAAACGGACCTATCCTCCCGCTATCGGGATTATAAGCGTTACCTCATCTTCGTCATTTAGGGACAGATCATCCCATTCATCAGTCCCTGTCCTGGCCAATCTGCCGTTGATAAAGATGGATACAAGACCCAGTTCGTCGTTTATTGTCTTGAATCCAGGATATTTCTGGAAAAGACGGTCCATGGCTTCTTGGACATTGCCTCCATCTACGGTCACTTCGCGTTGATTGTTGGCATATTTACGAAGTGGATACGGTATGATGATACGAGGCATTTCTATCCTTCCTCTTTAAGGACTTCCTTCAGGGCCGCTGGGATGCACCTCATAATATCCTTTATCTGCGTAGCAGGGGTAGGCTGGGACAATTCTCCTGCCCTCCGGTTAACCTTCCCTGCAATCCAACAGGCCTCGAGAGGCGATTTTCCGGCATAGATCAATGCACTGATCATGCCGGTAATTGTATCCCCAGTCCCCCCAACGGGCTCCAGCGCCTCTATGTTGGGCTGTGAAATCTTCTCAACGATCTGCCCATCTTGGCAAATGTAATCAACTTGCCCCTTCACGAATAATGTACGTGCAGCATTCTTTGACGCGTAGGCTCTCCTGATCAACTCCGGGACATCTTCCTCTAAATGAAATATGAACCCTCTAGTGTACATAGGATGATCCGCCTTTTCATCTGCCAAGAAGGCTGTCTCTCCCAGATCAGGGGTAAAGACATCATAATCCGTGGCATCACCCCCGGCCTTGGCCACGTAAATGGAGCCGGCATCGGCGATGAGAATTGGTCTTTTCTTCAGTGAACGTATCTTTTCAACGACCGCATGATTCTTCTTGATGTCAGGCATGATGTAATGGAAGGTTAGCACACTGACCTCCATCTCCGACACATTGTCCAACAAATAATCATAGATTTTCATGCTCCCGTCTTTGGTCCCAATATCCCCTGCGACCAACCCCGTTGGGTTTTCCAACCCATATTCCTGACAGATAGTGCAAGCAACCCTAATCATGGCCGCGGTCCCGCGGTCCACACCCAGGACTTGACCATCGAGCATAAAGCCCTGTTCGGCAGGAACAATTCTACCCATGGAAAGCGGAAGGTTCCTTATGGGTATGGCTCCAACCAACAGAAGCATCACTCACCTCCGATAAGTCTTACCATTTCATCCTGAGCCATGCCCAACGAATAAGCGCAGAGGGAAAAGCCGATCATCGAAGGCTCGGGGGCTTCTGAGAGGGCCTTTCCCACCATCTCCCAGGCCAGGTACGGCACATCGGGGCAACCCCCGCCAGAAATGTTCACAATTTTCTTGGTTGTTTTATCCACGGTAATCTTCATATTGGCTGCCCTGACCATGAGGTATTGGCCAAAGTCTTTGGTCTTGTACAAACGTAAAGGCTTCAATCCATCTCCGGATACAGGCAATACGTCTATTGGCCCCAAGCCTATCTTCTTTAACATCTTGGTAATGACCGAAGCTTCAACCATAGGGAACTCTATGGAAAGGTCGCAGCCCGTTCTATATTGCGGAGGCGGACTGACTACCCGAATATCGTAATTCTCCTCTTTGAGGATCTGTTCAGCGTGCATAACCGTACTAGTGTCGGCAAATATTAGAAGTCCTCTTGTCACGGCTTCAGACCGAGGAGACGTATCCTTTTTCTTGTCTTTCTTAAACCATTTCATTGAGTATTAGTTTCCTTTTCCCAATAATTCCGACAGCAATCTCGCAAGTTGTTGCCTAACCGGTTTTAGCTCAAATCATCACTGTGAAGCCTCCCCGCCCTTCCGGGCGGGGCTTGCGGGGAGCATGCCGGTCAACAACTTTATACTTATCCGCAGTTAGCCCCATATAACTATCCAGCCGTTAGCCTGGCCTTTGGCAGCTTTCTCAATACGAAAAAGACCAGTAGGAGGGAAAGACTTGATATCAATCCGAGAACCGCAAACACGGTAGCCACACCTGCCTTATCCGTGACATACCCTCCTACGGAAGCTGCCAGGGAGCCTATGCCCATGATCAGAAAAAAATTGACTCCATAACTGAGCCCATGGGCTTTCTGCACAGCATATCTGGCTATAAGCGTATTTTGAATGGGTTGCCAGGCAAAGAAAAACGGGGCAAATACTAAGCTCACCCCCAACAACATCCAGTCCTTAAGAAGCCATATGGAGAAGAACAGCGGTGTTGAAAACACAAAAACCAGCAGATAGGCATATTCCGGCCGCCTGAGTTTATCACACAGCGCACCTCCCATCATCTGTCCCAGTATGCCTGACAGGGTGACCATAGAGACAAGAAATCCCGCTATAGCCACATCATTTAATGCAAAATGGATGTTTTGAACAAAGTGTTTGGGAAAATACATCATGGAGCCTCTGTAGCA
>CP070769.1:83571-87335 GCA_020347085.1 Desulfobacterales bacterium
CCTCTCACATGGTTCATACGCACTCAGGTCATTTACAATTGGCAACTTCTATTTCTTCTATCGGAAACCCGCGCGAACACTTAATAGGCAAAAATACCCATAGGGGTATGGGGAAAAGGGCCGGTTTTTCTGGACAGAAAAATCCGCAACACCAAAGAAGCCTTTGATTCTATTACCTTCAGGGACATGCAAGACCTGAGAGCGTCTTAAGCTCTCCGGCCAAAGGGCGGGGGGTCTGTCTTGCGGCAGCAAGGCGTGTGCGGGAAGCAGGCCGCTCAAGGAGGCGAGACTGGAAAGCCCCGAAACCAAGCAGGTCGAGGGCATGACCGAGGCACCCAGGGGCTTAGGAATTCAGGGCTTTGGAGCTAAAGGCAGGCGATTTGTGACCGGCCTCCGCTAACAATAATTTTTATCAAATATTTTTTTTTGGTCAACACTGCTTTTTTGGGTACGGAATACGCACTTAACTTCAGTAATTGTTTACTGGGGGGTCAGGGATAGGGGAGACCCCGATCCTGGCTGTCATACTCCCGGGACCGGTTCAGGGAACTCCCCCACTCATGTACTCCAAGATCAACCGCATGAGCCCTGTACTTGGAAAAGAACAACCGTGCACTTATTCTTCTGGCTCGCCCTCTTCTTCAACCGCCTCGTGGCCTACATCCTCACCTTCGCCCTCTTCTTCAACCACCTCGTGGCCTACATCCTCCCCTTCGCCCTCTTCAACCGCCTCGTCCATAGCCACATCCTCTTCAACCTCAGCCGGCTGGGGCTCTATCCCCACGGGCTCCGGTACAGGGTGTTCCAGTGCGGACTCCTCCGATACAGGCTGTTCCTTTTCACATGAAACATTAAACAGAAAGACAGGAACGATTAATACGACCGCCAGGATGAACATTCTCATACGCATTGTTTTTCCTCCTCTTGGTTGATATTAGTCATTATGTTTTCACACCCCTGGTGCACCTCCAGGCAGGGTGCGTATAGACCGCCATTTATACTGACTTTGACGAAAAAGCAATAGATAACATTTCCATGATATGGATTGCCACTAATTACTCAACCCAAAGGCTGGCCATAATGTTCCTTTTCCCGGTAATTTCCGTCAGTAACAAATGCACGGACCCTAAAAAGGCAGGGGCATTGCTGACCCTGTCAAATGCATATACGAAAACGGACCTATAAACAAAACTAAGGATAAAGGTTTAACTATTTGAAAACACCACCGCATACACGCGGACGCGTTTCACATCCCCAAACTGATGGGACTGTGACCACAACCGTCACGGTGGCCTTAATATTGTTTATACATCCGTACGAAAATGATCGTTTAACAAAAGATGCAGTTGCAACTTTTAACCTTCGGCCGTTCAGGACAGTCTTGAACCACGGAGTGGAAGGCATGGGTTGCCAAATCGGATGTTATTGAAGCTGCCTGCATTCCCGATAAGTCGGGACAGGGCATGCGTTCGCTTTTGCGGTCTATAGGGATTCTCACAATAGTGTTCCGTTATCCAATTGTCAGCCAGGCGCTTATGGCTTCCGGCGGAGTCTCTTTTTGAGCATTTTGCGAAGCATTCTTGGTGAAGCGAAGCGTAAAAAGGGAGAGGGTGAGGGGACAAAGGAACAAAGGCGCAAGCCATAAGGGCTTCGTCAATCGGAACATATTTTTGAGAACTGCTCTAATAGCTTCCGAGCACTCTCAGGTAGTCAGTCCTTTTCTCGAGTTCATCAATAACCGGTCTGAACGAAGGAGATTCAATATCTGCCTCAAGGTCCACATAAAACATGTACTCCCACGGTTTTCCGTGAATGGGGCGCGACTCGAGCTTTACCAGGTTGATTCCCTTTTCGGCAAATATCTTCAAAGTTTCAAAAAGCGCCCCCGGCCGGTTCCCCGTCGAATAGATGAGAGAAGATTTCCGGCGAGGGCCATTCTCAAACGGCCTCGTAGAGATGACAACAAACCGGGTATAATTTCTTGGATTGGTTTCGATCCCTTCCTGGAAAACTGCCATCCCGTGAACCTCGGCTGCTACCTTGCTGGCAATGGCTGCATCGCTCAAAGCGCCCCCTTCTTTGATCCGCCTTACGGCCGTTGCCGTGTCCTTGGCTGAAACAAGCTCCCACTCTGGATGCTGCTCCAGAAACTGTCGACATTGCTGAAAAACCTGGGGATGCGATAACACGCGTTGGATGGTTTCAATCTTTCCCTCTGGATGGCCAATCAGGTGGTGCATGATTCGAAGCGTGATCTCACCAATAATCCTCAAGTCGTATTCTAGAAGATGGTCATAGTTCTCATGGATACTGCCAGTTAACGAGTTTTCCAAAGGCACCACACCGAAATCGACATCGCCACGTTTGACTGCCTCAAATATTTGCGCGAACGAAGACATCGGCTCGGCCCTCACGTCGGTCCCAAAATACTGCGTGCAAGCCTTGTGGCTGAAGGTCCCCAGTTCCCCTAAGAATGCAGCGCGCCGATCGCCATCTCCCCGGGTGGCGTTCATATGCTTGACCGCTTTGGCTTTCTCCAAATAACCAAAATCGAGCTGTTTGCCCACAACAGGTGCAATCACGTAAATGTCTCGCATCAACTGCCCGAACTGTATTGGATAGAGGCTCTGTGGACCGTCCGAAAGAGCCTTATCCGGCTCATGGTGCACTTCGATCATGAGACCATCGGCCCCTGCGGCTATGGCAGCCCGGGCCATGGGGCTCACCTTTTCACGCATGCCGGTGGCGTGGCTTGGATCGATAACCACCGGCAGGTGTGTCAGGTTCTTAATCACCGGAATAGCTGAGAGATCCAGGGTGTTACGCGTATAGGGTTCAAATGTACGGATTCCTCGCTCGCAAAGCACGACATGGTCGTTTCCCTCAGAAAGGATATACTCCGCCGACATGAGCCACTCCTCAATAGTCGCTGAAAGCCCTCTCTTCAGAAATACCGGCTTGCCCATTCGGCCCACGCACTTTAGAAGCTCAAAGTTTTGCATATTCCGCGCCCCAACTTGGACCATATCCACATATTTCATCATCATGTCTGCCTGGGCCGGTGAAGTGATCTCTGTGACTACGCCCAAACCGAGTTCCTCCCGGATTTCGGCCAGGATTATGAGGCCTTCCTCCCCAAGGCCCTGGAAGGTATACGGTGATGTCCTCGGTTTAAAGGCCCCTCCGCGAAATAGGACCGCACCGTACTTTTTAACCTCCCTCCCCGTGGCAAGGGCCTGTTCCCTGCTTTCCACCGCACACGGGCCTGCTATCACGACGATGCGCTCGCCCCCGATCACTGCATCCCCAACATGCACGAGGGTATTTTGCGGATGCATTTTGCGGCTGGCTAGCTTGAAAGCACTGGAAATAGGGATCACTCTTTCCACCCCGGCAAGCCTTTCAAAGAAATCAAGGTCTTGGGTTGCCTCTCCGATAGCCCCCAGGAGGGACCGCCCGGCATCTGACATTTCTCGGACAAGATACCCCTCTCCGCGCAGTGTGCTTCGGATGCGATCCTTCTCTTCGTGTGTGATCCCTTCCTTCAGAACAAGAATCATTGATAGCCCCCTTCCTCAACCGTTGTGGTGGAAAATACAAGAAACGCCTATCATTCGGATTAGAAAAGCCGATGACTCCTTACAGTAAAACATGCCAAGCCAACTAGTTTCCATCCATAAATGGCCCTTAAAAAACTCCTCATTTATGAATTGGAAACTTACGCTGCGCCCAACACTTGTCACGTTATTTATGGTTGGGCACCA
>CP070769.1:87435-92779 GCA_020347085.1 Desulfobacterales bacterium
CTCACGGGCAGCTTATCTCAGGAGACCATCTTTGGTATATAGGGGGGATGTGACAGGGGTGAACTTAGGCTACAGCCTTATAGATACCTCGGCCAGCCCTTTTGACCTTACCTTGCTTGCTTAGCCTGAAAAGAACGTTTCGAATCTTCTGGTCTTCCAAGCCCGTGCTTGCTTTGAGTGTCGCCACGTTTACACCGGCCTGGGATTTCTTCATAACCTGGAGGACCTTTTCGGAACTTGTCATTTTGGGTTTGGCCCTTGATACGGGCTTCTTCTTGGTAGCAGCCTTTTTACTTGCTTTTTTACGAGCCGTTACCTTGGTTGCCTTCTTCTGGGCCGTTAAGGCGTTTTCCAAAGCCTCCACCCTCTTTGTCAGCCGGTCAAAATCTGCCCTCGTTGGCACCTTCAATGCGAAAAGTGATTGCTCGGTCTTCTTTATCAACTTATCAATCTCTTTTTTCGTCGGAACCTTGATGCGATCAGTCATGAATTCGATCAAAGGTTCTAGCGTAAAAGATTTGTGCTTCTTTTTCATAAGGCCTCTCTTATTGTCTGGCATCCTAACAGATGATCAGTAATCAACCCGTTCTTTCAACTCTTTGCCGCACTTGAAGAAAGGAAGCTTTTTTGCCGGTATCTGGACAGGGACGCCGGTCTTTGGATTTCTTCCAACATAGCCTTTGTAATCTTTCACAAAGATACTGCAAAAGCCTCGCATCTCAACCCTCTCACCTCTGGCAAGGGCGTCTGAAATGGCATTGATGAAGATGTCGACAACCTGCTCAGCCTTTGCGTTGCTAATGCCTACTTTCTTTTGTAAAGCATCGATGAGGCCTGACTTGTTCATGAGTCCTCCCTCTGATGGGTCTGACGTTCACACTTATGATCCAGATTCTTTAATAGAAAACAACACCTTAGAAGTCAAGAGAAATTTCTCAAAAACCGGCATTAATACCTCTTTTGAATCTCAGCCAGCACCGACTCTACCAGGGACTGGATTTCGGAAAGCCTGGCCTGTGAAAGGGTCTCAAATCGCAGGACTAATACAGGTTGCGTATTCGAAGCTCTAACCAAACCCCAGCCATCTTCAAAGAGAATGCGCACGCCGTCTATATCTATGATGTCATACCTCTGACGGAAGTACTCAGTAATCTCCTTGACGACCTGAAATTTTATGTTGTCTGGACACGGCACCCGGATTTCAGGAGTGTTATAGGTCTTTGGGACATCGCTTAACAGTTCCGTAATACTCTTTCCTGTTGCGGCCAAGATCTCCAACAAACGACAAGAGGCGTAAACAGCATCATCGTAGCCAAAGTATCGGTCAGCAAAGAACATGTGTCCGCTCATCTCTCCTGCCAGTTCAGCCTTGACCTCTTTCATCTTCTGTTTAATCAGGGAGTGCCCTGTCTTCGACATCACTGACCGGCCACCGTGTTTTTCTATGTCATCATACAGGGTCTGGGAACACTTTACCTCTGCAATAAACGTGGCACCGGGTTTTCTGGAAAGGATTTCCCGAGCGTACATGATCATCAGTTGGTCGCCCCATATAATATCGCCTTTTTCGTCAATGACACCGATGCGATCTCCGTCGCCGTCATAGCCGATCCCAACATGAAGTCCCTTTTCCCGAACCAATCTCATCAGATCCTGCATGTTTTCTTCTACCGTGGGATCTGGTTCATGATTGGGAAAGTTTCCATCCATGTCGCAAAAAAGGTCGAAAACCTCGCACCCCAAGTTCCGTATAATTGGTACGGCTACCACACCAGCGGGCCCGTTTCCCGCGTCGATTCCCACCCTCAGGGATTTGGCAAGCTTGATGTTCTCCTCCACAAATTTCTTGTATGGCGTGATCACATCAGCAGTTTCTACGTTTCCCCGCCCCTCGGCAAAGGTCCCGCCGTCAATCATCTGTCGCACCTTCTGTATCTGCTTGCCGAAAAGGGTGTCATAACCGCTGCATAGTTTAAACCCATTATACTCAGGGGGGTTGTGGCTTGCCGTAACCATGACGCCGCCTTCTTTTTTCAAGTGCCTGATGGAAAAATAAAAGACCGGGGTAGGGCATACGCCGATATCCACCACATCGCAGCCTGAGGCAAGGAGGCCTTCGGTCAAGAGATGTTGATAATGCTCGGAACTCAGACGGCAATCTCTGCCTACGGAGACCTTGGAGTGGTTTTCGCTCTGCAGGTATGTACCGAACGCTTTGCCGATCAAAATTACACCCTGGTCGGTCAGGTCTTTCTCCACAACCCCTCTAATGTCGTATTCTCTAAAAATTTCAGGATTCATAATATCTCCCGGTTCGTTATTCACAAATCCTCATTCGAAACATCAAAAAAATTCTATTTTCTTAAATGGAAAGGATATTGAACTATAACAGCGGGGGCATTCTCTGTCCCAACTTGTCGGGACTGCGGGGCTATCAAGAGGATCTTCAAAGCATAGCAAATGACTGGCGCTGCCAAGAGACAAAAACGCGGTTAAACCCTGGATGACACCCAGCAAAGAAGTATTGAAAACTTCCACGCTCACTCTGACTCCTCGGCAGACTCGAAGGGGACGTGCCCTTCTATGGCCATTTTGATTTTTTGCTTCAGCTCGCTTAAATCCGCACTTTTCACCACATAGTAATCGGCTGCGATCGAATTGAGGTCGCCTTTATAAGAGGAGTAGGCTGAACATAGAATGACGGGGATGTTGTAGAATTCCTTCCGGATATCCTGTAATAGGTCTAACCCGTCGTGTTCGGCCATTTTGATATCCAAGATGATCAGGTCTGGTCGTTCCCGTTCGATTAGTCCAACTAGGCCATGACCACTCCCTGTGGTGATCACGTCATATCCTTCGTCCTCTAATTCCTCGCCATAGAGCATACGGATGACCTCTTCGTCGTCGACGATTAGAATTCTTTTCATGAGTGCCCCCATTTGCTGTCAATAAACACAGAGCTTCACTTCGTGTCCAACCATTTTGTAAGCAGACTAGGCTTGCTCCGCTCAAAAACAATGCACTGATCTTCTATCACTTCTTCGGCCTGCTGAATGGTCATTGGCTCCAGTTCGACCACAAAGGAACAGGTACGACCGAAATAGAGCGGAATCAAAATTTCCATGATTTTTTCTTTCTCATGGGCTTTATTTTTGTAAGCAACGCCAAAGTCAATCAACACTTCGGCCCACAGGTTGGCCGGGAACTCAAAATTCGTAAAACTTAAGGTTTTCACCTCAGAAAGTTTCTTGTAGAGGTTTGTAGAAAGAATTTCCTTCCAGAGGCCATTATAGCTTGCGAAGCCTGACTGAAATTTGTCATAGAGTCTGTCCAGATTCACGTTGACTGGCGGAGGCATTTCCATCTCCCCAAGCCCAAAACCGAAAATTGCCGTCGGCTTACTCCACCGGACCTCTTTCCAGAAGCTCACCTTTTCTGTCATAATATCAAAGATGGTTCCCACGACCTGCAAAAACATGGGACCCAAGGATTCCCCCGGGTCTTTGGGTTTGTGTATCTTGGGCCTTCCCATGAAAGACTGGCAAATGGGTATGTCGTGACACATGGCCGTCGTGGTCATCCAAATATCAATGCCAAATTCCGCGACAGCCGGGCTCCAACCCCCCTGTCTTGCGTAGATCTCTGCGAGCTCTCCGGAAAAGCCAAAGTCCCCGCCGATGGGTTGACGAACCCTGCGTCCGTAAATGGATCGCGTCATGGGGTATGCAATGTTGTTCGTGATGGTCCCATCATATTTGTGCCGCACGTAGAGGGGTGCCACAAACCCAAAGTCTTCAAAGAGTGGCTCTCCCAGATTCTTTACCCAGCGCGGTGTGATGCTTTTCAGATCGGCATCCAAAACAATAATGGCTTGTGCTCCAAGGTCTGAACTTTTCTTGAAGAGGTTTTTGATATTGTTTCCTTTTCCTTTCACACCAGGCGGTGTTGAGATGTACATCTTGGGAACTTCAGTAGGGGTATTCATAAATGCGTCGCGGGTGCCGTCCGGGGAGTTATTGTCGCAGTTGATAATAACGCTGTTCTTGTCCCCAAAATACTTCACAAGACCTTCGCTTGCCATCTGCGTGGGGTAGGAAATCAGTTCTGCCTCATTGTACGATGGAATTCCTACAATCAAATCGGCAGCCCGCACGTCATTCGGATTCTCCTCTATGTGCATGCCGAAGCCCCCTTTTAGCCTTTTACTAACCCTAGGTCAAAAAAAGACAAGTACCAGAAAACTCTGATATTTGCAATCGGAATCCATACTACATATCCTGAGCGACGTCAACTTGACACCGGACAGTCATCCAGGTATTTTCAGATATTCATACCAGCATTTTTGAAGGTTGACCATGAAACAGATAGTTGTATTCACCGACCTGGATGGCACGCTGATCGATCATGATACTTACGGTTTCAAAGAGGCCCAGCCCGCCTTGGACCAGCTGAGGTCACGGGCTATCCCGGTCATCATTTGCAGCAGCAAGACGCGGGCCGAGATTGAGGTCTATCGCAGGCGTATGGGCCTCAGTGGTCCGTTCATCGTAGAAAACGGTGGAGCTATTTTCATCACTCACGATCACTTCAGCGTAACCGTAACCTTTGTTCGGAAAGGGCCATACCGCGTGGTGGAATTGGGTGTGCCCTATGCTGATTTGTGCAAGACTTGGAAAGACATCAAAAAGAAGGGAAACTTGCGCATGAAGGGTTTCAGTGAGATGACGGTCGAGGAGATTGCTGACTGTACGGGGCTTCCTCTCGATGAGGTTTCGCTGGCCGCAAAGCGTGAATATTCAGAACCGTTTATGTTCTCTGACACGTCATCTCAGTTTCGTCTGCTTACTCGCCTCATACAAGAGAAAGGGTTAACGATAACCCGAGGAGGCCGCTTTTATCACTTAACTGGTCCGAACGATAAGGGAAGGGCCGTCCAAATTCTGAAAAGAGTCTATGCTAATACATACCCTGACAAGAGGATCTGGACTGCTGGACTCGGAGACAGTGCCAATGACGTTCCTATGCTAAGGCATGTAGACATGCCCATTGTCATTAGGAAAAAGACTGGAGAATGGGAGCGCATGCAAGGCATCAACCCCATTTATTCGGATAAGGCCGGCCCTACCGGATGGGCCGAAGCGATTGACACGATCTTGCGAACAGATGCCTCTGTTGTCTGATTCGAGGGGCTTGGCTTGCCCCAAAGAACACTCCTTTTGAAGCTCCCTGCAGCAAGCTGCAGGGAATGCGCTCGCTGTTGCAGTTCAACAGCCTCTCGCCTGACAGGAAGTCGGCTAGAAGCTATCTCAAAAATGCGTCTGACGCCCCATGGCGGCGTTGCGAG
>CP070769.1:92879-98056 GCA_020347085.1 Desulfobacterales bacterium
AGGTTTAATAACCCTTTTGGGTAAGTCTGTCAATATGCGCGGGGCAGCCTATTTAGAGCTTGCACAAGGTTTCTCTTTTTAGTACTCGTAACTCCCTGAGTCCAAATTATGTATTGGAAATATCCACGCATCAGGCGGCAATTTTCCTTGTTTGAAAGGCAATAAATTGCCAAGAATTAAACGTAGTTCGGATTCTGATTCGGTTGTAACGAACAGAGAAAGGAAAGACTGGTGAAAGAAGTCGCTGTTGTTGGAGCAGGCATCACCAAGTGCAAAGGACGATGGGTGGAGCGCACCTATTATGGACTGTCCCAAATGGCAGTCAAGGCAGCCCTGGAAGATGCCTGCATTTCGGTGAAGGATGTGGATGCTGTCGTTTACGGAATATATAACGATATATTTGAGCTTTCGGCCATCCCGGAACACCCTCTGCAGGGGATCATCGGCATGGCCAACAAACCCGGATTGCGCGTGACCACTGGAGGGGCTACCGGAGCCTATGCCATGCTTACAGGCTATTCGTTGGTTGCCAGCGGCTTGTACGATGTGGTGATGTGCCTGGGTGTGGAAAAAGCTACAGATTGTTTTGATTTTACTTCCCAAACCTCAACGCCTGAGGTGATTAAGACGATCGGCTGGTCTGGTGATACGTATTACGAACGGGAACTCGGCTGGACCGCATCAGACAGCTATGCAGAAGTGGTCTTGGCTTACATGGATGAATACCCGGAGGATCTTGCGGACGAGGTGTCCGCCAAGATTACGGAGATCTTGTGTCAACAGGCCCAGAATAATCCCTATGCGCAACGATATGGTGAGCGGGTGACCGCAGAAATGGCCATGAATTCTCGGTATGTTGTCTACCCTTTTAAGCTCCTTGAAACCTGTATCTATACCGAAGGGGCAGGGGCCGTTATTTTTGCCTCCAAGGACAAGTCAAAGGCAATGTGCAAGAATGCGGGGGTACCTCCTATTTGGATAACAGGTCTTGGGGCAAGTAATGAGCACCATGTGGCCGGCAAAGACCTTCGACACAAGCTGATGCACCGGATCATGTCGGACCATCTTGCGGCCCAAGCGGCTTACAAGATGGCTGGTATTAAGGATCCCATCAAAGAGATTCAGGTTATTGAACTACACGACGCCTTTATCAAACAACTCCAGATCACCATGGCCGAGATGGGCTTTACGAAACTGGGCAGGTCCGATGACCTCATCAATGAGGGCCTGATGACCCCTGGTGGCTCCATCCTGGTCAATCCTAGCGGCGGGCTCACCTATGGAGGGCACTTTGTAGGTGGGTCCAATATGTTTTCCTGCTGGAGTGCCAGGCGAGAGCTTATCCAACGGGAGCTCAATCGCGGCCTTATCCACGGAACAGGCTCCACCATAGCGCAGTTTGGGTGCGTGATGATCATCGAGAGGAGGTCATAAGATGGCCAAAGAGAAAGTTATTCCACTGCATATGATTCCCGACGTGGGCTCAGAGGTACTCCAGATAGATGACGAGCGTTTCCTTCAAACCAACGAGGCCATGTTTACCTTCTTTAAGCGCACAAAGGGGGAGCATTCTCCGTTTTTCCTTGCCTTGAAAGAACGAAAGACCATTCTGGGTGGCAGGTGTCCTGAATGCAAGATTGTTCGGGTACCACCTTTTGAGCGCTACTGTCCAGAGTGCAACTTTGTGGAGCTCAAGCTCATTGAGATGCCCGACATTGGGGTCATGAATAGCACGCCCCCCATTACCTATTTTGCCCACTCCCTTTTTCAGCATCAGGTTCCTTTTGGACGCGGGCGCGTGTTGCTTGAGGGTGCTGACACAGCACTTCCTATCAACGTCTACACGACCAAAGGGGTGCTCACTCCGCGGATATTCAAAAAAGGAACTCCGGTGAAAGTTGTTTTTCGTGACAAGCGTGTGGGCAAACCGACCGATATCTTTGCCGTACCACTCACTGAGCTCAAGGCTGCCCAGCGCAAGAAAAGGGGGTTGCTTGAGAGCGAACTTGACTGGGCGAGTCCCAAAGAACCGAAGGTTCCGAAACCGACGAGGAAAACGAAACAGGACCTCAATGTTGTTATGGACCAACTCCATAATCTCGCCCGCGATGCAGTCAAAAGCGCCAGGGCTCAAAATGATCTTGCCGGATGGAAGCGGACCATCCAGGTCAAGACGGGTGGAGGACCTTTCGTGATTCAGATCGCCCGCAAGAAACTGAAATTTCAGGAGGGGACCGTCAAGAAAGCAGACTTTGTCATGGTAGTAAAGGATCCAAGATTTTTTCAGGATTGGATGCATTTCAAGGACTCGCTGACCAATGCCATCATTGCTGATAAGCTTTGGATCAGCAAGAATGCCGAATTTACCACGGTATTCAAGCTGGACCGAATCCCTCGATCCCTCAGGAGAAGGTAAAGCTAATACGACTCGTACACTGTTTCATGAACTGTGTGGTTTCAATTGGCAATTTGAAACCGTAGCGTATTTCATCGATTTGCAGCAGCATTGAAATTCGAAATCCGAATATGGAAGCACGACACGAAGTGAAGCCTGCGCTAAACAAATTCAAATGACAGAAATCTCGATGACAAAAATCTTCTCCAAAATTGCACCATGTCGTTCGCAAAATAATATTTTCAATCATCAACGACTTCGGAGCAAACGGAACATATTTTTGACAATCACTCTAAAGCAGAACTTTCGAGATATTGCAGTAGGAGTATTTATATATGGCCAGAATACGCCCCTTTCGAGGGATCCTATATAACCCGGAGAAAGTGCCTGACCTAAGGGCTGTGGTCACGCTCCCGCACGACGTTATTTCAGGACAGGAGCAACAAGCGTACTACGAGGCACACCCTCAGAATATGATTCGCCTGATCTTGGGCAAGGTCTTCCCAGAGGACACCGAGTATAATAATCGTTATACCCGTGCGGCGCAATTTTTCCGCAGTTGGCTTGAGGAGGAAATACTGACTCAGGACAAAGACCCTGCCTTCTACGTGACTGAGATCGACTTCAGGATGAATGGGGAGGTTCGTACGCGGTCAGGTTTCATTGCAGTAGTGGGGATAGAAGGGTTTGAAAAGGGGATCATACGGCCCCATGAGAAGACCTTCTCAGCTACCAACGTGGACCGGCTCAGGCTCATTGAGGCATCTCGTGCGAATTTTAGTCCTATATTCTCACTATTTTCAGATCGTGACAACGAGATCCTTGGATTACTTCGAGAAGCGATTGAACCGCTCCGACCCGACCTTGACTTTGAAGATCTTAAAGGGTATTGCCACCGACTTTGGCGGGTGACGGATCGCAAGATTCACAAAGAGATTGGAAAGAAGTTGGCTGACCGTCCCGTGTACATTGCCGATGGACATCATCGATATGGGACCGCTCTGGAGTACCTCGATCGGATAAAATCCCGGCATCCCACATTAGCTCCGAATGATCCGTGTCATTTTGTCATGATGTATCTGACTAGCATGCAGGACCCCGGTCTTGCCCTGCGTCCAGTCCATCGCGTAGTCTGTGATGTCAAGAAAGGGACGGTTGAGGGCTTTGTCCGTAAGGCCTGTGCCTATTTTGATATTGAAACGCTTGACATTAGTCGTCTGGATCGAAAGCAGATTGAAAAAGCCTCCTTGCATGAACTAATGACAGGGACCAATAGCACGGTAATAGGGGCTGCTTTGCGAGACGACAAGAGCTTTCACGTGCTCCGGGTGAAAACGGGGATGCGGGATCGCTTACTTAGCCAAGAGATCCCGGAGCCCCTCAGGAAGCTTGATGTCACCATGGTAACAAAGGTTGTTCTTGAAAAGATTCTTGGCCTCAACGGGGCTGCCTTGGATGACGAGCGGTCTATCCTTTATCCTAGCACAGTCGACGAGGCCCTAGATGCGGTTTATAGAGGAGGATGTTCATTAGCCCTTATCCTCAATCCAACCCGTCTTAATGAGGTCCAGGAGGTCTCTGATGCCGGCCTCATCATGCCCAGGAAATCTACCTATTTCTACCCCAAGGTCATGGACGGCCTTGTTATCAATAAGATTTGGGATAAGTAAACGCTGCCTGATGCCCGATGTCGGTCAAGGCATTTGATCCAACTACTTCTTCTAGAGCGTAGGCCCTATGACCGGAGGCCAATTGTTAGCAGCCCGAACGCATTTCACATGTGGGCGGAAGACATATCTGGCATCAGGTATCCGGCATCCTGGGTCTGCGAGCAACACCCATTACCAAACATCCAGCACCGAATACCCGATGCGGAATACATAGTGTGGCGTCTCAGGAGTTTGTTCCAAAAATATGGAATCGCCAAAAAGCCATTTTCCTTGCTTCGTAAGCATTTTCGGGACGTCAGCTTCGCTCTGCTAAATCATGCACGCAGTGAAGCGGAGCGCTAAAACTCGGGCCTAAGGCCCTCAAACAGTTTATGATTCTTAACGCTCCACTCAGCTGACGTCCGGCTCCGAAAATGCTCAATGTCGCTCGGAAAAGGCTTTCGGCTCCAGTATCAGTAATTGAACTTATTCCTGAGACACAATACTAGTCCCCAATGCCAAATGACCAACCTCAAATGACTACCACGGAGACCCTGTTTCAAGGTCGGCTGAAGGTCATTCAGAAAAGGAAAGGTTATCGATTTTCGATTGATGCAGCAATTCTGGCAAACCATGTCCACTTGAGGCCCGCAGACATCGCGGTTGATCTCGGCACCGGGTGTGGGATAATTCCCTTGATTCTCTCCTTTCAGACCCCTTCTGCACACATCTACGGGATTGAGATACAGAAGGATCTGGCAGCATTGGCTTCCACGAATGTACGGGAAAACCACATGGAAGGCAGTATCACAATTATCCGCGAAGATATGAAGGATTTCAGGTCATACCTGACTCCGGGGTCGGTTGACGTTGTCTTCAGCAACCCACCTTACCGTAGATTGCTTTCGGGACGGATCAATCCAGAGGAGGAGCGGGCAGTGGCGCGGCATGAGATCAAGGCCTCTCTTTCGGATGTCGTTTCTGTTGCCGAGTGTCTACTTAAGCCGTCTGGTCGCTTCGTCGCAGTCTATCCGGCCCAGCGAGCAATCGATCTTATCGTGCATATGCGAACCTTCAAGCTGGAGCCCAAACGGCTCAGGTGGATTCACCCCAAGAAAGACTCAGAGGCGATA
>CP070769.1:98156-101599 GCA_020347085.1 Desulfobacterales bacterium
GGCTGCTTTTTCTTTGAGTTCTTCAAAGAAAATACTCTTAATCACGTAGCCGGCAACCTGAGATAGGCGAGGATCCTCCCTGAAGCTATCATATGCCGTAACAATGATAACTGGTAGATTTGGACATTCTCGCTTGATATCTTGCAAGACACCTATCCCGTTGGGTCCCTCCAGATACAGATCAAGAAGAACCAAATCCGCTCGGGAGAATCTGAGATGTCCTTTGACATATTCTGCGTCCCCTGCCGTTAATACTTGATGGCCTTTGGAGATCAGTTCCTCAGCAAATATTTCGCGGACGCAAGGCTGGTCATCTACGATGAGAGTCTTTGCCATCATCCCCTCCTCGTTGATGCAACCTTAATTTTTTATTTTGGGTGACTGCGGGCTTCTCGAAGGTCTCAACCTCCTCGCAGAGAACGTCGACCTGGCAGTCCGGGAACAGCGTAGTTACTAAGGCAAGAAATCCGCACTCCTAATTTGCTTGCCTGGTCAAAATCACTATTCTCTCCACTGCTCAACCTCGTGTTCCTGAATTTTTGCCAGGCTTGATCTCACGGACCCACGCTTGGCAGACAGCGACGTTAAGTCAACAGTGAATCGGTGATAATAGAGGTTTTCCCCCGCTCTGGTGCCGTGTCTCAAACCCTCTGGAACCGTTTTACAAAGTATGGAACCCTGTTGCGTCTTTAGGCTTCTCTCCTGCGGAGAGAACGTGCACATCGAGGCAAGCCTGGGTTTGTGTCCACCGTATGTTTTGTTTCAGAGGGGTCCCGTACGATCACGAACACGGCAGGGGCGCTGTGATAAATAGATATGGGTAGCACAGAACGTACCAGTGTGGCTCGTTGTTGGGTTTCATGATAACGTGTATAAATAATTGTTGATACTTCACCTCTTGTCTGCCAGACTGCGACATCTTCACCGTGCACACCTGTCAGAGTTTTTTACAAACTGAAAAATTTGGCAAAAAAAATCCGATACGGTGTCGTCTAAATGCGGAAGGATCTTTGGGGATGTCAGTTAGAGGTCTTATGTGGACTACGCCAGGCGTCTTGGGTCTGTGGTTGGCGATTATCATAACGGATTGGCGGTTTGAAAAGGGGCGCAAATTTTTCTTTTATCGTCGAATTGCGATCCTGGGTCTGGGAGAAAATGCAAAAGTGGAGGTCTTGGGCACCTATCGAAACGCGTGCTACAAACTGAAAAACCAATTTTTGCGAACACCTCGATTCAACGTGTCTTTGCACTATCCGGCCCATCGAAAGCCGAAAATACCTCACGCTTTTTGGCCAAACCTTAGGAAATTTGAAGGCGAGAAGTCTCCTGGGTAACTTCCCATTACCTTCAATATCCGAAAAGTCGAGGTTTCAGACTCATATCATGAAGTTTTCTGGCTGACCAGAATTGGACATTATATGGCAGTATCTTAAGTTTGGCCTGATTTGCGATTAATAGCAGGTAGCTAAAGTTGTGCCGTTTTTCACTTGGGCACGGATGTCAGGGAGAAATCGCAACTTCGGGCAACCTGGCCCAGAATGGCCATGCGATGCGATATCTTTAATGGCCCGGCTGTGGGGCCTATCGTCTATCGTGGTAGGATGTCGTCACTCCAAGATCTCGGTTTATCAATAGACCTTGTCCTTGCAGGGCTCCACCAGAAGTGTTAGCCCTCGGATTTCTCGGATACAAACTGTTTTTCCTCTCTCAACTGGCGAATTTCCTTCAAACACTTGAGCTCGCCAAAGCTCACCGCCCACTCGAATGTACCCTGTAGGGGCAAGTTCATCCATTGCAATGCCCCTTACCCCCAACATGGAGTGTCCCGGTCCCAGGGGTTGAGCGTCGTAGGATCGCCACACAAAGGGAAATAAGGCTATCTCCTTGACTACCCAGATGGCAATGACCCCCCACCAAATCCATGAGGGTATCTCAATCCAGTGTCGCAACAACACTATGAGCATCAGGAAAAAAACTGCCCCAGGTATCTGATACAGAGCGTATCTGATTAACATCCGAGATGAGTAAGCTCGTCGGTCCATCCCTCTCCTTTATTATCTGAGAAAGGTTCGCTTTCGTGGTCATGTATCTCGTGGGCCAGATGTTGTTCTTGAAAATCGCTAACGAATATCATAACGTTTGTCAAGATGTCAGCCCAACTGTATGCGCAAAAACATATTGGGGTCTGCACTTATAAGGACTGAGCCGTGTCTAAATTTGCCGTCTTGTATAGCGAAAAATTGAAGGACTACGATCTTGGACACGTACTTACCCAGGATAGATATGAAAATTTCTTGAACCTCTTCCACAAAACACTTGGGCGCCACTCAGGTTTCACGATTGTGGTTCCTCCCCATGCAACGCATAATGAGCTTAGACTCATCCACACGCAAGAGTATATTCAACGCATCGAAAAGTGCGAGAGCAAGGATCCATTGGATACCCCGCTGTCCCCCAGCTTTGTGAGAGCCGCCAAGCTATTGGCAGGAGCAGGAAAGTATGCAGGAGAGCTGGTTTGCTCGGGAGAGTATAACAAAGCCTTTGTGGTAGGCGGAGGAGTACAACATGCGAGCATAGACCAAGAAAAAGGCTTTGGGGTTTTCAGTGATGTAGGCATTTGTGCCCAGAACCTAATGGCCTATTATGGGGTTAAGAAGATTATGATCCTTGATACAGATGCCCATGCGGGAGATGGCATTTACAAAATCTTTGCCGAAGATCCAAGGGTGTTCTACATGTCTCTCCATCAAGACCCCTCCACCCTATACCCCGGGAAGGGTTTTATGGATGAAATCGGGGTCGGTTCAGGGGAAGGTTTTTCAGTGAATGTTCCTTTACCCCCTGATACGGGCCCCGAAGCCTATGAATACACACTAACAGAACTCTTTACCCCTTTAGCTGAGGAGTTTAGGCCGGAAATCATTCTAATGGTGGATGGAAGTGACCCTCATTTTACAGACCAAATCACGCAGATGGGCTTAACCATTGAAGGGATCAGGATGGTGGGAGAGATCGCAAGCGATACAGCGCACAGAATCTGTGCGGGCAAGCTTGTTGATTTCATCGGTTCGGGCTATAGCCCCAATCAAAAAATTGTGTCCCTCGGCTGGTTAGCATCCATGGCAGGTGTAACGGGAATCGAAGTTGCGCTTGAAGAACCTGTGCCCATACCCCCTAGAAAGGGAAATCGGATGCAGGAAGCCAAGGCAATTGTTCGAAGTCTTCAAAGTAAACTTTCTGCTTACTGGCCGTGCTTCAGATGACGAATTCATCTCACTGGTCAAATTCCTTATGGCGCCTGGCAGGCAGTTTATTTTTAGGCCGAATATTACGATAGCTTCCCAGTATCTTTAGTACCTGAAAAGTCTAGATGACAAAACCATACCGAAACCCAAGAAAAACCTCGATGCAACACCGTGCCCTGCCACGGCAGGTAGCAAGCC
>CP070769.1:101699-105593 GCA_020347085.1 Desulfobacterales bacterium
AAAATGGTCGCGGAGCAAGGAAAATGGCTTTCAGCACAGTCCTTACTTTTTGCACTAACTCATAGGACACGACACTATCTCCTATGAGAGACAAAACATGACATGATCGACTGCAACTTTGGGCTTCTGTTCGCTTGACAAGGTTCGCAAATCTTCATATTTTTGAGGTCCAATAATCTTCGACACTTGGCATCCGAACCATGAATCCGTTTTATAGCCTGGGAAAAGTTCTCATCATCATCGGACTAGTTATAGCTGCCATGGGTGTTTTGATGGTTATAACGCCAAGAGTGCCATGGCTTGGAAAGCTACCCGGCGATATCATAATCAAAAAAGAAAACTTCCAATTCTACTTCCCCATCACGACATGCATCATCATCAGTATTATTGTCACGCTCCTTTTATACCTGTTCAAAAGGTAACAATGACCCTGCCAATGGCATATTTGCACTACCAATACGTGCCGCGACAGCGGGATGGCATGTTGGTCTGGAATTCTCCACTCAGGAATTCAGAGCTAAAACCCTGTGACTTTGCCGGCTCTGCCAGAGGCCAAAATACTTCCTGTCATCGCCTGCTTTTGCTCACCCTCCGTAATTCCCCAAGATCCTCTCGATGATACTTGTGGTGGAGGTGCCCTGTGTTAACGGAATCCGGACCACCCGACCACCGTGTGCCTCCACGATATCTCTTCCCACAATGGCGTCCTCTGCCCAGTCTGCCCCCTTGACCAGCACATCGGGCAGGAGAGACCGGATCATCGCTAGGGGGTCTGGCTCGTCAAAAAGCGACACAAAGTCCACACATGCCAAAGATGCTAACACTTCAGCACGTTCATTCTCGGGGACTATCGGGCGCTTGGGCCCCTTGATCTGGCGGACAGAAAGGTCAGAATTCACACCCACTGTGAGGACATCCCCCTCGGCCCTGGCGGCCTGCAAATACCGAACATGGCCGATGTGAAGAAGCTCAAAGCAGCCGTTGGTGAAAACGATTTTCTTGCCCTCTCTCTTCAAGGACTGGATCGTCTTTTCCAACACCGCACGTTCAAGGATCTTCTCACCCATAGGCTTGTGGCATCCGCTCCTTTAAACATGGAATACGTTTTCTGGTTTGTTCCACTGCCCGCAAATCAATTGTCGCGGAAAGGGTAGCCGTCCGTTTTCCGGCCCGTGCCATAATCTCTCCATCAGGAGATATAATCCGTGAATGACCTGCATAAACAAGATCGCCGTCTCTGCCGCATCGGTTCGCTCCAAGCACAAAAAGTTGGTTCTCCACGGCTCGGGCCCTCAAAAGGACATCCCAGTGGGCCACACGCTCGGCCGGCCACTGAGCCACGACCCCTACAATGGTGGCACCACCCAGCGCAAGAGACCGGCAGAGCTCAGGGAATCTTAGATCATAGCATATGATCAGACCGATGTGGCCGAGAGAGGTTTCAGAAACCACGCCTTTCCGGCCAGGTTCAAAATATCGGTCCTCCCCAGTCGGGGAAAAAAGATGGACTTTCCTATAGGTGCCTGCAATAGATCCGTCCCTGTCCACAACATAGGCAGTGTTATAGACTTTGCCTCCCCTCTTTTCGGGCAAAGACCCGATGACGGTTAAATGCTGACTTCTTGCCACCCTGGACAAATCTTCCAGAACCCCAGGTGTCGTGTCAGAGAGTTCTTTTAGGCGTTCGTTGGCAAAGCCAGTGGACCACATCTCCGGGAGCAAGATCAGGTGTATGCCCTCTTTTGCTAGGATTGCAATGCGCTGTTTGGCTATCCTCACGTTCCGTTCAACATCACCCGGGTGAATATCGAACTGTATGATGGCTGTTCTGATCGTCTTCATGCAAGACTTTTTCCCTGCTTGACCGATTCTTCGGCCGCATCCTCTTAACAAAACGAACAAGACCTCACTTAACGCTTCGAAAAAGATATCGCTTGATAACATAGCCTGGTCTTTCCCACAATAAGTTTTGAAAGGTATCCCGGTCGCTTCCTCCTTTCCCATCCCTGCCCTTCCCCACGCCACAGGGCCAGATAGGATTTCTTGAGGGTTGACCGGCTCGCTCCCCGGACACGCAGTGCTGCCGCAGGGCAGAACCCCCGCCCTTTAGGGCGGAGAGGCTCCATAAACATATAAGAAGTCAAGATTATGGCGTTGCCATTAAGCGGCTGAGTTTACCCTAACGTTGCAAAAGTTGAGAATGCTGCAGATCCAAGGCGTCAAGGGTGAAGCTGTAGTAAACTACCGCGAACCCTTGACAACACAGGAGATGCGGCATCATCGGCTTTCCCGAAGGGTAAACAACTTGGCTGTTTTTTCAAGTTTCTGGATATCACTCGCAATGATTTCCACAAAATCGCTTAAAAAGACCCCAAAGAAAGACTACTATTGCTTTTGAGGACCTTTTGCCGTGTTGTTTATGCAACGATAGGGTTTAGAAGGTTTACACGGTTTCCACTTGGCAGCATTCGTGCTATGAATAGGAGCAAGGATCACGACTCAATAGCTATGTTTGATGCTGGAAAGGAGTTATCATGGATGTGAAGTACGCATTCAAGCGCAATATCCGTCAATGGCTGCACATTTTCGTTTACCTTGCAGTCGCCTACGCACTCGCCAGCGGCGTTTATGCGCAGGAACACCTTCAACCCGAAACAAGGAAACATTTTCTTTGGTCCATGCAAACCAAGAAAAATACCATTTATTTGCTTGGGTCAGTGCACGTACTGAAAAGTGATGCTTACCCCTTGGCCCCAGAAATTGAGAGGGCCTATGAGGATGCTCAAAGGCTTGTGTTTGAAACGAATATGGACGAAGTGAACGATCCTGCTGTGCAGGCTAAGATGATGACCCTTGGCCTCTATACGGAAGGGCAAACGCTCAACAAGAATGTTTCTGAAGAAACGTACAAATTGCTTGAGCAAAAACTTACTGCAGCCGGTATCCCCATGGCCTCGTTTAATCGTTTCAAGCCATGGCTTTCTGCGGTGACACTGAGTGTCATGGAGCTTCAAAAGTTAGGATTCGATCCAAGCTATGGCGTAGATGCGTACTTTTTTGACAGGGCCAAAAAAGATGCAAAAGAAATCATCCCTTTGGAATCGGCGGAATATCAATTGAAACTTTTCGCCCAAATGGATGATCGAGAGCAAGAATCGTTTTTGCGGCAGACATTAGAAGACTTAGAGGTCGCGGGAACGATGGCCTCTGATATGGTGGATGCCTGGAAGTCCGGTGATGTTGACAAGCTGAATTCGATTATAAGCGTGAGCTTCAAAGAACATCCTGATGTCTATGATCGCTTTGTTGTTCGGAGAAACAAAAACTGGATTTCAAAGATTGAAAATCTGATGAACCAAGGCGACAACGTTCTGGTTATCGTCGGTGCTGCTCATCTAGTTGGGGCCAAGAGCTTGTTAGATCTTCTTAAGGTGAAGGGGTATATAATAGAGCAGAGATGAGTAGGAGCGTCAGCCGTAAAGGGAAGCGGAAAAGTGGGGACGTCCCCAAAAGTGCTATTCGGGTATCTCTTGCTCTATGATCTTGCCTGGCGCTGGTAAGAGGGTGTCTTCTGGGGCTTCGGCAGCAGGCTTCTTGTCGGCGGTTATGCTTGGGGCCTCAGGGACCGGGGCTATGCTGAGTTGCTTTTGTAGCTCCAAGACAGCCTTCTCGAGGTATGTTATTTTCTTCTGAAGCAGAGATGTCGTCACCTCATAGCTTTTTCGTTGGGTCTCAAGGAGTTTTTCGAGCCTACTTTCATCTATCTTACGTTTTGAAAGATTTTGGATAGCTGACTCTATTTTTCGCCCGTCATCTCGTATCTTTTCGATGGCCTGAAGCATCTCCCCCACATCTTTGTTGCTGCTTTCCTTCAGACTTTGAACCGCCCGCTTC
>CP070769.1:105693-115421 GCA_020347085.1 Desulfobacterales bacterium
TCAGGGAACCGCCAGGGGACATCCTTTTTGAGGCAGGTCAATCCTCATCCTGCTCGTCAGTGGCAAATGGTATCGAACGTCATGAACCAGGCACACGCAAACATTGCATACAAGCTGAGAAGCCTATTGTAAATGCGTCAGGACCGTATGTCGAATATGATGCCGTTGAGGGGCCTGTCAGGCCATATCAGTGACCTGACCTCAAAAAGGATGTCCCCCTGGCGGCAAGAAAGCTGCGCAATACTAGCAACATCTTCAAGAGAGCGGTTTGGGCAACAGCCCGTTAAAGATCAAACCTGACATCTAAAAGCCTCCTGTTCCATCCTCCCACTCAACTTGGAAGCGTGCCAATTAAGCTGTGAGCTTTCACCCGGCGGTTTTTACTGCTGCAATCGTTCAACTTCTTGATCTTGAAAAAATTACACGTTTTTGAAGCCCCCTGCAGTAAGCTCAAGAGAATCCTCGGCTGTAAGGTCTTATACCATTCTTAAATTCGCTCGCTGCTGCGGTTCAAAGACATTGTTCTTATATGCGTCCGAAGTCATCCTCCAACCGTTCAATGTCATCTTCGCCAAAATAATCACCGGTCTGCACCTCAATAAAGGCCATATCCTCAGTTCCAGGGTTCATAACGCGGTGTGTGGCCCCCTGAGGAATATTAACCGCTTCACCGGCCTTGACATGCAGTTCTTCATCATCCCGAGTCACAATCGCTTCTCCGTTCAGAATGTACCAGTGTTCCGCTCGGCGGCGGTGTCGCTGGAGACTCAGCCGTTTACCCGGGTAAACAATGATCCGTTTCACCTTGTGGTCCGGCTCATCGGCAAGGACCTGATAATAACCCCAAGGGCGATGGTCTTCTTCCATCTTGTCAGTGCTCACAAAAGATCACCTCACAAGGTTTCCGTGCTCTACACATCGAAGCCTGGCACGCGAAGGTATATCTTACTGTTCATATAATACGACGATTAAGCAATGCTTACAAATTAGATATTGGAAGTGAGCCCCTTCTTATGCCGTCTTTTTGTGATTATAATCCGAGGCATATGTCAGATAACCCCCTTCACACAGGATTCGATAATGATGAAACAATCTGCTTGACACAGTTGACTACATAATCTCGCCCCTTTGGCCCGTTTTCCAGGGGAGTCAGCCACTCCTGTGGTATCTGGTCATACCCGTAATATGCCCCTGCAACCGCCCCTGCCATGGCACCGATGGTGTCAGTGTCACCACCCAGGTTGACCGCTAAGACGACTGCCTCCCGGAAGCTATAGGTCAATAAAAAAGCGGCAAGAGCTGGCGGTACCGACTCGATGGCCCTCAAACTCAGCCCGTACCGACCTGTGATCACCTCAATCACTTCAACCATGGGGCCACCAGGAATTGTTCTAATTTCGTCTACGCATTCGGCAAACCCTTGGTCCACATCCCTTACCTGAGCCACGATCTCATCTAAGAAGCTTTCTGGCTTGATCGGTTCGCGGGACAGGCCGTGTTGAAGTGCCAAACCTACTGCTGAAGCCTGCGCTACTGCGCCAGCCAACCCTTCCGGATGATTGTGCGTGATGCGAGCACTCAGTATGGCGTTTTCTTTGAGGGCTTGCAGGTTACGGTAGTAAAAGCAACCGATGGGGGCTATTCTCATAGCGCCACCATTTCCATAACTGTCTGTGCCTACCTGGTCCCAGGGGATTTCCTGTCCAATCCTTTCCATCACGCCAAAGATGCGTCGGCCGTACCCACGCCACGATTCAAAGTTTTCCTGGAATCTCCTAGCGCATACTGCAGGATCGAACCCGTCGGCTTGTTGCAGGGTCTCCAAGATCCCTATCATCATCTGTGTATCATCCGTGTAATGCCCTTCTTCCCGGATCATGGTATCAACAAGCCCGAACCGGCTGTAAATCGTTCTATGGGGCCAACCCTCCACGGGCTCGCCCAAGGCGTCTCCCACAAAGGTCCCAAGGGCTGATCCGAGAAATCTATTCAGCAATTGAGCCTTGTCTGCATTTTCCATCACAGCCTGTACCTCAGGATGCCAGCTCTCTAACAGCGTCGAAGACCATCCTTATGGACACCCCATTAAGGCATTTAGGATCTTCACAATTGGCTGCATCCGTTTCAAAACAGGGGGTGCAGTCTACAACCCCTCTGAGCACCTTTGTCGCACGACCTACCGGTGACCATCTCTTGGGATTCGAAGGCCCGAAGATGGCTACTGTGGGTGTGCCCATGAAAGCAGAGAGATGGGTCACACCAGAGTCGTTGCCAATAAGACACCTCGTTTGCTTCAATAACTCCATGAGCGACACAAGGTCGGAAACTTCATAAACTCGAAAATCCCCATTTGACATGGATTTGACAACCGGAGCGAGGTCTGATTCTGCTGGCCCCACCAGAAAGACCACTTCCCCAGGCTTCTCCCCCTTAATAACCATAGCAGCTTCAATAAAATTTTTCACCGGCCACCGTTTCCTTGCACTCCCAGCGCCAGGGTGCATGACAACCACGTGTTCTTGTTGGGGCATTCTTCCACCAGAGCTATATGAGATTGGTATAACCTTGAATGGGAATGAGAAAAGGATATCTGAGCTGGTCAGCAGACGCTTGGCCCGCAATTGCTTCATCAGATGCAAGGCCACATGAGCTTCCTCATCAACTGGAGGTCGGGGGCATATTCTGTGGACTTCTCCACCGTGATTTTGTCTCAGATGATGCTCGACGGCGTCTGAGAAACTGATCAAGATAATGATATCATAGTTATTTATAAAGATCTTTACAAACGGTGTCATCTCTCCACCAAAGAGAGTAGAGAAACGGGCATTTTCAAGAGAAAAAAGCGCATCTACTATATTCAGCGCACGAGCTGTCTTTCCCAACTCACTAGAACACAAAAGGGCCACAGAGGCCTTCCTCTCGCGCTTCAAGGATATAAATGCCGGAAAGTTGAGAACCGAATCCCCAAGAGCACCTTGATGAATGATGAGTATCTTCTCTTTCATTTCACAAGCATTTCTTGGTCGAAGAGTCTGGCGGTACACTGATATGTCTGATCTTTCACGATCATGTGAGGCGGAAGAACAGGCTGGAACAATGGAAAATTGGGGTACTGGAGAAATGGAACGTGTTGAATCGATAGTGAGTTCCGGGTTCCGAGTTTGGCTTCAGCTTCACTTCGTGTCGGATTTAGATTCTTACAACTTTCAACTCGTGGTCCATAATAAGCCCTTCACCCCATTACTTCAATACTCTCACAGAGGCCCAGGTCATAAGTACTCTCAATTGTCCAGGGTCTTCCGTATCGCCTGAGACAGTTGGTTGATATTGAAGGGCTTCTGGATGAATCCATCACACCCACGCTCCAATATCTCGGTCGCTTGGCCGTTTAGGCTGTATCCGCTTGAAAGGAGCACCACTATGTCTGGGTCTATCTCCTTGAGTGTGTCATAGGCATCACCACCACCCATGTCTGGCATGATCATGTCGAGGATTACTAGATCAATTTCATCCTTGTGGTTCCTGTACACTTCCACTGCTTCTTTTCCGCTTTTGGCCAATAGTACCTGATAGCCCATTTCCTTTAGCATCTTTTCGCCAACATCAATAATTATGTCCTCATCGTCTACAAGTAAGACAGCCTCGTGTCCTCGCTGAATACCTTCATCTTTCTCGGTCGGGCTTTGCTCAATGATGAATCCTTCTGTCGTAGGGAGGTAAATGTTAAAGGTAGTTCCTTGCCCCTTTCTACTGTAAACGTTTATGATCCCACCATGATTCTTGATGATACCATAAGCAGAAGCCAGCCCCAAGCCTGTTCCCCGACCCATTTCCTTGGTGGTAAAGAAGGGCTCAAAAATGCGATTTTGGGTCTCTTCGTCGATGCCGACGCCGGTATCGGTCACGGACACCTTCACATAATTGCCAGGCCTTACTCCAGAAAACCCAGCAGCATTCTCGTCAAGTGTGACATTTTCCGCTTGTATGTAAAGGTCGCCACCTCCTGGCATCGCCTGCCAGGCATTTACATAGAGATTCAACAGCACCTGTTCGATCTGTGTCCGGTCCACTTCTACTGTCCAGACATCCTGTTGACACTCTCTGTGTATCCTGATTTCCTTTTTCGTGCGACCAAACATCTGGGAACTTTTCTCGATGAGTTCGCGAAGATCCGTGGGCCTGACCTCGTATTTGCCCCCCCTGGCAAAACCCAAGAGTTGTTTCGTCAGATATGCCCCCCGTTTCACCATATCCTCTATCCCCTTGATATGCCCGAAGTGGGGATGGTCGGCATCGACATCCAGAAACATCAAAGAGGTGTGTCCCTCGATTCCCATAAGCAAGTTGTTAAAATCGTGTGCAATGCCACCTGCAAGCGTTCCAATCGCTTTCATCTTCTGGGCTTGTAATAACTGGGCTTCAAGGCGTTTACGATCAGTTATATCCCTTGCTACTCCATAACTCCCTCTAAACTCCTTGTCTTGCTGGTCAACCGGTCGATCATACACCCCCATGGCCTTTAACTCTACCGTTAAATGTCCGTTTCGGCTACTTGCGTCCTGAAGACGTTTCAGCCTCAATTCTACACCCGTGGTGGCACGTGCACCTGTTCTCCTCTCGTTGAAACGATATTTGGCTTTACCCATATCTTCTTCAAAGACAATGGAGGTGTAATGTTTGCCAACCAACTGGTTAGTCGTATAACCGAGAAGAGAGTCAACAGCACCACTTACAAATGTGAACATCCCATCAGCGTTGAGCGTATAGATAATGTCGGGGGATGCATGCACCAAATATTGGTAACGCTTTTCTGTTAGCTCAAGTTTTCCGCTAACAAGTTCGTGTTCCTTTTTTAACCTACTTTGATCAAGTGCATTGCCGACCCTTTTTAAAAGCTCCTCGAAATTAAAAGGCTTTCTGAGGTAATCGTAAGCTCCCCTCCTTAAGGATTCGACAGCTGAGTCCACAGAGGCGTGCCCTGTCATGAGGATGACCACCGTCTCCTGATCTTGGCTACTTATATAGTCCATAAGCTGGTGGCCAGTCATGTCGGGCATTACGATGTCCAGAAGAACAAGATCGAACCTATCTTTAGAGAGATATTCCATGGCTTCTTTGCCACTCTGACCTGTTTGCGTGTCATAGCCTTGGCCACTTAACAATACCTTCAGGCTATCGCACATACGTGGTTCATCATCAACTATCAGGACCTTAGGCGTATGGGGCATGTGACCTCCGCAAGCTAATGGCTCTTTCTTTTTCCTACAGGCAAGACGATCTTAAAGGTTGTCCCCGTTGTCTTGTCGCTCTCACAGGTCAAGGCTCCATTTAATTCCCGGATAATGTCATAGGCGATAGACAAACCCAGGCCGGCGTGTTCCTCCCCCTTTGTCGTAACAAAGGGCTCAAACAACTTCGCCTTTATCGTGTCCGGGATGCCCGAACCGTCATCTCTGATCGTGGCTTCCACATATTGCTGGTCTGCCTTTGCGTCCTCTTCCGGTTCGTCTCCCATGCCATCGGAGGGAAATCGCGTATTAACATAAAGATTCCCTCCCTTCGGCATCGCCTCAACCGCATTATTTATAAGGTTAATAAAGACCTGTTTTAACCCGTTTTTATCCGTTGGGACCAACGGCAACGATGGCCCGAGATCAAGGTGAGCCTGGACACCAGAGTGCACCAGGAGAGATTCATGAGTGATTTTAATAAGGTCCGATATGATGGCATTTATATCCACCAGTTCCTTTTGTTGCATTCCGGGCTCGGAGAAACTGGACAGATCTCGGACAATGGCGGAAACACGATCGATCTCTTCATCGATTATTCCTATTTCTTCTTGAGCCGGGCTATCCTTGGCCAGTTTAAGTCTAAGAATCTTAAGATAATTCTTTATGATACCTAAAGGGTTACTCACTTCATGGGCTACCTTCTTGGCCAAGGCCGATGGAACTGTGAGGCGGCTGGATTGCATTGACTTTGCCCCTGTTTGTCTTACGATTTCGGCATGCAGAGCCAAACCTGCCTGGCGAGCAAACATGGTTAAGAGGTTTATCTCTTCAGGCAAATTGGAAAACTGCGCTTCTTCCACACCAACGACGATCACGCCGACAAACTCCTTGTGGGCTAACATGGGAAGACACAGCATACCATCTTTTCCCATTAGCCGATTAAGCTGGTCGTCTATAATGCTAAGATCAACCTCTGCCAAATGCCCAAAAGAGTCCAGAGGTTGCCCAAGAGAAAGAGACTTTGCCAACAGAGACTTTTTCCTTTGAACAGGAATGACGAACTCCTGGACCCGGACATCTTGATCGGCTCCTGTATCACCCTTGCCAACCAGGACATCTTTTTGCTCGTCATATAGGAAAAAGAGGACACGACAACCATCAAACAAGACCTGAAGGCCTTGGGCGACAACTTTCAGGACAGACTCCTCGCCATGGGCTTCGAGCACATTTTGGAGCGTACCTTGAAGCAGAGACATCTCTCTCACTGCGCGGACAAGGTCTTTTACCTTTTCAGCGTCCTTTTCAGAGACTGATCCGCCTGAGGCATCTGGGCGTTCAAGCTCTATCTCCAGTGATTCTGCCGCCTGCTTCACTTCATCCGCGGCCAGCGATATCAATCCTTCTGCTTCAGACCGGGCAAAGCCGAAAACCTCTTCTGCTGTCCTAAAACCAGCACCAGTCTCTTCAACAGTTTTTGAGCACAGAGCATTGGCTACGAATACAATCTTCACCAAGGGGAGGGCATCCAAAATTCTGTTTACTGGTTCATGGTGATAGCGAACCGCATCCGCCATGAACGATTGTAGCCTCCACTGATTGATCATCCAGGCTCCCACCTCATAATGCGTTGTTCCGTAATGTCTTTCGGATGCTAAAAGCAAGTCCGACTTGTCCCTGGATGGTTGAAGACCCTTGTCATACTGTTCTTTTGAAGAATTCGCCCACAAGACTAACTTCCCAATGTCATGCAGAAGCCCCGACAAGAAAGCCTCATCAGGGGTCGAATACGAAGTCTTTTCGGCAATCAGCTTCGCTAAAGTCGCACACATCAAGGAGTGTACCCAAAACTGCTTCAAAACAGAGACAATGGACACATCCTTGACCTGGTCAAAAACATAATGTACTGAAGCGCTTATGGCCGTATTCCTAATGCTCTCCGTCCCCACCAACAACAAAGCCTGGTCAATCGCGGTTATCTTATTCGGCGGGCTACAATAGGCAGAATTGGCTAGACCCATGAGCCTTGCACATAAGGCGGGATCTTTCTTGATAATCTGAGATGTTTCGTTAATTGGGCCTGGTTCCCAACTGCGGGCCCTAATTAACTTCAGAAGGATATGGGGCAGGGTCGGCAAGTGCAAGGACGTATCAATGCTACTAAGAAAGTCGTTAGGATGGGCTTGCATATCGAATAAATCCCAATCCCTCTAATCACCTAACTTGCTGAAATCAAAGAATGTTTGTGCCACTTCCTGAGATGTAGCTTAAAACAAAGGATAAACAAATTGTCCTGGCGTGTCAAGAGGTGGTTACCCAGATTGTCTTCCCAGAAACACAAGTTCGCTCGGCTAATCCCCGGTTACGAGTAATCTACAAGGGACTCAGCAATGTATGGGTCTTCAATTACCTGTGGAATTCATACCATAGCCGGGCCTTACACCGAAAACCCCGAATTCTGGGGATTTATCCTTTTGTTCTGCCACATAAAGTGCTATCCATAAAAAAATATTTTCGAAGGATATAAAGGGCTTGCTGATGAAAAGCGTCATCCGGGGAATAAGGCCGTTCGATATCATATTGGCCGCGACAAGCGGCCTGCTACTTACCGCCTCGTTTCCGCGTATCGGCTGGTGGTTCACTGCCTGGATAGCCTTTGTTCCACTTTTCCACTCGATAAAAGATCTTCGTCCCTTGACGAGTTTTAGGTTGGGATTTCTTGCTGGAGTGGTGCATTTCGCAACGCTCCTTTACTGGATTGCCGGCGTCATGCACCATTATGGTCAACTGTCATACGTGCTTAGCGTCGTCATACTTATGCTACTTGTACTGTACCTCAGTCTATATATAGGTCTCTTTGCAATGGTTATCAGCCAACTCAGGGTAAGGTCTCCCCCCTATTTTTTGACTGCACCTCTTTTTTGGGTTGCCTTGGAATATGTCAAATCATTCTTTCTGTCCGGTTTTCCGTGGGAAAACCTTGGCCACTCGCAATACAATCGGTTGCATCTGATCCAGATTTCAGATATATTTGGAGTATATGGGCTGTCAGCCCTCATCATAGCCGTCAATTGCGTGCTCTTTGAAGTCTGGGAAACCATCTTGAGGCACAGGGCTTTTGCCTGGAAACCCTTTTTCGGCGTAGCCCTGTTGATAGTTGGTTCTTTGGCCTACGGCACCTGGCGCATAGAAAAAATCGACATGGCTACCAATACCGCGCCCAAGCGTACTATTGCGTTGGTGCAGGGGAATGTTGACCAGTCCGTAAAATGGCTTCCTTCTTTTCAACATGAGACCCTTCAACGCTATGGTAGCTTGTCTGCTGCCGCCTTGGAGACTGGCCCGGACCTAATCATATGGCCGGAGACTGCGCTACCGTTTTACTTTTTGCACGATGGGAAGCTGACCGAAGAGGTGCTGGAGGTTGTTCGCGGCTCCAAAACCCATTTTCTTCTTGGAAGCCCCTCGTTTCGTAGAAGTGGACAAAGAACGCGCTATTATAACAGCGCTTATTTGGTCAACCCCAGTGCCAAAGTTATGGGCAAGTATGATAAGGTGCACTTAGTGCCTTACGGAGAATATGTGCCGCTCAAGCGCTATTTTCCTTTCCTGGGAAAGATGGTGGAGGCGGTGGGGGATTTTGACTCTGGGAATGAGGGCCAGGTCCTGTTATGGGGGGATGAAAGGATCGGGGTCTTGATTTGCTTTGAAGCGATCTTTCCAGAGCTGGCCCGTTCCATGGTTAAAAACGGTGCCCAACTGTTGATCAACATAACAAATGACGCCTGGTTCGGCAGATCAAGCGCCCCTTATCAGCATCTTTCTATGGTCGTATTCAGGGCAGTCGAAAATCACCTGGCTGTAGCCAGAGCGGCCAATCCCGGTATTAGCGCGTTTGTGGATCCTGTAGGGCGGCTTTTGGATGAGACACCTCTTTTTGAAGAGGCGATTCGAACCCGCTCGTTGCCTGTGATGAATCATGAGAGCTTTTATGCTCGCTACGGAGACATTTTTGCGATCGGGTGCATTCTGATAAGCCTCCTGATTTGGGTAAGCGCCTGTCGCAATAAATTTCTTCTCAGATAGTCTCTGTTGAGAGTTATTTGGCCTGAGGAGCATCTGTGTTGGCGGCTATCGAATCGGTTAACTCGGGTGGGCAGCAAAAGGATATGCAGACAATCTCGAGTCTCGCTACAGTGGCCTTGGAATACGGGCGCGACGGGCGCCTCGTGGTGGAAAACCCACGTAATTATTTCTTATCAACCAGTGGAATAGTGTCAAAATTTCGGCTCACTAAGAATGCCAATAACGGATTATACACAAACTAGGAGGCCTTGCCATGTCACTTGAATTAGAGGGAAGAATCCAATCTCTTCGCAATAGATTAGAACAACTCAGGGGTTATCTTTGACTTGGATGGAAAACGAAAACGGCTCAAGGAAATTGAAGGGATTATCTCTAAGAAGGCCTTCTGGGATACTCCAGAGGAAACTAGAGAGA
>CP070769.1:115521-118374 GCA_020347085.1 Desulfobacterales bacterium
ACTATTTCCTCTGTAACATCACTTCTATCAACCAAAAAAGCTGCCTCCTGAGCCAGCCGGTTTGGATCCAACTCTACCTTCCCTTCCGTGAGCACGGCCAAGCGTTCCTTCAAGCGACTATGATACTCTGACAATACGGACGGAGCCAACGCCTTTATGCGAGACAAACCCTCTTCCACGGACTGAAGACGCCTCTCAAAGTCCTGATAGACGGCTTTCCCCTCTGATATCCGCATGACATCAACACCCTCCAAGGCTTCACCAATACACGATGAAAGGATCGTCCACGTCTTTTCCAAATCTGCTTCAGGCTCTGTAGCTACAATAATCTTTTCAAGGCCAAGGAGTGTTTGTAGCCCTACCTTCTCTTCTATGTCTAAAGCTTCGTTAAGCTCCAGCAGGGCCTTATAATATGCCTTGGCAAGGGGCAGATTCACTTCAATTTCGGAAACCTTCTCAGAGGCGTCCCTCACCCTCACAAACACGTCTACGCGACCTCGTGAGATTCTGGTTGCCACCAGCTTCCTAACCCGCTCCTCGAGCGGCATCAGCTGTCGGGGGGCACGCACTGAGATCTCCAAATAGCGTCCGTTAAGGGTACGTATCTCCGCCCCATATGTACGACCTTCCACTTTCTTTTCCGCCATGCCAAAGGCAGTCATGCTTTTAATCATGAATTCACCTAATCTTTAACAACTCCGCGAAAGCTCCCTCTGCTGCCTCGCCCCTTATCTCCATGCTGTGAAGCTCAGAGTATCCATCTAACAAGACCTTGGGTTTGTCCACTCTCTCACCACTGAACTTAAGCCACTTTAGTCCAGTTCAGACACTTGGTCTCCTGACTGTCTCACCTGAAACATGTATCTGTCTCTAATAGAATGTAGTAAACGGATTATGGCTTCCCCAACATAATCCGGATAGGTCCAGTCCAACGGACGAAAGCGCCCCTTACGGTAAATCAAGGATAGGTCAGCATAAATCCTTGCTCTCAGGTAAATACGGTGCGTATAGTTTTTCCCGGTTGCAAGCACAAAGCGCTCTGCTACCATGTATCCAGGGTCGATGTTTACAAGACGCTTCCCCTCTTTCGAAAACTGACCTTCAAGGCCATTAGTAAAGCATTTGATGTCAGCCAGGGCGTCTTGCTGAATCAACCCATCAAAACTGATAAACCGCCTGAAAAGGGGGGTACCCATCTCGGCAGTGTAATAATCGGTTTGGTCGAATGGAAGCCACGGGCTCACCATATCGACTGATCCAAAAGATTCAGACAAGCTTCGGACAGCTTTCTGAAGGTGGTGCTTGTCCTGCATGAAAATGCTGATGACTAATTTAGCGGGCTTGGGTTCGCGAGGAATACTCATAGGCATCGACGATAGGTGTCAAACCTCAGTGCCGCCCTACGCTCGTATAATCGAATCCCAAGTCGCGCATGCGCTGGGGTTCGTAGATATTTCGCAAATCCACAACAACCAGGCTTTTCAAAAGGTTTTTCATCCGATCCCAGTCAATATTCCGGAATCGATTCCACTCTGTGGTTAGCACCAATGCATCGGCCCCTTCCGCCGCCGCATACAGATCGTCTTTGTAGTCGACATCCTGAAGATATGCTCGTGCCTGTGTCATTCCCGCTGGATCATAGGCCTGGATCTTTGCCCCCCTCTCCTGCAAACCCTTAATAATGGGAATGGTGGGAGCTTCCCGCATATCATCCGTGTTTGGCTTGAACGTTAAGCCGAGAACCCCAATGGTTGCACCTTTCACTCCCCCCCCGAGGGCCGAGACAATTTTTTCAATCATCATCGCGGGGCGCTCATCATTGACCTTAATTACAGCATCAACGATCTTGAAATCATATCCGTGCTGTCTAGCAATCTGACTGATCGCCTTGGTGTCTTTTGGAAAACACGACCCGCCAAAACCAGGTCCAGGATGCAAGAACTTCGGGCCAATCCGCTTGTCAAGACCCATGCCCTTGGCCACTTGGTGCACATCAGCGCCAACTCTCTCACAGATATTGGCCATCTCGTTGATGAAGGATACCTTAGTGGCCAAAAAGGCGTTTGAGGCGTACTTGATCATCTCCGCCGTCGCTATGTCGGTGATCACAAAAGGAGTTTCAATTAGATAAAGGGGATTGTAAAGGTCCTTGAGGATGGCAATTGCCTGGGCGCTCTCGGCACCGATTACGATCCGGTTAGGACGCATGAAATCCTCTATTGCTGAACCTTCTCTCAAGAATTCTGGGTTCGAAGCCACGTCAAAGGCACAGGGTTCAGTCTGATTTTCCTTGATGATCGACTCGATCAGCCTCCCAGTGCCCACTGGCACCGTACTCTTCGTGACGACTACCTTATATCCGTTCATGGTCTGACCGATGGATTTTGCTACCTCCTCCACATATCTTAGGTCAGCACCCCCCTCAGTGTCGGACGGAGTGCCCACAGCAATAAACACCACCAGAGCGATTCGAACACTTTCTTCGATATCAGTGGTGAAGGAAAGACGCCCTTCATTCAGATTCTTATTAATCAGTTCTGAAAGTCCGGGCTCATAAATGGGGACTTTGCCCTGGTTTAGCTGGTTAATCTTTGATTCGTCCTTTGCCACGCAACTCACCCGTAGGCCAAATTCGGAAAAACAGGCTCCTGTGACAAGTCCGACATATCCTACGCCAACCACACAAATATTCATCGAATCGCACCTCTCCAAGTTTTCAAAATATAACGGATAACGGAGCTGCTAATGCATGACAGGCCCCTGAGACTTTCTAAGAGCACATTCTTCAGTCTGCCCCAATTTTTTAGCCTCCTTTTTGTTTCTTGTCAATCCAGGAACTCCTCTCCAGACTCG
>CP070769.1:118474-127608 GCA_020347085.1 Desulfobacterales bacterium
AGCTTTCAGATGAACATCCAGGAACTGGCTACGGCAGTGCAATACCAATTGCCGGTCAAGGTGGTGATCTTGAACAACCAATATCTGGGGATGGTAAGACAGTGGCAACAACTCTTTTACGAAAGACGTTATGCTGCTACAGATCTAGAATGCGCCCCTGATTTTGCAAGGGTAGCCGAAGCCTACGGGGCGTTGGGGCTTAAGGCCACAAAGCCAAAAGAGGTGGTTTCGGTGCTCAAACAGGGCCTGGAGAGCCCCAAACCCGCTGTCATGGACTTCCGGGTCGCTCGTGAGGAATGCGTTTACCCCATGGTTCCTGCGGGGGCATCCATCACCGAAATGCTTTTGGCTTAGAACGGAGACGAATCATGCAGAAACATACCATATCGTTGCTGGTTGACAATGAACCCGGGGTGCTTGCCAGGGTAGCAGGTCTGTTCAGTGGCCGCGGTTTCAATATTGAGAGTCTTTGCGTAGCAGAGACTTTAGATCCCTTTGTTTCCCGGATAACCCTGGTCACGCGCGGAGATGATGCTGTTGCTGAACAGATTAAGAAACAACTCAACAAACTCATCAACGTCATCAAGTTATATGACCTGACCGGCACGGAATATGTGGACCGAGAAATGGCCTTGATCAAAGTCAAGGCCAAGGCCGACCACAGGGCGGAAATTCTGAGAATTGTAGACATATTCAGGTGCAAGGTGGTTGATGTAAGTCCCACACATTATACGATTGAGGTGACCGGCACCGCTGACAAGCTAATGGCCATTTTAAGCCTTCTGAAGCCTATGGGGATTCAGGAGATTGCCCGCACAGGTGCCATCGCCCTGGCCCGTGAAAAGAAACGCCGGGGCGGTTAATTGCCAATATCTGCAATGTTTCTATTTGTGAAGCCTCCCCGCCCTGAAGGGAGGGGGTTCTGCCTTGTAGCAATGCTTTGCACCCCGGTAAGGAAGATGGACATTCTTGTATAGCTCCCCTTGACCCTGCTCTGAACGACGGGCGTTCCGCCTCACGGCAGCACTTCGTGCGCGGGGAGCGAACCGGTCAAGCCCCTTTCAAACGGCTTCCGGCTCACGTAATAGCCCTCAAAGCAAAAATACGATACAGTGAACAATCCATGCCCAGGGGCCGCAGCTTTGATTAGCCCTCCAGAGGAGGGATTTCAGCCTGTCCTTGATTTAAGCGTTCTCTGGAGTGATGGAGTGTTGAGCAGGTAGAGCGAAAGAACTGTGACCCCGCCCACAGGAAGGGGATTTCCAGGATAAAATAATCATCACGTCAGGGGTCTGTCTCAAGTTTTCAGATCTGTTGAGGCAGGTGCGCCGTCGTGGGTTAATGCTAAAGAAAAAGGAGAATAGCTATGGCAAAGATCGATTTTGGAGGTGTCTTAGAGGAAGTGGTGACACTGGAAGAGTTTCCTTTGGAAAGGGCCAAGGAGGTACTGGCCCGTGAAACCGTGGCTGTGCTCGGATATGGCGTGCAAGGTCCTGCGCAGGCGCTGAATATGAGGGACAACGGGATTTCCGTGATCGTGGGCCAGCGCAAGGGAAGCCAGCGCTGGGAAAAGGCGATCCAAGACGGTTTCGTACCAGGTGAGACTCTGTTTTCCCTGGAGGAGGCGGCCGAGCAGGGGACCATCATTCAGTATCTGATATCTGATGCAGGTCAGATGGCAGCCTGGCCCAGAATCAAGCCTTGCCTGAAGGAGGGAGATGCCCTTTATTTTTCTCACGGATTTTCTATCATCTACAGAGATCAGACTGGGGTTGTGCCGCCTGAAAATGTGGATGTGATTCTTGTTGCTCCTAAGGGTTCAGGAAGAAGCGTCAGGTTGAATTTTTTGGACGGCAGCGGCATCAATGCCAGCTATGCAGTTTTTCAGGATTTTACGGGTAGGGCGGAGGAGAGGACCCTTGCTGTGGGAATTGCGGTTGGCTCCGGATACCTTTTTCCCACGACCTTTGAAAGTGAGGTTTACAGTGACCTCACGGGCGAACGGGGCGTGCTGATGGGTTGTTTGGCGGGTGTATTTGAGGCTCAGTACAATGTGCTGCGTGCCCACGGGCATAGCCCGAGCGAGGCATTTAATGAGACCGTGGAAGAGCTGACCCAGAGCCTTATTCGGCTCGTGGCTGAGAACGGCATGGACTGGATGTATGCGAATTGCAGCACGACAGCCCAAAGGGGCGCTCTGGATTGGAAGGGCAGGTTTCGGGATGCGGTTACGCCGGTTTTTGAGGAGCTGTACCAACGGGTGGTTTCGGGGGACGAGACCAGAATCGTTCTTGAGGCCAACAGTGCACCTGACTATAGTGAGAGGCTCAGGAAAGAATTGGATGAAATGAAGAATTCGGAGATGTGGCGAGCCGGTGCTGCGGTCAGGGCCCTGAGACCTGAGAACAGGTAACCGTTCTGCCATTTGCGGTAAGGCAAACCGATTCTCTTCAGCCTCCAAATGCCTTTACCCGGTATGCAGTTGTTATGGGTAGAGATGGCTGGGGGCCTATTTTCAGTGGTTTTCCTTACCGCCACAGCGCTGTGACGAGGAGAGATGCTAAAGGTTGCAGTGACGGGCGGGGCAGGGGCGGGAAAAACAGCGGTCTGTGACTGCTTCAAACGCCTCGGGGCCCATGTGATTAATCTTGATGAACTGGCCCGTGAGGTCGTCCAGCCGCATTCACCGGTGCTACGGGCGATCATGGAGCACTTTGGAAACGGTATCCTAAAGGCGGATGGCAGTTTGGATCGAAGCAAGCTTAGGGGGATCATAACGAGAGATGCCCAAGGGCGAAAGGTGGTGGAGAGGCTCACCCATCCTGAGATACTCAGGCTTTTCCAGGAGAAGATGGCTGCCATCAAGTATCGCGATGAAGAAGCCATTGTGGTCGTGGAGGTTCCGCTTTTGGTCGAACTGGGGATGCAAGACCAGTTCGATGTCGTGATCCTGGTTGAAGCCGGTTCAGATCAACAAAAAAACCGACTCATGGCCCGTGACGGCGAATCGGCTGCGGAGGCTCGGGCCTTGATGAGAATCCAGCTGGCTACGGAACAGAAGCGGGCACATGCTGACTACATTGTGGAAAACCGGGGACCACTTGAGGAGTTGGGGATCGCTGTGAAGGAAATCTATACGAAAATGGCCAAAGGTCCTTGAAAAGTCTTGACACGTTGAGGAACGTGTTATAAGGTACATATAGACTATAGCCTTCCTGGGAGAGTGTATAGAAAACACCCAGTAACTTCTGCTTTCATTAGAACACAACCTGAAACACACTGCCACTTATCCCCGTTATTTTCAATAAGAGGAACCATCCATTTTTTACAGTGTGTCCTAACGCTATAATGGCGTGATCAGTCGCAGGTTTCAGGCGCCTAGTCCGTTAGGTCGCGAGCGTCACCGTTTTCACTGTTTTTTAACCGATTCAAAGGAAGATGATTCAATGAACCTAGTAGAACTAAAGGCCAAAAAAGTTGGCGAACTGACCAAAATGTCGAAAGCATTTAACATCGAAGGTGCCTCAGGCATGCGAAAGCAGGAGTTGATTTTTGCTCTTCTGCAGGCTCAGACAGAGAAGAATGGCCTGATTTATGGTGAAGGCGTACTTGAGATACTGCCTGACGGCTTCGGTTTTCTGAGAGCACCCGATTACAGTTATCTGCCAGGCCCTGACGACATTTACGTTTCGCCTTCCCAGATCCGGCGTTTCAGCCTTCGTACTGGTGACACCGTGTCGGGACAGATTCGGCCGCCCAAGGATAGCGAGCGGTATTTTGCATTACTTAAGGTGGAGGCGGTAAACTATGAGGACCCAGAGAAATCTCGGGAAAAGATCCTCTTTGATAATCTGACGCCTCTATATCCACAGAGGAGGATCGTCCTGGAAAGGGAGGTGGACAACTATTGTGTTCGGATTATGGACCTGTTGACTCCGATTGGTTTTGGCCAGAGAGGCCTGATCGTTTCAGCACCAAGAACAGGCAAAACCATGTTGCTGCAAGACATCGCCAACAGTATTAATGCTAACCACAAAGACATGGTGCTGATCGTTTTACTGATTGACGAGCGACCAGAAGAAGTGACAGACATGGAACGTTCAGTCGATGCTGAGGTGATCAGTTCGACCTTTGACGAACCCCCCCAAAGGCATGTGCAGGTAGCTGAAATGGTGCTTGAGAAGGCCAAACGTTTGGTGGAGCATCAGCGAGATGTGATCATCCTATTAGACAGCATTACGCGTCTTGCCCGTGCTTACAACACCGTGGTACCCCCGAGTGGTAAGATACTCTCAGGCGGGGTCGATTCTAATGCATTGCATCGGCCAAAGCGGTTCTTTGGTGCTGCCCGTAATATTGAGGAGGGCGGCAGTCTGACCATCATTGCCACGGCCCTGATCGATACAGGGAGTCGAATGGACGAAGTTATCTTTGAAGAGTTAAAAGGGACCGGCAACTTAGAGTTACAGTTGGACCGAAAGCTGTCAGATAAGCGTGTTTTTCCCGCCCTCGACATCAATCGGTCAGGAACGCGTAAAGAGGAGCTACTCCTTGAGCCGGAGGTGTTAAACCGGGTTTGGATATTGAGAAAACTGCTTGCGTCGTTGAATCCAGTGGACAGTATGGAGTTTTTGCTTGAAAAAATGAAGGGAACGGAAGATAATAAACACTTTTTGGAATCTATGAACAGTTAGTAACGCTGTTGAGTGGTCGAGTGGTTCGTAACGATTCAACGACTCAACAGCGCAACGACTCGCGGAGGCTTAACATGAAAAAGGACATACATCCTGAGTATTTTCAAACCACCATTCGCTGTGCGTGTGGCAATGTGGTAGAGACCGGTTCAACCAAGAAAGATATCAGGGTTGAAATCTGTTCCAAGTGTCATCCCTTTTTTACAGGCAAGCAGAAACTGGTCGATACAGCTGGACGGATTGAGCGGTTTCGTAGGAAATATGCCAATTTTGAGGCCCAGAATAACAGCCCGGAAGAACCTGTATCCACGTAACACTATTACTTTTTTCCTCTTGCTCGGTTATGCTGAAGGTGTGCAAGACCAAACAAAGCCATATTCATGTAGGCGGGCAGGCCGTGATTGAGGGAGTGATGATGAGAGCCCCGAGGTCTATGGTCATAGCTGTGCGACGACCGAATGGCCAGATCCTGGTAAGGGAGGATACATGGCGTTCATTTTCTGAAAGATGGTCGTTTCTGAAATGGCCTTTTGTCAGAGGCAGCCTCGTCATCGTTGAAGCCTTGATCAATGGCTTGCGGGCCCTGACCTTTTCAGCCAATCAGGCCTTAGAAGATGAGGAGGAATCACTGGGCCAATGGACTATGTTTTTTACTATCGTGTTTGCGCTGGGAGCTGGGATTTTCCTGTTTGTCGTGTTGCCTCATGTGATTACCGGCCTTGTTGGCCGCTTATTTGGCATGAGGCTGGGGGTTGAGGACTTCCTTTTTCATGGTATCGATGGAGCTCTCAAGATCATTATTTTCCTTGGCTATATCTGGTTTGTCTCCCTTTTCAAAGAGATTAGACGAATCTTTGAGTACCACGGTGCAGAGCATAAGTCTGTTTCCGTTTATGAAGCGGGGGAGGCCCTGACCGTTGAGAACGCCAAGAGATTTTCGACCCTTCATCCGAGGTGTGGCACTGCATTCATCTTGATTGTACTTCTGATAAGCATTTTTTTCTTTGCGGTTGTATTTCCGTTTAAACCGACCTTGGATGATATCCCTGGTATCGTGAACCAGATGGTTGTTATTGTAACAAAGGTACTGTTCATGTTTCCCATAGCTGGTTTGGCCTATGAAATAATCAGGTTTGGGAGTAGAAACATGGAAAGGGGCCTGGTCCGTTGGGCGATTTGGCCGGGCCTGTGGATCCAGAAACTAACTACCCGTGAGCCGAGCGACGACCAACTTGAGGTCGCTTTGGCAGCACTGAACAGTGCCTTGTATGGACAGAGCCCAGTAGCTGCGGAGTTGGGGTAAGGAGACGCACTCACGCATGTGTGGGTGAGGAAGATATATGTTTGACAAGCTTATAGGTGTAGAAGAACGGTTTGTGGAGATCCAGAAACTTTTGAGCGATCCGGATCTGATAAAAGATCCAGAGGCCTATAAGAAACGGGCAAAGGAACACGCGGAATTGGGCAGGATCGTTTCTGTTTATCGCGAATACAAACAGGTAGCCAAAGATATCGAAGATACCAAGGATCTGCTCAGAGACGGCGACGAAGACATCAAGGAACTAGCAAGAGAAGACCTCCCGCACCTATACGGACGTTTGGAAAAACTGGAGCAAGAGTTAAAATGGCTACTCATCCCGACAGATCCCAAAGATGAGAAGAATATCGTGCTGGAAATCAGGGCTGGCACAGGTGGTGAAGAGGCCGGGCTCTTCGCTGCAGAGCTTTTTCAAATGTACAGCAGGTATGTCGAAAGTCTTGGCTGGAAGGTAGAAGTCTTGAGTAAGCATGGGACCGGCGTTGGTGGCCTCAAGGAGATCATTGCTTCAGTGCAGGGCAAGGGGGCCTTTAGTCGGCTGAAATACGAAAGCGGAACCCACCGGGTACAGCGGGTGCCGATCACGGAATCACAAGGTAGGATCCACACCTCGGCCGTGACCGTAGCTGTTTTACCAGAAGCTGAAGAGGTGGACGTGAAGATTGATCCGGATGACATCAGAGTGGATGTATTTCGCTCCACTGGTCCCGGAGGACAGAGCGTTAACACGACAGACTCGGCGATACGTATTACCCATCTTCCCACAGGATTAGTGGTGAGCTGTCAGGATGAAAAGTCACAACATAAGAACCGGGCCAAGGCGATGAAGGTCCTACGTGCTCGTTTATACGATAAGATGGCATCTGAGCAGAACGAAAAAATCTCGGCAGATCGCAGGAGTCAGGTGGGAAGCGGTGACCGTAGTGAGCGGATCAGGACATATAACTTTCCCCAGGGCCGTGTCACAGACCACCGTATCGGGCTCACGCTGTATAAATTGGAAAGTATTCTCCAAGGCAATATTGGAGAGATCATCGATGCTCTTATGACTCACCATCAAGCCCTCGCCATTCAGCACGCTGAGGCAGAATCAAAGGATGCTGCCTGAGACCTGGACCATTCTGAAAATCCTTAAGTGGACCACAGGCTACTTCAAATCCCACCGCCTTGAACAGCCACGCGCTGCTGCGGAAATACTACTGGCTCACGCCTTGGGTCTTCGGCGAGTAGACCTCTATGTGCAGTACGATCGTCACCTCCAAGTGGAAGAGCTTGAGCTTTTTAGGGGATTCATAAAAAGGCGCATCCAAAGGGAGCCGGTGGCCTATATTGTAGGTAAGAAAGAGTTCTGGTCCATGGATTTGAGGATGACACCTGACGTCCTGATACCAAGGCCTGAGACTGAAACCCTTGTGGAGGCTGCCCTCTCGATTGTACAGCCAAAACCCGGGCCGGAACCTTTGAGAATTCTGGACCTTGGGACCGGTTCAGGAGCCATTGTTCTTGCAATGGCCTCTGAGTGGCCAGGCCAAAGCTTTTATGCTGTTGATCGCTCGGAAAAGGCGCTGGCCGTGGCCCGGGAAAACGCTCGAACCCGTGAACTCGACAAAACCATTACGTTTTTACAGGGGGACTGGTTCGACCCAGTCCGTGACCGAGGGCGATATTTTGACGTGATTGTCTCTAATCCCCCTTACATTGCGAGTCATGAGTTTGAGGTCCTGCCACCGGAGATTACCGAATATGAGCCTCGGGAGGCTCTTGATGGAGGCTCCGATGGTCTGGCTGCGATCAGACTGATCATCAAACAGGCTGCACACCATATGATTCCCGGAGGATGGCTTCTTTTTGAGATTGGCCACGATCAATGGGTCGCAGTGGAGAAACTAATCTCTGGGGGGAAGACGTATAGGGATTGGGCTGTTATTAAGGATTACAGTGGCTACGATCGGGTCGTGCGGGCAAAAGCCACCGGTACAACGTGAGCACTTAAAAATTATGTTGCAAACCAGGAATTTGCATGTTAGCAAAGTAGGTTTTGAGAAATTCACACGTTCTTGGACCCTCTCTCTGGTGCTTCGAGTGTGGAGACCACGAGAAGTGGAGAGGGGGAAAGATGAGAACGGAGGGAAAACCATAAACACGGGAGGAAGACATGTCTTACGTCACCATGAAGGAGTTGTTGGAGGCAGGCGTTCATTTTGGCCACCAGACCAGGCGTTGGAACCCAAAGATGAAACCTTACATCTTTGGTGCCCGCAACGGGATCTACATTATTGACTTGCAGCAGACAGTTAGGATGTTCAAAACGGCCTACGAGTTTGTTGTGGACGCGGTTGCAAACGGGAAATCGGTTCTGTTTGTGGGGACCAAGAAACAGGCACGCGATTCCATCTATGAAGAGGCCAACCGGTGCGAAATGTTTTATGTTCACAATCGTTGGCTGGGAGGGATGCTTACAAATTTTGAGACGATGAAGAAAGGAATCGACAGGCTGAAGTATCTTACGACCATTTTTGCCGACGGAAGTGTCAATCGCTTTCCCAAAAAGGAGAGACTGAAACTGGACAAAGAAAGGGCAAAGCTTGAGAACAACCTTGGGGGGATCCGTGACATGTTGCGACTGCCTGGGGCCGTGTTTATCGTTGATGCCAAGAATGAGAACATTGCGGTCCGTGAAGCAAGGCGGCTTGGTATACCTGTTGTGGCCATTGTAGACAGCAATTGCAATCCGGATGAGATAGACTATATTATCCCTGGCAATGACGATGCGATAAGGGCGATTCGACTCATTACTTCCCGAATTGCAGATGCATGCGTTGAGGGTCGTGAGCGTATGGAGGAGCGCCTCCAGGCCGAGGCGGACAAAGCGGTTGCGGAAGAAGGGGTTGTGGAAGTGGGTCTTGTGGCTGGGCCGGGCGAAAGGACGGTCATTTCTGATGGCTCAGATGGTCCCATTGTAGAAGTTATTACGAGACAAGCCACCGAGACTGACCAACCTGAAAAAGATCCAGATGATGAGTCACGAGAGGACTTGTAGATGGTAGAAGTTAGTGCACAGATGATTAAGGAATTGCGAACAAGGACGCATGCGGGTGTTATGGATTGCAAGGGGGCCTTGC
>CP070769.1:127708-130365 GCA_020347085.1 Desulfobacterales bacterium
GGCGGAGGTTGGCTTTCCAAAGAGGAAATGGAACAGGCACAAAGTCAGGCAGGGGTGGGAAAGGAAAAACAGTCCACTGAGCATTAAGTCTTGTTTTGGTACTGATCCAAACCCGCCACCTGAGATGATGGCCGGTGAAGGTTCATTTGGATCCTGCTCCCTTCCGGAGACTTCCGCAGTACGCAAGTTGTGCGGGGAAAGTTCTCATGACTATATACATCAACGAAGGTGCTATTGCTTATGTCCACGAACTGGCTTAAGTGGCTGACCCAAAGAAGATTCTTTGTGCTCTTGATCTCTCTATTGCTTCTTCCCCTGGTTCACCCACTTCTTTCCGGCCTGGACCTTGTCGCAACTCGCATCCTTTCAAACATCTTCTTCTCAGTCATGCTTTTTTCCAGCGTATATGCCATTAGCCATAACAAACGACTCTTCACGATTGCGTTGATTCTTGGTATTCCCGCTTTTGGAGCTCGATGGGTGATCTATTTCTTGGGATCTTCTCCTGGTGTCATCATTGGAGTCCACAGTGTGGTAGTCATCTTTCTTGTTCTCGTTGCAGGCACTATGCTTTCCCATGTCTTGAAAGACGAAGTCGTGACCGGGGAGAAAGTCAGCGCGGCGATCTGCGTGTATCTGCTCATTGGATTGACTTGGGCGTATCTGTTTTCGCTAACCTACTACCTTGAGCCCGGGTCCTTTCATATTGAAGACCCGGACCTTTCTCACTTTGTTTACTACAGTTTCATTACGCTCAGCACATTGGGTTACGGAGACATTACGCCACTATCTCCCTCTGCGCGAGCACTGTCTTATGTAGAGGCAATAACTGGTCAGCTCTACTTAACTGTGCTGGTGGCCCGATTGGTGGGTCTGCATATTGCCCATTATAAGAAAGGATAATCAGGAGATGCAAAATGGGCATCGAGACGAAATACTCTCTCAGAAGAAGTTGATCCACTAAGTGAAGATTTCAAAGAACTGTGGATAGTTTTCGAGTCTCGCATTTCCTCAAAATAATTGCCACAATCTAAAAAGGGGGCCGTGAGGCCCCTAAGAACAGGATTGGTATCAATGTGTGATCAATCGCCCGCAAACCCAGGACTGGCGCGTTGTTTTGCGGATTCGACTCTCGCTGCCTCCACCAGCCTTCGCCCTATCGGGGTTCGGCTGCCGGGACAGCTGAAGAAATCCTGCCTGCCTGAATTAACACATTTGTCTTGGTACAAGCAAAGGTGGGCTGTTGTTTCAGCAATAAAATACGTCTATCTCATTCAGAGCACCCACCCTGATGAGAAATTTGGCCTCACATCCGACGTAAACAGACGACTTAGAGCCCATAACGAGGGTCGTTCACCTGACACCGCAAAGGTCAAACCTTGGAAGCTTGTCGCCTCCGTAGCTTTTTCTGATGAGTCGAAAGCACTCGATTTTGAGAAATATCTTAAATCAGGATCGGGTAGGGCTTTTGCGAATAGAAAGTTTTGGGGATCCTAGAACGCGGCAAGGGATCCTGGAATCTCTTCACTAACGTCCCCCCTCTTGCTTTAACAGATGGGACGGCGGTCAGAAAATTTACCCAAAACAGCTTTGAGCTGAAATGGGTAAAAATGGTTTTTAGGGTCCAATATCAGCCTGGGTGGGTCTGCCTGCGGTTAAAACATGGCTTTAGTTGTTCGCCTTGAGCTTTCAGCCATGAACCATAAGCTGATTCGCGTTTTGCCTCGGGCCCCCATCTTTTCTTGAGAGCAAGAAAGTAGTCATCCAATGGATGTCGCTTTTTTACTGATTATGGGTGATAGGGCGTTGAAGAGCGTGAACCTTGGGATGCCTTTGGCAGGCCTTCTGGCCGACCCAAGAATGTTATGATGTGGTTTTGATATCTTCAGTAGCTTGCACGGGCATCCCGGTTTATGATGACGGGAAGGAGTCTCGCAAAATTATCGGCTTAAAATATCTAACATTTTGTCATAACATCGTTGAAGCCAAGGCCATGGGCTCAGACTCAAGCATACTGGTATAAATCACAAAAAGAGCCAAAATCACGATACCTGCCATATTATCGCCAACTCGGAACATCCCTGACATTCGAGGATAGCAGAGGGAAAACCATATAAAGAAAGCAAATGTAATCATTAGCTCATTTGACCACAAGGGGGAGGAGAGAACCTATGGCAGACAAGATCTTTCGTGTGAACATGTCGGAGCTTATCACAACTATTGAAGACGTACCGCCGGAATGGGTGGAGCTTGGGGGGCGAGGTTTGACCTCCACCATTGTTGCAAAGGAGGTCCCGGCGACTTGTCATCCGCTAGGCGAGAACAACAAGCTGGTCTTTGCGCCGGGGTTACTTACCGGGACCGGTGCAGCCAATTCAGGCCGATTGTCTGCCGGGGGTAAAAGCCCGCTGACCCATACCATTAAGGAGTCGAACGCCGGTGGCACAGCATCGCAATTAATGGCACAAATAGGGATCAAGGCAGTAATTATCGAAGGGCTCCCCCAGGAAGATAAGTTCTATAGTCTGCATATTACCAAGGATGATGTCACAATCCAGGAAGAAACAGAGTTGGTTGGCCAAGGAAATTTTGCAGTGGCTGACGCCATGAGGAAAAAGTTCGGAAAGAGAATCGGCGTGATCACCATCGGCCCAGCA
>CP070769.1:130465-133842 GCA_020347085.1 Desulfobacterales bacterium
AAATCTCGTCTGGTAATTTCCATAAAGTCCTCACTCCTCTCCTCGAAGTGTTTAGTTTGATAAGTACCTATTCAAAGGCACGATTTCAAAGCCTTCCCGTCATCACCTCCTTGCTTCCACTGTGTTGTCAGAAATCAGGTTATCCCCCCCTTTCTTTGATGTGGCTTCGTGTATGTCACTTTGGGCCGGTCCGTCGATCTCTTTGGGCGGGTCTTTGATACCCGACCGGAAATTCCTGATCGCTTTTCCGAGGCCGTCGCCAAGTTGCGGTAACTTCCCGGCTCCAAAGATAATAAAGACAATCACCATGATGATCCCGAGCTCAGCAGCCCCTGGGTGAAACATGTTGGATCCTCCTCTGATCCCGAACGAAAAGCGCGTGCGGCCAATCGCTCATACCAACCCGGGATGACCCCAGGGCTTCCGGGACCGGTCACCTGGATTTCGGCCCAACACATGCATGGGCCGGGTAACATCACTAATTGCTTGGCTTTTTGTCGCTGCGTTTACCGAAGGGGGCAGAAGCTATTGCAGAAAAAACTTGACCGGAGGAGAAAACTCAGGTAGAAGTGCTAGAAAAAAAGACGCCTGTCTGATCATATCCCGCAGGATACGATACAGACTTGGCACAGGGGCTGTCAGATACCATGCTTGCCGGCTGGCTGACGGCCCTTTCCTTGTTTAGACCTTTGCTATCTCCCTTGTTCTACAACTAGCTTCCTTGCCCCCTTCGTGACATTCCGGCTTGAGCCCCTTGGGTTCTGCACGTGGTCTTAAAAATGCTAAACCCCATGCGATCGCCTCTGTCGGCACAGCACCTTGAGCTCACGGGAGTCTCCCGCAAACCAATCGTTAAACGAATGCCTCGATGTCACCCGTTCTTAGTTGGGAATAGTATCGATAATACGAATGGCTTGTAAGATACCAGGCGCTCCCCCATGGTAGGAAATATCATAAACTTTGCAATTGTCAACGGGGGTTTATTGGTAGGAAAACCATAGGCCAAACCTACTATTTTTCTGAGACATATTATGTCAGCGATAACATGTAGCCTTTGAGACTTTCACTCTTTTTCCTTAAGTCAAGCTTCTTTCGGAGGTTCTTTCTGTGGAAATCGACCCCTGCCGTGGACACATTGAGCAATTCCGCGATCTCCTTGGTTGTTTTACCCTCCTTAATCAGGTTCGCTACCTGGATTTCTTTGGTTGTGAGACCCGGACATTTCGATGTCAAATTTCTTGAAAAGGGAGAGGCAATGTCCTTCAGATTCGATTCGATAATCGACGCATAGGCTTTCTGCCTGAAGCCCAATCCCGTATTTTTAAGGGCTTCAATATAGGGAAAGATCCGCTTCTTCACTTTTGAAACCACTATTTCTTCAAGCCGGGTTCTATCTTCCTCCCTTTGTTCTAACACGATCCTCAGGGCGGTGGTCAACTCCTCGAGTTTTCGAGCGTGCGCCTTTAATGCTTCACCTTTTTCACGCAGGGCATCCGCCGCCCGCTTCTGTTCCGTGATATCCAAAACCCTGCCCAATATGGCACGCTTTCCCTGGTATTCTGTTCGCGTGTTTGTCCTGGCAACCCATATGGTCTTGCCGTCTTTTGTAAAACCCCTGGTCTCATATTGGGACGGGACCTGTTCTCCCTTCAGCCGCTTGGTTCTCATTTTCTTGACGAGTGACTTGTCCTTAGGATGAACCAGCTTCAGGGACAGCATACCGATCAACTCATCTTTGGCATATCCGAAAATCTCCGCAAACCGGTCATTTGCATGGACGATCTTTCCGTGTTGGACGATGTAAATGCCGCTCAGCGCGTTTTGTACAAATCGACTATAATTTTCCTCTGATTTTCCTAGTGCCGCCTCTGCACGCTTGCGCTTGCGTATTTCCTCATTGAGATGTTGTGCGTATATTATGGATTGGTCATAGGCAATTTCGAGGCGCCGAAAGGTTTCGCGCAACGCCTCTTCCACGCCGTTGTACGCACCTATTTCTGTCTTGATCTGGCGTGGAGATAACTCTACCTGGTTCTCGGCGTTTTTCCCTCGGTTCATCGCCATAGCCCCTTAAGACTCTCTGAAGTCACCGAGCCCGGCAGTCTTCAGAAGAAGATCCTTGGCACGAGTGTAAGCCTATTCCCCCTAATCGCACCCTTTGCCAGAAGTTTGTGAAAATGTCAACCCCCTTTTTTTGAATGAGTAGTGAATGAGTCATTGACTAAGGAATTAGGACTAGACGAGCTGTTGCCCAAATAGCTGTACACATAATTTTAATGCCAAGTATCGAGTAGAAATCTTCTTGGGTGATGAGGCAATTTTTCTCAAAAGCCGCGATAATATTTATCTAGCTTGATTGAGGCATCATGCCAAGTCCACGGTATCACGGCTTTTTCGAAAAACCCCCTCATCACCCAAGTGGGTGTCGGGGGGGGTCAGAAGAGCGATCAGTTAACGAGCCCTAACTTTTGCATGGATTCATTTGGGCAACAGCCTGTAAACCATCAAGTGCTTCCCTTAGTAGGAGGCAAAAAGCCATGTCCCAAGGCGATGTGACGCGAATCAAAGTCAACAAGCAGTCTATAGGCATTGTCGGCCTGAAGCGTGTGATGCAAGAGATGGGCGAAGAATATGCAGACAGGCCCGATGCAGAGGTTGAGACCGAGCTCCTAAAGAGAATCTCCGAGAAAAACTACATCCCCGCCCCAGCCGAAATATACTATGGCAAGGCCCTGATGAGGGAATTCAACAAGTTTCTTGGAAGACCCTATGAGGAAGATGCCCCAGAAGCATTGGAGATCAAGGTCCTGGGGCCGGGGTGTGATCGGTGCGACGAGCTGGAAAGAGTGCTCATGGAGGTATTGGCTGAGATGGATTTGTCGGCTGACTTGGAACATGTGAGGGATATCAAGGAGCTTGGCAGATACGGCGTGATGGGGACCCCGGCCCTGATTATCAACGGAAGGGTCAAGTGTGTCGGCAGTGTGCCGCCTAGAGACAAGATTGTTGAGTGGTTGAAGTGACAAAAAGAGGTGAGCAATCCCGTCTAATTGGTGACGCCTCAGATAGGAACCGGGCGGTGGCAGATAAGGAGATCCGCTTCACTGCGGCCTACAATGCCTTAAGTAGCTTTGTATATATGGTTGCTTCAAATGGCGGTAGGCCTCCGTTCAGCGGAAGTCCTTATCTGCCAAAGCCCACTGTTTGGGATAGAAACGCCTTGGCAAACAGGTAGGGAGCCGCATCGGGGGATGCGAAACTTGCGTTATAGCGAACTAACTTCATTGCAGAGGCGCCGAGTACGCAAAGAGGGAAAGAGATAAGATGCCACAGCATGCAGGTTTTGTAGCAAGCCTTAAAGAGCATGGTAAAGCAGA
>CP070769.1:133942-137206 GCA_020347085.1 Desulfobacterales bacterium
CCGCGTTCCCCCGGCTTCGGCGTTTTTGCCCTGGGGCATTTCTTTAACGATATGGGCGCATTATGTACCGGAAAAGCCCCAGGATCAATGGGGCAAGATTCCCAATTGGGACTAGGTAAAACTACCTATAGATAAGACAGGCCCGCGAGATGTGGCATCGTGGTGCGGGGTCGCTTTATTGGGCAGGAGAGGTGTAGCCCTGGTGTATGGCGTATCTTACCAGCTTGGCCATCTTTTTGATGTTCAGCTTTTTCATAATATTTTCACGATGATGCTCTACTGTGCGGATGCTTATATACAGCATATCGGCAATCTCTTTGTTCGACATCCCCTCGGCAATGAGCTTTAAGATCTCTTTTTCGCGCACCGTCAGGGGGTCGGGCGGCGATGTCACGGGTCCGTTTTGGGACGCCCGAATTAAGTCACGCGTCAGCCCCCCGGATAAAAGGGGTGATATGTAATGCTCCCCCTGCCGAATTTTTACTATGGCAGCAAACAGTTCCGTATCCGCATCCTGCTTAAGCAGGTATCCTTCGGCACCGGCCGTGAGGGCATAAAACACGTATTTCGTGTCCTTGTGCATGGAAAGGATCAGCACCTTCAGGCCTGGAGAGATCATTTTGATCTCTCGGGTTGCTTCAAGCCCACGGAGATTCGGCATGGATATGTCCAAAATCACCATGTCGGCATACACCATTTTAAAGATTTCGAGCAGTTGAAGGCCATCGTTCGCCTCTCCAACGACCTCAAGGCCCGCGGCTCCTTCAAGAATATTCTTTATGCCCTGGCGGAACAGGACATGATCGTCGGCCAGCACAATACGATAACAGCTCATTGTTGGTTTCCCCTTTCATGCACCGGAATTCTAAAGGTGATTCTGGTCCCTGCCCCCTGTTCGCTCCACATGTCCAGCGAGCCTCCCAGCATGCGTGCCCGCTCATACATGGCAGACAACCCCACCCCCTTTTTGGAGGGAGGTTTGCTAAGAACCTGTTTTACATCAAACCCCTGTCCGTTATCTTCCACCTGAAAAACAACCTGACCGTCCTCTTTCGCGATCTCGATAGATACGTGGGTGGCCCGGGCGTGTCTGGCTATGTTTGTAAGGCATTCCTGAAAAATCCTGTACACCGTAATTTGACCCTCCTGGGAAAACAACCTATCCAGCTCTGCTGGATCAACGGAGTTCTCAATATGAAAACGCTGGGTGGAGGCCTCGACAAGCCACCAGATCGCAGCCGAGAGGCCCAGATCCTCCAAGATGGAAGGGCTCAAGTCTCGGGAGAGTCGACGGACAGTTTCACTCACCTCGGTTATGTAGCTCATCGTTTCATTGCAATTTTCTTTCAGGTCTGCCTGATCGGGTCCCAACGCCCGTTCAACAGATCTCACCTTGAGTTTCAACACCATGAGGGCTTGCCCCAATTCGTCATGTAGCTCTATGGAAAGCCGCTTTCGTTCTCTTTCCTGGGCTGTAAGTAGCTGGGACGACAGAAAACGAAGCTCACTCTCTGATTTCCGCAGCGCCTTCTCAGCCCGCTTGCGCTCGGTGATGTTTATCATATTTCCCATGATAGCGGGCTTTCCTTCATACTCGATGACGGTTGCCATCATTTGGCACCAGATGATCGTGCCGTCCCTTCTGATTCTCCGGACCTCGTACTGTTGGGGAACCTCTTCTCCCCGCAATCGTCTTGATGCTATTTCTCTCAAGGTCTCCCTGTCATCAGGATAGATTAAGGACAAGGGGTCCTTTCCCAGCAGTTCTTCAGGCTTATAACCGTGCATCTCTGCAAACTTATCGGTCACAAACACGTACTTTTGATCTTGGTGGATGAATATGCCGGTGAGGGAGTTATCAACAAGGATTTTGTATTCCTCCTTTGACTTCCGAAGCGCCTCTTCGGCTCGCCTGCGTTCAGATATCTCATCTTTCAAAAGCTAATTGGCCACTGTATGCTCTGCGGTTCGTTCTCTAACCCGGATTTCCAGGCCGCGGTGAGTCGCTTGCAGCGCCGCCTCCGCCTGCTTACGCTCGGCCATTTCTCTGGACACACTTTCAATCATCTCGTTGGTCACTCTCCTGAGGCTCTCCAAGAGTTCAACGTGAGAAAGTCCTGACACCCGAGCAGTCAGGTCGCCGCTTGAGACCCTATGTAATGCGTCGAAGTGCTCCGCCAAACCTATGGCAAATTCATGGGACAAATCAACGATTTCTGCCAGGTTCTTTGCAGTGAGGTTCACGCTGTGTTTTAGTTTTGCAATCAACTCGATGTCTGACGTCTCAGGTATCTTGACAGTCGGGTCTCCTGAGGAAATCCGCTTTAATGCTTCAAAGACCTCGGATAAGCCTACGGCCATCTCCATATGTATGCTTTGCAGCTGCTCCTCTGCAACCTTTCGATTCGTTACGTCACGGAACGATTCAATCGCCCCTATGGTCTTGCCACCTTTCTTAAAAGGCGTTGCAACAAGTTCAACATGTAACTTCTTTCCGTCTTTGGTTCGTCTCCGCGATTCCAGTTTGTTCCATTCTTCTCCCCTAGCAATGAGCTTGAGCGTGCAGTTGTTCGTATGGCAAAGGTCACCAGGAAACACCTCATAACACTTTTTGCCCACAGCATCTTCGGCTGACAAACCAGTCAGGTGCTCCATCTGCTTGTTGATCTGGAGAATGTTGGAGTCGTGATCAATGACACGCATCGCATCTCCAGAACCCTGCAACATCGCTCCAATATGCTCCTGCGCATTCGCCAATTCACTGACCATTTCATTGAAGGAACTGGCTAATTCTGAAATCTCATCAAGCGTCTCTACGTTGGCCCGTACGGTCAAATCACCCCTTCTGATACTTCGCGTCGCTTGGATCAAACTGTCTACCGGCCCGGTGATGCTGCGTATGAGATAATGACTCAGGATGATCCCGGCAATGACGGCGGTCACGCCCAATACAAGCAATAACACCAACGCCTGGATATGGACAGCATGGCTACGATCTTGGGCCTTGTATGACAAGTCGAACAATACCCGTTCCTCTTCTTTCAGTTTAGCTGCCAGGCCCCGAACAAAATCATCCATCTCTTCCATGTAAAAGCCCGCCCGGTGACTTTCCATCGGCAGTTGGAGCTCCAAAAGGTCCAGGGCTTTCATCCTAAAGTCCGGCAACCTTTCTTCAATAACAAAAAGGTGACCTTCAGCCTTACGCAATATCCCGGCAAACTCCGGCCCGTTCTTCACCCTTTGGTCCGCAATCAGCGTTTTCAG
>CP070769.1:137306-140443 GCA_020347085.1 Desulfobacterales bacterium
AAGATGTCGACGTATCCCTGATAACTGAACCCTTCCTTTTCCAGTATGCTTAGGGCGGGCCTTGTGCTCTCGTGCACCTGACCAATCACAGCTTGCGTCTGTTCGCTTAGTAGGTTCACATACACGGGATGTTTCGGCATCAGCTCAGCAATAAAGTGTTTGTCACCTATTCCCGACAGAAAATCGGCTTGCGAAAAGTCCATAGAAAAGAAACGACGGCCCAGTCCCTCCCAGAAGGGAGAGCGGCCATCCTTATCAGAATACCCCCGCATTTCTGCGATGACTTTGCTAGCAAAGCGATGGGGAAACTCTGCCATAAAAAGGAACCTGCACTTGGACAAGAGCTTACCGTTATTATTCTTTCGGTAGCCAGGATCCAGAAATAGCGAACCTAACTCCGTGGAACCCGTGTAGTCATTGCTGAGATACAAGGTAGACATCTTGTTGTAAACACCTAACTCGCGGCAAGCATGAACCACTGTGCCAACCCTATAGCTATAGAAGGCTTCTGAGACGCCGACCGCAGCCACGATGCCTGATGTGCCAACAACTGCCCCTGTCTGACTATCTTCCAGCACAAACAGGTAACGGTCCTTGCCAGGTTCCTTTTTGTCCCCATCAAAAGCCATCTGGGAGGCCACAATCTTCTTTTCAAGCAGATTGCGATCAGGGGGCAAAGTCGTCAGGCCTACCTTGGCTCTTTTGGCGAGGTTCTCAACGGCATCGATATCATCAGGTCGTACAGGACGTATGATCATCATGGTGAAGAAATCTCCCTTGACGCATGGTTGATGTTCAGATGTGAACTAAAACATACCTCCGGTTAGTGGGTCTATTCTTATCCATGGGTCCATTTGACATAGCCCGAGGCCAGTTTCAGCAAGAACAGGGCACTTAACTTGGCCCGTTCGGTGAGGCTGTCAAGATGCATATATTCCTGTTCGCTGTGGATGTTTCCGCCACGGACGCCCAGATTATCCACATTGGGAAGACCGGCGCTTGCCAGGTTATTGCCGTCACAACAGCCACCACTTTTGTGCCATTGTAACCTCATGCCAAGATCAGCGCCACATTCGCTTATCATATGCATTAGGCGACGATTGGCCTTGCTTAGTATCTTTGGTTTGCGAAGAAACTGCCCATGCAGTTCAAGGCTCAAACCATCGCGATCGTTGATGACCTTTGCTGCTTTTTCGAGTTCCTTTTGTATCCAGATTTCGTCGTCGAGTCGGGCAATACGGACATTAAACTTCAGGATGGCCAAGTCCGGAACAATATTGACGGGACCGCCCCCCTCAATAAAGCCGGCGTTGACGGTGACGCCATCTCGTTGGCCATTCAGGTTATCTATGGCCTGGACATAGTCGGCCATGGCTCGAATCGCGTTTCGGCCTTCGTCAGGGTCTCGACCTGCATGCGCAGCCTTACCTCGCACCACTGCTGTAAAATATCCATTCCCTTTGCGTTCGGCGGCCAAGCTGCCATCAGGGAATGTCGGCTCGTAAATCAGTCCCAAGTGATTACGCTTGGCGCTTTCCCTCAGCAGGTGTGCTGATCCAGGGGAGCCGACCTCTTCATCGGGATTGATTAAAACTTCCCATCCGATATTGCCGGCCCAAGGGCTTCGTTCCAGAGCCTCTAGGACTATCATCAATACCACAAGACCGCCCTTGGCATCTGCGACCCCCGGGCCATTCACGGTGCTGTGGTCTACTCGAACTGTTTTTTGGAAAGGACTGTCCGCCGGAAAGACCGTATCCATATGAACACCGAGAAATACCTGGATGGAAGACTCAGGGCGCTTTCGAATCCTTAATGCTTTTCCAAGTGCAATCTGCTCGATTTCCCCGCGCGTCCCCACCTGTTTCAATGGTTCCAAGGAGATGATTTCTTGTTCTCCGCCTAACGGCCTGAAGAGATCAGAAAGTTCATGAAGGACCTTCTCTAATCCCGCGGTATTGAGGGTGCAAGAGTTGGTATCAGCCAATGCAATGAGAGCCTGATACATCCTCTCATGCTGCTTATCAATCCAGTCTAAATAGGATGCATATTCAATCAAAGCATCGCCCTCCGCAGCAACACCTGCCCGCAAAGACCTTGGAAAAATCTAAAATCATCCCTTTCATGACTGAGTGGCTCCAATCTCGCACTGCCATCTGCCTTTGACTATTCGTTAATCAGTATCCCAAAATCAATGTTCAGGCAACAGCTCGTTACAATGACACCTCCTTATTGTGAACCACCTTTGGAGTCCAGTCGCCCGCTTCTCTTTGCTTTTTATCTCACCTGACACATCCCGTGAATAGAATCACACGTTTGACCATACAACCGGTCAATCTAATCTCCGCCGATGACTCGAGCCATCAATGATGAACCGTATTCAGGACACGTCTGCAGCTCCCTCAAGCGACCCAAAATGTGCTGCGTTAAAGCCACAAAAGTGGCATGACTCCACGTGAGGGGTGATACTGAAATCGGTTCACCGGTAAAGGGATGGACCTGTTCCGCCAGAACGAAGGTAGATATCTTCGTGAAAATCCACGGTATCACTACAGACGACAAGAAGGCCCAGTCCCTCATGGTAAAGCGTTACCTCCGTGATGAGGGTATCCTCTGTGTACGTCAGGTCTCTTTTCCACCCGACTCCCACCCACGAAAACTGATGATCTACCCACACACCAAAGCGGCAAAAGGCACCACCTATATGGTTTTCTTGCCCAACGTGGGGATAGTACAAATCACGGATGCAATAGTTCTGATCAAAACAGACCAAAAGCCTCCCATTTCCTACAGGGATATCTCTGGGCATAGGGAACTCCTTTCTTTCAGGGAAAAATCCCGTTTTTTTGCAGGGCCTGTGTTCTTCGTCGTTTGTCGTTCTTCACTCCGTACCGCCAAGAAAGCCTGAGACCTTCATCTGGGCATCAGTGAACTCAAAAACGAATTGGCCGCTTGGTTCATCCTGAAGGCGGTTACACAATCCATCTTGAAGCTCTCATATTCCACACATTTTACGGATACTGTTCGAAGATCTGGTTTCTCCGCTATCACACGTATATCTTTGTCATACCAGCACCAGTGTTTCGCGATTTAGAGTTTTGGCTAAGTCTGGGAAATGAATAGAAAGGCAAGCTGTC
>CP070769.1:140543-143391 GCA_020347085.1 Desulfobacterales bacterium
AAGTTCCCTGCAGTCCCGATGGATCGGGACGGGGAATGCGCTCGCTGTTGCAGTGCGCCCTTGCTGCCTTGGATCTGGGGCATCCTCGACCGGCATGCTCCCCGCAAGCCCCGCCCGGAAGGGCGGGGAGGCTTCACTTTCGCTCAATTAGGGTCAAACTTTACTTCGCTCTCGTTTTGCGCGGTCCAGTTCCCGCTGTTCTTCACGCCTTCTAATGGCATTTCTCTTGTCGTGTTTTCGTTTTCCTTTGGCAAGGGCCAAGGTCACCTTGGCCTTGCCACCCTGGAAGTAAACCTTGAGAGGAATCAAGGTCTGACCCTTTTCTTTGACTTTACCTGTGAGCCGCTTGATTTCCTCCCTGTGTAGAAGAAGCTTCCTGGGGCGCAAGGGGTCATGGTTGCCGTAAGCTGCAAAAGGATACGTGGCTATGTGCATGTTATAAAGAAAGACCTCCCCGCCTCGAACCGTGGCATGGCTGTCCTTTATGTTGACGCGTCCCAGTCTCAGGGACTTCACCTCTGTACCGAGCAAGACCATGCCAGCCTCGTATTGGTCGAGAATGAAGTAGTCGTGCCGTGCCTTACGGTTCTGGCATACAATCTTTTCGCCGTGCACCCTCTTAGATTACCTCAATAAAAGTCTGGCGCTCAGGCTGCCATTGTCGTTTGAGGAATGATCGAAATCAGGATGTTAGACCTGGTTCGGTTCGAAAGGGGCAGCCTTTGGAAATGAGGGCCCGTAGGTGTCTTGAACCAGCTTGATCACGTCTTCCGTTGTTGGGCGTTTAAGTGCTTCCTCCAGGAACAGCTTTGATTCCTTGAGAGATAGCATGCGTGCAATCCTTTTCACCGCGGGAATCGATATGGGATTCATGCTAATAGCGTCTAACTCCATGCCGAGAAGTACCGGCAGGTTGAGAGGATCACCGGCCATCTCTCCACACATATTCACTTCGATACCCGCCCGCTTGGCAGCATCTACCACGTGCTGGATCATTCGCAACACGGCAGGATGAAGCGGCTGATACAGATGGGCCACGTGCTTGTTGACGCGATCTATGGCCAGAGAGTACTGAATCAAATCGTTGGTACCGATGCTGAAAAAATCGACCTCCTTGGCCAGGATGTCAGCCATCATTACAGCCGAGGGGACCTCGATCATCGCTCCAAGTTTAATATTTCCTTTAAAGGGTATCCCCGCCTTTTTAAGGGATTCTGCCGCCTGGTTTAGCGCCTGCTTGGCCTCAAGAATCTCGTCTACCTGGGAAATCATAGGAATCATGATACGGACATTCCCGAAGTTAGCGGCCCTCAGGATCGCTCGGAGTTGCGTCTCAAAGATCTCTGGAGACTGGAGGCTGAATCGGATGGCTCGAAGCCCCAAAGCCGGGTTCATCTCTTCTGCCAATTCCAGGCCGCTCACAAACTTATCCCCGCCAATGTCCAGCGTGCGTATGGTGACCGTACGTGGCGCCATGATTTCAGCCACGTCTCTGTAATTGTCAAAAAGATCTTGCTCCGATGGCAGGGTCGGTCGATTTAGGTAAAGAAACTCGGTTCGATACAAACCGATGCCGTCCCCGCCGTGGTCAATGACCGAAACCACTTCTTCTAACAGACCAATATTTGCCGCGACCGACAATTGAAACCCATCAGTGGTTTCAGCCGGCAGGTGACTGGAGCGGGTAATCATGGCTTGGTATTGTTCCAACAGGTCCTTGCGTTCTTCATACCGGGTGAGGGTTTCCTCATCCGGATCAAGGATCACGACGCCAGCGCTCCCGTCCACAATGATAAGGTCGTCCGTTTTGATCTGCTGTGTGGCATTGCCCAGTCCCAGCACGGCAGGGATTTCGAGGGATCTGGCAATGATGCCCGTGTGGGATGTTTTGCCACCAAGGTCTGTCAGAAAAGCCTTCACTTTTTCCAACTGCATCTGCGTTGTCTCTGCAGGAGACAGGTCGTGCGCCACGATAATGACCCGTTTGTCTATGTCTGAGATGTTGGAAGGCTCGGTGCCAAGCAGGTTCTCCAGGACTAGATTGGAGACATGCACAACATCCGTGGCCCTTTCCCGAAAATAAGGGTCCGGCATCTTCTTGAAGATCGATTTGACCTCATCTACAGTCATTTTAAGAGCCCATTCTGCATTCACGTTTTCGCGCTCAATGTGCCCAATGGTCCCGTCGTAAAACATCTTATCCTTCAGGAGCATCATATGCGCGTCGAGGATATAGGTATGATCCCTAAATTCTTTGGGGACGTCGCGGATAATTCCTTTGAGGTGTTTCTGCGCCTTCTTGACTGCTCCCTTGAAGCGTTTGACTTCAGCGCGAATATGCTTGGGTGCGACAAAACGTTTTTCTACGACATCAACTACCTCATGCTCCATTAGGTAGGCCTTCCCAATGGCAATACCGGGGGACCCGGCGATGCCCTGAAGCGTCACGTTGAGGGCAGGTTTCCCTTCACGCCTGGCAGTGGTGTTAGACATTCCTATAATTCTCCAAAACCGGTCTCAATGAGTCGAGCAATGCGGTTTAATATCTTTTCGTCCGCAGGGTCGGTGACCTTGACTGCCACCTCTGTGCCGCACGGACAGTAGAGCGCTATGATGTCAAGGATGTCTGTTGCGTCCACTTCGTGACCATCCTTGATGATATAGACCTCAGAACGGGCTTTCTCAGCCAGTTGGGCAATCCTGGCAGCCGCGCGGGCATGCAGGCCGAGTTCGTTTTGAATGATAACTTTTCGGCTTAGCTTCATTGGCTGCGTTCACGATATCCGGTGCCAAAACTCTTAATTTTAACCAATATTTTTAAAATGTCAAAGGCTAAAAATCGAAGGTC
>CP070769.1:143491-149226 GCA_020347085.1 Desulfobacterales bacterium
CCCAAGGAGATTGACATTGCTCATTTTATTGCTTTGGCCAAGGAAGGAATGTTTAAGTAAGAACGGATACGTCTCCGAGAGGAACAACAGATAAGACCACAAGAGCGACATGATGGCACGAATTACACTGCCATGCTGACTCGGATATGGCAGCGCTTTTTGAGGCGTCGGACGTGGCCGGTCGTGTTGGCCATCATCCTGATCTTTTTACTCACTTCTGTGAGTATATTGCTTTTTGAACATGGCACCAATCAGGGTTTTCGCGGCTTTGGGGATGTTATTTGGTGGACCATCGTTACAGCATCAACCGTGGGTTATGGCGATAAGGTGCCTGAGACGTCAGGTGGACGTGTGATAGCTATCCTAGTGATAGTTATTGGTGTGCTTGCCGCCAGTATTGTAACCGGCAGAATTGCCTCGTGGCTAGTAGAATGGAAGATAAAGGAGGGGAGCGGCTTGGCCAGTCAAAAGAAACTCGGACAGCATCTGGTAATATGTGGCTGGAAGAACGACATGCCCGGCTTCTTAATGGGCATCCTCAAAGCTAATCGGCAACTGACCTCTGAGGAGATCGTTCTAGTTAGCATGGTAAAGCCAGCAGCAGTGGAGAACCTTCGATCCGTTCCGGAATTGCAAAACATAGGTTTTGTCCGAGGCGACTATGTGGATGAGGCGGTTCTCCACCGGGCCAACGTCAGGCAGGCGGCCAAGGTACTGGTTCTGGCTGACAGCGGCATCGACGCCAGCCCCCAGGAGGTGGACTCGCGGATCGTGATGACTGCCATGACGATTAAATCGATCTCCAAGGATATTGATACGTGTGTGGAATTGATTGATTCCAAATTCGAGCGCTATCTGCGAAGCGTTCACTGCGATGAGATATTCCTATCCCCACATCACAATCGGATTCTTCTGGCCAACGCCTCTGCTGACTCTGGTGTTTCCCATATTATCAGCGACCTTCTCGATATGGACCAGAACCGCCTGGTGACCAAGGAATTGCCAGCTGGATTTGTCGGCGAAACCTTCGGCAGCCTCAGCCAGTATTTCATGGAGTCTGAAAATAGCATCTTGATCGGTGTGCTGGAGAATACCGGAAACATCTATCAGCGCAAGAGAGAAGCCTTACGGATGGCACAAAGGACCCCCGATCTCTCTCGATTGGTTGCCAACCTTCAGGAGGTGAAGAAGCTTGAGGGCAACCACCCCGTGTTTAATCCTGGCCCGGATTATAGAATCAAGCCATACTCCCGGGTTATCCTGGTACAGACATGATTAACGAGGCGGAACCATGGATGAAAGGCCTATTGTTGAGAAGTTAAGAAAAATTGTATTGTTTCAAGCGATTAAAGATGATGACAAGAGGCTGGCAAAGCTGTCAGGGATCGTCTCTGTCCGGCACTGCAAAGCGGGTCATAACGTCATTACTGAGGGTGACGCTGGAAGCGAGTTTTTCATCTTGAACAAAGGCACCGTAGACGTGTTCAAACGTACGCTTGACAACGATGCCTTTACCATCGTTACACTGACGGATGAAGAGGATGTATTTTTCGGCGAACTGGCCCTCATGGACGAGGAACTCCGCTCAGCTTCTGTGACTGCCAATATGGATTGTGAATTTCTGGTCATTAACCGTGATGACTTTAACCGTTTGGGTGACGAAGACCCCTGGTTAGGGCTGCTGGTTACCCGGGCCATTGGCCGGGCTGTGTCGAGAAGGCTGCGAAAGACCAATGAAGATCTCATCATCCTATTCGAGGCACTTGTTGGAGAGGTAGACGAAAGTGGCAACTTGGAGGAGCCTGGTAAGGATTGAAGATTTACGATTGAAGATTGAAAGATTTGAAGAAAGTCTTTGATCCCTGAGTCATCAGTTTCCAATCGTCAATCGTCAATTCCCAACGGCGTACTTCATGGCATAGGCCACGATCTTTATGTACTCTGAAAAGACGTACATGACATAATCCTCTTCGTCGGCAAAGAAGTCCTCAAGAGGTCTGTCTGGAAATGAAGGATATGAAAGGATTTTTACCTTCTCGTCTCCAAAGACCTTGTCTAAGACTATCCTGAAACGGCGGGCATGAGGCGCATCGGTCACGACAAGGACCGACTGAAAGGGATGCCTTTTCCAGTAAGCATAAAGGAGCTTGCAATCGGTAAAGCTGCTAACTGAATCTTCCAAAATTGTGAGCTTTTCCAGGGGCAGGTTTTCTTTCCCAAACACTTGTCTCAAAACCGAAGCCCACGAGCAATCCGTCATCCCATAAATCTCCTGAAACTCCTTGGTTACAGGAGAGATCTTTGGCGTGGTTGTAATCAACCGGTTGCCCCACCCGTCCTCGAACAGATGCACTGCATAGACGAAGTTCGTTTCTATGCGACTCGCTGGTGCAAAGATCGCCTCGCATTTTTCAAGAGGGTCCCTTTTCCCAAGAAAACCCCCAAGGCGTTTTGCGATGGGGAATCGGAACTGAAAGAGGAGGGATATAAGGAAGATTATTGCGAAGAGGACCGTCCAGAATATTCTGCTCTTCATGGAGTCGCAGGTGCGTGATCACAGCGATTAGCAAATGCCTGCCCGAATCAGGTGGTTTCGGGCAGGCACCTCACGTGCGCATCAGATCCTAGAGTTTTGACGTAAGCTCCGCTGTTACCTCTTGAACACTCGGAGCCCCGTCGAGGGTTATGTATTTGATTCGGCCTTCTTTTTCAGCAAGGTCTTTAAAATAGTAAGAAGAGGCCAAGGTTCCCGTTTCTGTATCATAATAGATACTGTGGCGTTTGTCGATGGCGCCTTCGTCCTGGTCGTCAGAGCGTTCCGAAAGTTCACCACCGCAGACCCGACATTTGTCCCCGTCCGGCTTAATGGCATCGATAAAAATATTATTTGGATGGTTGTTGTCATTTGCGCAGAGTCGGCGCCCCATGATCCGGTTCTTGGCAATCTGTCTATCCAGCACGACTTCTACGACTACGTTCAAGTCAAGACCCTCGTTTTTGAGGGCCTCATCGAGTTTAATGGCCTGATTCTTGTTTCTGGGGAATCCATCCAGGAGCCATCCATTCTTACAATCGTCTTGTTTTAGGCGGTCCAAAATCATTGGGATGGTAATGTCGTCAGGCACCAGGTCTCCACGGTCAATGTATTCTTTGGCCTTGGCACCCAACTCAGTACCTTTGGAGATATTTTCCCGGAAGATTGCGCCTGATTCAATATGAGGCAGGTTGTGTTTCTCCTTAAGAATCGCCCCCTGCGTCCCCTTGCCGCTGCCGTTCGGTCCAAACATTAGAATGTTCATACACCTCTCCTTTCTCACCTGGTTTCCAACACAAACGCAAATTTGAAGTCCGGACAGGTCACGGCCTCGCACCCGGACATGACATGGAAATTACCTGAGTACGAAGCTTCCCCTATAAGAACGCGTCGATTTTGTCAAGGAGTTTGAATGGGAAAGGCCGCAGGCAATGCTGATGTTGACAGCGGTATTCGGGCCTGTTAAATGAACATAAATATGGATGTTCAAAGAAAGCTTTGGCTGTGATCCTACTAAAGAACCGTCTCGAATCGAGCCCTGTGGAGGCCACGGCTGCTTGCAGGATCGATTGTGGCGGAACCCTTGATATTAAGACTTTCTATTATCCCCTGCGTCATCTGTCTCCGTGCACCTTTAACATGGCCCTCGATATGAAGACCCGGGTTCGGCTTCTTCCTTACAGTGCTGGTGAAATAAAGGTTTCATCAAGTGGCTTTAGGAGCGAAGTGCACCGAGCTGACAGGGCCCCCTTCAGTGGTCCGTTAGGTTTGGTCTTCGCCATTGCGACTTATTTCAGGGTTGAAGGCGTGCATATCGAGATCACATCTAAGTCGCCACCACGGAGCGCCCTCGGAGGCTCTTCCACAGCGGCTGTAGCCATAATCGGGGCACTGGCAAGTGCCTTGTCAGGCGATGATGGAACGCCTCCGCCGAGCACCGAGCAAATCGTGCTTTTGGCCCATGCGCTTGAGGAGGCAGTTGCTGGGATTCCTTGTGGGATGCAGGATCAGCTGGCCGCGGCCTACGGAGGCGTCCATGCCTGGTATTGGCCTGGAGATCCCGGACAACCCCGTTTCAAGAGGACTGAGGTTCTGAAGAAAGAGGAGTATGCTACACTGGAAAGACACCTTCTGGTTGCATACTGCGGTGTGCCCCACCAGTCGCGCGACATTAACAGTAAGTGGATCGAACAGTTTGTGAGGGGTAGTGGAAGGCATCTTTGGCCCGAAATTGTCACCTGCACAAAAGAATTTGTTGAATCCATGATCGCGAAGGATTGGGGTGCTGCTGTGTGGGCTATGAACAGAGAGGTCGATATAAGAAGAAAAATGACGCCCGAAGTCTTTGATGAAGTGGGCGTGGCACTTGTCGAGAAAGCTTTGACCCTTGGCTGCGGGGCAAGGTTTACAGGTTCCGGTGGTGGAGGGTGCATCTGGGCCATGGGTGAAAAGCAAGATATTCGGACCTTGGGGCCGGAGTGGGTTGATATATTATCAGGGAGGAAGGGCGCCAAGCTGCTCGACGTACGGATAGACCCTAAGGGATTGGAAGTAGCCTGATGTTGACGGTGCCTTGTCTGATATTATATATTGTTAATTAATCCTCAAACGGTTTCAATTTAAGGGAGAACAAAGTCACGCATTTGTTCCGGGCTTAACGGATGCCTGTTCGGGCAGCATCTCACGGAACACTACGAAACGGAACACCATGAAATTGATATACAGGAGGACTCCATGTTCGGATTAGGCGCACCAGAACTGCTGATCATTGCCCTGCTCATCCTTCTTATTTTTGGGGCCAAACGTCTTCCAGCCATAGGGACTGGACTTGGAAAGACGGTCAAGGAGATTCGCGGCATCAAGAAGGAGTTGAAGCAAGACAAAGAACCAGGAAAAGAGGCGGAGTCAGATGAAGATTCTGGTCCAAAAGAGAAATCGCTGGAGAGCAAGCTGGCTGATAAAGTCATTGAGCGGGTTCCAGGCATAGGGCAGGCCAAGAAAATCAAAGACAAGGCTGAAAAAATCAAAAAGATCGTTAGTTGAAAAGAGTACATATTCTCATAAATCCTGTTGCGGGCGGCAAGAAATCCAGGAAGCTGTATCCTGCCGTGCTGCGCCGACTGGGCGAGTCCGGGGTGACATGTGATGTGACGGTTAGCCAATATCCTGGACAAATCACGGACCTGGCAAGCGAACTTGCTGCCCGGGGGTGTGAAACCGTTGTTGTCTGTGGGGGCGACGGGACAGTCAATGAGGTGGTCAACGGAATAGCCGGCACGGACACTGCCCTGGGGATTGTACCTCTAGGCACTGCAAACGATTTTGCCGCCAACGTGGGGATAACAGACATTAACAGTGCGTATGCTATCATCAAGCAAAGACGAACGAAAAAGATAGACCTGGTTAGAGTCAATCATGACAAGTTCTTTGCTGGCACTGCATGTCTGGGCTTTGATGCAGAGGTGGCTGCTTTTGCCAGGAAGAGAAGGATGGATCCCTTTTTGATGCACGTTGCGGGCGGCCTGTTCAAATTCTTTTCCTATAAGCCACAGACTGTAGAGCTCAGATTTGATGGGGAAAAGTTTTTTGGGGATGTCTTCCTTGTGGCCTTTGGCAATATCAGGTCCTACGCCAAGGGTATGCGCATTACGCCTCAGGCCGTATTTGATGATGCCTACCTGGACATCTGTGTTGTTAAGGG
>CP070769.1:149326-153080 GCA_020347085.1 Desulfobacterales bacterium
CATGGCGGCGTTGCGAGTCGGCTCAAAATGCTCACATACTGCCGTGTATGCTGCGCTTTTTCGCGGCCCCGCGCCTTGCCCTGAACCCTGATCCACTTTTTTGAGATAGCTTCTAGTATCTGTCAGGATAGGGTCTCGCCACATATGAAACAGTATCGCATCGATGAGCTTCGACCTGGGGATTATGAGAAGATAAAGACCCATTTGGATGAGCGTTTTGGCTCTTCCCACAGGGAAGGTGTTTATTGGGTCTCCCTGGACCCTGATCTCATGGATCAGGTGCAGGCTGCGCATGTCGACTGCCAGCCCTTCTATTTTGCGGTAGTGCTAGAACTATCAGTCATCTCGTTTGAACTATTGATTCGCACGCGAAACCGAATGCGCTGTGATTGTATCCATTATGCCAACAAGGCACAGAGGGACAGCATTATTCGTTTTGCAGATACGATTTTTGATGAGCTGAAAATCTTGACCTGAACAGCAATAGCGAGCGAATCTGAAGATGGTAAATCTAACATGACGCGATGTTCTTCATTTTGTTTACGCTCAATGAAGGCAGGAGGCATCCCAAGAATATGATACGAACAGCTGCGATCTCCGCCTGGGTCGTTTTGATTACGTTCATTTGTGCTTTGGCTGCCATTATTGCATCATTCCTAAGAAAAGGCGGCAACCTCTCCCACTTGGTGGGAAGATTCTGGGCAAAATCGATTCTCTATGTCAGCCGCGTCAAAGTATCCATTCAAGGGTTAGAGCATATCGATCCCCGTGCTACTTACGTGTATATGGCCAATCACCAGAGCATGTTTGATATTCTGGTGCTCCTCGGGTATCTGCCGGTTCAGTTTCGATGGCTGGCCAAGATGGAACTTTTTCAGATCCCTATTTTTGGGTATTCGATGGCGCGTGTGGGCTACATAAGCATTGATCGTTCTAATCGAAAGTCGGCCATCAAAAGCCTTCAAAAGGCAGCGCAAAAGATCGCCCAGGAGGGGGTTTCGGTCGTGATCTTTCCCGAGGGGACGCGAAGCGAGGACGGTCAGATTAGACCATTCAAAAAGGGTGGTTTCTATTTGGCCATTGACTCGGGGCGACCCATTGTACCTGTTGTGATTTGTGGGAGTCACTATGTCATGCCAAAAGGGAAGTTCCGCATAAAACCGGGGCGTATTGTCCTTAGCGTGAACCGGCCCGTTGAGACGGCCCCGTACAATAAGACCAAGGAAGTGCTGATGGAGTTGGTCAGGTCCACGATGAAGACGGATCTAGAAAAGGTCAAGGCAGGCCAACAAGGTTGTCTCGCATGAACCTGCCTTGTGGAGGTATGAAGTAAGGCGGATGCGGAAGGAAATATTAGGAGTTGTGCTATCATTTGCGCTGATATTTACGGCTGTGAGCCTCCTTTCTTATCATCCGTCAGATCCTTCCATTAATCATGCTGGGGCTTCCGGTGAGGTTCAAAACCTGTTTGGACCCGTGGGTGCCCATGTGGGTGGTTTTCTCATCTACCTCTTTGGGGTTGGTGCCTTTTGGATACCTGTCATCTTACTTGTTACCACCTGGTATATCCTGAAGGAATATTCTAGGGGTATCATCTTTCTCGCGGTTCTGGGTGGGCTCCTATTGGTGGCCACGACAGGAGCGCTGCTTTCAGGTTTTCGCCCCCACTATCTGATTTTTGGACGGCGGTTTTCCAGCGGAGGGATTGTGGGGATCCCGTTGGCCGATGCGGTCGGAAAATACGGTGGAACGACTGGCGGACTCATTTTTCTTCTCACGATTTGGACCATCGCTTTGATCATGGCCACCCGGGTTTCGCTTATTGCTGTGTCTAAATGGTTCAGCCGGGTCTGTGCGGGAGTCTTGGCCCGGGCACGTACTGCCTGGATTATCTGGAATGAGCGGCGCAATAAGGCGAAGAGACGGGCCGAGGCAAGCTATAGGAAAGCCCCCAGAAAGAAAGCTCCCGTGAAAGTCGTGGAGCCTCCCCAAAAGCAGATGAAGGAGATTCGGGCGCGCAGGCAGGAAGTCTTTGAATTCATGGATACGGGCAAGAGGTTTAAACTTCCTCCGTTGAGCTTGCTGGAGGACTCTAAACTTCATGTCAAGGGGATGGATCACGAAAACCTCCAGATGCAGTCAAATCTGCTGGAAAAAAAACTGAGCGATTTTGACGTGTCAGGCACAGTAGTGGCTGTGTCCCCCGGGCCGGTGGTTACTATGTATGAATATGAGCCTGCGCCGGGGGTCAAGATAAACAAAGTGGTCAGCTTGGCCGATGATTTAGCCATGGCGCTTCGGGCCACCAGCATTCGCATTGTTGCGCCTATTCCTGGCAAAGCGGTTATCGGGATAGAGATTCCAAATCCCGACAGGGAGCCGGTTAGATTCAAAGATATTATTTCGTCTGAAGCCTTTGAAGCCTCGCGCTCTAAACTGACCTTGGCTTTGGGCAAGGGCATCCTGGGAAACCCGGTCATAACCGATTTGGCAAAAATGCCCCACCTTTTAATTGCGGGCGCCACCGGATCTGGGAAGAGCGTGGCCTTAAATGCGATGATTTGTAGTACCCTGTATAAGGCGACTCCGAATGAAGTAAAATTGGTAATGATTGACCCCAAGCGCATCGAACTCGCTGCCTACCAAGGTATCCCGCACATGATTTCACCTGTGGTTCTGGATCCGAAGAAGGCCACTCAGGCCCTGCAGTGGACAGTTCATGAGATGGAGCGTCGTTATACCCTCATGGCCGAAAAGAGAGTGCGCAACATATACCAGTATCATAAAGGGCTGGCCAAGGAGAGGGTTACGCTCAAAAAGACCAAGGGATCAGGGGGTAGTAAACTGACGCCTGAGACCGAAGGCATGTCTGAAGAGCTTCCCTTTATTGTGGTTGTCATTGACGAACTGGCTGATCTTATGCTGGTAGCCTCTCGGGATGTGGAGTTAGCCCTGACGCGTTTGGCCCAGATGGCTCGTGCGGCTGGCATTCATCTGTTAATTGCCACGCAGAGACCTTCAGTGGATGTTTTGACGGGTATTATCAAGGCCAACTTTCCCACTCGGATATCCTTTCAGGTTTCTTCACGAACGGACTCTAGGACCATCTTGGATGCCAATGGTGCCGAGACCCTCCTCGGAAACGGTGATATGCTCTTCCTTCCTCCGGGGACTTCCAAGTTGCAGCGCATACACGGGGCTTATGTTTCGGAGTCAGAAATTCGCGGAATCACAGAGTTCTTGAAGAAGCAACAAGAACCAGTCTATGAGGAGGAAATCCTGAAGCCCAGGTTAGGGGAAGAGGATAAGCAGGGTGAAGATGAATACGACGAAAAATATGATGAGGCTGTTGCTCTGGTTACCGAGACCGGACAGGCTTCCATCTCAATGATTCAGCGTCGTCTGAGGGTAGGGTATAATCGAGCGGCCCGAATGATCGAAGTGATGGAACGTGATGGCGTGGTGGGGCCTTCTGACGGAAGCAAGCCTCGAGATGTGCTGGTTAAGTGATATGGCGATTAATATGATAAAGCTCATGATTCGATGTTTCTTCATTTGTATTCTCTTATTCGGTGCCTCGCATGACACATGCTGGGGCTTGGGAGCGGCCGACATCCTGGACCGGGTCCAGAAACGATATGCAGCAGGCGATTTTGAGGCCGATTTCGTCCAGGAATCGCATTTGAAGGCGATGGGCATGGTTGATACGGCCAGGGGTCACCTCTATTTTGGTCGTCCCGGGATGATGCGCTGG
>CP070769.1:153180-156996 GCA_020347085.1 Desulfobacterales bacterium
AGAACATCAAGTGGCTGGCCGGAAAATTTACCTCCAAGACCGTTGTCCTACACTCGTTTAATCACCTTTCTACCAGCAAAGCTCCGCCCGAATTCGCCGAAGCCTTTATCGAGGAAGGGCGTAAACGCCTGGAAGGGAGCGGCTACCGTGTCACGGTAACTCCCTTCGGTTATCTTAACGAGTGGAAACTCCACGTGGCCGGGGACTCCCTTGCCAAGGTCTTCAAAGAATTGTGAGCGCCTCCAAAACAAAACCGTCCAGCCGAAAACATCTTTCCAGGAACGACGCACCTCTTGGTGTTCCCCGGTTGTCCCTCATCATTCCTGCCCACAATGAAGAAGCGTACCTCCCGCGGCTACTGGACACGGTAGATGACGCCCGGGCACAATACCTATGTAGGTCGGAAGCCGTCGAAGTGGTGGTGGCCGATAACGCCTCCACCGACAGTACGAGGCACGTTGCCCGGAGACGAGGCTGTAGACTCGTCTACGTGGAGAAGCGAATTATCGCCGCAGTCCGGAACGCTGGAGCTTCGGTAGCTCGGGGCCAGTTGTTCGCTTTCGTGGATGCTGATGCCCGGATTCACCCTGATACCTTTAATGCCATTGACTGCGCCCTGGCTACCGGCAAGGTGGTGGCGGGAGCTACCGGGGTAAAGCTGGAGCGAATGTCGTTGGGCATTGCCGTTGCCTACATGATCATGGTCCCCATGGTATGGGCCACTGGCATGGATACAGGCGTCGTCTTTTGCCGTCGTAAAGATTTTGAGACCGTGGGTGGTTACAACGAAGGACGACTCTTTGCAGAAGACGTTCAGTTCTTGATGGATTTGAAGCGGTTAGGCCGAATCCGCAGGCAGAAGTTGACACGGGTCACCTCGGCCAAGGCAATTGCTTCCGCACGCAAGTTCGATAAATATGGCGATTGGCACTATGTCTGGATGATGTTCCGCTCTCTATACTGGCTGCTGTTGTCGCCCTGTTCTTTGGACAAGTTCGCCTTGACCTACTGGTACGACAATCATACCGCCGTTCATCGAATCGGCGGCCATAAGGCTGACCATACAAGGAAAGGAGAACCGAGTGGCTGAATTTTTCGACCTGCTGAAGAAGAGGCGATCCATCAGAGACTTTGATGAAAAACAAGTCCCCCTGAAGCTTATCCGGAAGATTATTAAAGACAGCTGCCTTGCGCCTAGTGCCGGAAATGGGCAGCCATGGAGGTTCATAATCGTTAAAAACAAGCAGTGGATCCAACGGCTTTCTGATGAAAGCAAGAAGAATTTCCTCTCGTATCTTCAACAGAATCCGGATACTCCCATCAAGCAGTACGAAGCGGCCCTCAGAAACAAAGAATTCAACGTATTTTACAATGCCCCCTGCCTTGTCTACATTTTGGGTCCTCATAATATCGAATCTGCCTACGTGGACTGCACACTTGCGGCTTGCTATTTCATGTTCTGTGCGGCTGCTATGGGTTTGGGTACGTGCTGGGTCGGTTTGGGGTCTAACATCAGGGACCCTGAGATTCTTAGGGCAATCGGAATACCAGATGATCACCGAATTGTCGCTCCGATTGTAGTAGGCCATCCGAAAACTATTCCACCCGCCCCCCATAGGAAGGAACCTCAAATTCTCAACATTATTTCCTGAAAGCTTTGGATAATTTGGATAATCAATTCTGAAGATACGCAGCGAGCGTTAGCCCCTCAGTAAGCTGGAGACAATGCGCTCCCCGTTGCAGTTCAACACCAAGGCCACATGCATCAGCAGTCCGCCTTCCTGCTGCCATCTCAATATGGTTGTATGCAAAGCATTTTGCATGATCTATTGCCAACCATATGATGCCCTCCGTAATAACTAGCTGAAAACTTTAGGGCTTTACCGGTATATCCAAAATGGGCTTTAGGACCCAGCCCCGACACACCTGTAGCCTGTCGATGCCCCGTGGGTTTAGTTGACAACCCAAGACCCCTTGACATATAAGGTGGTTAGGGGACGAAAGTGCGGTTGAACACAATTCAGGTTAAAAGAAGATTCTGATACAAATCTCAGAAACTGTCCATGTTCTATCCGTGAGAGGTTTATCCGGGACTCTCTCACCGTCTGACCCGTCTAATCTCAACACCAAGGAACTTGCAGATGGCTCGTAAGCCAACATACGAAGAGCTGGAACAAAGGGTCAAAGCATTAGAGAAGGATGCCGCCGACCGAAGGAGGGCGGAGGAGGCACTCAGAGAGAGCGAGGAAAAGTGCATACTTACATTTGAAAGTGCGGTGGATGCCATATTTTGGGCAGACCCACAGACGGGCCAGATTGCTAACTGTAATAAAGCGGCAGAAACCCTGTTGGAAAAAAGAAGGGAAGAGATTATAGGACAACATCAGACAACGCTTCATCCACCCGCAAAGGCTGAATATTACAGCAATATGTTCAAGAGACATATAGAAGAAAAAGGATCGGTTGATGATGAGGCAGAGGTCATAACCAAATCTGGAAGAATGATCCCCGTCCACATAACTGCTTCAGTAACTTTAGTTCGGGGAAAACCAATCATCCAGGGCATCTTTCGTGACATTACAGAACGCAAGCAGGCAGAGGTGGAACTTCGCCATAGCGAAGAAAAGTACAGTACCTTGGTTGAAAACTCCTTGACCGGCATCTATATCGACCAGGATGAGAAGGTCGTGTTTGCCAACAGCAGATTCGCCGAGATTTACAGGTACCCAAAGCAGGAGTTGTTAGGTATTGAGGCCTGGAAATTGGTCCATCCTGAGGACAGGGACTTGACCAATAAGATAAGGGCAAGACGACTGAAGGGACAGAAGGCCCCGTCGGAATATGAGGCGAGAGGCCTGACAAAATTCGGTGAGACCATATGGATCAGGAGGCGAAACACCCGCATAGACTACGACGGAAGGCCTGCCATATTAGGTAACATTGTGGATATTACCGAACAGAAAGGTGCAGAGGAGGAACTTCGAAAGATAAACCAGGAGCTTGAGAATTTTGTCCACATTGTTTCCCTTGACTTGAAAATCCCCATCATCTCCATCCAGGGATTTGCATCTCGTCTGCAAAAGAACTATCAAAACAAACTGGAAAAAAGGGGCCGAAGGTACCTTGATCAAATCAGGACCAGCGCCGACCGAATGGAGGTATTGGTCTCTGATCTCCTATCATTGTCAAGGATCGGCCGGGTGGTCTCTGACTTTGTGGATGTTTCTTCCCTCAAGATACTGAAGAAAGTGGCCTCATCGCTCAAGCCCAGCCTGGAAGAAAACGGGATAGAGTTCATTGTGGGGGAAAACCTTCCGAGTATCTACTGTGACGGTGAAAGGATCTATCAGGTTTTCGAAAACCTGCTTGCCAATGCCATGAAGTTTGTCCAGGGCGCCAAGAACCCCAGGATCGAAGTCGGATACGAAGACAGGGGAGAGCTCCATCAGTTTTACATAAGGGATAATGGTATTGGGATTGATCCGAAATATCACCGTAAAATATTTGAAACGTTCCGCCGGTTGAAAGAAACCAAGAATCAGGAAGGGACGGGTTTAGGACTCGCAATAGTAGATAGGATAGTAAACCACCACGGTGGAAAGGTCTGGGTGGAGTCTGAAAAGGCCAAAGGGGCGACCTTTTATTTTACCTTGCCTAAGATGTCCGAATCCTCTTAGACGTCCTTGGCGTTTCCTGCAGAGTTCATTCTATGAAAGTAACCCTTCCCCTTCTAAGGGAACCGGCCTGTCTGAGCAGATTTCCTCATTTCAGGTGCTAACGGGACCTTGCAGAGAAAATTGGCTTCAAAGCCTCTCT
>CP070769.1:157096-160080 GCA_020347085.1 Desulfobacterales bacterium
AAGCTCGCTGATTTCAGCCTTGGTCTGCTTCTCGCGACATTCAATCCCACGTTCTTCGCAGAGTGAGAGAAGTTCCGACTTGGTCATTCTCATCAAGCTCTCGTACGTAAATTCAGCCTCTTCTTCAGCAGCCCGTTCCGACTTTGCAATCTCCCCAACGGCCTCCGCTGTAACTACTGCCTCTGCTACCTCTTCCTTACCAAGCCTTTCTTGTTGCCACCAATCCCTAAGGTTGTTTATCGCCTCGGTTAATTCCTTTCCCGACGCGTGAAGATCAAATGCTATTTCCTCACCCGTAATTACCTTGATAGCATCCAATGACTTCTCTCTGATTTCGAGGTCTTTGTCCCCCAGCACCTTGATTAAAGGCAACACAGCCAGACTGTCCTTGACATTAGCCAGAGCCGACACAGCCGCCTTCCTCACCCTAGCGTCTTCGTCTCTGAGACATTGCACCAGTGAAGGCGCAGCGTCTGCGTAGTCTTTCCAACCGATAAACGTAGCCGCGGTTCTCCTCACCTCCGGGTGTTCATCCTTCAAACCCTTTGTAAGCACAGGCAATGCTTCTTGGTCTTCTGCCAGCTTGTAAAGCCCTCTGATGCACCCTATCCGCACCCTGTAATTGAAATGATCAGCATTTTTCTTAAAAATACGAACAGCCCGCGAATCACCCAGCATGATGAGAGAATTAATTACCTCCGAAGTCAGATCGGGATGACCGAAATGTGAAACTTCCATGAGAATGGGCATAGCAGCAATGTTTCCTATCTTTCCAAGCTCTGCGGCTGCAAGCACCTTGATCTCCATCTCGGAATCGAGGAGGTCGTTTGCAACTTTGTCAAATATTTCCTGCTCTGACCGTGTCTGGAATTCGCCATGTTTTACGGCCTTTGCTATGGCGGATTCGACCCTCTTTTTCACCTTCTCATCTGATACTCTATCTCTACTTTTGGCCAATTTTTCCATTTTCCTGAGTTTCTTAAGCCTTAATGTCCGGGCCTTTTTCTCTTCTTTGATCTGAGCGATACGGTCTCGCATCCTCTGTATCTCTTTCTCATGTTCTCTGACATCAGCGATAAGCTTTTTGACCGACGCCGTTTCCAGCGCCCTCTCGTCACCCGAATAGGTTGCTCCTTTCTTGCCGATTTGAAAATACAATGACTTGATCTTTTTTTCGTATTCCTTAATCCTATCCTCCAGTTGCTTCTTCTCACCGCGCCTCACCATATCAAAGCCTGAGGCAAAGATGTCCATCACTTTCTCCGGCAAGACAGGTGCCTTTTTTGCCGCAGACAATGCTTTGCCTACGCCAGCCGACGTCATGTCGTACGCCCATGCGGCTGCGCTGCCACTCGCGTTTAGTACCTTGGCTACACTACCTTTAAAACGTGATCTTTCGGGATATGCACTCTCCATAGGTCCCTCCCCCTTTCTTCAGATTCTGAAATTTGGAGTGCCTAAACTGATCTAAAGTGCCTAAAGTTAACGAAGCTACCTTCAGCATACTCTATTCTTAGGATTGACTAAGCCGAAAGGGTACACATTAACTTTAGCTCACTTTAGATGCTCTCGTTTATAGTCACTCTTTTGGTTCCACATTACCCACAATAGCCATCTTCACAGAAAATACCCTCCTGAATTTACGAATTAGAGGAATAGAAAAGCTACCTTCTGACCGTGTTTATAAATGCATCAAATTGCTCATTATAGTCCTTAACTGCATATCGCAACTTGCCGTTGATCAAGCCCACATATTCTTTTATGTCGCCAATGATTTCAGTTAACGTATCATTAACACTTGAATCCCTCTCACACTTTTGCATCTCCTTCTGAAGCCTGTTAATCTCAGACTCCATGTCATCAAATTGGTCCATTTCTTGCTGTCGGGAGGTCAGGTATGCATATCTTTCCGTCAAGTCTCGTTCGAGCTTCTTTCCCGCTTCAAGTTCATCATCCAGGCTTTTAATATTGGACTCCAGTTGGTCCCCCTCTTTCATCATCGCCTCACACTCAGCGCCCAAACGTTCCTTTTCGTCTCGCAGTCTTTTTACTTCATCTATCACTGTCTGTACCTCGGCCTCTCCACCTACCTCCGCCGTAAGATCTTTGACCTTTCCTTCCAGGTCATCCTTTCTTGACAAAAAGGCCCTTTGCTGCACATCTTTCTCATCTATTTGTCTATTGAGATCAGACCTCTCCTTCTCGAGTCTCTCCATATGTTCATTGACTTCGGCGATATAGTCGTTAATTGCTTTCTCTATTTCACCCTGATTATAGAGTTTATCAAAATTATCACCGTCAAACCCTTCCGGCAGTATTCCGACAAGAAGATCTCTCGTCTTTCTCATCACGGGGAGGCCCTTCTCCAAGGCGCTTGACCTTATTCCTATGGTCCCCATCTCCTTTTCAAGAGTCTCTTGCTTGACCTGGCCATTCCGGTGAGTCGACTGAAGTGCCTTGAATCTGGCTGATAACCTACGCACATCTCCACGCACATGGGCAATTTGTTTTTTCATGTCCGCCAAGATGACCCGTTTACTTTGGATCTCCCTTTCAGTCGTCTGCAGCTTCTCGTGTTCACCCTCCGCGGCCGCCCTCTCTTTCCGAATGCGGGACAGTTCCTTTTCAGCCTCGCGCAATCGGATCTCAGTCTCCTCAATAGCCTTTGTCGTTTTTTGAAGCCGTGCGCGCCCTATGGCAACTTTGTCCTCAATATATTGAATTTCTATTGCCGCCTTGCGTATCTCGGCCACAAGGATCTGCTCATTCTTTGAGGCATGCAGATGGGCTCCAGCGGTATCCAGAAAGTTACTCAGTCTTTTCTCTTTGAGAGCCGCGCCTGCGGAGAAATATTTTGCCATGTCATTACCTCCAGGATCTTTGACGATCAGGACTATTGAACCTCCCTGCAGCAAGCTGCAGGGAATGTTCTGCCTGACGGCAGTGCTTCGCAGCGACTGTAAGGAAGGGTACCATTTTTAGAT
>CP070769.1:160180-171447 GCA_020347085.1 Desulfobacterales bacterium
ATAACTTGAACCGCAAAAGCGAGTGCATTCCCCGTCCCGACTTGTCAAAACTGAGGGGTTAGCAAGCGGATCTAAAAATAGTACAATCCCTTACCCCGACTTGTCGGGGCAGGGAGCTTCAATCTTGTACATAAGCTTGTTCACTTCATCAACTTTAGCTCACTTTCATTGACGAATAACCGATGACTCCCCCAACGATCAAGATCCGTCGTCTTAACCCAGAACATGATTCAGATATTCCCCTGCCTTGTTACATGACCCCACAATCCTCTGGAATGGATCTCTATGCGGCCATCAAAGAAGACCAGGTGCTCCCCATAGGTTCCATTACCGTGATTCCTACAGGGGTGGCTATAGCTATGCCTACAGGCCTAGAGGCACAGATTCGCCCTAGAAGTGGTCTTGCCTTTAAACACGGTATAGGTATCGTCAACTCTCCCGGAACCATCGATGCTGACTACAGAGGGGAGATAAAGGTCGCACTTATCAATCTCGGGGGAAGGCCTTATTCCATCCGTCGAGGTGACAGAATTGCCCAAATGGTCATTCAGAAGGTCTATCAAGCCGAACTAGAGCTTGTGGATACGCTTGAGGAAACAGAGCGGAATGAGGGTGGCTTCGGACATACGGGAACTTAGTTATTAGCCACTTATCACTGGTTAGTTGTAAGCCCTAAAAGTAACAGTGCACGAGGCAAGGAAGGTCGCTTCGCTGAGGCGGCCAATGCCTTTCTTCAGGAGGTATGCCTTTCTCGGAGGTGGACATGGCTGCATGCCTATGTTCAGTAGTATCCTTTGCCCCGTGATGACTGACAGACATACGGCTACCTGGAAACTATGAGATGCTCTTCGTAATAACTCATACGAGTGGTAACAGCCAAAAGGAATTACAAAATCCTTTCAACGTGCGAATGACTCATGACGAGTGACCAGTGACCAGCGTCTGCGTACTATCCAGCGGGAGCAAGGGAAACGCCATCTACATTTCTGATGGAAGATCCTCTATTCTGGTGGACGCGGGGCTGTCCGCAGTCGAAATTGAACGTCGCCTGCGCTCAAGAGCGCTTGATCCAAAATACCTGGATGCGATTGTTGTATCTCACGAACATGCTGATCACATTCAGGGCGTAGGTCCCCTTTCAAGACGTTATCAGCTGCCGGTTCATATTAATGAACTGACCCTCGCCGCCTCCGGGGCTCAGCTTGGAGCTGTGTATGAGACCATAAAGTTCCATCCTGGTAAGGCCTTCTGTATAGGGGATCTTTGTCTTCACCCTTTTTCGGTTTCCCATGATGCATCAGATTCAGTAGGGTTTACGGTTCAAGATGATGCTACAAAGATAGGAATTGTGACCGATTTGGGCATCGCAACCCAGTTGGTCTGCCACCACTTGAAAGGGTGCAGCCTTATCGTCTTGGAGGCAAACCACGATCTACAGATGCTGGAGGAGGGGCCGTACCCTTGGCACGTAAAACAGCGGATTCAAAGTCGGCGGGGACACCTGTCAAATGAGGCATCTCGCGATCTGCTGGGAGAGGTATCGCACAGTTCGCTCAGACATGTCATCCTGGCCCACATCAGCGAGACCAATAACGACCCTGACAGGGCTCTATCCGTGGTAGGTGAAGCCGTGTCTCATCATCGCACGCAACTGAGCGTCGCCTGGCAGCATGTGGCAGGGGAGATTATTCGCCTGGGAGACGACTAACGTCCATCATTTGAGTTTCTTCTTAGAAAGGTGTTTTCAGCCCCCAAAGGCCAACCTAAGACTTCGATTGGCATAAATTGTGACCATTTCTTTTGTAATGTCAGATAGTTGATGTTGTCCGACCCGATTGCCCCTTACTCTTTAGGGAGAGGAGTCGAACATAGGCAGACCAAGGCAGTGAGAAACGGTCTTGAAGGGCATCCAGAGTGAATTTGCCAGACACTGTCTGGCAAATCTCTGTAGGGGGATAGGCCCGATAGAACTGCCGCATTTGCTGCAGATTCTGGCGTGAGAAGCCCCGGCCAAACTTGCTTGTGAGGTCAGCGGACAGCTTTTTCAGGAGAGCCTCGCCATAGCCTGCCCGGCGGCGAGGTTGGAGATAACACTTGGAAACACCCGGCCTGTTGGAAGTGGCCGCAGGTTGGTTCGGTAATGGCTATTCAGCAACTATATCTTGATAAGCTCGTAGGATCTTGTTCCAAGTCCGATTTCTTCTGCGTACTCTAACTGGATTTCCCAGTCAACCTTCGGATAGAGTGCTCGGAACTTGTCCTTCCCGGGTTTGAAATTCTTCGTGAGGCAAGAGGTCCTGAGCCCCTCGGCATTGTTGACCAAGTCGGCCGAGGCCTGGTCTATGGCCACCGGGTCGGTCGAGGCCACGATACCGATATCAGGCACAATAGGGGCATCACTGTGAGAATAGCAGTCGCAAGCAGGTGATACCTGGATGATGAAATTAAGAAAAGTGGCCGAGTCCTTTTTCCCTTTTAATACCCCGGCAGTATATTCGACCATGTTTTCCAAAAAAACCGGAATCGTCTGGTCCCACTGAATCTGGATGGCTTGATTCGGGCAGACGATGATGCACTCGCCGCACCCTACACACTTCTTCCGGTTGATTTTTGCCTTTTCATCAATGAGAGAAATCGCCTTCTGAGCACAGTATTCCACACATTCACCGCATCCCTCGCATTTCTTCCGTTTCACCTTAGGGGTGACTGTGGAATGCTGGGCCAATTTCCCTTTTCGAGAGGCACACCCCATGCCAAGGTTCTTGATCGTTCCCCCAAAGCCTGAAAGCTCATGGCCCTTAAAATGGGCCACACTCACGATGGCATCGGCGCGGACAATCTCAGAACCGATATAGACCTTCTTGAATTGTTTCAAATTCACCGTGACCGCTGTTTCATTGCCACCCCGAAGCCCATCAGCGATGATCAGGGGGGCGTCCACCACAGCATAGGTGAACCCATTGAGAGTGGCGGTCCTCAAATGAGCAACCGAGTCACTCCGAGTCCCCACATAAAGGGTATTGGCATCGGTCAGAAAGGGGCTTCCCCCTGCTTCCTTGATCATATCCACAATCTTGCGGACAAAAACGGGCCGTACGTAAGCCGTGTTTCCTGTCTCCCCAAAATGAAGCTTGACGGCCACAAAGGCCCTTTCCTTGACCCTGGCAGCGAGGTCCACTGCCCCGAGCAGACGCCCGACCTTGTCCACAAGGTTGCCACTCGGCTTCGCCCTGAGGTCAGCAAAGTAGACGGGGCTTTTCATCGTCTTTTCCTAACCATATTTGTCAACGTGAGCATCCCGCCCACAACTTTAGGCACTCTTTTGTCATTTGTCTTCTTCTAACCGCTGAAGAATTTGTTCGGCTGCCTTTTTCCCAGAAAGGAGCATCCCCCCGAAGATAGGGCCCATCCGATAAGAGCCAAACGTGGCATTGGCAGCCATGCCGGCCACATAGACTCCTGGAAAGGCTTCGCGGGTATTTTCAAGGGTTGATTGTTCCGCCACTTCAGCCCATAGAGACTTTTCACCCATTACCTTGCCGGTTTTGGTCAAGAGTCTTGATCCGGATTTTCTGACTATGATGTGCATCAATTCGATAGCATGCCCTGTCGCGTCAATGGTATACCGGGCCCGCACAGTTAGAGGATCGACATGAAGCTCGGCCATTTCAACTGCTGTCCAGTTGATCACGAGGCCGGCCACCCTGGCCGTTTCGGGACCATCTGTCTGCCGGATCATGACGTCCTCCACACTCATGAGGTTGAAGACCTTTACCCCCGCCTGACAGGCCTTGGAGGCCAAAGTCGTAATGGTTTCTACGGAATCGGCTGTATAGTATCCTGTTTGGAAGGCGTGCGTGGGAATGCCCAGCTCATCAAGAACCTTTTTCCCTTCATCCTGTACCACAATCTCATTGAACATCATGCCGCCGCCCCACATCCCACCTCCGACGCTCAGCTTGCGCTCAAAAAGGGCAACCTTCCTGCCATTCTTGGCCAGGTAATAGGCCGCTACCAACCCAGCCGGCCCCCCGCCCACGACGGCAACATCAAGGTCTATGTGGTCGGTCCATTTCTTTATGAAGCGGTCTATGATCGCCCTGGTGATAACCTGTTCGTCCAGTTTCATTGTTCGGCCTCTCGAAGTTGTAACAGTCCATGATCTCTCCCGAAGGCAACCGCATCCCCGCCCACCTCGCAAGCGAGAGCGTTGCGGGCAGGTCTTCGGCCTCCAGTGGCTTTGGTTACTGTGCTGATATTCTTTCTGGAAATAGCTGGACGTTTACATTCAGCGGTTTCCCTTAGCCCAATGAAAAACTATGATGATACTTAGCTGTGTTACTTGCCTCCTCAGCCCTCAAACCTCTATGGCATAATCTGCGTATCACAAAAAAAGCCAACTTCAACACAAGAAATTGGCAACATCCCTCGGAAGAAAATGTTGTTGATACATATGATTAGTTAGCAACCGGGACCTTGAAAGTCAAGAGTTTTGTCCTGCTTACGGACTTGACAAGCTAACCTTTTTCAGCCCAAAGCCTCACAACGCGGAGACCGCCCCTGGGTTTGACCGGCTCACTCCCCGAACGCGAAGCGCTGCTGTCCGGAAGAACCCACGCTCGGAAGGGCCGGGAGGGCTCACTTCGCATGCTTGAACATCGTACTTTACAACCTGTAAAAAATACCGACAGGCATCCTCCTTGGCCTGAAGCGAGGCGGCCTCCTGTGCTTTGAAGATCTTCTTTGCTTTTGCCTACTTACCATGATTTCGGCATGTGATTGGTCCTGGCATGGCTATTGCTACGTAGCGGAAAAACACCTAAGTTTTGCTCTATTGTTAAATCAAGGTGAACCGGTGTGAGCAAATTGCCGGGGCCTCATACGGCACCCGAGTGAACCCGCATATTCCTGTCGCCTTGAGAGCATACGAGGATCTGGCAGTGCCCTTTTTGGACAGTCAAGATCCGTAAACACTCACAGTGATAGCCCAGCACGAAGAATACGAGCGATATGCCCTTATTTCCCCTCTTTTTCAAACATCTTGCCCTTGACAAAAGGAGCATTTTGTACTAAATAGAGCAGTCTCTTTTCTGACCCTTGCGGGTTCTAAAACGCTTATTGTTCGGCCACCTTTGGTTCAACGGGCGTCGAGACCCAGCCGAGGCAAACCGACTTGATCCCTGCTACTTAGAGGAAGTCTCAAGAAATATACCAAACATAGAAAGGAGGGGAGGCCCGGGATACGCGGAAGGCGCAGCTGGAGGAGCTTGGTTCTTGTCCGCAAGAATGTGATATTCTGTTCTCAGAACAAAAACCATTTTGAAGCTCATTTTTGGCAGGTTTCTTAATAAGGAGGTATGCGATGTCACTAGTGATAGAAACACCACCGCCTCACGGAGGCAGACTTGAAGAAAGGGTTGTGCGCGATCGTGAGTTGGGGAGAAAGCTGGCAAAAGGTTGCCCTGTCTTTGACATTAAGCCTACTCTGGACGAGAATGGAGTCCCTGTGAGGAATGTTTACAGGGAGATCATGTCCATCTGCTACGGTTTCTTCTCTCCTGTTGAAGGATCCATGAAAAAGGCAGAAGTTGATAGGATATTAAAGGAAAGAAGGCTATTAAATGACTGGGTTTTTCCCTATCCACTGGTCTTTGATATCACTGAAGAAGACCTCAAGAACCTGGGTGTTACCGTAGGAGACAGGGTGCTCTTGAGGATTAAGGGAAAGCCCTTTGCAGTCCTTGATATTGATGAAATATGGAGAATTGAGAATACAGAAGAGCTGGCTACCAAGACCTTTGGGACACCTGAAGACAACCCGGAGGTCGTAAAAGAGCCATTTGACAAGAAGATGCCGGGCTGGGTCATCTACAAGAGCTTGAATCCGGTCGTATTAGCCGGGAAGTTCAGGATCATCAATGAACCAACCTTCTTACCGCCCTTTGACAAGTATTGGTTTCCTCCGAGGAAGTCCAGAGAGGAATATGCTAGGAGGGAATGGAGGACTGTCATAAACCATCAGACCAGAAACGTCCCACACATCGGCCATGAGTTTCTTATGAAGAATGCCGCTTATATGGGGGATTCAGAGCCCTGTCACGGCATACAGGTAAACGCGATCATTGGTGTTAAGAGACCAGGGGATTATCCGGATGAGGCAATCATTGAAGGTCATCAGGCGGTTAATGAAGGAGGCTATATCAAGCCGGAGAGGCACCTGGTAACGTTCACGTTGTGGGACATGAGGTACGGCAATCCGCTCGAGTCCATGTTGCATGGGATCATCAGGCAGAATATGGGTTGTACACACCATATGTTTGGGAGAGATCATGCGGCTGTTGGTGAATACTATGATATGTGGTCCACGCAGATACTCTGGGGCAAGGGAATACCCAGCTTTGGTTTTCCTGCTCCTATCACTGATGTGCCCTATGGCTTAAAGATCAGGCCTCAGAATATGGCTGAGTTCTGGTATTGTCCTGTATGTAATGAAATCGCCTACAGTGGATGCTGCGGTCATGACAAAGAAAAAGAGAAATTCAGCGGGAGTTTTGTCAGGGGCATGGTGGCAGAAGGTGTCTTCCCACCTAAGGTTATCTTCAGGCCTGAGGTATACAAAGTGATTGTTAAGTGGTGGAAGGAATTTGATTATCCCTTCTGCAATCCGAAGTATGTGAAGGAAAAGGAAGAGAGACTAGAGGTAGATTTGCCTGATATGGATATCTAATAGGAGGTGTCACATGGCTAAGTCCATAGCTGTGCTTTTAGATGATAAGAGGTTAGGAGAAATGAAGGGGAGTGAGCTTGAGAACAAGGTACAAATGATGTTTGGAGGGCAGTTAACTTGCTTTATTTTGGAAATGGATGACGATAAGGCCAAACAAGTCATGGATGCGTTTCACACTGCAAGGGTAGATTCAAGAGGGTTTATCACAGATGTGCCTATAGCATTTAACAGGGTTCTCTTTGAAGAGATAGCCAAAACAAAGTCGCTTGGTGCAGAGCCGATAGACGGAGTTATGGCCAGGGTATCCGAGATTCAGGAGTTTGCTGCCAAGGAGGGAGAATACTTGCCTGTTCCGGAGTTGTAAAATGTGAGTGGTATCCAAAAGTTTGCGCAGGCGCGTTGGGCTGCAGGGGTTGAGGGCCTGCCGCCCGCCAGTGTTCCTAAAGAAGAAAAAGGGAGAGACGATTGGCGCGAGCTTCACTTCGTGTCAAGTCACTCCCTTTTTCGTTTGTGGCGCCTGCCCAGCAAAAAAATAGCCCCTTGGGCCGTCTTTTGTACCAGCTCAAGGGGCGTTTTGTAGAAAAAGATCTTTCTTTAGTTACCTTCTAGGAGTTCCTCTATTCACACGGTTCCCTCTCAGAATAACGTGAGTAGGCCATGGCCAGGGTCCTGTAGACCAGATGGGCAAGCTTGGAAAACGGCAAATAGGCAAACAGACAGAACACAAAGACCAAGTGCGTAAAATATATAGGATAGGCAAGGGATGGTATATGAAGCAATCTTGTAAACCAGGATAGCAACCCGGTGGCGGCCAGGCCAAGCACTACAAGGATCAGGGACCAGTCAAAGTAACTCCCCTTGCCGATATTTTCACCCCTGTCCTTAAGCCTGTTTGAGAGCATCAGCAGACTTCCGACGAGAAGGCCAATCCCACTGACAAGCGCCAGGAGCTTTACAGGAGTGGTTATGCCTATGGGATCGAATATCGGATAAGGTCCGGGTGCGCGGAGGATATACAAGGCTACAAAGAAGATGTTCGTAACGACAAAAAGCCCGAGAAATGAAAAGAACACAAGGATATGTGAAAGATATCTGCCTTTGTTCTGCGAACACTGGGAGAACTTGTTGTGGCTGAGAATGGTGGGGAGGGTACAAATGACGGTTTTCAGGAAATCAGGGACATTAAGCTCCTTGCGTCTGGTTTTCCCCTCTGCAACGGCATTCGCATGAATGTCCTTCATGAACCTGTAAATCCCGATCCCAAATACGAGAGGAATCCAAAAGGTTGCCAGTGGGACAAAAATAATATCCACAAGGAGTGTTGGAAAGAAATGGGCGAATTCAATCTCACCTTCCGGTATGTGCAGATGCCCGGTCACACCCAGAATAAAGAGGAAAATGGCCACCGGTATGCCAAGAAGCAGCCACCAGAATCTCGCGTCAGGCACAATCCTGGCCAGCCAGCTTGGCCAAGCATATTTCTGAATGCTGTAAGCCCTGACAGCATTTAACAGATCTCCAGGCTTCGCCCCTCTCGGACAGTAAGTCGAGCAATCATTGCAGTGGTGGCAAAGCCAAACATCCATGTTGCCAACCAGTTTGTCCTTCAACCCCCACTGGGCTGCGATCATCTCCTTTCTGGGAAAGGGTCTGTCGTCCGGGGAGATGGGACACACCACTGAGCACGTGGCGCACTGGTAGCACTTTTTCAGAGTCTCTCCCCCCATTGTTTTCAGCTGCTTGACAAAATTGACGTCAGGTTCGACCAGATAGCTATTTGCCATTTTCATACCTCCTCATGCCGTTACCGCCTATTGTGTTCGCCCAAATCCGCAAAAGGTATCTTTAGGAGGATTTGCCCTGAAAGACCCCACGGCACATCCCCATTAACGACCTGACTAAAAGCCCTTAAAGGGGTTGGGGCCAACCCCTTGAATCGTTTCCACGAACTCGCTGATAATGCCCGGAATTTTTTCGTATTCGTCAATGGCAATCTGAACCTGCTGCACGCGCTCCTTCTCCAAGGCCAAGCTCTTTAATGCCTCGCCGATCTTATCCATGCGGATATCAAGGAGTTCGCTTCCCTTAGCAAAGTGACACTGGTAGTCGTCGCCAAACTTGCAGCCGATGGTCAGGATACCGTCGATCCCTTTAGAGAGGGCGTCCTTGATCCAGACCACATTCACGGACCCGAGACACCTTACGGGGATGATTCTCACCAGTGGTGAATAGCTCAATCGATTCAGCCCGGCCATGTCAAATGCAGGGTAAGCATCATTTTCGCAGGCAAGAACAAGGACTCTCAAGTTCTCCTCATCGTCCTCCGGGACCCCGATGGACTTGACCGCGGATCCAATCGAGTCAATGCTGTAATCCGCGAATCCTACGATACGCTCTGGGCAGGCGCCCATACAGGTGCCGCACCTTCGACATCGCGTCGGGTTGGGAAGCGGTGTTCCCTTTTCGTCGTCATCCAGGGCGCCAAAAGGACATTCCTCGGTGCATCGCTTGCACTGTGTACACCTCTGGAAAAAGAAATCGGGAAACGTCATGTCCCCTGATCTGGGGTGAACGGCCACGCCCCGATAAGCAGATTCAATGCACTGAATCGCCTTGAGGGCCGCACCAGAGGCGTCTTCCATCGATTCCTGGATGCCCATGGCCCGGCGTGCGCAGCCTGCTGCATAAATACCTGTCCTTCGGGTTTCATAGGGGAAACAGATGAAATTCGAATCCGGATATCCGTCAAAGAGTTCCAGGTCCCGAAAGGCGGGTCCCTGACGATAAGCGAAGTTCAAGACCGGCTCGTCTTTTGTCATAGGCACCATACCCGTACCCAGCACAACCATATCCGCGTTGACCTTGATTTTCTCACCAAGCAGGGTATCCTTGGCTTCCAACACAAGAGATCCATCGCCGTTTCCTGATACACTCACCACCTCGCCCTTGGTTAGAAAAATTCCGTCATCTTGCTGGGCGCTCTTATAGAAGTATTCATTCTGCCCCGGGGTGCGCATGTGCTGGTAGAAGATGTACGCCTTGCCATCCGGGTTGTCTTCCCGGACATATTTTGCCTGCTTCAAAGCGACCATGCTGGTAACGGCAGAGGCATAAGGGAAGTCTTCATCTGTTCCCTGGCCACCGCATTGAACAAAGGCCACGCTGGCCGCTGGTTTGCCACTCGACGGCTTCAAGATTTTTCCGTTGGCAGCCATCTCCTCAAAGGCGACGTTTGTCACCACATCCGGGAACTGTCCCAAGCCAAGATGCTCAAAAGTGGGCTCTGGTTCTTTGGGTTCTTCTTCAGCTTCTGCCTTTTTGGCCTCTTCACTCTCGGCCTCCGGAGCCGGCTCGGGCTCTATCTTGGGCTCCCAGGGCTTCCAACCCGTGGCCAAAATAACAGCTCCAAAAGACTCCGCCTCCGGATTCTTTACCAGAATAGTCGCAGGTGAGTCAGGTGTGGGCTCACCCCCCTTAGCAGCCGCTTCTTCACCCTCACCCTCTTCCGCCATTTTTTCAAGTATGGCTGCCTCTTCCTCCGGGGACATAACATCCCAGGCGCTCTTGGTGCCGGCAGGCTTGAAGGTAACGTCGAAGATTCCGGGGGCGCCAGCAAGGCGGGCTATCTCTGTGCCGGTGCGGATTTCAATCTTGGGATGCGCTTCAGCCTCTTTGACGATTTGGTCGATCACCGGCGCCTGCAACTCCTCATACGGGTAGGTCGACGGTGTCTGTTTGCGCATCTTGGCGGCAAATCCGCCGACTTTGCCTGTCTTCTCAATGACGGTGGCTTCGTAGCCGGCTTTTGCGACCTCCAGAGCCGCGCTCAACCCGGTGACACCACCGCCCAGAACCATGATCTTTTTGTTGATCGTCTCTTCCAGGTAAGGCTCGGCCGGGAGGACCTTCTCAGCTTCGGCAATTCCCATACGAACATAGTCTTCAGCCATCTCTTGAATCAGCTGATCCACCTGTGGAGCTCCCTCCTCGCCCGATATCCTGTCCTCTTGAGGCTTGTGGCTCCAGACGACGCCTTCTCTCAAATTGGCCCTGTTTACGATCACGGGACCAAAATCAAAGACGTCATACAGAACACGTCGGGAACAGGCAGCAATGACGACCGTGTTTACCCCCTCGTCCGCTATGTCTTTCTTGATGAGCTCAAGGCCTTCCGGGGAGCACATAATGGGATGATTCCTGCAAATCTCAATCTTTTTGGGGACCCCGTTCTTTCTTATCCTCTCTATATCGACGGCTTCTCCGATCCCGCAACCTTCACAAATATATACGCCTATCTTTTTCTCCATTTCCATTGATGACCTCCTAGCTCTTCACCAAGGTTTGAATGGCCTTGAGGGCCATACCAGTGGCATGTTGATTGGATGAAACCACATCCAGTGGCTTCGCGGCAACGCCGGTGGCAAACATTCCCCCTGCTGCAAGATCCGAAGTTATAAAGCCATCGGGGTCGCACTTTACACCACCTGGCAGCTTGGTGTCCGCCGTGTTCGGAACCATCCCTGTGGCCAATACAGCCATG
>CP070769.1:171547-177972 GCA_020347085.1 Desulfobacterales bacterium
CCTTTTCCACCTCGACGACCGCCGTCATAAGACTCAGGAAATTGGACGACAGCTTCAGGTCCGGGTACTGTTCGGCAATCGCAAGCAAGCGATTCAATGCAGATACCGGATCTGCTCCGGCGACCTTTTCACCGGCCTTCCCGGCGGTTCCCTGCGCATTTTGCTCAAGGTTCTTTATGAGATCTTCCAATTTTGAGTCCGTGATCCCTTTTTCAGACAAAATGGAGCGCAAAGCCACAACCGCTGTAAAAACGCCACGCTCATGCTTCGAATAATCAAACACAGCTTTTGACAGGTTTATGGAGATATCGTTTCGCCTTTGCAATAAGGCGTGAACTTTACCCTTTGATGCCAATACGTCCTGCTCGGTTGACACGAGTAGGTTGTAGTAATAGATGCTGCCTCCTGCCAATATTGCCAGGCAGAGAACAACAAAAATCTGGAACCACTTTTTCTTTATGACACCTATGACGGGGTAAACCTTAGACAGATAATACTCCAGATAATTTCGAGGTCTTGAGACCATCGGAAAAGGGTCCAGATCATACCTTCTTCCGTAGGCTTTTCGTATGATCGTGCTGACAGCGTTACCTCTTCTCATCGCTAGTCACTTGTCCTTCGTCATTTGCCCTTCATATTCTTTACTCGTTAACTATGGCTCACTTTCGTTCACTTGCACCGGGACCATTACTAAATTACTCCATCACTCTGAGACTACAACCGAGGCCAAGCCCCTAACGCTAACGCCTACTCTGGTTTCCATCCAGAAATGCCAAATTTCCGTCCAAGACAAAGCCGCCCCAGAGAAATACGCCTCGCATTTCACAGGGCAGGCACAGGAATTTCTACCGCAGGCGTAGAGCAGCGCTACGTCGACGATAGAAATCCGCAGAGAACGCTGTATTGGGCGAAAAGACGCCGTTTCTCTATGGAAACTATGTCAATGTCCTGATACCGTGAACAACAGACACCAAACCTAAAACAATCAGCAGGGGTGGGATAAGGCCATTAAAGAAATCGACCACTGCATAGTATTCGTCATAAAGACCGTAAATGCCGAGAAAAAGAAATACCGCAGCCACGATAAAATTCATTTTTTTAAACGTATTCCTGCCAAAGATACCGGCCGCAAAGGCCACAAGACCGAACAAGATAAGGATCGGCTGCAAAGCCCCTTTTAAGACCTCGACGATATAGGGGCTGTAGAAATAGGCCAAGAACAGGCCCAAGCCAAATATGATCAACCCTCCGATGACATGATTCTTTCTCATTTTAGCCCCATCCCTTTCTTATGCGAATTCTCAAATTTCCTGGGCCGGACAAGCCCGCCCTTCTGCTAAGCCGAGTAGGGCGGACGGGCCGAAACCAAACAGGTAGGAAACTAATCACGAAGACACGAAAATCACTGTACCTCTTGTTGACAGTAAACGACTACCCGCATAGCGGGTGGCTTTATACGCGGCCAAAGGCCTTCAAATAAAGAGGAACGTCAGTTCCCACATTTAAGTTTGGGACCCCGCGCGAAGCACGAGGTTTGTCTTCAAACAATCAGACGGTTCAACGATGCCTGTCTTTCCCCGGCCCTGAAATTGAACTGCAACAGCGAGTGCATTCCCTGTAGCTTGCTGCAGGGAGTTTCAATTGATCTATTTGAAGTCCAGCTTACCAACTGTGTTTGTCTCTTTCGTGCTTTCGTTATTTCATGTTTTCGTCATTCTTTCTTAATTCTCTGCCTTACTGTGGTGCCCCATTATTGATCCACATAATGATCTGTCGGCTGTCCGCACCGGCAAACCGGTGCATAGGCTCTCCAATACGCACCAAGGTCTTAAGTAATCCGGTGTCCACATACATCTTGACATTCTTGTAATTAGTCAGATTACGAAAGGGGCCGGAATGGCATCGCAGACAATCTTTGGCCAAAACGGATTTAATGGTGTTATTATATGTTACTTGACCTTTGGCTACATTCAATGGCGGGCTTCCCTGCCTGCATCCGGGTCCACCGGGAACGGTTGAAATGGAACCGGGCTTGTCAGTAAACCGTGCAGGAGCACCAGGCGGTTTCTCGGGGGCGCCTTCCCGTACCCACCGCAAAATGGTCTGGGCATCATTTCTCGCAAAGCACCTCATGGGACCTTGAACCATGGTTGTCAGCAGGCCGCTGTCGGCATAGGCCTTGAGGTTGTCATAGTCCATCAAATTTCTAGTAGGCCCTGAATGACATCTGCCGCAATCTACCCGGGTGATATTCTTTATGGTATTTTCGTAATAGATCTTCTGGGCCTTTGCCTGGATCATGGGTTGGGCTCGAGCACCACTGGTCGCAACGATGAAGGAGAGAGCCCAACACAAAAAAACAAGCAATAATAATCTATTGCCTAGCCCGGCCAAGCCGAAACCAAATAGGTTTGAAGATAAAGAATTAACCACGAAAGCACGAACCACAACCACCGGCCTAGTACGCTTCCTCCTCCTGTTCACGCTCAAGGTCCATGACCCTGGAGAAACACTTGGCAGCCTGTTTGTGATCCTCCTTGCGTTCATAAAGAAAGCCAAGGTGCTGGTGATATTTGATCTCTTCTGGGGCTAGCTCAACAGCCTTTTCAAAGGCTTCAACCGCCTTGTCTACCTCATCCATGCGGTCATAAGATATCCCCATTAGGTAAAGAGCCTTGTGATTGTCGGGAACCAGCTTTACGAGTTTCTCCAGCCCTTCAGTAGCACCCTCATAGTCTTTGAGCTTTAAATAGACGCGACTTTTGCGAAAAATAGCCCCTTTGTGATCCGGTTTTAACTTCAAAGCCTTATTAAACGCTCGGATTGAACTTTTGAGGTTTCCGGATGCTGCCAGAGCTACACCGAGCTGGTAGAGGCCATCCGGGTTGGTAGGATCAAGTCGGGTCCATTCCTTCAGATAATGCAAGCCCTTTTCATGCTGGCCCTTCTTGGCATAATGTGCATTTATGTTCCGGTAAATCTTGGTCTTATCGCGAGGACTAAGCTCGAAAAGACTGTTATAGAAATTGAGCATCCCACCTAACAGCCTTCCGCCAAAGAGGAACAGCGAATGCAAGTAAAAAATACTTGAGGGATGGGAGGGTTCTCGGCCTTTTGGCTCAGCGGGCTTTTTTTTCTTTTTCCTGCCAGTTCTGGCTTTGCGTGCCTGCCTGATCTCCTCCTCCATCTCTTCTTCCTCAAACTCAGGCTCCATGTGTTTTCCCTTAACCATCTGATTCCTCCTTTACTCTCGGCGGAACGAATCCGGCTAACATGGCCATGAGGCCTGACAACATCAAGAGAACGGGGAAGCCTCCCTTGAAAAAATCCGCCACATAGTAGTACTCATCAAAAAGTCCCCAGATCCCTAAGGCAATAAAGAATAATCCCAAGATGATGTGCAGCATGGTTTCCTCCACAAGATGTGCCTTGCCATCTCTTCACCCCCTGACCTGCTCCCAAGGCAGGTAAGTTTGAATTGCATCTGGCATAGCGCATGAGATTGCAGTCTTAAGCTCATTTATTCCAAATCCCGTGACGTGGTAATAAAAAACCTCTTTTTCTCTTACGGACTTCTCCTTGTTGGGATCATTTTCCCTCGTGGTGACGATGATCCGAACATCGGCAAACAGCCTCTTGACCGGCATGCTCCCCGGACACGCAGTGCTGCCGCAGGGCAGAACCCCCGCCCGGAAGGGCGGGGAGGCTTCACTATTGCGATATCCTCACAAATAGAGCCGTCACTGACAGTATCATCCAGCAATAAGACGGAGATCCTATTCCATGAGATGAGGGAGATGACCATATCCTCTATGTTGTCAACAGCCTGAAACGGGTATCCCTTTTCTGCCAGCCATGGGAGAAGGCTGGCTGTAAGGTCTGAGTTCGGTTCGGCTATGACTATTATCTTTTTCTGCTGCTTCATGGACCTTAGCGCTCCTCTTATTACGCTCCGCTGAGATTTTCTTAACCAAATTGTCAAAATCGGCTCGTCCCAAGATCTCCGGAAACTTTATTGTAGAAGTTGAAATGGAACATACTTCAGAGAATTACTCTGGCCCCTGATGGGAGGGATGCAAATCGTTCAACTCAGGTCTACTTGCAAAAACATACAGGGTTATAGCAACACACGTGCCATGGTCTGGTAGAATCGCGTATTATCTGTAATTCCTTAAGCTTGTGGTCGATGGCAAAAAAATGGGCAGGTGGGTGTGACCGGGCAAAATACCCCGCCACAGGATAGGACAAAACAGATAACTTCTTATTTGGCTTGGCTATTTCCTTTCAAGGGGAGAGATTTCCCCCTAATTGTTACAAATTTACCTGTAACCCATATTTCTTGATCTTTGCAGCGAGGGTCTTGCGGTTGATACCAAGGATGTCCGCTGCTTCCTGACGTCTACCTTTGGAGCGACGCAAGGTGTATTGCAGGTATCTCTTTTCTACCTGTTGCAAGGATAAGCCATCTTCCGAAAAGATCTGAAACTCTGCCTTCCTTTGCGTAATAAAAGGCGGAAGATGTTCAGGCCGGATTGTATGGCAGTCTTCCAGCACAAGGATCCGCTCAATCAGGTGCTCCAGTTCGCGAACGTTCCCTGGCCAGGAATAAGACATGAGCATCTCCAGGGCCTCCTCTGATATACCCTGAACGGCATTACCATCGTATTTAGCGTTGTGTTCTTTGACGAAATATTCCACAAGCAGGCCAATATCTTCGGAACGTTCCCTTAGCGGCGGCATATGGATAGGCACAACGTTGAGCCTGAAATAGAGATCTTCGCGAAAAGCACCTCGTTCTATCGCCTCCTTAAGGTCGCGATTCGATGCGGCTATGAAGCGGATATTTAGTTTCCTTCGCTCACGGCCGCCCACTTTCACGTATTCACGCTCCTGGATCACCCGGAGGAGTTTGGCCTGAGTGTTCAGACCGAGGTTGCTTACCTCGTCAAAGAAGAAAGTGCCGTGGTTTGCCAGTTCAAACAGCCCTTTCTTGGTCTCGTGGGCGTTCGTAAAGGCCCCCTTGACGTGCCCAAACAGTTCGCTCTCCAGCAATGACTCCACCAGGGCCGAACACTCTACGGGGACAAAGTCGTTATCAGCCCTCGCGCTGTGATCGTGAATGGCACGGGCAGCCAATTCTTTGCCGGTTCCGGTCTCTCCGGCAATTAGCGCGGTGCTGTCGGTGGCAGCCACGCGTCTTATAGTAGCAATGAGCTTCTGCATGACCGGGCTTTTGCCAATAATGGGCCTTGAGGATTCCTTCCTGTGCTCTCGGTTTTCACCGCCTACCTGCTCTCCCTTCTTCGCTATTGTCTCCTGAGCCCTCAGGACCACATCCTCAAGGTCATCAGCCCGAAACGGCTTCACCACGTAGTCCATGGCTCCCAACTTCATGCATTCAACCGCACTCTCTATGGAAGGATAATCGGTAATTATGATCACCCCTGTTTCTGGATGGCTTTTGCGAATGCGTCTGAGGATCTCTATTCCGTCCGTGCCCGGCATCCCAATATCCAACAGCACGACATCAAAACGCTCTCGGGCCATCATGTCCAGAGCCTGGCCATGATCTTGAGCCCCCTTGGCGTGCAGTCCAAAAGCTTCCATCATGAAAATGGCAGAGCAACCCCCAGCCTGATCATCCACTGCCAACACACTCAAATGATTCCCGGCCATAGTTAAGAGCTCCCGACTAATCTCCTAAGATCTCTCTGCATCTCCAGGGAATTCATCCGCCTAATTTAGCACCTTTTCTTCAACCGTGGCTCGATCTTTTTGCAGGTTCTCCTGCCGCTCAGGCAAGACGTTTGCCATCTGGTTGAGTGCCTCCAAGATATGATCCACCTTGCCAGACAATTGCCGCACCTCATGTTGCAGCTCACCTATTGCTTTCATGTTAGCCGGCGGCTTTTTTGTGGCTATGGGCGCAGGCGATTCAGAAATCTCTTTTTTCTGACCCACAGCATTGACTTTCTTTTCTTGCGGCTTGTCTCGAGGCTCAGTGATAAGTTTTCTCATCTGACCGAGTTCCACTATGATGCGATCCGCCCTGTCGGTCAACAACTGCATCTTCTGCTCGAGCTCAGCCATGGCTGTCTCGTTGGAGCCAGGAGTTTCTGTTGCAGCGGATTGACGTGTCTTTGAAACCGCACTTTCCGGCCCCGGATGCTTGGGAGCCTCTTCAACGGGCAAGGTCGACGATCTCGAAGATCCCGTATTATCCTCTCCCGAAGAAAAATCCTGTAGTGTTGTTGTGGGAAGAACGGCAGCGACGTCTCTTTGGACGTGATCTCCTTTTTCCCGTGCCAAAGCGCTCACTATGTTCGGCTCCTCTGCCTGAATCAGGGCTGAAAAACCCAAAGAAGCAGCGATGGCCAGATAGGCCGCAGCACACAAAAAAGCGTACCCGTGGCGCTTCTTGGAAA
>CP070769.1:178072-181812 GCA_020347085.1 Desulfobacterales bacterium
AAAAGGACCAACGAGCCCTCTGGAACCGTTGCCAGGCACCTTCCAAAGTACAGGCCGGTGAGTCCTTTTTTGACTAAAACTCTCTTGATCTTCTCTAAAATCACCATCAAATCCCATCTAGAGTTCGATAGGGAAAAACCTCAATCGCAAGAATCAACACCGCAACCACAACTATGGATTCTGCTCCCTGAGAACAGCTTCAAGCTTCTGGATATCCTCAGGTCTGTCAACCTCCTTGGAGTCGTAAGGTGTCTCCACAACCTTAATCCTGTAACCATATTCCAGGGCTCGAAGCTGTTCAAGCTTCTCAATCGCCTCCAGCCTGCCCCGTGGTAAGGAAGTAAAGTGGTCCAAGAAATGCTTTCGGTAGGCGTATATCCCAAGATGTTTGAATGTATCAAACGAGGCTGAGCCATCACGGCCAAAGGGGATGGGAGAGCGTGAAAAGTATAGGGCAAAGTGCTCCTCGTCAAAAACGCATTTCACATGATTGGGGTCTTTGATGTCAGCCGAATTAGTCATTCTGTAAACCAAGGTACCCATGACAAGCTCGATATCCTGAATCAGTGGCGAAACCAGCTGAGGAAGACACCTCGGATCAAATGCTGGCTGATCACCTTGGATGTTGATTACAATATCTTCATCTTGCAGGCCAAGGGCCTGCGCGGCCTCTGCTGCTCGGTCTGAACCGGATCGGTGCGTCGAAGCAGTCATCAGGACCCGGCCACCAAATCCTTTCACACACGCGTAGATCCGCTCGTCATCGGTGGCAACCACCACGTCGGTCAAATCAGCAGCCTGTTTGGTCCTCTCATATACCCACTGAATCATCGGTTTGCCGAGAATTAGCACAAGAGGCTTTCCTTCAAACCTTGTGGAAGCATACCTACACGGTATAATGGCTACTACTTTCATTCGTTCATTGGGTTGTGGCCGGCTTTTCATTTGCCGTTTGTAGCCAGAAGCCTGCGTTCCGGGAAAAGTGACTGCAGGTATCGTGTTACTAATGAGAGCATCATATTGTTTGTAACAAAATAAAGCGAATATATTTGTCAGCCATCAAGGCGGACCTCTTTTTTTTTGCAAATGGGTCGGCACCGTATGGTCCGACCCTGTCGAACTGCCGTTGAGGGGCCTGTCAAGCAATATTCAGTGACCTGCCTCAAAAAGAGATCCCCCTTGACGACCGGCAGATGTTCAGATGCAGACTATTTAATGCTCCCATCAGTAAATTCTTCGTTGCTATGTGCCATGGGTCAATGAAAAACGACAAGGGAAAAGAAATTATTGAAGCTCCCTGCAGTCCCGATAAATCGGGACAGGGAATGTTCTGCCTGACGGCAGTGCTTCGCAGCGACTGTAAGGAAGAGTACCATTTTTTGATTCGCTCGCAAACCCTGCAGCGACTCAACTGCCTTCGACAAGCTCAGGCCCCGAGCACGTCGAGGGGAGCTCGTCGAAGTCAAGCTACAGGGAATGCGCTCGCTGTTGCCGTTCAAGACAGCCTATTCTTTCCTTGGTATTTTCACTTTGACCGTGGTTCCCTCGTTTTCAATCCCTCTGATGTTTACCTCGCCCCCGACAGCTAGGGCCCGCTCTCTCATCCCCATCAAACCGAATGATTTAGAATCTGAGACCTGCTTCTCCGTAATCCCCTTGCCGTTATCGCTGACTATAAGTATTAAATCCGTCCCTTTTTCTCCCAAACTAACCTTCACACTCGTTGCGTTTGCATGACTACCTATATTGCTGAGGGTTTCCTGAAAGATCCGAAAAATAGTCGTGGCAAGATCCTTATCAACCACAATGTCCTCCGGGCTGATGAACAGCTCACATTTAATGCCTGTGCGATCTTGAAATCCTTTTGCCATCCATTCCATTGCCGGTATAAGTCCCAGGTCATCCAACACGAACGGTCTCAGCCCCGAGTAAATCCTCTTAACAGATTGGACTATCGTATCAATGAATCTCGCAATTGATTTTGTCTTATCAATCAGGCCCTCCTCGTCTTTGGGCAGTCTCTTTTCCAACGAAGTCAGGTCGATTTTCAAAGCACTCAAGGTCTGACCAAGGTCATCGTGAATCTCCCGGGCAATGATTGCTCTCTCTTGCTCCCTAGCCGCCTGTAAATGTACAGCCAGATCACGCAACTCTTCACGTGATCTTCTTAATGCCTCCTCCGCCTGTTTGCGCTTGGTAACGTCAATGATCATACCCAGCGCCCCCACGAATTGGGCATTATCATCAAACATCGGGGAGGATGAAACCATTCCCCAGAGGTCCGAACCGTCCTTTCGACGAAACCGGAAATCAGGCAGCCCTGTTGTCTCCTGTGTATGTCCCTTAAGGCTTTCGCCCACCGCGGCAGGAGAAAGGTCGTCCATAAAATCGAAAAGATAACGACCGAGTATTTTTTCAACCGTGTAGCCGAGCATGTCCGCCAACTGCTGGTTGACGTAATTCACCCTCGCTTCCGCATCGACCACCCAGATACCCTCCTGAGCTGTGTTGACTATCCGGTGATACTGTTCTTCGCTTCTCCGCAAAGCTTTTTCAGCCAGCTTCCTATCGGTGATGTCCGCCCAGAATCCAACAATCTGTAACGGCTTCCCATCGCTATCAAGAACCAGCTTCATCTCATCACGCACCCAGATATATGTGCCGTCTTTCCGGCGAAAGCGATATTCATAGCTGTGACGTTCACGCTGAAATATTATGGCTACCTCCGCTGAAACCCGCGCCTGATCTTCAGGATGAACATGGTCGAACCAGAAACTTGCATTGTCCAGAAATTCTCGCGGTTCGTAGCCCACCATTTCGGTGATGTTCTTACTGATAAACGTGGCTCCGTAATTACCAGAAGCCTTCGCTGTATAGATTACGGCTGAGGTAGAGCAAAGCAGATATTGCAGTCTCTCATTAGCCACAAGCAACGCCTTCTCTGCCTGCTTGCGCCTGGTAATGTCGAGTCCATACAGGTTGACGTAGTCTGCGTCCATGACGGGGCCGAATGTTACGGAGAATACACGATCCTCACATTCAAGCTCAATGTCCTTGCTTGAGCCTGAACTGAGAACATCCGCAGTGAATTGGCACCATTGGTCAGGCAATCGTTGACCTATTTGACATCCCCAAACGTTCAACAAAGGCTGGCTGGCTTTATTGGCATAAAGGATGGTGCCATCATTCGCGACTCGCAGCACGGGGTTGGGGTTTTCGCTTGGGAACTTTGCTAAGCTCGACTCCTCCCTCTCAACCCGCTTGCGCTTGCCGGTTTCTTTCTCTAACTGCTTGACCCGCTGTTCCAGCTCTTCATAAGAATGTTGGTTAGCCATCAGAACATCCTAGTCCCCCCAAAAAAGCCCTATGCAAACGTATCTCTGATGGGACGCATGGAGCATTTGTGAGTGCCATGGGGTACTCCTGTTGAAGTCTGTTATCTCTTGATAGAATTTCGTTTCATCCAAAAAACTTATACATTGAGCGACTGTGAATCGTCAAGCTGGGGAATCCGGTCGCCGCCGATGTGTAACATTTAAAAGGCCACAGACTCCCTTTCCATGCTCCACTCGGCTGTCTGAAGAAGTGGGGCCGGAGAGAATCCTGTGCTGCCCGTATATTCGCCAAGAAAAGTCCGGGCTCAGGGTTGTTTTTCTCTTCTGTGATGGCGATTCCTGAGGAACTCTAACGCAAACAAATAAAGAGTGAGAATCAGAAAACTACTGGCCAGGAGCTTGATG
>CP070769.1:181912-185795 GCA_020347085.1 Desulfobacterales bacterium
ACGACGTATGGATGACTTCTATGAAAATGCTTATCAGAAGCTCCAGGCGGCTGGATTGACAAGGGACCAGATCGAGATGAAAGCCAGGATCGGGGGCTATGATATTTCTACATGCATTCTGGAGGAAGCCAGAACCGGACAATATAGCACTGTGGTCGTTGGTCGACGTGGCGAGAGGGACGCCTTTTTTACGGGTCGGATTGCCATGCGCTTAGTACAAAAGGTTGCCGATCAGACACTGTGGGTGGTGCCTTAATCCTGATACGAAACAAGTTGAACCCTGAGGTCCACAATGACGGCATACTTCGTGAGGAGGTAATACTATGAAAATGTCTAGTCTTATACCATGGGATGAGTCCGGGGAACTGACAAGGTTTAGGCGTGATATGGACAGGCTCTTCGACCGGTTCTTTGAGGGTTGGCCTTTTAAGCTTCCGACGAGGGAAGGCGAGTGGGCACCTTCTGTAGATGTGTCCGAAACTGCCAAAGAAGTCATTGTAAGGGCTGAAATTCCAGGCATGGATCCTAAGGACATGGATGTGTCAGTGCATGGCGGTGTTCTGACCCTGCGCGGAGAGCGCAAAAAAGAGCATGAAGAGAAAGGCGAAAAGATCTGCCGAATCGAGCGGAGCTATGGTGCTCTCTTTAGGTCTGTCCAGCTTCCTGCGGAAGTGAATGCCGAGAAGGTGAAGGCTACCTATAGAGACGGCGTATTGAAGATCAATCTGCCCAAGACCAAGGAAGAACCTGTCAAGAAAATCGAAGTGAAGGTGATGTGAATTCTGGCCCAAATCATCGGTATGCTTCTTGGCAGGATAGAGATATTTACCATCATTGTGGGGATCATAAAACTGGCTCAAGATCTCAGTTAAATGGTGGTTTAATGCTTGAAGAGTAAGACGATCCTTCTATAACCGTTACGGAACGATAGGACTCAACCTGTGGTCAGCCTACCGGTTGAGATCAACGGTGCCACTCCTTTCTTCACACAGACGAAATGGGTAGGTTGCCAGCCCGCCCCGACGCTTCGTCCATTTTTACAGCATGTAAAGAGTAGTGACAGCTAATCTCTTTTTGGAGTTTCTTAGCACTCTGTTGTACATCCACGATACGCTGTATTTTCAACGAGTTAGATCCATTTGGCTGCATTGTTAGCCTTGGCACATGTCTTGCCCTACTAAGAAACGTATAAACTGGGGCCTTTTCTCTGAGGATGTAGAACTCGTTTTCGAAGGGAGGAAATCATGACAACAATCAAGAGTGAAATGCCGATCAGACTTGAGGAGGTTATCTCGTGGGCTCGTGAAGGGAAAAAAATCAAGGCATCCGTCAAGCTATCAAGAGAACCCATTGTCGAAGTGGTTCTGGTGGAGGCAGGTTATCCCCAGCCAACACCGGCCTATTTGCTTAACGCAGAATATACCTTTGAGGTTGATGGAAAGTCTTACAAGGTTGCAAAGACCTACCTGAGGGGCAGCGGTTCCGAATCCGTCAAGGTATCCGCAGCAAATCGCAATGTCACCAATGCTAGGTTGAAGATGGACTACGATCGTCTCAGGCAAGCCGGCATCGACCTGAAAGAAAAGTACTTCGAAAAGCTGAAGCTGTAGCAGCGGCCTTCGAAGAGGAGTTCAGTTGAATGCCCTGCTTCATCGGCCGTCAGTTGGCACGGGTCCTTAAAAGACTGGAGCCGCTGGCGAACATGTTTGTGGATTTCGCAGAAAGGAACGCCAACCACGTAGTATTGGTTTGACCCGTGGATACAAGCGAAAAGAGAGGACGAAAAAATGGCATCGTTGATTGAAAAGGAAAAACCCCTCAGGCTTGACGATTTCATTGTCCTCGCCAAAGGGGGGCGGAGAATTGAAGCGGATATTGAGTTGAGAAGACAGATCGTCATGCAGGAAGTCTATCCGGATGAGGCGCAGGCGAGAAGAGACGAGGTGGATGCCTATCTCCTCATGGGCGATTACAACTTTGAAGTAGAAGGAGAAAGCTACAAAGTCTCAAAGGTCTACCTGATGGGGTTTCAAAGGGAGGCTCCGTATATTGCAGACCTGAACAAGACTATAGCCAATAAGCGGCTGAAGATGGATTTCCGACGGCTAAAGGACGCCGATATCAAGGTTGTGTCCAAATACTTCTGACCGGTAGCGAATGAAACATCTTGGTAAACTCAAAATGAACACAAAAGCTGACGCCCTCCGCGGGTTCAGACAACCTTTTGATACCCTGGGGATAGAATGGAACCCGGAACGATCTTCTTCCAACTATTCGTACTTTTGATGAGCGGCCTCTGGGGGGGGCTATTGGCTTTGCGGTTGCGCCAGCCGGTCATGTTAGGCGAATTGGCAGCAGGGCTTTTTGTCGGTCACGCGGCTGTTTACTTTTGTCCATCGCGGGGTCTGGATTCCACGACGTTAAGCATTCTCTCAGAGATTGGAATATGCGCGCTTCTTTTCGACGTTGGCCTCAAGATTCATCTGCATAAAGTCCGCGAGATCGGTTCCGAGATACTACTGATTGCCACCGTGGGAGTCATCACCCCTTTCGCTCTCGGTTATTTTGCGGGGGTTCTGTTTGGCTTACCCAAAAAGACCTGTCTGTTGATTGGCGCTTCACTGACGGCAACCAGCGTTGGAATTACCGCTGCCATCCTGGAGGAGGTGAATAAAGCGGTCTCAAGAATCGGCAACATCATCGCCAGTGCAGCTATCATGGACGATATACTTGGGCTTATCGTGCTGGGGTTGATCTCGGGGGTAGTCAGTGGTCAGAGTACATCCATAGCATCCCTCTTTGTCATTGGAACAAAGGTGGTGGTCTTTTTTGGAATAGCGCTCTTTTTATTGCGGCCCCTGGCTTCTGTGGCTCTAGATGTATTGGAAGCAGTCTATGGAGAAAAAGGGGTCACATTAGCCAGCTTCTCCTTTTTGCTGTTCCTTTCGTTCATTTCAAACATCATCGGTCTCGGTCTGATTGTGGGAGCCTTCACAGCAGGCCTCGCCTTGTCTGAAGCACGTGAACGGGATGAAATCCACAGTGCATTTCGGCCGATAGTCGATATTTTTGCGGGACTCTTTTTCGTTCTGATAGGGACTCAAATGAATCTCTTTGACCTGTACCCTCTTGCAAAAAATGATGCCGGTGTTTTTCTTTTTGGTGGCGTCTTGGTTGTTTGTGCCATTGCGGGAAAAGTGATCTGCGGTCTGGCGGTACGCGGATCTGCGCGTGATAAATGGACGGTTGGCTTCGGCATGGTTCCTCGTGGAGAGGTGGTGCTGATTATAGCAAACCTTGGACGCTCTGAAGGGATCCTGACGCAGGCTTACTTCTCAGCCCTGATCCTTGTGGTGATGATTACCACCTTTCTTGGCTCGAGTTTGTTCAAACATATGCTGGATAGTAACGAAGCCTGTTGAACTTGATTTGCCATCCTTCATCCGTCCGTTGTTTGCAGGGATCCGATAAGAGCCGGATGAATCGACGGGTTTACGTGCAATTCTGTGCGGGCGTAACGTCGATCAAGTGTGGGTGTCATCGGATGGATTAGATCAAACAGGACCATCTATGCCTCTTGAAACACGAATGCAGCATATTGAAACACCACAATGGCATGCCCTCGAAAAGGAATCAGTCATATCAAAGCTCGAAACTGATTCCTCTCTGGGCTTGAACGCCACAGAAGCCAGGCAGCGATTGCTGCAATATGGGCCGAACACATTACAAACTCTGACAAAGGTTACTTGGTATGCTGTCATGGCACGTCAGTTCGTGAACGTGCTGATCATTATCCTGTTGGCTGCGGCCGCCATTGCCCTTGCTATAGGTGAAGTGACGGACGCCATAACCATCATCGTGATTGTACTGCTCAATGGCGCGC
>CP070769.1:185895-188551 GCA_020347085.1 Desulfobacterales bacterium
AAAGAAGGGCAAAGGTAAAGTCTTCCGGTATGCGGGAAGTTGCCCGGCAACGGAAAAGTTTTTCACCTATCATATACCATACCTGAATGCAAATACCACCCTCCAACTTGTGCCAAGCCGGGCCACTGTCTTGGCATGAGCATCTTCAGTTGACGAAACCCCTGGAGATTGATACGAAGTACACTCTTCGTAAGGAAAGGAGGCTGATGATGAGCCAACTCCAAAGGACAGTGTTCTATGACCAGCACGTTGCCCTAGGAGCCAAAATTGTGGAATTTGCGGGTTGGCAAATGCCCATTTTTTACCCCACCGGCATCGTGGAGGAACATCTCTTAACGCGCAAAGGAGCTGGTCTTTTTGACGTTTCCCACATGGGCCGGTTCATCGTTCGAGGGTCTGGAGCGCTGAACTTTCTTCAACACGTATTGACCAACAATGCTGAAGCACTCGATATCAGAGAAATGGGGGCTCAGTATACACTCATCCCAAACGAAGCAGGCGGAGCGGTTGACGATGCCTATCTGTATCGCTTTGTGCAGGAGGAATATTTGTTGGTGGTCAATGGGGCCAACCGAGAGAAGGATTGGAATCACTTCCAAGCACTCCTGAAAGATTTCGATGACGTTGAACTGACAGACCAAACCAAAGAGATCGCAATGCTTGCCTTCCAGGGGCCCGGGACGCGTGAGATAATGGAAGACATTGTCGAATCAGGTTTGCTTCCAGAGCCCATGCGAAACGCCGTGAGCATTGTGACGATCTCCGGCGCCACGGTGAGGGTTGCCCGTACCGGTTACACGGGGGAACCATTGTGTTTTGAACTCTTCGCCAACCGAGAGGACGGCCCCATGCTGTGGGACCTCATCTTGTCGAAAGGAGCCACGCCGATCGGACTCGGCGCGCGAGATACGCTCCGGCTCGAAGCAGCACTGCCGCTTTACGGCCATGAATTGGGATTGGACCCCGACGGCAAGGAAATCCCCATATTCGCCTGCCCTTTGGCCAAGTTCGCCGTGAGCTTTTCACCGCTGAAAGGAGATTTTTTGGGTCGTGCAGAGCTGGCCAGACAGCATGAGGCTTTCAAGAAGATCGTCTACCGCGATTATTCTCTCATCCATGATTTGCCGCGAATGAGCAAACCGATCGCCGTGGCAGGGCGAGGCATCGCCCGTGAGGGGGCCAAGGTATTAAAGGGTGACAAGCACGTCGGCTACGTTACTAGCGGAACGATGGTCCCCATGTGGGACATTGAGGGCGAAGGATTGGCCTCTGTGCAGACAGACCAACACCATCTGCGATCCATTTGCCTGGGATACATCGACAGCGACATCGTGGAGGAAGAGAGGCTCACCATAGACATTCGTGGTAAAGCGGTTGATGCGGTCGTGGTCCAGTACCATATGCGAAGCGATGCCCCACCGTATGCGCGCCCGATCATTTTTGATCATGACTTGCCGGAAGAGGGATTGCCCACCGGCGATACCCCGGCAAAGGTCCGAGGTCTGCTGGAAAAGACCATCGAAAACACGCTCTGGCGACAGCAGCAGTGCATCAACCTTATCCCCTCGGAGATGACAGCTTCACCCATGGCCCGGATGTTGTCTATAATGGACCCGGCGTTCCGTTACGCCGAACACAAAAAGTCCAAGGCGTTCTATGACGCGGAAATCTTCTATTACCAGGGCACCGACTTCATTGGCGAAGTCGAGCGAATGTTGGAAGAGGAAATGCAGAAATTCCTCGGCTGTGACAATGTTGAGTTACGTCTTATCAGCGGCCAGATGGCCAACACGGCGGTTTTTAGCGCTATGGTGGACTATCTAAATCGCGCCGATCGAAAGGTGGAGCCGCGGCGAATCCGCCGAGTCATGAACAACCATATTGGCAAGGGTGGTCACCTCAGCTCCCAACCAATGGGCGCGCTCAGGGACTTCGTGGCACGAGACCCGCACACGGAGCGTCCGGCCATTATAAATTTTCCCGTGCTGGCAGATAACCGTCACAAGATCGATGTGCCGGCTACACTGGACCTGATTGATGGGTATCGGCCCGAGCTGATGATTTTCGGCAAGAGTATGGTTCTGCACAAAGAGCCGGTCGCCGAGGTTCGCCAGTTCCTTGACGCTCAGGACATTAACGCTCTGGTGATGTACGACATGGCGCACGTGCTGGGACTCATCGGCCCGCACTTTCAGCAGCCGTTTGTGGAAGGCGCCGACCTGGTAACGGGATCGACGCACAAGACGTTCTTCGGCACACAACGTGGTGTGGTTGGCAGTAATTTTGAGGAGGAAGAAGAGCGATATGAGCTCTGGGAAGCCTTGCAGCGTCGTGCCTTCCCCGGGTCCGTTTCCAATCATCACCTCGGCACAGTGGTTGGGCTGCTCATGGCCACCTATGAGATGAATCACTTCAAGGACGAATACCAGGCCAAGGTTGTCGCCAATGCCAAGGCATTTGCTCGAGGATTGCGGGATGCAGGGCTAAATGTAGCCGGCGATCCAGCCATCGACTTTACTGAAACCCACCAGGTCGTAGTGGATGTGGGATACAGCCACGCGCCTGAAATCGCCAGCCGGCTCGAAGCCAACAACATCATTTGCAACTACCAGGCAAATACAGACGAAGAAGGATTCACCGCTGCCGGGGCTCTGCG
>CP070769.1:188651-193891 GCA_020347085.1 Desulfobacterales bacterium
CAAATCAGCAGTGATGCATACAACATCCTAGAAAATGCGAATTTTACTGAGGCCATTCCAGAACAGATTAATCAGCTACTTGGGACCGTGTTACAAAATGGGATTGTAGCGAACAAACAGCTTCTCCTCCAGGAACGGGACAAAGGGGTTGTAGTTCGTAGACTCTCGTCAAGAGAAGAGCTGTCGGTTACCAATCTGCCAAAGTTTTACAGCCTTGACGAAGCTCAGATAGCTATAGCCAACACTGGAAGGGAAGTAATCAAGGATGTCGGCTATTCCCTCCGTAATCTAATCATAGATATGGCACAGCGTCTTACCCAGCCCAATCTCACACTGAACAAGAGGGAAACCGAAGAACGCAAGAAGAAAGTGGTTGCCGAAGTAAAAGCGGTGTTAACCCAAGTCAAACAAGGGGAGATGCTTCTACGAGAAGGAGAAAAAGTAACAGAAAACGATATCCTTAAGTTACAGGCTCTGGAATTCGAAACGAGACGAGAGCAGCTATTTACGAGCGGCGTGGGCTTTGTGCTCCTTTTCATGATGTTTTTTGTAATCTTATTCGAGGCCAATCTTAAGATATACGGTTCACCAACTGTTAACAACAGAGACCTACTATTCTTGTCCCTCATGCTCATTATACTGTTTTTCTTGGGCGAAGTGTCAGCCTCCTTGGCAACGGGCATTGCAGGAAGTATCCTTTATTCGATAGAGGCTTCTTCTCTCTTCTATGCTATACCTGTCGCAACCGGGGCCATGACCGTGTGCTTGTTTATGGGACTGCGCATAGCAACCCCGTTTTCCATCGCCATGGCGTTCGTCGTTGCATTCCTCTTCGAAAACCGATTCGATATGTTTCTGTTTTTCCTACTCAGCAACATCGTTGGGACCTATTGGGTACGCACTTGCAAAGAGCGCGGCACCTTGATCAAAGCTGGCCTAAAGGTGGGGCTTGTCAACGTACTTGTAGTAACTGCACTGCACATGTTCAAGGGGTCTGGGCTGAATTTGAAGCTTGTTTGGGACTGGACCTTTGGCTTTGTGGGGGGTGTCAGTTCCGGTATCTTGGCTACTGGGTTTGCACCCGTCGTAGAGATGATGTTTGGCTATAGTACCGATATCAAGCTTCTGGAATTGGCCAATTTAGATCGCCCTATCCTTCGAAAGCTCATGCTTGAGGCTCCTGGGACTTATCACCACTCTGTGGTTGTGGGCAGCCTTGTGGAGGCCGCAGCCGCGGCTGTTGGTGCCAACCCACTCTTAGCCAAGGCGAGTGGGTATTACCACGATATCGGCAAGATCAAGAAACCCCTTTATTTCATTGAAAACCAGGTGGGATCCGAAAACAAACACGACAAACTCGCACCGTCTATGTCGAGCTTGATCCTGATCGCTCATGTGAAAGATGGTGTGGAGATAGCCAGGAATCATAAGCTTGGAAGAGCCATTATTGACATCATTCAACAACATCATGGCACTACGCTTATTACTTATTTTTACGAAAAGGCAAAACAGCTAAAGGGCGAAGATACTGTCAAGATGGAGCATTTCAGGTATCCTGGTCCCAAGCCCCAGACCAAAGAGGCGGGCCTTGTTTTGCTCGCCGATGCCGTGGAAGCGGCATCTAGGTCCCTTGAGAACCCGACGCCAGCGCGCATCAAGGGGCTCGTTCAAAGGATCATCAATAAGATGTTCTTGGATGAACAATTGGATGAATGCGAACTTACCTTAAGAGACCTCCATGAAATCGCAAGGAGTTTTAACAAGATTCTAACCGGTATCCACCATCACAGAATCGAGTATCCCGATGAGGTCGCCAAAATCGATAGTGGTACCAAGAAACTGAATGGATATTCTGATAGAAGACAGGCAAAATCGTTACAGGATCGCCCAGAAGAAAATCAAGAAGAAGGCAAAGACAATCTTAGACGCCTTGGAATGTCCTAACGGCGAGTTGTCCATCCTTATTGTGGACGATCCAGAAATAACTAAGATCAATGAGACTTACTTAGGGCGGTCCGGCCCCACAAATGTGATTGCATTTCCCATGCAAGAGGGCCCGTTCAGGGAAATTAACCCTGACCTCTTGGGAGATGTGGTCATATCCCTCGACACAGCAGCCCGCGAGGCACAACAAGATCGAATATCTGTTGAATCACGATTTGACCAGCTTTTGGTTCACGGGATTTTGCACCTTTTTGGCTTTGACCATGAGAAAACGCCAGAACAGGCTAAAGATATGATGATCAAAGAGGAAAAATTGCTCAAGTTGTTGTAACGAAGCCAGAGAATTCTTCTTGTTTTTGCTCCTCTTGTCGATGATGTAAGGTTAATACGTTCGTAAAAAGTCGTGAGGCGGACGGCAAAGCAGAAAGCTCCAGATGCAAGGCGCGCAAATCTTGAGGAGTGAGGCGTACTCCCGACAAGTCGGGACAGATGGACTTTTTACGAGGCCGTCAAGGTTAAGAGGTATAGGATCATGCCAGGCTTAGCAGTTAATGTCGACCATGTAGCCACACTTAGGGAAGCAAGAAAAATCAACATTCCGGACCCCGTCACGGCTGGAGCCATCGTGGAGCTGGCAGGTGCCGACGGAGTGGTAGTCCACCTTAGGGAAGACCGCCGACATATCCGTGACCGGGACGTCCGACTTCTCCGGGAAACAGTTAAGACGAAGTTGATCTTGGAGGTGGCCGCGACGTCCGAAATGGTTACCTTCGCCCTGGAAATCAAACCTGACCTGGTAACATTGGTTCCAGAAAAGCGGGAGGAGTTGACTACCGAAGGCGGCCTCGATCTTCATGTTCATAGAGATGTTGTGTCGGATGCCGTCCAAGAGCTTCAAAAAGCAGAAATACCCGTGAGCATTTTTGTTGACCCTGACCTGGATCAAATCAAGCATGCCCATAAAATAAATGCGAATTTTATAGAGATTCACACGGGGACTTTTTGTGAAGCAGATCGGCAAAAAGATCGTTCCGAGGCATTTGAAAAAATTGTAAACAGCGCAAAGCTAGCCCACAAATTAAAACTTGGGGTCAACGCTGGCCACGGCTTGGGTTATCAGACCATTAAGGCATTCAAGGGACTTTCTGAAATCGATGAGTTTAGTATTGGCCACAGTATCATAGCCCGTGCAGTTTTGGTAGGATTGGATCGGGCTGTAAGAGAAATGATTGCGCTGATTAAAGAGCTATAGTGATTATAAAAAGGGTTTTGTGGGACAAGATTTTCCTGATACACGAGACAACGATTGCGAGTTGCGCGTTACGGGTTACGGGTTCAAACGCACAACACGTAACTCGTAACTCGCAACATACCTTTGACTAGTGACTATCATGATTTACGGTATAGGTATCGACATGGTTGAAATATCGCGTATCCAAAATGCTTTGGAGCGATGGGGAGATCGATTTCTCCAACGGATCTTTACACAAGCCGAGATCGAATTCTGTCACCGAAAAGTGCATGCGGCGTCACGATTTGCTCTTCGGTTTGCAGCCAAAGAGGCCTTTTCAAAGGCCCTTGGATCAGGCTTCCGCGACGGACTCAGCTTCCGGCATGTTGAGGTCACACGAAGTCCCGACGGACCGCCACGCCTTACCTTGCACAGCAAGGCTGAGGCGCTATGTCAACGACGCGGTATCAAAAATAGCTATTTGAGTCTTGCAGATGAGGGCGGTTATGCCGTTGCTGTCGTTGTTCTGGAGGCGTGAATGTACATTGTTACGGCACAACAGATGAAAAAGATGGACCGCCTGACGATTGAGTCCTTTGGAATACCTGGCATTGTGCTGATGGAAAGCGCAGGGCGAGGTGCGGTGGATGTACTGTTGCGACATTTTCCGGATATACGTTGCATGGACGTGGGGATCGCCGCTGGACGGGGTAACAATGGGGGCGACGGTTTCGTGATTGCACGATGCTTGGCCAGCGCCCACGTCCCCGTGGCCGTGTATCTGTTGTCGGAAGAAAGCCGCGTTCGAGGAGACGCAGCTGAAAACCTGAAACTGCTTCACCACATGAAGATCCCGGTTTATGAAGTCCCGGATATTGGGACCTTTGAATCCCTGCAGAGCCGGATGAACCACTGTAATCTGTGGGTAGACGCCATGCTCGGCACTGGTCTTACATCCGAAGTCCGTGGACTGTATAGAAAAATGATTGCGTTTTTGAATGCGCTTGAAAAACCAGTTATGGCTGTAGACATCCCGTCTGGCCTTGACTCAGACACCGGCAAGCCGCGTGGTTCGTGTATCAAGGCAACGGTCACGGTGACCTTTGGATTACCCAAAATTGGCCAGGTGGTGCTACCAGGACCGGAGTTTGTCGGCAAGTTGGAGGTTGTGGACATCGGGATCCCACGTGTTGTTGTTGATCAGATCCGCCCAAAACATCATCTCCTGACACGAGAAATGATCAATCCCTGGTTTCAAGCGAGGGCTCTTCAGAGCCACAAAGGAACCACTGGGCATCTCCTGGTTATAGGGGGATCACCAGGCAAAACGGGTGCAGCAATCATGACCAGTCGTGCGGCCATGCGCATGGGGGCGGGGCTTGTTACCCTCGGCATTCCAAAGAGCCTGAACATGGCCATGGAGTTGCAGTTGACTGAAGTGATGACCGAACCCTTACCGGAAAACGCTGATCAAACCTTGGGCTTGTCCACCTATGAGAAGATCGTGAAACTTTTGAAGGACAAGAAAGGACTGGCCATTGGTCCCGGATTAGGCACCACCAGGCCAACACAAAATCTGGTTAGAAGACTCATCCAAAAGTCCCCTGTTCCTGTAATCATTGACGCAGATGCCCTCAATGCGCTTGCTGGCCACTTGGCGTTTTTGAAAGATCTGGAGGTGCCCATCGTGATGACGCCTCATCCGGGTGAAATGGCAAGACTTATTGAAAAGACACCTTCACAGGTCCAGCAAGACAGGATCCGTCAGGCCCGTCGTTTTGCAACAACCCATAAGGTATATCTGGTCCTCAAAGGAGCCAGAAGCGTTATTGCTTATCCTGATGGCACTGTCCTGATCAATCCGACAGGAAACCCGGGTATGGCTTCCGGCGGGATGGGAGATGTGCTCACGGGCATGATTTCGGGTCTCATTGTCCAGGGTCTGCCTGCTCATGAAGCGGTTAATGCAGCAGTCTATCTGCACAGTTGTGCGGCCGATTTCCTTGCCCAAAGCAAAGGTCCGGTGGGTTTTCTCGCCTCGGATGTCATAGACATTCTTCCAGAG
>CP070769.1:193991-201693 GCA_020347085.1 Desulfobacterales bacterium
CACGACAATTCCAGTATTCCCATGAATGTTTGGCCGCATGATCCAGACAGGCCCTGTAGTGAGGGCAGTGGATGTTTCTACTTCCTTGCTTCCGAATAGGATTGGGTTTTGGGTATATCGTATGTCTCATGACCTTGCCTTTAGAATCCTCGCTACCGCGGGCGCAAGCTTCATGTTTAGGGTCTTGATTTCCGAAACATGGAGGCAGGCAGCTAAAACTGAAGGTGTTCCCTGAGCGATTCCGCATCACCTACACTGTGCACCTGGTAGCCTTCAAGGATCAGTTCTTCGGAAAGGAGTTCTCGAAAAAGATGGCTTGTCATTTACAACTAGAGTCTTTGCTATTCTTCCTTCCCTTTTTGGATAGAGCATAGGGGCCGGTCGTAGCCTCCTCAAGAGCCTCAGTCGCACTGAAAACAACACGAACCACGCAGTCAGGGAACACCGTATCGAGCACTGCCATCAGGGCACTATCGGGCTGCGGTCGGCTCATTAATATTACTATTTTATTCACACCATGCCTCCCCTTTCTGATACCCGAAGTATCCTCCTTAGCCTTGCTGAGATCTTTGGAAGAGACTGCATTTCAACGATTCTGCTTCCTCTATACCTGCTGCCATTCTTGTTGCTGAGAATGACTCCCTGTCCATTGAAAGTTAACCACACAGACGGTTTCAACGTATTATAAATTTAGAGCAACGGTCGTGCCAGAAAAGAAACATGGACAAATATCGGCCCAACGACCTGATAACATTGAATATTGTCGAGTACAGGTGCGCCCTTTGACTCTGTATCCACAGGGGAGGCTGTCAGCATTTTTTACAGATTGTAAAGCGCGACATTGTCGCCTACTCAGTCGAAATCAGAGACAGGTTCTAAAGCTCGTTCTCAGGAAGTCTCCTATGTTTCGTTAATTCCTTCTTTTGATAGCGTTGAGGGGAAGATTAATTCTCGCTCGGACAGGCAAGCAAAAAGGGGCCGAGGTTTTGAGTAGTGACGAAATATTACGACGGCTACCGGTCCGCTCAGGAGACGAGCCACAAGGCTCGGTTCGAGGTCCTGTCGAGGACATATCTTGACACGCTACCCATAAAGAAAGCCTTGCTGGCACCCCGTCTGCCAATAACTACTGTGCCGTAGTTTCCCTTCTTGGCCTCATCAACGATTGCCTTGCCCACATTCGCAGTACACTTGGTCACCTTAATCTCAATCTGATTCTCCCGAATGCCGGCTTCCCTAAACCTCTCCCGGGCGTGGGCATAGAAGTGGTCTATGTATCGTTTGTCACCTTGTGCGATGACCTGATCGATGCCTGCATCTTTGTCATCAAAATCGATCACGCAGTAGTCTCTTAACCTTGGCATGACATGAAATAGCGTCACTTTGATCTTCGGGTTTTCCCCAACCATCAAACACAGGTGATCCACTGCGCCAAGTGAGCTCACAGAGCCGTCCACGGCTACCATGATCCTTGTAGATGTCACATTGGCATCTACTACCCACACGGGTATCACCCTGGAATGCTCTACCAATTTGGCAGTGACGCTTCCCATAAATGCCTTCTGGACGCGTGAAAGCCCCCTTCGTCCCACAACAATGGCATCATAAAGCCCCCGCTCGGCACGGTCCAGAATATCTTTGACAAGTCCTAACACCTTTGGCTGGGTGGCCACATCGATGCGTTTGTCCACGATTCCCATCCTTACCATTTCGGCCTTGTACTTTTCCAAGATGCCTTGAGCATTCTGGGCGTTTTTCCGGATGACCTTTTTCAGCTCCGCTCTGGCTTTAAAGCCGGTTTTGGCCTCTTCTAGTAGGAACTGCGAGATGGTGGGTTGCACATGAAACAAGGTGAAGGTGAGATCTATTGCAACAGAGGACATTCTGACGGCATACTGGATGGCATGTCTTGAGTGGATAGAATCATCGACGGCCAGCAGGATTTTTTTCTCCATGGGAGACTCTCCTTTCTGATCAGCGAGTATTAATCCAATGAAGCTATATCATTTATCCTTTCTGTTTCTGACCTGGAGAGAGCTTCCTGGACGTTAACCACGATGCCCCGTGCCTTGTGACTTATGGATCGTTATCATCTCCTTGAGATGCGCCTTTCCAGCTGTTAAAAGATCCGAGCAAAGTGAAGGCAAAAGAATTGAAGCTCCCTGCAGCAAGCTGCAGGGAATGCGCTCGCTGTCGCAGTTCAAATTAACCGAAAAATATCGAGCCAAGCAGTTTATTAAAAATCCACCCCAGGGCTACAGTCGCTGGCAGCGTCAAAATCCAGGAGAGCACAATATTAACGGCAACGCCCCAGCGTACACTCGAGAATCTACGAGCTACACCAGCTCCCGCAATAGATGAAGTAATTATCTGCGTCGTAGAAACCGGAATGCCGAAAATAGAGGCCAACTGCAACCCGCAAGCCGCAGAGGTTTCCGCCGCAAAACCTTGTTCGGGAACCAAGGGGGCAAGCCTCATGCCTAAAGTCTTAATAATTCGCCACCCTCCGTATGCAACACCAAGCCCGGCAACTAATCCGATACTCAGAATAACCCAAAGAGGTACGGTTGGATCCTTACAGCCGAAATGAAGTGCCAGTGCCATGACCAAAATACCCATTGGTTTTTGAGCATCGTTTCGGCCATGGCTAAAAGCCATAAAAGCGGCAGAAAAGCGCTGAAGATTTTTGAAGATCAAGGTCATCTTTCGTGCGGGGCCGGAGCTACAGCAAAAATAGATCATGTGCATCAACAACGCTCCGGCTGCAAAACCTAATAATGGTGAGGCGACAATCGCAATCAAAACTTTTGCTAATCCCGCCCAAAGAATGACCTCTGTTCCCGCTATTGCAAATGCTGCACCAACAATAGCTCCAATCAATCCGTGCGTTTCGCTGACCGGAATACCTAGATAATACGTGAATAAACTCCAAACCATTGTCCCCATGAGCGCTGCAACAACCGTAGAAAGAGAGATCAAATCTAGTGCCACAATACCCTTACCAATGGTTAAAGCCACCGCAGTACCAGTCAGGGCCCCTAGAATCTCCAACACACCGGCCATCAAGACTGCGGTTATAGGGGAGAGGGCGCGGGACCCGACCGATGTTGCAATTGCATTGGCTGCGTCCGTAAAACCACCGACAAAGGCATAAATATAAGAGAGGACAACGGCAAATATCAAAACAATGAATTCGGGCTCCATAGCCGCTAAATATATTTTATCCTTAATCTCGCAAAAAGTTTACCAATATTATCACATTTGTCCAATGTGTCCTCCAAGATTTGAAAAAGCTCTTTCCATTTAAGTATAGAGAGGTAGTCATTTCCATTAATGAAGGAGGAGGAATGGTTACCCATGAGCTTTTCCAAGGTGTTTCTGTGTAGTTTATCTCCTTGACTTTCAAGATCCCGAAGCATCTTGCCACACGAAGCAAAGTCTTCCGAGGCCATTTTGCGCTCTTTAATCATCAATATCCCTTTGTGAATCTCCACCGCAGCTTGCTTTATTAGCTCCGAAAAGTCCTCCAGAGCATCGTTGGCTTTAGCAATCTTGTAGATGTTGAGACGGCTAACAGCTTCTTCTAAATTGTCCACCACATCATCCAAAGACTCCGTTAATTCTGCAATATCCTCTTTGTCCAACGGTAGAATAAACGTTTTTTCGATATCATCCGTAATAGTGTGGACCAATTCGTCCGCTCGTCGTTCCAACATTTGCAGCGCAGAAGAGCCACCTTTTAATTGCTTCCAGTCAAGCGTGATTTTTTGAAATACCTGAGCCGCTTCCTTGACGATCGAGGATTGTTTAAGCAATTCATCAAATATCTTTGACTTGCGTGGAAAAAACATATTCAGGTGTGTTTTCCCTAAGTACGCACGTATTGGACCTTGAGCTTGAAAGGATTGATGGTAATAACCGGCACAGCGGCATTCCTGATCACATGGTCGGCCACGCTGCCCATGAGGGTACGCTCCAGGCCCTTTCTGCCGTGGGTGCCCATGACCAGCAGGACCAGGTCAATATCTTCGGATTCAATGGTTTACAGGATTTCTTAGGTTAATGTTCCAGCTTCAATCCCCATCCCTCAAACATGAACATAATGGCGAAGCCGTACCACAGGGTGTAGACAACATAAAAAACCAAGGAAAAGACGACAAGGCCAATACGGGCGCCGATCTTTTGAGGTTCGACTCTGTAGTAGTTGTAGGACGTCTCCACAGCCTTCTTCCCCACCGTAGCAACCATCTTGGCCTCTGGGAATTTCCCCTGCTTCTTTAAGTCCTTATCCATCGCCTTACATGCCTTCCACCAGTTAAAAAGGACACGCTTTTCGTCGTAGCCGTATTTGTCGGAGACCGCTTGCCCGTTATTTTTATACATGTCCTCTGCATCGGCAAGGCAGTTTTCCAGGATGTTGCCCAAATCTCCGGTGGCCTTTAGCTCGGCTCCTGATATGTTAACCAGAGCGCCAGCCTGATTGAATAGTTTAAACGTCTGTTCGGCCTGTGTCTCGTTCGCCATCTTCAAGGTCAGACTAACAGAGCTTCCAATGAAGTTGTCACTTTCTTTCTTAACCTTTGGAATATAGTAGGCCGAGCCCTTTGATATGGTGTTATACAACTCGTCTAAGTATTCCAGACCGTTCTGGCCCTTGAAAACAGGTGAGAATATGATGATCAGTACAACTAAAAAGGCTGCCATCATTCCAACGCCGCCATAAAACTCCTTCTTGTTCGCAATCATGCTCTCGCCTCCTCTCCCTTAAGGGGTCCAACTCTCGGCTTCTCTCCCTTAAGAACTCTGATATTTTTCAAGAACGTGGCAGTCACCCAGATCGCAAATCCGCCGATAACAATAAAAAAGGCCCAGATCCCGATGGTCTCCAAGACGGCACCCGTCTGTTTTGATATCGGAATATAGCCCATATCCCCCAACTTGCCCGGCAGGGCAAAGGCACGGTTGATAAAACCGGCTAAAATGGCCATTGCGTAAAAGCCACGGATCATGATGCCCTTCACCACTTTTGTGACCATTGCCCCGACCTGGATACCGATCAATGACCCCAAAAGCATGCCCATGGCCAAGGTGTAGAAGATAAACCCGTAGATGGCGTACTGGCCTATTGCAGCATAGCTTGCCGTGAAGATGATCTGGAAGATGTCGGTTCCCACCGTGGTCATGGAGGAAACACCGAGGACATAGACAAATATGGGGAAGGTCACAAAGCCACCGCCAACCCCCATGATGGCGGCCAGCAGCCCGACAAGGCCACCGCTGATGACCAGGAACAACCATGAAATCGCTCGGCCACCAGGGACAAAGTCCTGATCGAATTTGATCGTGGGAGGAAGTGATACGGACTGAAGCTTCTTGGGCAGGCTACCCATCTCGGCCCCTTCTTCTTTTCCACCATGGGCACCCGTATCTGCCGCTCCTGCGCCCTTCCTCGCCTTGAGATAGTCCATCATGGAGTAGATCCCCAAAAAACCCAACATAATGACATAAACCGTCGTAATAAATGCAACGCTGAGCACCGGGTTGATCTCGTAGATCACGCGGTTAATCCACCCGCCCACTGTCGCTCCTGTGATGGAGCCGATCAAGAAGACCACGGCCAAGCCCACGGAGACGTTTCCCAGCTTCCTGTGGATCACGCTCCCCATGATCGCCTTTGCAAAGATGTGGAAGAGGTCCGTCCCGACGACCAAGATCCCTTTGATGCCTGCGCTCATCAGGGCAGGAGTGATGATGAACCCACCACCCGCGCCGATGCAGCCTGTGATCAGGCCGGCCATCGCGCCGATAGCGATCGATACGACAAAGATAAAGGTGCCGTAATAGGCCGGGCCGTAAGCTTTTTTGCCGCCCAGCAAATCCGGCAGGGCCTCGCCAATCGGATCAGCAAAGGCAATGCCGCCGATGATAATGGGAACGAGCAACAAGCCGAGTATGGCCAGCCGCTTGCGGTCGCCAAGAATGATGGTTGCGTTGTTGACTTCCCATTTTGCAAGGGCCCGTGCCCCACCCATCATAAACTCACCCCACTGTCTAAAGAAACTCATGGCAAATCTCCTCTTTTCTTTATGGTTTTTGCGTGTTGATCCAATACCCTGGTCAAAAAACCTGTACTCTGTTGGCTACATCTACTTACACCCCCCCTCCCTGCGATTTTTCTTATGAGGTTCTTGACACCAGCTATTCATCCAGAATGATCTTTTTGCCTCGGACAACAACGCTTCGCTTCCCGTTTGATTTTAGATCCCCTGCAATCCGACCTTCTTTAAGGCATCCTCAAGCCTGATCATGCCAACCACCATGCCTCTATTGGTAACAGCAATGCGCCTGAGGTCATTCTTGAGCATGACCTCTATGGCCTCGGTGATCCTCTGAGAAGCCGATACAGAGCGTTCAAGGGAGACGTTTTTGTCAAGCGGCACGAGGATCTTTCGAATGTCAAGCCTCATACTTCGACCCCGAAGAGGTCGATCATGAGGACCGGCGCTGTTCATGCATTTATTCTGCATCAAAGCTGTTTTCCGTTCTTTCCTCTCTGGTTGCGGGCGTAGACGAAAACCGACGTGGGTGACACTTTCGTAAGACCTGCGCAACAGTTGCCTTGAAGCTATCAATATTATTCCCGCGCTTCTCACAAAAACCGGCCGCCCTTTGAACCGCCGGGTGTTTGGCATACTCTGTCAAGAAGGTATGGATCAGCACCGGCACAGGAGACTTTCGGTTCTGGAGCTCCTCCAATATCTTCAGCCCACTCACATACGGCATGTCCAGGTCCAGAACTACGAGTTCGGGAGGCTCTTCAACATCGGTTATCCTCAGTACCTCCCGGCCGTCCTTGGCGACCTGGACGCGGTAGCCCTCTGCTATCAGCTCGCGGCGCAGAAACCCCCGAACATGCGGGTTGCGGTCTGCGATTAAGATGGTAAATTGATCGGCCACAGTATTCCTTTCTTCCGTGAGTTTCGATGAACAAGAGCAATGGGTGTGCCAAGACGAATAACGACTGGAGATTGAAGTAACTGATTGAAAGCAAGAAAGATTCTTGAAACACGAGATGTCGTTCGTCCGCACACCAAGAGCGATACCTGTCGGCATTTTTTACAGGTTGTAAAGGATTAGGTTAAGTCGCGCGGGAGTTTGCTGGAGAGGGAAATCCAATATGGATAACCGATGGGAGCTGCCTCGACTAGCCAATATGGCTCTTAACGAGGGCAGGTATGGTTTCCTCGCTCACACGGGAAGGACGGGTGTTTCTCTTAGATCGAGTACTCCAATGGGCCCGGAGGGCATGTCTTGGGGGCTTTTATATATGTGGGTGTGCTGCTTGGCCGGACACGCTGCCAAGCAAGAGGCTATCACCTGATGCTTCTACTTTCTTCAAGGCAGGCCTGCCCTGTGACGGGTTTTCACTGGAGGACAAGACCAGCACTTGCCAGCCGGTCGTTTGTGAAAGCATCCGATTTCACATTTGCTGGCTGCTGAAAGACTTTTCTGTCAGGCCCCCTGGCAAGCGTTAATTTACTGATGAACCTCTTGAGCCTTTTCACTGAAGATCCTTTTGCTTCGCAGCGTTGTGAAGCCTCCCCGCCCTTCCGGGCGGGGGTTCTGCCTTGCGGCAGTGCTTCGCACCCCGGTAAAGAAAACGGACATTTTTGTATAGCTCCCCTCGACCCCGCCCTTCCAG
>CP070769.1:201793-206055 GCA_020347085.1 Desulfobacterales bacterium
AAAAAGGTGCGCAGGCAGGCCCTAAAAATGGCCTTGACGAGTAAGCTGCAAGAGAAAGCTCTGATTGTTGTGAACACAATCAATCTTGAAACCGTTAAGACAAAACGCTTCGTGGAGGTTATGGGCGCACTGAAGGCTAGGGAGGCATTGATCGTAACGGATCAGAAACTTGAAAACCTTGAGCTTTCGTCAAGGAATGTGCCCCGCGTGAAGGTAGTGCGCTTGGAAGGCTTAAATGTCTATGACATTCTTAGGTTTAAACACCTTATCTTACTTGAGCCGTCGGTAAAACAACTCGAGGGGAGACTGCTCTCATGAACCCGTATGAGATCATTAGGGGACCCCTCATTACTGAGAAGGGCACCATCCAAAAAGAGGCGAACAATCAGCTCACGTTTGAGGTGGACCGTAAGGCCAACAGGGTAGAGATCAAGCATGCCGTGGAAAAGGTATTCAATGTGAGAGTGGAAAAGGTTCGGACCATGCAGGTCAAAGGCAAGGTCAAACGGGTCGGTCGGACACTGGGCAAACGCCGTGACTGGAAGAAGGCTATAGTGACCTTGGCCAAAGGCGATAATATTGAGTTTTTCGAAGGAGTATGATTCGGATTGACGATTGATGATTGACGACTGAAGATTTTTTTCGCCATAAGCGAAGCAATCATCCATCCCAATGGCCAATACTCAGTACCCAATAACTAATAACGGACAACGAACATGCCACCTAGAAAAGTGAAACCTACCTCCCCTGGGCGGAGGTTTCAGACATATGACGGGTTTGAGGATATCACGAAGTCGCGCCCTGAAAAGAGCCTGGTGCGGGCTCTTAAGAAGAGCGGGGGCCGCAATACCGCTGGGCGTACGACATGTCGCCACCGTGGCGGTGGACACAAACGGCGTTACCGTGTCATCGATTTCAAGCGTGAAAAGACGGACGTCCCAGCAAAGGTAGCGTCTATTGAATACGATCCCAATCGATCGGCCCGCATTGCCCTGCTCCACTATGCGGACGGGGAAAAACGTTATATTGTGGCCCCTCACAAGCTTTCGGTCAATGACACGGTGATTGCCAGCCCTGCAGCCGATATTAAGCCGGGCAATGCTTTGCCCCTGCGGGACATACCGCTGGGTACCCTGGTCCACAATATTGAAATGCAGCCGGGTAAGGGGGCACAGATGGTGCGAAGTGCTGGAACCCATGCCCAACTCATGGCCAAGGAGGGACGGTATGCCCAAGTCAAGCTTGCCTCAGGTGAGGTTCGCATGTTTCTCCTTGATTGCAAAGCAACAGTCGGTCAAGTAGGAAATCTTGAACACGAGAATATTTCTCTTGGCAAGGCGGGGCGAAAACGCTGGCAGGGCCGTCGGCCAAGGGTTCGGGGTGTTGCCATGAACCCTGTGGACCATCCAATGGGTGGTGGCGAGGGAAAAGCCTCCGGAGGACGGCATCCCTGTTCCCCTTGGGGCGTGCCGACCAAAGGTTACAGAACACGCAAGAAAAACAAAGTCAGCAGTCGGTATATTGTGAAGCGTAGAAAATAGCTGGGTGGTTGACTAAGGTACCACTTGAGCACTTAACCACTTTATCATTCAACTACATTGGGAGAGGAAATGGCGCGTTCGTTAAAAAAAGGGCCGTATATTGAGCCAAAGTTGCTCAAGCAGGCGCTTTCGGCTCAGGAGACGGCCAGCAGGAAGGTGATTAAGACCTGGTCGAGGCGTTCCACCATCGTTCCCGAGCTGGTCGGTTTAACACTGGCCGTCCACAACGGGAAAAAGTTCGTTCCGGTCTTTATATCAGAGGACATGGTTGGCCACAAATTGGGAGAGTTTGCGCCGACAAGGACCTATTACGGACACGCTGGTGACAAGAAAACCCGCCTGAAAGGGAAAAAATAGATAAGGCCGTTGCGCCAATGATTTCGTGATCACCCTTGACGGACGCCCTCCCGGGAATCCCTTCCTGGGTATAACGGCCGCTTAAAAAGGTTTACATATGGAAGTTAAGGCAGTAGCAAAATATGTCCGGATCTCTCCCACAAAGGTTCGAAAAGTGGCAAGAGAGTTGAAAGGCAAGCCGGTAGGGGATGCTCTGAGTGTTTTGGGTTTTATGCCACAGCGTTCGGCTAAGGTCTTGGAAAAGATCATCAGTTCGGCCGTGGCTAATGCTGACCAGAAACCCGATGTTGAAGTAGACAACCTATCCGTTGCAAATATTATTGTTAACCAGGGGCCCAGCCTGAAGCGTTTTCGGCCGAGGGCTATGGGTCGAGCAAGCAGGATTCTCAAACGTACCAGTCATATCACGGTCGTCTTGGCGGAAGCGTAGAAAAAAAGGAGGTTAGTTTGGGACAGAAGGTCAATCCGACTGGATTTAGGTTGGGGATTACCAAGTCGTGGAATTCTCGATGGTTTGCCGGCAAGGATTATCCGAAGTTTATCATAGATGACCATAAGATCCGCCAGTTTCTGAAAAAAAAGCTTTATCATGCCGGTATATCGAATATTGAGATTGAAAGATGGGCCAACCGTATCAGATTACGTATATATACCGCCCGCCCAGGTATTGTGATTGGAAAAAAGGGGTCGGAGATTGATCAGCTTAAGAAGGAGTTGGAAAAGTTGGTCTCTCAGGAGCTGGTGATTGATATCCAAGAGGTGAGAAAGCCTGAAGTAGACGCCCAGTTGGTGGCTGAAAACGTGGCCCTGCAAATTGTAAGGCGGGTCGCCTTTCGCCGAGCCATGAAAAGGAGTGTGGCGTCAGCCATGAGGTTTGGTGCCAAGGGAGTCAAGATATGCTGCTCGGGTCGTTTGGGGGGGGCAGAAATGGCCCGTACCGAATGGTACAGGGAAGGAAGAATACCGCTACATACGTTAAGGGCGGATATTGATTACGGATTTGCCGAGGCCCGCTGCACGTACGGTATCATTGGAGTAAAGGTTTGGATATTTAACGGTGAGATTCTTGAAAAAGAGCAAGCGGAAGCCATTTAGGAGAATCCTGCTATGCTGAGTCCTAAGAAGGTCAAATACCGGAAACGACAGAAGGGGAGGATGAGAGGACATTCGTATCGAGGATCCAGTTTGAGCTTTGGCGAGTTTGGACTTCAGGCGATCGAGTGTGGGCGTATGACAGCACAACAGATTGAAGCGGCGCGTGTTGCCATGACTCGTCACGTGAAACGGGGCGCAAAGATTTGGATCCGGGTTTTTCCTGACAAGCCGATTACGAAGAAGCCTGCTGAAACGAGGATGGGAAAGGGCAAAGGTTCTCCCGAGGGCTGGGTTGCCGTGATCAAGCCCGGCAAGATACTCTATGAGATGGAAGGGGTCGGTGCCGACCTGGCAACAGAAGCCATGCGATTGGCTTCGCACAAACTCCCGTTCAGGACACGCTTAGTGATACGAGGTGAGCGTTCATGAAGGCAAGCGAATTGAGGGAGCTAACTGTAGAGGAGTTGGAGCATAAGTTGTCAGATATGACCCAAGAGCTGTTCAATCTGAGATTTCAACACGCCACGGACCAGCTGGAAAACGCAACGAGGTTGCGGCAAGCCAGACGCGATATTGCCCGCATTAAGACGATCCTGAAGGAAGGGCAAATGGCATCGAATCGCGAATCGCATAGTGAATAGCCAACGACGAATGGAGACCGAAGGAGTGCCGCTGGGACATGAAAGATAGAGGACTGAGAAAAAGGCAGATCGGCACGGTCGTCAGCAACAAAATGGATAAGACGGTCGTGGTGTCCATAGAGAGAATCGTACAAGATCCTGTGTACAAGAAGTATGTGAGGCGACGCAGCAAATGCGTGGCCCATGATGCTCAGAATGTGTGCCAGATAGGCGACAAGGTGATGATTGTTGAAACCAGACCCCTGAGTAAGACCAAGCGTTGGCGGTTACGAGAGGTTGTGGAGAAGGCTCTTTAACGGGGTATTAGAGCGATGATACAGGCGGAAACCAAGTTACAAGTGGCCGACAACTCGGGTGCCAAAAAGTTGTATTGCATTCAGGTTCTCGGCGGTTCTAGGCGCCGATACGCAAGGATCGGAGATACCATTATCGTATCTGTGAAGGAGGCCATACCCAATGCCAAAGTCAAGAAGGGGGATGTCATGCGGGCCGTCGTGGTACGCACAAAAAATGGATTCCGCAGGCAAGATGGTTCCTACATAAAATTTGACGACAATTCCGCGGGGCTCATCAATCAGCAGGGAGAGCCGATTGGCACCCGTATTTTTGGACCTGTGGCAAGGGAACT
>CP070769.1:206155-209143 GCA_020347085.1 Desulfobacterales bacterium
CGATGAAAAGGGGGTCTCTCAGATTGAAAAACAGTGTGCAGTTCCTGAAAGAGCCTCTCTTGATTGACAAAATACTGCAAGAATGGCGGGTGGAAGTAGGCCTGCAGGATGCAGTAGGCACAATCCATGGTACAGTATGTTCCGATATGGAGAATTTGGTACCCGCAACAGATATACGATTTCGTGCCGGGACATTTTCTCAGAAAAGACCCCTTGTTGCGTGTAAGATAGAGCACCCGCTTTCCCGCGGCTATAGGATCTCTTGTGGCAGCAAGAGCCTCATGGACCTTCACTGTGTCAGGCACAATAGAGATCGGGACGTCAGGGAGGGATTGCCGGACAGTGCTAACGGTGGGGTGTTGGCTGATTGCTTCATCAATGTAAAGCTTGGAAATCATGCTCGTTAAGTGCCTAAAGTGAGCTATAGTTGAGTGGTTAAGTTGTTGAGTTGTCTGGTTGTTTTGAAAGTAAGTATTCGATTACTCGACTACTTAACCGTTCGACTTGCCACCTTTACTTAAAAGGCGCCAACAGTCTTCTCAGGGCAGGATTTTTGGCTACGGCATCGAGGGTCTTGCGGCGTTCTTCGAAATCTTTCACACTCTTGAAAGTCATGCGCAGCGCATGAAGACCCCCTTCAAAATAAGGGGGCGCCGTTATACGAATGTGTTCATCCAGCTTGAGGGCCTTTAGTTCTTTGGAAAACCTCTCTTCTGTCTTCACCAGCGCCGGAAACCGACACCGCTTCAGATAGGTCCGGATCTGTGAACCTTTTTCGTTCCTATTCAAGTCAGGCCGACCCAGGATTGTCCTGATTTCATCGGCTTGGAGGACTTCCCCAGGTCCAAGCTCTTCTAGAATGGCAATCTCTTGCACAAACCTAATAACCTCTCTTTGCTTATTCTGGCTCAGCTTCAGCACCTTGAAAAGTTCAAGAAACAACAGGGCATCTTTATCGGAAAACCCGCTCAGATCAACTGCCGCTTCAAAGGAGACGATGTCATCTGTGACACTTGCCTGGATGGGTCTCGGAAGCCGAGACAAGGCCTCTAGTTTCTCAAACACCTTTTGGTTTTCTGGAAACCCAAGCCATGAAGACAGCATCTTTAGGCGATTCCCTTTTGATCGCTGGGAAGAGAGTTTCTGGATCCCTCGGGCCTGTTCCACGACGTTTAGCTGACGGTGGGATCGGTTATCCATTATTGCCAGCTTAAGCGCGTCAAGCTCGGTAGGCGTTCCCTTCATGACCCGCACTTCTATCTCATGCCACCCCAGCGCCTTGCAGGACATGATCCGACGGAAGCCGCATACAATTTGATATTTCAAATCCTCCTGCCGTCGCAGGACAGGGGGATTGATAAGGCCAACGGCCCGGATAGAGGCAACAAGCGCGCCCAGATCATAAAACACACCCAAGCGGCATGTATCATCCTCTATATCGATTTCGGACATAGAGATGATCTTGTCTTCATAACCAACCGGGGAAGAATCTAAAAAGCGCATGGATGCTTTGTCTCTCGATGAAAGCCTTACCGGCGTTCTCCTACACAGTCTCCGTCAATCTGCGCAAGGCCTCATCATATTTTCTGCGGGTGTTTTCAACAACCTCTGGCGGTAATACAGGGGCAGGCGGTTTTTGGTTCCAGTCAAGTGAAAGAAGGTAATCTCGCACATATTGCTTATCAAAGCTTTTCTGGGGTCCACCTGGCTGATACGTATCTTTGGGCCAAAAGCGGGACGAATCAGGGGTAAGAATTTCATCGATCAGAACCAGTTCACCGTCGATCAAACCAAACTCAAACTTAGTATCTGCAATGACAATGCCGCGAGATTCGGCAAACCCTACAGCTTTTTTGTAGACGGCCAAGCTAACATCCTTCAGGCGTGAGGCCAGGTCCTTACCCAGCATGTCTTCGACGCGTTCAAAGGAGATGTTTTCATCGTGGGCCCCCATATCTGCCTTGGTCGAAGGAGTAAACAGTGGTTCCGGCAACCGGCCGGATTCCTGCAAACCTTCCGGCAGTCTGATCCCACACAAGCTCCCAGATTCCAGATATGACTTCCAGCCAGAACCCGAAAGATATCCTCGGACGATACATTCTACGGAAAGGGGTTCTGCTTTGCGAACTAGCATGCTCCGACCTCTTATAATATCAATGTATGGGCGACACGCCCCTGGAAACTGCTCCACATCTGCAGCGATGAGATGATTGGGAATAATACTTTCCATCATTTCAAACCAGAATCTTGACATCTTGGTCAGGATGCGACCCTTTCCTGGAACGGGATTTGGCATCACGACATCAAAAGCAGAGATGCGGTCTGTAGCAACCATTAAAAGGTTGTCCCCAAGATCATATATATCCCTCACCTTGCCTTGTCTAAGCAAATGCAAGTCGGGGAAGACGGTATCATACAAAGAAGCTTCCACGGTTGACTCCTCTCTCCATTTGGAATGTCCTCTCTCCCTATATTTTAGCCGCAGACTCACGCAGACAAATAGCTGGCCGACTTGGCCAGCTATTAAGTGTCATACTCTTCGGGCAACTTTAGAATTATCCTTGGCGGCAATATATATGGCATGGGTAATGTCGTCAATATCCAACAACGCGTTTCTTTCCGACGGAGGCGGATTGCATTCTTTGTTCGGCCAAGTCAGCCGAACAAAATGTCTATGTAGGTCTGCGCCAGTCTGCGGTTAATCTCTTCTAACTGAACGGCACAACCTATTGCTACCAGTAGCGGTTGAGGACAGACATCCGTGAGGTCCCGCACAAGATCTGCTGATTCTGGCGATGTACGTCTTAGGATTAGTCAGCCATGAAAAAAAGTCAAGACGCAAATCGAAGCTGTAAATGTAGCGCGTTGTTTCGCTTGTAATTGACAGGTTAAGCGAATATGCTACTTACAAGTGAAGTCTCCCCGCCCTTCCGGGCGGGGGTTCTGCCCTGCGGCAGCACTGCGTGTCCGGGGAGCATGCCGGTCAAG
>CP070769.1:209243-223182 GCA_020347085.1 Desulfobacterales bacterium
CGTGTAATCAAGGTTATCAAGCGAGCGTGCCTCAGTTGGTATGGTGAAGGAAGCTTTAATAACCCAAAAGTTATTCTCCCTAAACCGCAAACGTTTATGAATCGTAGTAAAAATGCAGTGCAGTAAAGAAACTGCAAGTCACGTATAATTCTTATGGAAGGAGGTAGTAAGGTATGGAACGTTTCACTCTCGAGGTACAAGTTGCACTGATTGGGGGTATTCTTGCCCTGATCTATGTGGGCTTTCTGATGGCCCGCCTAGGTAGGGTGCCAAAGGGTACGGAGAGGATGGTAGACATAGCGGATTCTGTCCATGAGGGCGCAATGGCGTTCCTAAGAAGGGAATACGCCACCCTGGCAATCGTCTTGGCTATCATCGCCATATTGCTGGGTGCATTCATCCACCCTCTCGAATCTGTAACCTTCATTGTAGGGGCTGGCATCTCTTCGCTGGCTGCATGGATAGGTATGAGTGTATCTACGGCATCCAATGTCAGGGCCTGCAATATAGCCTCTGAAAGCTTTCCCAGGGCCTTCCAGGTAGCCATTTCTAGCGGAGCGGTAATGGGAATGTGTACGGTAGGCATGGGAGTCATAGGGATAGTGATAATATACCTTTTAACCCCTGACCTCAGGCTCCTTGTGGCCTATGCCTTTGGTTCTTCACTTACAGCCCTATTCCTAAGGTGTGGGGGCGGCATATATACCAAAAGTGCTGATGTAGGGGCAGATCTCGTGGGCAAGGTAGAGGCAGGCATACCAGAGGATGACCCCAGAAATCCAGCCACAATAGCCGATTGTGTCGGTGACAACGTGGGTGATATTGCGGGGATGGGCTCTGACCTATTTGAATCGTATGTGAGCGCCATCATTGCCGCCATGTTCTTAGGGGCCATGTTGACTCCCAAGCATTTGTTGATACCTCTTTTGCTGGCCGGTGTCGGCATTGTCTGCTCAATAGTCGGAGCTCTTTCAGTCCGTGTGGCAGAGGGTGGCGCTGAAGAGACCTTTGAACAGCAGACAGAGAGGGTTCACAAGTCCATGAATATGGGGATAATAATCGCTAATGGTCTTATGGTGGTAGCATCTTACTTTGTAGTAACAAAGTTTCTCGGTGAGATTGGCGTATTCTGGGCACTTTTGTGTGGTCTTTTGTCTGGGATGATAATAGGTTGGTCCACCTTATATTACACCGATGCCAAATACGGCCCGGTTTCAGGCATAGCCAGAACAACAGAAACCGGTCCTTCAACGGCTATCATCGAAGGTCTGGCTCAGGGAATGTTTAGCACCATGGTTCCAGTAATAGCTATTACTGTGGCAATGGTAGTTGCCTACATGACCGCAGGCCTTTACGGCATAGCCATTGCCGGAGTGGGCATATTGGGGGTGCTGGGTGTTAACCTGTCCTGCGACTGTTACGGCCCTATCGTGGATAATGCTGCTGGAATTGCCGAGATGTGCGAAATGGACGAGATTGTTAGAACCCGGTGCGATGCCTTGGATGCGGTAGGAAATACCACGGCCGCCATGGGTAAGGGGTTTGCCATTGGTTCTGCTGCCCTGGCCTCGTTGGCCTGGTTGGCCGCCTATTACCAGGCCGCCCATCTTGAAGTCATCAGCCTCACACAGCCCAAGGTAATGGCGGGCCTGTTCATCGGAGGACTGATGGTGTTCTTATTCTCTGCCTTAACCATGAGGGCAGTGGGCCGTGGAGGCGACGCGATAGTCCACGAGGTACGCAGGCAGTGGCGGGAGATCCCTGGATTGATGGAAGGGACCGCAAAGCCAGATTCGGCCAAATGTGTGGATATAACCACCAGGGGGGCTTTGAAATCCATGCGTCTGCCGGGCCTACTATCAGTAATCGTTCCTGCTGGTGTTGGTCTAACATTAGGACTGGAGGCCTTAGGAGCACTCCTGGCATCGGCATTGGCATGCGGGCTACTGATGGCCCTATTTATGGCGAATGCAGGTGGGGCCTGGGACAATGCCAAGAAATACATCGAGGCTGGACACTTTGGGGGCAAAGGCTCCGATCCCCATAAGGCAGCAGTGGTTGCTGATACACTAGGCGATCCATTCAAGGATACATCAGGGCCTTCGCTGAATATCTTGATAAAGATAGTGGGTAAGGTGGCATTGATCATGGTTCCCGTGCTTTTAGTATACTGGGGCGTTAAGTAGCTAATTTCAAAATTCTTTCTTATAACTGGCCCCTTGGGTGTTTCAATGTTATTTAGAAACGCCAAAGGGGCCTTTATTTTTTAGAACCAAGGGGGTGGATGTCATATGGAATCTAACCTTCTTTTAGGCTTAATCTTAGGTTTTTTTGGAGGCATAGGATCTGTGTATCTCATCTTAAGGTTTAGGAGTATTGCAGTATATAAGCTGGATGAGCATACGCTTTTTCTGAAGTTGCCCCTTTTAGGCTCTTTAGAGGTTAAGGGCCCCGAGAGATATCCGGGCCTGTTTCTCCAAAATTTATGTGAAACCCTGGACAAGATTAAAACCTTTCAGGGGCTCATCGATTTTGATCTAATGCTCAAGCATGCCAAGGATTTTAATATCAATTACGTTGGGTTTGAGGGGGATAATATAGATGGCACGTGGAATAAGGGAAGGCTGGCCTATTCTACATTTGCTCGAGGAGATAGCGGAGGATACAATATATTTCTGAATCCAGGATTGGATCGAAGATTGGTATGCCAACACCTTAAAGAGGAACTAGGGTTGGATATTCAACCCGATGAACTCCACACCTTTCTCTTTCTTCATGAAATAGGGCATACACAACAGGCAGGAAATGAGTGTTATATTACGGCCAAGATAAGCCATCGCCTGGCAGGCAAAAAGAGGAAGAGGAGAAAAGACATGCAAATCCTCTACAGAAAGGTGGAAAGATTCGCCGATGATTTTGCCACCAAGGAGCTTTTAAAATGGAGGGCCGAGAAAGGCGTGGCAAAATGATACCGTTGAGTTCAACATTATCCTAATCGAATTTCCTTCCTACTAAAACGATTCATTCCCTCTTTTAGGCCCCTCAACAGGATTGTCTCCACAGCATCCTGTGCCATGGTGATTACTTCATCCAAGACAGCCTTCTGTTGGGCGTCAAAGCTGTTCAGCACGTATCCTTTCACCTCTTGCTTGGTGTCCGGACGACCGATGCCGATACGAACGCGGGCAAATGCGCCGCTGCCAAACGCTTCTACTAGAGACCTTATACCGTTATGTCCCCCATCCCCTCCTTTCTGCTTGATTTTTATTTTGCCGAAGACAAGGTCAATGTCATCGTGAATCACCAACAGGTTTTCTTTGTCCAAGTTGAAAAAATGCGCCAGGTCCCGAACCGACGGGCCACTCAGATTCATAAATGTCATGGGCTTGGCAAGGATCACACGCCGGCCGTCTATTCTGCCAAGACCAAAAATGCTTTTAAACTTCCGGCTGTCGAATGATATCCGGTGCCTGTGGGCCAGCCGATCAGTGACCATGAATCCAACGTTGTGCCGGGTCCGGCGATATGCCGCCCCAGGATTCCCCAAGCCCACGATCAGCTTAACGTGCTCTTCCGGCATGCATTGCTATTCGCTGGAAGCCTCCTCCGTGCCTTCAGGTTCCCCTGCTTCGGCCTCCTCAGCCTCTTCAACTTCCTCTTCTTCTTCAGGTAACTTTTCTTCCTCTACAGTAGGTGCGACAACCGTGAGCACCGTATGACCTGTATCAGCCAACAGTTTTACTTTATCTTCCAGCTGGATGTCTCCAACGTGTATGGCATCTCCAATGTCGAGGTCGGTTACATCAACTTCGATCTTATCGGGCATGTCAGTGGGAAGACAAGACACCTCGAGTTCATGACGAACCAACTGCAAGAAGCCGCCGCGTTCAACCCCCTTTGACTTCCCAGTGACCTCAACCGGAACGCTGACCACGATCTCCTCATCCAAAGATATTTCAAAAAAATCGATATGAAGATATTGCCGCGTCACAGGAGCGGTCTGCACCTCTTTTACCAATGCTGTAACGTTTTGGGTGCCGCCGTTCTCGATGACTAGGTTTAAAATCACCTGTTCTGTTCCGCTCGTCTTGTAAATCTTGTCCAAATCGGCCGGGGAGACGGTAAGGGGCAAGGACTCTCTTTTAGGGCCGTACAATATCGCTGGAATGAGGCCCTGACGCCTGAGCTCTCGTGCCGAGCCCTTACCAAAGGTATTTCGTTGAGTGGCTTTCAGATCAAATGTTTCCAATGAGTTCCCTCCTTAATTTCACTCCTTACGCATTCATTGCTATATCTTATGGCAACCCGGCTACACGAATAGGGAGCTAACCGAACTCCCCGTGTGGCACCGTTGAATCGCCTCCGCCAAGAGTTTGGCGACGGAAAGTATGCGGATCTTGTCGCATCCCTTGGCTTTTTCACCGATCGGGATCGTATCGGTCACGACGAGGCTTTGAATATCCGAATCAATAATCCGCTCTGCAGCTGGACCCGAGAGAACCGCATGCGCAGAACAAGCATGAATCTCTGAGGCCCCGTGTTGTTTTAAGGCCATTGCAGCCTGAGTGAGGGTGCCAGCCGTATCCACCATGTCATCCAGGATAATCGCTGTCTTTCCATCAACATCACCTACGACGTTCATGGCTTCAGCCTTGTTGGGGGCGTCACGCCGTTTGTCGATGATAGCCAGCAGGCTGTCAAGGCGTTTGGCAAAGGCCCGGGCCCTTTCCACACCACCAGCGTCCGGAGACACAATAACGGTATTGTCTCTAAAACTCTCTTTGATGTACTGCAAAAGGACTGGGGCTGCAAAAAGGTTGTCCACGGGAACATTGAAAAAACCCTGGATCTGTCCTGCATGCAGATCCATCGTGATCACGCGGTTGGTCCCAGCCTTCTCAATCAAGTCCGCCACCAGCTTAGCGCTGATCGGCACGCGGGGCGCTACCTTCTTGTCCTGACGGGCGTACCCGTAATAGGGCATGACCGCTGTAATCCTCTGCGCTGATGAGCGCTTGAAGGCATCTATCATCAGCAAGAGTTCCACCAGGTGGTCATTCACCGGAGCACATGTGGACTGCAATATGAAAACATCCTTGCCCCGCACGTTTTCCCTGATTTCGACCTGAATTTCACCATCACTAAATCTCTTTACTTGGGCCTCACCCAACCTGATACCGATGTGACGGCAAATATCCTGCGCTAATTTGGGATTTGAGTTTCCAGCAAATACGACAAGGCTGTGCATGCGTCACCGCAAATGATTGACAGAATCTCTCTAACCAATGCCCAATTGAAGGGCTGTCCGGTTGGACTTCGAAAACATACCAGCACTTATCCCTCAACACGCAAACGTGAACAACGCCAATAGCTTACCTGGCTGGGGTGGGAGGATTCGAACCTCCGAATGCAGGAACCAAAATCCTGTGTCTTACCACTTGACGACACCCCAGGACGCCTGTCAGGGACGCAATAACCCTACCAGAAATGTGTCCCATCTTCCTCGATGTCTTATGCTGTGAAACGCCCCTGCAGCCTGATGCCCGTCCTTGAACAGCCCGAACACACTTGGGCCGCTTCCAGTCATGAGCGCAGTTTCGGCACCGAGATCGAGGAGGGCCTGCTTGACGATTTTGATCTGGGGAAACTTCCTGATGGTTACTTGCTCTAAATCATTACACAAAAGGTCCTTGACCTTGAAGAAATCCTGTTCAAAGTAGCCATTTTTTAAACTTTTTTCACAATTTGTCAATCCTAAATTTAAGTTTTTGTAAACCCACGCCGTTGACACCTCAAACAAGGGTCGGACCAAGACAACGAAGAGCGGTGGCAGGTCTTTGTACACCTCCAGATGATCTCCAATCCCACGGGCAATCGCCGAATGCCTGAACACAAAAAACGGCACATCGGCTCCAACTTTACGTGCAATCTCCATAAGTTTCCCATCGGTGAGAGGAAGCCCATAGTGTTGGTTCAACCCCATTAGCACAGCAGCGGCATTGCTACTGCCCCCACCAAGGCCAGCAGCCACAGGGATTACCTTGTCAATGAAAATGGCCACGCCGTCATGTGTGGACAGGGCATTAAGAAAAAGCGAAGCTGCACGATGGGCTAGATTCCCGCTGTCTTGCGGGACTCTGGGATGAGAGCATTCGACGCTGATGCCGGTTTGATCAAAGGCAAGCACCACCGTATCAAATAGACCAATCCGGCAGAGGAGGGTTACAATTTCATGGTATCCATCTGGCCGTTTCCCAACCACCTTGAGAAAGAGATTAATCTTGGCAGGCGAGGGTATGACCAGTGAATTCATAGGGTTCCGGTTAGCCTGAGTGTGCCTTTTTTAGCCCAGAGCGGCCAACCTATTTGGTTATGTTGAGGGCCAGAAAACCCCTTCTTCTCTTCACAAGGAGAGAGACCGGATCGCCTTCTTTGACTTTGTCGACCTGTGACTGGTAGTCCCCAAGGGTCTTGATGGGCTTGTGATCTATTTCCAGGATGAGATCCCCTTCTTGGACATCGGCTTTATCAGCCGGGCCCCCTTGCTCGACACTCACGACCACGACGCCTTCACCCTCTGATATATCGAACTGCCTGGCAAGCTCTGTCGTGAGGGTGGAAACTGTCATGCCCAGATCGGTCCGTTCCTCAGGGTGTTCTAAAGCAAGATCTTCTTTATCCTCCGTGCGTTTGGCAATCTTCACCGTAAAGGTGCGTTCCTTTCCATCTCTCACTACCTTAAGGGTAATCTTTCCCCCCACAGGGATCCCCGCAATCTTTTGGGACAGATGCCGGCTGTCCTCAATCTTGTCGCCATCCACCTCAACGATCACATCCTTTGGCTTGATCCCTGCTTTGTCAGCGGGGTCTCCTTTGAAAACCTCACCCACCAAGGCACCCTTGCCATCCTTTACACCATAATACTCAGCCAGTTCCGCTGTGAGGTCTTGGATGCTGACCCCGAGCCAGCCTCGTGTAACCGTACCCGACGTCTTGAGCTGGTCAATAATCCCTCGCGCCAGATTGATTGGAATGGCAAAACCGATCCCAACGTTTCCACCACTTCTGGAGAAGATGGCCGTATTTATGCCTACGACCTCGCCTTTCATGTTGATGAGCGGTCCACCGCTATTTCCAGGATTAATGGAGGCATCGGTCTGGATAAAATTGTCGTATGGTCCGGAACCGATCACACGCCCCTTGGCACTCACGATGCCAGCCGTCACGGTGTGTTCTAGCCCAAAGGGGCTTCCGATAGCAACAACCCACTCTCCCACTTTCAACTCATCCGAGTCACCCAACTCTACAGTTTGAAAGCCCCGCCAGGACTTTACCCTGATCAACGCGATATCCGTCTTGGCGTCTCGGCCAACAATCTCAGCATCATACTCCTTGCCGCTCTTCAATTTCACCTTGATCTCGTCGGCGTTCTCAACAACATGATTGTTAGTCACGATATAGCCTTCCTTATCAATGCAGAACCCCGAACCAAGGCTGCGCTGCTTAAATTCACGGCGTGGTACGTCCCCAAAAAACCTTTCAAAAAAATCGCGAAAGGGGTCATCCCGTCCAAAAGGGCTTTGAAAGTGTCTAAAAACACCCCCTCCCCCTTTGACGACCTTTTCGGTTCGAATATTTACCACGGCAGGGCTCACCGCGAGGGCAACGTCCGTAAAACTAGCCGGGACCATCTTGGGTGTGGATGGACTCAAAGCCGAGGTATCCTGGGTGATATTGAACCCAGCAGCCAAGAAAACTCCTGCCAGCATAGAAACCAGTGCCACCAACACCAAAACAAGACGCCAGGCACTCTTCTTATTCGGTTTGTCAGAAATCATCACTATTCCTCCCTTAACGCGCAAGACGCAATAAAACGGCCTTACCCGTATTCTCTCTTATTCTGTCTCTTTCACATAACGCAATCTCAGATCGTACAGGATATTCTGGACAAGCTGTTCCTCATCAGGGGACAAGTTCCCCCTTGTCTTTTCTTCCAGCATGGCCAGGATATCAATGGTATGTTTTGCCATGGGGAGATTCTTCTTCTTTGCACCGGTTGTGGGATCTTGTATCTCTCCAAAATGCAGCAGGGCCGAGGAACTGAGAGAAAATATGAAGGTAGAAAAATTGACCTCGGGAAGCCGGGTTTCCTCGCCTGCAGCTGGTTCGGCCACACGTTGTGCCGACTCCTTTTCCGCGCCCTTTTCCTCTATGGACTCTTGTGGTTCTTCGGCCTCACGTTCTCCAGTCTCCGGAGAAAATGTCCGTTTGTCTTTTATGATGAATCCTTTTTCTTCCTCTGCCATGGTTTCCTCCCTTACGTGACTCCATCCGTTTCGCATGTCAAAGAATTACTGATGGCTTCGTAAAAAGTCCATCTGTCCCGACTTGTCGGGATTACTGTGCCGTCTGTTAGCTGACTTTTTACGAAGCCATCAAATGCTAACAGGACACATTATTTTACGGATCTATAAACAATATTAAGGCCACCGTGACGGTTGTGGTCACAGTCCCATCAGTTTGGGGATGTGAAACGCGTCCGCGTGAGCATACAGGCGATCCGATTCTAAACCGGGTCACTGTTTGAGCGTATTAGTGAGCGTTGAGAAAGAACAGGGACTTGATAGATCGTCCCCACGCGCCGAATAGAGCGCCAACCTTGTCGGTATTGTTCAAACGACAGGCGCTGGTCTTTCTTTACGCCCACTTATGCGCGAGTTTGAGCCGGTTTAGAATCGGATTGCCTGTATGCGGTGGTGTTTTCAAATAGTCAAATCTTTATCCTTCGTTTATAGGTCCATTTTTTTGTGAAATGTTGGAGCGCTAGATTACGCCATTTCTCCCATTGGGGCGGAGCCCATCAGTTCAAAGGCATGATATAAGAGATGATATGTTGATGACAATAAAAATCTTGATTTTTTGACCTATTCTCTATACTTACCTGTTAAGTCGTTGTGATATTTCGCCTTTGGTATATATGAGGTCACCGTGGAAGGACTATGGCGTGTGGGAACTCGCAACTAAGATTTGGGTCCTTGTGTTGGGGATGGCGGTGGGCAGTTTTCTGAATGTCTGCATTTTTCGGGTTCCCCGGTCACTTTCTCTGATACACCCACCATCCATGTGCCCAAGCTGCGGCACTAAGATCCCCTTTTACCATAACGTTCCTGTCGCGAGCTATTTTTGGCTCAAAGGACGATGTCGGCACTGCGGGTCGGCAATCTCCTTGAGGTATCCCTTGGTTGAATTGGTATCGGGTCTATTTGCGGTTTCAGTCTTTACACGCTATGGCTTCTCCTGGGAAAGCCTTTTTTTCTTCGCTCTGGTTGGAGCCCTTCTCGTGATTACCTTCATTGACATTGATCATCAGATCATCCCGGACGTGATTACCTACCCGGGTATCGGGTTCGGGTTTGTCACGTCGTTCTTCCTTGGTCACATCACGTATATAGAGTCCTTGATTGGCATCCTCTTCGGTGGCGGTATTCTCCTCTTGGTGGCGTGGGGTTACTACGTGCTGACCAAAAGAGAAGGCATGGGTGGGGGCGATATCAAGTTGCTTGCCATGATTGGCGCATTCTTGGGGTGGAAAGGGGTCATATTCACGATGTTTGCTGGGTCGGCTATTGGCACCGCAGTGGGCGTGGTTGTCGCCCTGCGCACGGGTGGGGGGCGAAAGCTGGCGATCCCTTTTGGTCCTTTTCTTAGCCTAGGTGCCCTGCTTTATCTGTTTTATGGCTCACAACTGGTTGGCTGGTATGCAGCCTTCATGGGGTAAGAACCTTGAAAACATTTAGACCGGGCCTTCGGATCGAAATCCTGCTGAGTCTAACCCTCCTATTGATTGCTGCTATGGCCTTGACCAGTTTTGTAATCCTGAGGATCACGGAGCGAGACCTGCTTCGGTATAAAACAGATGATGGCATGGTCGTCGCCCAAAGGATACAGGCGGTTGTGGAGGACAGCACAAAACAGGCCGGACCGCTTTCGCTCGAGCAGTTAAAGGCGGGCGTTGGCGACAGTATTTCCTGGATGGCCCATTCAGGACCGTATGGAGACATTGTTGTGGTCGGACAGGACGGCTCGACATGGGTTGGTGGGGAGCGTCCCAAGGGGTCAAACGGCTTGGACGAGCGTCAAATTGCCAGCGTCTTTAGAACGGGGGAGCCGAGCACAAAGATAAACAGGGAGCGCACCGTGTTGACTGTTACAGCCCCCATCTTTGCCGATGGAGAATGTGTTGCGGCCGCTAGCGTACCCGTTCGCATCGACGCAGTAACCCAGGGATTGCGAAGATCCCAGCTTTTCATCTGGTTTTACATAGGCTTAAATGTTCTGATTCTCGTTGTCTTTGGCAACTTTCTCCTGTCCAGGATCGTGATCAAACCCATCAAGCGCCTGGTCAAAATAGCCGACCATTTCGAAGATACGGACCTCCTTTCCATGATGACCGAGAGCGATCGGAATGAGATTGCACACTTGACCATGGCCCTTAACCGGATGCTTAAGAGGCTTGCGGAGAACAAGGAACGCTTGGAGGCCCAAATTCGTTCTCTGGAGGTTGCTAACGAGGAACTCAAGCAGGCCAGGGAGGAAGTGCTGCGGTCAGAAAAACTCTCTTCTCTGGGTCGGCTCGCCGCAGGTGTGGCCCATGAAGTCGGCAATCCCATCGGAGCTATCCTGGGTTATACGAGTCTGCTGATGAATCATGTGCCGGACAACACAGAGGCCATGGATTATCTCAAGCGGATCGAGAAGGAGGTCACCAGAACCAATACCATCGTCCGTGAGCTTCTCGATTTTTCCAGACCCTCCCCATCTGAACCAGCCCCGGTGGATGTTAATCTCCTGATCACGGAGAGCACCTCCTTTCTGGCTCGTCAAAGCTTGATGGAGTCTATCAGGATTGAGACCAAACTCGATGACAATGTAAAGAAGGTATGGGCCGATGCCAACCAACTGCAACAGGTCCTGGTCAATCTACTGCTGAATGCAGGTGACGCCATGGAACAGGGAGGGTCCCTTACCATTACTAGTAGGCTGGTTTCTCCCATCACTGAGGGACCAGATTCAGACGAGCACCCGTCAGAGTCCGTTGAGATCTCTGTTTCTGATACAGGAAAGGGGATTGCTGCCTCTGAACTCAACAAGATCTTTGATCCTTTCTATACCACGAAGCCTCCGGGCGAGGGGACCGGGTTAGGGCTTGCCATCAGTCTGCGGATTGTTGAAACATTTGGAGGTAGCATTCACGTGGAAAGCACTGAAGGCAAGGGTAGCACCTTCACAGTTAAACTTCCCGTATGGGAGCCTGACTATGATACCGAATGAAGTGATCATTGACCTGGATGCACTCAGGAACAATTTTTTTGAGATCAAGCGATTGGCCGGCCCACATGCCAGGATCCTTGCTGTTGTGAAGTCAGATGCATACGGCCATGGTATCTTGCCCGTGGCCAAGACCCTGGAGTCGGCTGGCGTTGATTGTCTGGGGGTATTCGAGGCAGAAGAAGGCCTGGAACTGAGAAAAGCTGGCTGTCAGGTTCCGATCCTCTCATGATGGGAATCACCCCAGACGAGGTTTCAGCCGTTGTTGACAATGGGCTCACCCCAGCACTTTTCCATGTGGACCTCGCTGAAAAGCTCTCCCAAATTTCCGCGGCGCAGGGCAAGGTGACACCGGTTCATGTCAAGGTGGATAGCGGCATGACCCGGCTGGGGGTTTGGTGCGAAGACTTGCCCGACTTCTTGGAGCAGCTCATGCCTCTTGCAGGGATTGAAGTCGAGGGGATATTTTCCCACCTTGCCGTTGCCGATCAGCCGGACCACCCCTTCACCGATCAACAAATCAAGAGGTTTCGAGAGGCTGTGGAGGCATGCAGACGCTCCGTGGGCTTCCAGGGGTACGTTCACATTGCTAACAGTGGGGCACTCTTGGGAAGCAAGGGCCTATCCCTTGACTTGGTCCGCCCCGGTATCCTGCTCTATGGTTCGCCGCCTGCCGAGGGATGGGCGGCTGCAGCGTCCTTCAAACCGGTTATGGCTTTTAAGTCCCGGGTGATTCAAATCAGGACCGTGCCCCCTGGCACGTCAGTCAGCTACGGCTGCACCTATACCACGCAAGAGGCTTGCACCATTGCAACCATCCCTGTGGGTTATGATGATGGATACAGCCGTTTGCTTTCAAATAAAGGAGAAGTGCTCATACACGGGCAACGCGCGCCAGTGGTAGGTCGTGTCTGCATGAATCTCAGCATGGTGGACGTCACAGGCCTCGAGGGCGTTGCGGTCGGTGACGAGGTGGTACTCCTGGGTTCTAAGGGTAAGGAGCGGATTACAGCCGAGGAGGTTGCAGCAAAGATTGGGACGATCAGCTATGAAGTATACTGCACCATCGGCAAAAGTAATCGGCGCGTTTATATTAACTCATAGATTCACAAAATTTAAGAATCACTACTTTTTCTATATACTAATGAGGTCAAAACGCACCAGACATAGGGCCTCTTTTTCTGAGGGAGCATTGCAGCGGATTTTTGATGATTCTCGGCGAAGCGACGGGCGGCGCCCCAAACTGTTTGAGGCCCGCGAAGCGGGACGAGTTTTAGCGCACAGGTTGCGCCTGACGGCTTGACACAGAGTGAAGCTTGCGCCAAAAGAGGCACTCCGTGTTGGGGCGTACGGAGCAAGCCATAGAAGCATCCAAATACGCTGCAGCGGACGAGGGAAATTTGGCCCTGTGTTGGATAATTAACGTTCTCCTGAGTATATGTTCTATGCATGACGACATAAGTAATTGTGCGCACATTTTAAGAATCTGTAGGAAGGTATAGCCGGACCTAGAAACTGGAAAGGTCCGGATTTTTATCTTTTTTTGCTCCAGCACAGTTAGTTCAGATAGCAGAAGGTTTCGTCTCAGCAATAGCAGCTAATGCCTCTTTGGCCAGGCCGCTGACGGTTCGACGCTCCAACTTGTGATTCAGATATAACGGAACCTCAGTGTCGTCTTCCAACAGTCTCTCCAGCTTTTCTTTGGCCAATGGGGCCCGGAGTAATCCTATTGTCCAGGCTGCCATGCCGCGCACTGTGGCATCTGAAGAATCCAGAAATGAAACAAGGTGTGGAATAGCGTCTTGAACGATATGCGGCTTCACCTGGGCCACCCTCCCAAACCCCCACAGAGCACCGCGCTGCAACGGCTCATACTCTAAGAAGTTTCCGTCTTCACGAACATAGGAGACCAGGACAGAGACATATTCCTTTGCAAGGCCCTCATGGGAAGCCATGATTTCACCCATGCTTTCCGGAGCACCCCAGCCGATTCCCCCAGACTCATCACTTAGCGTCCACATGAGCCGGCGCATCACCACGCGGGCAGACTCCATATCCCTTTCAGCGAGATTTGCCACGACCTTGCCTATGGCTGAAACAGCACGCCACTTGATTTGCTCATCACTGCTGAGAAGGAAAGAAAGAAGGGGATTGATTACCTGGCGGGCCGGCAATTGAAGTAACTCGTGTAATGCCTGGTCGAAATTATTTGATTGGAGCAGGTCAAAGACGTTCCCTTTGAGGTCTCGCCTGCTTTGCTTTGGAGTATCCATCCTGCCTTCTGCGACGTAACACTCCCATCATACGCGTTGTCTTAAACTTCTTCCCACGAAATACACTGCATGCGACAGTTCTTGATGCACTCTTCTACTTCTTCCTGCGGGTATTCAGGCATTTCAATGACTTCAATATAACCCAGATCGTTTCGTCTGAATACAGATGGGCACAAATCCAAACAGGCCTCGCAATCTTCACAGTCACACAGGTCAATTACCGGAATCTTCATTTCATGACTACCCTTTTTACGAAAACATGCCAGAATGCCCCGCCCCTTGGGGTGGGGATGAATGGCATCCTTATTGATTCCTCTCCCCTGGAGGGAGGGGAAAAA
>CP070769.1:223282-226065 GCA_020347085.1 Desulfobacterales bacterium
ACGACCTCTCTGATTTCCTGATCGATCAGCACAGCCGTTTCTTCGCTGTAGTCCTTATGTTGAGCAAACTCTCTTCCAAGGAAGATCTGTTCCTCTTTCTGGCCAAACGCAAGAGGTCCCAGTCTTTCGCTCATGCCCCACTGGCAGATCATCTTGCGTGCCGTTTCCGTGGCTCGCTCAATGTCATTGCCAGCCCCGCTGGTCATCTCCTCCAGGACCAGCTTTTCGGCTGCCCGACCACCCATGAGTACAGCAAGGCTGTTTAAGAGGTATGTTTTTGGGTAGGTATGTTTTTCATCCATAGGGAGTTGTTGAGTAAGCCCCAGCGCGCGTCCCCGAGGGATGATGGTCACTTTGTGAATCGGATCGGTCTCAGGGAGCATCTTGGCCACCAAGGTATGACCCGCCTCGTGATAGGCGGTATTTCTCTTCTCCTGGTCACTGATAATCATGCTCTTGCGGGCCGTTCCCATAAGTACTTTGTCCTTGGCCTCTTCAAAGTCAATCATTTCCAAACGATCTTTGTCAAAACGGGCTGCCAGAAGTGCAGCTTCATTCACCATATTTTCAAGGTCCGCTCCAGAGAAGCCTGGTGTGCCTCTCGCAATGACGGATAAGTTTACATCGTCCGCCAGGGGCGTTTTCCGGCTATGAACCTTGAGGATTCCTTCCCGGCCCCGAACGTCAGGCACAGGCACAACCACCTGGCGGTCAAAACGGCCAGGACGCATGAGAGCCGGATCCAGAATATCAGGTCGATTTGTTGCAGATATAAGGATAACGCCTTCATTCGATTCAAATCCATCCATCTCCACCAGGAGCTGGTTCAATGTCTGTTCCCTTTCATCATGACCCCCTCCCAGACCCGCGCCCCTGTGTCGGCCCACAGCGTCGATTTCATCAATAAAGATGATACAGGGTGCGTTCTTTTTCCCCTGAACAAACAGGTCCCTGACACGCGAAGCCCCGACGCCTACGAACATTTCAACAAAATCCGATCCACTGATGCTGAAAAAGGGAACACCGGCTTCTCCAGCAATTGCCCGTGCCAACAGCGTCTTACCGGTTCCAGGTGCACCCATTAGAAGCACCCCCTTTGGGATTCTTCCGCCCAAGCGGGTAAACTTCTTTGGGTCTCTCAAAAAGTCAATAATTTCACCCAACTCTTCTTTGGCTTCATCAATACCTGCGACATCATCAAAGGTTACTTTTGCGGATTGTTCGGACAGGAGTCTGGCTCTGCTTTTTCCAAAAGACAGGGCCTTACCCCCGCCTGCTTGCATCTGCCGCATGAAGAATATCCATACACCGATCAACAGAATCATCGGAAACCAGGATACCAGCAAATTCATATACCATGGGGATTCAGTGGGCGGTTTGGCCTTAATGGTTACACCACGACTTCTGAGAATCTTGATCAAGTCTGCATCCTGGGGGGCAAAGGTCTTGAAACGGGTACCATCCATCTTCGTCCCCGAGATCTCTTGGCCCTGAATCACGACCCCAACAATGGTGCCCTTTTCTACTTGGGTCATGAATTCTGTATAACTAATCTCGCTGTCTTGGACCCTTGACTGGTTGAACAGGTTGAACAGCAAGATCATCATGAGACTGATCACCAACCACAGGGCCAGATTTTTGTAAAATGGGTTCACGGTAAGGCTAACCTCACTCCCTCGTTGTTTCTTGTCTTATTTCGAATCTTGCCAACTAACAGAAACTACCAATAAACATAATACAACAGAACCGCAATTTCAATCTTTATTAATCATACTGGCAGGTAAGAGTTCGGCTTTCAAGACTTTTTTCGTTTTCCGGGTGATCTTGGATGAATCATCAATCCGGTAACCGCCTACCCATATGATTCTTCCGCCACTGATAACAATCGGGCAGCGCAGCCTTTGTGACCGGGGTACCTTGTGGTTAATAAAGAAAGTCTTCACCTTTTGTGAGCCGACCATCCCCAGGGGCTTGAATCGGTCTCCTTGCTTGAAGTTTCTAACCTGAAGTGGAAAAGTAATCGTGGCCGCGTCAAATAGCGCCGTGGTCACAGGACAGTTCTTGACATGGGAGACGTCACCGCGATGACACGTGGAAAGTTTTAGAAAGAGGTCGATCTCAGGAATAAAAGTTGTCTGTATGTGGGGTATGTCATATTCAAACTCGGCAGTTTCCTCAGATGGTCCCAACAAAAAGCAGATTTCACCCCGATCACGAACAACCCGAACCCCCTGGGGCAGGTCCAGACGTCCCGAAGGTGCAGGTGCGGCGATCAGGCGGGCTACTGCCTCGATGTGCACATGGCCTACCCGTTTGAGGCTCCCTTTTAGGGACAAGATAGCGTGGCGTATCAGACGCCTTAAAAACGCTGGATGCAGCGCAGATAGACCGCCATGTGTTAGGCACAGGCGACCAGGTGTCTGCTTCAAGACAAGATGCTGAAGAGCACGCTTAACCTCCCGATCCCAGAAGTCTTCTTCATCCCTGAGAATCGAAGCAAGTCGGTTCAGGGCCAAAACCGTATTTGGGTTATAGTGCTCCTTGAGGTCGGACAACAGTTCACGACGGATGCGGTTCCTGAGGTATTTTGTATCGAGGTTGGAGCGGTCTCGCATGTATGCGAACCCACCAAGTTCGAGGAAGGCCAATATGTCTTTCCTCGTCAAACCTATGAGCGGTCGGATGATGCGTCCGTCACGAACCGGAGGGATGCCGGTGAGCCCTAGAGGGCCTGTGCCTCGCAGCAAATGCATGAGGATCGATTCTGCATTGTCATCTGCGTG
>CP070769.1:226165-231689 GCA_020347085.1 Desulfobacterales bacterium
ATAAGGCTAAAAGCTCTCTTTTGGGTGGTCCCGAAGGTGGTAGGTTGAGAGAACCTATAGCCTTATATGGGCTATGGGAAATCCGGGGTCACGGTCCATTTCTGCTCAGGGACGGGGTTTTGCCTGCAGCAATAAAATTTTTCGCCACTGACCCCAAACTTTGAGGCGAGATAACACAACCGCGTTATGAAGATCTTCGGTCTTTACGTGAGACCATGAATGCAACCAAAAGAGCCACCCCTATCAGTGCAAGACCGGCCGGGATAGTGATGAGATCAATTCCACATGCCATCCACAAGTGCCGCAACAGTGACATTGTGAAGCCTCCCCGCCCTTCCGGGCGGGGGTTCTGGCTTGCGCCAGTGCTTCGCAGCCCGGAAAGGAAAACGGACATTTTTGTACAGCTCCCCTCGACCCCGCCCTTCCGGGCGGGGCTTGCGGGGAGCATGCCGGTCAAAATCTCCATGTCGTTTTTGCAAATGATGTATGACGACTAACGAATACGAAGGGGAGAATTTGCAAGACTCATGCCGTTTTGAAATAGGTGAGAGGCTATATTTTCAGTTTCTCAGCGATATAGACCTGTGCGAGGCATGAACTGCAACAGCGAGCGCATTCCCTGTAGCGACTCGACTGAGCTCGTCGAAGTCTTGCCGCGGGGAGCTTCAATAATATCATGAATGCCCAGAAGAGACTGAGGAGTCGCAGTCGAAGAGCTTTTCTTGGCTATGTGATCAAGGGGCAGGGGTTTTACCTTGCGGCAGTACTGCGTGTCCGGGAGGCAGGCCGGTCAGGATGCCCACCCAGAGAAGCCCCGAAACCAAGCAAGGCCGCTACCGTTGAGTGGGCAGCTGCGGGTCATGAAGAAGGAGTCTTGGAATCGGGGCTTTTTCAGCTAAGGGCACAACCAAACAGGACCTGTCCCTCTATTTCCCCTATCACAATGCCATAAAAAAGCAAGTCTACAGGTTACTTCTTCAATTCCCTGGCAATGTATACACGAGGAAAACATTTACAGTAATACGAATCCTCATAAGACACCGAGAAGGGGCACGCGTACGATTGTGTTTCCAGGCACTCAGCAAATGATCCTAATCCAATGTCTCTTGCTTTGCAGGTAAAACCGACTCCCGGCACGTGCCATTTAAAACCTGCGGGTAGTTTTAGTCCATTGATGGCTTTTTCTATAACCAGCATATTTGCATCTTTCATCTTTGCCCCGCCTTGCCATGGTGTCTGTGCGCTGAGGTCATTTAGAGGTATATTTTATCGCAAACCTGATCGCACAGTCTATGAGACGTAATACCTATTTTGCTATAGGACAAAATACCTATTTTGCTGTAAATAAAAGGGAACCCGAACAGCAAGGGGTGTTACGATAGGGCTGGATAAAATTCACACCGGCACAAAAACAAGCCCGTGAGTAGCAGGGTGTCCTTGGAAAACCGGGACTCTCAGGGGCATAGGACAGAAACCCAACAGAGCCTATCCGTCATATATCCTAACACAATGGGTGGGGAAATCGGGGCTGTGGGTTACTTCTTCAATTTCTTAGCGATGTAAACACGCAGGGGGCAGCTACATAAATGCGAATGGCCAAAGGGGAATGCGAATATACATTCGAGGGGGTGTTCTTCCAAGCACTTTAGGAACGTTTCCATTCCAATATCTTCTGCTTGGCAGAGCTTCTCAAGCCCCTCCGTACAGCATTTGAAATCTTTGGGGCATTTTAGGTCGCCTATAGTTTCTTTTAGCTTTCTCTCAAGGTCTTGTTCCATGGGTAATCACCTTCCATCCAGGAAAGATGCTATCATTTGGCATAACCACTGAAAAAAGCAAAAACGTGGCCTGAAAAGACCCCTGGCAGCCCAAGGTTGAAGCCCACTCCCGGTATTTCCGTTACATTTAGACCTTTGAAGCGGTAACAGCATCCAACGTGCTGCGGTTTGATAGACAAGGTTTCCCGAATGTGGAGGATGCCGGCGCTGGTTTTGGGATGACCAGCATGAAAGAACGAACCAAGCCTTCTGGCAGGTCATTTTCAGTCGAATCTAGGAAAGGAGCAGACTCCACGAACCGGGCGTTACGATTGCACCGAAGTGAACTATCTATTTCGTAATCAGCCCTTTTTCCATGGCTAAGGCTGTCAGTGCAGAGGCATTGTGGAGGTCCAACTTTTGCATCAGATTCGCTCGGTGCTTCTCTACGGTTTTGACACTTACACAAAGGTAGTCGGCAATTTCCCTGTTCTTATAGCCCTCGGCAATTAACTTCAGCACCTGTCGCTCTCGGCGGGTAAGCGTGTCCCATGAGGAAACAGGTTTTTCACCCTTCTTCCCTTCCAAATACCCCTGTATGATCCTTTCTGAAATACCGGGACTGAGATAGGGCTTGCCGTCTAAAACAGTCTGGATCGCCATCATCAATTCAGGGTGGGAGGCGTCCTTTAAGACATATCCGTCTGCGCCGGCCTCAAGAGCGGCAATGACGTATTCCTCGGCCTTGTGAACTGTCAAAGCCACGACCTTTGTCTCTGGACATCGGTTCTTGACCTCTCGGATAGCGTCTACACCATTGATTCTGGGCATCGACAGATCCACAAGGAGAAGGTCTGGTGTAAGTTTTTCGACGCACTGGATCGCATCTTTCCCATCTGCGGCCTCCGCAACCACTTCAAGACCCGGGGCCGATGATACCAGAGCCCGCAATCCTTCTCTGAGAATCGTGTAATCTTCAGCTATGACAATGCGCCTTTTCTTCGTCATTATCCCATTTAACGACAGGGGAAGTTGTGCTCAAAAAAAATCGGACCAACAGGCTTGGTTAAAAAATACTGTTAAATCTCACCCTAAATACAGTGTATACCCCATTTACCACGCTAGTTTGGTTAGGTAAAGAATAATCAACAATTCGATTGAAACACCCTACGGTCCCGATGAATCCAGACATATCGGGACAGATCGGGACACGGAATGGGCTCGCTGGTATAGTTCGGGAGGAGTTGATGTCCACACCAACAACTTGGCTTTTGGGGGAAATCAGAATGTTTAAAACATTAATCGTAGAAGACAATAATACCTTCAGGCAGTCACTCAAAGCCACGTTGGGAACGGAGTTTCCCCTCATGGTCATTGATGAGGCAGCGGAGGGAAATGAGGCCATGGAGAAGGTCAGAACCTTTCGGCCTGACCTGATCTTTATGGACATCAAGTTGCCCGGGGAAACCGGCCTCGACCTAACCAAAAAAATTAAGGCAGCGGATCCCAGCATCCTTATTATCATCCTTACGAGTTATGACCTGCCGGAATATCGAGAGGCTGCGCAGCAGTATGGTGCCGACTATTTTATCTCAAAAGGTTCATCCACCAGGGACGAGATTTTGGAACTGGTTCAATCGATTTTGTCAGACCGAGGGCTCGATTAGCACGGTCCAGAAAGGGAGAGACACCGTGGCAAACGTCCTGATCGTAGATGACCAATCATGTATTCGATCATTCTTGTCAGAAGAACTCATTTGTGAGGGGTACCAAGTCACCAGTGCAGGTAGTCGCGAGTCACTCATGGGACACCTCAGATCTTCAAACTTTGATTTGGTGCTGCTCGATCTGTATCTGGACGGCCCTGACGGTTTTGAGCTGCTCAGTACGATCAAGCAGGAATATCCTGATCTGCCGGTCCTTGTTGTAACCGCTTATGATAGCTTCGCGGACGACCCAAGGCTGTCTAAAGCCGCGGGCTATTTTGTGAAGAGCACGGACCTTGACCCACTCAAAGAAAAAATAGCCGATGTTCTCCAGAGGAAGGAGGTTCGTCAGGCCAAGGTAGAGGACAGGCCACACATTCGCCTTGGGAGCTTGGCCAGCGCACCCCAGACATAGTAAACCACAGAGCATGCGGGGTCCATCCCGATGCGTTCTGACAAGGAGGTCTTGATGAGAAGGAGACCTAAACCCGTCCAAAAGTCAGGTAATAAGAACATTTGTTGCCCTTTCTACGGGGATTGCCTCGACCATGCTGCCAAACGTCACTGGCAATCTTGGGATTGTTCCGAATGCCCGCATAAACAGAAAAAGCAACCAATAAGAGCAGACCAAATCACTGATGGATTTGGCCCGTATTGTGAGTTGCCGTCAGGGATCGCTCGCCACATCCGGGAAAGCCAAGGTGCCGTGTGAATGCCGGGCAGAACTTTGTAACCGTTGGAATTAGTGATGTGGCGTGCCTGAGTGTTCCGGCCCACCCTATTTCTATCTCGCGACCCGCAGCCTAGGAGGCCGAGAAGAAAACATTGAGATTGTTGGTAAGTGAAGCCTCCCCGCCCTTCGGGGGGGTTCTGCCTTGCGGCAGTGCTTCGCACCCCGGAAAGGAAAACGGACATTTTTGTATAGCTCCCCTCGACCCCGCCCTTCCGGGCGGGGCTTCCGGGGAGCATGCCGGTCAACAATCATTTGTCCTCCGCAGGGTACAGGTGCAAAAGGGAAAACCTTAGAGTCAACTCGGCTCAAATAGAAAGCTTCTAGTTTTTTTTGAATGCACCCTTGACAAAGTGATCGGTGAAGTGAATATTTCTTGTAATAACAGTTACTATTATCATTGGGCAGGAGGGGCCATCCGTTGTCGCATACAGCATTTAGAATTACCCCTCAGCGAGAAGTTATCATAGAACACCTCAGGAAGGCGGATTCTCATCTGACGGCGGACGAGATTTATGAAATGGTGCGTGCCCGTCTGCCCCGCATTAGCCTTGGTACAGTATACCGAAACCTCGAGATTCTGTCGCGGTTGGGGATGATTCAGAAGTTGGAAGTTGGGGGTGCGCAAAAGCGGTTCGACGCCAAAACAAAGAAGCACTACCACCTCCGCTGTCTGAGCTGTGGTCGTATAGACGACGCACCGATCAAAGTACAAACCACGCTGGAAAAGTCCTTGGAAGGCCTGACCGAATATGAAATCATCGGGCATAGGTTGGAATTTATTGGCTTTTGCTTCAAGTGCAGAAAGAAGCCTGGGATACGGGCACAGAAGGGCACTCAAAACAAACCCCCAAAGGAAAAATAGGAGGTGCAAAGATGGCAGAAAGACTCCAAGTGTTCAAATGCGAGGTATGTGGGCACATTGTAGAGGTCCTTCATGAGGGTCAGGGTGAGCTTGTATGTTGCAACCAACCCATGAAGCTCCTTGTTGAAGGATCCGTTGATGCTGCACAGGAAAAACATGTGCCCGTGATAGAAAAGACCGCGGCCGGCATCAAGGTAAAGGTCGGCAGTGTTCCCCATCCAATGGAGGAAAAACACTATATTGAATGGATCGAAATCATTGCAGACGGAAAGGCATACCGCCAGTTCTTAAAGCCTGAAGAGGCACCTGAAGCTAAGTTCAATATCGACGCAGACCAAGTTACAGCGCGTGAGTACTGCAACCTTCATGGATTGTGGAAAGGGTAGGACCAAGGAATAGGCAGGCGGAACCTCACGGTGGCCGATATGCAGTGCAAGCAAGGCATCCGTATGTCTGCTAGTTGGGC
>CP070769.1:231789-239766 GCA_020347085.1 Desulfobacterales bacterium
GGTGAGTCTTTTCTGTTCCAGGTTAAAGAGGCAATGTGAGTTGGCTCACAAATACTACCAGAAGGTTACACAGCGAGATTATGACTTCCCCGTGAGTGCTCATGGAGAGGCGAAGCGTTAAAGAACGTCGAAAATATATTGATCACTGCTATCAGAGCCCGACTTGTCCAGGGTTTGTAAACAGAAGGACGGGAGCAGACAGACGCCAGGGCAGCTATCAGGATCTCCCCGGGCATCCCACACGAAAGCGGATAATCTTGATCGGAGCGGTGGTTGCCCTTTTCCTGGTCTATCTTTTCCTTCTTGCGAGCTTTCTTTTGACTAAAAAACCTCATAGATCAGTTCTAAACAAGACGATCACCTTTGCTCATAACGAAGATAACACAGGCAACCATGCATCATCATTTCAGAATCCCTTGAGCCGAACACCAAGCCCATCTTTCTCATAGATGCATGACTGGGCAGGATCAAATGTTAACTCTTAAATACCTCTCACCTGTACCAACAGTTTATGGTGATGATTTGACTCGAATCACTCATACCAGCGAGTCCAAAATGGTCCATTTTCCCGATTGCATGGATGGGGGGGCCATGGACGGAAGGGGCAGGTCTCAACTGTGAAGCTCCCCGACCAAAGGTCGGGGGTTCTGCCTTGCGGCAGTGCTTCGCACCCCGGAAAGGAATCAAGCCATTTCAAGATAGCTTCCCTACACCCCGTCCAAAGGGCGGGGCTCGCGGGAAGCAGGCCGGTCAACACCTTTGTCAAAGGTTGAGACCTGACTCTTTCCGTTACTGGAAGCGTGTTGCCTCGATTTTACTACCTTTCTTATTCGAGTAGTTAATCAAATAGGTATGCCCAACGTGTTTATGGATGGTCACATTTGTAAATGTCGCATCAGAAGGATCCATGTCACAATCGTAACCTCTTATTTCAAGGTCATATTGAGAGGATGTTCGTCCGATGACTTGCAAGCTGTATTCGCCGCCCACTGGATTGCCAATGTGAATAATTGCCGTTTCCCGGCCTGGAGCGCCGCTCATAGCATCAGCAATGCTTTCGCGTTCGTAAGAAGAATTCGGTATTTCCGTATAAGTTTCACTTGTCCGTGGGTCACTTCCAACTTTTCTACCGTAAGGGCCAGTCAACAAAAGTTCAGACGGAGACTTCATTCGAGTCCCCACAGGATGAATGAAGACATCAAAAGCGCCTTCGAACTTGTGCGGATCTTCGTGCGGCTCCTCTTCCATAGAGGATGGCATCACAACGGCAGCTTCCTTTCCCTCCCCGCAACTTTCTGCAAACGAGGTACAGGCTATCCCACTCACTCCAATTCCAACCATCACAGCCACAACAATAACTTTCATCCTCATGTCAGTTACACACTTCATGGTCGGTTAAAAAGGCATCACGTAGAAATGTTTCCCTTTTTTTGGGCACACCGCACTTTTTGCATTTACTCTGTATCAGCATCACATACTCGTCGTCCAAACGATCTATCTTCACGGAAATATCGGATTTGCCAGCACCACCACCCACCGAAATGAGATGATTGAAGCTTCCCGCAGTCCCGCTTTGCGCGGGACGGGGAATGCGCTCGCTGTCGTAGTTCAAGCCCATATCGAAACTTTATACTTGGTAACGAAAAGTAAAACTCTGCCCAGAAAACACCTGACGAAGAACTGTGCGAATGCCACGAAATATTGAAGCTCCCTGCAGCGAGCTACAGGGAATGCGCTCGCTGTTGCAGTTCAAGGCAGAGTCTGAAGAATACAGAAATGTAATCATTTTCAGAGCCAACGAAAAGGATCAGCCCCGCTTCTCAATGGGAACATAATCTCTTTCGTTTGGCCCAACATAGATCTGTCGGGGGCGCTGCATTTTCCAGTGGGGAGCCTCCATACTCTCTTTCCACTGGCTGATCCACCCAGGCAGACGGCCGATTGCAAACATGACCGTAAACATGTCGAGCGGGATGCCTATGGCTCGCAGCAGGATCCCACTGTAAAAATCTATGTTTGGATAGAGGTTATGATCAATGAAGTATGGGTCTTTCAAGGCCAGTTCTTCCAGCTTCTTAGCGATGTTCAACAGCGGGTCATCCCGCGTTACTTTCCCCAAGACCTTGTCGCATGCCTCCTTCATGATCCGGCCCCTTGGGTCATAGGTTTTGTAAATGCGATGGCCGAAACCCATCAGCCGAAAGGGGTCATTCTTGTCCCTGGCCCGGGCCAAAAAGGGCTCCAGATCCCCGCCGCTTTCATGTATCTCGCTGAGCATTTCTATTACCGCCTGGTTGGCGCCGCCGTGCAAGGGACCCCAAAGAGCAGATATGCCGGCTGAAATGGCTGCATAAAGATTGACCTTTGCACTTCCTACTAGTCGGACCGCCGCTGTGGAACAGTTCTGTTCATGGTCGGCGTGGAGGATCCAGAAAACGTTCAGGGCCTTGACAACATCAGTGTCGATTTCATAACGCCGAACAGGCGAATCGAACATCATGTTTAAAAAATTGGCTGCATAAGGAAGTTCCTCTCTCGGGTAGATGATCGTGTGGCCCCTGAGAATCTTGTAGGACAAAGCTGCCATGGTCCTTACCTTGGAAAGGAGCCTGGTGACGGTGATATTGACCTCCTCTTCCTCTGATCGTTCGGGGATCTCTGGATAAAAGGCCCGCAGGGCGTTGACCATGGAAGAGAGAATTCCCATGGGATGGGCCCATCTCGGGAAGTTCTCAAAAAAGGCCCGCATGTCTTCATGGACAAGGGAATGGTCATTTAACAATACAGAGAAGCGATTTAGCTGCTCCCGGGTGGGCAGTTCACCGTTGATCAGCAGGCAGGCCGTCTCCACAAACCTGGAATGCTCTGCAAGTTTCTCCACTGGAATGCCCCGGTAACGGAGGATCCCCTTCTCACCATCCACAAAGGTAATAGCGCTTTGGCAGTTGGCCGTATTTACAAAGCCTGGATCAAGCGTGACCAGGCCGGTCTCCTGACGCAAATTCGAAATATCAACGGCTTTTTCCCCCTCAGAGCCGGTAATAATAGGTAGTTCAAAGGTTTCCCCATCCACGACAAGTTTGGCGGTCTGTTCCAGTTCGCTCTCCTCGGTCACATTAAGTAATGTACTCTTATTGCACCGATTGCAGTCTGCTTCAGCGCAATATCTTCTGGGACGCTTACCGGTTTTTATCGAGTGTCCCCTGTGTAGCACACCAACGAGCCAGTTTTCCAGAAAAAAGCCACCCTGCATGCCTTCGACAAAATCTTAGTTGAGCCGTGTATGGAGATAAAGCTCGGCATGTGATTTATTCCACTCTTAGATGCCTAACCCGCTACAATTTTTTTGGAATTGACTCAACAGACTTTTTCCTATAGAAATCAAAAATCACCATCATGCCACAGGCATAAAGAGAAATTTGTGAACGCAAGCATAATCCCCACTCAGGACCATCCAATGAATCCTCAAGTCCTTGTTAATGCCATTGCAGACGAAAATCAAATGCTGCTGGCAAGGGTGTCAAAGGAAGAGGTCGGCCATCTCATTGAAGAGCTCGACAAGGCGAACACCATCCTCTGTGCGGCCCAAGGGAGGTCCGGTTACATCCTTCGTTGTTTCTGCATGCGTTTGATGCAGTTGGGATATTCGGCGTTCTTTGCAGGTGAGACTATAACCCCGGGAATCGGCAAAGGAGACTTACTCTTTGTGCTTTCGGGTTCTGGCCGAACCACTTTGACACAAGAATGGATCAAGATAGCCCGGGAGCAAGGCGCAACGACTTTCGGTATAGTGGGGGTTGAAGATTCCCCGATTGGAAGAGCCCTCCACAATACCCTCTCCCTTCCAGCAGCGTCCAAGCTGGAATCTGCGGCAGAGTCTCGCTCTATTCAACCCCCTGGATCTTTGTTTGAGCAGGCGGCTTTCGTATTACTAGAAGCAATCGTGCTAGCATTATACCAGAGGCAAGGGGGTGATCCTCAAACCATATTGGAACGGCATGCGAATTTAGAATAAGCGTAAACCCTGCAATTTGAGCATGGGAGGCAAAAAGCACTGGAGTAATGCGCTGGATGAAGCCACCCCAAGGCCGAGGGCACAAGGCGTGCGGGAAGAAGCGTCTTGCCTTGAGCCTTACGCGTGAGCTCTACACCGTTTGGACATCAATAAAATGCATACAGGTTCAACAATTTGTATAATGTCTGAAAGGTTATGATCGCTTTGAGAGTATTTAAATGAAACCTGTTTTACAGCTGGCCCTTGATTTTGTCGATCTGAAGCGCGCGTTAAAGAGTGCACGAGCCGGAGTAGCTGGCGGCGTGGATTGGCTTGAGGTCGGAACCCCTTTAATCAAGAGCGAGGGTCTCCTGGCCGTGCGGGAACTGAGGCGTTTGTTCCCCCGGGTAACCCTCGTTGCCGACATGAAGATTATGGACGCCGGCCGCATCGAGGTTGAAACCGCTGCCAAGGCGGGGGCCAACGTGGTAGATGTGCTTGGAGCCGCTAGTGATGCCACCATTCGCGAATGCATACAAGCCGGTAAAAACTACGGAGCCCAGATCGTCGTGGACCTGATTGCCGTCAAAGACCCTGTATCAAGAGGCAAACAGATTGAAGATTTTGGAGCAGATTACATCACCGTGCATTGTTCCATAGACGAACAAATGGAGGGAAAAGACCCCTTTGGAACCCTGCGCAGGCTGGTTGAGACTATTTCCCTGCCGGTTGGGGTAGCCGGCGGAATCAACTCTGAGACAGCGGCGCGTGCACTTGATGCCGGGGCATCCATCGTTATCGTGGGCGGAGCGATTACCAAGGCTGTTGATCCCGAGGAAGCAGCGAGCAGCATTAAGAAGGCCATGCAGGAGAGGGTCGCCATCCCGACCAGGCTTTTTAAAAGGGGCACAGAGGAAGAAATCCGGGACATCCTTGAGCAGGTTTCTGCAGCTAATCTATCAGATGCCTTGCACAGGGGGGGGGTGTTGGAGGGTATACGCCCCTTGTTTCAAGGAATCAAGTTGGTAGGCCGGGCCATCACCGTCAGGACTTATCCAGGGGATTGGGCAAAACCTGTTCAAGCCATTGATATCGCAGAAAAGGGAGATGTGATCGTGGTGGATGCGGGCGGGGTTGGCCCCGCCCTCTGGGGAGAGTTGGCCACGCATTCCGCTTTGCAGAAAGGGCCGGCGGGAATTGTTGTAGATGGCGCCATCCGCGACACCTATGATATTGCCAAGCTTAAGTTTCCCGCTTTTTCACGGCTTATTATGCCAAATGCGGGTGAGCCGAAGGGTTTTGGGGAGATTGGCGTGCCCGTGACGGTGGGCAACCAGAGGGTCGAAAATGGCGATTGGATCGTCGGGGACGACGACGGGGTGGTAGTTCTGCCAAGATCAATGGCGACTGAGTACGCCAACCGCAGTATGGATGTGCTGGAAAAAGAGAATCGAATCCGTGAAGAAATTAAGGAGGGGAGCACCCTCAGTAAAGTAACAGAGCTTTTGCGCTGGGAAAAGCAATAAATCGACACTCAGGGCTTTCAGCCCCTCCATTGACGCAATCAAAATGGACTCACCAAAGCCTTTGACACCGGCGCTTGACCGGCTCGCTTTCGCCGGAGCAAGCGGCAAGGAATGCACTTGCTGGTGCAGTTTATGCCCTATATTTACCAGAGCTTATGCCTGCTCATGCTGGACGGATAACTGACGGGTCTGCCATGGAAGAAGAAAGAAGGAAAGAAGAGAGGTACAAGATCGATGCCAGTGCGGAAGTAAAGTATGGTGCCACAACCGTCAGTGTCACAGCCATTGAAATCAGCAAGAGTGGGTTTAGGATACAGTCTGCCGATTTCATTGAGCCGGGAACCAAAATTGAAGCGGTTCTCTTTCTGAAAGAACCGAAAAGGATTGCTGGAGAAGTTAAGTGGGTGCTTGCCGAACCGGGGCAAGGAACAATAATTTACAAAATCGGTGTATTTTGCAAATCAGGGAAATTAGTCACAGAGGACAAACTAGAAGCGTTGGATCAGCAATCGTGGGAAGACTGTTAAAGAAAGTATCGGTCATACCATATGAACATCTCACGGCCTCTTTTTTCGTCTGAGTTTCAGTTGACGGGCTTTTTCCCGGCCAGCCTTGACCATCCCCAATGTCAAGAAATAGCCAGCCGCCCCCACCACGATGCCGGTCAGGGTCCCGCCTACTATCAACGCCAGAAAGACGTTCCTGCCAGAATGCCATAATGTTTGCCACGAAGGGTCTGAAAAGAACGGGGCTTTCAGTGGATAACCGAGCAGTTTTGCCCCGGCCATGTAATTGAATCCATAAAGCACCGGCGCAGTCACCGGATTAGTTAGCCACACGGTGGCGGCCGCTGCCACCTTGCTGATCCTGAAAAGCGCGGCAAGCAGCACAGCCAAATATGTCTGGATGCCCATGGTAGGAGTCATAGCCACAAAAAAGCCCGCCGCCGCCCCCCAAGCAATCGCCTCAGGGCTCCCATGAAGACGGACAAAACGATAATAAAAATAACGAGCAGCCCATATGATGGGACCCGGCTTGAGCTTCGGCGATTCCATATAAGCCTCAGTCACGTCATCCCGGTTTTGCGATGGGTTTTTCATTCAAAATAGCCTAAATTATATCTCTCTAAGCTTGCCTCCTTTTGCCCGAAGACAATAATGGTCTGTAACCGTTGTTAGCATTCTCTTTTTATGCAGACCCCAAGCACAAAGAAGAAATAGCCGCGCACATGGCAGCCACGGAACACACATGGCATTGCCTCATGCCACCGCTTTAGGTCACCGCCCCAAGGCTTATTGATGCTTTTCAGGCTGAGTGAAGCCTCCCCGCCCTTCCGGGCGGGGCTTGCGGGGAGCATGCCGGTCAAACCGCAGACAGGACAAGCCTTCAGTATCTTCTTCAGTTAAAAGCGACCATAGCATCCTGGTCATGGAGCGTCAATTCAAAACAAGAGCCTCCACGCTTCCCCTCGGCTGACCCAGAGAGCATGCCTTTGTCAGCAAACCACTTGCTTGATACGTAATGGTCCTATAAGGTTCAATAAAAAGTTCTGGTGCGAGCAATTTATGTCGGAAATGTAAAACGCTTGAATCGGGAGGTTAGAATGAAAGAGAACCACTCGATTATCTAATGACTCCACGGTGAAAAGCGGGACTATGCACCAGAAAATAATATCCGCATTGTTGCGAGTGTGGAAGCAGTTATGAATAAGAAGGTATTCAGCACCCTCTTTCTTGCCGTCTTTTCTGTTACGCTTGGGGTAGGTCTTGTTGTTCCGTTGCTCCCTGTGTATGCCTATGAACTGGGGGCAACAGGCCTGTATATCGGCTTTATCTTTGGCGCCTTTTCGCTTTCCAGGACGCTCTTTCTACCTTACTTTGGCCGCCTGTCAGACCTCAAAGGAAGAAAGCCTTTTCTCACAACCGGGCTTCTGGCCTATTTCTTGGTCTCCATTGCCTACGTGTTGTCCAAAAATGCCAGCTTCTTTATTCTGATTCGGTTCGTTCAGGGGGTTGCCTCGGCCATGATTTTGCCCGTAGCACAGGCGTATGTTGGGGAAATCACACCCAAGCACAAAGAGGGCTTCATGATGGGTCTGTTTAATGTTTCCCTTTATGCAGGCCTGAGTATCGGACCGCTTGTGGGTGGTATGGTCAAGGATAGCTTTGGCATCCACTCGTCCTTTTTGAGTATGGGACTGGTCTCTTTAATCGGTTTTCTTCTCTGCCTTATCTTTCTCCCGCCCCGTGCTCATGAAAGGTTTATTAAGCCGGACAAGCCCCCGCTTCGTTACAGAATCCTCGCGAGAAACAGATTCATAGGCGCGCTTTTCATGTTTCGCTTTGCATATACCGCCTGCATAGGACTCGTGTGGGCCTTCCTGCCCCTGTTTGCACATGCCCAGTTTAAGCTGTCAAGCTCAGCCATCGGCGTTTTGGTCATGCTGGGAGTCCTCAC
>CP070769.1:239866-242737 GCA_020347085.1 Desulfobacterales bacterium
CTCATTGCCCATGTTGGTCCGAACCGATGGAGAACTTGACTATGTCATAGAAAAGCTGGGTCCTGAATTCGAAGCCCGCTTGGCCAAAAAGGGATTCAAAGTCCTTAACTGGAGTTGTACGGGCTGGGTCTACTTTTTCACAAAAGAACCGGTCACAACACCCGACGACATGAAGAGGCAGAAACTTTTCTTCTGGGGCTCGGATACAGCCTATATAGAACTGCTGAAGAGCTGGGGGTTCAATCCTGTCCCGCTGGGGATCACCGATTTGCTGCCATCGCTGCAAACCGGCCTGGTGGACGCGTTTCCCGCACCGCCAGCCGCGGCGGTCTTGTTCCAGATGTTTACATTGGCACCGCATATGACAGACTTTCGATGGCAGCCGCTTCCAGGAACAACGGTCGTCTCAATGAAGCAGTGGAACAAGATCCCGGCTGACCTGCGCCCAGCACTTGAAGATGCCGCCCGGGAGGTCGGTACCCGGTTGCAGACGCGAATCCGTGAATTGGAGCAGGAAGCCATTGCAGTCATGATGGAACACGGGCTCACAGTTCATCCCGTTCCCCCGGCGGTCGAGGAGGCATGGAGGACGTTTCTTCGGGAAGAAGGATATCCGGCCTTTGTTGGACCCCGCATTTCCAAAGAAATGTTCGATACCGTCTCCAGCCTATTGGATGAATACCGCCGTTCCAGGGACCTTCAAACCGCAGCGGCCGGAGACCAGTGATCCCGTAATATGCCTCTGATTGCCCCGCTAATTCTGCTGTTACACGCATCCCATGAAACCTAATCCGAACACGACAACTCAATCAGCAAGTATTTTGAGACGCCTGACTTGGTGGGCAGGCCGCACCGAGGACGCCGTCCTGATCCTAGCCCTCTTCCTCATGGCGTTGATCCCGGTTGTCGAATTGGCTGGGCGTGCCTTGTTCAGTACTGGTATTCCCGGTGCAACAGAATACCTCCAGCACCTCACCCTATGGATCGGGTTTCTCGGTGCCATGCTCGCCACACGCGAGGGCAAGCACCTCAGGATCGCCACACCCCTGAACTGGCTTCCGCCTCGCGCCGCCCGTACCCTTGACGGTCTGGAGGCTTTTGTATCGGCCGCTGTTTGTATTGGTTTGTTTGGGGCAAGCCTGCAACTGGTCATAGCCGAAGCACCTGGACTCCCCTCCTGGTCGGCTAGTATCATACCTGACTTTATCGAGCGTTGGCTGGAACCTTTTGGTCTTTTTGAAAGCGGGGGCTTTACAAGGATCGGAGGGTGGCTCCCAATCTGGCTTGCTGAAGCAGTGATGCCATTTGGCTTTGCCATTATGGCGATCCGTTTCATTCTTCGTGCCTCAGAGCGCCTCTGGGTGAGGTCATTGGTTGGGCTGAGTCTTCCGGCCATGATCTTGATTCCAATGTTTTGTTCTCACTGCGCCCCGCTACTTGTTTTTCCCGGGCTGGTATTGCTGGGGACAGCGGCAGTTCTGGGAACACCTATCTTCATCTTGCTGGGCGGCACAGCCCTTTTGCTGTTCTGGGGCGATGGTGTTACGGTGGCAGCTATACCTGCCGAAACTTATCGTATCGTGGCATCACCGATCTTTCCAACGATTCCGCTCTTTACGCTGGCTGGCTTCATTCTTTCTGAAGGCCGCGCTAGCGAGCGTCTGGTGGGCGTTTTCAAAGGGCTCTTTGGATGGATCCCGGGTGGATTGGCGGTAGCGGCCACCCTGCTTTGCGCCTTCTTTACGACATTCACGGGGGCATCCGGCGTGACGATTCTTGCGTTAGGTGGACTCTTGTTACCTGTCCTTTTGAAGAGCGGTTTTAGAGAGGATTTTTCCATAGGACTCTTGACCTCAACGGGTAGCCTCGGTCTGCTACTGCCCCCAAGCCTCGTTGTTATCCTGTATGGCGTCATTGCCCATGTGCCGATTATTGACCTGTTCAAGGCCGGACTTTTACCAGGAGGTTTGCTGATTGCTCCTATCTGTCTAGCTTGCGTGTGGCAGGGGTTTAAGACCGGTGCAGGCCGGGCCCCATTTGTTTTTCGAGAAGCGTTTACTGCCATTTGGATCGCCAAATGGGAAGTCATCATGCCGATTTTTCTGTTGGTGATTATCTTTGGTGGATTCTGCACCCTGGTGGAAGCTTCGGCTGTCCTGGTGGTCTATGCATTCATCGTGGAGGTTTTGATCTATCGTGATCTGGGCCTACAGGAACTTCTCAGAATGCTCGTCAAATGTGCCGCCCTTATAGGAGGCGTGCTCATTATCCTCGGTGTGGCCATGGGGTTGACGAGCTATCTTGTTGATGCCCAGGTCCCGATGCATGCCGCCACTTGGGCCACAAAACATCTTCAGACCAAGTGGATCTTCCTGCTGGCCCTAAATGGGGGGCTCATTATAGTCGGATGCTTGATGGACATCTACGCCGCACTGGTCGTGGTGGTGCCTTTAATACTACCTATGGCCGAGTCATTTGGTGTTCATCCTGCCCATCTTGGCATTATTTTTCTGGCCAATCTGCAGTTGGGCTACCTTACACCGCCGGTCGGTATGAATCTTTTCCTCGGTTCCTTTCGTTTTGAACGGCCGCTTACCGGCGTTTCGCGGGATGCTTTTCCCTTCCTCTTAATGATGGCGGCTGTTGTACTGCTGGTCACCTATGTTCCGTGGTTGAGTGTGGGTGTGATGGAATTGCTGAAGTTACTAAAAGAGTTAGACAGTTTATAAAAGAAGATGTTGATTTGATAAAAATCATGGCTTCAGGAGGAGGAACAAAAGGCACTAGTAATCGTCAACCTTCATTCAGTGAGGAAGAAATAAGAGCTGCTGTTCTCGAAGCAAAAAAATTTAATAGAACAATTATGGCCCA
>CP070769.1:242837-246074 GCA_020347085.1 Desulfobacterales bacterium
AAAATGGACTGCATGCCGGTGTTTAGCCGCGACGGGGGCAAAGGTGGTATCATCGATGAGGAAATGAAGGCTAAAGAAGAGGCCCTGAAAGCTGCTGTGAAAAAAGGCCTGGAAGCGCTCCAAGCCTATTACGAAGCCAGGGATGCGAGCGCCATTCTGAAGATACTTTTGGGTGAAGATACGCCACCACCGGTCGGCTTGAAGGCCGCGTAGATGATTGGGGAAGTTGGCGACCTGGATGCTTTTGAGCCCATCCGGAGTCACGTCTTTGAAAATGACCTTGTAAAGGGGCAGATTGAGACCAGCCTGGCCTTGATTCACAAGCGAAACTACACCAAAGAATGTCCTTACTGTGCTGAGATTATCAAGGCACGAGCTGTTGTGTGCAAACACTGCGGCAAGGATCTGCCCGAGGAAAAGTAGGCCGGGATTTGCTTATGTACGTCTTAGCTTCCTTTGAACATTGATGTTCATCTCGTCATATGAGCGAAAGATAATCTTCTCTCTTTCCAGCCTTTCTTGCGGGAAGGGTTCCAACTTTATCTCCCTCATCCGCTGAATGCCTTCCTCCTTGGATGGCATAGCATCCATGCCCTGGGCTAGCACCTTGCCTGTGGCAGTTTCGAGCAGCTGCGCATCCTTGCCATCTGTAACCACGGAAAATGGGATTTGGTACACATCAAGTAACCTGGCTGCAGCAAGGGTTTCGCGTTGCCTCGAGACGAGCGATCCAGGCACACATCTCAGGACCATGAACCTTTTCTCCTGAACGCGGACAACGAGATCCACATTGGAACGAACTTCCTCCTCCCCAATGAAAAACCGAATGTCCGTGTCGACCTCAATATCATTTTTACTGTAACCCTTTGTCTCCACCAGGAAGCGTTCCACCCGCTGTCGGTTTTCCTCAGCTCCGATGTTTGGGACTTCATTCCCTGTCACATAATCGGTGAGCATTTCATAAGGTTTGGGTTCGTCTAGCATCTCTACCTCCTCTGTTTTGACGCGCAAAGCTGATAGCTTATAGGATAAAAAGGCTCTTTGGACAGCATGCGGGTATTTCAGACCATATATGCTTCGTTCACTTCATTTCCTTTCAGCTCTGATCTCCTCCTTCAACAAGCAGCAGGCAACTTTGTATTTTGGTCTTCCCCGTTTATCGTAAGTCAGATTTCCAGGCTGAATAAGCTTATTCATGACACAGCCTTCTGGGATCGATAGCTGAAACAGATTATTTTCGTTGATCGGCGGGGTTGGTGCAAGCTTGTTCTTCTCGAAGACATAGGCATGGAGGGGGAAATCCTCGCAAAGAGGGCATTGATAAACCCTGCCGTTCGGAAAAACAAAGTAATTGTCTGCAACCAGACCCGCGCATTCAAAGCGGCTCGAGCTGTCCAGGAATACCTTAGGATAGGTCACGTGGATGCCGAGCCGTGCCGCTCGGTATGCCACCTTCGGTACCACGGCAGTCCACGCTTTTCTTGTCAGTTGAAGTTCGTCCTTTTTCTCCTGCGCTGATCGACCCCTGATTCCAATGACTTGAATGTAGAATCTATCGACGCCAAGTGCTTTCAAGACATCTGGCATGTTTTTCAGGTCATGGATGTTCCATTGACTCACCGTGTAAATAAGGCTGACATTGAAGCCCTTTGCAAGTGCCTTCTCAATCCCACCGACACACTTGTCATAACTCCCTTTGCCGCGGACAAAGTCATTGACCTCCTCACAAGACCCGTCGAGGCCCACGCTGAAATAATCGAGTTCTTCAGGATGCACTTTTTCGAGTATCCGATTGAAGAAAAACCCGTTTGTGTCTACCGTGATTGAAGCATAGCCCATTCTCCTGGCAGCCTTAACCAGGAGTGGAAGGTCCGGATGAAGTGTCGGTTCCCCGCCTATGAATATAAGATTTGTCTCCTTTTCCCCGTGGATCAAAACCTCTAACCACCTTTTTACTGTCTTTGCAGGAAGCGTTCCTTTGCCCTGCTGCGCCGGGTTGATATAGCAGTGCCTACACTTCAGGTTGCAACGGGTCAATATATGAAAAAACACGTTCCTTGCCTTTTTCTGAAAGGCCACGGTCTTTGCCATACTAAGAACTCTCACAGCTTCACCTGTTCGCGGTTTCGGTCCTCATTACCACTTACATACAAAACAGGCAAGACCGGTAAAGAGACTTGCCTTTAGAGCTCGACCCATTTAAGGTAACACTCTAACGCGCGTAAACAAAATGAAGAAAACGCTGGATCATGTTTGAACGAAATTTCATCCTTCACGCTATTCGGGATTTTGTGTCTCTTCTATCCATGGGCGATAATGCTTTTTTGGGGTCTTCATTGTGTTTACCCTTCCCGCTTTTAGCGGATGGATTGGCCACTGATCGCTTGGAGCTGTTGAATGAAATATATCGATGTGGAAGCACACAAGGACCTTCTTGAAAAAAGACTCCTTGAAGCTGAACGTTTTACATTTCGCTGCCACGAAGGGCTGAAATGTTTTACCCGATGTTGTCGAAACTTGAACCTATTCCTGTACCCGTATGATGTGGTTCGACTGAAGAATCGACTTAGCATATCCTCGGAACAGTTCTTAGACGCGTACGTGAACATCGTGCAACGGGAGTCGAATTTTTTCCCTGATGTATTACTCCGCATGGCTGAAAACGAGGAACGGACGTGCCTTTTTTTGAGCGAATCCGGATGCACGGTCTATCCGGACCGGCCTGACACCTGCCGCACCTTTCCTCTGGAGCAGGGCATTTTATTTGAGGGTCCGGCAGGCAGAGCGACAGATGTGTACTTTTTTAAGCCCCCTGATTTCTGCCTCGGACAATATGAACCTGAAGACTGGACAACCGAAAGCTGGGCCAAAGACCAAGAGGCAGTCTTCTATCACAAAATGACTGCCACATGGTCAGAGGTAAAAGCCCTGTTTCTGTCTGATCCATGGGGCCGGGAGGGCCCATATGGACAAAAGGGGAAGATGGCGTTTATGGCCACCTACAACTTGGACAGATTCCGCGATTTCGTCTTTCACAGCACCTTCTTAAAGCGGTACAAGGTAAAAGGAGACGTGTTGAAAAAAATCAAGACAGACGAGGTTACGTTGATGAAGTTTGGTTTTGGCTGGGTCAGATTCTTTGTCTGGGGATTCAAGCACCCTCATTTGAAGCCCCGATGAGTATTCGGGAATTTTATAATACCTTGTCGAAATAGTAGACCTTTGTCCGCACTATGA
>CP070769.1:246174-253442 GCA_020347085.1 Desulfobacterales bacterium
CACGGTGCGGAAAAAGAGCTTCAAGAAAGAAATAGCAGGATGGCCGATCTTCAAGCAGAACTGAACCAAGCCGAAGCGCGTGTACTGAAGATTTCAGAAGAGCGCTCAGCAGCCAACGCGAGGCTTGAACAGATGCACCAGCTCGAACAAGATCTTAAAGAAAAGACAAGCGAAGTCAAACAACTGGGTACAATCTTAACAGAACTAAGAGAAAAACAGGCAACGCTGGAAACCACGATAGAAAAGGAGCGGATGGCAACGGAAGAAAAGTTGCAATTACTTGAAAGGGCTAAAGAAAAATTCACCGATACCTTCCAGGCTATCTCAGCCAAAGCACTGCAGAACAGTCACGAATCATTTCTTGAGCTGGCCAAGGCAACCCTTGGCAAGTACCAGGAAGGGGCCAAGCGAGACCTCGAGCTGCGTCAAAAAGAGGTGAAACAGGTTGTCGAGCCTGTCAGAGAATCTTTGGAAAAATATGACAGACAGGTCCAGGAAATGGAAAGAATCAGACAAAAGGCATACGGCAGCCTGTCTCAACAAGTTGAGTCGCTCATGAAAACGCAACAGCAGCTCCAGAAGGAGACCGGCAATCTTGTCAAGGCACTCAGAACCCCTCAGGTGCGGGGCAGGTGGGGGGAAATTACGCTCAGGAGGGTTGCTGAATTGGCCGGCATGTTAAGATACTGTGATTTTTTTGAACAGGAAACCAAAGATTCCGAACAGGGTCGCTTGCGACCCGATATGATCGTGAGGCTCCCCAATGAAAAGCAGATCGTCGTCGATTCCAAGGCGCCCCTCTTGGCCTATCTGGAAGCGGTGGAAGCCCAAACAGAGGAAGAAAGGACAAATAAGTTAATCCTCCATTCCAAACAGGTCCAGGCCCATATGAACAAGCTTTCTCAGAAGACATACTGGGAGCAGTTCCACCCAACCCCTGAATTTGTGGTGCTCTTTATTCCGGGGGAAAATTTCTTTAGCTCCGCTTTAGAATACAGTCCCGGCCTGATCGAAGAAGGTGTCAGCAAAGGCGTCATATTAGCCACACCAACAACCCTGATCTCACTGCTGAAAGCTGTGGCCTTCGGCTGGCGCCAGGAAATTATGACTGAGAATGCAGCAGCAATCAGCAAGCTGGGCAGGGAACTCTATGAGAGAATCAACACTATGGCAGAACACCTCCAAAACCTGGGGAAAAATATAGAAAAGTGCGTATCGACGTACAATCAGGTCATCGGCTCCTTTGAACGGCGGGTGTTGGCTTCAGCCAGAAGATTGAGTGACCTGGGCATCACAAAGAAAGACGGCGCAGAAATCCCCTATGTGACTCCTGCTGAAAAGACTACCCGTCAGATCAGCCTGCCTGAACCCAATGCGCATGAATCCAAAGAGACAACCGACCATGAATGACATGTATCATCGACACATGCCCCAATTTTTATTGGATATCCAGGCGGAACCGCTGTTTGACCCGCTCAAGCAGCCGTATGTCAGTATTCCGTATCACCTGCCACGAGCTTAAGGGCATGAACTCGAAGCCCCATTTCCTATGAAGATCCGTGTACCATGACCCGTCATTGACATGGTTTTCCTGGTATAGTATTGGTCCAAGACTGATATTTCAAACCCTTTAAAAAAGGCAATTTCGTTGAAGATTATTATTGTTGGCGCAGGTGAGGTAGGCTTCCATATTGCCAGCCGTCTCTCCCTGGAAAACAAGGATGTGATCCTCATTGAAAAGAATGCTGACGCTTTGCGCCGCGTCACTGAAAATCTCGATGTGCAGACCATCGAGGGCTGCGGTAGCAGTCCAGCGGTCCTTGAACAAGCTGGCATAAAACAGGCAGAAATATTGCTGGCTGTGACCGACAGCGACGAGACCAACCTGGTGGCCTCCCTTTTTGCCAATATCCTTTCACCCACCACAATTAAGCTAGCCCGCATTAGAAGCGAAGACTATCTTATGTACCAGGAAGCCCTGAACCAAGATCCCTATTCCATCGATATGGTCATAAATCCGGAAGCCGAGGCGGTCAAGACGGTTGAGAGGCTTTTGAAAGTTCCTGGTGCCGTGGATGTGGGTGAGTTTGCTGACGGCCGCATCAAGGTCATTGGTGTGCGCCTAAACGCAGATTGTTCTGTCAACGGAACAAAACTGGCTGGTTTGAAAAAGAAGACGGGCAACAAGAAGATTCTCGTCACAGCTATTGTCAGAGATGAAAAGCTCATTATCCCCTCTGGCAGTGATCAGCTCCTGGAAGGGGACGTGATCTACTTTATTTCAGAGGAAAAAGACCTGAAGGGTGCTTTGAAGATCTTCGGGAAACGGGCTGAACCTTTCAACCGAGTCCTCCTCGTAGGAGGCGGTAACCTCGGCCTCAAGTTAGCCACAGCCCTTGAAGGGCTTTCTATACATACAAAGCTCATTGAAAAAAACCCGGATCGCTGTCGCGAGTTGGCAGAACATCTTGATAAAGTCATTGTCCTGCAAGGAGATGGCTCCGACCAGGGACTCCTTCAGGAAGAAAACATACAGGACATGGACGTGGTGATAACGCTGACGGGAGACGAAGAAACGAACATCCTCACGTCCCTTCTTGCCAAACGGATGGGAGCGCAGAAGACCGTAACCCGCATCAGTAGGTTTAGCTACTTCCCTTTGGTCTCTGCCATCGGCCTTGAACACATCGTCAGCCCGAGACGTGCTGCAATCAATACGATGTTGCAGTATGTTCGCCGGGGCCAAGTTCTGTCCGCCATGGCACTGAAGGGGGAAGAGGCAGAGGTTCTGGAGGCTGTTGCATTGGAGACCTCCGATGTTGTGGGAAAACCTCTCCGAGACGTTCCATTTCCCAAGGGTGCCCTGGTCGTGGCTATCATACGTTCAGATGAGGTCATTATCCCGACAGGCGACAGCGTTATCCAGCCACATGATCGGATTGTCATCTTTTCTACCCGCCAAAGCATCCCGCGCGTTGAAAAAGCCCTCATGGTCAAGCTGGAGTACTTCTAAGTGCGGCTAAGTTATACACTCCACCTAGTAGGGGTTCTGACCTTCTTTCTCGGCCTGACTATGGTCTTTCCTCTCCTCTTTGGCCTTTACTATCAGGACGAAAGCGTTATGCCCCTGTTGAAGTCCATAGCGATCACCCTGGGGACGGGCCTCGCGCTCTATCTTGTCTTCAGACGAGCCAAGGGTGAGGTCATGAGCCACCGTGAGGGTATGGGGGTAGTGGCCATCGGGTGGACAGCTGCTGGTCTTTTTGGAGCCCTCCCGTATTACTGGGGAGGTGTATTTAGCACCTTTGCCGATGCTTTTTTTGAATCTGTTTCGGGTTTTACCACCACAGGGGCTTCGGTACTAAGCAACATAGAAATTGTCCCACGAGGGCTCCTTTTTTGGAGGAGCGTTACCCACTGGCTGGGCGGCATGGGGATTATTGTGCTTTCCTTAGCCATACTGCCGTTTCTGGGTGTCGGCGGTATGCAGCTTTACAAGGCTGAGGTTCCGGGGCCTGCGCCGGACAGACTAAAACCCCGGATCAGAGACACAGCCATGGTCCTGTGGAAGGTCTATGTGCTTTTCTCCGCAGCCGAGACCGTATTGCTCATGTTGGGCGGCATGGACCTGTTTCAAGCACTTTGCCACACATTTGGTACGATGGCCACCGGAGGATTCTCCACACGACAGACATCCATTGGATCGTACAACAGTCCGTACATCGATGCGGTGATCATCCTCTTCATGCTGCTTGCCGGAATAAATTTCTCCCTTCATTATCAGTGCCTGAAGGGAGATGTCCGGGCATTTTGGCGCAACCCGGAATTTCGCTTTTTTATGGGAGCTGTTGTGATTTTTGTTCTTGTAGTCAGCTCAAATATATATCACAGCGTGTATCAAACTTTTTTCGAGGCCCTACGTTTTGGAGCCTTCCAGGTTACCTCCATTATTACGACGACTGGATACACCACAGCCGATTTTGAAAAATGGCCTTCTCTTTCCCAAAACATCTTGCTTTTTTGCATGTTTCTAGGCGCTTCCGCCGGTTCCACGGGCGGCGGCATGAAGTGCTTACGCATTATGCTCCTTTTGAAACATTCATACAAACAGCTCTTTTCCCTCATCCACCCCCGAGCAGTCACACAAGTCAAACTGGGAGGACGCCCCGTATCGGATGAAGTCTTGCACAGCATTTGGGGATATTTTGTGCTCTACGTGGGTCTCTTTATCTTATCCGCGTTTCTTCTTGCTGCCATGGGCGTTGATGTGGTCACTTCCTTTGCAGCCGTTGCCGCGACGATCGGAAATATCGGACCGGGCCTGGGATTGGTAGGGCCCATGGACAACTACGCCCACATCCCGATGCTGGGCAAGTGGCTGCTCATCCTGTGTATGCTCCTGGGACGACTGGAAATCTACACGATTCTCATCCTTTTTGTACCGGAGTTTTGGCGTAAGTAGGCATGCTGTTGAGGACTCGGCAAAACACATTGAAAATATCCTGATGGAACACACCTTGACACAAAATATGCTTGACAGCCATCATGATGAGGCAGTAAATATGCATGTTTTTGTATAGCATCCTTGCTCCTAAAAACAGGGGCTACTAACATCCATAAGGAGGCACTATGAGAAGGTATGAAACCGTGTTTATCCTGAATCCTGAACTCCCTGAGGATCAACACAAATTGCTATTCGACAAGTTGAACGGCCTCGTACCCGAGGACCAGGGAACCCTTGTCAAACTTGACGAATGGGGCCAAAAGAGGCTTGCGTATGAGATTAAGAAGCACACCCGAGGATACTATGTGCTCATGGACTTTTGCGGGGATGGAGCTCTCGTGCATGAGATCGAGCGTAACCTGCGTCTGGACGATCGGGTCCTAAAGTACATGACAGTTCTCAAAGACAACGCCGTTGATATGGAAGCCCTTGAGGCCGAGATGGAAGCAGCCAAAGAACAAACCCCAAGACCCGAACCTGTGGAAGAAGCCTCAGGTGAAGGTGAAGAAAAAGGAGACTCAGAACCAACTGGGACTGGAGAGGCTCCTGTAAGCGAAGCCGACCCATCTGAGAATACGCCAGAAACCAGCAACCAGGAGGAACAAGAAAATGGCACGACCTAAGCGAAAGCGGCGATTGTTCCGCCGGAGAAAGGTTTGCCGGTTCTGCGCTGACACCAGCCTTAGCATTGATTATAAAGATCCACGAACGCTTAGGTTTTTTACAACGGAACGCGGCAAGATCATCCCAAGACGGGTATCAGGCAACTGCGCCAAACACCAGCGAGAGTTGACTAGGGCCATCAAACGAGCACGTACCATTGCCCTGATGCCCTATGCAGCGACCCTGAGACATTATTGAGATTGTGCTGGATGCATGGTTCCTGATACTTGGCAGGTTCTTCACTTATCTGAGATACACCGCACCTACTTACTGGCGTTAGCTATCCTGCATCCAGAGTCGACCTCCTTAACTTAATTCGCGGCATACAGTACCAAGGAGCAACGGCTTTGACCCACATCGCCCATGGCAAAACATACAAAGATGTGATGGTGGCAATAGCCGTCACGACCCTGATATCCATGGCGGCCCTACACTTTACTGTGTTGGGACCCTTCGTGGGTCTGTTTATTCCGCTGCCCATCCTTTTCTATCGATCAAAGTTGGGGCGATCCTCTGGGCTTTTGATTCTGACAACGGTTAGCCTCTTTGTGACTGCTTTCGTCGGCTTGAAATCTATAGGAACAGCAGCGTTCCTCTTTGAAGTGGGGCTGGTCGGTTTGATTCTACCAGAGGTATTCGAAATGAACCTGTCAGTCGAAAAGACGGTCGGAATCACCGCTGGGGGAGTATTAACGACGGGCACCGTGATATTGGCACTTTACACCCTGCTTTCGACAACGAGCCCATGGGCCGTAGCGGCTAGTTATCTGGAAAAGAGCGCGAAGCTCGCCCTTGCCATGTACAGGGAAATGGACGTACCTGAGGAAAAAGTCAACATGCTTGCCCAATCGTTGGACGGGATCCTATATATTATGCTTCGCATCATTCCTGCTGTCATGATTGTCGCAACCCTCTTCGTGGTCTGGAGTAATCTCCTTTTGGCCCGATTCGTATTGCGAAGCAAAGAGCTTTTCTGCCCTGATTTTGGCAGGCTAAACCAGTGGAAGGCACCCGAGCATCTAGTTTGGGTTGCCATTGCATCAGGGGTCTTGCTCTTGTTTGGCCACCCAGGTCTCAAGATAATCGGCATTAATGGCGTGATAGTGATGATGATGATTTACTTCTTCCAAGGGATTGCCATTGTATCTTTCTATTTTGAAAAAAAGCAATTTCCCAGATTACTGCGCGTTCTTCTCTATGGCCTGATCGCCGTGCAGCAGCCTTTGCTTCTGGTGGTGGTTGCGGTGGGCTTCTTTGACATATGGATCGATTTCAGACGCACAAGAAAGGTGGAGTCCTAAGATGAAAGTCATATTGACAGAGACAATCGCATCGCTCGGAACTGTCGGCGATGAGGTTAATGTAGCCAAAGGCTATGCCAGAAACTACCTGGTTCCCCAAAAGAAGGCCATTGTGGCCACACCCCAGAATCGCAAGCTCTTCGAACGCCAGGGTGTACAGATCGAAAAGCAGTTGGCCAGATCACATACCGAGGCTGAGGCGCTGAGTGAAAAGATGCGTGGAGCCGTCTGTACGATTGCCGGGAAGGTATCCGAAGAGGATAGGCTTTATGGTTCAGTTTCAGCCCGAGATATTGCTGAACAACTGAAAGCCCAGGGGTTTGACGTAGACAAGCGAATGGTCATGCTCTCGGAACCCATTAAGACCCTGGGATCTTATATTGTGCCTATTCGTCTGCATGCCGACATTACATCGGAAATCACGGTTAAGGTGGTTCCCGAACAGGAAGCCCCATGAGCGACAAAGATCCGTGGCTGCAAAAGGTTCCCCCTCAGAATATTGAGGCAGAACAATCAATCCTAAGCGCCATACTGATAGAGAACAATACACTACCCGAAGTCCTGGAAATCCTCTCTGAGAAAGACTTCTATCGCGAGGTCCACCAGAAAATCTTCGTTGTTATGGTCGACCTCTTTGAGCGAAACGAACCGGCTGATTTGATTACCGTAACCAATGTACTTAAAGAAAAGGGTCAGCTTGAATCGGTTGGCGGCGCCACTTATCTGGCCGAATTAGTCGACACAATCCCCATGGCGACCAATGCAGCCCATTATGCCAAGATTATCCGTGAAAAGGCAAC
>CP070769.1:253542-260787 GCA_020347085.1 Desulfobacterales bacterium
CAACCCTTTTCATGCTATGCTCCTTCCAAGTTTGGATTATATTACTATTTGAGACAAACTAACACGTATTTCCACTAAGTCAACAAAAAGAAAAATGTATAATAGAGGCCAACCCTTATCATGGACAATGATGCACTGCAACAGCAAGCGCTTTTGCAGTGGGAAGGCGGTCTTGTGGCTTTTCGGGTATGAATAATGTAAGAAGACGCTGTGAAACCGGATCCTGACAAAAAATGGCGAGCGTTTCTCGACCTCGCGAACACACCACGTGTCCGGTTACCGGAGTTCATTCAATGTGGCGAGGCGTATTTGGATATGGACCGAGGCTTTTCTGTGGAGGACTTGCTTCCAAGCGTGGAGTATGTGCGGGACACTATCCGCTTTATGCTTTATCACATGACCATGAAAAGCGATGCTGCTATTCCTGGCTTCCGGAAAGTGCATCTGGGCAATCTTGAGGCACTCATAGACCCGCGATGGAAAGAGAAACTACCTTATTTTATTAGCTGCAACTTCATCGTGGTTTCACAGCTTGGGCGCGAGGCCTCAAAGGCCTTTCTGGAATATTGCCGGATACCGAACGGTGAGCGGCCACGATTTGTCCGACGCCTCTGGAAATACTTCCCTTTGGACAAGTGCACGGGAGTGACATGAAATAGGTGACAGCTCATAGCTCATAGGTAATAGCTCACAGATCGTAGGGGATCGGCGATAACTCACAGCTTATGGAAGGGTCCGTAAAGTGAAAGGAAGACCTTATTGGATTGCGATAGGCGACCTTCATGACGATGTGTCGGGGATAGGAAGGGTCCCGGGCATCTCAGAGGCCCAGGGCGTTCTTATCTCAGGGGATATCACCAACTATGGAAGCCGGGCCCGGGTGGAAAGGCTTTTAGGAGAGATCGAGCATTTCAATGTCAACATCTTTGCCCAGATTGGGAACATGGACACCCGAGACGTCGAGGATTACCTCGAGCAGAGAGGGTTTAATGTCCATGCCAGGGCCACGGATCTGGGTTTCCGTATTGGCCTTGTGGGGGTGGGTTATTCCACGCCCACGCCCTTTGGAACGCCTTCCGAGGTGAGCGATGCTCAAATTCAGGCCTGGCTTGACCGAGCCATAGAACAAGCCCGGGATTTTGAACATTTGATCCTCATGGCTCATAACGCACCCTTCGGTACTAAGACCGACCGCGTCGGTTTTGGCCAGTCTGTGGGGAGCAGGGCAGTGAGGGGTTTCATAGAAAAACATCAGCCCGACGTGTGTATTACGGGCCATATTCACGAATCCAAGGGGGTTGACTGGGTGGGGAAAACGCAAATCATCAATTCTGGGCTGTTCGGAGCTGGTGGATATGTCTTGATCCGCCTCGTTGAAGGTACGCTTCAAGCCCAGCTTCGGCAAATATGAAACAGCTTATAACTCAGATGAAATACCGGGAGAAACATATTTGATGCATAATTCGAAAACCGTCGAGATTGAGGGGATAGGAAGCGTTCTGTTTGAACCGAGTAGACGGGCAAAGCGATTGAATATTTCTGTGAGACCGTTTAGGGGAGTTCGTGTTGCCGTTCCACGCAGTACGTCTTTTAAGACGGCAAGAGAATTTGTTAGCTCAAAAATTGGTTGGATAAGAAAGCATCTAAAGAAGATGAAGCAGATGGAAAGTGATCATCAGACTTTCTCAAAGCGGGCATCTGATATTGACAAAGCTGAGACACAACAAAGAATCGTACAAAGGCTACATGAACTAGGAAAGCTGCATGGGTTTGCACATAATAAGGTTTTTGTGCGAAACCTGAAGACCAGATGGGGGAGCTGTTCGCACAAGAATAACATTAGCCTGAACATGAAGCTCATTGCACTGCCCGAAGAGTTGCTCGATTATGTGATCTTGCATGAGCTTGTTCACACCCGCATCAGAAATCACGGCAAAGACTTTTGGAGAGAACTCGACAGGCTTGTAGGAAACGCTAGAGCACTGAATCTGAAATTGAAGCGATACGACATGATGTTGGCATGACCCTAATTGAGCGTAAACAAAATGAAGAAACATTGAACTGCAACAGCGAGCGCACTCCCTGTCCCGACTTGTCGGGACTGTAGGGAGCTTCAATTACGTGCGGCAAACAAGACATTTATACAAGAAACATCGTCTGGAACATTATCTGAGTGAAGAATATTTCGAAGAGACGGCTCGAACGATTAAAGCTCTGGGAAATATGCGAGATATCCGGGTAAAGGCTGTTTTTTGACCGGTATGCTTAAAGAACGACCGGTAACGTTTCCTGGTCCCGCTGGTCTCCTTGAAGGCCTCCTGGGAAACGAATCCGGGGTCCCAAATGGTGCTGTCATAGCGCTTCATCCCCATACGCTCTATGGCGGAAGCATGAACAACAACGTGGTAGCAGCCATCGTCCGCTCCGGACAAAGGTGCGGCTTCATGACGTTGCGCTTCAACTTTCGGGGGGTAGGCCGCAGTGAGGGTGATTACTCCGAAGGAACCGGCGAGCAAGACGACGTCGGTGCTGCTCTGGATTTCCTTGAGCGAAGTTTTGATATTGGAACTAGCGTTCTTGCTGGCTATTCCTTCGGTGCATGTGTTGCTCTTGGGTACTGCCATAGGCTGGGGCACGGTGTGGACCATCTTTTACTTATCTCACCACCCCCTTTCCTATTACCCAAGAGTCTGTCCCTTGAAGCCAGCGTCGTGCGGAAGATCCTGGTGGGTGAAAAGGACGAGATCGCTGTGCCCGACGAGATCAAGGCAAGAGTCTCTGCCACAAGAGTCGAAGAACTGGTGGAGGTAATACCAGGAGCAGATCACTTCTTTTGGGGCAGGCAAGAGGACCTGGAAAAGCGTCTTGTAAAGATTCTTAATGTCTGAGAGAGACGTCATGTGGGAGCCAACGGGCGCTACGCCATGAACTGCACGGATGACAGGCGTTTTCTGGCCAATAAAACCGACGATCCGCTTCACGAGGCCTTTGATTCTAAAATAGCCATCCATGCCATGCCGCGAGGTGAGTCAATCCGGCCGGAGGCATTGCCCGGGCTTTGGGCAGATGTTATGGCTGCCGCAGATGGCCTTCCGATCCGTAGCATCTATATCCACATCCCTTTTTGTGAGGACCATTGTCTTTTCTGTGGCTTCTACAAGAATGCCTATCGTTCGGATCTGGCCGAGCAATATGTAGAGGCCCTAGTTCAGGAAATGGAACTCACGGCCGGGGCCCCGTTTTTGAATGCGCGTCCTTTCCAGGCCGTCTACTTTGGTGGAGGGACCCCTACAGCGCTTCCGGCTAAATCACTTGCCAGACTGGTCTCTACCGTGCACAGGCTTTTTCCGCTCTCCAACGACTGTGAGATCACCGTTGAGGGGCGGATCTACAATTGTGACAAAGAAAAAATCGAAGCTGCTTTGCGTGCCGGCACAAATCGCTTTTCCATGGGAGTCCAGACCTTCGATACTCGAATAAGAAAAAGCTTGGGCCGAAGAGCGCCAAGAGAAAAGGTCATTGAATCCCTCACCTATCTTCGGGACCTGGGCAGTGCCGTCGCTATTATCGATCTGATTTACGGTTTGCCAGACCAATCACCTGAAATTTGGGAGGAAGATATCAAGACCTTCTTCGGCCTCAGGCTTGATGGATGTGATCTGTACCAGCTGAATGTCTTCAAAGGTGGTCTGTTGGAGAAGGCGGTTTCTAAAGGTTCCCTGCCCGCACCAGCCACCTTAAAGGAACAGGCTGACTACTATGTTCAAGGTGTAGCGCTCATGGAGGCGGCCCACTACCACCGCCTCTCCGTTACCCATTGGGCGCGGTTTAGCAGGGAAAGGAATCTTTATAATCTCTTTTCCCGGGGCCGGAGTGACTGTGTGCCCCTTGGCTCTGGGGCTGGCGGCTGGCTCGGAAACTATTTCTTCTTTGTGGAAGGCAGCCTGAAAAAGTATTTGAATGCAATCAAGGCGAGGAGAAAGCCTCTTGCTTTTGGTTTGAAACGCTCCCAAAGGGATTTTCTCTTCAGAGATATTTCATACCAGATGGAACTCGGCTATTGCGACCTGAATGAACTCGCTGAGCGTCATAAAATGAATCTTTTGACAATCTTGGGGCCAATCATTGCTCAATGGGAGAAAGTGGGCCTGGTTAATCTCACAGATGGCTGCCTTTATCTTACCCGACCCGGAGAATTCTGGGCAGTCAATCTGGCTCAGATGCTTATAGATCGCCTTCAAGAAGACTCGTTGAGTGGATCACATAGGGGGCGTTGGTCATGAAACAAATTTTGCGAATGGGGTCGCCCACTAGAACATTCTGTCCTGAACCGAAGTCTGATGTGGCTAGACGACTTAGAACTGAGTTCCCTGGTGCTGTCCATCATGTAATTTCTACCCTTGTCTGGGGTGAAAAGGCATTCGGGACTCTATTACGCAGCCAAGAGCTAAACAGTCGAACCCAATTTCTCGTGATGTTATGATACAATGAGCTGTTGCCCAAATAGCTGTCCAGACAACATTCAGGGAACCGCCAGGGGACATTCTTTTTGAGGCAGGTCAATCCTCATCCTGCTCGTCAGTGGCAAATGGTATCGAACGTCATGAACCAGGCACACGCAACCGTTGCATACAAGCTGAGAAGCCTATTGTAAATGTCAGGACCGTATGTCGAATATGGTGCCATTGAGGGGGGCCTGTCAGGCCATATCAGTGACCTGACCCCCAAAAGGATGTCCCTTGGCGGCAAGAAAGCTGCGCAACACGAACAACATCTTCAAGAAAGCGGTTTGGGCAACAGCCCGACAAGACCTGACCCCATCATGGAATCAGGGTATATTTCGAGTGAAAAGGGGAGTCAGGCATCAACTTTCACATGGGTGCGACGATGTCGTGGTATAAGGCGGTATTGACTAATCTACAAATAGCGGCAGGCGAACTCATAACATTGGTAGCGGACTTTGAGTACCTATACCTTAATGCAGGTGAGCCCGCAGGCATGGCGCTTTTCCAGGGAGAACTGGTGCCGGCCGGTTGCACCGTCTACTTCTCCCCAGGCTCCGTGCGCCACGCATCATACCTCATTGCTGGATACGGTGGAACCCCTTGCGAAACGCCTGTTAGAGAAATCTTGCAATATCTTGGTGGAGATATGAGCCTCGTCGATACATCAGAATAGATCAGTACCGCCAGGTTATGGAAAAGTCCTTGAATTCGCCAATGTAGTCCTCCCAATGGACCTGCACATCAGTCACGTGGGCCCATGCTGGCCCCTTGTGACACCAGTCAATCACGTTTTTCACATCGTCTTCGTGCCCTTCAAAGATGGCTTCCACGCCTCTGTCACTTCTATTTTTAACCCATCCCGTAACGTTATGTGTCTTTGCTTCATCCCGGGTATGTGCTCGGAAGTAGACCCCCTGAACCATCCCGCGGATGATGACATGGGCTCTGACCATGGACATGACAAACACCCCCTTGCTGAGATTGTCATAACCGCAGTTCTGGCCATTTTCGATTGTCCTTTTACATTATTCCGTTTTTTGATATTTTTTCGGTGAGTATTTAGGGGCATGCTATTTCCCTTATGTCAAGAGAAAAGGATGGCGGGTCTAGATTCGTTTTGGAATCATACGATATGTGGAAGGCGCGATCAGTTGGACAGACCTCGACAGCTTAGAGCCGGTTACCTTGAACTGCGACAGTGAGTGCATCCCCCGTCAGCTTGCGGCGGGGTTTTGGTATTTGATCCGTTTTATTGGGACCTGGCTGGAATGAAAGGGTAGGGACAGCCTAATGCAAGATGACATGATCCGTGAACTGAGCACAGTTGATCGAGACCGTATGCACAGAGTATGGGAGTTGGCCAAAAGTGGAAATTTGAATATGTTGAACGCAGAAGAGAAGCGTTTGGGAGAAGTCATGTTGGAGCACGAGGATCAATACGCTAAACAATTTGAAATGGCCGACATCTTGAGAGACCATAGATTCGATCTAGAGTCTGAGGAAGATCCCTTTCTTTACATTGCACTTCATACCATTGTGGAAAATCAATTGGAGGCCAAGGATCCCATTGAAGCCTATCAGTTTTTCAATGACATGAGGAAGAAAAAGGTATCGCGACATGATGCCATCAATCTCATAGCTGCAATGCTGGCTCCGCTGATTGTAAGTACCCTGAAGCAAAACAAGTTTTTTGACCTGGAGAAGTACAAGTCGCTATTGAAGAAGTGTAAAGGTAAGAAACCATACAAGATCTTTAGCCTTTTGGACAAGGATCTTGACTCACTTCCTCATGAATGACCTCATGCTGGGGATCGGACCTGGCTAACCGTCTGCCATAAAAAGTGAAGTCTTCCCGCCCGAAAAACGGGAAAGCTTCGGTTGTGGAGGTGTGGTGTGGAGATAGACAAAAAGTTACTGGCGCCCTGCGGTTTGTACTGTGGTGTGTGTGCCGTGTATCATGCGACAAGGGATAAGAACCGGAAGTTCAAGGAGCGGCTCGTTGGTGTATATAAGGGCAAGATTCCCGATAGTGAAGAACTCTCAGTAGAAGACATTTACTGCGAGGGGTGTTTATCCGAGAAGCCGTTTGGGTATTGCGAGGAATGTTTCATAAGAGACTGCTCGCAAAGCAAAGGATACGCGGGCTGCCATGAATGTGGTGAATTTCCCTGCGCCTTCATTGAAGACTTTCCCATACCCATTGGAAAAAAAGTCATTATGCGAGCCATACCTCACTGGCGTAAATGGGGGACCGAAAAGTGGGTTCGGGACGAAGAGGTCCGCTACGTTTGCCCAGAATGCGGCCACAAGCTATTCAGAGGTGTCAAGCGCTGTAACAAGTGCAAGACATCGGTTGACTTGGATTGAGAGACTAGCGAGTCAACAAAGAAGGGAATGTTTCAGTTGTTCACTTCGATAAAGGGGAGGATAATGAGTCATGGAAGAACAGGGAAAAGAAGAGGTTGACGGCTTATGTCCAGAGTGCGGTCATGCTTTCAAGGTCCACGTGGATCGGATATTATCAGATGAGATAAGCCCCGACCAGCGCATAGAGGAACCTTGTCCTGTTTGCGGATGTGGCGAATGCAAGATCGGCAAATGAACTGGATCATGAAAAGCGAGCGCATTCTTCGTCCCGATCTTGCGGAAATGCAGAGATTTTCTAATGGGTTTGATGCGAAGATTTTGAAGGAATAATTTTGCCGCTGAGAGGTTCAGCAGACAATGATTTCTGCTCGTG
>CP070769.1:260887-266217 GCA_020347085.1 Desulfobacterales bacterium
CAGGACTTCCCACAGACAGCTTTGTGTTTGTTGGGTTTGCACCGCGCAAATCTGCCAAACGCAAGCAACTCCTGGAAAGACTGAAAGAAGAACCCAGAACCCTGATTTTCTATGAATCGCCTAAACGGCTCGTGGGCCTGATGCGAGAAATTGTCGGTCTGATAGGAGACCGAAGCGCGGTTGTGGCCCGGGAACTGACGAAGATTCATGAGGAAATCCTGAGAGGACCATTAAGTAATATACTGGAGACGTTGGAGGATCGTCCTTCCCTGAAAGGGGAATATACGCTCCTTGTGGGAGGCTGCGAACAGGGCAAAGAATTCGATCGGGAAGTGCTCCTAAACGATCTCAGACGGCTGCGCTTCGAGACAGGCCGCCCTTTATCGGATCTGACCAAAGAGGTTGCTAGAAAATACGGTCTTTCGAAGAAGGTCGTCTATGAGGAAGCCCTGAAGCTAAAAAAAGGGGGTCGTATTGCTTCAGAGGATTGAAGCTCCCCGCAGCCCCGATAAATCCCGACATATCGGGACAAATCGGGAATGGGGAATGCGCTCACTGTTGCAGCTCAAAGGAAGGGCTTAGCATTGAGATGCTTGCCGTCCGTGGTTATGGCGATCGCGCCTTGACGGTCAGTACGAAATATTTGACATCTCAGAGCTTCGTAGCGCTTGAGAATATTCTGCCGGGGCATTCCGAATATGTTCCTCCATCCTGATGATATAATTGCTATTTCGGGCTCAACGCATTTTAGAAATATGGGGGTGCTTGAGCCCCCGCTTCCGTGGTGAGGCACCAGGAGTATGGTGCTCCTAAGGTTCTCGCAGTCAAAGGATATGAGTTCCTCTTCTGCCTCAGTCCCGATGTCTCCCGGCAGTAGAAATGATACATCTTGAAAGGAAATTTTTAACACCAGAGAGTTATTATTCGCGGTACGCCAGCCATCCTTGGCTCTCCGCTCCAAGAAGTCCAGGGGGGGATAAATGGCCTCAAACCGAACCCCATGAATCATTCGCGGTGAAAGGAGATCTCTTGGTCCAAGGACACGGATACCCTTTTCTGCAATGATGTCAAGGAAATCTCGGTAGGGCTCGGTATCGGCAGGCTCCTGGTTCATCCACACCTCCTGGACATTGAAGTGCCGGGCAATGAACAATAGGCCGTTCAAATGGTCCGGGTGGGGATGAGAAAGGACCAAAATTTCAACGGTAGCAATTTTTTTCCTCCATAAAAACGGCCCAACCACCCGAGCACCTACATCGAAACGATTGTTGTAGAATCCACCGCCGTCCACAAGTACACATGGGCCTCCGGGCAGTTCCACGAGCGCAGAACTCCCCTGCCCCACATCAATCTGCGTCATGGTCAATTCACGACGGCCGAACCGCTCGCTGACCCAAAGGCCTACATCTGCCAAACCAACCAGTGCAAGGCCGATTAGCACGACCCTTGCCCGGCGTGTTCTCCGGCAGTTCACGATGGCCCACGCCAGGGCATAGTAAAGTCCAATCTCTATCAAGGTGGGCGTTACCGTCCTAACCGCGGCAAACGGCCACTTTGAAAAGAAAATGCCCAAGCCCAGGCTTGCTTCTAGGGTGAGGGCCGCCGCCTTCATGACCCACAGTGCCATGGTGGTACCAAGGGGGAGCAGCAGGACAGCCAGGAGCCCCACCGGCACGACCAGAAATCCAATCAAAGGGACCAAGAAACAATTGGTCAGAATCCCGATGAGAGATATCTGGTTGAAATGATACAGCGTTATGGGAAGCGTGCCCAGGATGGCAGCCGCGCTAACAAAGAGAAAAAGGGCCAGCTTTGTGTAAACGGTAGGCGGGCGTCTCCTGAGTTCAACGACCCATGGAAGGTGCTCCATTATATAGAGAATGGCGAATACAGCGGTAAACGAAAGTTGAAAAGAAATCTCGAACAGGGCCGTGGGGTTTATGATCAGGATCACAAGGGCGGCCACAGCGAGGGTGTTGATGGTGTCTCTTTCCCGTTCAAATAGCAAAGCCATCAAGAAGACTGTTACCATGATGACAGCGCGTTGCGTGGCAGGGGACATTCCGGCCAAAAACCCATAAAACAGGACAGGAAACATACTGAGCAGAGCAGCCCCTTTTGTAGACCACGCAGCCAACAAAACCCGTTGGGATCGTGTGAGGATGAACCGGAAACTCAAAAAGGCGAGGGTGGCGACGATACCGATGTGCAGTCCCGAGATGGCTAGCAGATGAGCGGTTCCGGTCCGGCTGAAAACCTCTCTGGTCTTGGGAGAGATCTCACTTCGATCCCCAATGAGGAGGGCCTTGAGGATTGCCCTCACCTCTTCGGGCCCTTCACCCGTGGCGGTGTCGATCAGGCCGGAGACAGCATGCCTTGCGTGGTCTATGGCGTAACCGAGCCGGAACATCTTCGCACGGTGCAGCCTGATGACGTAGTTCCCTTTGGAAACAGACGCGGAGACCCAGATGTTGCGAAAGGCCAGATACCGACGATAGTCAAAACCACCCGGGTTGTTAAAGTTACGAACCTGCTTCAATCTTGCAAAACACGCCACCCGGTCGCGTGAGCGCAGACCGGCTAAAGGCTCGTAAATCGTTATTCGGATGGTACCTCTTACCTTGTAAAAAAGGCCTTTCCTTGAGAGGGATTCTGCTTTGAGTTTGATGCGCGTTCGTTCGGGGAATCGTTCTGGATCGCCATCTACTGTACCGATTATGTGCCAGCGCCTGCCATCAACAAAATGGGATACATGGTTTGCCGGAAGTCGTGGAGAAACCCAGCTTTGCAAGCTCCAATAGCCAAGGGCGAAGAAGAGAAAAGGGAGCAGCAAGAAGGCCTTTTGCCCTTTCCAGACAAAGAGAAGGGTAGATACGAAGGCAACGGTAACAATAAGAAACACAGCGGAAAGGTTGGGCAGGAAAAGGCCCGCGACAATTCCGGTTATCAGCGCCAACAACAGAGGAATGAGGGGCCTGGCATAAACCTGTGACGAATTACCTACATGCATGTCAGTTTAGACGGCTCCGGCGTCCCGCATGACCACTTTTCCACTACTCCGGAACCCGCCACAAATGCCCGCCCAGTTGGGCCAACTTTTTCTCGATCGATTCATAGCCCCGATCGATATGATAAACCCGGGAAACCTCCGTTGTTCCCTCTGCGGCCAGCCCTGCCAGGATCAGCGAAGCGCTTGCCCTGAGGTCCGTGGCCATCACTGGCGCCCCAGTCAGGCGCTGCCCACCCCTAACCACAGCGGAAGTGCCTGACACCGTTATGTCTGCGCCCATGCGTTGAATTTCACTGACATGAATGAACCGATTCTCAAAGATGGTCTCAGAGATCACACTTAAGCCATTGGCCAAACACATCAGCACCATGAACTGAGCCTGCATGTCCGTGGGGAATCCTGGATAGGGAAGGGTCTTAACATCTGTGCTGAGAATCGTTTCTGCGCCTGTGACGCGAAGGCCATCGGCCTCTTGTTCAACCGTGATGCCTGCTTGTCTGAGCTTGTTGATGATGGCCTGAAGGTGGTTGGGTACACAGCCTTGAATCTTAATATTGCCACGGGTCACCCCTGCGGCTATCATGAACGTGCCGGTCTCTATGCGGTCGGGGATAATAGTAGAGGAGGTCGGGTTAAGAGCCTCGACCCCTGTTATCTTGATGACCGGTGTACCTGCGCCCGTGATCCGGGCACCCATCCGGTTTAAGACCTCTGCCAAGGCCACGACCTCAGGCTCACGGGCGGCATTCCTCAAGATGGTATGTCCTTCGGCTAGCACAGCAGCCATCATGAGGTTTTCTGTTCCGGTTACCGTTGAAATGTCAAAATAGATCTCAGCTCCTTTGAGTGAAGGGGCCTCAGCTTCGATATAGCCCTCCTTGAGTGAGATCAGGGCCCCAAGTTCTTCCAAACCCTTGAGGTGGAGGTTGATGGGGCGGGCACCGATAGCACAGCCTCCTGGTAGAGACACCCGAGCACGTCCAAGGCGAGCCAGCAACGGCCCCAAGACCAGGACCGAGGCGCGCATGGTTCGGACCAGATCATAGGGGGCCTCATGGCTATTCAACCCGCTGGCGTCTATCTTGACCACGCTTCCGCTGGTGTCGACCTTGGCCCCTAGATCCGTTAGCAATTTCTTGATCGTTCTAATATCTCTGAGGTCGGGCACATTATCAAAGGTGTTCCATCCCTCGGTGAGAAGGGCGGAGACCAAGATCGGAAGAGCTGCGTTCTTCGCACCGCTGACGGTCACCGAGCCCTCTAAGCGGTGGCTCCCTTCAATTACGATTTTTTGCATCATTCAAAGGACTTTGAAAAATCCCTGATAGACTTCTGGACTTCATCCAGGTCGGATGTGGGTAGAGGTGGTGGTTCGGTAGAAGCCATTGGCTGATACACCGTTTTCAGATAGGCAATATCGAATAACTGATCGGGTATCTCTGGGTTGATTCTAAAAGTCTTTAACACGTACATCTTGACCAGCCCGCCATCCTTGTAAAACATTATGTGTCCCGGGTACCACCTGTCCTTGTCCAAGGACAGGTAGTCGGCATACTCGATTTCTTCCAAACCCGTACCATCTGAAGCGGCACCTCTTATAATATATCTTATTGGCCTGAAGGTATCCTTTTCGATCCACGCCTGAGGCACAGATTCATCAGGATAATTGGCCCCGATGACATAAGCAGTTTTGTTCTTGTACCTTCCAAGACTGACAAAATCAAGATTCACATCCAATTGAGACAGTCGATTCAGCAAGAGATCTTCCTGTCGGAACAACAAAAGGTCTTTAAAGTGGTCAAAGGGATCTTCTGCCTCTGCAACAATCTTGCCGTTTATTACAAAGATGGCCCCGTCAGGACCAACAACACCAACCTGCTCGCCCCCTGGTGTGCTTACTTCGCACCTGAACTGATCAGGATACTGGTAGTAGAGGGTCTCATCGAGCTCGCTCATCCCCCCCTCAAGGGTCGGGTCGTAGATGACGGTCTTTTGCAATACCACAAGCGTGCGAACGGAACCAAACTGCTTAACCATAAAGTTAAGGATCTGTTTAGCCGGCAGAACATAAGAATGGCTGGCCGCAGCCAACCCAAAGACGATGAAGGCACAAAGAAGGCGTGAGCCAAGGCGTTTTGAGGAAATCATGTGTCTCGTATAACAAAGGGTGCTGATATTTTCAACTGAATCTAGACGCCGTACGGTCCATTTTATGGAGAGGTCGTTTAGCTAGTTTCCATCCATAAATGGCCCTTTTGTTGCCGAGCAACGCTTCGCGCCCGATGAGCGGCGTTCTCCGCGGGTTTGCGTTTCCGGAGTA
>CP070769.1:266317-271187 GCA_020347085.1 Desulfobacterales bacterium
CTTATTCGCGGCATTTTTAGGGGAATCATAAAGGAGCTAACCTCCATTTTTGGCGTTTTTATCGGTTTCTTTGTTGCTTATAACTATTATCCGGTTGTGGCACATTTCCTTTCTCGCCTTATTGCCAACGAGTCGTATCTGAACATCATTAGCTTCTTTTCTGTTTTCACCGTCCTGTTTCTTGCCGTGGGATTCGTGGGTGTCATTCTTAAACGCTTGTTCAAGGCCGTTGCTTTGGGCTGGGCCGACCGCATCCTTGGTGGCACCTTTGGCCTTGTGAAGGCCATTCTCATCATATCGGTCTTGTTGGTTCCTCTTACGACATTTCTTCCTCAGAAATCGCCACTCATCCAAGATTCCCTCCTGGCACCCTATGTCAGTATTATCTCCGAGAAGATGGTTGCCATCGTACCAACGGACATGAAGCAAAAATTTGGTGATAACATCAACGCATTGAAGGAAGCTTGGAAAAAGCTGTAGTTTCGCTGCCCGCCGGTTTTGACGGCCTTGTTGCCTTGGTCAAGATTTTGCGAAGTGACCGCGGTTGTCCGTGGGATCGTGAGCAAACCCCAGAGCAAATCAAGACCTATCTGCTGGAAGAGGCTTATGAAGTTCTTGAGGCCGTTGACTCGGATAATCAAGGACATGTGTGTGCTGAATTGGGAGACTTGCTCTTTCACATTGTGTTTCTGGCGCGAATCTTTGAGGAAGCAGGAGATTTTAATATAGGAGATGTGGTCGAGACGATTACCGCAAAAATGATTCGGCGTCATCCCCATGTGTTCGGCCAGGCCCAGGTATCAAGCTCAGACCAGGTCAGACATAGATGGCACAAAATCAAAATGGCCGAGACCAAAGAGAAAGACGCAGTCCAATGCGCCTCTCTTGATTCGGTTCCGCAAAATCTCCCAGCATTGATGCGGGCTTATCGCATTAGTGAACGTGCGGCCAGACTGGGATTTGACTGGCCGGATGTTGAGGGGGCTTTGAAACAGCTGGATGAAGCACTGACCGAATTAAAGGCGTGTTTGAAAACAGCGACCCCTGAGGAATTGGCGGGACTGCTTGGAGACCTTCTTTTCACCATAGTGAACCTGGGTCGGTCCGTACAGGTTCATCCTGAAGCAGCTCTAAGACGGACGATTATGACATTCATAAAACGGGTCGAGGCTGTTGAACAGACGTTGAGGAAACAAGGTCGCACGTTGCAGTCTGCCTCGGCTGAGGAGATAGCGACGATTTGGGAAACGCTTCAATCCATATGAGACCCTTGCAAGAGCCTCATTTCATGGCTGGCACCGAAAAATTATACCATACGGACGGATTTCTCGGTCCTTTAAAGTTCTACATTAAGTTTTCTTTACCTGGCTTCTGGAGTAAGGCCTTAGGTTTCCACAATCTTTATCTTTCGCAACGACGTCCACAAATCTTTGCTGGAAACACGATTCCCTATCTTGCTCAGAAGATGATCACGTCGGGTCTGTTTTCTGATATCCATTGATCGAACTTCCTACGCAGCCAGCGTTTAAACCATGACCTCGTCCTTGGTACCAGGATCCCAATACCTACGATGTCTGTGATGAATCCAGGCGTGAGCAGCACAATGCCAGCCATGAAGATCAACAAGGCATCCAACATGTCCTCTGCCGGCAGGTCCCCACGGTTCAGGCTGTCTCGAACTCTCATCATGGTTTTGATACCCTGCAGCCTGGCCAGGTAGGCGCCTAAAAAGCCCGTGACAATGACGACAACAATCGTGTTGAAGGCCCCCAAATAATGTCCGATCTTTATTAACAAATAGATTTCAAAGACCGGAATAAGCGTAAATGCCAAAAACAGCTTTAACAACATATTCGGTAAATCCTCACAGGTTATGTGTTTCCACAGAGGATATGCGGGCATTTGATGTCATGTCAAGGCTAAGAGACAAGTTTCTTGGTTGACGCTATCATGGTCAATTGGTATCATTATTTGATGATTGAAAACAACCCGATACACGTGTCATTGGCACCAACCCTGCTCCTCACCAGAAAACACACAACTTAGAATCAAATCATTTGCTTCCGTGGAAAGCGGTTTGTCCAAACCATCATACGAAAAAATCATTGACGAATTGGCCGCATCCTACGGTATCGAACCAGAATACAGGGATACGTGGGGTCGCGTCCACCGAACCTCGTTAGGTACCAAACAGAACATCCTCAAAGGACTGGGGGTGAACGTTGATACCGGGGCCCAAACATCTGAGGCATTATTTGCGAGGCAAAGGGACCAATGGTCACGTATGACAGAACCCAGCATCGTAGCCAGTCTCTCCAGCCTTCCCAACGAGCTAGCGTTTCAAGTACCCGGGAGGATCCAAAGGACTTTGGCAAGCCGCCCGGCTGAAGATCTGGAGGCATCCCTTGAAGTCACGGATGAACATGGCAGGGTTCAACGATTTGCTTTTACTCCCGACGACTTGACTTTTTGTGAAGCCAGGTTGGTTGGGAACAGGGTAAACGAACAGTGGAGTCTACCATTTCCGCAACTTCAGAGCCTGGGATATTATAAGTTTCGGCTGCACGTACAGGTGCAGGGTCGGAAGTGGTCCCGAACCATACATGTTGCCATATGCCCTGATAAGGCGTATATCCCGCCAGCTTTGCAGGGTGACGGGCGCGTTGCCGGGATCGCTGTTAGCCTTTACGGGGTGAGGTCGAAGAAGAATTGGGGCATTGGTGACCTCGGCGATTTAAAAGAGATCCTGACCTGGGCAGCTGAGGATTTGCACGCCAACATTGTTGGTTTGAATCCACTTCATGCTACCTTTAGCCGCACGCCTTTCAACACCAGCCCTTATCTGCCCATAAGTCGATTCTACCGTAATTTCATCTACCTCGATATTCCTGCCATGGGGGACTACAAAGATTCGCCGGAGGCCCAGGACCTGGTCGACGCATCCGAGACACAGCGTTTGCTGTCTGAGCTTAGAGCCTCGGAGACGGTGCAGTATGAACAGGTGGCTAGCCTGAAGCAAAGGGTGCTGAGGCAAGTTTTCCAAACCTTTCTTATCAATCACTGGAATAAGGGGGACTCTCAGAGTGAACGGCAGAGGGAGCTGGAGAACTACATAAAGAGGGAAGGGGTCCTGTTGGACTACTTTGCAACTTTTTGCGCTATTGATTCAGCCATGCATTCCCGCTACCCAGAGGTATGGACCTGGCCTCAATGGCCCATCGAATACCAACGACCTGACACGGAAGCAGTTCGGCGGTTTCAGCAAGAACACTGGGAAGAGGTTCTTTTTTACAAATTCATCCAATGGCAATTCGAAAAACAGCTTGCCGGGGTCCAGGACCATGCAAGGAGGCTGGGAATGTGTATTGGTCTATACCATGACTTGGCCCTGGCGGTTGACCGTTTCAGCGCTGATTTCTGGGCCTATCAGGATTTTTTCAATGCCAAGCTCCGGATGGGAGCGCCACCTGATGCATTCTCACAGCATGGCCAGGACTGGGGTCTTCCTCTGCCCAATATGGAAAGACTTCGGGAGACCGGCTATGATCTGTTCGTCAAGGAGATTCGGAAGAACTGCGCTTTCGTGGGAGCTTTAAGGATCGACCACGTCATGAGGTTTTTTCAACTCTATTGCATACCGGAGGGTGAGCCGCCAAGTAATGGGGCCTACGTGTCGCAGCCTTTTGAGGATTTGATCAGGATTGTAGCTTCAGAGAGTGTTCGAAACCGTGTCTTAATTATCGGTGAGGACCTTGGTACGGTGCCGGCATACGTGAGGGACATATTAGCTGAAGCGAACATATTTTCGTACCGGCTCCTCTATTTTGAAAAGGATGATCAGCAGAACTTTATTCTGCCGAAAGACTATCCTGAATTGGCAGTGGTGACGGTTACAACGCATGATCTACCCACCTTGGCCGGGTTCTGGACCCACCGGGATATCAAGCTTCGTGAGGAGATAGGCATCTTTAACAGTCAACAAGCTGTCAGGAATGCGTCTGATGAAAGAGAGGCAGACAAGCGGAAATTGTTAGCCCTTTTACAGGAGCAAAATCTCCTTCCCGGACACCATGACAAAAATACCTACCCCGAAGTCACGGGAGAGATTCACCACGCAGTGGTCAGCTTCCTTGCTATGACGCCTGGCAAGCTATTCATTTTGAGCCAGGAAGACCTGTTTAAGGAGACAGACCAGCAGAATCTTCCGGGAACAACCATAGAGTATCCAAACTGGTCCATGAAGATGAAATACACCGTGGAACAGTTGCGGAGGGACCCCAGGGCAAGGACCTTTTGCGACATGTTTCGGGCCGTAATCAGAAAAGCAGGGCGAAATAGGCAAGAGTGAGAGGTGAGCTATGTCAAAAAAGAAGGACAAGACGGAAACCTCCTTAAAGCCGGAGATTTCCAGAGAACTTGACAAGATCAGACTCCGTAAAAAGAAGACGCAGAAGATAGACAAGAGCAGCTGGCCAAAAGAGGAGAAGATGTTGGAACAGCTGCAAAGGGCCAGAATCAAAGACATCCAGCGGAAAATCTTTAAGGACGAAGACTATAATAAGCAAAAGAAGGCCGACAAAAAGATTGGAGGAGTTCGGGGGAAATTCCACCCCTCACGCGAAAGGACGCGCAAACGAACCTAAGTCGTTTTCACCTTTTTCGACGAGTCACCCCATTTCTGTCAGGCCCCCAGCGCCTTTGAGGTTGCATGCAATGATGGTTGGTGGAAACGCCTGGAGACTTATGCTCATCGGTTTTTCTCACCCTTGGTAGATGGTACGTACACCAATGGCACGAATCGTGGTCCAGATTTACGAGATACAAGATGCCCGGGAAGCTGAAGCCGTTATCGGGCGTGGTGTTGATCGAA
>CP070769.1:271287-280126 GCA_020347085.1 Desulfobacterales bacterium
ACCTCATCTTGCTCGTCAGTGGCAAATGGTATCGAACGTCATGAACCAGGCACACGCAAACGTTGCATACAAGCTGAGAAGCCTATTGTAAATGCCTCAGGACCGTATGTCGAATATGGTGCCGTTGAGGCGCCTGTCAGGCCATATCAGTGACCTCACCTCAAAAAAGATGTCCCCCTGGCGGCACACTAGCAACATCTTCAAAAGAGCGGTTTGGGCAACAGCCCGTCAACCATCGACCCTGCCCAAGATTTCCAAGAATGGCCACAGTGCTCAGCGTCAGTTACGGATGAGTCTGGCAACAGTAGACCGGCAGATGTAAACATTATCTTTCCTCATCACAAGAGGAAGAAATAGCGCAACAAGTGAGAAAATGTGATTTTCTTTGATAGGCAGAGTTAGAAGTGTTATTTTTCTTGTCAATAAAACAAGACGATCTTAAGTCCCTGTTAGCACATCAGGGGATAAAATAGAGCTATGCCAGCAGTGAGGTGGCACGTGTCTTTTGTGGAGAGCCTTAGAGCCAAGATATTGGGTAGCCTGAGATTCAGGGTAATTTTGGGGGTATGCCTAATTTTGGTTACAGTAATCGGTGTGTTTACCTATTGGGATATGGTGACCCGAACGAGATTTCATTTGAGGAGGGAAGAAAGCAAAGCGTTCGAGTTTAGTAATATGGTGATGAGGAGTATAGAATATCCAATGCTCGATGGGGAAATGGAAGATGTGCAGGAGATACTGGAGAGGGTGAATGCTTTGGAATATCTGGATTTAGTACATCTCTGTGACCCAACTGGTTTGATCAGATATAGTGGAAAGCGAAAGGCAATCGGCAGACTGACTTATTCTGAGATTACTAAGGAGGCCGTGCATGCCCAATCATTGGCTAAGGGTTTGGAGCTACGCTTTGGAGAACAGATATTTCGTTATGCAATGCCTATTTACAACAAGAGAGTGTGTCATAAATGTCATGGAAGTGAAAAGAAGACCTTGGGGTTTCTAACGGTAGGGATTGCTTGGAAGCCCATAGAAAACAGGGTGACTTCAATTCGAAATAGAGAGATCCTCTTGGGTATAGTGTCTATAGTGGTTGTAGGCTTTTTCCTGATACGATTGATATCCAAGTCCGTTACCCGCCCCATAGTGCAGCTTACTCGCCTAACCGGCGAGATTAGCCGTGGAAACCTGGATGTGAGTTTTGATTTTGGCAAGAAGGTGAAATGTTGGGAGGTTATGAAATGTCATAAGATCGACTGCCCGGCTCATGGAGACGCTGACGCCCTGTGCTGGTATATCGAGAAGACTCTGTGCACAGGGTCCGCCACGGGGGAATTTCCAGAAAAGCTTGAAGCGTGTTACAATTGCAAAGTCTACAAGATTCATGGTGCTGATGAGATCGTACAGCTTGCGGATGGCTTCTCTCAGATGACCAACAATTTAAAGGCCTCCAGGGAAGAATTGAGGAGGATGTATGATTTCCGTAGAAATCTTATTGAGGGCTCTATTGATGGAATCGTTGCCTCGGACAAAAAGGGAAACATAGTGATTTTCAATGAAGGTGCAGAGAAGATCTTTCAATGTGCAGGCGAAGAAGTCATTGGAAAAATGGACGTGGCAGATCTCTATCCGCCTGGTCAGGCAACAAAAATCAGGGAAGACCTATACTCCGATGAATACGGAGGGCCCGGTAAGCTGGCGAACTATGAGGCGACCATTTTAAACAAGTCAGGCCGTGAAGTGCCTGTATGGATATCGGCAAGTATCATTTATGAATACGGAAAGGTATTGGGCAATGTCGTTTTCTTTCGCGATTTAACAAAGAGGAAGGCACTAGAAAAAAGGGTCCTGCAATCGGAAAGGCTGGCAACCATTGGTCAGGGCGTAGCGTATATCTCGCATGAAGTGAAGAATCCTTTAACGGTCATTGGTGGTTTTGCCAAACAGGTTCTTCGCAAAATAGACCAAGATGGCAAAAACAAAAAAAAGCTGGAAATCATTATAAATGAAACCAGAAGATTGGAAGAATTCGTTTCAGGGGTCAGCGGCTTTACCAAGCTGTCCAAACCAAAAAAGACAATAGCAAGCATCAATAAAGTCATAGAAGAGGTCTGTGCGCTTTTAAATTACGAGTTTGAGGCACATCACATTACAGTGACAAAATCCATTGACCTTCGTATTGCCAAGGCCTCATTTGATCCAAAACAGATTAAACAGGTACTCATCAATATTGTGAGGAATGCAGTAGAAGCTATGGCTCAAGGTGGGGCACTGTCTATTGAAACATATGGGAAGGGTGATACCATTGAAATCCGAATAAGTGACACAGGAAAAGGAATTTCTCCTGAAAGCTTAAAGGACATTTTCGATCCATTTGTTACGACTAAACCTAAAGGTACAGGGATTGGGCTGGCCATTTCTCGCGAGATTATAGATAGTCACGAAGGGAACATAGAAATTCGAAGCACCGTCGGAGAAGGAACCATTTGTACCATCACTCTTCCTGTTTGAGGGCTTCACCAAAGCATAAGGTGACGTTGTTAATTGTGTGTGATCTGTGCAGGATATCTACCATCTGGAGTGCGTAGTGTTTGAGGTCAGCCAATAGGCCTGGCAGGATGAATATTGAGAGCTATGTACCCAGCCCGAGAACACTCGGTACAATGACTACGAGTCGTTATTCTTGACTGACTTGACTTTTACGGTCTGTCCGATTCTCGCCTTAAAATAGACACCGGCATCCCCTTGGTTTAAAGATATCTCAAGGAGTTTGCGGCTTCCGAAGATGGCAACAGGTGAACCGACCTTCACACGCTCATAAGACCTTGACACCCCGTTGATCCTAAACCTTCCCAGCGTGACTGCAACCTGCCTCGACTTTGCATTATCCCTAAACCTTTCAAAGGTCGCCTGACTGATATTTGTCACTAGGTTTCCAAAATGGTCAATCGTTATCACGGTGCCGACGAGTTCACCTTTCGTAGAGACTAAGGGTGTTTGAATCTCAAGTCTGTGAACGTCTTCCGGGGCGACCTCTTCTCCAAAGCGTTGCATCTCTATACCTTTGGACAGGTGCGCTGCAACCGGGGCAAATATGTCTCGGCCATGAAATGTGTAGCTGACTGGCTTCAGAAAATACTTGGGGTTTGTTATCGCACAGACTTTCTCAACCTTTTTATCCTGGATGACCATGCTCAGGACGCCGTTGTCCGGCGCCACAAAGAAATGGCCCTCTCGTTTCAGGCAAATGACTTTCCTCTTTCCACCAACGCCGGGATCGACCACGATCACGTGAATGGAACCTTTTGGAAAATACCTGAAAGAGGCGCTTATTGCCAGAGCTGCCTGTCCAACGTCGTGTCTGGTAACGTTGTGAGTAATGTCAACTATATGAACGTCTGGGTTTATGGACAGGATGACTCCCTTCATGACTCCGACATACTCATCCTGAAGCCCAAAATCGGTCAAAAGAGTGATAACCGGAGTGCGCTTTTTCATCGTTACTGTAATCGCAGCGATTCCTCCTCTCACAGGACCCGCAGAGCCTCAGAGTTCTAAGTCCCGCATGGCGGGAAGAGAGAAAATCAGCTTAAACCGTAATGCTCCACGTGGGCGTTCTAATTGCCTTTTGCGACCAATGTATCTCTACTAGTATTGAACCTACCTCCACAGGGGCTGATTGGTTGGCCTGATTTTTCCCCTCAAAGAATCAGGCCAAAAAGATTCTCTCAGCAATTTCTGTGTGCTCGAGCGATCCCGATAAATCGGGAGAGTGGGCGAGAGGATTCACTGGGTTCTTACTTAAAAAGCCCCGGCTGGACTGGCAAACCAAAATGTCGGTAGGCTCCCTCTGAGACCTTCCGGCCAGATGACGTGCGCGTCAAAAATCCGATTTGCAGCAAATACGGCTCCACAACATCCACCAGGGTGTCAGACTCTTCCTGCAAGGTCGCCGCAATGGCCTCAATGCCTACGGGGCCGCCTTTGTAAAACTCTATGATGGTTTTCAAAAACTTTCTATCCAGTGCTGTCAGTCCCTTTTTGTCTACCCCTTCGAGCTCCAATGCCTGCTGAACCGCTGCCTTGTGGATGACTCCGTCACCCCTTACCTGGGCAAAGTCCCGTACCCGCTTCAACAGCCTGTTGACGATGCGGGGGGTGCCGCGGGAGCGGCAGGCGATCTCGAGGGCGCCGTCGTCGTCGATGCTAACATCCAATAGGGCGGCCGAACGCTTGGCAATTCGAGTCAAATCCCCTTCAGAATAGAAATCAAGGGTCCTGAATATCCCAAATCGTTCACGAAGAGGCGGCGAAAGAGATCCTGCCCGGGTGGTGGCTCCGACCAAAACAAACCGTTCCAGGCGATAACGGTGACTTCTAGCGTGAATCCCCTTGTCAAAGATAAAATCGACTGCAAAGTCCTCCATGGCAGGATAGAGAAACTCCTCCACAACCCTGGGAAGACGATGAATCTCATCGATAAAGAGGACATCCCCTTCTTCCAAATGGGTTAGTATACCCAAGAGGTCGCCCCCCTTTTCCATGGCCGGCCCAGAGGTTACGGTAATGTTCACGCCCATCTCCTCGGCAATAATGTAGGCAAGGGTCGTTTTTCCCAAACCAGGAGGAGCGTGAAACAGGACATGATCCAGAGGCTCTTTACGTTTAAGCGCTGCCTCGATGGCAATCTTGAGGGTCTCTACGACCTTCATCTGGCCCACATATTCCTTCAGGCGTTTTGGCCTAAGGCTGATGAACTCCGATTTTTCCTCCACATCCACGGGCCCTGCAGAAAGTATATCACCGGTGCTTTCGTCAGCAGTGCCTCTCCTCGGTGGGTTCCGTCGCTCCATCAGGCGCTTTCCCCTCGATAAACTTCTTCAAACAGCTCCTCTGCTGTGGTTATGTCCTTATTCCTTTTTAAGGCTGCAGCGATCATCTCCTTGGCCTCTTTCACAGTATGACCAAGCTGTTTTGAAAGGACCTCCTGAACCTGTTCTACGAAATCTGCATAATCAACAGCCTCAGCGTGATCTTTGCTCTGCCGGATGAGGGCAAACTTAGCCACCTTGCCTTCTAGGGTGGCCAAAATCTTCTGGGCTGTCCTATTTCCGATGCCCTTCAGTCGCTTAAGATATGCCAAGTCTCTAGATTCAATGGCCCTGGCAATGTCGCGAACCGGCACCGAGAGGGCCTGAACCGCCTTCATAGGCCCGATATCTTCAACGGAAATGAAATAACTGAAGAACTCGCGCTCAACCTCTAAGTTGAAACCAATCAGGGTTGGCTTCGGCTGCCGCTCTGTTTGGTGATAGTAAATGTACAGAGCAACATCGTCTCCAACCTTTTTGGCACGAAAGGTCTTTCTGACAACCGCCGGCAGAAGTATTTCATAACCGACCTGGTTATTTAGCAGCAATATTCGGTCTTCATCCTTTTTTAGCAGTTTGCCTTCCAAGTATCCAATCATCTTCTGCCCCTGTTACTCTGCACACGGTCTATAAGTGACGTTTTGAAGCTCCCTGCAGTCCCGATGAATCGGGACAGCGAATGCGCTCGCTGTTGCAGTTCAGAGTATCTCAAGCACGCCTGAATATGCCTACCAGAGCAAGGGCTATGGCATCAGACGCGTGTGACGGCGTGATGGGTGTATCTCTTTTCAAAAAGTGTCTCACCGCTCTTTCCATCTGACGCTTGGTGGCTTTGCCGTTTCCGGTCAGTATACGCTTGACTTCCCGAACAGGTACTTCCATGGTCGTTATGCCGCACTGAGAACACGCTAAAAGAATGACTCCGCACACCTTGCCCAGGGCAATCCCCGATTTCGGATATTTTTTGAGGGAAAAGATGTCTTCGATGACCATCAGGTCGGGCTTTTGAGAGTTAAGAACGGAACTGAGCTCAGAAAAGATGTAGTGAAGCCTGTCAGGCAAAGTCTCGGCCTTTGAGGTTCGAATCGTGCCGAAGGTATAGTCTCCTATCCGGGAACCAGACCCTTGGACTATCCCAAAACCCGTTTCGGCTAGGCCAGGATCTATCCCGATAACCTTTAGTGCTGATTTCAAACCCAGGTTTCGGCCCTGTCAATCACTTCAATGTCTTCAACTTGTTCTTGGCGACATTGGCCTCATTGGAATCGGGAAACTTTCGAATCAATTCCTTCAAGATGAGCCCCGCATTGGCATTGTCACCGAGATTAAGAAAAGCAAACCCTTGCTTAAGCAGCGCACTGGGAATTTTATTCCCCTTGGGGTAGTCTTCAATAACCTTTTGATATTCTAATATGGCCTTTTCGTACCACTTCTCGTGATAATAAATCTCTCCAAGCCAAAACTGCGCGCTGTCAGCCATTTCGGACTTCGGATACTGTTTTAAGAACGACCGAAACAATTCTCGAGCATTTTCATACTGGCCTTGGTCGAAGCCTTTCTTGGCTCTGGCATATAGGGCTTCAGGAGTCTCCTCAACCCCCTCTGCTCCGTTTGCAGCCTCATCTTGGTCCACATCCGAAGCTGCGGGCTTTTCTGAAGGCCCTATCCCCAGATATTGCTCTATCCGGGCAACCCGATCCAGAGTGCTTTGAACGGACCCTTCCAGGCTCTTAGCACCATGCTGGCCCTGTTCAAGCTCTCCACGAAGTTGTCCTATTTCCTCTCTGAGGTCATTTGCAAGCGCACGTAGCTCGGCATGCCTGCTGCGAGAATCCTGGTCAGACTTTGCCTGATCTTCTTGATAACGCTCTACATCGGACCGAAGCGATGCCCTGTCTTCCTCTGACTGCCGCTCTAAAACTATCACGCGGTCCTCGAGCGCTATAAGATCATCTTGGAAGGCACAACCCCCCAAGAATATCAGCCCGGTTACCACAAGGGCCATCCACGATGCACCTATGTTTGCGCGCATATATTCGGACCCCCTGCACATTCCAAGTTAGACAGTTGAGACACTCTGAGTGATTGGACTCTTTGCTCCCGCTGTATAAAAGAGGTTAGGTTATCCTTTCCAGGGAGAAAAGGGGAAGCGAGGCGTTCCTATTAATCCCTTTCTCACGGAATCAATAGGAACACCCATTACGATTGTATGGTTATTGCTTTACTCTATGACGAAATGGGCCCGTCTGTTCTTGGCCCATGCTTCTTCGTCGTGCCCTGGATCAAGCGGTTTCTCCTCGCCGTAACTGATGGTTGTAAGGCGTTGAGATGCAATCCCTAAATCCACCAGAAAAGTCTTGACACTTCCGGCACGTCGATCCCCGAGGGCCATATTGTACTCATTGCTCCCGCGTTCGTCACAGTGGCCTTCGATGATAACTGAGACGTCAGGTTTTGCCATCAGCCATTTTGCCTTATCCCTAAGGTTATCCTGGGCCTCAGGAAGGAGTGTTGCCTTGTCATACTCAAAGTGGACATCCTCTTCCTGGAATTTATTTCGCCCAGCCATCTCTGCACGCTCCTGGCGTGCCCTCTCTTCCCGCAAACGTTGCTCTTCCAGGGCCCTTGCTCGGGCCTCTTCTGCCAAACGTCTTGCCTCAGCGTCCTCTTCTTCCACTGCCGGAGCCACTTCAGGCCCAGACGGAATCTTTTTTTTGGCACAGGAAGCTGCAAACATGAGCCCGGGAATCACCAACACAAGCACCAAGCCTATCCAGAACCTCTTCGTCATGATCCTACCTCCTCTGAAGCAAAAGTTAATTACTCAAACTTATTTTCGACGGGCTGTCGCCCAAGCGTGTATAACCCCCGACGGCAGATAGGAAATGTTCTCGGCTAGCCTCCTTCTAGCCTCCTGGTTACTTGAAACCGGGAAAAAAGTCAAGTGTCCAGATTCATCAGGCCCATCAGGCCGTTACTCGCCAGTGAGACGGGGTGACCAACTCGGGTTGGTCTGTTCACCGGCGAGGACCAAGAGACGACGCTGATCCGTCCCACTAGCATTCATCACATAGATCCTGGAAGGCCCTTCCCTGGTGGAACTGAAGGCAATAAGGGTCCCGTCTGGAGACCACGTTGGGGATTCATTACTCCCAGCGTCTCGGGTCAGCTGAATTGGGCCCTGCCCCTCTGTCCCAATCAGGTAAATATCAAAGTGGCCATTGTTGAAGCCTGCGTAAGCTATGAAGTTGCCCCGAGGTGACCACTGAGGTGCGGTGTTGTAATTTCCTTTAAACGTAAGTCTGTGGGCACGGCCGTCTTTGACTTTTTTTATATAGATCTGGGGAGATCCGGATCGGTTCGACACAAAGGCAAGCTCCTCGCCATCAGGCGACCACGTGGGGGCAACATCAATCCCCCAATGCCGTGTCAGCTTTCTCATAATCTTTCCGTTTCCACTCAACAGATAGATCGACGGGTTGCCTTCATGGGAGAGAGAAGCTGCTAAGGCAAACTGCCCTGGAGCCCATGCCGGAGTGATACTTGTTGACCCTTCGAAACGGACCACTGTGCCACGTTTCTCCTTAATGTGTCTTAAAAAAAGCTCTGGTTTTCCATGTCTGTAATCCGTATAGGCCAACCACCTACCATCCGAGGACCAGGCAGGAAAAAGCGTAATCTTGCCTGTTTGGGTAAACTGCCTTGGATTGTATCCGTCGAAATCTGCGATATAAATCTCCTTGATCCCCGTAGTGGTTGAGACGAACGCAATCTGACTGCTAAAAATGCCTTGATGGCCCGTCAGATTAAGAATGACCTCGTCGCAAAAGCGATGGATTATAAGCCTATGATCTTCTTGTTTGCCTCTATAACGCTTGCCGATAATCAGGCGGCCACTGAAAGTGTCAAAAAGCCGAAGTTCGACCTCAAGCAGGTCTCCGGTATAGTTGAACCCGCCCTTTATAAGGAGC
>CP070769.1:280226-283446 GCA_020347085.1 Desulfobacterales bacterium
AGACATATTTTTTGAACAAACTTATGAGACACAACACTAGGAACATGAAGACCTTGAGAGAAAGACCGGTCAGGCCGAGGAGGATGCAGGGTAAGTCTTTGGGAAATCCGGGAAAGAGAAAGAATATGAATAACAAGATGGCGCCTCGACATTTGGCCAGGACATGAAATCTGCTAAGCGATTCGGCGACACCCATTTTGCCACTTAGCGTCCTACCAGCTTGCGGCCCAACATGAAGTTGATCACCGAACCCACGGCAGGACCGACGGCAGAGTGGACAAAGGCTGGGTGGGCCCCAAAGAGATACCCGCTATCAAACCCTCTGACCTTTCCAGTAATGAGAGCACGCGCGATCTCAGAGATCTGAACTGCAATGACTGCGAGTGGGGCATCAATAGACGTCCAGACCTTCATGAATGCCTCAACCCGTCCATGATCTGTAATGAGGGTAAAGTGCTCAGGCCAAGACATCCTGCGGTTGTAATCGCCCACAGGGCTGCAGTGATCTTAACGCGACCGGTGATAACGCAGGGGCTTTGGCAGACCATTCTGGGGAATGGTCTGTTTCAGACGGTAACGGGGTTTCAGGACATAATTAAAGGGAAGCCCGTATCTTAGGTCTTTTCCATAGAACAGGTTCCAATGGGTGTTTAACTGAAGCATGGGCCAGGCAATCCGGTTTCCTTCCAAGACATGAACAAAAGCGCCACCCGCATCGCTTAGACGTGAAAACAAGGACTGCTCATCCAGTCCCAGCCTCTTTACGATCTCCGCGCTGTCACCGCCTGAAGTGATGGTATACGAACCGTTTTGTTTGGCTTTCATGATTGCTTCCAATACGGCGCGCTCCGGCCCTTCAAATCCTGGCTCTTCAGCCTTTCCGACAGGCCCTTTTTTATAGATGGTCTTGGCCTTCAAAATGCGGGACACAAACTTTTTCGTCGTCTTTTCCCCAATGCTCCAGAGATTGAATTGATTCTTCTTGGGATGGTCATGGATTTCTTCAGGGGTCATATTCAGGATATCTGAGTCATGCCGGACCAGAAAGTCAACCGGGGGTATGAGTTTCTTACGCCCCAAGGGACGGCGGTAAAGGTCTCGAAGAACCTTGTCAAGGCCCCTGGTGACATTTTTTTCCAAAAAACATTCCGTGGCGTTTCCGAAATTGTACGGTTCACCCGAGCTTGTTTCCTTGCTAAGGAGGGCTACAATTCCGGGGAGACCTGCCAATAGAACGCACGGCACCTTTTCAGAGAATACGGAGTTTTTGATCAGGCCGACATAGTCGCCCACCTTCACACCACCAAAAACCGGGACGAAGGGGTATTCTATGATGTGGATCACCTGTTTGTTTTCCGTCATTTCGATTTCGGTCTGTCTGCCCACCAGGTTAAGGACATTGGTAAAACCTATCATAGAGGCATGCTTGCGGTGGGAGGTATTAAACGCATCGTTTACATAAAAATCGACCAGAGGTTCTATGATGGAGACATAACGAGAGCCAGCATTGACTTCATGCGGCCTGAGTCCGGCTTTGCCCCGGATGAAGACCTCGTCCACCAGAAAGCGAACATTGTTAAGGATCAAGATTTCCCCATCCTTCAACATGCGAATCTTCTTGGTGATTACGTTCTCTTCAGTTAAGTTGCCCAGATATTTGACCGTCTTTTTTGGCTGCCCGGGACGGTTTATCAACCTTCTGATAATCCTGGTGTGCTGATCTAGCCCTATAAAGGCACGCTTGCCAGCACGTCCCTGGTGTCCGATGACGACAACCCTGGCGCCGTATCCAGAGAGCTCCTCTATGGTGGGGATTGCGAGTCGAATTCTTTCAGTGCCGGTGATCCGACCATTGTCGTCCACTGGCGCATCAATCCCGGCACGCACAAGCACCGTCTTGCCACCAAAAACCTTGAGACCGTAGTGCTGCCTGTATTTCTTCTTATATGCGTCAGCCGTAACCTTTCTCAGAGCCTCTCCGGGCGGGTAGGCATTCCATATGTAACGGTAAATTACATCGTCAATGGTCAGAAAATTAAGGTAGGCATTAACATTGTCAGATGGGGGGAATCTCTTATTTGATTTCAGATCTCTGTCCGGTTTCTCATAATACCTTATGATATCCTCGATGGCCATGGAAGTCCTCCTTTCGCTGATAGGCCCTATTAGTATAACGGCGGCATAAAATCAACCTTTAAGGGGGCCGGCTCTGCAGCCTTTGCAAGTGTGTATTTCCATGTTATAGGGAACTTATGGAGTTTGGGAGAAAAAGGCTTTTCGATGTGCTCGGGTTCGGGGTCATAGTGATTTGGCTTGTCATGATGGGGGTGTTGGTCAAAGACACTTATTTTAAGCCAGCACCCGTCACCCTTTCAACATATCAGGACAGTTCTTCCGTCGAGGAGAGCGAGACATGGATGGCCATCTATCATGGTGACGACAAGATTGGATTTGCCCATTCCCGAATTGTAAAGGAGTCGGAGAGTTATATCGTTTTTGAAAGCGCGGTAATGAATCTCCGTGCAATCGGAGCTGTCCACAGGATCTCCACGGACATCATTGGACATCTGAACCAGGATGCATCCTTACGATCCTTTGTTTTTATATTGGATTCAGGCATGATCCGGTTTGAGGCCCGGGGCAAGGTTGAGGGCCAATACCTGGTTCTGAATACTGAATTTGGTGGTGAAATGAGAGAATCGAAGATTGTGCTCCAGGAGAAGCCTATCTTGTCGATCGGTTTGTGGCCCCACCTTGTGAAAAGTGGACCCCGTGTCGGCGACCACTATCAACGCAGCCTCTTTGATCCATCCATCATGGCCCAGAAGCCGGTGGAGGTCCGTGTCATAGGCCAGGAGACGATAGTTTTGGGGGGCAGAAAGTGGGAAGCTTACAAGGTTAAGACCACCTTTGCGGGTCTTGAGGTCCTTACCTGGGTTGGGCCGAACGGGGAGCGGCTAAAGGAAGAAGGTCTCATGGGGTTTCGGATGGTTAGGACCACGGAGGATGAAGCCCGATTGGGGATCGGGTCTGATCCGGAGCTCGACATAGCGGAAGCGGTTTCGATTCCGGCTAATATGGTGTTGGCAGAACCGAGAAATTTGGCTTACTTGAAGATTCGGCTGGATGGCGTTGATCCCGCAGGACTTGACCTGGATTCAGGACGTCAGCGCCTTAAGGGCTCTATATTGGAAGTTGCGCTGGAGTCAAAGGAAGCCAG
>CP070769.1:283546-289009 GCA_020347085.1 Desulfobacterales bacterium
CCGGGTATAAGCTTCATGGTAGTCACCCGCTATGATGACCCGCACATCAGTATAGTTATCAATAAAAGGTTGCAACACAAAAGGATACGAGAATGTGCGGAAGGAAGCTTGGTTGTAAACGGCCTCAACATTGTCCCATCGATGGATGCCAAACCCGCATTGCATATAGTCCTCTTTTGTGACAACAGCGCCGATACCATGCTGATTGTACGTATTGATCGCATGCATAATGTCTACGCGTCTCGTGATAATCAGGGTCTGAGGAAGCATCCAGGGCCGAAAGGCGAGAGCCTGCGCCACCTTGGACCGCCCTATGGTTTGGGATAGGGCAGAAGGAAAGAACCGAACCCCTCTCTCCAGAAGATCGACAAAGACACGGTGTTTCAGGTTCTTATAGCTGAGCATACCTATGAAGCAATCGCCCGCTTTTAGCTCATCATATCGTTCTTTTAACTCGCGGTTCGTTCGGATAATCACGACGCTAATTCCTAACTATTTTCTAGTGCAAGCTCGATCAGACGCTCCAGAAGCTGGCTAAATGATACCCCGGCTGTCTTTGCTGCCAGCGGGAAAAGGCTCACGGGCGTCATCCCCGGGATGGTATTCGTTTCCAGCACATGAATGGTTTCATCAACGATGATCATATCGGTGCGACTATACCCACGACAGCATAGCGCGCGGTGTGCGGCGGCAGCATATGACTGGGCACGATGTGACAGCTTCTCATCGATGCGGGCTGGACAGATCTCCCGGGTAGCGCCCTCCTTGTATTTCGCCTCGTAATCAAAGAACGTATAGTCCAATTCTGGAATTATTTCCACAATCGGCAGCAGTTGGAGATCGTCATTCCCAAGAACCCCTCCCGTGATCTCAGTCCCCTCCAGGTAAGCTTCCAAGATAACGTGGGAGCCCTGTTCAAAGGCTTTTTCAAGGGCCTCTGGTAAATGATCCGGTGCTTGCACAATGCTGGTACCGATACTTGACCCGCCATACCGCGGTTTGACAACAAGCGGGAAACCCGGATAACCGGCCAAGGCTTCCGAGTCATAGGTTTGTCCCTTCATGAGAACCTTAAACGGTGGCACGGGGAGTCCTGCCTCTTTGTAAAGACGTTTTGAACTCCACTTGTCCATAGCCAAGGCGCTTCCCAACACGCCCGACCCCTGATAGGGGATATGAAGGAGATCGAGAAGGCCTTGGACGGTGCCATCTTCACCGTAGGGTCCGTGCAGCACAATGAATGCCACATCAATGTCAGATGCGTTGGTGACGAGTCTTCCAAGGTCGGTAGCCGGGTCGTAACGCATAACATCATACTTGCCCTTGTCAAGGGCTTCGTACACTTGGTTGCCGCTCTTTATAGAAACCTCACGCTCAGAAGAAACGCCACCTGAAAGCAAGGCCACCTTGAGTTTTGTCATCGACCTATTATGTCCTTCTGGGTCTTAAGATGTTCGTCTATACTGATCAAACCTTCCTTCAGAAGGTGGGCAAACTTGGAAGGCTTCTCCTGGTCGAGGGCCTTATTCTTCATTCCACCCCTTAGCAGGACACTCCGCACACTTCGGCTCCTTCCTCAGGCAATATGTATGCCCAAGATAGACCAGGAGCGCATGGAATTCATTAAACATGTTGGGATCAGGCTCCAGGCAGTCCATAAAAAAGCTTTGAAGTTCATCGTAAGGACCCTCTTCAGGGATGAGGTTGTGCCTGAAAAGGATTCGTCTAGTATAGGCGTCTACAACAAAGGTCGGCTTGTTTCCAGCATAGAGCAGGATGCTATCAGCAGTCTCCGGCCCGATTCCGTTAACCGACAACAACCTCTCTCTCAAGGAGTCAAGGTCTTCACCCAAGAGCTCATTAAGGTCGCCGTCACTCTCCTCAAAAAGGAACCGAATAAAGTGCTTCAGTCGCTGAGCCTTTATATTGTAGTACCCTGCGGGCTTGATCACCGTAGATAAATCTTGAACCGGCACATGATGGAGGGCGTAAGGTGACAGGAGGTTTTTTGCCTTCAAGTTTGTTATGGCCCTGGTGACATTCCGCCAGGCCGTATTCTGCGTCAGGATGGCACCGACCGCTATCTCGAACCTGGAATCACCTGGCCACCAATGTCTCGGGCCAAACGCCTTGTATAGTCTGGCGTAAAGGTCCAGCAGAATAGTCTTCCTGTCAAACACGAGAGAATAGAACCCATCTCAAAAATGCGTCTAAGGCCCCGGTCGGCTCAAAATGCGCATCCCGCCGCGGCGGGACTGCGCGCCGCCCCGCGCCTTGCCCTGAACCCTGATTCACATTCTTGAGATGGGTTCTAGGAACCGAACCGCTCCACAAGCTTCTTCTCATAATGCTGCGTCTTCTCCAGTCCGGTATGGGTCTTGCGCATCGTATTGAGCTTCATAATCAGAAAATTCAACCTTTTGAGCTGGTGGTACTTGGCCTTTGTGTCTTGCATGCCGGCCAAGAGGTCTTCGGCTTGAGCTATCTCCTTTCTGAGCGCCACCTCTTTGGGCACATAGCCCGCATTTTTCAAGATCTTATAGGCTATCCGCAGGTCTTCTGGTACATGGGAGTCGTCTTCGAGCTCAAGAGGTTGGCCTGCTCCGGGAAGGTCATCAAAGGCTCCCTCCCGGATCGCTTCAAGTATACGTCTCTCAGCGATTTTCTGAAAGCAGATCATATCTCGTACAGTTTCTTGTCCAGAAATAGGTTCACAATATCTGTGTCGAGCCGGCCGGCATTTGCCTCTTCCTGAAGGATTCCACCAGCCTTCTCAGGGGGCATGGCGCGACGATATGGGCGGTCAGCAGCGGTCAGTGCGTCGAAGATATCAACAACCGCTAAGATCCGAGACTGAAGGGGTATCTCATCACCCTTAAGTCCCTTGGGATAACCACTTCCATCAAGAAGTTCATGGTGCGATGCTGAAAATAAAGGGACACCCTTCAAAGATCTGGTAAATGGGATATTCTTTACAATATTGTAAGTCAGCTCTACATGTGTTTGGATCCTCTTGTATTCCTCTGCCGTCAGGTTCCCTTTTCTGACCGAAAGGTATTCCAGTTCTTTCTGAGATAAGTAAGGGATTGTATCCCCGCTCAGGTCTTCATAGGTCTTGGATGCAATGTTCTGCAAAGCTGATAGATCTTCGTCAGATAGAATGCTAGATCGGTTCGTCTTTTGGATCAAGCTCAACTCTTCCTCTAGTTGCCCTTCCAGCTTCCTGATTTCTTCACTTCTCGGGTCATTTAATGAATCATCTTTGCCCTCGGATGCGGATGCCTTTGGGTTTGAATCCTCCACAGAAGCGCCCTCTCGATACATACGATTTAGGTGAATGGCCTTGATCAGCTCAAAGCGGTTGACGATGCTTTCCATCGCCTCGCCTGTAAGTCGGTTGTTCTTGTCCAAAATGTTCTCAGGAACACCAATCTTGCCTATATCATGGAGCCAAGCTGCATAGGAGAGCTCTTCCAACTGCTCGGGCGCAAAGAATACACCAGCAAACGGCCCGGTGGTCTGGTCATGGATGGCCAGGGCAATCGCCTTAGAATAGGCTGCTACCCGTCTAGAGTGACCTGCCGTGTGAGGACTTCGAGCATCAATAGCCGAGGCAGAATAACGAATCAAGGCCTCAAACAAGGCCTTGATGTCTGCAATTAATTTAGCATTCCGGATCGCCACTGCTGCCTGTGAAGCCAGGGACATGACAAGATCTTCGACAGACTTGGGAAATCCGACCACAACACCCTTCTTGTCCTTGGCATTGATCACCTGGAGTACCCCGAGGACTTCCCCCTCCCTGTCCCTCATTGGTACAACCAGCATGGATTTTGTCACATAGTCGTTGCGCAGGTCAAAGTCAGGATTGAACTTATACGGTACGGATGTGGGCAAATCGTAGACGTTCTCTATGTTAAGCGGTTCCCCTGTGATAGCCACATAACCTGCAATACTCTCTCTTGAAACGGGAAGAGGATAAGGCTTAAACCCGGAGGAAGGGCCGGGTCTCTGGTTCAGCGTGTCGTTTTGGCTGACACGGAAGTATAGTGTATCCTCTTCTAGAATATACAGACTTCCGGCGTCTCCACCGGTAAATCCTCTGGCTTCGAATACGATTAACTCAAGAAGCTTTTCCAGGTTGATTTCGCTGGAGAGGGCAATCCCGATCTGATTGAGTTTTGTAATCTGTTCTTGCAGCAAATGATCTTCTGGCACTTTCTTTCACTCCTAAAACGCATACACGGGACCAAACTTCCACGAGCTGCCATGTTCCTTTGGGCATATGCTATAATGCTTGTGTAGTAGAATGACTATTGATCATATATAGGATTTTAGAGGGCCTTTCAAGGCTTTTCGCCTGGTGCGCTACGCTTTCAACGTTGCACCGGGCGCTCTGCTCCTTGCCTTGGGGTTCTACACTGTGATATCCAACGATTGGCTCAGCACAGCTCCCCTGGCTTTGGGCTAATTTCGCCCCTTAAGTTCAATCTCAAAAGGAGGCCATTATGGTAGGCCATCAATTCGGTTATGCTAAGCTGGATCAGCCTGGAGTTCTTCAATACTTGTTTCATCCTCGCAAAGAGTCCGATTCTACACCGCCACCCGGTGCCATTGACCACGACATTCGGGTGGAGGACGGCATTCGGGTGGGTGCCCGATTCCATGTGGCCGGTACAACAGCACCCAATGTTCTGTTCTTTCATGGCAACGGAGAGATTGTTACCGATTACGACAGCATTGGGCCGATGTATAACGAGCATGGTTTGAGCCTTCTTGCCGTGGACTACCGGGGTTATGGAAAGAGTGGAGGGACCCCTACGGTAAGCTCCATGATGCGTGATGCCCACGTCATCTTCAAAGAGATCCGAAACTGGCTGAAAAACGAAAACCGCACCGGCCCCCTTGTGGTCATGGGCCGATCCTTGGGAAGTGCGTGTGCTTTGGAATTGGCAGCTTCCTATGAAAAAGACGTGTCTGGCCTGATCATTGACAGCGGTTTTGCCCACACCGTTCCGCTTTTGAATTGCCTGGGGGTTGACACGCAGGCCCTGGGAATTACCGAGATGGATGGCATTAAGAATATCCAAAAAATCTCACAGTTTATCAAACCAACGCTCATCATTCACGCCCAGTATGACCAGTTCATTCCTGTGATGAGCGCTGAAATCTTGCAGGTCCAATGCCCGGCGCGCAGCAAAGAATTTCGAATGGTACCCGGTGCTGACCACAACACCATCTTGGTGCAAACCGGCAAGCTTTACTTTGAAATCATCAAGCGGTTTACGAACAAGATTGAAGGCAAACGCGAGAAGCGTTCTTTCCGTCGAAAGCGGAAGGTGGCAAAACATTAATGAAAGACGGGCTGTACCAAATAGCTGTCCAGACAACATTCAGGGAACCGCCAGGGGGACATCCTTTTTGAGGCAGGTCAATCTTCATCCTGCTCGTCAGTGGCAAAAG
>CP070769.1:289109-294269 GCA_020347085.1 Desulfobacterales bacterium
AGGATAAGCTGGGCGTTGGCCGCATTGACGATTGCATCCGTGTCCATCTCGGTAATATCACACTGGCTCACTTCGACTATTGCCTCACCGACTTTCTTTTCCATAGGACCCCCCTTTCAATTCATTCCTTTTCTATCTCCCTCACCACAAACTTCACCCTTTCACGCACAGGCATGACCTTCACCCTCACAATCTCATATCCAAGCATCCTGTAGCTTTGCTCCAGGCCCTGATCCAGCCTAACGGCAGTCTGGGTGTCCTCAATTCTGGCACGGTCACTCTGATAAGGAAGTTGATCCAACAAGAATACCTTTTTGTAGCGATTACGGGGGCTTTTCTGAATAGCCACGTTGGTGTCAAGACCAGCCACCTCAAAGTAAGCGATGCTATCGGGAATGGCCCGATCAAGGATAATCACTTCATCTTTGGGCAACTCGGCCTCTATAGCGATTTTAGCATCCAGTATCCAATTTTCGAAAGATCTTTTGTCGGCCCTGATCCCTTCCAGGGTCTGTCCCTGTTGCATTCGTGTTTCGATATAGTCCCTTGCCACCTCATGGACGACCCGGTACCCGAGTTTTTCCAGCTCCCGGACCACGGTGGTCTTGCCAGAAGATGGCGCGCCTGTGACCACATACCAGTTTGTATCACTCATATCCGGGCCTTCTTAGCATGTTTTTTCCAACAGTAGGAAAACCGCCGCGGATGGTCAAGAGAAAGCCCTATATGTCTATTGGACCACAAAAGGGTTTGCTGCCATGCCATATTTCTGGTATAAAACTATTTCATACTTTATATGAAAGGACAATCGCCATGCCCATATATGAATTTCGCTGTTTGAAGTGCAATGAGGTCTTTGAAATCCTCCTGATGAATACTCAAGACGAGGTGGAGACGAGATGTCCTCACTGCCGGTCTGAAGACTTTGAGCGTGTCCTGAGTACCACCACCCATACCATGGGCTTTAGCAAGGGAGAAGCTCGAGGCCCAACGGTCCAATCAAGGGAATGCGCTTCCGGAACGTGTTCCACGGTAACCTTGCCTGGTCACTCCAAGAGATAAGCAAGCATCTCCACACTTCACGGCAGAATCTCAAAAAAGATTTGACAAGCCGCCCCGCCTGTATTATTTCTATTGCAATGCAATTACAATAAGGAAGGAGATGCATGAAAACAATTCATCAGCAGGAAAAACAGCAGTTTACACGCCTTTTTGAAGGTGAAGGGATAGACCGAGTTCAGGATAGGTTGGTCATACTTGGGGTGTTTCTTCGTATTGAACGGCACTTAAGCTTTCAGGAATTTATGACCGCCTTGAAAGATAACGGCTATGATTTTGAACCGCAGTTCGTAAAAAAGACGCTGAACCTTCTCTGCCGTTACGGTTTTGCCGTTAAGACGGAATTTGAAGGGCAGCCTCCCCGGTACGAGCACCGACATTTAGGGTTTCACCACGACCATCTCATCTGCACTAAGTGTGGGAAAATACATGAGTTTGAAAACCGCCGGATGGAAGATCTTCAAGTTGAAATAGCCACCATCCATGGTTTCCACGTACTTCAGCACAAGATGGAGATCTACGGCCTATGTTCAGACTGCCTCAAGGAACGCATCCGTTTGATGCCCCTTGCATTAGCCCAGGAAGGGGAACGCGGCATAGTCGAGGAATTCATGGGAGGCTCGGGCGCCCAACTTCGCCTGGCCACTGTTGGGTTGAGGAAGGGTGATGAGGTGGAAGTCATAACCAATAGTGGTCAGGGTCAGCTTGTGGTGGCTGTGAACGCCACGCGTCTAGCCCTGGGACGGGGCATTGCCAAGAAAATCATGGTTAAACCCAATGGACACAGAAGGGACTTGGCGTGAACCTGAGTGAATTGAAAGAGGGGCAGACAGCTAGCGTCGTCCGCATTTTGGGTGAGGGCCCTTTTCGCAGAAGGCTCCTTGAGATGGGTTTTCTGCGTGGCACGGAGGTCTATGTTGAAAAATACGCCCCACTGAAAGACCCTTTGGAGCTTATTCTAAAGGGGTATCATGTGTCTCTTCGTGTGGATGAGGCCGCCCGCATTCAAGTGGAAAACGTCAGAGATTGAAATCAGCCCATGCCCAATAAATCCATAATCATTGCTCTTGCCGGGAATCCCAACGCGGGCAAAACTACCATTTTCAACAACCTGACCGGTACCCGGCAAAAGGTGGGAAACTGGCCCGGGGTCACGGTAGAAAAAAAAGAGGGTCATCTCACGACCAACGGCTACAAGCTCACCGTTGTAGACCTCCCTGGCACATACAGCCTCACTGCATACTCTATTGAAGAGATCGTCGCCCGCAACTTCATCCTGGACGAAAAGCCGGACGTGGTCGTTCACATCATCGATGCCTCCAATCTGGAGCGCAATCTATACTTAGCCACACAACTTCGCGAACTGGACACCAAGGTCATCTTTGTCCTCAACATGGAGGATGTTGCGAGACAGCGTGGTGCCCAGATCGATGGGGACAAGCTTGCAGAGCTTCTCGATGTTCCGGTCGTATTTACGGTTGGGAACAGAAACGAAGGAACCGAGGAGCTCCTTAGAACGATCATCTCGGTGGTGGAGTCAGATGTAGAGCTTCCTCGGACCCGCAGGGTCTATTACGGCAAAGACATTGAGAAGGCCATTGGCGAGCTATCTGAATTCATAAGAGACAAGACTGATGGAAAACTCCCCTATAATATTCGCTGGATTGCCGTTAAGCTCCTTGAGGACGACAAGATTGTAAAAGAGCGCATAAGACAAACGGCTAATCCACAAGGTGAGGCTATACTCAGGGAGGCAGAGCTCAAGCGCCAGAGACTCCGGGAGTTTTTTGATGAGGAACCCGAGATCGTCATGACCGATCTCCGGTATGGTTTTGTTGCTGGCATTGTCAAGGAGGTTCTGAAGACAGTTTCAGAAAAAAGGGTGGATGTGTCGCGGCAGGTGGACCAGGTCTTGACCAACCGCCTCCTGGGACTTCCCATCTTTGTCTTTTTCGTATGGGCAATGTTTCAATTGACTTTTTCACTGGGGGCCTACCCTATGAGCTGGATTGATGCGGGCGCGGGTTGGCTGGGCCAGACTGTCGGCGGAATCTTGCCAGGGGGTCTCTTCCGGGACTTGATCGTGGATGGTGTGATTGCCGGCGTGGGAAGTGTGGTGATATTCTTGCCGAATATTCTCATTCTGTTTTTCTGTATCGCCCTATTTGAAGATACCGGCTATATGGCTCGCGCTGCCTTTTTGATGGATAAGGTCATGCACCTCATAGGACTTCACGGCAAGTCCTTTATTCCGCTGCTCATGGGCTTTGGCTGCAATGCCCCGGCCATCATGGCCACTCGGACCCTTGAGAGTGAAAAAGACCGCATCTTGACGATCCTGATCAATCCGCTCATGTCCTGCTCTGCCAGACTGCCCGTGTATGTCCTGCTGGCCGGGACGTTCTTTGGAGCCAGGGCTGGGAACGCCATCTTTTCCATATATATCCTAGGCATTGTGCTGGCGATCCTCATAGGGCGTCTATTTCGATCGACCGTCCTCAGGGGAAAGGTTGCTCCGTTTGTGATGGAACTTCCACCATACCGGATGCCCATGCTAAAGGGGTTGCTGGTTCACATGTGGGATCGGAGTAAGATCTTTCTCAAAAAAATGGGAGGCGTGATCCTGATCGGTTCCCTGGTCGTATGGTTCTTGAGTTCGTTTCCTCGGGAAATTCGATTCTCGAAAGATTACGCAAGCGAGATAGCAGCCACGAGTGCGCGATATGAGGCCTCCATGACCGATGTGGAAGGTGAGTTCCACGAAGAACTTGTCAGGGAGAGGGACCAGGCCGTTTCGGCTTTAGAAGCTGAGAAGGTCAAAGAAAGGGTGGAAAAATCTTATATGGGTCGTCTGGGAAAAATGTTGGCGCCGGTCTTTGCTCCGCTCGGGATGGACTGGCGCGCCAGCGTAGCAGTCCTTACCGGTTTTGTCGCAAAAGAGATTGTGGTGAGCACGTTGGGCGTACTCCATGCCGTAGGAGCCCAAGAAACCGAAAAGAGCGAGGCCTTGAAACTGGCCCTGAAAAAGTCCGGCATGACACCGCTTTCTGCATATGCCATGATGGCTTTTGTCCTGATTTATATTCCCTGTCTTGCTACGGTATCGGTGATCCGGCGTGAGACCAACTCCTGGAAATGGACGGCATTTAGTATTGCCTACAGCACGATATTGGCTTGGGGTATTGCTTTTCTGATTTACCAGGGCGGAAAGGGAATTGGACTGGCGTGATTCTAACTATCCTGACGGAGGATTCATCAGATCTTCACCCTAACGTTGCATCAACAACACGCCTGTCATATGAAATAAGCGCTCATGCCAACCAGTTATAGCAGTTTTGAGGCTTATGGGGGAAACCACTATCGATGATCTGGTTGGTACGTGTTTTTTGCGCCCTGTTGTTTACCCTTCCCACTTCTAGCGGGGGGATCCCGCATCTCCTGCGCTGCCAAAAGTTCGCCATCCCGATTCATCGGGATGGCTTCACCTTTGGCGTCTTGGATCTCCGGCATCCTCGACTTTTGCAACGTGAGGGTCTACCTTGCACTGGGGGCAGAAGCCAAAGACTTCTAACTTGTGTCCTGTAACCGAGAAGTCATATTCTTCAGCCAATTTCCCTTCCAGCTTCTCTAGAGGCTTTTCTTGAAATTCAATAGTTTTTCCACATCTTAGGCAACGAAGGTGGCAGTGGTGTTCGTGGCCATAGATGTGTTCGTAGTGGAAGTGGCCATCCTCAAAATAGGCCTCCTGAATCAAGCCGGATTCTAAAAGATGTGGTATCAGGCGGTATATAGAGGGTTTCGAAATCTTCTTTTTTTTGTTTTTCAGGCGCAAATAGAGCTCATCCACATCAAAGTGATCGTGGGTGGCAAAGATCTCCTTGATGATGGTTTCTCGCTCTGGGGTATTTCGAAGGCCCTTCTTGCGAGTAAACTCTCTGAATACTTCTATCTCGCTCTTCATGGGTCATTGTTGAAAGTGATTATCAATATTCTCATAACAGCTACTCAAAGTGCTGTCAATTGTTAACGGGCTGTTGCCCAAACCGCTCTCTTGAAGATGTTGGTAGTGTTGCGCAGCTTTCTTGCCACCAGGAGGACATC
>CP070769.1:294369-300921 GCA_020347085.1 Desulfobacterales bacterium
CGGGACAGGGAATGTTCTGCCTGACGGCAGTGCTTCGCAGCGACTGTAAGGAAGGGTGCCATTTTTAGATTCGCTCGCTAACCCTGCAGCGACTCGACTGAGCTCGTCGAAGTCAAGCTACAGGGAATGCGCTCGCTGTTGCAGTTCAACAGGGGTTACTCCGGCGTTAGCGAGCAAGTCCAAACATGGGACAATTCCTTACAGTTCCCTCAGACGCTTTTTTCCGGGCCCAGCCACTTGGCCCGAAGGGCCCCTTCAGCTGCCCCAAACGTGCAAGGTTTTTCCTTGTCGACGGACGGCCCTTTCTTGACTTGGGGTTGATTTTAGTCTCCCATTAACTTATAGAATGAGATTGGATGCTTCTACCACTCGGAAACAATTTGGGTCTCTGTGCGTTACCCGAGGGTGCGCAATAATCATGCCCGCCAAACCGCATACGCCTCAACACGAGACAATTCTGCCTGGGTCGGATCGTAAGACCGGAGTGAGCGTCATCCTACCGGCATACAAGGAGGCGGACGCCATTGGGGAGGTGGTCGGCGATGTCCACCGGGTCATGAAGAGCCTTGATCTTTCTTATGAGATCATTGTGGTGGATGATGGATCGCAAGATGACACCGGCCAGAAGGCCGGGGATGCAGGAGCCTGGGTTATAGAGCATCCTTACAATGTGGGCAACGGCGCGGCTGTAAAGACCGGTATACGGCATGCAAACGGTGAAATCATGGTTTTGCTTGATGCAGACGGCCAACATGCTCCAGAAGACATTCCTGGCTTGCTAGAAACACTGAAATCCTATGATATGGTAGTCGGTGCCAGGACAGGCGATTCAGAAACGTCCCTTCATCGATCTCTGGCAAATAGGATCTATAACTGGTTTGCCTCGTATATGTGTGGGCGCAAGATCGAGGATCTCACATCAGGATTCAGGGCGATCAAGACGCACATCGCCCGACAGTTTATCAGTCTCTTGCCTAACACTTTTTCATATCCCACCACCCTAACAATGGCCAGGGTTCGCTCCGGTTACACGGTTGCCCACGTTCCGGTAAAGGCTTTCCGACGACGGGGCAGGAGCAAGATCCATCTTTTTCGAGATGGATCGAGGTTTTTATTGATTATCCTCAAAATTGCCACCCTGTACTCACCCATGAAGCTCTTTTTGCCGGTCAGCCTATGCATGTTTTTTCTGGGGTTCGGTTACGGCCTGTTCAAGATCCTTGTGTTCCAGACACGATACGGTCCGACGTCGGCCATGCTGATGACGGTGGCGGTTTTGGTGTTCCTCGTGGGACTCGTTTCCGAGCAAGTGGCCCAGCTCCGATTCGACCGCTTCGACCATGGCATTCCCCCTGACAATAGGAGCCTTATAACACGGGAATTTGATGACAAAGAGGGTGGCACGGCAACGCCTTTAGAGTGATTACCTGTACTCATGATCCACGTTTATGTCGGAACCAAGGCTCAGTTCATTAAGATGGCGCCGGTCATGCATGAGCTGGACAGCCGAGGTCTTGAATATAACTTTATCGATGCCGGACAGCATTCAGGGTTGACGCCGGAACTTGTCAGGGAATTCGGTCTGAAGTCTCCGGACGTGATACTTAGACAGGGTCGACAAAGCATCGTTTCCCTGATGGGGGCGGTCCTTTGGTCAATACAAAGTCTTGGTCAATTGCTGTTCAATGGGAAGAAAACCTACGAGCGCGTGTTTCGCGGCCAAGCTGGGATCTGTCTGATTCATGGGGACACCCTGACCACGCTCCTTTCCCTGGTGTATGCCAAAAGATATGGTATTAGGGTGGCCCACGTGGAAGCAGGACTGCGCAGCTATTCCCTTCGAAGTCCGTTCCCGGAGGAACTGATCCGCATTGTTGCCATGCGGTATAGTGATGTCTTGTTTGCGCCATCGGATTGGGCCCTGGAGAATTTACGGAAAATGGGATACGCGGGCAAGGCTGCTAATGCTGGAGCTAACACCATCGTTGATACGCTTAGGTTTGCCCTTCAACACGGCCAAGCTCAAGAGAGACCCGACAAGCCATATGTGGTTGCCACGATTCACCGGTTTGAAACCATTTTGTCGCGATCACGACTGATGGCGGTCGTTGCCTTGCTGGAACGTGTTGCACGTGACCGTCTGGTCCTGTTTGTGCTCCATGATCCCACCCGCCGACAGCTTCGGGCTCTGGGCCTGGAACAAAAGCTCGGACGGCACAATTCCATCATCCTGATGCCATTGCATCCCTATCCAGTTTTTATCAACCTAATTGCTGGAGCCGATTTCGTAGTAACAGATGGTGGTAGTGTCCAGGAAGAAACCTATTTCCTCAACATTCCTTGTTTGATCATGCGATCGAAGACGGAGCGGATTGAAGGCGTGGGAGAAAATGCGTGTATAGCGGGCTTCGACCCTGCAACGGTGGAGTCGTTTATCGGCGGATTGCAGAGACATAAGCGCTTTACAGGCGATGCATCTGCGCATCCTTCGCGTACCATTGTGGATCATGTGATGCCATGGGCATGATCGATCGATCATGCCTTCCGATCGTCTCCTGAATCGTCCTCGTTCATAATGGTGAGGGGGCAATGTGCGAATGGCTGCAAAGTCACCGCATCCAAGAATTTCCTAGAGACTTATATGAAATCATTGTTGTGAGCACTTTTGGCTTGGGGATTCTGAGGCGGCGGATTAGCCGGATGGTTAAACAGTGTTGGCCTGCTATGGGACCACTTGCGCGGAAAACTCAAGATGAGCGCGAATAACCGCTATCATCAGCTTTACAACACAGCCTATTATGAGAGACTGCATCGGCTCAATTCCATAGGCAACAATGCTTACCGAGAGGCGCAACGGTTGGAAACGATTGAAGTGCTTTGTAAGCCTGATGTTAGTGACGAAGTCCTGGAATTAGGGTGCGGTACCGGCTTTTATACAAGGTTACTTGCTCCTCGCGTGCATCGAATCGTAGGCGTAGACTTCTCAGCAACTGCAATCGAGAAGGCCATCGCTCATGGGCAGGCGGACAACGTTCAGTTTTTTATAGGAGATATCCAGAATCTGAGCATGTTTCCTGAGAGCTCATTTGATAAAATATTGGCGATTGATATCTTGGAACATTTATCCGATTTTCAGTTACGGGCTGCATTACGAGAGGTTGTGTGTCTACTGAGGGAAGGTGGTGCATTCGTTTTTTTTACACCGTGTCGAACCCACTGGATCGAAAGTCTAAAAAGCAAGAATATTATAATCAAGCAAATTCGAGAGCATATCGGCGTTCGCTCCGAGGCGGTGTATCGTCAGATCATGCAAGAACACGGACTGGAAGTCAAAAGTGTCTTGCGATACGAAACATGTATTCCCATATTGCGAACGGCTGAACGAAAATTGAAGAGGATTCCTTTGATAGGAAATCTCTTTGTGTCTAGACTGGGCATGGCCGTTTCGAATTAGCGAGACTTGTCATGTGGCGAAAGGGCCATGAGGAATCTTCTGCTGGCCTGGATCTGTCGGTGCCTTTATATCTCTTAAAGATGGAACATCCGGGTGATGGGAATGCTGGAGTCGGCATGTCATACAGTGTATGGTTCCGTTCTCTGATTGCGAAGAAGCGATGTTGTACATTTGTCAACCGAAGATAAGAAAGCGAGCATGATGGTTAAGCGCCATATCTCGGTGGTTATCCTTGTGGTCGCTGTGATTGCCATCGCTTTGTACCTGTACCACCATGAGGATCTCATTGCCAAATTCACAAATATCTCTCTCAGTGCCGCACTCCAACTCATCGGCCTCAGGCTTCTCTTCTGGGCCGTCAATGGGTTGATCCTGCGGGAATTTGCCGCAAAGTTACGGTTGCAGTTGAAGTTTAGGGAATGGTTCGGCCTTCCTGCGGTGACTACCATGGGCAACTTTATCTCCCCCTTGTCCGGAGGGCTTGTCGCCCGGGCGGGCTATTTGAAACTCCGTCATGCGTTCCCGTACGTCCAGTTTGCATCATTGCTTGCCGCCAACTATCTGGTGACCTTCTGGATCATCGGGGTCGTGGGGTTCGGCGTCTCTGTGGCGTTTATTGCCTCCCCCCCGCATTTGCCCTGGCAACTGGCCGTTTGTTTTCTTGCCACGGTGATTGGAATTACGGCTGTCGTGGTCGCCCCCGTTGGAAGGGTAGGGGGGAGAAACAGGCTTTCCAGAACCCTGGATAACGCCATTGCGGGGTGGATAGAGATCAAAAAGGATCATTCTATGGTTTGCCGGTTTGTACTGTTCAATGCCCTCAATATATTGGTCAATGCCGTCTCCTTTTGGATTGCCTACAAAGCTGTTGGCCTCCAAGTGAGCTTTCTCAGTGCGCTCTTGATCAGCCTGCTCGCTTTTTTTTCCCTCCTCGTGAACCTAACGCCCGGAAACCTGGGAGTCCAAGAGGCGATCGTGAGCGTGTCTTCGCAGATTATCGGACCAGGCGCAGGCGAGGGATTGGTCGTCGCCCTCCTGATACGGGTCGCCACCCTTGTTCCTGCTTTCGCGTTGGGTCCGATCTTTACCTTTCTGCTTGCTCGCGAACTCAGGATTCATGAATCTTTGAGAAAAACGAATGGCGTTGAAACCTAATGACAATACGTCGCTCGGGGGGCTTGGGTTTCAGCGCAAAAGCTGAAAGGTCTTCTTTCCGATGCTCATGACGTCTGGAACGCATGGGAAGGATCTTGAACTGCAACAGGGAGCGGATTCCCTGTCCCGATTTATCGGGACTGCAGGGAGCTTCAAATAATGAAAGGAGCAAGCGGGTTTGACCGGCTCGCTCCCCGGACACGCAGTGCTGCCGCAGGGCAGAACCCCCGCCCTTTAGGGCGGGGAGGCTTCACTCCAATGGGGTAAATTAAAGGAATTGGGCAACACATGGAATAAATGCGGTAAAGTGAAATGGTTATTGTTTTCGAAGGTCGCCTCTATTCACTCTGTATTTCGCAATGCCGGGCGACACATCTACAAAAAAGGCAGTCCAACCGTCAAGTTATGTCGCTCTTGAAGGGGCGCACATCAATGTTGTGTTTCTTTATCTTGTGCCACATGCTCCGCTGGGTGAGCCCGAGTAATTCGGCTGCCCGTGCCTGAACTCCCCTTGTCTTTTTTAGGGCCTGGATAATGATTGTCTTTTCAATCTCTCGGAGCCTGTCATTGAGTGATGCGCTTTCTGGCAGGGAGGGCATGATGTGGCTTTCCGGCTCCCGGGCGATGTGTGGTGGGAGATGAGAAGGCTGGATCATGCCGTCTGACATGACTGCTGAACGCTCGATGGTATTTTGGAGTTCTCTGATATTTCCCGGCCATGAATAGCTCATCAACAATTGTAAGGCCGTCGGAGAGACTTGAGCCGGTTTGGGCCCACTCTGGAGAAAATGGTCCACCAGCAAGGGGATATCTCCCTTTCTCTCTCTTAACGGTGGGAGATAGATAGAAATGACATTCAGGCGGTAGAAAAGATCTTCCCGAAACTTCCCCTCTGCGACCATTCTTGTAAGGTTTTTGTTGGTAGCAGCAACGAATCGGACATCTACCTTGATCGACCCGGTTCCCCCCACGGTTTCGAATTCCTTCTCCTGAAGAGCGCGAAGTATTTTGGCCTGGGTGGTCAGTGGCATATCCGCGATCTCATCCAAGAACAGGGTCCCTCCGTTTGCCATTTCAAACTTCCCGGGTTTCTTGGCAGTCGCACCGGTAAAAGCCCCTCTTTCATGGCCAAAAAGCTCGCTTTCCAAGAGCCCTTCGGGGATGGCCACACAGTTGAGCTTGATAAATGGTTTGTCTTGGCGAAGGCTATGCTTGTAGATGCTGGTCGCAACGAGTTCCTTGCCTGTTCCACTCTCTCCCAGAATAAGAACCGTGGAATCGGTCGGCGCAACCTTGAGGATCTGGTTGAACACTGCACGAACGTTTTTGTCCTGGCCAATGACCTCGGGAAAAAGCTGTTGGGCTTCCAGCTTACTGAGCACATCTGTGACGTGCTCGAAAACCTGGGCAAGGTGATCCATGTGGTCTCGACGTCCCCCCTGATCCCCGTCAACAGCCTGTGTGGCCATGACTGGAAGATCTTTCGTTCTTTCTACAAACCTCTCAACGGGCTTTAGAATGAAGCGAGTCACCACCAAACCACACGCAAACGCAACGCTGCTGATGATTATGACATACCAGAAAAGGGGCCATCTGAAATCCAATCCGTACTTCATGCAGTATTCTACGAGACGGAAGGGCGCGCTGACTGCCAAAGAGACTAATCCGGCAAAGATGACAGGGACAATGATATACAGGCTAATGTGAAAACGGGTCCATTTCATAGCATATGTGGTCGGTGATCAGTTGCTTGTCTTTTGCGGCCTCAAAATGGGGGCCGGGGCTCGAGAACACGCAGAAATTCAGTTTGAAGCTCCCTGCAAGCAAGCCATGTTGCATTCCACTACGCGCACCTTTGTAGAAGAATTGAAGCTCCCCTTGACCCCGCCCTAAAGGACGGGGGTTCTGCCCTGCGGCAGCACTGCGTGTCCGGGGAGCGAGCC
>CP070769.1:301021-321412 GCA_020347085.1 Desulfobacterales bacterium
CTTTGCTGTCAAGTCGGGTGTTGTCAAGCCAGCAAATCGTGTGAAGTCTTCCGGTGCCATGGGAACTTGCCACGTCCCATCCTTGTCACGAAACTGGAACCAAAATACCTTCTTCACGCCCCTGTCAAACATCATGGCGAATCTCTTGACAATATCTTTTGCCACAAAAGCGTTGTATTGCTCTTCCGTGTAATTCGAATCGAGTAGGCCCCATTCCACATTGGTTTCTGTTAACCATATGGGCTTGCTGCTGAACTCAGGAAAGAGCCCCAGATGGGTGGAGGCGGCATCATGAATCTGGTCGTAACTGGTGTACTGCCAATAAAAATGGAGGTTAAAAACATCGAAATCTCCCCCGCTTTCATGAAGAATCCGCAATACCTCAGAAGGAAATGAAATACCGTTGTTTATGAAGTAGTCCATCGATTGTGTTGTGAAAGCACTGAGGAAGACTCTCGCTTCGGGGTATGCCTGCTTTATCTCGTCGTAGGCAACAAGATATAGGCCGGCGTAGTCGGCGGCTGTACCATTCCAGAAACTTGAGCCTTGGTCTGGATCTTTGCCCGGTTCCGTCTCAACCCCCCAGTTGCTGATCTTGGTTCTCTTATTGACAAAAGGGGCGTCAAACGTGCCATCACCATCGTAGCGTTCAACCAATTGGCGAACAAACGCCTTGTATTCTTCTAAATATTCTGGGGCTGGTGGGGCGGCGGTCCAGACGGTCTTGTGACCAAAATCCGTTAAGCCTGAATCAGGAGCGAATAACTCGTGAACAGACCGGAAAACCAGGATTACCCTGAGCCCATGAGCAAATACGTTTGCGAGTTGCGTATCCAACCCAGTCCAATCGAAGTTCCCGTCATTGTCTACAATCTCGTTCCACCGGACCATATATCTGTACCAGCCCAAATTTGCGTCCTGCGCCATTTGGCAAGCAGTCGTGACCTGTTCACCAAGTTTCAACCCGCAGATTCCAAATTTGTTGGCCGCTTCAGCCGGACGAGACAAGATTAGCAATGGGAATAAAAGAACAAACGCACTTACCACTCTCAATGTCTTCTTCAATACGTTTCTCCGCTTTGTTTTCAAAAGCATAAATAGAACACAGTTACACTATGATATGTGTCTAACACCGGTATGGCTATGGATCAATCGGGTGAACAACCAGTTTCCGGCAAGGAAAACTACCTAATTTCGTTGGACAAATGACCGGAGTGTGCCACTAAAGGTTCATTGTGGATGGAAAATCAGGAGTGTTGAAACAGCGGCTGTGGAAATGGATGGGCGTTAACTGGATACAAGATATTGGAGCTGATTCTCTTGACCCAGAAATAGAGAGTGCTTCCCATTATCTTGAATTGGGTATTCCAGTAGCCCGATTAGAGATATCTTGCCATATCTCTAGCATCCGAAAAGTCACGATTGCAGATACATATCATAAGCCCTCAAGCCACTCAATATTGTAACCATTCTGTAACCAGGACATTCCAAAAAGACCCCGTAGAAGCTAAGAGAATCTAAACTTGGGAAATAACCTTGAGCCGTTGTGCGATATGGGAAAGCCCCTATTTCAGGAGCTTTCCGCACATCCTGATAATTGCCGTGAAATCGACTCAAAATCCTCCGGGCCTTGCGCCTGTGGGGGTTCGACTCCCCCTAGGCACTCTTTAAAGGTTCTTCAATCCTGATCCTGACGACATTCTTTCAACGCTTGACCTGTTGACATGGGCTCTAGGAAAGCGCTCCGAATCGGACAGGTTTTTTGCGGCCCCTCAACGGCTTACACCTTTCCTCATTTCATCTGTCAATTTTCCTCATTCCATTTGTCCAACCACAAACAGATCCGACAGGATTAACAGGATTATCTGGAATTTTTTGCTTGACAAATAGAACATTTGTTCTATACCATGCCGGATCAGGTGCAAGGCGAATTAGCTCATAGCTGACAGCTGATAGCTGGAGGGTGGATGGATACGAACTGAGTTCGGTTTATGGGGGTAGCTCATGGAGAATCTATCCAGCAAGCAAGAGCAGGTATTGAAGTTTCTGGTGGATTTCAATGCAGAGCATGGGTTTCCACCAACCATAAGAGAACTTTGCCATTATTTTGGGTTTAAGTCTCTCAATACGGCCCATTTTCATCTACGATCTCTGGAGAAAAAGGGCTATATCCAGGTTCATCCGGGCAAAGGGCGGGGGATTACCCTGCCCGGCGCTCGCCCCCTGTCTGAAAGACAGATCCCCGTGGTGGGGAGGATTGCAGCAGGCATGCCTATCTTGGCCCTTGAGAATATTGAAGACTTTCTGGGTATTGATAAGGGATTTTTTGGGGCTGAAACAACCTTTGCCGTGCAGGTCAGAGGGGACTCCATGAAGGACGCCCACATTCAGGACGGAGATTATGTGATCATTAAAATCCAAGATCAGGCCGAAAAGGGAGACATCGTAGCTGCCCTCATTGATGACGAGGTGACCCTGAAATATTTTTATCGGACCAAAAACCAGATTAGACTGGAATCGGCCAATCCCAAATATCCTCCCCTGATCTTCAGAAAAGGAGATCCCCGGTCTTTTAGAATACTGGGAATCATGATCGGATTAGTCAGAAAGAGGTGAACATAGTTCATATCTATTATCTCTCACAGAGCTCTCAGTCTTCGATCCTGAGGCTCAGACTCGAAGGGAGAACACAGAGTTTTTGCCTCTCACAGAGCCCACAGAGCACTCAGAGATTATTTTTTTGGCCTGGTTTTTTGAGGGGGAAAAACCAGACCAACAGCTCAGTCCCGCGAAGCGGGACAGCTATTTGATCAGATTTCCCCTCTCAGGAAATCTGATCAAGAGACTCTGCGCCTTACGCCTTATGCCCTACGCCTTGCACCATATACCGATATGTTTGTTCATCTTCATGTTCACAGTGCTTTCTCTTTTCTGTACGGCACATTTACGCCTGAATCCCTGGTGCAGCGGGCAAAAGAGATGGGTTTTGATGCCATTGCCTTGACGGATAAAAATGGCCTCTATGGGGCTATCCGATTTTACAAGGCTGCCAGATCCGAGGCCATTAAACCGATTCTCGGATCAGAGATAACCCTCTGGGATGGGAGCTCTCTGATCCTGTTGGCTGCCTCCTTTGAGGGTTATAGAAATCTCTGCCGTCTCCTATCAAGAGCACATTCAGAGGGCTCGAGAGGCAAACCTGCCTCTTCCCTGGATACTCTCGCACGGTTTGCCCAGGGTCTCATCTGTTTGACCGGAGGAAAAGACGGAAGATTGCAAAGGCTGATCTTTACGGGAAACCTGGAGCAAGCACACCATTGGCTTGATGTGCTCAAAGAAATCTTTGGAGCTGAACACCTCTTTGTCGAAATCCAGCATCAGGGCCTTCAAGAGGACCCTGGTTTCGTGGAGGCTACAGTAGGATTGGCGAAACAAGTTGGGCTTGCCCTGGTAGCGACCAATGATGTGGCCTTCTTGGGCAAAGAAGACTTTGAGGTCCATCAAAGACTCATAGGTATCCAGCAGGTAGTTCATCACAGGGATGTCCACGGGGTTCCCAATGACGAGTTTTATCTCAAAGCAGAAGACGAGATGAAGATAGCCGTCCCTTACGCTGAAGCCGTGGAAAATGCGACAAGCATTGCAGGGTGTTGTGACCTGGAGCTTCCCATCAGTCAAATACACCCCCCATGTTACCCCCTCTCCAAGGGTGAGCGTGCAGATAGGTTCCTTGCAAGGCTTTGTTTTTCGGCCCTAGCAAATCAATACAAGCCGGTTACTTACCAAGCCCTTATGCAGCTGGAGCGGGAACTATACCTTATTCGCCAAAAGGGGCTTTCCGGGTATTTCCTGTTGGTTAAGGACGTGCGGGATTTTGCCAGGGCAAGGGGGATTCGCTGTACAGTGAGGGGGTCGGCTGCTGGATCTCTGATCATCTATTTGCTCTTAGGGGGTGTGGACCCGCTGGAGCACGAGCTTTTGTTTGAAAGGTTTCTGAATAAAAGCCGTTCAGACATACCTGATGTGGATCTTGACTTTGACTCTATGAGAAGGAATGAGGTGATCGCCTATGTGATGGAAAAATATGCGGGCCAGGCTGCCATGGTGGCGACCATTCCCACCTTTAGGGCTCGTGGCGCTATACGTAAGCTCGGAAGGGCATTTGGATATTCTTATGATGAGATCGATCGGCTGACGACATTTTTACCATATCATTTGAAAAGTTCCCAGATTGAGGCAGCTTCTCACACCTTTCCTGAGTTGAGGGATACACCCCTTAAAGGTCAGCATGAACTCCTGAAGGTGGCTGCAAAGATTTCAGGTCTTCCCTATCAGCTTTCCGTTCATCTGGGTGGTGTGGTTATCGCACCCGAGGAATTGACCTCATGGGTTCCTGTAGAAATGTCCAAAAAGGGTTTTCCAGTGGTACAGTACGACAAAGACGATATAGAGGCCTTTGGCCTTGTGAAACTTGACCTTTTGGGGCTTCGTATGCACACGGCCATCCAAAAAACCTTGGACCTTCTTTCGGACCAGGGCACTGTTCTGGTCCTTGATGATATTCCTTTAGATGATGAAAAGACTTTTCGCCTCTTGAGGACTACGGAGACGGTGGGGGTCTTTCAGGTTGAATCTCCTGGACAGCGTCAGCTCCTGGGAAGGCTTCAGCCTAAAAAGTTTTCAGATATTATTGCCGAGATTTCCCTTTTCAGACCCGGCCCCATGAAGGGAGATATGGTGACCCCATATGTCCAGCGACGAAACCACAAAGAGCCGGTTTGTTATCCTCACCCGGATCTCGAGCCAGTCCTTCAGGAAACTTATGGGGTTGTGCTTTTCCAGGAACAGGTCTTAAAAGTTGCCCACCGTATAGCCGGCTTTTCCCTGGCCGAGGCCGACCAGTTGCGGCGGGCTATGACCAAGCAACGCTCAGCTTCTGAGATGGAAAGGATCAGAGCCTCCTTTGTCCAAGGCGCTATAAGGCAAGGTTACAGCCAAAGGACAGCCGAGGAAGTCTTTGCCATGGTAGCAAGCTTTGCCGGCTATGGTTTTTGCAAGGCCCATGCTGCCTCCTTTGCTCACATTACTTACCAGAGCGCCTTTTTGAAGGCCCATTATCCTCTTGAATTTTACCTGGGGCTCCTCAATGCAGGCCACGTGGGATCTTATCCCAAAAGTGTTATATTAAATGAGGCAAAGAGAAGGGGGTTTGAGATCCTGGGCCCCCACATTAACTACAGTCATCAGGATTACACAGCAGAAAACGGGGGCATCCGCATTGGGCTTTTAGCACTCAATGGGCTTGGACCCAGATTCTGTGAGCGGATCTTAAGGGAAAGAGATATTGGACCGTTTACCAGTGTCAAGGCGTTTTGCTCCAGGGTGAATCTGCCACAGGAAATCATCCTAAGACTTTCTCTATCTGGTGCCTTCCTGGGACTCCCCCTGAATGAGAGGAAGCGGGCCTGTGGATAGAAAAGGCCTTGATCTGTTTTTAACCGAGTCTGATCTGATGCAGGTTTCTGCCTCCATACACATCATGGCTCCTTTTTGGAAGGATCTGGAAAAGTACGGATTTATCAAGAGCACGACCTTAAAATGGAAAGCCCACGGCAGCGTAGTAAAAACAGCCGGTCGGGTCATCATCATCCATATGCCCCCTACCAAGAGCGGAAAAAGGGTCATGTTTTTGACCCTGGAGGATGAAGAGGGGCTCTTTGACCTGACTATCTTTGAAGATGTTCATGCCCTGTATGCAAAGAAGATCCTTGCCAGTGCAGTACTCCTGGTAGAGGGCGCGCTGAACCGTTTTGGGTTAAGAGGCGTATCGATTGTAGCCAAGCGTTTTTGGACTCTTAGGGAGTTTTATGAAAGGACCAGACATGGAAAAGATAAGGGTGGGCACAGCCTCCTGGACCGACAAGACCCTGATAGAAAGCGGCACCTTCTACCCGAGGCAAGCCACTACCGCGGAAGGCCGGCTTAAATTTTATGCCGAACATTTTGATACCGTAGAAGTCGACTCTACTTACTACGCCTTGCCTGCTGAGAGAAATGCACACCTTTGGGCAAGGCGCACGCCGCCGGGATTCATATTCCATATTAAGGCCTATTCCATGTTGACCGGTCATCCCACTCTAGTCAAAAGCATCCCCAAGGTGTTGAGAGAAGAGCTTCCGAAATCGATCCTGGAAAAAGCTCACGCCAAAGCATTTCCAAAGGAGGTCGTGGAGGCGGCCTTTGATATGTTCGCAGCAGCCTTGAGACCCTTGAAGGAGGCTGGGAAGCTGGGGTGCCTCCTTTTTCAATTCCCGCCCTGGTTTGTGCCTTCAGCCAGCGCCTATACATGGCTCGAAATAGTACGGGAAAAACTCCTCGACCACCATTTGGCAGTAGAATTTCGTAACTGGCGGTGGATTACATCCCCGGAGAAGGAAAATTCCTTGAAGTTCTTAGAAGACCACGGTGCCTCCTACGTGATCATAGATGCCCCTTGGGTTAAGGGTTGGGAAGGACCCTTAGCAGTCACTGCAGGCATTGTCTATATCCGCTTCCATGGCCGAAATCGCGAGAACTGGTTCAAGAAGGGCGTAGAAACGGTGGAGCGTTACCGGTACCTATACAAGGAAGACGAGCTAAGAAAATGGGGCTACAAGGTGAAAGAAGCAAGTAGGAAAGCCGAACAAACCTTTGCTATCTTCAACAATTGCTACGAGAACTACGGGATAAAAAACGCCAAAACACTTGAGCGATTGCTTTAGACCTCATGAACGCAGTAGCTCGGTTATGAGAAACTGTCGGCCAGTTCATGCAATAACCCCCGAAACACCAAATGTTTTCGAGGCTTTTTTCCTTGACCGGCTCGCTCCCCGCGCACGAAGTGCTGCCGCAGGTCAGAACCCCCGTCCTTTAGGGCGGGGAGGCTTCACATAAAAATCCCCTTTCTTCTATGTTCGCGAGATCAAGAATCCGGTTTTTATCAGTGTGAGTTCTCTATCAGTTGCGGGGCAACCCAGTTGTCAGCAGTACAGGTGTGTGCTATGGTGGCCAAGCGATCGATCGCGGGTCAGGGATTAGGACGCACTTAGAGAAAGGAGTCGTGCCGATGATCAATCTCTCCCCAGGGGGACCGGGTGGTCCACCCGGCAGTGCCCACAACGAGGTTGGGGTAGCCTTTCTGGACGGTACAGAGCTCCGGGGAACCGTTGCCAGCTTTAATCCACAAATGCCGACTTTCTTTCTCCAATCCAGTCAACCCGGCGACGATGTGCCAACGAGGGAGATCGGATTCGAGGGTGTCAGGATGATCTCCTTTTTCCGCAATCCCGCAATACCAAAAAGCAAGGTAACCTTTCCCTCGACCGCCAGACTTGTGACCGTTCGCTTTTTGGACGGCGAGACGATTCATGGCGTGACTCAAAGCTACTCGGGGGCGCGCATCGGGCTTTTCCTATTCCCCACGGCGCTTGAAGATGTGGAACGCATCTACGTGCCGATATCAGCGATCCGCGACGTGGTTTCGGTCAAACGTTTGGGAGAGATTCTAACTGAGCAGGGCATGGCGACACCGGAAATGATCGAGCGTGCGATTAATCAGCAACGGCAACTTCAGGACGAACAGGTTGGCCAAATTTTGCTGAGAAAAAAGGTCATCACTGGTGAACAATTGGGGCAAGGATTAGCAGTGCAGAAGCAAAAGCCCGGAAAGAGAATCGGAGATATTCTCCTGGAACAGGGATTTATTGACAGAGTGCAACTAGACGAAGCCTTGGAAACTCAGAGCCGCCAGCGGGACAAGAAGTTGGGGGAGATCATGGTCGACATGGGATATGCTACATATAAGATGATTGGCATTGCCTTGGCAATCCAATTTAATGTCCCATTTATGGACCTGAGCAGCCAGACGATTAACCCGCAATTGCGCGAGCTAGTGCCTGTCAAGGTTGCACGGCGGTGGCAGGTACTGCCAATCAGTCTGCAACAGGGAGTCTTGACGATTGGTATTGCCGATCCTACGGAGCAATCTGTCCAGGATGAACTCCGGAACATCACTGGTCTGACCGTCATTACTGTCGTGGCTACTCCGCAAGATATTGCGCGGGCGATTACCCGTTTTTACGGGCCGTAAGCCCAGGGACTGCTTTCCGACACAGCCAGACGAGACCGTTGAAAACATCCCCTTTTGCCCAATCTTAAGGCTGCTGGGGTGGGAGAAATGGTTGGCCCTTACGGGCTTCAAGTACATATATTAGCGCTGACGGTTGCGCGCAAGCGCTTGAGAAGAGGCACTTCGTGCTGCCGCAGACTCACACAGACTATTGTGGCAACGGCCCGAGTTACTAATGAGAACTTTTTCTACCCGACATTCATTTGGGCTAATGATGCCGTTTCTTCCGTTCCGAGTCTCACGGGCTGGTGTTTTTAGTGACTTATCTACGGGGGCATTCCTGGCCCCCTCCGCATTCTCCCGCAAGCGGGAGCTGCGGTCTCCCCCACAGATAAGTCACTAAAACACGTCGCCCTCCCGCCAGTCACTTCAGAAAAGGCATCATCGCCTAGCTTGTGTGATGTCGACTATTTAATTTACCTTTTAGTAAATAGGCCATGCCATTTCACGGAGCAGGCTTGTCGCCACAATGGTTGTCGTGCTCTCAGTCGGTCGGGTGAGGAATCGCCTCGGGAACCGGGCCCGAGGGTTCAGGTGGGACGGTGCGGGGACCGGGTGTGGAACCACGTCTCTGTTTCGTCTCGTTCTTTTTGGGGTATTTTCTCTTAATCATTTCTAAAGCCTGTTGAGCCTTTATCCCCCACGGTTTCTTCTTATTCTTGGCGAGTTCAGTCAAGACCGATTCTGAAATCTCGGTGCCGATTCTCGCCAGCGAGTCACAAATAGCACATATGGCTGCTTCACTCAGGGTATTTCCTTTCTTCCTGAGCAATCTAGAGATAGTGCCTGTGTGAGCGCGATGCGCCAAAACCTCCAGGAGTATTCCCTCGGGCGTCTTATCGTCATGCGTAAGGTGGTTGTCCATAAATCCAAATGCGCAATATATTTGATTTTCTATCTCTTCAGCATCTTTGGAAGGGGATTCCACGGTATTTTTCAACACCTCCATGAAAACAGGAAGTGCCTTTTCGCTTTTTATGATTCCAAGACATTTTATCGCCGTTTTCCTGACCTCAAGATTGGAGTCATTGAGTGCGTTCAATAACGCTCCTTCCGCACCTTTTCCCTTTACTTCAGCCAGCAAGGTCAGGGCATGTTTTCTCAGTCCGGGATCTTGATGGTGGCGGTATTCGTTAACAAGGGAAGTCATTTTTTCTTTCATTTCCGGATTGTCCATGGTGACCAATGTCTTGACAACGTCTATGACAACCTCCCCCCTGAATTTACCCGCTTTCAACGCCTGTTCCAAGTAAGAACCAGCCGAAGGTCCCATCTGGACGAGTAATTCAGTCGCATTTTTTCTCACCCATTGGTCCTCAGTTTCGTCTATCACAGCCAGTAAATGCGGTGTTATGCAGCTTTCTAGGTTTAGAAATATCGGATAAAGTGCCAGTCGAGTCTCTTTCTTCCCGGACATAAATTTATCTTTCAGCTGTAATGGAATGCCACCCGATCCGATTTGTTCGACAAAAACTTTTGCTTGCCCGCCTCTTTTACTGCCCTCTTTTGCGTGTTTTTCCAAGACAAGCAGAATCTTCAGGAACTCCTGAAATCTATCTCGTTCGATTAGCCGAGGCATTATGCGAGCCGTAGACTTTACGAACGAACCATATTGTTTTTCATCCTCCATTTGATCAAGACGGGTGAGGACGGAATCAGGATCATTGAGAAAGGTCTTGAGGAATGTTTTCAGGAATATCTCTTCCTTGAGCCTTGGGGGTAGTTCATCAAACGCGATCAATCCGTTTTGGTGAAGCTTTTCTAATAGTTCATGCGATTTCTTATTGTCAAATTCCTTTAACCTGACTTTGAACCCGTTTAATATCCTTAGCAGCTTTTCTTCGTAGGCCTTCTCATCTACAAGTTTTTTCAGCCGAGAATGACTATTGACGAATTCTTCAACATTGGCAAACAGCATATCATCGGAAAAGGATTCGACAATGTACGCTTCAATCTCTTCTTCTTTCATGACTTTTGAGTGGATCAAATCACTATTAACTAATGTTGAAAAAACCAATTTTGGATCTTGCATAGGTCGTAAGACATCGGAGACTACCTCTTTCTTCACTTTCTTTAAATTTTTTTGATCAAGATTTCTCAATATGGGGATCAAAGAGATATCTTTTCTGAGGCGCGAGAGAGCGATCCATGCCCGCCATGGAATGTCTCTTTCCCAACTGATTAAATCTTCGTTGAAGACAAACGAAATATTGCTTATTCCTTTTTCCTGCAAAAAGAATGTGAAGCGGTCTCTCTTGTGTTTATCATTTATGTCCGTTAGTATGGGTTTACTCATGACCTCAATGAAGTCATAAAACTCCTGTTCTTGCATTTTCTGCTTTAGAGTAAGACTGATCAGTTCCTTTCTTTCCAAGAAAATTATAAGCTTTTCATCATACAGTTCGGCCATCCCTGCAAGCATAAGGGCCCTTAAATCGCATGAATTAGGAAGCATCCCTTCAACAATGATGTGTGCTTTTTCGGCCTTTTCCTGGATGAGGAAAGTAAATTCGCTCTTTTTGAGTGTCAATTGCCGGAACTTGGTATATAGACCGGCTCTAGCTTTTTCCGATTCAGGATGCTCGGAAGTATAATACCCTGTCCGCAGTAAGGCCTGAATCAGAGACACTATGAACCCGAAGACCTCCTTGAGCGTCGCTTCATCGATATCCGGGATATCCGCTATCGGCGCATCTTGTTCTATGAGGGTCTTGTTATCATCCATGCGCTTATCCATGCCGTTGGATTGGATCGTTCCTGCTTGTTGTGTTGCTGAAAGGGATACTCACGAATCTGATTCAGCCAACAATGCCCCATCGTTTGTTTTTGCAAATTGGGTGCCACATTTGTGGCTACACTCTACCTTAATTGATCGTAAACAAAATGGGAAAAATACTTTTTGTGCTTAATCTATCACGCATCTTGTGAGTTCGTATGCATTTTCATATCTCTTCTATAAGTGAGATCTACATTCTTGACAAAAGCCCTTTTTGTTTACCATTTGTGAAAGCCGACGATACCCTGTCTCCCGCGCTGTCAACGGTTCGTAGTAACGCGCCGTTGCCAAGGCGGCTATGGCGCGTCGACGACTTACTATAGCCTCACCCTGTAACGCCTTGGATCTGGGGCATCCTCAACTTTCGCTCAATTAAGGTTCTACTATCGTGAATGCGACTGGGGTAAGGCCATATTTCTGCCTCAGTCTTCCAAACATAGGTGTTCCAAATGAGACTCAGGACGTGTCCTCGGGATCTTTGTTGGCAATCCGTATCAACATCCACATATGACGCCACCAAGAGCTACTCATGGGAGAATCATCCTGTTTACAATGGCGCAGAGATTGTTTGTGAGCCTGCAAGGGAGATCTCTTTGCGACGGGAAGCCATAAAGAGCTTTACCAATCGGAACGTATTTCTGGCAACTACTCTAAATAGAAAAAACAGGGTGATGCTATGGATGGGTGTCACGGTTTTGACGGTAGTATACAGAGACAGGCTTTTTGACCCGGGCGCGCCCAGAGACATCCACTGGGCTCGTGCTCTCTACATTGGTTGGAGCAGGTGGCCCAGGTGCATATAGTGTTTGCCAATGCAGAAAAACTCGGGATTGCGAAGATCTCTTTTATTGTAATCGAGAGGCGCTTTGTTGTTCAAACGGAGTACCGCCCCGCCGCTCTGTTCTACCACACACTGTCCTGCTGCCGTATCCCATTCCATGGTCGGGCTAAGGCGTGGGTATATATGTGCACTCCCTTCTGCTATCAAGCCAAATTTCAAGGCACTGCCCGCAGGGATGTATTCCACATCTCCATATTTTTTTCTTGCCGTTTCGACGAAGCTTGTAAGCGTGTTTGAGGCATGGGATCGACTACCAACTATCGTCAGTTTCTTGCCACGTGTATTGGTGGGCTGATATAGTGGTAATTTTTTTGCAGAATCAATAAGTTGCCCGATCGGAACGCTCCCTTTACTTATCCCTCCCTCCTCGCTGAAAAACTCTCCGATTATCTTGGCGTTCTCCAGCTTATATGAACCGAGCCCTTCTGCAGCAAAATAGAGGAGGGCTCTGGCAGGGACAAAAACGACTCCCAGCACGGGCCTGTTCTTCTTGACGAAGGCTATGTTTACGGTGAATTCACCTCTCCGCTTAATGAACTCCTTGGTTCCGTCCAGAGGATCGACAAGCCAGAAGTACTCCCACGTTCTCCTCTCATCATATGCGATAGGTTTTCCTTCTTCGCTGAGAACAGGTATCTGCCCAAACGCTTGAGTGGATAAGTCGTTCAAGATGATAGTATGTGCTCGTTCATCAGCGAGCGTCAGGGGTGTCTCGTCCTCTTTGTATGCGACATCAATGTGACCTTGATAGACCGCAAGAATGGCATCACCGGCCTTTTTTGCCGCTAGCAATGAGAGGGTCAGGCATTCCGATAGAAACGTGCTTAATATTTTCATGCACTGCCTTTCTGCATGATAAAGGTACTGCCGTTTACCATGAGTAATTGTAATTCAACCCAACGACAGTTTGCAAGAGATTATCTCATGAGGAAATGATAGACAAACAGACGACCTAAATCTATACGGCGCATCAAAGGCTCTGGTTCATGCGTAGGGTGAAGCTGAGGTACCGTTCTAAACAATTGGCACAAACGAAAAGATTTGATAAAATGTCAACCTAGTGCGATGTGGAAGAAACGCCTGAGTGGATGGCCGGACTGTTTTCCAGGGAGATAGGTGGATTGGGCCTCAGGAGGCTAAACAAGGCCCTCTGCATTTAAGCTGAGGACTAAAGATGCAAGCGGAGGTCAGAAAAGCAGCAGGAATGATCTGTCAGGCGCGGAAAACCGTGGCACTTACAGGTGCTGGTATTTCTGTGGAGTCCGGAATTCCTGATTTTCGAAGTGCTGGAGGACTTTGGGAGCGGTTTGACCCTATGGAATACGGCACGATCGACGCGTTTCGCGTCAACCCGGAAAAGGTTTGGAGGATGCTTCGTGAGATGTCTGCGGTGATTAGTCGAGCCCGGCCCAATGCTGGCCATGATGGACTTACTCGACTCCAGCGGATGGGCTTGCTCCACACCATCATCACCCAGAATATTGATAGCCTTCATCAGGAAGCCGGTGCCGTTCGGGTCATCGAGTATCATGGCAACTCTCGAACACTCTCTTGCCTCTGGTGTGGCCAACAATATAGGGCGGACGAATTGGACGGGGAGCAACCTCCCAAATGCGCTTGCGGGAGAATCCTTAAACCGGACGTAATTTTTTTTGGAGAGACTATTCCTGAGGAGCCTCTGCGTGAATCTTACAAGTTGGCATCTTCTTGCCAGATACTTTTGGTGGTGGGCACGTCCGCTGAAGTGATCCCTGCAAGTACCATCCCATACGCGGCCAAGATGGCGAAAGCAAAGATCATAGAGATAAATGTAAAGCCTACTTGGCTTACGGCATCCCTAACGGACATCTTTCTTGAAGGAGAAGCAGGTAAGGTTGTCACCGGACTGGTACATGAGGTGAAAAGGTTGATGCGTTAGATCCGAGTCAAGTAGACCCCAAGCTGTTTTCAGCGTTAGTAAGTCGTCTATCTATTCCTGTATATGTGCTGCAAAACCTGGTTCGTTCGCTTTGCGTCCGCACTGATCCAGTAGACCCACTTTTTGTCTCTGAAGACATAATGAACCTGTCCCATGCCATCAAATGCAATAACTCTAAACCCTTTTATGTCCAAAGTGCGATAATGGCTGAAAGGGGATCTTCTATTGCTTTTCATCTTGTGCATCATAATTGCAATTTGGTTTCCGGCAAATTCTTCAGATGAGGCTTCGGACACCCATATGGTTGCTTTGCCATTCGCACCTTCATAATGGGCTATAAAACCGCTGACAACATCGACGGACATTCCATGAAGCTTGTTGATAGCCTTGATGGCATCATCCCCCGTGATCCACTTGACAAGCTTCAAACCTTCAATTTGAGGGTCAAAAGGTGGGCCGGATGTGGGCTCCTCACAACCCGCTATCAATAAGCCGAAAAGGAGTAAAATCCGCCAACCTAACATTACAGGCTGTCTACAGCCCACTGAAGTCATAAATCCTCTAGTCCTAGACGCTCTGTGCTATTCACACGGAGTAATGGCGTTTTTGAGCAGCGTAGTGGTAGGGCGCAACGGCGAAAGAATTACTTTTTTGTTATCGGCCCATCACTCCATTACTTCAATGCTGGGGTGTTGCGGAGAGGCCTGTAAGTTTGGGTTGGCCTGGAAGGTTACCTCAAAGCATAATGGGTCGTTGTTTCGTAATACTTCTATAACTCCTTTGTCGCCTGGTCTTTTTAAGCCCACGAAATAGGTCAGATCAAATTTAGTTTGAACCCGCTCTCCATCAAGGGCTTTCAGAATATCGTTTTTCTGCAATCCCACCTTTTCCGCGGTTGAATTCTTGAGGGTTCCCAATACCTTTACTCCATCATCCGTGTCCCGGACTATGACGCCGAGATATACCTTCTGGTCACTGAGATCCTCGTAACTGACGATCCAGGCAAAATCTCCTGGCTGAAGCGGAATTTCTGGCAGATGGACATCCATTATTTTGTGCCTTTTTTCAACAGGAATGTGAATCGTCATAGGCACAACAATGGCATACGGTATTGGCAGACGACGAAAGAGGCGACGTGGAATACCAAAACCGTACTGAACATGGTGACCGCCGGCGAAGACCAATATTTTCTTGTCTCGGCCGTGCTCGCCTTGAAGATATTTGGCTATGCTTTCGGCCATAGTCTCGTCCCATAATACCTGGACCTTATAAAAGTCCTCAAAATCTAGGCCACCCATTGGATGTTTACCGAAAAAGGCCTTAATGTGAGCCAGGTAGTATGGATCTTCATAATCCATTTGTGGCAGCTTCTCTGCATTCTTTTCTGTTTTATTAGACGATTGGCTTTTTACTTTTTCTATCCAGTCGTCAGGGGCCTGAAGGGCCAAAAGAGGTATCTTATGCTCTCGCACGTAACGCAAGATAGATCTATAGTATTCAAAGTTATTGCTCCAGTTTTCCAGCCACACTTTCACAAATTCTTTTTCATCCAGTTTTCCAGATATCCACTGATCTGCAACATGTTGTGAAGACCTTGTGAGCATTTCCATCCCAACAGCTATTTTCTTAGGGTACCGTTTTCTCAGTGCCTTTAGAATTTGTAGTTGGACCTTATGACTATTTATATTGTCATGGGTTTCGCCCACATAAATGACTTGCGCCCCACCCAACATATCTGTCAATTGCTCTTTGGTTATCTTAACGCCTGTTGGAAGATGCACAATATCGCCTTCCTTCAGGGAAGGAAGTTCTCTGTAAGGTGATTGCCAGTTTAACTGTGGACCTGCACAGCCCGCGAAAAGGACGCAACAAATTATGATCCATACCGACATTATTCTTTGCATATTCTTTAACCTAACATGTAAACATTCCGTTTTCATAAACTATCACCTTTGCCCCAGAAGTCAGGTGGGCGGTCACGGTTTTTTTCTCAGTGTTTACCAGGTCCCAATGAAGTGCTGAATCGTTCAACCCTATTTTCGCCTTCGTTTCTTTCGTCAGGTCAGCGGGATTACCGTCATATGTGTCCGAATACGACGAGCCCAAGGCAATATGGCAGTTTCCATAACGTCCACCATGGTTTTCGTCAAAGAGGGTGTTGGCCATAAACTTGTTAATCTTAGAAAACCGTTTGTCAGTCAAAGAAAACTCTCCGATCCGACTCGCGCCTTTATCCATAGACAGTTGTTTTATAACGAAATCCTCTCCTTTCTTCGCTGCAACCTTCCCAGCCTTGCCCTTCTTGAACTCTAGTTTAACACCTTCTACCCGATTTCCGCTTCGGAAGGAGGGTTGATTGGCGAAATAGACCCCTTCGGTTCCCCTCCAGTCCGGCGAAATAAAGATCTCAAAACTGGGGATGTTGTGCCCGGAGATTCCAATCCACTTTCTGTGTTTTCCCGGGGTGATTCTTAGATCGATCGATTCTGACTCTATGTGGTAGTATTTTACGTTCATGGTATTCATCCATTTCTTGACAACCATCGCATCATTGTAAATGGTCTTCCACGCTTGAACTGGATTTCCCCTGTCAAGGTAACACGCTTTGATGATCTGATTTGCGTATTGCCTCATTGAAAGCCCGGCCTGCTTTGCAAGTTCTGCGGTGGGAAGCATACAGAGGGTCCAGCCAAACATCCCCATCTCATCTCTTTCGTCAAGAATGTCACGCAGAGGTTTCCTCGCAACGGCAGCCTTTGCAATCCTTCGTGGATCTATGTCACTAAGATGGGTCAAGGACTCAGGCGCATAGAGGTATAAGCTGCCGTTCAGGCGTTCGTGGAGTTGCTTTTCGCCAGGAGGCTGGAAAACGAGTTGCTTGTTGTTAGCCCTTTCGTAAAAGATGCGTTCCATCTCAGAGGTCAAACCTATGCGCAAGATGGGGTGCATTCCCATATCAAGAATCTTGGCCTGGAGACATTGAGCCAACTTGACAGCGGCGAGATCGCATCGAATCAAAACAACATCATTTTTCCTGTACTTCCCAGTCCTTGAGGTTCTCAGACCCCACAACAGGACGTCTGCATATTTGTCCAATTGGATGTCTGTGAGCATTGTGTTACTCTTCCAAGTTTGGTTTACGCCCACAAATCGGTCTTTTTCCCCTGAGCCACGCTTCCTTCCCCTGGGTCCGTTGTATGCACATTTTCGGCTTTCTCTATGTCCACCCTGGAAACGCCAGGAGCTTTTTGCTTTTTAGAGTTCAAAGATAGCTGTTACGGGAAAGTGGTCTGAAGGGAAGATGCCGTCTACCGGTTGATGCAGGGCCTCACACGCCCTAAGTCGCAGGGGTCCTCTGTACAGTATCCAGTCAATGTAACCGCCCGCAGGCTCCCCGGTGAATCGATGCAGTGTACTTGGGTAAGGCATTTTAAAGGTTTCATTGAAGTCCAGTCCGTCTTCTCCGTCAGCCTCTTGCCCGGTGAACCATCTATAGCAAGGGCTTTCGGGCGTCGCATTGAAATCGCCCATAAGAATGGTTGGAATCTCACTGTCATAGGACGCCAACTGTTCTTTGATCAGTCGGGCAGCTCCCATCTGGGCAGCGTTCTCAAAATCAAGGTGGGTATTAATACAAATCAAGGACCGGCTATTGAAACGGAACAGCCCCAGTGTCGCTTGTCTGGGAAACCGGCTTCCAAAAGAGCGGCTCGGGATATGAGGTGTTTCACTCAGGAAAAGGCGCAGATCACTGTTGCACACCATCGTTTTTTGATAAAATAGGATATTGTCCTGCCAAAATTTAGGAGCAGGACGCCGCCTCCCAATATAGGAATATTCAGACAGATTTTGGGCCAAGAAGTCGATCTGGAAATCGTTGGCTTCCTGCGTGGCAATCAAGTCAGGACTATGTTTCTTGAAAAGTTTCACCACGCTTTCTTTGCGATGGATCCATGCATTGGGTCCGTCATCAGCCAGACCAAAGCGCAGATTAAGGGATAGCACGGAGACACGACACATAGTTTGATCCAAATTCACCCTATGGCTCACCCTGCATAGAGTAAAGAGAGATGTCTTCGTATATCAAAATGTGTTGTCTCAAAGTTCGAAAAGGTTATATCAGAAAAACTGAAGCCCTCTTCCTGCTGAACGACTTCAAATATTTCAAGGTAGTTCAGCAGAATCCTTTTTTCCCAATGCAGACCGAGTTGACCTGCGATGCTACGAATATCAGATTTTTCACCCTCAATTTCCAAGAACACACCGTAAGGCATCGTATCGATCAGGAGCTTTGTGGTGTCAAGAATAAAGGTTTCCCGCCACTTCTCATAGGCCTGTTTTGCGTGGAAGCCCAGGCCCTCTAATATTGTCTGGCAGACGTCAAAATCTCCTACCTCTATCTCCCATTCTCGGTGTACCTTGAATTGCGTGTCAGGACAAGAGAGGTTTGACTTCAAGGTTAGGTGTATGCGGTCATCTTTTCGAAGCCTCAACAAAATGCCACGTTGTCTCAGGGTCTTGGATGCGTCTTCAAACCTGAGGTTGGTTTCAAACACCGAGCCAGCGTGGGTGGCGCCCATGGCGAGCAAGTGGTTCCGCATGGGCTCAATTTCTGGCAAGTGAAACTTTACCTCAATTTCGAGGGGATCGTGCAATGTCCTGGAATTTCTGAAATATGCCGCCTAAGCTTGACCGCGACCATTGATTTGTTTCTTGTTAGGAAAATCCTACACGAAGTGAATTTTCTCAAGCCATAAGGTGCAACCCAGCACGAAAAGTTTTCAAGATTGAAGATTCCTGGAGCAAGGTGCAGGAGATATTCGACGGTAAGTAGCTATTCTATTTTTGGGTTGTCTGCATTCCCTTGCTCCGCACGGGCATACAAACTTGAACAATAACACTTCGTGTCTCTTTGTTTTGCGGCTTTCAGTCGCTCAACAAAGCCACCCGCTGGGCGGGTAGTTCTTTAAGTGCTTGCTAACGTTCCAGTCCCCATAAATCGGAAGTTGGAATGCACTCGGTTTTGGGGCTCATGGCTTGCAGTGGGGTTGCACTCTCGGCAATGTTCCCACACGCTTCTAACTCTTGCAATGTATTGGAAATAGAGGAAAATGTCAAATGAAATAATTGCCAGACACAAAGGGATGACAGAGATTATAAGGAGGTTGACATCGGCACACCCCTTACCGTTGAGATTTTTCTCTTGACATAGAGTAAAATGGACCATAGGTTAGGCAACTTGCAAAAGCCAGAGGAATGTGAAAAGATTTTATTGTGAAAACGTATACCGCAAAGCCGACCGAGGTCGAAACAAGGTGGTACGTCGTAGATGCCAGTGGGTGCGTGCTGGGTAGGCTTGCCAGTTTCGTTGCTACCCGTCTCCGGGGAAAGCATAAACCTTTATATACGCCCCATGTTGACACTGGCGACCACGTCATTGTAATCAATGCAGACAAAATTGCCCTGACTGGCAAGAAGTGGGATGAAAAGCTCTACTATCGCCACAGCGGTTACATTGGGGGGCTTAAGTCGATGACTGCCAAACAGCTCTTGCAGAAGCGTCCCGAGGATTTAGTCATGCATGCGGTTAGAGGAATGCTCCCCAAGAACAGGCTTGGGCGTAAGATGTTGAAAAAACTGAAGGTTTATGCTGGGTCCGAACACCCACATGTAGCACAGAGACCAGAAACATTGCAACTTTAGTGCCTGGAGTAACTGATGGCAGAATCCTATTATGGTACAGGAAAACGGAAAACCTCTATAGCCAGAACATGGCTTAAGCCTGGGAAAGGGATCATCACCGTTAACAATAGAACCATCGAGGATTATTTTGGCAGGGAGACTGCTAAAATGATCGTGGAACAGCCTCTTGTCCTGACAGATACCTACGGTATCTTCGACGTGAAGGTCAATGTCGCCGGGGGCGGTATTTCCGGTCAGGCAGATGCCATTCGGCATGGTATTACGAAGGCTTTGCTTCAGTATAATCCGGAGTTCAGGTCAATACTGAAGAAGGCAGGCCTTGTTAGGCGTGATGCCAGGGTGAAAGAGCGGAAGAAATACGGGCAAAAAGGCGCACGGGCTCGTTTCCAATACTCGAAGCGCTAGGTAGTTGCTTATTTGCATTCGTTGAAAGGGAGGAGCCCAGAGCTTCTTCCTTTTTTGTCGATTTGGTCCCTGCATATAACAAAAGGGTGTCATTCTTGCCTTCCAACCGAAAAAGGGGGTGAGTTGATTTATGGTCAAGGAAGAAGCCATTGAGGTAAAGGGGAAGGTACTGCAGGATATGTCGCACGGCACCTACAAGGTGGAGTTGGAGAATAAGCATCAGATACTGGCCCACCCTTGTGGAAAGATGCGGAAATACTCTATTAAGATCTTGCCGGGAGACCTTGTAACGGTGGAGCTTTCGCCTTATGACTTATCCCGAGGTAGAATTACGTACCGTTATCCGTAATATACAAGAAACCGAACTTCTTGTCCTGACCTTGCTTGCCGATTTTGCTTCCATATTCAAATCTGTTTTCTTGTCCGCAGTCTGGTCTCCATCCTGAATCTGTCCCTCCATGTTTCTTGGCAGATTTGACCCGATTTCACATGCACAAAGGGAAAGTTGCACCTATTTTTGATTTGACAAGGGGGGGTGGTTACCATAGGGTCAGGTTGGGTTGTCTTTCCAGCGATGTTCA
>CP070769.1:321512-329717 GCA_020347085.1 Desulfobacterales bacterium
GTGGGATGGCTGATTTCTAAGAGTTTAGCCGCGCGCGTCCGATTGTGGTTGGTTTCCTGGAGAGCCCTTTGGATCAGCGCCTTTTCGAGCACCATGGTATTGGCCTTAAGAGAGATACTACTAGTTGGCCATAGTTCACGTGCATCTGGGCCCATTCGTATCTCTTCTGGGAGTTCATCCGCGTGTATCTCAATGCGGTCCGTCAACACCATAGTACGTTCAATCACGTTTTCGAGTTCTCTGACGTTGCCCGGCCACGGGTAGTCCATGAGGGCCTGAAGATCGTGAGCTTGAATACCCTTTATCCCTTTTTGCAGGCGTTTGTTGAGTTTTGCGATGAAATGATTGACCAAGAGCGGAATATCTTCTTTTCGGTCCCTTAAAGGCGGGACGTGGATCGAGAGGACATTGATTCGATAAAACAGGTCATCCCTGAAAGCGACTTGTTTGACCGCTTCAGCTAAATCTTGGGCTGTAGCAGCAATGATTCGAACGTCAACTTTAACGAACTGTGTGCTTCCCACGGGCCGCACCATTTCATCTTCCAGCACACGAAGCAGCTTCACCTGCAGCGACAGAGGCAATTCTGCAATCTCATCCAGAAAAAGCGTTCCACCGCTGGCTTCCTGAAAGAGCCCTTTCTTGTCTTTCTTTGCATCGGTGAAGGCCCCTTTGACATGTCCGAATAGCTCGCTCTCTAAAAGGTTTTCAGGCAACCCACCGCAATTAATAGCCACTATAGGACCGTGTTTCCTTTCGCCATTATAATGGATGGCTCTTGCAATTAATTCCTTCCCAGTGCCGCTCTCTCCGGTGATCAGAACCGTAGTCTTGTAGTCAGCAATCTTCTGGACGGTGTCAAATATCTTCCTCATGGAAGCGCTCTTGGCCACAATATTCTGAAAGGAGAAGGTTTCTTGAATTGCATGTCGAAGCTTAATGTTCTCTTGACGTAACCGATTTCTTTCCTCGATCTGTCCTAGCTTGAGGAGGATTTCATCTGGTTTAAAGGGTTTGGAAATGTAGTCGGCAGCTCCCAGCTTCATGGCCTCAACTGCTGTATCGATGGAACCGTATGCCGACATCATGATAATAGCTGCATCAAGACTCTGTGCGGCGGCGTGCTTCAAGAAGGTAAGACCGTCCATGCCAGGCATGCGCAAATCACACAAGATCAGATCGAAGGGTTTAGCTTCAGTCAAAGACAGGGCTTGCTCACCATCTGCAGCAGAACTGACCGTGTAGCCTGCTTTTTCAAGAACCACAGTCAGCATATGCCGCAGATTCGGTTCGTCGTCAATGACCAGGATGTTCTTGGACATTTGCGTTGTCAATTCCTAGAACAGGGCCCTGGCAAAGACGTCAGCGTCAAAGTCTTGCAGGTCATTAGCCTTTTCACCGAGCCCAATATACTGGATGGGAAGTTTCAAACTTTGAGAGATGCCTACCACAATGCCACCCTTTGCCGTGCCGTCGAGTTTTGTGAGGACAATGCCCGTTATCTCAAGGGCTTCGTGAAAGAGCTGAGCCTGTGATATCGCGTTTTGTCCTGTTGTGGCATCCAGAACCAACAGGATCTCGTGAGGAGCATCAGGAATTTGGCGGGCAACCGTCCGGCGGATTTTCTTAAGTTGTTCCATGAGGTTGACCTTGGTATGAAGGCGTCCTGCTGTGTCAATCATGACCACGTCCACGCCCCTTGCCATGGCTGCCTGGATGCCGTCAGAGACTACAGCAGAGGGGTCGATTTTGGCGGAGGGCTTCACATCGTGTCCCTTGTGGCAGATGACTTCTGCACCAACACGGTCTCCCCAAATTTCCAGCTGTTCAACAGCAGCAGCCCTGAAAGTATCTCCTGCGATCAAAAGGACTCGTCGTCCCTGCTGTATATAACGATCCGACAACTTTCCGATCGTCGTTGTCTTGCCGACGCCGTTAACGCCTATGACCATAATGACATGGGGTTTGTTTTGGGAGATTTGAACCGGTTTTGAGGGGGCTTTCAGAAATGAGACAATCTGATCCTGAAGTGCGTGCTTGAGTTCCTCGGGATTGCTGAGGTCTTTTTTCTCGACGCCTTCCCTGACCTGTTCAACGAGGGCCATGGTCGTTTGAACGCCAATATCTGAGGTAATGAGAATCTCCTCAAGGTCTTCGAGTAGCTCTTCGTCAATCTCCTTTTTCCCGAGTAAAAGATTATCGATGCGAGTAGTAAAAGCCTTCCTTGTCTTGGACAGACGGTTCCTGAGTCTGCGGAAAACGCCCTCCTTTGACGCCTGGGATACTGGCGTTTCCTCTTCGAAATGTTCTGTTTGGTTTAACTCCCGGGGTTCTTTTGGCTGTTCGAGCGAGGGTGCTTGCTCTTCTTGGATCGGCTCTTCCGGGGGGGTGTCGGGTTTCTTTTTTCTTGGTCCAAAGAAAATCCCTTTTATTGACGGTTCAGATATTGGTGTTTCCGCTTCTATTTGTTCAGCCGCCGGTTCCTGTTGCGCCAGATCTTCCGGGGCCGAGTCGGTCCTCTTTTTCTTTTTGAACCATTTGAGAGCCATGGGTAGGCTTCTTTCGTTATTCGAAAATTGTTATTCGCTATAGCATTGCACAAATACATGAATCACAATTCACGATTACTTTCAAGGTTTATTGAGACGAGTTTTGAGATTCCCTTGTCTTCCATGGTGACACCAAAAAGGGCATCTGCCGCCTCCATGGTCTGCTTGTTGTGGGTAATCAGAATGACCTGGGAAGCTTCTCCTATCTGCCGACGAAGGTCGTTATAACGATACGTGTTTACATCGTCCAATGGAGCATCAATTTCATCGAAAATACAAAAGGCTGAGGGCTTGATCAAAAACAGTGAGAAGACAAGGGCAATAGCAGATAGGGCCTTTTCCCCACCAGAGAGAAGACTCATGCGGGTCAGTCTTTTTCCAGGTGGATGAACCAAGAAAGATACGCCTGATTCTAACGGTCGCTTCGGGTCGGTGAGTGCCAACTTAGCTGTGCCACCCTCAAACAATCTCGGAAAGACTTCATGCAGTTTTTCATTCACTGCCTTGAAAGTCCTCATGAACTGTCTCAAAGATGTCCGGTTGATCTTGCGAATGACTCGACGCAGGGCCTCTATAGCATCAACTAAGTCATCACGCTGTTCGCTGAGAAATCGGTAGCGTTCCTCCAGGGCCTCATATTCCGGGATTGCTGCAAGGTTAACATCACCAATTCTTATGATCTTTTCGCGGTATCGCGCCATCGCCTTGTCCATTTCTTCCGCTGAAAGCCCTTCAGTTTGATCGTCTTGATCAGCGCTTTCGATGTCTAAGTGGTAGCTCTCCCGAATGCGACTTACAAGGTGTTCCCGCCGCATTCGCCTCTCGGTTTGCTTGAGTTCGAGTTGTTGGATTTTCTGCAGGGCTTCTTGTTGCGCGCTTCCAACATCGGAGAGTGCCCGGTCGCTTTCTTCCAGCATCCTTTCAATCGTCTGGTATTCTGCTTCCATCTCAGCCAAAGCTTCGTCCGCGTTCTGTATCTCGGCATACATACTGGCAAGCTTGTCCCGATCTTCTCCTTGCCGCTTTTGAACAGCTATGCTGTCAAGTTCCTTTTGCTTCAGCTGCTTGGCCAAGTGGCTCATCTCCCCCAGCCGCTCATCTTGAAAGTGCTTTAAACGTCGCACGGTATTTTGGGCGTTGTCATATTCTGCCTGCAGTCTCGTCAATCCTAAACCCAGTGTCACAAGCTTTTGGTTTAAAGACTCTAAGTTTTCTGAAACTTCTTTGATCTCTGCACTCTTTTGGACTACTGCGGTCTCCGTTGTTTTGATCTCGCGTGAGAGTTCAGATAACACCTCCTCATACCTGGAGAGTTCCAGATCCAAGTCTGTTTCCTCCCCTCGGATTTGCTGGGCTTCGAGGTCCAGGACTTACAAGCGTTGATGGGCATGTTTGCGCTCTTCCGTGAGCCGGTAAAGCTCTTTGTCAAGAGTCACCTCTTCTTGACTCTTTTGTTGCTGGATTTGTCGCGTCTTTTGAATCCGTGTCTCCAACGCAATCGTTTCCGTCTCTAATTGTTCCTGTCTGGATTTGGCCTTTGCAGTGGCGGTCTCCAACCGGGAGAGCTGTTTCGCCAATTCTCGGATCTCCTTCTTCTTGGCCAGGATACCCGGGGCGGCATTGTCCGAACTCCCCCCTATCAAGATGCCTTGTGAGCAAACGCGGTCTCCTTCTTGTGTGACAATGGTATGAGGAAACCCGTTGTTGTTCCAAAGCTGCAGAGCCGCTTCTAGGTCTTCGGCAATAGCGACATGTCCTGCGAGGGATCTGATCAGGTCCTCATAGCCCTCTTTCACCTTTATATGATCGACGAGAAGCCCTTGAGAGACAGGCGAGTTTGGCCGAAGAGCTGCGACTGTATTGATAATTGGCCTGACGCCTTTCATGGGGATGAATCCTCCCCGTCCGGCCGATCGTGCACGAAGATAGTCAATGGCTGCAACACCACCCTGCTGGTCCTTGACGATGACGTATTGCAAGGCTTCACCAAGAGCTGCTTCCACGGCATCTTCATAGGAGGGTTCGGCTTCGATAACATCGGCCACCAGTCCATAAATCCCGGTGCGATCAGGGTCGTGTGAGTTGGATTCCCTCATGATTGCGCGAACTCCCTCTTTGTACCACTCATAGTTTTCATCCATCTTCTTGAGTGCTGCATGCCGGGAGCGAATCTTGTGGTTTTCAGCCTCCATAGTCTGGACCTTGCGTACCTGATTGGCAAGGTCTTGCCGCTTTTCCACAGATTTTCTATCCAATGATTCAAGAGTTTTGCCTATCTCTCTCAAGTCATGCTTCAAGTCATGAAGAGCCTCATTCGCCCTGGTGAGGCGTTTTTCAAGCTTAACAATTTCGGCCTCGGTTTGGCGTTTTTCCGTCTTGATATGCTCAAGCCGCCTTGCAAGAGTTGCCTTACTTTGTGACGTGTTTTGAAGGGTATTTTGATAGGCCGCCCTGCGCGTTGCCAGGTCCATGAATTCAGCTTTCTTGGCCTCAAGGGTTTCACCCAGCTCGACTAGGCGATCTTTCAACGCGCGCTTGGAGGGCTCCTCTTGTCTTATGGTTTCTTTTGCTTTTTTGATATCCTCTTGAAGGGCACGTGCCCGCTCATCTAGGTCACGACATTCGGAACCGACCTGTTGGTCTTTTTCCTCAATCTCTTTGATTTCGGTCTTGAGCTGCGTGGTTTCGGAGATCAGACGTTCAAGATCCTTGGCACCATATTCAAGATCCCTCTCAAGCTTATCGATAGTGCGCTGGAGTTGATATCTGGTTGCTTTGTGCTCGGATATCTCCTTGTGTTTGGCTGCTCGTTCTTGTTTAATTTCTTCAATGGCTGCATCGAGTTTTGCGAGTTCGGATCCGTGCTTCAGGTCCGTATCTTTCAATGACTCGAGCAAAGCCTCGGCTTCGCGCATCTCCGCGCAGACGGCCTTATAGTGAAACCTTGCCAGGCCAACTTCCAAATGTTGAATCTGTTCTTGATAGGCCTTGTATCGCTCTGCTTTCTTGACTTGGCGCTTAAGGCTGTTCATCTGACGCTTGACCTCAACGATGACGTCATTGATGCGTAGCAGATTCTGCTGGGTTCGCTCGATCTTTCGAAGGGCTTCGTTTTTTCGACTCTTATAACGCGTTGTACCTGCCGCTTCTTCGACGAAGAAACGCCTTTCCTCTGGTCCGGCGTCGATAAGGTTCGTGATCCTTCCTTGCTCAATAACAGCGTAGGTTCTGGATCCAACCCCACTACCCATCAACAGGTTCTGGATGTCCTTAAGCCTGCATGGTTGCTTATTAATAAAGTAGGCACTTTCACCTGACCGGAAGAGGCGACGGGCCACCATAATTTCAGAAAACTCTCGGTATTGCTCCGGGATGTCCCCGTCATCATTGATAAGTGTGAGCGCCACCTCAGTCATGTTCAAAGGGGGCCTTTTTTCAGTGCCCGAGAAAATAATGTCTTCCATGGATTTACCCCGGAGCATTTTAACGCTTTGCTCTCCCATTACCCAACGAATTGCATCAACAATATTGCTTTTGCCACAACCGTTGGGACCAACTACCGCAGATATCCCTTGCGGAAATACGATGGTTGTTTCATCTACAAAAGACTTGAACCCGGTGACATCTATTTGTTTGATTTTCATAACGAATGACCTCTTTTGAGGCGGCCATAATGCACACCAATCCTTAGAATATTACTTTGTAACAAAGAGAGAAGGATTTGTAAAGAAAAAAAGTACTATAAGATGTATATCTGACATTTGTAGATACAAGATATGGGGTTTTTGTGGTCGGTTACCCTTAACATGCTGAGGTTGCCGTATCCTCACCAGATTAAATCTACCCGCAGTCCGGATGAATCGGGACGGGCAATGTGCTCGCTGTTGGAGTTCATAAAGGCAAGGTCACGCACAAATGACTTTTTTCCCGGTGGGTCAAGCAGGGAAGGGGAGTGAAAATTTCTTGTATATCCCAGGGCAACACGCTATTCTATAAGGAAAAACGGATTCTTGTGTACACAAAATGCTCAATTTTCGTTTTGGAAGGCATCTTGCCATGGCTGGAGACGATTATGATTTTCCGGCTTTCCGACCCCCCAGTGAGGCCAACAGCCTTCTTCTGAGGGTGACCCGGGGGTGCCCGTGGAATCGGTGTGCCTTTTGCCCCATGTATAAACAGATCAAGTTTGAAAGACGCTCAGTTGAGGCAGTCAAACGAGACATTGATACGGCCAAGGAATACACGGGTGGAAAGGTCGACACAGTGTTCATCGGGGATTCAGATAGCCTGGTTATCAAGACTGAAGAGATGTGTCAGATCCTGGACTACCTTCACGGCACCTTCCCATCGTTGACCAGGGTTACGACCTATGCAAGGGCCCTGACACTTAAACGGAAATCCATCGGGAGCTTAGAAAAGATAAGGTCGGCTGGACTGACACGACTTCACATCGGTCTTGAGACCGGAAGCGCACAACTGTTGGCTCGGATAAAAAAGGGTGCAGGGCCCGACACCATGATCTGGGGATGTGCCAAGGCCAGAAATGCCGGGTTTGAGGTTTCCCTTTATGTGCTTGTGGGAATCGGGGGCGAGTCGAGTTGGGAGGAGCATGCCCTGGAAACAGCCAAGGTGCTCAATGAGATCAATCCTGATTTTATCCGGGTAAGGACCCTGACGCCGCAGCCGGGTACGCCTGTTTTTCAGTGGTGGAACGACGGGAGCTTTCAAATGCCGAGCCCAGAGACGATTCTTAAAGAACAAAGAGCTCTGATTGATGGCCTGTCGGTCACGTCAAGATATCTTTCTGATCACGTTTCCAACTATGCCCTGGTTGACGGAGATCTGCCTTCCGAGAAGGCCAAGATGCTCTCGGTGATTGACTCGCTCATAGCAAGACTCTCAGAGGATGTTGCTTACAGGACTGCCCTTGAAGGCATGCGTTATCTGCGAAGGTTGTGAGGAAAACTCTATGCCAATTTATGAATATGAATGTGCTGGCTGTGGCGGGATTTTTGAGGTGATCCTTGATGTGGGTGGACCTTCCCCATCTTGTCCGAACTGTGGGGGCGAAGCGTGCAGAAAGTTGATAGGGGCCCCCGCGGTTCACGTCAAAAGAGACCATGCTACAGGGCGGATTGAAAAGAGGGTGAGAGACTATTTGGTAGACGGCAAAGTGAAGGATGCAGTGCGTTTTGCGGATAAGGCCGCGTCAATGGTCAAATCGGACAGAGTCAAGCAGATAGCAGACAAACTGCATCAGAAAAGCGGGAAATAGATACTTTCACGAGACATTCCTTCTTCATCAATTTCTCTTTCTAGGCTTTCTCGCCTCAACGAATTCACCATACGCATGTATTCCTATTGATTTCCTACCTTTTTTGTACTTATGTACAAGGCAAAGTTACAAAGTGAAGGGAGCTAGAGTAAGAAGCCACTAGAGTAAACCAATTGCAGGTGTGCATGCTTGTCTTTCTGAGAATATCTATTGAAGACCTGAGCAGAAAACGTTAATTAAAATGGTCTATTGCCGTAACTCCTCTGAATGCCCAACTGAATCAGGCGCAGGATCCAGGAAAACGTGAGGAGGCTATTCCACATTCCCGATGGGCATTGGGAATGAAGGCTGATGATAGAAAGGGCATAAGGACTTCGAAAC
>CP070769.1:329817-335362 GCA_020347085.1 Desulfobacterales bacterium
AAAACCTAAGTTTATAAATAGGCCAAATTTCTTTATTCTTGGGGCGGGAAGATGTGGCACAACATCGCTGTACTATTATCTCAAGCAACACCCTGATATTTTTATGTCACCGGTTAAGGAACCCTGTTTCTTTTGTGAAGGTTTTCAGGTTGTTGATAATCCAATCCAATATTTCGAACTATTTGATTTTGTAGAAAATGAAACATTAATTGGAGAGGCGTCTCATGCTTATTTAACAAATCCGTCTACTGCAAGAGTCTTAAAGGCTTTATTTCCTGAAGCGAAGTTTGCTGTAATCTTAAGAAATCCTGCAGATCGGGCATATTCGCTCTATCATTGGATGAGGAGATACGGGTTCGAAAAAATAAATACATTCGAAAAAGCATTGAAGGCTGAAGAGAAAAGGGTAGATTCCCAAAGTTTCCGAAATAAATGCCCACAATATTATTATAATTTTCTTTATTTTCGTTCAGGACTTTACGCAGAACAAATAGAAAGATACTTTTCTCTATTTGATCGAAATCAATTCCATTTTTTGACTCTTGAGCAGCTAAAAACTGATCCAGAAACCTCGGTCAAAGCCATCTTAAAATTCTTGCATTTAAGTACAGATTTCAAGCCCGACACACAGATTCGTAATAAAGGTCTATTAACTACTCGAGTACCTTTAATTCAGTATATCTTGATAACGAAAGTAAAGCGTCCATTTTGGCTTAGGAAGCTCGGGAAAAAAATACTCCGCAAGACTAATTTCAAAGAGATTCCTCCAATCAGAACAGAGACGAGAAAAACTCTCTTATTGCGTTACGACAAAGATTTAAGAAAACTGTATCATCTAACGGGCGTGCATTTTCATTCTCAGGGAGGGAAGAACGAAGTGGGGTGACTCTTTGTGAGACGTTCCACATATTGTGTCCCCTGGGTTGAGCCCGAAACTTATGCTCTCTGGTATTAATCGTACATTTGCCCAGGTTCACGATACTGCCATAGTATCTCTCTTTCTGCCCATCCTCAAAACCTTATGATATGATTCTGCTATGTTCATCACCGTGGGCACAATTCTCAGTGGCAGTTGAGATTCTATTGCAAGTTGCGGGATAAGCGTTGATAGTGGAGCAGTGAAACGTGGGGGATTGATCCCCTAAGGGGTGCTGCAAGGCTGCTGCAAAAAGAAAAGGGGCCTGGCAAAACTTTCCTAAAAGGCCCCTAATTCCCTTAATTTATTGGCACGCCCGGCCCGACTCGAACGGGCGACCTACGGATTCGAAGTCCGGCGCTCTATCCAGCTGAGCTACGGGCGCAATCGTTCATCGTCTCGAACTTCCTGCAGTACTTTGATTTTATTGCCTTTATTCGCATGGCTGCGAATTGAAAAGTGGAATAATGAAATGTTGAAACACTGGACACGAAGTGAAGCCTGCGCTCATGATGTAGAAGAAGAAAGGGCCAATCCCTTTAGGCGGACTTTACCCAGTATTCCATTACGTCATCGTTCCGCTATTCCAACTGCGAGGCGAAGCTATGTTCAGAATGGGGTGAGTGAAGGGATTTGAACCCTCGACCGCCGGGGCCACAACCCGGTGCTCTGCCGACTGAGCTACACCCACCACACGGACGCATTATTCGAAAACGAAACAGTTCTTCTCAAGCCGTTAGGCGCAACCTCACTAAATGGTTATTCGTTTCAGGATTTCTGACAGCCAATCTTTAGCACACGACACCTGCGTTTTCAAGGAGATTCCAGGTGGTATCTAAACTTATGATTGACGGTAAAATCAATCTCTTGTATACGTTTTAGTGTTTCAGAAACATCCAATTCTGCACCATTACCGAGGCAACCTGTTGACTCCATTCTACATATTTCTCATTCGTGTTGCCATGGGCATCCTTTTTGCCGTCCTAGCCACACGACTATTTTACCCCCGGGCGGGTGTCGTCAAGGTCATGGTCGTCGCCGCTGTTCTTGTGGGTATGGCCTACGTTTTTGAAGGCTATCGCAAGCGTAAGAAAGAACCATGAGGAAGGGCTGATTCTTGAAACAGATCATTTTGGGCACAGCAGGCCATATCGACCATGGCAAAACCAGTCTGATCAAGGCATTGACCGGCATAGACACCGATCGCCTTAAGGAGGAAAAGCTCCGGGGGATTACCATTGAGTTAGGTTTTGCCTGGATTGACCTTCCAAGCGGCCAACGCCTGGGTATTGTGGACGTGCCGGGGCATGAAAAATTCGTCAAGAACATGGTGGCAGGTGTCTCAGGGATAGACCTTGTGGCCTTGATTATCGCAGCCGATGAAGGGGTCATGCCGCAGACAAAGGAACACTTGGATATATGCATCCTCTTAGGCGTCAAGCACGGCCTTGTGGTCCTCACAAAAACAGACACCGTGGATCAAGAATGGTTGGGGTTGGTTACGGATGACATTCAGGAATTTCTCAAGGGGACCTTCTTAGACGGCAGTCCCATTGTCCCGGTATCTTCCTTGACCGGTCAAGGGTTGCCACAGCTTCTTGAGGCCCTGGAGAATTTATGCGAAGTCGTTCCCGAACGAACCTCCAGCGGGTTATTCCGTCTTCCCGTAGATCGCGTCTTTACGATGAAAGGGTTTGGTACGGTCATTACCGGGAGTCTGGTGTCAGGGATGGTCCGGGTCGGGGAAACGGTGATGATTTATCCTTCGGGAATCCAGTCAAAGGTTCGCGGGATTCAGGTTCACGGCCAGAAAGCAGACCAGGCTACGATAAGCATGCGGACTGCCGTAAATTTTCAGGGCATTGACAGGGCTGATGTAGATAGGGGGGATGTCGTGGGTGGCGTGAATACCCTGAAATCCAGTTACATGGTAGATGGTCTTTTGTTCTACCTGCGCTCAAATGAGAAAGCCCTCAAGAACCGCACCAAGGTTCGATTCCACACAGGCACGAGCGAAATTCTTGGTTACGCCATACTCTTGGACCGCGAAGAACTGACTGCGGGTGAAACGACTGTTGCCCAGTTCCGACTTGATGCGCCTGTGGCTGTGGTTAAGGATGATCGGTTTGTGATTAGAAGCTATTCGCCTGTCAGGACTATAGGGGGCGGTCAGGTCCTGAACCCGATCCCAAGAAAGCACAAACGATACAAAGAACCGCTTGTGGCTGAGCTTAAAAGCCTCGCCGAAAGCGCCCCCAGGGAGATCATTACTTACCATGTAAAAGAATCCGGAATTTCGGGCCTTCCTTTTTCTGAGTTGCGGCTTATGACAAATCTTTCTGATAAGGACCTTGAAGAGCATCTTCAACACCTTCTTTCCCAAAAGGCAATCATCCAGACAGATCGCGAAAAGCGCACGTTCATCCACGGGTCTGTTTTTGATGAACTTCATCAGAAAGCCATAAAGATCGTGGAAAGCTATCACAAGCGCCACCCGCTGAAACCGGGGATTTCCAAACAGGAATTAATGTCCACGCTGGCCCTTTGGCTGAGTAGCAAGCTGTTTAACCTCTTGATTCAGGATCTGACCAAGAGCAACACCGTGATACAAGAAAAAGACATAATACACCTTCCTGGGCACAGGGTCGCCTTGGGAGCCGATCAGAAGGATATTAGACAAAGGATTGAACAGGCATATCTTCAGAGTGGTCTTCAACCGCCCTATTTCAGAGATCTGGTGACATCTTTGGGACAGAATTCGGCCCATACAAAGGAAATCTTGATGCACATGCTGGAAGAGGGAACCCTGGTCAAGGTCAAGGAGGACCTCTATTTTCATAGGCGGGTTATAGACGATTTGAAAACTGGGCTGGTATCCTACTTGAAGGAGAATAGAGAAATTACGACACCGCAGTTTAAAGAGATGACAGGGGTATCACGCAAGTATACGATTCCACTCATCGAGTTTTTTGATGCCACAAAGATTACCATTCGGGTTGGGGATATCCGGAGACTACGAGAGGGCTAACATGACTTATAAACAGTTTCTTACCGTGAGGGTCGTTGGAGGGATTCTGCTTGCCTTGATCGTGCTGTGGGGGTTCTGGGCCTTTCTAGGCATGTTCGAGAAAGGGGAGCGACCCCATGTTGTACAGGTTGAGGAGGGTGAGCCACTGCACGGGGCCGAAGAGGCCCAGGTCCCAGCACATCCTGAGGCTGTACCCTCAAGCCACGAGGCTGCTCGTGAGGCGCCTCACGGGGTTCCAGAGGCTGCTCATGAGGTGCCTCATGGGGCTCCGGAGGCTACAATACTACATGAGCCCAAGGCCAAAGGCGTTGCCTTCGTGGAGGCCACCATTTCGGTTTTTGACTATGAATTGAACGAGCGATTCGGGGGGTGGCGGCGTAATGACATTCTGCGATTTACCGATAATGTGGAAAATATGCAACTTGGCGTGCTCGAAGTGGTTCGGCGGGCCAGCGTGACCTTAGCTGAGAGGATTGCACGACACGGGCCCTCAGATGTACTTGATGAGAACCTGGAGAATGCTATGAACTGGTTCATGGTAAGGCCGGACCGCTACTGGCTTCCATCGCCCGAGAACAAGTACAACGATGGCCTGAACGAGCTGCGGGCTTATGCCAAAAAGCTTGAAAGAGGAGAAGCGCGTTTTTACACCCGATCCGACAACCTGATTCCACTATTTATGAGCTTCGCAGAAATCTTGGGCAGCTGCGATGAAAACCTGGTTAAGCACTACGAGGAAGACGGGACTCCGGTTAGCTGGTTTAAGGTTGACGACTACTTTTACTATTCCAAAGGGGTTGCAAGGGCTATGGGCAAGATATTGCATGCCGTCGAGGTAGACTTTTCAGAGGTCTTGGAGGCACGCCATGCAATGGACATGCTCGAAGGTGCGATTCATGCTTGTCACATAGGTGCTGAGCTCGACCCGTGGCTGGTCACAGATGCATCGTTGGACGGCATACTGGCCAATCACAGGGCAAATATGGCCACATCCATCGCCCATGCTGCGTACTACGTAAACGTCCTGATCAAGACGCTGTCCACCTGATGATCCACTCCACCCCCGTTACCTTTGTTCCGTTGCTGCTTGGATCCAGTTCAACGGTAAATCGATCTTGCCTGCACTAAGTTATAGAGAATTATGTTCAGTCCGAAAATACTATGACAAGTATCTCGCAATCTTTACTTTTCGAATGTTATAGATATTTGGCAGTACTCTCTCATTTGGGACTGTGGGAACCATACCCAACATCTTGTCCAATCTCCGCCTGCCGGTAGGCCTCACCCTTTAATCCAAGAATAGCGAGTTTCCGTCCATATTTTGCCCTGGTTACACTATATATTTGTCCAAGTATATCAGGCGTTTTCTGCGATCAAAATTGGCAATTCGCCCAGCTGGGCACCTTGTCGTCAAAATACGCAAACCCTACTCCCAAAAGAAATCGAAGTGGCACAGCTTATAAGAGAGGGCAAAACCGCAAGAGAAATAGCAGGGTTGTTAAATGCATCCCAGAGAACAATCGAGTCTCATAGACAAAGCATCAGAAGCAAGCTTGGCATCAAAGACACAAAGGCCAACCTCAGGTCTCATTTTTTGTGGA
>CP070769.1:335462-339396 GCA_020347085.1 Desulfobacterales bacterium
TGACGTCCCGAAAACGGTCACGAAGCAAGGAAAACGGCTTGATGGCAAAGACATATTTTTTGAACAAACTTATGAGACACAACATTAGCCCCTTTAGTGTATTTTCTAATTGTTGTCAAAGAAAAAGTCTCACCCCGCCGTGCCAGTTGATTGTTGCCAGTCGCCCCTTTTCCACACCTCAATTGCTGTACTATCTGCCAAATAAGGCTCGCGCCGTCCGGCCCAATTCCCCGAGGTGTTCCACCATATGAATCCCGCCCTGGCGCATGGCGGCTATCTTTTCTCCTGCCGTTCCCCCACCCCCTGATATGATAGCACCCGCATGTCCCATGCGCTTTCCCGGTGGCGCCGTTAACCCTGCAACAAATCCGAGTACAGGTTTGGCGAAATGATCCTTGACGTATTCAGCAGCCATCTCCTCTTCACCGCCCCCAATCTCACCTATGAGCACCACGCCATGCGTCTCCGGGTCCTCCTCAAAAAGTTTCAGAAGATCCACAAAGGAAGAGCCGATAATAGGATCCCCACCGATCCCTATACAAGTACTCTGCCCAAGGTCATTGTGCGTCAACTGGTGCACGACTTCGTATGTCAGTGTGCCACTCCGAGATATCACGCCAATGGAGCCCCCTTTGTGGATCTGTCCAGGCATGATACCCGCCTTGCAACGACCTGGTGAAATGACTCCAGGGCAGTTTGGACCGATAAGACAGCAGTTCCGGGTTTTTAAAAACCTGACCACCTTCAACATGTCACGGACGGGAATCCCTTCCGTGATGCAGATGACCAAAGGGATACCTGCAGCCGCGGACTCCATAACAGCATCAGCCGCAAAAGGAGCGGGCACAAAGATTAGGCTGACATTCGCTCCTGTGCTATCAACGGCACTTTGAACCGTATTAAAGACCGGGATTCCTTCCAGCTTCTGTCCGCCTTTGCCAGGTGTGACGCCTGCCACGACTCTGGTGCCGTAGGCAACGCATTGAGCGGTATGGAAACTCCCCTCCCTCCCGGTCATCCCTTGGACCAACAGGCGGGTATCTTTGTCAATCAATATGCTCATCTGTCTCGTTATTCGTCAGACGATATTCTATACGCGTTATCCAGGTTTCAGGCACATGGATATGAGCCGTCGAGGGTATCGGGATCCGCTGAACGCAGGCCTACAGCCATTTCCACTCATGACAAGAGCGTACGATCTAAAGGCATTGGAGGCCGAAGTGAAGCGGGTCTCGATATCCCAAGTACCACACGGGCCGACACCGGGATGTTTTCTGTGTGGTCCCATTCATTGCTCACGATACCCGGAAGCCTCAGCTATGATGCAATGGCCCTCACCTTCTCTGCGGCATCAGCGATGCTATCGGCCACAATAAAATCAAGGTCATATTCGGCCAAGATATGGCGGCCTTCCTCCACATTGGCACCGTCTAGTCGCACCACGACCGGGACCTCGATCTTCACCTTTGAGGCCGCTTCCACAACGCCTTTGGCCAACACATCACATCTGAGGATGCCGCCAAATATGTTGATCAAAATCCCCCGAACATTCTTGTCCTGCAGAATGATTTCAAGACCCTTGGTCACCATCTCTGTAGTGGCCCCGCCACCCACGTCCAGAAAGTTGGCCGGGCTGGCTCCGGCCTGTTTGATCAAGTCCATGGTCGCCATGGCAAGTCCTGCACCATTGACCATGATCCCCAAATTACCATCCATCCGAATGTAGTTGAGGCGATGGCGTGAAGCCTCAACATCCAATGGATCCTGCTCCTCGGTGTCTTCCATCTCCAGGAAATGCTTGTGCCGAAATAGGGCATTGTCATCAAACTCTATCTTTGCATCAAGGGCCAGGAGGCCCTTGTCTTCCGTCACCACCAAGGGGTTAATCTCCACGAGAGTGCAATCAGAAGACTCAAAAAGTCGGTAAAGCTTAGTCAAAATCCCCACGCCCGCTCTCATGAAGCCTGCGTCTATCCCCATGCCAAAAAGGAGATTCCGCGCTTGAAAGCCCGGAAGCCCTAACCCCACATCGATCCACTCCCGAACAATTCTTTCAGGGTGGTTGGCGGCCAAATCCTCAATACCCATGCCACCCTCAGAACTGGCAATTAAGACCGGGCATTGTTTGGCGCGATCAAGGGCTATCCCTAAATAGAACTCCTCTTTGACCGCAACCCCTTCTTCGACCAGCACCTTGGTCACCCGCTTTCCTTGTGGGCCCGTCTGGGGCGTCACCAGGGTCATGCCGAGCAACTCTTCAGCGGTCTGTGCAACGCCTTCCAGGGTTTCTGCAACGCGCACCCCACCCCCCTTGCCGCGACCGCCAGCAAGGATCTGCGCCTTTATCATCCAGCGCCCACCTCCAATCTCCTCGGCGATTTTTTTGGCTTCCTCAGCATCACGAGCCACCGAGCCCCGGGGAACAGGGATGGAAAATTCAGAAAAGATCTCTTTGGCCTGGTATTCGTGTATTTTCATCGTCTGCTACCGTTAAGTGGTTACCGTTAAGTGGTCAATTTGTTGAGTCGTTAACCACTCAACCATTCGGCCACTCAACTACTCAACCACGGTTCTCAAAGCACTATTGAACAATCCATCGCATCTATCATCCACCGGCAAGGGTGTCAAATTAAAACAAAGCTTCAAAAAGAGATTGGGGGGTGGGCGGCCTGTGCTCCTATGAGACTTGGACGATTCTGACTACAATATGGAAAAACAGAATGACTACTCGACAAAGAGTTGCGCAGTTGGACTGGTTGCAAAAAAAAAGGAGACGGTCCAAGCGAGGCCTGTGCCCGTCTCCAGTGCAGTCAATTCTGTAGCGCCAGCCTATGCGTATCGCTGGCCCGTTAGCTTTTCGATCCTATTTTCTACCGGTGGATGGGTGCTGAAGAGATTCGTAAGGTTCTTGCCGGACAGAGGGTTCATGATAAACATATGGGCCGTGGCCGGCTCCGCTTTCATGGGTATCTGCCGGGATGCCGAGGATATCTTTTGCAGGGCTTTGGCCAGACCGTGGGGGCTTCCCGCAAAAGAGGCGCCTGCCGCATCCGCTGCATATTCCCTAGATCGTGATATGGCCATCTGGATCAGCATTGCTGCTATAGGAGCCAGGATGGACATGGCAATGAGGCCGATCACGCCCCCGCCGTCATCATCATCTCGACCCCCAAAGCCACCAAACAGGGCCGCCCACCGAGCCATAGACGCAATCATCATGATGGCTCCAGCCAAAGTGGCCGCAATGGAGCCGATCAAAATGTCCCGGTGCTTCACATGCGCCAACTCGTGAGCAAGCACACCCTTGAGTTCATTTTCGCTCAATAATTTCAGAATCCCCTGCGTGACGGCCACCACAGCATGTTGGGGATTGCGACCGGTGGCAAAGGCATTTGGGGATTCAGAAGGCATGATACAAACCTTCGGCATGGGGAGGCCCGCTTGCTGGGCCAGTTGTCTAACAATACGATGCAACTGCGGGGCCTCCGCCTCGGAAACCGGTCTGGCCCGATAAAGGCCTAACACGATCTTATCAGAAAACCAGTAGCTGCCAAAGTTCATGATCACCGCAAAGAAAAATGCAATGATCATCCCCTGCCGTCCCCCCAAGAGATTGCCGATAATCATGACGAGGACTGTCAGCCCAGCCAAGAGGATTCCGGTTCTTATCGAATTTCTCATGATTCCCTCTTGTTGGCCTCCTTCTTATTTCTTTATTACAATTATTTTACGCAATAATTCATCAACATGCAATGCTTCTGGGATAGCGAGCCCTGAAAACGATCCTTCCTTCATTCACATCTGCCACGATGCGGGCCCCCTCTGCAAAAGAACTCCTTTAGTGCGCTTTTTCTTCCAGTCCGTTTTTTAGAGCGAAGAACGACTTTCTTAAACAAGCCGTGATACGGAGGACTTGGCAGCACGCTTAAATCAA
>CP070769.1:339496-345060 GCA_020347085.1 Desulfobacterales bacterium
ACAAAGTTCTCAAGTTCTTGATTCTTTTTTCGGAGTTCTTTCTCTACTCGCCTTCGTTCAGTGACCTCTTGCTTCAAAAGTGCATTGGATTTTGAGAGTTCAAATGTCCGTTCCTCGACCCGCCTTTCTAGCTCGTCATGAGCCTTTCGCAGGGATTCCTCCGTACGCTGGCGCTCGGCAAGCCTTTCTTCCTCGATTCGAAAGATGTCCCAGAATAGACGCGCAGCAACGTGGTCTATTAATCGAACGTGGTCTGGCTTGGTTTGGCAGATCTCATTGGCCACATCTCTACAACCCGTTAGCTCAACAATCATATTGAGCCCCGGAAGCTTGTATAGATCGCGGAAGTCGTGGGTTGTAAAAAACCCTTTTTCCTGGGCATACCGGTAGCCCGCAGCCTTAGGATTCGTACAGGCTACCCCGATGAGCTTCATTCGAAGCTGGCTGAGCCTTTCGGCAAATATCATATCTATGATTGCCTTACATCCGGGACCACCACCCACAATGCCGACCTTAAGTGTTTTAACCTCTTCCATGGTTGGATCCCTGTTCAATGGCGTGTACATGAAGAGTCCGCAGTGATAAAAAAATAAAGACAGCTTATGTCAATTGCCGCACCCTCAAGGGTCAAAGAACCGGCTATACCGGTGAACTGCCATAGCGGGCGTGTTCCCTACAGCGACCTGATTGAGCTCACCGACGTTTTGCTGTCCGGAGGTTCAATTCTTGACTCGAAAGAGATACTTGATGCACAAAACACCCGAATCATGCAGCAGCAGTTCGTCGGTCTTCACCGCCTCTTCGGTCTTTGCCACGTCTCCGGTCAAGCCCGCTTCTTCGATTCCACGTGACCGTTGGTCTGGAGATTTGTTTGCAGAATGCACTTTGCTGTCCGTGGATTTCTGAGCGACTCTTTTTGTAAAGCTCCGGATAAAGCGCTCTCGCACATTCGGGGCAAATGCTGTGACTGAACTGAGCTTCGGAATTATCGCGAATATATTTTTCAATCTGATTCCAGTAACCGTTGTCATCGCGTATCTTCTTGCAGCCAGAGCATATCGGTAACAGCCCACTCAATGTCCTCACCTTGGCTAGTGCCCCTTGAACTTCGGCAGTGCGCTCTTTCACCAATTCCTCCAGGTGGTCTCGGTACTGCTTCAATTCCTCGTCTGCGCGCTTGCGTTCGGCAAGCCGTTTTTCTTCAACCTGAAAGACATCCCAGAAGAGGCGAGCAGCCACATGGTCCATCAGTCGCACATGTTCTGGTTTTTTTTGGCAGATCTCATGGGCTATTGCTTCACGTCCGGTCAGTTCGATAATCATATTCAGGTCCTTGAACTTGAATAGGTCACGGTAGTCCATTGTTGTATAAACCCCTTTTTCTTGGGCGTACCGATAACCCACGGCCTCAGGATTCGTGCAGGCGACCCCGACCAGTTTCATACGAAGCTGGCTGAGCCTTTTGGTGAATATCATGTCCATTATCGCCTTACACCCAGGACCACCACCTACAATGGCTACATTAAGTGTTTCACCCTTTTTCATGATTTGGTCCTTTCTGATTTCCAAAAGCCATCGACCCCATGAAGCCTGCTGATGTATGAATCTATGTCGTATCCGCCTATTCATATGCGATCATCTTTTCCGGGAAAGGTAACTTTTGAAGATTAGTGTACTCAAGTTGCGTGCCAAGACTAGAGATTTTTTTGCAAATAGAAGAATAGAGATAACCTATTTAATTTCTTACAAATCGGTGCATAGCACCTAAGTAGGCGTGCAGAAAAGATCAAAAGAGCAGGGCGGTAGTGTGCAGTATCCGACACGAAAGGGCTATTAACATGTAGGTACTATAGTGAAATCAAACAGTTAGGCTACGTCTAGTATCGGACACGAAACAACAGCGGGTGTGAAGAATACAACGAAAACTGAACAGGCGCTTACGCCTGAAGATCATATCTCTTGAGCTTACTGTAAAGGGTTCCCCTGCTGATTTCAAGCAGGCGCGCAGCTTCCTTCTTGTTCCCTTTGCACTCGCGCATCGCAGTCCTTATGAGATTTCTCTCGTTTTTTGGCAAGGAGTATCCCCTTGATGGCACCGGCGAGGCTCGCATCTTCTCAGGAAGGTCCGCAACCCCGATAAGATTGTTATTGGATAAAACCACACACCTTGCCACGGTGTTTTGTAGCTCCCTGACGTTGCCAGGCCAATCATAGTCCATCATGAGTTGCATGGCCTTGGTATCGAATCCGGTGATTTCCTTTCCCTCAACGAGGCAATAGGTTCTCAGGAAATGATCGGCCAGGAGGGATACATCTGTAATGCGCTTCCGCAATGAAGGCACATGAATCGGAATGACGTTAAGGCGGTAGTAGAAATCCTTTCGCAGGCGTCCAGCCTTCACCGCCTCTTCAATCCGTCTGTTGGTTGCTGCAATAATTCTCACATTGACTTCGACCGGATGTTGGCCCCCAACCCGTTCGAAGCTCTTATCCTGCAGGAATCGCAGAAGAAGCACCTGCGTCTCCAAAGGGAGTTCAGCCACTTCGTCCAAGAAAAGGATCCCCCCGTGGGCTCGTTCCAGGCGCCCCAACTTCCGGCTGGTCGCTCCGGTAAAGGCCCCCTTTTCGTGTCCAAAGAGTTCCGATTGGACCAGGGTGGGAACAAATGAAGAGCAGTGGGCAGCGATGAACGGGGTACCTTTATATTTGCCTACCTGATGAATAGCCCTTGCCACAAGCTCCTTGCCAGTGCCGCTTTCACCTGTGATCAGGACCGTACTCTCTGAATCGGCAACAGCCTGGATCAGCTGATAAATTTCGTGCATTGCCTGGCTTCGACCAACAATTCCCATGAACTTATCCGGGCCAGTCAGTTGATCCCTAAGTGCTTCTTCGCGCGCTTCTTTTAAAATCTGATAACGGATGACACCGGAAATCTGGCGGATCAGAGATTCAACAAAAACCAAATCGTCTTGCATCCGAATATCCGCAGCAGAGGCACCTACCATGAAAAGGCCATAGCATTCATCCTCCACCACGATCGGCACCCCCATCCACGAATTGAATCCAGTCGCCAAATCCTTGATGATAGGCGGGCAGTCAACTTTGCTGGCGAAACACATAGGCCTGATGCGCTCCGTGGTCAAGAGGTTGAGCAACGCATGCTCCAGCTCCGGATTCGTGATTCTCCTTTTCGCTCGATCATAGCAGGTCTCTTTGACCTGCCCACGCTCTGGTCGCGGAAAATAGAAGCCATCTCGATGTGGCGTCAGGAGAAATACGAGTGTATCGACTTCGGGATAAAAGTCCTCCATGATATCTTGCAGGACGTCTCCCAAGCCATTTAGGTTGTATTCCTTGGTTACTCTGAAAAGCATGCTATTAATGACCTCAAGTGCATGGTGTCTTCTTTCGAGTTCCTTTTCGGCCTCCTTCTGTGCCGTGACATCCCTGGCGACCTGGATAAGACGGACCGTGTCGCCAGAGTCGTCTTTCACAGGAACCCCGTAACAATCCCAATAGGCTTTTTGCCCGGTCCCACCCACGTCGGGCACACACAATACTGCCCGCTCAATCTGTCCCGTTTTCAGGGCCTTCTCACTGGGACAGCCCTCACAAGGGGTCTCTCTATTGGCAAGAACCTTGTGGCAGGTTTTGTGAAGTATGTCCTCCGGCCTCACCTCAAAGTTTGCCGTTGTTGTTTGGTTTACCCAACGTATTCTCATATCCTTATCTACCAGCCGAATGCTATCCAAAGAAGCATCAAGAATGGCTTTTTTTTCCGTCTCGCTTTCCCGGAGTGCATCCTCCGCCCTCTTGCGCTCGGCAATTCTTTCTTCTTCGATTTGAAAGACATCCCAGAAGAGGCGAGCAGCTACATGGTCCATCAAGACCACGGGGTCTGGCTTGGTTCGGGAGATCTCTTTGGCTACTTCTTCACGACCCGTCAACTCGATAATCATATTGAGGCCTTTGATTTCGTACAGATCTCGGTAATCCCTAGTTGTGTAGATCCCCTGCTCTTTGGCGTAGCGGTACCCTATGGCGTTGGGATTCGTGCAGGCGACCCCGATAAGTTTCATACGGAGCTGGCTGAGCCTTCTGGCAAGTATCATATTCATGATCGCCTTGCATCCGGGGCCACCACCCACAATAGCTACGTTTACTGTTTTCATTTGTTCCATAGGCTAGTCCTTTTTCAAAAATGTTCCCATGAAGAATCGGCACTTATGGGTGAAGAACATCAAGAATTGAGAACCTCCCTATAGCAAGACTTCCACGCTCTCAGTCGAGTCCATACGGGCAAAACGCTCGCCGTTGCAGTTCAAGACAACCTGTTTTGGTCATAGCATAAAAACCGAACTGCCTTGATATAAGTACCACATTGTGACACCCATGTCAAAAACGGAGATCCGGCGAACGGCGGTGTTGCCCTGCAGTCTATCTCGCCCGTGTCATCGCCAATTTGTCCCGGGCCGCAGTCACCTGTGATATGTAACACCTAAACAGTAAACTGTCCTGCCCACGGGCAGCAAGTTAGAAATCATCGGCATCTTGGAGGCGCTCATTTAGCGGAAAGACCAGGGGGAAGTTCAGGGCATTAGCGACCGAAGTGAATCACGTTTGCCAGAACCTCTCTTGTGGTTTTGCTCACAGGTAGCCCCTCCAATTCTTCGGGAGTGACCCACTGGGCCTCGGATGCATCATCGCTGGGTTTAAGCTCACCGCTTACATAATCAGCCAAAAGATCGACGATGACATAATGGAACCGGATACGTCCGGCATCATCCCGTTCGATGACCTCGAAGGTGTATATGGGATTCAGGGCCCGGATGGTGAGTCCAGTTTCCTCCATGATCTCACGCTCGGCTGCTTGTTGCAACGTCTCGCCCAATTCTACACGACCGCCGGGGATGGCCCAACGCCCTTTACTCGGAGGTTGGCTTCGTTTTACCAAGAGAACTTCGTTCTCTCTCACTACGATCGCTCCCACCGCAACTTGCGGACTGTCAGTATACTCGCATGCTGACATGTTTTCTGCTTCTCGTGTTTCGAAACTGTGCTCAAACTTCTTGTGCAACTACTGATTAACACTCCCAGTTCATCTGGGTCCAGTATTTTTTCGTTTTTCTCTTGACACGATCCTAGTGGGTTACTATGCTTTGACTGACTGGTCGGTCGACATTAAGATGTATTATGTCAGAAGGTTAGAAAGATGAGACAAATCTGACTGACTGGTCGGACAAAAAAAGGGGGTCGGTTTGGATACAAGCGAACAACAGAAACAGCAAAAGAAAGCCCGCATCATCAAGGCCGCATCCCAAGTCTTTGCGGAGAAGGGTTTTTCCGGGACGGTTATGGCCGACATCGCCGTACAGGCCGGAATCGGAAAAGGGACCCTTTACGAGTACTTTGAGAGCAAGGAAGACCTCTTCTTCGCCGTGTTCGAGTGGTTCACCCAAGAGAGTGGTGCAGCAGCCAAGGTGGGTATTTCAGCATTGGGAGGCTCGGCATCCGAGCGGCTCGAGGCCTTGAGCGAATCGCTCATGCACTCGTGGTTCGAG
>CP070769.1:345160-359522 GCA_020347085.1 Desulfobacterales bacterium
ATACGTGGACGTTATGCCAAACATGAAATTCGACCGGATCAGCCGCACAGACGCTGTGTCGTACACGAAGAATCCACTCGAAAGCATTCTTCGGCCTGGCACGCTGTTACTTGTGCTCGGTTCGGTCAGGCGTCAGGAGGAACCCGTTGTCGAAAAGCTTATTGTCGATATCCACCGGAGGCTACCTGACACGACCATCGGCCTGTTTCCACGACATATGCATAGGATAAAATATTGGGAAAGGATCCTGAACCGTCTGGACATACCATGGGGGTTGCGATCCACAACTCACAAGCAAGTCCCTTACGGAACGCTCATCCTCTGGGACACATTCGGTGAACTGACCCTTGCCTACGGATTGTCAAAAGCCGCATTTGTGGGCGGCAGTCTTGCACCGCTCGGCGGGCAGAATTTTCTAGAGGCGCTCACCTGCGGAGTTGTTCCTGTTATTGGCCCCTCTTGGGAGAACTTTGCGTGGGTGGGTCCTGAAATCGTTGAGCGGGGATTGGTCCGCAGCGGGGCCAACTGGAAAGAGGTTGCGGACATCCTGGTGGAGACCATGAAAAGACCACCGTCGCACGAAAAAGTGCGTGCAGAAGCCCTTAAGTACGTGAAAGCCCACCAGGGCGGCACAGAAAAGGCTTGCCAGCTAATTATGGAATTGCTGCATCAGGCGCATCCTACATCACACAAAAACGCGCTAAAGTGAAAATCCCTCCGAGATGCTACGGGCCCATCCGAGCATGTTCACGCTACGGATCCACGCGTTTTCACAGCGAGCCGTTGGCCAAGATACTCGGCAGGGCTATATCCTGGCACGTATTGGAGCAGGCCAGGCGGTGCCTCGAACTGTCGCAGACCCTCCGGGCCACGAACGACTACCCGACTTTGTCGACCGCGAAAGGGCTGGAAGTTTCCGTCACGATAACGCAAGCCAAGAACCCCAGCAGACCGCTGACCGGGTTCTGGAAACGGCCAGGCTACTTCGAGTACCAGGGAACCAGAAGACGCTTTTGTCGAGAACGTCCAGAGCGACGCGTCTGCACTTGAGCCGGACGTGTCCACCTAACTGTCCCGTCTTTTTTGACCCCAAATGTCCAGGTGACATCCTTCGCGAGAAAGGTCCATTGAAGTTCTCTGCAGTCCCGATGAATCGGGACAGGGAATGCGCTCGCTGTTGCAGTTCAACGTATGTTGAGGCGATTAGTTGCTTGACACACAACCCTCATTTTTCTACAATTTCGCAGCCCAGAAAGGAAGTATTGTTATTTCAATATGTTAAAGCCTCAGAATGGTGTATGTAAGACGCGTTGTATGCGATTAATACGGCGTTAATCAAAATATATGATTCATATCATTTCGGATCGTCATCCGGGCTTACTGACCAACAATTGAAGCGGCTCATTGGGCTATTTAACAAGCCAACCAGTAAGGCCCATTCTGTCCTTGGTGGAAGAAGCTCAGTTGCCACGGCTCACCTTGAAGGGATAGGACCTGTGGTCGTTAAATATTATACGCGTGGGGGACTTATTCGATATCTGGTCAAACGAAGATATCTGAGGTGGGGAAAAACGCGTTGCCAGGTTGAATATGAGCTGTTGCAGAAAGTAAGGGGCCTCGGTGTAAATGCCCCAGAACCTATTGCCTATGCCTACCGAGGCGGCTTATTCTATCAAGGCTGGCTGGTAACCAGAGAGATCAAGGAGAGGCAAACTCTTGCTGAACTCAGTCGTGCAGATGAAGAACGCACCCACATTGTGATGAAAGACGTTATCAATCAGATCTCCACGCTTATCAAGAACCATATCCTCCATGTGGATTTACATCCTGGCAATGTATTAGTGGACAATGGTGACCGGGTATTTCTCCTCGATTTTGACAGAGCCTGTGTTTCTCGGAGGGACAAGAAGAAGTTGCGAGATCATTACGTCAGGCGTTGGCGGCGTGCTGTAATTAAGCATCGGTTGTCGGAGACGCTCTGTGAAATGCTCTCTGCAGGGCTTGACAAGAACTACAGAGTTCAGTGAACGTTAAAAGGATAGCAATGGTTGCCAGTTCCAGACAAGAGCTACCTCCAGCACCCTCGATTCTGATCATTCTGATGGGGTCTCTGGGGGATGTGGTGCGAGGGCTCTGTCTCGTATCTCATATTAAGAACCATTTACCGGAGAGCAGGGTGACGTGGCTCGTGGAGCCTAAATGGGCTGAACTGGTCGGCTTTCATTCTCAGATTGACAAAATGATTGTCTTTGACCGTCCCAGGGGGGTTCAAGCGGTATGGAATCTGTCTGGCAATTTAGCCGAAGAACACTTCGATATTACCCTTGACCTGCAGCGTCATTTCAAGAGCGGTTTCTTCTCCCTGCTTTCACGGGCAAAAAGACGGGTTGGTTTCAATCGGCGCAACACAAAGGAACTCAATTGGCTCTTTAATAATGAACACATCGATTACATGAGCAATGCAGTCTCAAAATTGTGTCATTATCTGAAGTTTACGGAATATTTGGGCTTATCCGAGCCAACTTCCCTGGACTTTGGCTTTTCTTCGCTTGATTTTAAGGCTACCGCACCCAACATCGTCTCTCAGATCAGGAACTCCTTTATCGCCGTTGTGACAGGTTCTTCCTGGGAGTCAAAAGAATGGTTTTTCGATAACTATTATCAGTTAGTGAAGGATATTCTCTCTTCTGGAAAGAGCGAGGTTGTGCTCCTTGGTGACCGCTCGAAGGCACCTTCTGCTGCCGCACTTTCTGAAAAGGTCGGTTCTGCAGGGCTAATTAATCTGGTAGGGCAGACGTCACTTCTTGAACTTGTTGGTGTGCTTAAGGGAGCAGCAGTCGCTGTCGGCCCTGACTCTGGACCGGGTCATTTGGCAGCAGCAGTAGGAACCCCCTATGTCTCACTCTTTGGCCCGACATCTCCCAGGCGAACTGCACCTTATGGAAGTGAGCACCTTGTAGTTCAGTCTGAAGTTGCGTGTGCTCCCTGTTACAAGAAACGATGCCCTGGCCTCGGCAGGCTATGTATGCAACTTGTGAGTGTGGAAGCAGTCAAAAAGAAGCTTTCGGAAGCCCTTACTATGCGGAGTATTGTATAGCTAAGATGTGTCACGATTTAAGACTTTAATACCCACTATGTACTGTTTGGCATCCTAACATTGACATACGGCAGCAATGAGGAGATTCTTATACATCGGAATTCTTCTATGAACCAACAACCCAAAATAGTCTTGGTTCGTTGCCCTAATTGGGTAGGCGACGTAGTCATGGCCACTCCAATATTTGACTGTTTGCGCCATAAGTATCACGAGTCAAAGCTCATAGCGGTGATAAGGAACTATGTGCATGGGGTAATTGAGGATGGGCCTTGGTTTGATCACGTCATTGGTACCGATGATAAATCGGCCAGAGGATTTTACAGATTGGTTCGGAATATTCGAAGGATACGACCGGACCTGGCCATTGTCTTGCCAAATTCTGTACGTTCCGCATTAAGCATACGACTTGCCGGAGTGAAAGAGATATATGGCTATCGCCGGAATGGCAGATCCTGGCTGTTGCGCGGTGGGCCAAAACCCATTCAATTCCAAAATGGTATCTTGCCTGTTCCTATGGTCCATTACTATATGGAGATCTGCCGTCAACTCGGTTTAGCACTCCCAGATGGGGTCAAGCCACATCTTTCTGTGTCTGACTTACTTGAGGAAAAAGGCAACCAGCTGCTTACAAGCTATGGAATTATGTCTCAGGACATGATTATCGGGTTGAATCCAGGAGCTAAATTTGGATCTTCCAAGTGCTGGCCTCCAAAGTATTTTGCAGAGCTTGCAGAATTATTAGAGGCCCGGTGGGATTGTAAAATTCTGTTGTTCGTGGGCCCTGGAGAGGACCAAATAGCACAATCTATCGTAGAAATGAGTGAGGCAACCATTATCAACACGGGGCCTGATAAGGTCAATTTGGCCCTCTTGAAACCTTTGGTTAGGAGGTGCCGTCTGCTCATCACGAACGACACTGGCCCCCGGCACTATGCTGTTGCTTTCGATGTCCCTGTTGTAGTGATCATGGGACCTACAGATCCTCGGTACACGGCTACCAATCTCGAGAAAACGCTCGTTCTGCGGGAGGAACTGGAGTGTTCTCCTTGCCACAGGAAGAAATGCCCTCACGATCATGACTGTATGCGGCGGATTAGTCCTCGTACCGTATTTGAAACAAGTCAGAAACTCCTGGAGACCCTTGCATAACCAATGAAGGCTTCTTCTTATCGAGACAAATGGTCTGTGTTGAAAAAGGAAGGCTGTGACCCAGACGAACTAAAACGCCTATCACACCAAATTGCCTATTCCTTCTTGGATCACTATTTAAAGGATTGTGGCTACGAGGAGGACTACATTGATCTCCTGTGTGAGATCACCACCTTTTCGGAAGATCCCAAGCTCGGCAATCCAGGAGCACAAGCCCTATTTGGGATCATTGTGGAGACGCTGTGTGATGATTTCGAGGAACTTCAGACCGCAACTTACAATAAGGTGATGGCCCAGGTGATTTCATACTGTCGCGACATTCCGGCAGGCAAACAACTTGATCTCACGTTACGGCACTTTGGAATCTATTCCCAGAAAGACCTCCTTGACAGAATTACCAAAATACGAGCCAATGGAACTTCTTTGCCCCGTGAGAAACAGATTCGGAAAATACTGTTGTTGTCTCGGGTGACTATTGGTGCGGATGTGGCAATCACCAGTGTTATTATACAGCGTTTAAGCAAAGCCTTTCCGAAAGCAGATATAGTACTCATTGGTGAGAACAAGCTCGAAGAGATCTATCAGGGCAACCCTAGCATTAGGGTAAGAAAAGTCCCCTATTCCAAAAAAGGAGGTTTGCTAGAACGTCTTTCAAGTTGGCATGTAATCCTCCAGATCGTTGAGGAAGAGCTATCCACGTGCCCTCTTGAAAGGACCATTCTGCTTGATCCTGACTCTCGTCTGACACAGCTTGGTATCTTGCCCATTATTTCTCCGGATCAGTATTTCTTTTTTGATAGCCGCTCTGACACTTCCCTGAATAGAAAAATGTCTATGGCAGAGCTAACAAACTCCTGGTTAAATACCATTGTTGGTGAGGATCACTTCTGCTATCCCAAAGTGTGGATTCGCAGGTCTTATCTTGACCACGCAGAGCAGTTCTGTGAAAATCTTCGAAATAATGGAGCAGAGAGAATTATTGTCGTGAATTTTGGTGTGGGAGGCAATCTTCGCAAACGCCTGGGAAGACGCTTAGAAGAAAAGCTCCTTTTAACCCTCTTGCAGGAGCCAAAAACTGTTATCATACTGGATAAAGGATACGGTGAGGAAGAAGCAGCAGATATTCGTTCATTGATTGAGGTAATTAGGAAACATGGGCATTGGGTGGCGCATAGCGCTTTCGGCTCTGCAACGCTTGAAAAGATGTGCCCTGGTCTTATTGGAGTGACCACTCGAATCGGAGAGATAGCCGCTCTAATAGCAAAATCTGATGAGTTTATAGGTTATGACTCAGCCTGCCAACATATCGCAGCAGCTCTGGGAACTCCATGCCTAACAATTTTCGCAGGTTCTAATAACATGCGTTTCATCCGCCGCTGGAGCGCATATGGACCGAGAAGTTGCGATATCGTGCACGTAGACACCTTGACAAATCCTGGGGCAATCGATGTCGAGGATATCACTGCCCGCATTATGCATGTGAGAGATATTCGTAACCACTAATCTCATGACGTCCGTTGCTTGGCGAAAAAAGAATGGCCGTACAGCGCCAAGACAGCTCGCAATATTTTTGGCTCCTTTTCAGTCAGTGATAGACATGTAGAAAAACGACACTTAGTTCTGTCCAAGAACAGACATTTCGTGCGGAAGTGAATAACCGGTGAAAATATTATTTATTTATCCTAACGCTTGATCGCAACTGGGATTCAATTACGGCCTCGCCCATATATCTGCAGTCCTAAAAAAGGGTGGTCATAGAGTTGACTTGTGGCAGTTTTGTGAAGATCTCGCCCCGTTGCCCTCTAAGGAACAGTTCACGAACCGATTGAAAGAACTATCTCCAAACGTAGTGGGGTTTTCCGTCGTTACCAACCAATGGCCGTACGCAAGGAAACTGGCTTCGTGGGTCCGTGGAGCAACTTCGGCCCCTCTCGTATGCGGTGGAATTCATGCCATGGCAGCACCAGAAGAGATTTTGGAGACAAGCTCATTTGACCATGTGTTTCGAGGAGAGGCCGAGGAGGCTTTTCTTGACTTTGTAGAGAAATTGGCCAGGAACGAAAATATTGCCGAATTGAAGAACCTAGGGCTTATCCAAGATGGAAAAGTTCGCCTTAATCCTGTGAGGCCATTGCCTGATATCACTAAGCTTCCTTTTAAGGATTACAGCATCTTTGATTTCCAAAAAATCATTGATGGAAAAAATGGCTGGGTTGGCTTAATGGCTTCCCGTGGCTGCCCCTTTTCTTGTTCATATTGTTTCAATCATCAAATGGTAAAGCGGTATCGAAAAGATCTTAATTGTACCTTCAGACAATTGCGTTATATCAGACACTTCGAGGTAAAGCAGGTAATTGACGAAGTCGAGTACCTTCTTGGAAATTATCAGAATATCAAGATGTTTATTTTCGACGACGATCTTTTCACCTTTCGTCGGCAGTATGTCATGGAGTTTTGTCAGGCTTATAAGAAAGTTTGTTCCATTCCTTTTGTAGTAAACGCTCATGTAGGCTTTTTTGACAGAGATCGGGCACGTTATCTGGGCCAGGCTGGATGTAGAATTGTTAAGTTTGGAGTGGAAAGCGGAAGCGAACGAATACGTAAACAGGTTCTTCAGCGTCATATGACGAACGAGAGAATCGTTAACGCTATACGCTCCGCCCACCGATTTGGGTTACATACCTCTACCTTCCTAATGATTGGACTGCCCCATGAGACCCATGAGGATATTTTGGCTACAATTAGATTAACCGCAAAGGCAAAACCGGGGCGCTTCAGGTGGTCATTTTTCTTTCCATTTCCTCGTACTAAAGCGTATGAGTTAAGCGCTGAGGGGGGATACATTGATTATGAGAAGATGAATAAGCTGGTGAATTTCACGGAAACTTCTTGCCTTGACTTTGGTGAAAAACAGAATCTCTTTCTGAAAAAGGTGGGGCGAGTTCTGCCTTGGTTTGTAAATGCCTATTCAGATCTTCCCGTGGCTGACTTCTATAGAAAAAAGGTGGAAGAAATTTTGGCCTTAGATACCGCGGCATGGGAAGAACGGGCAAATACTATCCATGAAGAAGACAAAGAAATTTCACAGCATTTTGTCAAACAAGGACTCAGTCATTATGCCATAAAATACAACCCTTTTATGGGAGTCATCTCGGACTATTTCGCTAAAGAAGATTAGCCACGCCCGAAAGGCACTGCCCTCAGATAGGAGAGATAAATGTGAAAAAATAGAATACAGCGTAGCAAACAAGCACGGCTATCAGGTTCCAGTGTCCGTTGTTTTCCAAAAGAAGGCTCCATTTGAAAAACAACAATGCCCTCCAATCAACCCCTTTAAACGACGGCATGAACCGTTTTACCTCACGGCAATAATTTTCATATGCTTCCCCAAACAGCACCCACAACTTTTCTTCCTCGCGTTTTACGCGGTTTACCACATAAAAATAATACAGAATGACAAAGATGAGGATGACCCAAATATTTCCGGTAAGGACCAAAAAGCCGACTAATAGAAAAAAACGCCCAATGTACATTGGATTTCTCATCAGCATATAAAGCCCTTTAACAGCGAGTATTCGGTTTTTCTCCAGGGAAGCGAAGCACCAGAGCTGAATCAGTTCGCCGAACAGACTCAGAGTCAGGCCAAAGAAAAACCAAGAGGGCTCTATCTGAAGAATCAAGATCACAAAGAAGACCAAGAAAATCGGATATCGCAGTTTTAGCAAAAACGATCTTAGCCCTTTGTCATTAAAGACTTCATGAATACGATTCACTACATCCAGCACACTGTCTTCCTTTGCTATTTTTAGGCCGCGAAGCATGATTTTCGGAGTTTCAATGCATGATCACGCAGACCCCAAGAACGATGTCCTAACGTACCTAATCATGTCACGGATCAACCTTGTTGCCCTCCCGGGCAACCATAGACTGCTCATGGTCTCGCCCATGGCAAGCCTTTTTCTCTCCTCATTGCTGATAAGCTCGGGATTAAGCCTTCCCTTGACCTTGACAAAACCCATCCAGTCTATACTCCCCACGATATCCTTGAGCTTGCCCCGCCATGGGATCCAAAGGCATGATGCAAAGTCTACGAGGTATGGGATCCCATTAGCGTCTATACCGTAATTTCTCCTATTCCTGAGGTCCAAATGGTAAACCCCTCTCCGGTGCAACTCTTCGATAATATTTGAAAGATTTTCATAATAAAGGGCATCTGGCTTCTGTGTTGTCGTTTTAAGGTTTTCTCCCCCCATGTAGGATGTGACGAGGGTGTACCTATCTGGCCTGTTGAGGAGCTTTGGTATGCCAGATATGCCTTTTAGCCTTGAATAGATAAAAGCCTCCCAGGAGACAAGCACTGTCCCCATCATGCGCACAAACCAAGCCCTGTTTCTGTAAGTCTTCTCCACAACGTATCTGCCATCAAGTCGCATCAATGAAACATCGGGCCCATAGATGCGCCTTTTTTTTAAGGCCTTTTGTGTCATGCCGGTGCAATCATTTGACCGAAGGCGGACTGCTTTTCCCGCCTCGCCTGCTTTCATAGTTATGGCATCGTACCCAACTGCCTACAAATAAACCCTGATCCCTCAGCTTTGATGCTTCAGTTGCCTATCGGCTTTGCCTCATCAATCAGCATAATGGGAATGTCATCCCTGATTTCGTAAAGGAGCTTGCATGTATCACAGATAAGTCCGTCTCTGGTCTCATTCAAATAGATATTCCCTTTGCACTTCGGGCAGGCCAAAATATCCAACAACTCCTGGCTGATTCCCATCCTTATACCTCCTTTCCAAAGAAAACAGTTGAGTCGTTGAGAAGTCGAGTCGTCGAATAGTCGGGGGGTCCGTGGTCATTTGTCACTGGTTGCTGGATCATGGATGCTGGATCCCTGATATTCGTTTCAGCTTCCTTTACATCCGAAATCCGCATTCTGCATATTCATCCGTCTACAAATAAGTACTCAACTACTTAACCACTCAACTATTTTACTATCTCCTTGATCCACTCGTACTCTCTACGAAGACCGTCTTGAAGCTGAACCTTCGGCTTATACCCTAGCTTCTCTTTTGCCTTGGTCATGTCCGCAAAGGTATGCCGCACGTCCCCCTTCTGTCTCCCCTCGTAACAGACGTCAGTTTCCCGGCCCGCAATTTGGTGTATGATCGGAATAACCCGATTCAAACTAATACGCGAGCCCCCGCCAATATTAAATACTTCTCCCGGTGAAGCCTTTTCGAAAGATAGTCTGTTAGCTTCCATAATGTCATCCACATGCGTGAAGTCTCTACTCTGTTCACCGTCACCATATACCTTGATGGGTTTATTCTCCAACACCCATCTGAAGAAGCGGTGAAAAGCCATATCTGGTCTCTGCCGTGCTCCATAAACCGTGAAATATCGGAGTGACACTGTTGGAATACTGAAAGCCTTATAGTACAGATAGCATAGATGCTCCCCTGCCAACTTGGAAACCCCATATGGTGAAACGGGACGGAGCATGGAATCCTCTCTCATGGGCAGGTCCGCGGTATCCCCGTAAACAGACGACGACGAAGCATATATGAATTTCTTGACCGGACTTTCCCGACATGCCTCAAGCAGCATTTGCGTGGCAAGAATATTATTGTCGGAATAAATTTTAAAGTTTTGCCCCCAACTCGCCCGCACGCCCGCCTGGGCGGCTTGGTGAAAGACGACATCAACCCCGTCCAGAATTTTTACCAGGTTGAGTCCTAAGAGATTTCCTTCAATGAATTCAAAATCTCCATTTTTCTTCATACCGACAATATTTGCTTCCTTTACTGATCTTGGATAGAAGTCTAAGAAGCTGTCTACCCCTATGACCCCCAATCCCTCTTGGAGTAAATATCCACATAAATGCGAACCGATAAACCCGGCTGCCCCTGTCACCAAAGCCTTCAAATCACTTCTCCTTCCAGCTCTTTTATCAGCTATTATGGAAGCCTGGCAAGATGTTCCGCTTCCAAACCCTTCACCTTCCTTTGCCAAGGTTGAAAACAACTCGCAGCGGTCACAGTTCGGTGATCATGCAGGAAGCCTATCAGTCAGTGATGCCATGACCTGAGTTTGTAAATAGTTTTCAAAGGCTTCTGTCTCATCTTCAAACGAGATCGAAATAGTCAGAACCATCAGTTGGGGCACTAATGGGATCGGAGTCTGGATGTTGATGTAATCCTTCTCGGTAGTTATTACCTTGTCCGCTTTCAAGGCCCTTGCCCTTTTCCAAATACGCCTAATATCCTTGTAAGAATACCGATGATGGTCTGGAAACGAAAAGAAGCCCGCAATATCGCCTCCAAGCCCAGAAACGGTCTCACGAAAGCTATCATTTCTGGCAATACCAGAAAACAAGAAAAGCTTTTGTCCTTTCAGTACCTCTAAATTGAGGGGTTCCTTTTGTCCAGCCGTGAAAAGCCCGTCAGGGAAGTGCACACACCTGAAAATAGGACGTCCTGGCGCATGTTCCATGAGCGGGTTCAATCGAGCCAAGTCATCGTCCCCCTGCCACCGGGTGAGGATGAGGGCACTGGAACGTTTGATCTGCTCGATAGGTTCCCGCAATGTACCCCTTGGAATGCAATAACCGTTGCCAAAGGGTCGGAGGCTGTCCAAAAGCAATAGGTCTAAATCCCTTTTCAAAGGCAAATGCTGAAACCCATCGTCAAGGACCAAGACCGATACGCCGAACTTTCTAATGGCCCATCTGCCTACCTGATGTCGGTCCTTTCCTACGAGCAAAGGGATACCCTTTAGCTTAGAAGCCAACAGTTGCGGCTCGTCACCTGACGCCCGCAGGTCCATAAATATGGTCTTGCCATCTGATACAATTCCTCCGGAACGTTGTGCATAACCACCGTACCCCCTACTGATGACACCGACCTTTAGCCCAAGCCCGTTCAATAAGCTTGTCACATAATGTACCATGGGGGTCTTTCCAGTGCCTCCCACGGTTATGTTGCCTATCGACACAACTTTACACGGAAGGCTCTTATGCTCAAGAATACCCTTCTCGTATAGACTTATTCTCAGTCCTACCGCAAGTCTATATACTTGGGAGCATGCATAAAGCCCCCATTCGAAGGGCGATGTAAAGGTCGGAGGTGCGACATCTCCCTGAGTCATAACCTTTTGTATGGCATCCCGGATCATGGAAAAGCCCGTAACTCAAACGATGTTTAGTTTGTGTTGAGTAGCAGCAGGGTACCAACACATGCAAATATGACGTTAGTCAGCCAAGCCGCTATCACTGGTGGCAATATCCCGCCATACCCCAACGACAAACAGAAGCTGTAAAGGGTCCAATAGAGAAACGCCATCCCAAGGCCACAAAAAATATTTCCAGCTAGCCCCTCCTTTTTTTTCCTCCAAAAGGCTAAACTAGATCCCACAATTGCCATGATTACACAAACAAAGGGAAAAGCTATCTTGGCGTTGAGGTCCACCCTGTAAGCTGTGGCATCGTATCCTTCTTTTTCCACCCCCTGAATGTAAGCGGATAGCTCACTGTAATTCATTTCTTCACACTTCTTCGCAACCATCTTCAGGTCTTCGGGAACAAATTCAAGGTTAACCCGACTTTTTTTTCGGTAGGTTATCTTGTAGCCTCTGTCGTCTTTCACTAACTCCTGCTCGACAACATTGAATAAATCCCATCCCCCTCCGGTGTAAACACCCTCTTGAGCATCAATCCGTTTTGTCAGAACGAAGTCCTGGTCAAAATAACTCAGTGTTATGCCGAATATTGTCTCATCAGAGGGTTTAAAATACGTAATATGGGAAATGGAGTGATTACCTTTGATCCAGATATTCTTTTCTCTGGAAGTAACCGCAGATTCCTTTTTGACTTCGCTGTACCATATCTTATTTGCTCTCCCTATGGTTATTGGAACCAACACCTCGGAAAAGAAAAAAAGAAGGCCGCTAAATATGAGCCCCACAACCAGAACAGACTTAAAGAGATGGAAAATACTCACCCCACTGCTTTTCAGGGCTACTATCTCATTGTTGTTGACCATCAGGCCAAAGACTATGAGCACGCCTAGTAATAGCCCCACTGGCATTATCTGTGCGACTATAAACGGAACCCTGAGTCCAAAAAAAGCAAGCGCCCTCGAAATAGACAACTTGGCCTCCAGGAAATCGTCGATCTTTCCAAAAAAATCGACGGCCACATATATGCCAACAACAGTGACTAGAACAATACAAAAATACTTCAGTAATTCCTGGGTTAGGTGCTTTTGAATTATTGTCATAAAACCCACTTTTCCCATCTTCATCCTATCCGCGCTATCTCATGAAGACGAGACAATAACGTGAAGGGCTCCCTTAATTTCTATCGGCTACATAAGTTGAAGGCCCCTGCGTCCCGATAAATCGGGACAGGGAATGCGCTCGCTGTTGCAGTTCAAAGAAGCTGCGTGATATCCCGAAAAGAAACTCGTAAAAACCCTGCGGAGAGAGAAAAGACTCTTTACGGATGGGCTCTACTCAGAGCACACAAACCTTTGCCGCATGAATATCCTGGGCAATAAGGAAATTCCTTTCAGAGGGCGTTCTTTTGCACTTGACATAAGCAGATATAAGCCGACAGCCCCGATCACCAGGTTGGGACCCCACATGCATAAAACGGGCGGACATATCCCTGCCTCACCAAAAACCCAGCCTGCTGACAGAAAGATGTAGTAAATGAGAAAGAAAAGCAGCCCAAGAACCATCCCAAAAGATCGCTTTGCAGACCTTGATTGAATCCCCAGAGGGACCCCTACAAGTCCAAAGACAAAACATGCGAAAGGAATGGAGAACTTCTTGTAATATTCCATTGACATCAAGTAGTACTTGGCGTTTTTCTCGGTAGCTTCTCTCAAGCTGCTACGTAACTCACCCAAGCCCATCTCCTTTCTCCCTTTTTGGGCGTGTTTTCTTGCAGACAGAACCTGTGCGAGTTCAAGGTTAAAATCGTAGGTATCAAAGTTAACAGAATGTGCGGCCTTATTCTCTTGATCCACCGTGTTGATCATCCCGTTGAACAGTCTTAACTGGAAGGTAAGGCTTTCCGCATCGCAGAAAAGCTTCCCGTTGGGAGCAACAACAGTGCTTACTGTTCCTGCAGTCTGCCGGTCTTCAATAAAAATGTCGCTGAGGGTCTTGTCTCGTGCATCAATTTTACCCACATACAGCATGACGTCCTTGAAACTGTCATTGAATGTCCTCTCTTTTAGCCCCATGTCAACATTTGATTTAGCGGTCTCAAACAACAACGCTTTGAAAAAAAGCCTTCCCCAGGGCGACCCGTATATACACATAAAACCGGTCACCAAACACCCGATGAGACAAAAAACAAATACAGGAGGAAGAAGCCTGTAGATGCTAAACCCGCCTGCTTTCAGGGCCACGACCTCATTGTCATTTGACAATCTCAGGAAAGCAAGTAGCACCCCCATCATGACCGACATAGGAACAACAAAGACTAAAAAAGATGGGATGGAGCAGATCAACATGAGCAGGACAGAAGAAACACTCACCCCATGGTTCACGATCAGGTCCGTAATCTTGACGATCTTCGCCATCAGGAAAATAAAGGTGAACAAGATTAGGTTGATAAGAAAGGGAGGTATCATCTCCCTAAAGATATATCTGCTGACAATGCTGTTGACTTTCATGTTACGGTATCACTCTTTAGAAAAGCCCTTGCGCAAGAGAGAGCTGGGTGCCTCGAGTTATCGAACGCCAGAGGAGCGATGCTTCCTTCGCAAGGCAATAAATACGCTGTTCCATCTGCCGAAGGACCGACAATTTGCCGGCCTCACAGAGATCGACAGTGACACTTCAACTTTTTCCCACGATCAAAGTCCCGTCATCCTCCGCCGTACCATATACAGGAGACCCTATTGGCGGCTAACCGCAGCGAGGCAATATAGAAAAGACAAACAGTATCAAGGCACAACCAAAAACGACATGACCCAGCCGTCCGGTATGAGCTTCAATAGACGGATCATGGAAACAAAGCCCGGGTTGGGTCAAGTAATTAAGTCAGAAGCCGGACGTCTCCAGGACCATTCACCTTCAGCGTCGTGGCCTCTCCAGCCGGTCTCA
>CP070769.1:359622-364590 GCA_020347085.1 Desulfobacterales bacterium
CCGAGGACCAGACTCACAGGGGAAGCGTCAGAGGAGGATGAAGAAGAGATAGAAGCTGAAGATGTTAGCGAACCCGAGGAGGAGGATGAAGAATTAAGCAGTGTATCAGAACGTGTTGAAGATGATGGATTTGCAGGCGGGGCGGGATCTAAATATGAATCCTTAGATGAGGTTGCCGAGGACGGAGAGACCCCTTCCCCAAACCGTGAAGAAGCCCCCGAGGAATTTGAACAGTAGGGACGAGTCATGATTCCCGTCACTGCGGCGTGCTGACTAGAAAGTATGAAAGTCGCGTAAGACGGGACATTTTATTTTAGAAGATTGAGGTCTACGAATGCCCTTTCCAAAAACAAGGACTAAAGAAACTCAAGGATTCATCAAAGAAGGGATCAACAGATTCCTTTTTTATGACGGTCAACTCTTTGTTCTTTACGTGCCCAGGGTCGCTATGGCCAGACCTGCAAGGGCTAGGATACTGGTATCTGTGCACGGATATAGTGGAAGAATGGGTGACTCAAGGGGCAGAACGAGGGTGCAGCGATATGCCGAATATTGGACCGACATGGCTGAAAGCAACGGCTGGGTTGTTCTGGCACCGCATTTCGATGAAAAAAGATTCGGCAATAACTATCAACGCTTGAATTTTTCAGGCTTGCGCGCCGACATTCGTTTGAATGATCTGATTGAAGAAACAGGCAGGCTGCTACCGGGAATCCGAACCCATAAATTTCTCCTCTTCGGCTTTTCAGGAGGTGGTCAGTTTGTTCATCGCTATGTAGCCTTCAACCCAGAGAGAGTTGAACGCGCTGTTTGTGGGGCACCCGGCTGGTATATGTGGCCTGATGCGACCTTACCTTACCCGATAGGTGTTTCTCCCAATGGCTTGTTTGGGGGTGTGATGCCTCGGTTGAGAGCACTTTGTGGGGCCAACTTTTTGTTGCTGGTGGGAGAAAGAGATTTTACTCAGGGGACCTTCAGACGAAGACACAACCAATACGATCTGACGAGGTTACAAGGGGAGGGGCGCAAGCAGCGTGCTCAAAAGTGGATGGCTGCTATGCGACAATTCGCTGAGACAGAACATTGTAATTTTCGAATGGCCTTCAAAGTCGTGCCTGGCATGGCACATAGAGTCAATCAAAGGTTCTTAGAACAGGCCGGCCATTTTTTGTCTGTAGAAAGGAATTAAGAGGTCGAATCTCAAGCAGTGCTCTCCTCAAAGCAAAGGGGGAAGAAGTCATGGAACGGGTCAACAAAGGATTTATCTCACCGAGTGCGGCAATCACTATAAGATCCCACCAAATCAGGTATTACAAATACTTGGACAAAGCGCCCGAGGTAGGGGACTTGGTTTATGGGATGGTGTCCCGAATCGGACATCACTCATCTGTAGAAAACGCTTCAGGGAGGATACATGTAATTCACAACGGCACAAAGGCCGTCTTCGTTTTCGGAAACAGGTATGCGCCGGATCATTATGAGGGTGTGGTGCCGGAAAGAATGAAGCATGAAGTCGATCTGCTGTCCAGGTCGGGGGTGGTTGGCATCGTGAAGACTAAGAACGCCATGATAAAGGATCCAACAAGAATCAAGATACTAGGTTATGTGTGCGACTCGAACGGAGCGGTTCTGAATACAAGAAGCTTTCCCTCCATAACACCGAAACAGTCACAAAAGAAAGAACCGAGAGCGAGCATGATCCTGGTTTGCGGCACATCCATGAATTCAGGCAAGACCATGGCTGCTGTTGCTTGTTGTTGGGCACTTGCATCGATGGGACACGACGTAAGGGCTTCAAAGGTCACCGGCACAGCTAGCCTGAAAGACATTTTGCACATGAACGATGCGGGTGCCAACCCCTATTCTGATTTCACATTACTAGGCTACCCATCAACATATCTCCTCCCCGAGGATGAAGTGCTGAGCATTTTCAATCGGCTGGACCTCAAATATGGGAACAACCAAAAGAACTACTGGGTGGTGGAGTTTGCAGATGGCATCAATCAGCGCGAGACCTCTTTTCTGCTGTCCTCGAGCGAGGTCGTCTCAAGAATACACAAACTGATTTTCTGTGCAACTGATGCTTTTGGGGCTTTGGGTGGGCTCAAAATCCTAGAAGAGGAATTTGGGCTTGTTCCTGATGCCATCTCAGGCGTATGTTCGAGTTCGCCCCTGCACGTGAGAGAACTGCAAAAATTTACTGACAGCCCGGTATTTAATAGTGCCAACTTGGATTTGAATCAACTGGCGACGATACTCCTTCCCAGGGAACGACACACACGCACTATGCGAAGAAGTGCCGCATGAAACCGAAAATCATCGCTCACGGCGGCTCAAGACACTTGGGACAGGATGAGCCGATGCGTCAGAGAGCCGTCACCGACGCCTGCAAAGAAGCCTACGAAGTTCTTCTTGAAAAAAGCGCTGTGGACGCCGTTGAGGCAGCCATCAAAGCCATGGAGTCGTCTGAACACCTCAACGCCGGGGTGGGGAGCTATCTGCAGATAGACGGGACCGTGAGAATGGATGCAGCAATCATGAAGAGTGATCTTTCAGCTGGCGCTGTTCTTTCCATCGAGGGGGTTGAGCATCCAATATCTATAGCAAGACGAGTCATGGAGACCACTCAGCACATTATTATTTCAGGCAGGTTGGCTACAGAGTTCGCCTATTGTGAAGGCTTTCCTATGTATGATCCAAGGACGAGGCCAAAAGTAGAAATCTGGCTCGACATGATGGACGAGTTGCGCACAAAGACGAGCTATGAACAGATCTTTCACGTAGATCGGTACCTCGAAACCGGAAAACATCAACTCGGAACTGTGGGTTGCGTTGCTATCGATGCGTCGGGGGCTATTGCTGCTGGGACGTCGACGGGAGGTCTCATGAAGAATGTGCCTGGGCGCGTAGGAGACTCGGCGATCATTGGCGCCGGAACATACTGTTCAGAACATGGCGGTGTTTCATGCACGGGAATTGGTGAGAAGATCTTGGTGCTGAGTTTGGCAAAGGAGGTTGTCAACTATCTCAGGTACGAACAGGGAGTGACGGCTTCGGAAGCGGCTAGACACGGCGTTGAGGAACTCAAATCAATAAAGGCCGAAGGCGGCTTAATATGCATCGACAGAGGCGGCAATATGGGTTTTGCTTACAACACAGAAGTCATGACGATGCATTATATTGAATAACAGAACTGACTAGGCGGTAAACTTCGCGCTGAACACTCCCGCCACCTCACCTTGCTGCTTCGCTTCGCCTTTGGCAGAAAGGAGGAATCCCCATGGCAGACTTCCACCAGGAAGGAATTATCACGACCCTTCATGCTCTGTATGAAGCTTTTGATCGCGATGTATACCTTGCGCAACTTGAGGCTAAGTTGGAAGAGCACGCTCGTCACGTGAGAATTAGTCTTCTGTTGCCATCGCTTCATGCAGAAATTAAGACCCCAGAAGTGCTGGATCAGATTATCGATGACATCCAGAAAGCCAAATATCTGCATAACGTAGTTGTTGCTCTGGGCGGAGCGCCTGAGGAGGCTCAGTTCCAGGAAGCCAGGGAATACTTTGGCAGGCTCAGTACACCGGAGCGGGACGTCAAAGTCGTTTGGGTTGAAGGACCACGAGTCCAGCAAATCTTTGAGGAAATCAGAAACAGAGAGATTCCCACAGGGGTGCAAGGGAAGGGGCAGTCCGTGTGGATGACGCTTGGCTATCTTTTTGCTCGAGACGATACGGATGTTATTGGTTTGCATGACTGTGATATTGTGACCTATGACCGAATCCTCTTAGGTCGGCTTCTTGAACCGATCGCCAACCCAAACAATGACTTTGAATTCAGCAAAGGATACTACATTCGAGTTTCCCCCACAGAACGGGCCATGAAAGGCAGGGTGACCAGACTCTTTGTAACGCCCTTTGTAGACGCCATGAAGAATCTGATGCGTGAGCGAGGGCACTTGGAGCTGGAGCGCTTCTTTGAGTATCACCGAACGTTTAACTACCCCTTGGCCGGCGAGTTTGGCATTTCGACCGGGCTGGCACATGAGCTAAACATTGCCTATGATTGGGGACTGGAGGTGGCGACTCTCTCGGAGGTCTATCACCGGGTAATTCCGCGCAAGGTTGCCCAGATAGATCTCATACCGAATTACGAGCACAAGCATCAGGATCTGTCACCGGATCAGAGCGACAAAGGCCTGCACCGGATGGTTGTTGATATTGCGAAGTTCTACTTAAATTACATGCGGTCCCATGGCGTCCCTCTCGACGATGCCTTTGTCGACATGCTATTGCACACTTACTACCAGAACGCCCTCAGTTTTATAAGGTGTTACGGTGAGGATGCCAGTGTGAATGACCTGGTCTACGACCGGTACCAAGAAGAACTTACAGCACGATACTTTCGAGGTTTCCTTTGGACGGCATGGGAGCAGATTAAAGGGCCCCGTGAAAGCACTATGATTCCATGCTGGAACTTGGTAGTATATAGCCTCCCGGGTATCTATGCAAGGATCCTTGACGCTGTTGAGGCGGATAATGCATAAAATGGGCCCCCTGATATTAGGAAACAGCAAAGTGACTTGACCGAGCTCTTCTTCTTAGTTTCCCACCTCTGACTTAACTTGCGATATGATAACCTTACCGGAAGGCTTTGACTTCGAAAGCACACAAGGAAAGTGCCACCACGGTAATTCAACATCACTTTACATAATCTTGTATTTTTGGGGCGGGGGGAAATTCAAACGTTCTTCCCATTACCTCTATTTCAGGAAATGTCAAGATATGAAAACCATATCGAAACCGGATTAGGGAAAAAACGGGCTTTTCAAGGTGTGTCCCGACTCAAGACAGCTTTAGATTATCTCTAATATTTCAAAGCGCAGTATTTTCAAACGTACTCCCATTATTGATACCCACCAACCCGACAGGCCTATCAAAGGTTTCTAACTCATATGATAAGTTTCGTCAA
>CP070769.1:364690-375645 GCA_020347085.1 Desulfobacterales bacterium
CATGTATATCTATCGCCAGATATGCTATCTTCTTTATTGGACGACCTCCTTAGTGGTGTATTTGGTTGCTTGGCTAAGTTCCTTATACACCACGGTCGTCCGTTTTTCATATTACCAGAGGCACAGAGTTTTTGATCAGACTTCCTGAGAGGGGAAATCTGATCAATATGCAACGCTTCGCGTAGGGCTTTCGATTGTGTCTTTGACGGAACATACGATCACAATACTCATAGCCCAAACAGGGGCTGACAGGTTGGCCTGATTTTTCCCACCTGTTCTGTTAAATGCGCAGCCAATTTAACCGGGGTCAAAAAATCAGGCCAAATAGCATCATCTCCGCGATCTCTGTGCGCTCAAGCGAGCGGAGCGAGAGGGCGAGAGAATAAACCCAGTCAATACCCCAACCGTCTGATCGCCTTTTCATCTCGGGTCCACTTCTTCTGCAACCGGACCCAGAGTTTCAAAAAGACCTTGCATCCCACCATCCGCTCAATGTCCTCCCTGGCTTGCTCCCCGATCTGTTTAAGCATTTTCCCGCCCTTGCCAATGATCATCGGTTTCTGAGATTCCCGCTCCACGTGGATTGTAGCCTGGATATCGATCAGGTTTTTTTCAGGGCGCTCCTTGAAGGACTCCACCGTCACCGCCACACCGTATGGAATTTCCTGGCTCATCAAACGGAAGACCTTTTCCCGGATCATCTCTGCTGCAATGAAACGCTCAGGCATGTCCGTGACGCTGTCCTCCGGATAGTACTGTGGACCCTCAGGAAGCGCGGCAACCATCTCTTTCACCAGCTCATTTACCTGGATACCTTGAAGAGCCGAGATAGGAACGATGGCACGGAAAGGATAGGCTTCATGCCATTGCTCAATAAGAGGAAGGAGTTTTTCTTTATTCACCCGGTCAACCTTGTTAATGGCAAGAATAGACGGAAGGTTTTTCTTCTTTAAAGATTCAAGGATGATCTCATCTGAAACATTGTCAGGGGAAGCCGCATCTGTCATGAATAAGACCAGGTCCACATCACCCAGCACGTTCAAGGCCACTTCCACCATACGCTCGTTCAGGGGCCCCCGCGCCCGATGCACACCGGGAGTGTCCAGGAAAATCAGCTGGGCTCCGGGCAAGTGGGCCACACCCAAGATGCGGTGACGTGTGGTCTGGGGTTTTTCGGAGGTAATGGCGATCTTTTGCCCGAGCAATTGATTCAGCAAAGTGGACTTGCCCACATTGGGCGCCCCTATGATGGCCACAAATCCGGATTTGAAAGGAACCTTGGTGTTCATCAGGCCAGCGTTTCCTATTTCTCACATGGTTTTGTAACAGTGGAATATAGCGAAGCCGTGCATGGGTGTCAATTGAAGCTCCTTCTAGTGTGGCGTCTCAGAAGTTTCTTTAAAAAACATGGAGTCACCGTAAAGCCCTTATCCGAACGACTATTTAAACTTTCTTTTGAGACATGACACTAGCAAGCTGCAAGGAATCGCCCACCGTAAGGAATGACGCCATTTGGGGATGTGTTGGCTAATCCGTTGTCCACAGAAATTTGAACCCCTACACGATTCACTTGCAGTTTTTGATGAGATTCGGCATAAGTTATTATGGAGAGCATAATATTGTTTGCAATAGATAACGCAGAAATTTATTCATCAAGGGGTATCTCTTTTTGCGTCAGCTCAAATCTCATCCAGCGTTTTAGGGGCAGAATGCATCGGGCGACACGAACCAGGCACACGTCAAGGTGGCCTACAAGCTGAACAGCAATTTGTAAATGGATCAAGACCGTATGCAGAATATGGTGCCGTGGAGGCACCTGCCAGGCAATATTCAGTGACCTGACGCAAAAAGAGATACCCCTTGACGTCCGACAGACCCATAGCTACTTGGATGCAAACTATTAGATGCTCTCCGTAATATAACGTTCGAAGGACTTTTTATCGGGCCCATTACACAAGTACACAAGGGGAAAGGGAGTCATCTCGCCATGGGACAATTCATGGAAACGATCGGTCACATCAATCATTTCTTGTGGGGTGCCTGGACGCTTTATGTTCTGCTCGGGGCGGGCATACTTTTTACGCTCTGGACCAAGATCTCACAGTTCAAAGTACTCACCCATGGCGTGGCCGTCACCACCGGTAAGTATGACAATCCTGATGACCCGGGCGCCATCAACCATTTCCAGGCTCTTTCGGCCGCCTAGTCAGCAACCATCGGGTTGGGCAACATCGGCGGTGTAGCTGTAGCCATAGCGCTGGGGGGGCCCGGTGCACTGTTCTGGATGTGGGTTGTCGGATTTCTCGGTATGGCGCTCAAAAGCGTGGAGATTACCCTGGCCATGTTGTACCGCAATACCGACGACCCGGATGACCCACATGGCGGCGCTATGTGGGTCATCCACAATACTGTTGGAGCCAAAGGCGGATTCTCGTTGGTGATAGCGAAAACCCTTGGGTTTGTTTTCTGCATCACGCTGCTGATCATGACCATGGCGGGGGGTAATATGTTCCAGACCTGGAATGTGGCTGACTTGACGCTCAATTATTTCGGGGTCCCCAAGATAGTAACCGGCATTCTCCTAGCCGTTCTGGTCGGAATGGTAATCGTCGGCGGGATCAAACGGATTGGCCAGGTGGCCGCCAGGCTTGTTCCTATTATGTGTGTCCTTTATTTGCTTTCCGCACTGGCCGTTTTGGCTGTGAACGTGCAGGAAATTCCATCCATGTTTGCGCTGATTTTCAGGTGTGCCTTCGCAAAGACGGAGGCTGCGGGTGCATTTCTGGGTGGAACATTCGGATTCGTTTTCGCCCAGGGCATGAAGCGGGCGTTATTCTCAAACGAAGCGGGTCTGGGTTCCGCACCCATAGCACATGCCGCGGCCAAGACAAATGAACCAGCCAGAGAAGGCATCGTGGGGGGCATGGGCCCGTTTATTGACACGCTTTGTATATGTAGCTTGACCGCTCTGGTCATCATTACCACCGGCACTTGGAACCGTGGACCGATCGGTGAGATGACCGGTAAAGTTGAACTGGTAAGAAACGAAGGCAAGGTCGACTTGGTCGCGCCGGAACAAGTGAGCGCCTTGCCCGAACTCCCGCTGGGCGAAACCTGGAAAGTTAATACGCAGGTATTTTTCCTGCTTAGATTACCCGTTGATCAAGAAGGGGCCTGGAAACACATCAGGATATACGGAACCATTCAGGCTGATCGTCTGGGAAGACCCCGAAACATAGCATGGGAAGAAATACCTGATGGCGCCCAGTGGGTCCTTGACAGGGAGGGCAAACCCGTCAAGGGTGTCTTTCGCAATTTTGCGGGTGCTACCCTCACGGGCCACGCCTTTGATCGTGCCTTCCCCGGACTTGGTAAGTGGCTGGTTACACTTGCCGCGTGGTTGTTTGCGGTCTCGACCATGATCTCGTGGAGTTACTACGGAGAGCAGGGGGTGGTATACATGTTTGGCAAGAGATTTGTTCTGCCGTACAAACTTCTGTTCCTTCTCCTGGCCATAGTGGGTGCCTTCCTGGTGAAAAACAATACCGAACTCGGGGCTTTGGCTGATTTTGGCACTGGTTGGATGTTATGGGCCAACATGTTCATCGTACTTACCATGGGACACCTGGCCGTAAAAAGTTTAGACGCTTATTTCAAGCGACTGGGAGCCGGAGCCTTTCAACCCCGCAATGCAACAAACCGGTCCCACATAGAGTGATAAGGTCAAGAATGTAACATCTATCATCTATGCACCATGCGCTGTGAGCTAAATGGCTTGCAGCTTTGCGCTATTTACCCTCCGATCTTCACGCCTTTCCGTGCTCGAGATAGCGTAACAACCGGGCGAGAGATTCTCTAACGCCTTTTGCGACCGCGGCCTCGTCTGCCCCGCGTAGCAGTTCTCGGCCTCGATGGCTCAATCCCCCTCCCCTTCAGCCACTCGGCGGCTTCCTCATGTACATCTTTGAGCGGCGATCTCATCAAGATGAGTTTATACATTTCAATCTCAGCCAGTTCATCGTTCAGCATGAGACAATGGGTGAGTCTTCCCGCCTCACGGGGATGGCTTGCTAGGTGCCGCTTAAAGGCTTTTACGTCTTTTTGCCTGAGCACGCGGTTGAGTTTCCGGTGAAAATTGGCGTAACCCTTTTCTATCTCCAGTTCGTCCATGGCGACTCATCCGTGCGAGAAATTGCGTCAACGAAGACCATATAACATCTCTAAGGACTGCAGATAGCTTCTTTGAATGGTTATTCTTTTCTCCTTGAGTTTGACATAGGTTATCGTGTAGCCTTTCAAAATAGCAAAACCCAACAGTCTCATCCTGAAATGAACCTTTCTCCTCGCAAATCACAGAGTGGCTGTGTGAGGGTTCTGTGAGACGCACATCCACAAGAAAACGACGTTTGGGGTTCGTGAGCAACATACCCATCGACTCCGTAGTACACAAGACATTTTTGGCTGTTTCGTGATTATAAGCCTACGATGCATATAAATGCATAACCAGCGGCTGCAAAGCGATGCGCTACATTGCGCGCTTGGCCGGGTCGATCGGCCTCACAATCATGGAATGTGGATATGAATTTTGAGGTGAATCCTAGACCGACCTATACTGTTTTACTGCTTCTTGCGGTAAGCGGAGTTTGTGCTTTGGGTATTCTTCTATGGGCCACGCCTTTTGGAATTGGCGTAAGCCCTGATTCGACAGTATATATCGCCACGGCCCGGAGCATCGGCGCAGGGCATGGTTTTCAATCGGGTGGTAAGCCGATAACACATTATCCCCCTGTATATCCCACAGTGCTCGCCTTAAGCGGTTTATTGGAGCCGGATCCACTGGATGGTGCACGTTGGCTGCACGCTTTTCTCTTCGCACTCAACGTTGTTCTTATCGGAATAAGCACCTACGTATACACCGGGAGTTCTTTCCCGGCGAGTCTGTGCTCCATTTTGCTTTTCCTTTCATCTGCACATATGCTCGATATACACACCATGGCTTGGTCGGAACCTCTTTTCATCAGCTTGTCCCTATCAGCTTTTCTTGTACTTACATTCTATATAGCGAAACCACGTATCTGGTTATTGGTTGCGTCCTCATCTTTCCTCGCACTTGCAATAACAACCCGTTACGCTGGTGTTACTCTTCTTCCCGCAATGATAATAGGCATTCTCCTTTTTGAAGAGAAACCGGCCAGGGCGCAAATCAGAAGCTGCTTTGTCTTACTAGTAATAGGGATTTCTCCGCTAGCTATTTGGCTTTTTCGAAATATCTTGGTTGCACGTTCTGCGATAAACCGCACATTTGCTTTCCATCCAATCAATATCTCGCATATTAAGGATTTCCTGCACACCATGTATGATTTCTGGCTTCCATGGAGCTGCCCGACTAACCTCCAGATACCTCAACTCCTATTGGCTGGCGGCCTTGTGCTTACTGGCTTCTTCCTCGTCCTGAGGCATCAGATTAGAGACAAGGCAAAGGTGAGTATGAGCACAGTCATGCAGACCCTAATTTTTCTATTCTCCATGACCTACGCGTCATTCTTGTTTGTATCAATATCTTTTGCTGACGCTCACACGCGTTTAAGCTATAGAATCATGTCACCGGTTTATGTTTTCGGAATTATTTTCATCATCTCTGTATCTCGGAGCGTAAGTAATCTCAAGAGGCGGCCCAGCCTTTGGTGGTGCCTTCTTGCACTTTTCTTCGCGCTCCCGTGCATAAATCTGGACCGTGCAGCATCATTTGCGATTCACCTGCACAATGAGGGTAGTGGTTATACGAAGCGCATTTGGAGGAATTCAGAAAGCATAGCGTACGTCAAATCTTTACCTGACGGAGCAATGATATACTCGAATGGACCGGATATAATTCATTTCTTGACAGGAATAAAAGCCAAAGATATTCCCGCCAAGGTCAATGCTCGCAACAGAGCATCTAACCCTTACTTAGCACGAGAACTCAGGGCGATGAGAAACAATCTGATCGAAAAGAGAGCTCTTATTGTCTATTTGGACAACATCACGTGGCGCTGGTATCTGCCGACCAAGAAAGAACTGGAAGATGTATATAAAATCCCTGTGCTTTTCAGGCTGCAGGATGGAACTGTCTACGCCATAAGGGAACAAGAGATCACACGCGAACAGGGTGCTTCACCTAAGGGGGATTCCGCTCTGCGCCATCCCCGCAGGTGAGTCTTTCGTTAAACGCCATGTGGAGATCGGGTTGACCGGCTTGCTCCCCGGACACGCAGTGCTGCGTTCAGGCAGAACCCCCGTCCCAATTTATCCCCCTTTATCCCGATGCATCGGGATAAAGGGCATCTTCAATGATCAAAGTTGCTGACTATACCTATTCCAGGAAGAAGGCCATGGTGTATGGCACGGGTATTGGCGTGGCCACAGGCCTTGTCAATACGTGGCATCCGTTCATCGACTTCACTTTTCGGCCTTCACTGTTCGCGTATCTGGTGGGCGCCATCATTACCATTATCTTTCTGCACGAGGGTGTTCATGGCGCTGTAGCTATTCTTCTCGGTCACAGACCAATCTTCGGGGTCAAGCCGCCGTTTTTCTATGTGACTTTCGACACAAAAGTTCCGCGCGGGCACTTCATTGGGGTCACGCTTGCACCTCTTGTCATCCTAAACGTGATATGCGTTGCTCTCTATATCGTCGGTTTTCTCAGGACATTTGTTTTCTTGTGTCTTATGACAAACACCATCGGATCTATGGGCGATATTTGGATCCTCTTAAAACTCCTGCCGCACGAGCGCTCAGTACTTGTTCAGGACACGAAAAATGGTATTGAGATCTGGCGGCGAGATGTCGACCCGTTGGAAACCGTCTCTATGAAGAAGGCGTAATTTTATGGCTGTGCCCACATGCCTTTTAGGTTGGTTTGAAGAATGAATGCGGAAGTAATCACGGATTGGCGTAAGCATTTTCTATTTCCAGTTCGTCCATGACCACCGATACATGTGAGAGACGGCATCAAAGAATAACATATGAAATTTTAACAACTGCGGAGCCTCTAAAGCCAAACACCACACGCCTCTTTGTTTACCCATACACCTCAGCTTCCCGTCCAGAATCTATTTATCTCGTCTGTTACGTAGTTATAAAAGGCTGGTTGATCAGACAAATACTCCCATACCTTTTCAAGGTGTTTATGCCGTTTTGGCTTTTTGCCGGCCATCTCCACAATTATCAGAGATTGGGTTGCAACGTCATACGCTTCCACGAAACGGCTATTTTCTGGCTTGTCCACGTCTATTGTTTTCCATGTCATCGTTCCTTGTTCCAATGCTTGGGCAAAATTTTGTTGTATGGCATCAAAAGACCATGCCTCTATTTGCAGACATGATGGGCACCGAAAGGTCCCGTGAAAATAGTATACAATGATTTTGCCTTCCAGGGCGCTGCTTTCAACAACTGCTTCAGATGGTGGATGTCCGGTCGCAAGCTTCTGCGCTTCTTTTGATTCTGTGCTTCTGATTCCCGCAAAAATCATCCCGGAAATTGCCAAAAAGATAACAGCAAGCCTTAGTCTATCTTGACTCCTCATTTACTCTGATCCCTTCAATATCTTCAGGTCACAAAAAACGGATTGACGATGAAATAGATTCCCAAGGCACCGATAAGTACCCCTGCGCCTTTGCGGAACCATTTGCCGGCACCTTGCCAGGTGCTGTTCTCAAGCACCCCCCTGACAGCCGCGCCCGAACTGCCCGCTACAACGATAGGCAAACAGTGGCCCATGGCAAACAGCAGAATAAGAAGGACCCCAAATGCCACTTTCTGCTGGATTGTGATGATCGCAAGAATGGGAGCAATAAAACCAAAGGTGCAGGAACCAGAAAGCACGCCATAGGCCACTCCCAAGACCAAGGCTCCAGAGATGCCTCTCACGTTGAGTCGGTGCAATTGGCTCCCCGGGATCGAACATTTTTCCACACCAAACATCCCCAAGGCGACCCAAACGAGGAGGATCCCCACCAGGATTTGCCAATAGTTCCCCACGTCGCCCAACATTCGCCCTAGTAGAGCGCAGATGATGCCCACGAGGGCTATGGTGATGAAGAGTCCGAAAGTGAAGGCAGCAGCGTAATAACCAGCCTCTCTCGGTTTTAAGACGCGTTGCTGCCCTCCCACATAAGCCACGATCAAGGGTATTGACGCTAAATGGCATGGGCTGAATATAACACTGACCATACCCCACAGAAAGCAGCCCAAAGCCGCGATAGCAGGCCCTCCGGCAATCCATTCATTGATAGTCAGAAAAAATGTCTCCAGCATCAATATCCCTTCTCAGTCTGATCCGTGAGGGGTGACGGTTTTTTCCGGTTTGCCATTTTTGCCTTGGTCTACTCCCATTCTTTTGAGTTGCCACACGATCGCTTCCTCGCTCATGAAACCCAGGTGGCGGTAAACCTCCTTGCCATCCTTGTCGAAGAATATCTGCGTGGGAATGGCCCGGATGCCGAATCTCATAGCCTGGTAGCTTTGTTTCGAGACATCGATAAAGATTATGGCCGCTTTTCCTTTGTAAGCCTTTTCCATCTTTTGCAGGATCGGAGCCATCATCTTGCAGGGAATACACTGCTTGGCTCCCAGATCGAGCATGGTAACCATGCCCTTGGTGGGCACCTCGGCAAGCCTCGCGTCACCCCCTTCACAATGAAGAAGAAAAGCACTGGCAAGAACAAAGATGGCAGTGACCCACACTGTCCGTTTTTTCATACAAACCTCGTTGATCATACGCATTTCAACACACGTATTCCGGCTCCTGTTATTATTTTACCGCGCGGACACCTTTTGGGGGAACCAGCGGGTAGTCTTGAGACAAATCTTCACCAGCATAAGCATCACCGGTACCTCAATCAGCACACCCACAACGGTTGCCAGAGCTGCTCCCGAGGAGAGGCCAAAGAGCATGGTCGACGTGGCAATCGCCACCTCGAAATGGTTAGAAGCACCTATCATGGCTGAAGGAGCCGCATCCTCGTAGGAGAGTTTGAGGAAACGAGACAAACCATAGGCTAGCCAGAAGATAAGATTCGTCTGGATGAAAAGAGGAATAGCGATCCAGAGGATGGTGAGCGGGTTGGAAAGAATCACCTCCCCCTTAAATGAGAAGAGAAGGACGAGCGTAATCAGTAAGGCCACAATGGTAATAGGGGTGAGAATATGGAGAAACTTTTCTTTGAACCACAGCTCTCCGCGGGCCTGAATGATCAGCTTTCTGGAAATATAACCAGCTGCGAGTGGCAGTGCCACGTAGATACCTATGGAGAGTACCAAGGCCTGCCACGGAACAGGGAGCCGTCCCACACCCAGGAGAAATCCACCTAGAGGGCCATACAGGAAAAGCATCGTGAGGGAATTAATAGCCACCATGACCAGGGTGTGCCCGTCATTTCCCCTGGCGAGAAACCCCCATACAAGAACCATCGCCGTACATGGGGCAATGCCCAGCAAAATGCAACCCGCAAGGTAGCTTCGCCAGAGTGGCACTTCAAGCATTTTGATCCCATTGATCAAGATGACCTTTCCGACACCGTATGTTGCCCCCACAGGAAGATTTAAGCCAAAGGGCATTTTGACATAGTCCACGGCCTCTGGCCCAATGAAGGCGAAAAATGCCGTGCCCAGAAAGAAAAAAGAGATAGCATACATGGTAAACGGTTTAATTGCCCAGTTGACGAAAAGTGTGAGGCCCACCGGCTTCACGTTCTTTCCGGCCTTGAGAACCTCCCCGAAATCGATCTTCACCATGATCGGGTACATCATGAAGAAGAGACACACGGCGATGGGGATCGAAACAACCGGGGCTTCTCCTACGTAGATGGCCAATCCGTCCAGATACTTCGCGAATCCAGGAGCCACTTTTCCAAGCATAATACCGGCCAGAATGCAGAGGATCACCCAGACGGAAAGATACTTTTCAAAAAGGCTGAGCCCTTTCGGTTTTTTGCTAACACGCGCTTCACTTGTCATGACTTCACTCCATCAAAAAAGCACCTCGTCGGTTTTCTCAAACCGGCTCATACATGATTTTATAAAATGATCGTGCCATATCTTGTTTTACTTCTGCAGCCAGGCCTGAATCTCCTTCTTGTCAGGGATCTTGCCCACGCTCTTTACCTCACCGTCAATCACCACGGCCGGCGTTCCGAACACCCCGTACTTGGAGATCTCCATAATATCGGTCACCTTTTCAATGTCGGCATCCACGCCTGCCTCGGCAACCGCTTCCTTGACATTCTTGGCTGTCAGTTCACACCTTGCACAACCTGGACCTAACACCTTGATTTCCATGCTCACGCCTCCTTTGTTCCGGGAACTCTATCTATGATGCGCACTAAGTAGACGCAGTCATATCCTTGCGCTTCTTGATAATGCGGGTGATCACAGGCGGGTTATCCGCGGACCGCCGTTTGTAGCTCACCGCAGCAATGATGTTTGCCAGCAAAAGCACTGCTGCCCCCACCACGACCGAAACGGTTGGATGAACCCCGAATCTCTGGTATACGGCCACGCCGGCTATGATTCCCAACAGCAGTCCTGCCCCGGGTATCCCCAAGAGTGTGGCAGCATTCTTTTTCAAAGTAGCCGGGCTTTGACTGACCGAAACCCAATCGCCCACGTTTGCCCCTGCCTTATTCCATGCTTCAACGATCACCGTGGAGCCGTCCGTTGGGCAATGGCAGACCCGCTCGCTCACCTCGGGAGCATTGGGAATTCCAGGGATATCTGGCCGAATGATCACCTCTGCTTTACCATGCTCTTTAAGGCTTGCTACAAAACCTGCATGCTGTGGCATCTTATCTCTTTCCCTCTTTGCGTGCTCGGCGCCTCTGCAATGAACTTAGTTCGCTATAACGCAAGTTTCGCACCCTCCGGTGCGGCCCCCAACCTGTATGCCAAGGGGTTTTTATACAAAACAGTGGGGC
>CP070769.1:375745-381108 GCA_020347085.1 Desulfobacterales bacterium
ATGTGGCAATGTAAGTCGATCATGATAAAAATTGAGAAATTGAGGCATTTAGGGATTTAGGAATTAACAAATTCATAACCTTAAGAATTAAGGGATTAAGGAATTGGGGAATTGGGGATTAGCAATCGCTGCCCCAAGTTCAGTCTGAGTACCCCATGAGTTTGAGGTTTGAGGAGCGCTTCGCTTGATATCAAAGGCAATCCAACTGTATTTTTTGCCTCCAGCCTCTAACCTCTAACCTCATTCCATCACCGTGTTGAATTATTCGCCATGTTGATGTTTTGATTTCTTCGTCCGATTCTTTCTTTTCTTCCTGTCTCCATCTTCCCCATAATAGTAGTGATAGTATTGATAATAGTAGTAGTATTTGTCCCTGCCAATATCGACGCCGTTTAAAATCGCGCCGAGGATACGGGCCCCAACGGCCTGAAACTGGCCTATCCCGTTTTTCACCATTTCTTTGGCTGTATCGCCTGCACGAATCACCAGCACCACGCCGTCCACGGACTTTGACAGGACCGCGGGATCTGTGACAGCCGTGGAGGGAGGGGAATCGATGAGTATGTGGGCATACTCCTTACGGAGTCTGTTGAGTAAATCGGACATACGCTTTGATCCGAGCATCTCGGAGGGGTTTGGTGGGATAGGGCCGCACGGGATGATATCGAGGTTAGGTATTGGGGTGTGCCTAAAGGCCCCATCCGCTGCCTCCCCCCCGACTAAAAGATTTGAAATGCCACGATCCTTTGCCAAGCCGAATGCTTTGTGAATCTTGGGCCTTCGCATGTCGCAATCAAGGAGCATCACTTTGCTCCCAGCCTGTGCCATGGTAACCCCAAGATTGAGCGCAGTAATGGTTTTCCCTTCTCTGGGGCCTGCACTGGTGATCAGGATCACCTGCGGCGCTGATTCAGCAGATGAGAAAAGGATGTTGGTCCGAATGCCGCGGTATGATTCGCTGGCAGTGGACTTGGAATCATGAAGTGTCACGAGGTCCTGGTTCACAGCCTGTCTGGGATTGCCTTTGCTGGCTGTTTCAAACAGCGGAACTGGACCCAGGTACGGAATCCTGAGGTGTCGTTTGACGTCCTCAGGAATCTTGATGGTATTATCCAGATACTCGAAAAAGAAGGCCAGCCCTGTTCCAGTCAAAAGGCCAACAATGATGGCCAGGAGGATGTTACGCTGCCTTCTTGGTTTGACCGGATCCTTTGGCACCTCTGCCCTATCAATGACCCGGATGTTTCCTGTCTTCATATCTTCGGTCAGAGCAGTCTCCTTGAAACGCTTGATCAACAAGTCATACATGTGCCTGGCACTCTCTGCCTCGCGCTGGAGCACACTGTACTGGATGGCCTTTTGATTCAAATCGAGCGATTCTTTCTTCTGCTGTGCCAGGGCCGCTTTCAAGGATTCCTCCCTGGCCAGGGCCACCCTGTATTCGTTTCTAAGCGAGCTGATGACACGATTTACCTCCTGCGTCTTTCGCTCCTGCAATGTCTTAATCTCAGACTCGATGGCCAGCATACGTGGATGTTTTTGCCCGTATTTCTTTGAAAGCTCAGACATCCGCTTGTATAACTCAACCTCCATCGACTTGATGTTCTGGATGAGCTCATTATCAAGCACCTCCGGGATGGAGCCGAGCATATCCGGAGATCCAGCCAGGGCAGCGGCTTGTTTGTAACGGGTCTCTGCCTCCACCCGTTTTGACTCCGCTTCCACCACTTGGGTGTTCATCTCAGCAAGTTTCTGGGCGGTGATCTTTTCCACATCACTCGTAAAGTCGGTGATAATGCCGTGTTCTTCTTTGTATCGAAGGAGCGCCTGCTGGGCTTCTTCCACTTTTTTGCGCTCCTCTTCGATCCGGCTGTGAAGCCACTTTACTGCGTTCTGAACCGCTGCAAGCTTGGTCTCCAGGTTTTGATCGATATAGGCAGCGGCAATGGTATTCACCACCTTGGCAGCAAGCACAGGGTCTTCGGCCTCAAAGTTGACATCCACCAATCGGCTGTTGCGGATAGGGTTCACTTTGATTCTGCGGATAAGACCAGACACTCGCTCATTTTCCTCTGAACCTTCACCGGTAATCTGACCCGCTCCCTCACCATCTGTTGTTTTAAGGAGTGACCGTATCGAAGCGATCCAGCCCTGAATAGTCTGTTTGAAGTCTGATATGACGCCATCCTCAGGTTTGGGAAACAACTTTTCTCTATCTGCTGGCGAAAAGCGTCTCAGGACATCCCGCGCCACCGCACGACTCTCGATGATCTTGTACTGAGTCTGGTAATAGTCGGTGCCAGAAGCGTCAACTGCCATGACCTCCTGGATGGAGACGACTTTTGGATTTTCCTTCTCAATGACCAGACGGGTACTAGCCTCATAGATCGGTGTGGCCGTAAAGGAATGGATGGTGACCATGATCACGATGACAGCAAAAACCGTGATGACCGTCCACCGGTGTTTCAAAATGACTCGAAGGTAGTCACGGAGGTGGATTTCTTCTTCGAGTGGTTCTTCCATTTTTACTCCTTCTTTTTCACTACATGGACAATTCAGGGATTCAGGAATTTAGGGCATGACCTTTTAAAAGAAACTCTCCGGCACCACGATGACGTCGTTGGGTTGGATGACGACATCTTGTATCTTTTTTCCCGCCTCGGTGATGGCATCGACTTTGACCTGGATGATCTTTTCAATCCCGTCTTCCACGCGAATGATGCGGGTCTTGTTGCGCGATGCGATGCGCGTGAAGCCGCCTGCCATGCCTATGGCTTCCACCAGGGTGATCTCCCTGTCCGGGATTGCAAAGGAACCTGGTCTATTGACCTGCCCTATGATGTAGAAGTATGCTGCTGTAGGAACATAAAGCACATCTTTATCACCTAAAAAGATATTGGAAATCTGGTTTCCTCTTTTGAGCAGGTCCTCGAGATCAATATTGACAACCACCTTGTGTTCACGCTGGGTGCCTGAATCCTCCGTTCGAATAATCATGGCTTTCTTGCTTGCCTTCTGCTCTGAGTCGATTCCCCCTGCCCTGGAAATGCCGTCTAACACCCGCTCCCTAGCCTTGAGGGAATAGCTCCCAGGATTTTTCACGGCGCCGAGAATCAGGAACCGCTTGCTGTTGTATTCGGTCACCATAACGGAGACATGGGCATCTAAGAGATATTGTTGTTCAGCGAGTTTGAGAGATATAAGCTCTTCGATTTCCGAAGTGGTGAGATTGGCCACCTCCAGGCGCCCGATCAGGGGAAAAGAGATGTAGCCATCTGCCGAGACGCGAACGGCGTTTCTGGAAAGGTCTGGTTCTTCGTAAACAGTAATGTTCAGGACGTCATACCCACCCACCTTATAGTCAGCGGTGTCTGTTCCCCTAGCTTCAGGATGCTCCATAAAGTATTCAGATACAGAGAAGTGGGGAGTCTTCTGGATCATATTGCTCACTGTAGGATCAATGCCTTGGCTGTCTCTGGCTTTCTTGATCTGCTCAAGCCTAGCCAGGTCCACCTCCCTCAAGCTATTGAGGGCGTTATCATTAACCTCGGTAACCTTTACGACCTCCCCTCCTACGCCACACGCGCACATACAAAAACACAAAATAAGCGTGGTGCATAGATGAAATAGGTTGATCTGTTGCATGGTAACCTCGGTGTTTTGGCGCATAGCACCGGCTGGAGGCACAAGGCTAACGACAAACGTTGCTCATAGCACGTTGCTCAAAGCGAATTAAGCTTTGGGCACTGGGCACGAGGCTAAAGGCGAAAGGCAACCGCACTTCGCACGAGCTCAGGCCTGACAGCTGATAGCTCACAACTCATAGGGCACGCACGGTATAGCACCTGATGCATAGCGCAAAGAGCAAAACGAACAAGGCGCAGCGTGAGAGTTTCTTGCTTGAGTCCCGGGTTAGTAAACGACATCCACTGACACCATAAAACGGTTATCGGTGAAGTCATATGCCTCTTGGTCTGAATCTTTTTCCCAATACTGGTAGCCAACTTGGGCACTCAGCCAATCTTGAACCTGGTAGTCAAGGTCTATTTTGACCTTGTAATTATCGTCTTCTCTTTTTTGAGATCTGAACACGTTATAATCTTGGTTGCTGTAAATGCCACCGACGTGGAGGATCAACTTCTCTATGAGAACTTGTTGAACGTTTAGGCTAATTCCGGTGTCCTCATAGTATTCATTGCTAACAGCGCCGGCCTCTCTGAGTGCTCTCGCCAGCCCCAGACCAAGCGTTGTGGTCGGAGCAGCCTCATAAGATATCAAGGTGCGAGCAATCCAGGTGTTCTCGTCATCGTACGGGTTGCCGTTCACATCGGTTGAATTGTCATAACTCTTCCACTGGTAACCCAAGTTCAGCTCTCCGTCCAACTTGGCATCCGCATCCCAGATGAGCCCGACGTTTACACGGTGCCAGTCAAAATCGGAATCGTTGGAGTCGGTAACGAGTTGGCGATGGGTGTAATAATCTCGCTCACCATAATGATATCGAAAAAATCCCCACGTTTTTGGGTGCAGCCTGATCTGGGTGCCAGCGCCAAATTCGTGGTATTTGTAGTCTTGAGAAAAGTCTACGGCCTCATCATAGTCTTGTTTATAGAAGTTGTAGTAAGCAAAGACCTTTAACTGGTCGCTAAACTCAAAACCGATTGTCGTATTCAGGCGGTCATACCAGCGCTCAACCTGCGGTTGGCCAAGCTGAAATTCGTTCTCTGAACTGTAAGGGTCTTCGGTATTAACAAAGAGATTGTCTAGCGCCAAGATCAAGCCGCCCGGTGAACCATAATCGAGACGAAAAATGCCTTCGTGCCTGGTCCAGTCATTTTCGTCATTATCGTTATAATAAGCAAAGTCGCCCCTGTAACCGAAATTCAGGCTCCCCCTCTCAGCAAGGCTGTAATCGAAAAGGAGTAAAGGCATGAGATGCGTGATCCAATCCGACTCCTCGTCCTCTTGAGGGGTGTTGTCTCCGTTACCCAGGTATATGTTGTCATCATGAACACCCTGAATGGCAAAACCAGGGATGATCTTCAGATCGCCGCTGTGGATTCTGCCGCCCCGGGTCAAGGCATGGTTAGTCAGGTAAATGTTCTGATCGTGGACACCATGCAGGGCAATACCAGGGATGGCCTTCAAATAACCGGTGGTGATGCTGCCTTCTTGGGCCATTCCATAAGCAGACGAGAGCATCAAAAAACTTGCTGTCAACCAGTAAATGAAGATTCCTCTTTTCATAGCTCAGCTCCTATATTCGATTAATCAGTAGTGGGTTTCATGGCAAAATCGTTATGTTGACCAGCTATTGAAGTTATCGGCCTCAGCGCCGTCCGTGATGTTGAAAAAACTGAACC
>CP070769.1:381208-388216 GCA_020347085.1 Desulfobacterales bacterium
ACCTTATGCCATATAATGCCGACTGCTCACCCCCCCTCTCATGCAATCGAGACGCTGATCAATGTGTTGATTAATAGCCTATGCTGATAACTGGAAAGGTAAATGGGGTGAAGGCTGTATTTTGAAGGGAAAAAGGCTGTATTTTGAAGGAAGGCCTTATGTAGTTGCCTTAAAGTGTCATCTTTCCATGGACTTGCACTTGCTCATAACGGACGAGCAGCCGCTTTCAGCGAGACATAGTCGCTCACTGCAGATATGGGTGCTGTTTCTGTTATCACTCTGAAGTTTTCAAAACAGCCTACACTTTTTTCTATTCTGGCTTGGTGACAAATTTCAATTTTAAGCGGTTTTGAGATGCTTCCAGAAGATCAATGTGAAATGACTCAAACTCTTTCAGGGCTAGCTCATCAGCCAGATCTTGGGCTGTTCCACGATAGGTCACCTCCAAATTGGCCTTGTCCGCCTGAAATCCTCGCTGATATACCTTGCTAACCCCCCGCACCTGCTCTTTGAGCAGGCCCTTGAACCTTACAAAATCTGGGTATCGCGTTATGTCGACGATGTCTAGTGTGATGATCGCCGCCGGTTTGGCCCACCTCTCGATGATGTTCGCCACCAGCGTCTTTGCGAGTTTTTCTGAGGCCTTTCTCAAGGCCGCAGTTGCCCCGCTCACGGGGTCAATATGGACTGCAGCTGCATTGGCGTTGGCAGATGTCAAAACATGGCCATTGTCGACTTGAACAGCTATGACAGATATCTCTGCGCGACAGGAACGAAGATCGAACTGTTCAATACGTCCTGCATCCTTGGCCATGGCTTGACCGAAAACAACTACTTCCGCATCATAATCCCGCCCCAATGCCACAGCTTCTGAATCTGATGGATTCACGGAAACCTGATGGGAGGGCCTTTTCAGGGAGTGGTCCACCACCAAAAAGTGATTGTCAATGAAGTGCTGTTGCAGCGTAGCTTCCACCACGTGCTGTCCCATCCGTGCGGTACCTTCCCACCATGCCCATGATCTGGTCTGTCCAATATCTTGTTGGGCAATCATGAATAATACGCGGGGACGCTCAACTGCCTCAATCACACGGTCCAAATCATCTCGAAGAGGGCCCATCCTTACCCGGGCCTGGATAGCCACCCTCAGCGATTCCGCTTCTTTCCGTTCATCGAGAACCTGATAATCCTCAACGTACCCCGTGGACCGGGAATAGATCTCATCCCTGATGAGCGTGTAATTCTCGCTAAGAGTTTCGGAATCAATCAAGACCCCGACAGCGATCTCCACAGCGTTTCTCTGGGCATCTTTGATGGCCCTATCACGCGCCAAGCCCATATCCCCCGCAAGAATGGCCGCAACACCTTCCGCTGTCACAGTTCGAACTTCATCACCCTCTGCCCAAGTGGCCGGGACGGTTACCATGAGAATCAAAAAGAAGAAGCACGCGAAATTCTTTTTCATAGGACCCCCTTTGTCTTACATTATGCCCGAGTATTCCAGTTCCCGGACCTAAGCTAAAATGATGACGAAATGCCTTGTTTTTTCAAGAGCGTATAGGGTAAGCGGGTTCGTTTGTCAAGCAGGCAAGCCTTGTGGAACATATGTTGATAAAGGACTGCCCCTACGTCTCTTGGAGCGTTATAATTTTGTGGATGTCGCTTTATCCCCGCAGAACGCAGTTGTATTTGGCACACCATGGCGTGCCTGAAAAAAGTAAACCGTGCCCGAAACAAGAATTCTACGGTTATGAACGTCGATAATGTTGTAAAGTTGAACACCTTTGGATATGGTATATGCATTGGAAATATGAAATTATGAAAACGTATTCTCTGAAAAAACCCTCAAAAGCGATCCTGTCGAGATAACGGCCGTGCCCCCCAAAAAGAAGACCCAGCAAACCGCCAAGCAAGATAGAATTGCCAATAAACCGCGGGCATCCAAGCACAAGCAATCCGGGAAGATTAAGGAGCTGTTTAATCAAGTGGTCTTTCGGGATTGGTGTAAAGCATGCGGTATCTGTAGCGCTTTTTGCCCTAAAAAGGTCATCGGCCACGACGATCGTGGAGGTCCGGTCATTAAGCGGCCAGATGATTGTATAGGGTGCAGGTTCTGTGAGTTGCACTGTCCGGACGTCGCCATTACCATTATTGTGCGGGATGTGGAATCCGAGAGGGACCGAGCGTGAGAACACCTTCTTCGAAAAATAGGCGTCTCTTACAGGGAAACGAAGCTATTGTAGAAGGCGCCTTGACCGCAGGCTGTCGGTTCTTTGCAGGGTATCCGATCACACCTGCCTCAGAGATCAGCGAAATGCTGTCGGTTCGATTACCTCAGGTAAACGGTACCTTCATCCAAATGGAGGACGAAATTGCCAGTATGGGAGCGGTTATTGGCGCTTCACTGGCTGGGATTAAGAGTATGACGGCCACGAGTGGACCTGGATTCTCACTTCTGCAAGAAAATCTGGGATTCGCTTGTATTGCTGAAGTCCCTTGCGTTGTGGTAGATGTCATGCGCGGTGGACCAAGCACAGGCCTCCCCACAAACCCTTCACAGGGTGACGTGATGCAGGCTAGGTGGGGAACCCATGGTGATCACCCCATAATCGTTTTGGCCGTATCAACCGTCCTTGACTGTTTTGACATAACGGTTCAAGCCTTCAATCTTTCAGAGGCATATCGTGTCCCAGTCATAATCCTGTCAGATGAAATGGTCGCGCACACCCGAGAAACCGTGGCTTTGCCGCCTGTTGATCGGGTTGAAATCATTGATCGGGTTTCTCCGAGCATGCCATCTGAATGGTACGTTCCGTACGAAGGTAATAGTAGAGGCGTCCCTACCATGGCAGCTTTTGGAGAAGGATACCGCCACCACGTGACAGGGCTTGTCCATGATGTGCGCGGTTTTCCCACACAGCGTGCGGATGAGATCCAGGCATTTATAAGCCGTTTATTCCAAAAGATCACCCAGGGCTTTTATGAAATTCAGATCACGAAATCTTTTATGATGGACGATGCCGAGGTCGCGGTTATTGCTTACGGTTCAGTAGCCCGGTCCGCCCGTCGAGCAATGAGTGACGCCAGAGAACAGGGCATCAAGGCTGGGCTGTTGCAGCTGATAACCCTCTTCCCATTTCCCAGGCGGTCCGTGGAAAGCGTGTTAAGGCAATGCCGCGCCGTGTTGGTCCCTGAGATGAACATGGGACAAATCAGTCGGGAAGTCAAACGGGTAAATCACTTTGCCTGCCAAGTGGAAAAGTATAACCGCATCGACGGCGAGCTTATCAGACCCGACGAAATCAGCGGAAAACTTGCAAAGCTATAGTGCCTGTTCTCCGCGTGCCTGCAACGTGAAGGAATGACAGATGACGAAAGAAGTCACGAAGCTGATTCATAAGTACTTGCGTCACGACAAGAAATTCCCTCATGTTTGGTGTCCCGGGTGCGGTAACGGCATTGTTCTGGGCGCACTCATTCGCGCTATTGATCGCTTAGGCCTGGAAAAAGACGAGATCGTCCTAGCATCCGGAATCGGCTGTTCAGGCCGCATGCCAGTGTATGTCGACTTCAACACCTTGCATACCACCCACGGGCGCGCCTTGACCTTTGCCACCGGTATCAAATTGGCAAAACCGTCCCTGACCGTCATCACACTCATGGGTGATGGGGACGCCACGGCCATTGGCGGCAATCATTTCATTCACGCTGCCAGGCGGAATTTAGACCTCACTGCTATCATTATCAACAATCAGATCTATGGCATGACAGGAGGCCAGCATTCACCCACGACGCCCTATGGTTGTTATGCTACAACCGCCACTTACGGCCATATCGAACATGCCTTTTCTATTGCGGAGTTGGCAGTTACGGCAGGTGCTGCTTTTGTAGCCCGAGGCACTGTGTACCATGCCCGGCTCTTAGATGAGTTAATTGAAGCGGGGATACGAAAACCTGGTTTTAGTGTCGTGGAGGCCATGTCTAACTGCCACGTACAATTTGGACGGCGAAATCAAATTGAAGATCCTGTGACCATGATGAAGTGGTTGAGAGATCATGCAGTGGCCACAGAAAAAGCCCGAAAGATGAAGCCCGATGCCCTTGAGGATAAGTTTACCATAGGTGTCTTGGCTGACTTGGAGAAGCCAATCTATACGGATGAATATCAAAAGGTTCGTGACAGAGCCAAAAGCCTTGCTAGACAATGAAACCAATGACGAAAGACCGATACGAGATTCGATTTGCTGGGTCAGGCGGGCAGGGCATCATTATGGCTGCCATAGTCTTGGCTGAGGCAGCAGGAGTCTACGATGGAAACTACGTTTGTCAGACCCAAAGCTATGGCCCTGAAGCCAGAGGTGGAAACAGCAGAGCCGAAGTCGTCATCAGCAAAGAAGCCATTGATTATCCCAGAGCCGTACAACCGGATTTGCTTCTGGCCATGAATCAGGCCGCTTATGACACCAATTTTCCGGATCTCAAGTCTGAAGGACTGCTCGTCGTTGATGCTTCACTCGTCGATCAGGTGCCCACAGGCCGTATCGTTGCTATTTCATTCACAAAGATCGCTCGAAAGGACGTGGGTAAGGAGTTTGCAGCCAATATGGTTGCCTTGGGTGCTGTTGCTTACCTCACACAGGTTGTCTCATTAAAGGGCTTGGAAAAGACGTTGACTGCAAGGGTGCCCGAAAAAACAGAAAAAATGAACCGTAAAGCGCTTCATGCTGGCGTTAAAGCAGCCCGAAAGGTCGACCTGAGTGCTTTGCCTCATTTTGTCAACCCAGAAGACGAAGAAGTATGAGCGGTTAAGTGAAGTCTCTCCGGCCTAAAGGGCGGGGGTTCTGCCTTGCGGCAGCACTGCGTGTCCGGGGAGCGAGCCGGTCATTGACCTGAGTGTGCGAAACTCCCTACTCAAATACAACCCGGTTTTTTCCCTCTCGCTTGGCCTTGTAAAGTCTCTCATCGGCCTTAACAAGCAAATCATCCGGCAAAACCCCGTCTTCTTGAAAATTGGATACACCAAAACTGACGGTCACACGGATCTTTTCGCCTTCAGCGACTTCGATCTCATGTTCTTCAATGTCCCGGCGCAGTCTGTTACAGACCAGAACGGCTGTGTGTTTATCGACTTCCGGCAAAATGATGAGAAACTCCTCCCCACCATACCGCCCCAGTGTGTCGTACTCCCGTGTACCGCTGATCATTCCCCGGACAATCTCCTTCAAAACGATATCCCCTGACAGATGCCCGTAAGTGTCGTTGATCTTCTTAAAGTCGTCCACGTCGGTTATAGAGACAGCAAACCCTCTGTTTGTGCGCCTACTTCTCTCCGCCTCTTTCGCCAAGAACTCGTTCATGTATCTTCTGTTGTAGATGCTGGTTAGAGGATCAGTAGTCGCCAGCGTGACCTCTTGGGTAATATCTCTCAGGAATAGCTGCATCCTTCCCTTTTCTGTGGCTCTGTCCACGGGCAGGTAGAACCCTGAAAATTCATAAATACACTTATCCTTCTTAAATCTTATATCTTCAATTTTGTTTTGCTCGATCAAGGTACGGCAAATGTCATGCCACCTTTGTGATGGAACCAACTGAGTAACGGGCTTATCAATGATTTCTTTCCCGAACCTGCTCAACACTTTTTCATTTGCCCATACCACCAACTGGTCTTCTCCTGTATCAATCACCTCAAACAGCATCTCTGGCAACAAGTTTAAAACCTCCTTAGTGTACCTCAGCTTTCGTTCCAGGAATTCATTGTAGTCTCCCTCAAAGTTCCGGACAAGATCTCTGTTGGTCATGATGCCCACAGCCAAACCATCCCCGTCCTCCACAACAACCCGTCTAATGTTTTTCATGTTCATCGTCTTGACCACGTCGATGAGTGTTGTCTCCAGGTTCACAAGGGTGACAGGAGAAGACATGTACTTGCCCACAGGTTCTTTAAGCGACACATTATCCTTTGCCAACCTCAGGACATCTTTTTCAGTAATGATCCCAACGGCCACCTTATTTCCCAGGATGGGGATTGCGCTAATGTTGTGATCGACCATCTTCTTAAGCACTTCCCTGATTGCATCTTCCCGGGCTACGCTGACCAAATCTTTCAGCTGGTCGAAAACGTGTTTTACCTTAAGCGATGAACGGTAAAAATCCTCCTCAAGATAGTTCAACAACTCTTGCTGAGTGACGACACCAAGGAAATTATCGGACTGGTCGACTACCAACAATCTTCTAACGTTGTTTTCAACCATCAAGCTCATAGCATAACCAATAGTTCTCTTTCCACGAGCCATGACTAACGGCTTTCTTGCAAAACGCTCACACTCCTCACTCAAATCGACCCTGGTGTATAACAGGTTGACGACGTCTCTCTCTGTCAAGATTCCCACTGGCCTGTTCTGTTTCAACACGACAACAACACCTTGTCCGTTCTTGTACATTAACTGGACCAGGTGTCTCAGTGTAGAATGGCCTTCCACCCACATATTTTCTTTTTCTGCAATGGCATGCAAAAGAACGTTTCCCGTACCCATCTCATATCCCCCCTATGATTCGATTCTTAATCCGCCCATAAAGACTCAACATGCAGTGGGGCGGTTTGACCCATATCCCTTCAGGCTGCTGACCAACGAGAAGCTATCTCAAAAACGTGGATCAGGGTTCAGGGCAAGGCGCGGGGCGACGAAAAAGCGCAGCATATGCGGTAGTATGTGAGCATTTTGAGTCGACTCGCAACGCCGCCATGGGGCGTCATACGCATTTTTGAGATAGCTTCGAGTGAAGTCTCCCCGCCCTAAAGGGTGCGGGTTCTGCCCTGCTGAATTCTGCATTACGGACCCACCAAGGAGGATTGAAGCTCCCTGCAGTCCCGATAGATCGGGACAGCGAATGCGCTCGTTGTTGCAGTTCAAGCCGTTTAATGGGCATCTTCAAAGCCCAAATCCACGGCTATTTCGATATCAGCCCCCTCTATCTTCACAATTGTGAGGGCTACCCAAAGCGATATCA
>CP070769.1:388316-391541 GCA_020347085.1 Desulfobacterales bacterium
CTAAATCATAAAAACTCGGGCCTAAAGCCCTCAAACAGTTTATGATTCTTCACGCTCAACTCACCTGACGTCCGGGTCCGAAAATGCTCAATGTCGCTCGGAAAAGGCTTTCGGCTCCAGTATCAGTAATTGAACCTATTCCTGGAACATGACACTAGTTTTCCCAATTACTGTGTGTCCTCAGAGAATTACTCTTAAAATCCGAAATTCGAATCAATTCCAAAACTCAAAACTTTGTTTGACTTCTATAAGTTACTCAAGTTTCGCACTGCTGAATGAAGCCTCTAATCCATATGCTGGAGGTTTTCGTCCAAAACAGGGAGAATCATGGGTAGGTAAGGAATTTCGCTGAACGAAGGCCTATAGCCATTTCCAGCGACAACATATGCAAGGCTACGAAAGGCATTGGAGGCCGCAGTGAAACGAATTTCTTTACCTGCCAAGCTCCGGTTAGTGTAAAAGCGGTCAGTCATCATTGCGGGGAACGCCGCTCGTCGAAAAAAGGGCCATTTATGAATGGAAACTAACTGAGGCGCCAGGCACATCCCCCTTGCTGCATCAGATCATCTGCCCCTCGGGGCCCCCACGTTCCTGCCTCGTAGAAATGCAAGGACTGTTCACGATCCGCGCATGTTTCGCAAGCATCCAGAATAGGAGAAAGAAACGCCCAACACTGTTCCACCCCGTCCTGACGCACAAACAACATATGATCCCCCAACAGACAATCCAAGATAACCGTTTCGTAAGCATCCAGCAGGGCACCTTGCTGAACGGTGCTGTAGTGAAAATCCATGGTGACAGGCTGAAGACAGACCTTGGCGCCAGGAAACTTGGTTTGAAATGTCAAGGTGATCCTCTCGTCCGGCTGAATCCTCAGAACCAGCAGGTTCGGATGAATCCTCTCAGACAGAACGTTGCGAAACATCAGGTATGGGACCCTCTTAAATTGAATGGCAATTTCCGTGAGCTTCCTCGCCATCCTTTTCCCCGAACGAAGATAGAACGGGACCCCTTGCCAGCGCCAGTTGTCAATATAAACCTTAGCCATGGCAAACGTGGGAACCATTGAATGTGGATTAACCCCGGGCTCCTCTCTGTATCCAGGAACGGTCTGACCGCCTATCTCTCCCGCAACGTATTGTCCCAGGACGAGGTGGTCATGAATCTGGTCAACCGCAAAAGGCCGAAGAGATCGAAATACCTTGACCCTTTCATCCCTCACCCTGTCCGCCTCAAACACAGAAGGCGGCTCCATGGCGGTCATGGCCAGAAGCTGCAGCATGTGATTCTGAAACATATCTCTCAGGACGCCCGCTTGTTCGTAATAAACCGCGCGGTGCTCGACCCCCAGGGTTTCGGCTGCCGTGATCTGCACGTGATTGATGTATCTGCGATTCCAGATCGGTTCAAAGATCGCGTTGGCAAAGCGAAACATCAATATGTTCTGAACGGTCTCCTTGGCCAGATAATGATCGATTCGGTAAATCTGATGCTCACGAAAGTACTGATGGATATGAGTGTCCAGGTCCTGGGCGCTTTTTAGATCGCGTCCAAAAGGTTTTTCGATCACTATGCGGGCCCAACCCGACCAATCTTCGCTTTCGGCCGCAAGGCCCGCCTTGCCAAGATTGCGGACGACGTTGACATACTGGGAGGGCGGGACGGCAAGATAAAACAGACGATTTGCCGGAATCCGGAATGCCCGAAGTTGCTGTTTCAGCACATCGGCCAAGCTGCTGTATGGGGAGTCATCTTCCGGATCAATGCTCAAGTAATGCAACCGTGTGACAAAGCTATCCCACGCATCTGCATCAGGACTTTCTCCGCTCATGACTTCTATGGACTCTTTAATGAACTCGCGATACTCCCCCGTGGTGATCTCGTTCAAATCCGTGCCCACTACAAGAAAAGGGTCTGGCAACCCGCCCGACTTGAAGAGCCTGAAAAGCGCCAGAATGATTTTTCGTCTTGTGAGGTCGCCGCAAGCCCCGATGATGACAATCGCGCATGGATCAGAGGGCTCCTCAATGAGGCATGATCCAGCCTCCTGGAGGGGTACGCCTGCAACATTGATTACAGCTTGCGGGGCTCTGTTGGTCGGAGTGCTGTCGTCGGTCGCCTCTTTCACCTCTGTCTCACACGAACGATCGAGTCCTCTCCAGTCTCATGATGCAGGTCCCGATCATTAAGGGCCCAACCCTAACCACAAAACCTCCATTAAACACGCGACATGTTACCAGACGGGTAATGATGCCTGTCTCTGGAGTAACTGACCGCACGGCGCCGTGTTTTTGTGAGATACTAATGGAGTCAAAACGCATCAGACACAGGGCTTCTTTTTCTGAGGGAGCATTGCAGCGCATTTTTGATGATTCTTGGCGAAGCGACGGGCGGCGCCCCAAACTGTTTGAGCCCCGCGAAGCGGGACGAGTTTTTGGGGCGTACGGAGCAAGCCTTAGAAGCATCCAAATACGCTGCAGCGGACGAGGGAAATTTGGCCCTGTGTCGGACAATTAACGTTCTCCTCAGTATATGTAGCGGAGACCGCACCTCCCACAAAACACCAACCCGAGAGGCTCGGAACGAAAGTAAAGGCGTCATTACCCCGTAAGTATGCTAGGTAGCCGGAGTTCTGATGAGTCGGTTATGTCTCCTCAGCTGTCCTTTCTATTGTGCTTAAGAGGGATTCAAAGGATTTCGTAAAGGCGGCAGCGCCATCCACAAGTAGCTTGGCGCAAATGCTGTCTATATCAATCCCAAAACCCTTAAAACGATCGACCGTCTTCTGAGATTCCTCAGCTGAAGCGGTCAGGGCCTCTTTGACGACACCGTGGTCCAGAAACGCTTCAAGTGTTTGGTCGGGGAGGGTGTTCACGGTATTCCTGGCGATTAATTCAGCCACATATTTGACGTCACTGTAAGCAGGATTCTTCGTTCCAGTGGATCCCCACAGCACCCTTTGAACCCTGGCCCCCTTCTCTTTGAGTAACGCGAACGCCTTCTCCGAAAAAATTTCTATATGCTTCCTGTATATCAGCGCCGAATTGGCCACCGCAGACGTGCCCTTCAGGGATTCCAGTTCACTCTTGGCCACCCCGTTGGTTTCCTTATCCATGAGATCATCAAGCATCTTGTCTGCCGCCGTGTCAACCCGACTGACAAATACGCTTGCGACTGAGGAAACCGTGCTCACGTCACCTTGGTTGTCAAGGAACTTGTTCATGC
>CP070769.1:391641-394474 GCA_020347085.1 Desulfobacterales bacterium
GACGAAATGGCCGGATAGTCCTTGGCATCTTCATCCACTCTGGCAAATATAGAGACTGTGTATTCTTCAGCTCCTTTCAACTGTATGATACAAATCGGATTCGACAAATCTTCCTTCTTGAGGTCATCGATATATTTTTCACACTTTAGGTTGGAAAGGGCCGCGAGTAACCTGCCCAGCAGGGTTTCATCGCCCTCTTTGCCGTCGGGAGTCTGCCAGACCGTTTGTGCCTCTGTATATGGCGGAGGTTTGGCGTCAGTCTCCTCATCGGCACCGACCTCCACAGGTGCCTCCGTGCGAACAAAAGCCATCTCTTGTTCGCCCTTGGTGATATGTATCTCCTCTATTTTAGCTTGGTCAAATGATAAGACTGTCTTGTCCCGAAGTTCGTCCACCGTCTGGTCGAATCTGTCCCTGAAATTTCCCCGTCCGTGGTATACGCTGTCATCACCGGCCAGTTTCACGAATGTATGGCGATACGACGTGGCTGCCTTGCCCACTTCAAAATCGCGCCTCAGCCTATCTCCCGCCCATGCCTTGACGGCGATCTTGTTGCTGTCGTCCAGATTGTAGCGGCTGTAGTTTTTGGATTCTGAGACCAAGGTGGTCACGGTCAGTTTTTCGATGATGTCCAACATATTTTTGACCCTGGTCGTATCGGCCAGGTATCCTTTTGGTTCAACGTGCCATTTGTTGTCTTTTTTATTCAGAGAAATGGTGGTGTCCTGGCTGGAGATCTCAATCTTCGAGATATCGGTTTTGGCGATTTTCGGAAGTTTCGGCAGCTGGTAGTGCGTCCTGTCAGGGTTACGCAGAATCAGATACACGGAGAGTGCTGCAATGATGGCGAGGAGTATAATGTATTCCTTCTTCATCCTGATAATCCTCTTTCTCATTCTTGAAACATCATTTGGATCTGTTTCTTGCGAGAATGTCTGCGGAACCATACCAGCAGCCCGAAAAGGATCACGATTACCGGAATCCCGGCGACATTAAAGGATTTAACAAAGGTCTTGGTCCCTCCCTCCGTGTCATCCAGGGGGTTGAACCGTTGCTCTTTGCTTCGCATAAGAGCAATTTCTTCGCGGTTGTTGAGGAAGTCCAATACGTTCATGATAAACATGGCATTGGGACTTCTCCCTTTTTCATCTAGCATATTGTCTTTGAGCATCTCAGAGGATGCCATAAGAAAGATTTTGCCTGCCTTTCCCTTGGACAGGTATTCCCCTTTCCCCTCGATTTTTGACAGATCAACATCAGGCTTTTTGTCTTCTGCATTTTCAGGCGCTTCTTTTTGGGAATCAGCCTTCTCCACTTTTCTTTCAGGAATAGGCTTTCCGGCAAAATAGCTGGGGAATTCCCCCTGCAGGATGTAAGCCAGGGGCAGACTTTTCTTCTCATCTGCCACTTGCGGCGGCCGAATGAATATAGGATTGAGGTTAATCTGACCGCGCATTTCCCAGGACTTCTCCGATGAGGAAAAGACTTTACGAGCATTCAGCTCATTTGCCTTGATCCGTTCGGTGTCCAACTCCAAGGGGGAGATTTTCATGGCAACAAGCCCCTTGATGTTCTGCATGAATCCGAGCTTGCTGTCGATAAACTGATTCTTAATAATCGGGGCAAAATAGATGGCTCTTTCCCCACCACCGAACTGTGCTGGAACGCGCTGTCTGTAGCAATTTTCGTCCATCACGTAGGATTTCTTTATTCGGATGCCATAATGCTCCAAGAGCTTCTCAAGTCCTGTGTCTAGAGGCACGTATCTGGGAGGCTGATTAAATCTGAAAGACTGCTGATTCGGGGGCGTGACTTCCCTAAAAGCGTCCAGAAATAAGGCAAGGTTTCTCCCCCGCATGAGGTACTGGTCAATTTGAAAAAGCTCATAGTCTGTAAAGCTTTCTGTTGGCCCTGCAATCAGGAGGCAATTGAGACTGTCGGGTATGCGAGTATCCTTGAGATTGAGCTCCTTGATGCTGTAGTTTTGGGATGTCAGGGTCTGAAAACTGGATAAGGCGTCCGGTTCCTGCTGTCCCATGAGAGCGGCCGGTGAGGAGCTCCAGAGTTTGAGGGTACTGTGACTCGTCAGATAGCCGAGGTCTTCGTTGATGTCGATGAGCGATTCCACACTTTCGTTAATGATCTCCTCCATCTCGTTGATGTCGACCAGTTCGTAATGCTTCCCGATGAAAGGTATTCGCATGACGTGAATAAGGGGGATCTCTATTGCTTTGTCCCCGTACTCCATGACAAGGCCAATGGCACCTTCGCCAGACTGGATTTTCCCGCCAGAAAGGGCTGGCCATTTGAGATTTATGACGTTGTATTTTTTCAATTCTGCTTCCAGACTCTCGTCTCTTGTGGGATCCAGATATTCAAACTGAAGCTTTCCGTAGTTCTTGCCGTTAAGCTCTTCCACGATGCTTTCCAGTTTGGCGGGGAGCTCTGGAAGCTGGTTCAAGCGCATGAACGGAGCAACGATTTTAAGCGAAGAGGAGAGAAAGAGTTTGATACGTATCTTCTCGGGCAGCCGCAACAAGACGCTAATCTTGTTGTTCATTTTTTGTATGGCCGTTGTCAGCTGGTACTCAAGGCCATCCGTGGAGGTAATAGTGGGAATCCTTTCAATGATATCGCCGTGAATTAGTACCAGGCCCATGTAGGCTTTCTGTAACTTGACCTCATCTTCATCGATGATCTGAATCTGCACAGGCAAAATGCCATAGTTCTTGGCTTGTTCCTGATTCTGCCTGGCTTCTTCGCTGACGTCCCCCTCATCGGGGCTCACGTCATAAAAACGGTAGTTGAAATACTGGTTGGCATAGGTCGCATA
>CP070769.1:394574-401928 GCA_020347085.1 Desulfobacterales bacterium
TGAGATGGCAGCTGAGTGACGCGTTGAGAATCACAAACTGTTTGAGGGCTTTAGCCCGAGTTTTTGTGATTCAGCGAAGCGAAGCTGACGTCCCCAAAACGCTCACGGAGTGAGGAAAACAGCTTTACGGCGACTCCATGTTTTTTAAAGAAACTTCTGAGACGCGACACTAGCGTCTAAGTGAGCGCCAGGGCAGACCCATTGGAGCAAAACCCCTAACCATGACAGGACGACATGGGCAGTTTGGTACAAGCCATTGGAAGACGCACGATCAACAGCGTCAACCACATGCTCGATCTCTTCGCGTTTACTAACCGAATTGCTGGTCTTCTCCTCAAACGACCCAAAGCCGGCAATAGAATCGTTTTGAGATTCACTGCCGAGCAAATCTACTTCACGGCCGTACAGGCCCTACCCGTGGTTCTGTTCATCGCATTGATCTCTGGAAGCATGATCGTCATACAACTTACAAGGCAGTTTGGAACCATTGAGGGGAGATACATACTTGGAGAGCTAATCGTCATCCTAATTATTCGGGAATTGGGACCGCTTTTTACTGCCCTAATCGTCATCTTACGCACAGCCGTTGCCGTCACCATTGAGACAAGCTATATGGAGATTCTAGGGGAGCTGGAAGCACTGGAAATGCAAGGGATCGACCCTGTTCACGTCATTTGTCTCCCGAGACTCATGGGCATTACGGTGGCCATATTGTGTCTGTTCTTTATCTTTGATATGGTGGCGATACTTGGCGGATATGCGATTGCATGGACCGTCACCGACATTGCTGTGGAGAACTTTCTGGAAGAGATAGGCAAAGCCCTATCCGGGATTGATATCACTGTTGGCATTGTCAAGGCTATTTTCTTCGGATTCACTATCACAGTCACTACCCTTTACCGGGGCTTTCGTGCAAAAAGGGCCATCACTGAAATCCCACCAGAAACCTCCAAGGCAGCAGTCGAATGTTTTTTATATTGTCTTTTTATAAACACCATCATCTCGATCATCTTTTACGTTTAGATTTACGTCTAGCTTACGAAGAGTATGGCTTCAGAACTGATCAGGCTCTCCGATTACATGGTTGAAGCACTCGCCGATGAAAACGGCTTGAGAAACTTCAACCTCATTTTAGAGCGGGGAGATGCCTGTTCAATTGTGACAGACTCACCTGATGCCGCGCGCCATCTTCTGAGGGCTTTGGCCACCCTTGAGCCCCCCAAGAGCGGTCGCTTCTTCTACAAGGGAGAGGAACTGGACCTCTCAGACTACAGAAAGCTGCTTCGATATAAGCGAAAGGCAGGTTACATAGCGCCAGACGCAACGTTCATAATAAACCGTTCAATGCGTGATAATCTCATGCTTATGAGATACTATTTTGAAGATTCAACCACCGTTGCCATGCCAGTGGACCTCATGGAACTTTGCAGGATCTTTGAGTTGGAAAAAAAGCTCGATGTCAAACCGCATCAGCTTGATCCTGAGGAACAAAGGCTTTTTGTGATTGTGCGGGAGCTTTCAAAGGATCCTGACATTGTTTTGATTGATAGGCCCAGAGCTTTTCTGAGAACAAAGAGTTTTGAAGCCCTGAAAAGCATTTTGAGAGACCTGATTAAAAAGGGTCTCGCACTGATGTTTTTCTCGGCGGACAAGAGCTTCACACATGAATTCTCTAACAAAAGAATAACTATTGACAGGGGTAAAGTTACCAGCTTTGCTTCTGGCGAGAAAGTGGCATAGCTCAATCCAGTTTCGATTGGTTGGAAGGGGCCGGGGCAATAGAGGTATGAGAATAAGTTTTGACATGAGAGAAAAGATTGTCGGAACCTTCATGGTCATTATGGTTATACTACTCTTGACAATTGTGGTCATGATCGGGAGGGGAAAGGACTGGTTTAAGACCTACGTCACGTATTACACGGTTTTTGACGAAGCATACAATCTCAGCCAGGATGCACGGGTCAAACTCTTCAAAGCTGACATAGGCAAGGTAAAAGACGTCAAACTTGAGGGGGATAAAGTCAAAGTAGAACTGGCCATCCTCAAGGACTATGCGCCCAGAATAAAAACGGATTCTGTGGCAATTGTTGAAAGCCCCACGTTTATCGGTTCTGAATACGTATCCCTAAAACCGGGAACACCTCAGGCATCGCCCATTCCTGAGAATGGCATTATTCCATCCCAGGAAAAAAAATCATTCGACAACATTATGACAGAATTTGAGGTGGAAAAAACCGCGAAGATGTTTGTAAAAAGCGTTCAGGCCATCTCAGAAATGGTGGAGCATCTGCGGGACCCAGAGGGGCCACTTTACGCCGCGCTGGAAAGCGTGGCCAAAGCAATGGCTAACATAGAAGCGGTCACCCAAGAAATCAGAGATGGAAAGGGTTCTTTGGGTGGAGTGATACAGTCCGAGGAATTGCTTGAAAGAATTTATGAAGAACTCAACCATGTAAACGGAATCCTTAAAAACGTTGAAGATGCAACTGCGAAGACCCCAGACATCATGGACGACGTTAAAAAAAGCATGAATGTGATCAAGCAGATACTGGCCAATATAGAAAAGGGGAGTCAAGACCTTCCCGCAATCACAAAAACAACGAGACATGGGACCCGGGAAATAAGGGACAGTGTGGAGGAGGTCGACAAGGTTCTACAATCTGTTCAGAAGAGTTTTCTGATAAGGCCTAATCTTCCTCCTGAGCCCGAAGGTGAAGATATCGACACGGGATTGAGAAGATGAACCGCAAAAGCGCGCCCTATCGGGGCAGTTTGCTGAGGCGGTGGCGAGTGCATCCAAGAATGGCAAACTTCGTTGCGGCCCAGCATTCCGTGGGGCTTGCTGCAGGGAACGTCAAGAAGGCTGGCGTCTTGTTGGTCACCTTTCTTTCATTTTTCCTTTTCTCCTGCGCCCTCGGTCAACCTGCCAAACAAATCCCTCGGCATCTGAGCGAAGGTGGCAGGCAGATGAAAAAGGGTCTTGTGTGGTACCAGAAGGGCTGCTACGGACGATCACTCGAGTTTTTCTTCAGGGCCTATGAGCTTTACTCTGCTTCGGATGTTTTGGACGGCGTGGCCATGAGCCTCAACAATATTGCAACGATTTACAGGGTAACAGGTAACTATGAGAAAGCTGTTTCGTTCTTTGATGCATCCTTCGCCATACATTCAGACCTGAATGACCAAGAAGGGGCTGTGAAGGCCCTCTCCAACAAGGCTGCCACGTTCATCCGTGCAGGAGACCTGGACAAGGCGGAGCAGGTGCTCGAAGAGGTCATGCAGATGTTTCCCGCCGGCGAAAAGGACCGCCTGCTGGTCTCAATACTTCAGAACAAGGGTGTTCTCTTGACTAAAAGGGAGGCATATGAGGCCGCCGAAGAGATTCTCACCGACTGCCTGAAGCAGGCACGCAGCCTTGATCCGATGGGAATGGCGTCCCTGCACTTCGCCTTTGGCAACCTCATGCTTGAGAGCGGTAGGCCGGGTGATGCTATTGCTTCCTTTCAAAAGGCCCTGTCTATCGATCGTGAACTCGGCTTTTTTAAAGGCATAGCAGACGATCTGTTCTCCATGGGTCATGCATATGCGAGGCTCGGCCAGGATAAAAAGGCGATAAGCAGCTGGAAACGAAGTGCCAAGGTATTTGCCCTGATCGACCAAGCGCCAGAAGTGCATGCGACCATGAAGCTTCTGAGGGAGACCGCACACAGGGCAGGTGTTGACATTTCAGTCACAGAGGCTTTTGTTGAAAGGTGGCAGAAGGACGGGCTGTACGAAAGCCCCTGCAGGGACTAGATATATCCACCCTCTCCGCCGTGAAGGAAGGCCGTTCTGCCTCACGACAGCACGTTGTGGGCGGAAAGCGAGCCGGTCAGGAGGGCTTCTTCCCACTCTGGTAAGCACTCAGAATACTTGCAGCCGCTTCTTCAATGGCCTTGTTTGAGATATCCAAAACGCGCCAGCGCGGATTCTCTTTGAAGACCCCGCCACACCACTCGATCTCGTCGGCAATCGTCACCGGGTCAGCGTACTTCGCGTAAGGCGCAAGGCCCAATTGCTTCAGTCTTCCCTCTCTAAGCTTCACCAGGGTTTCAACACCAATGGTCAGCCCGAACACTCTCCTCTGATCTACCTCAAATAGCTCTTTTGGAGCAGTCATGTCTGGATGAAGAGGCACATTGGCTGGCTTCCATCCCTGGTTGGCGAGGAAGGTCGCCAGGGGGGTCTTGCCGGTTCGAGAAAGACCCACTAGGATGAGGTCAGCATGTTTCAGGCCCTCGGGCATCTTTCCATCGTCATGTTTGACGGCAAAGTTAATTGCCTCGATTCGTCGGTAGTAGTCTTCGTCTAGAATGTACTGCAGTCCAGGGACTGCCATTGGTTTTTCCTTCAAGAAGATGGATAACTGCACAATGAAATCACCGATAACATCAATGGCCCATATCCCCTGGCCTGTGGCCTCGTCGATCAAGAAATTCCTCCAGGGCGGATGGACTATGCTAAAGGCCACAAGAGCCTTGTCCTGCGCTGCCTGCTTAACAACATGTGTAATCTGTTCTTCACCTTCAAGCATAAAGAACGTTTTTATCTCAACCTTTTCACGGCTAAACTGGGCTAGAGACGCCCGGGCAATCTTGTTGATCGTCTCTCCTGTCCCTTCCCCAACCAAGTAAATGACTTTTCTCTCAGCGGGTTGTTTTTTTCTTGTCTTAACCTTTTTCTTTTTCATGAAAACTCCCACAAGAAAAAAGTGCTGCTCTTGCGACGCACCAATTGTCCTCCTGGGTACTCCGAAGCCAGGGGCTTAACAATCAAATCCGCTGAAAGCTGTCTGGCCAGCCGATTCATGTAAGGCACGAGTTCTGGAGGCGGCCACAGGGAATAGAGAAGATCTATCCCTTTGTACACGCGCAGGTCTGGTGCTGTAATATCATCCACAATGATTTTCAGCCCATTGTGCGGAAACGACCTGATGTCAGAAGCAAAGATGCGAATCCCCCTCTTTGCCAGAGCCAGAGCTACATCAGGAAAATGGCCTATGCCCGCCTCAGCCACACAACGATAGTGGAAGGCAATGTAGTCTATGAGCCCTCTGCAGCTATTCCTCATGACTTAGTCCTCGACAGACCTCCAGAAGAAGATATCTTTCATGGGGATCTTTGCTATCTTTGGTTTGGATACCAGGCCTAGGGCCTTTTCCACCTGGATTCTTTGCTCCAGCATGGACACACTTCGTCTAGACGATACAACGGTGTCAGGGTTGACCGAAATGGAGGTACAGCCGCATCGAATCATAAACTCCAGATAGTCGGGATATACACTGGGGGCTTGGCCACAGATGGATGTGGTCACGCCGTGCTTCTTACAGATCGCCATCGTGTATGCGATGGCTCGCAATACCCCGAGGTTCCTTTCGTCGTAAAGCTCTTGCACGGACGTGTCATTTCTGTCCACGCCAAGGACCAGCATAGTCAAATCATTGGTCCCGAAGCTGACCCCATCTATCCCCTCCTTACAGAATTCCTCAATCATAAAGCAGGCACTGGGAACCTCCACCATGATCCAGAGTTGAAAGTCACGATTCCTCCGATGGTCCAAGCCTTCCTCGGCCATGATCTTGACTGTCTCCCTAAAGACCCGAAGCGTCCTCACAAACGGAAGCATTACCCAGATGTTCGTAAAGCCCAGGGTTTCCCTGGCCTGTCTGATGGCCCGTAGCTCGAGCCTGAAGATGTCATCCTCTCTTATGTACCTATATTGTCCCCGATATCCAATCATGGGGTTGGGGCCTACGTGGTCTCTTTCATACTTTTCTCCACCGGGCAGTTCGAGGAATTCATCCGGTTTAAAATCGAGGAATCTGTATACGACAGGCCCCGGGAAAAAAGCCCCAGCCACCTGTCCGATCCCGTGGGAAAAGGTGTCGACCATCACCTGTTCTCCGCCTTCTTCTAACAGCAGCCTCGGGTGCTTCCCGATGCTGAGCATGAGGTGTTCTGCCCTCAGGAGGCCCACCCCGTCTGCATTTGTTTCCTGGGCCACCTTTTTGGCAATCTCTGGAATGGACAGATTCACATATACCTTGGTAGCCGTGATTGCCTGGGCTGACAGGTCCACAGGGGCCATCGCAGCCGTGATTTCCTCTTTTTCAGCTGCCCCCCTAAAAACAAGACCCCTTTGCCCATCCACAGTAACCAGTTCGCCATTATTCAAGACCTCTGTGGCGTTTTCGCTCCCCACGATGCACGGCACGCCGAGCTCCCGGCTTACGATAGCAGCATGGCAAGTCTTTCCACCTAAATTGGTAACCACAGCAGAGGCGATTTTCATAGCAGGAACCCAATCAGGTGTGGTCATCTCAGTAACCAAGACGTCTCCCTCTTTGAAATCTGAAATATCCTTGATCTCCAACATAATTCTTACTCTACCGACCCCCTGGCCAGGACTGACACCCATCCCCCTGACGAGAATATCCTCTTCCACAAAATCACCCCTTTCTTCTCTTTTCACTCCCTTTTCGGCGACGTGTACGGTCTCAGGCCTTGCCTGCAGAATAAAGATTCGGTTCTCCTTGTCCACGGCCCATTCAATGTCCTGTGCGACCCCATAGTGTGCTTCTATCTTTACCCCGTACTCTGCCAAGCGTACGATCGCTTCGTCGCTCAACGCTGGCTTGTCTTTCATACTTTTGGGTACAGCGGCCCATTTGGTACTCCCTTTTTTGTCAGACACGATTTGCTGGTCCTTCTTGGAAACCCGTTTGTCCAAAATGCGAAAGCTCGCCTTGTCCACCACGTATTCGTCTGGTGTCACCTGACCGCTTACAACGGCCTCGCCCAGCCCCCACGAGGCATTTATAAGGACTTTATCCGTGTCGCCACTGACCGGCTCCAGCGTAAACATGACGCCAGATGCCCGAGAAGAAATCAGCTCCTGGACGGCCACGCTGATGAGGACATTTTCCTGTGAAAAACCTTTTTCCTTTCGGTAGACAATGGCTCTCGGCGTAAATAGAGAACTCCAACACTGTTGCACACTCCTTAGTAGCGTCTTCTGAGTCACATTCAGGAAGGTGTCCTGCTGGCCGGCAAAACTAGCCCCTGGCAAATCCTCAGCCGTTGCCGAAGACCGCACAGCCACGGCCACACGCTTCTTGCCAGCCTGTTTACAAAGCGCCTTGTATGCCTTCAGAATCGCCTTTTCGATCTTTTGCGGCATGGATAGGCCCTCAACGTGCTTTCTAATCTTTCGGGAAACATCTTGCAGGGATTTGATGTCAGCCACATCCAGGTCTGCAAGGAGGGCCTCGATCTCCTTGCCAGCCCCAGTCTCCTCTAATAAGACTTGGTACGCA
>CP070769.1:402028-407087 GCA_020347085.1 Desulfobacterales bacterium
CAAGACTTCTTTTTGACTATAATTTTTCTTTCTGCCGGGTTCCATGCACGATACCTTCCCAAACGTCAAACCGGGCAACGACATGCGTGCGTAAGAGGTATGTGACCTAAATGATGGTACGTTTTTCGGCTTCTAGTTTTGAGACCTTGTATGGCATTATCTGAAATCTGGTCTGATTCATGATCGACAGGTATCTTAAATTCGGTTGATCTAAAGGCTCTATAAAGCAACCTCCAGTCGTGACAAACCCAGAGAGATTGCTTCTTCCGTTGCGCGGTGCGATGGCAGGTGGAACATAAGGAAGGGAAGCGTGGGTTTTCACTCACCTGATATTACGTAACGTGTATTAGTATCCTACGAAAGAAATTCCATCTTGAAATTGATGGAGTTCAAATGTAACTTACCTTCGCAAGGTTCGTCTTGTTCGAACGTCCTCCCTTAAGGCCATATTTGTTGCGTTGAAGCATAAAGCGGTACATAATTTAGTGCTTTCTAATCACCTAATTTCCATAAGCGCATCCTTATCAGTCTTATCAACCATATCGCGAAGATAGGGGATTGGATATATGAATAAAGACAAGAAAGCTGTCTGGGGTTGGGCAATGTATGACTGGGCAAATTCCGCTTTTGCCACAACGGTGATGGCCGGCTTCTTCCCCATCTTCTTTAAGCAGTATTGGAGCTATGGCGCTGATGTTAATATGAGTACTGCTCAGCTTGGATTCGGCAACTCTATTGCTAGCATCGTTGTTGCCATAATGGCCCCTTTCCTGGGTGCAGTTGCCGACAAAGGATCTGCAAGGAAGAAATTTCTGATTTTTTTTGCGTACATGGGGGTATTAATGACTGCTGCCCTATTCCTGGTTCAAAAAGGAGACTGGGGCTGGGCTATTTTCGTATACGTCATGGGAATTATTGGATTCTCCGGTGCAAATATATTTTACGATTCACTTTTGCCGAGTGTAGCGGGTGAAGACGAAATAGATTACGTATCAGGTTTAGGTTTTTCCATGGGATATCTTGGCGGGGGACTACTTTTTCTTGTCACCGTATTAATGACATTAATGCCGGACAAATTCGGATTGTCCGATGCGGGAACAGCTGTCAGGTATGCTTTTATTTTAGTCGCCTTATGGTGGGGCCTGTTTACTGTTTTTACTATTTTGTGGGTACCGGAAGAACAAAAAACCACCGCTTCCCCCAGGGGCGTTCGTTGCATAGCCGATGGCTTCCGGCAATTAGTCGGAACTTTTAAGAAGATTCGTCACCTAAAAACCATATTCCTTTTTTTATGTGCCTATTGGTTCTACATTGACGGTGTAGATACCATTATTCGTATGGCTGTCGATTATGGTATGTCCATTGGATTTGCCTCAAATGATCTCATTGTGGCCCTGTTAATCACACAGTTTGTGGGTTTTCCTTCTGCCCTCGTATTTGGAAAACTGGGACAACGGTGGAGCGTACGCAAATCGATTTACATTGCCATCGGTATTTACATGTTTATAACTGTATGGGGGACGATGATGACTAACAAACAGGAGTTCTATGTTCTGGCTATCATTATCGGTCTGGTGCAGGGCGGGATTCAGGCCTTGACTCGATCATACTATTCGCGTCTGATACCCAAAAATCAGACAGCTGAATACTATGGCTTCTACAATATGCTGGGCAAGTTTGCGACTATTCTAGGTCCGGTACTGATAGGCACTGTTGGGCTTATTGCACGGCGCTTTTTGATGCCTCCGTCCCCCACACCCGAGCAGATAATATATGTGGGGCAGACAGCTTCTCGCTGGGGAATTGCGTCTATTTTACTCCTCTTCATCATCGGAGCCATTCTTCTGTTTTTTGTAGATGAAGAAAAAGGCAAAATCGAAGCAGCCTATTTGTCAGAAGCATAACCTACTACCCGGTAAAATGAAGCTCCCCGCCGCAAGCGGACGGGGTATTGAAAACTTAATAAAAAACTCCACTAAGTGTCATCCGATAATATCCATTGTAGCATCAGTGAGTGTTGGAATTTAGGCAATGACGATGTACCCTTGTCACCGACAGATTACCTCGCCTTATCTTTTTCCATTGAATGCTTTCCAACCAATGTCCTTGCATGCCAAAACGACGGCACATTACAATGCCATTCAGATAGCAGAAGAGTAATAGCAATCTCCTCACATGCCACAAGTGCCTGCAAGGTTGCAGCGCCATGAAAAGGCTGGGGGATATCGAACATGAATAGAATAAAGACCGTAACACTCATCAATACAGCCGCTACCTTGGCAGCCCATGTGTGGTAGCTTGGAAGCCTTCGGAACTTCACGAAGCCGGCTATTAAAGGAAAGATATAAGCTCCTATTACTAACAAAACAAAAAATGCTTCACGTTTCAGTATCTCTGGCCATAGCCACCAGGCGCACAGCGGCACCGTGAAATAAGTCGCCAAATCACCCCAACTGTCGAGCTTGGTTCCAAGTTCTGAGGCCCCGTTTAGCCTGCGCGCAATAAATCCATCAATGGAATCCGACAAAAGCGAGACCGCCAGGACGGTGAGAAACAGTTTGGGGCGCCCGGTCCAAGCCAGATAAAGAAGAAAAGGTGCTGCAATGAGACGGAAGCCGCTCAGGAGGTTGGGTATGCTCACCCGTATCGATGTCATTTGATTATCGATCACATCCTCGAGGGTGTCCTCTCTAACTGAAATCCATCCGCGTTAATGGATAGAACGTTTCCATAGTAGCAAGGAATTCTAGATACTCCAGGACAAGAGTCTTTCAAGATATTTGCCAAGATTTTGGGTTTTTGAAGCCAACAGGTTTTCAATCTTTCTTCCCAAAACTGATGCCTATCACGAATACGGTTTTGTTGAAGATTTGTAACGAAAATAATAACATATGTCAAGGGGGTGGCCTAAATCTGTCAACTGAAAAGGAGGACCGCGATGAAAACATCGCAAGCAGTTCCCAACGACATGAGTAAACGACTACCCGCATAGCGAATGGCTTTATTACACGGCCAAAGGCCGCAAAATAAAAAGGAACGTCAGTTCCCCCACGTTTAAGTTTTGGGACCCCGCGCGAAGCACGGGGTTTGCCTCCAAACAATCAACCACACAGTTTTAAGGGTTGTCTTTCTCAATTCTTGTCCTCAATGCAGTTATCCTTCCACTCAAATCTCCTAAGTCGATAAAGTGCCTTTCCGTTCTTCCTGGTAAAACCATCTCCAAGGCGAGGAGAAGTTCCCGTCCAAAGCCTCTCTCGAAGCAAATCTTGTCAATGGCTTCGTGGTCATGAATATCCTTTTCCATAGCAACTATTTCAGCAAATTCGTGAGCAACTATCCCCTTGGTGATGTCATCGTCTAGTGTGTAAATAACAGAGATGCCAAAAGCAGTTTCCTTGCTCCGGTAGAGTAGCTCGGGCTGAAACCCAAGAATTCCCTCAAATTCTTCAAGCCTCTTGGCCATACCTGGGGAGGACATATGAAATTCGAGATACGTTTTCAGCAATGAGGTTTTGTCTTTAACTTCATCGAAACGCTCACGAACTTCTAAGAAGATGTTTAAGACAACTTTTTCCATACAACCTTTCTGAAATGATTCTTTTGTTAATTTTCTTGTTTTATTAGCCGGCCGGTCCGGAAATCCTATCCTGGATTGCAGAAAAAGGGCCGTATTTAGAGGTGTCAGTTGAAAATGGTAAGTTTTTCGGCCTTCAGTTTTGAGACCTTATTATGGCATTATCGTGAATCTAGCATGAAGAATCACAACGTGACCACGGAGGGGAAATGAAGTGTTCTTGCTGTAAGCAATGACTATTGACACCATATTCCAGTTCACTCTGGGAACATGATTTCACCATCTAAAACACCTTTGTCTATATATTCATAAGCCTTTTCGTCCCCAAGCAAGTTTTCCAGTGAACTCATGGGGATTTGAATCATTCTGCTTTGATCGAGAGGAGCGAAGAAACCTATAACGGTAAAGTCTAAGTCGTGTTCAAACCCCGAGATTGAGAGAAACACTTTTTTGCCTACATAGCTGCGAAGTGCTTCTTTTTCGCACGTCCATGGATATGTAACACTTAAAGCACATACCCTTTCACCTTTTTGATACGCTTTAGGCTTACCTCTGGGATAAAACACTATTTTTCCACAACTAGATGTACCAGTAAGGCTGCATTCCCCGCCCTTAACTATACTTTGTACAGTATTTTCGATTACACTGATTTCTCGACGCGTTTCGAATGCCCTTTCCTTTAGTGAGGCCAACTGGTTGTAACCAATGAAAGACAATGTGCCAATGACAAGAAATACCACTGCCACAAGAGTTAAAAGATTTCTCCTGTTTCTATTACGTATTGCTTGAAGGGTGTCTCTGAGAGGTTCACTAGAATCTTCTGCGAATCCACCCCCGTTCTTCAGAAGCTTACGCAACAGGTCTAATTCGATATCCTTAATGGTGGCTGAATGGTCAGATCCGGGGTCTTGAGTCCCTTGATCGTTTGGACGAGAAGTAACCGTATCCGATTTCATGTTATTTTGACTTGTCACCGTTTTCGATTGTGGCCAAAATCTGTGAGAGCTCTTTCTTTAGGAAATAGAGAATGACTTGATTGCTAACAGCTTGTTCGATCTCATCTGCCAAACTATTTCTCAGTCCGTAGAAGCTATCTGGCACGGGGACATTTTTGTAGCGCAGTTGTTCTATCGTCTCTATGATGGCCTTGAGCTGTTCCCGCTTGGTTTTAAGACGGGGCAGGCCAGCAGTCTTAGAAATGGAATTGACTAAGTTCCGAAGCTTTGCCGTGAGATCTTCCGCTTCTCTTCTCATGCTTGCAGGCCTTCCTCTACTTCGCGGGGACTCTGGTGTCAAAAGGTCATGTTGTGGGATCTCTCGGTGAAGCCTCCCCGCGGCAAGCCGCGGGGCATCCTCATATTTCCTCCCCCTTGATGGGGGAGGACCGAGGTGGGGGTGAAGAACTCGTCAATCTTCCCCCTCCCCTTTTTCCCCTCCCTCCAGGGGAGAGGAATCAATAAGGATGCCATTCATCCCCGCCCCAAG
>CP070769.1:407187-410987 GCA_020347085.1 Desulfobacterales bacterium
GGAGAACTGCGGCTACGTTTATCGGTTGGAAAGACTACGCAGACGCTGCGCCTTCACTGGTGCAATGTCTCAGAGACGAAGACGCCAGGGTGAGGAAGGGGGCCGTGTCGGCTCTGGCTAATATCAAGGACAGTCTGGCTGTGTTGCCTTTAATCAAGGTACTGGGGGACAAAGACCTCGAAATCAGAGAGAAGTCATTGAATGCTATCAAGGTAATTACCGGTGAGGAAATAGCATTTGATCTTCATGCGTCGGGAAAGGAATTAACCGAGGCGATCAATAACCTCAGGGATTGGTGGCAACAAGAAAGGCTTGGTAAGGAAGAGGCAGCAGAGGCAGTAGTTACAGCGGAGGCCGCTGGGGAGATTGCAAAGTCGGAACGGGCTGCTGAAGAAGAGGCTGAATTTACGTACGAGAGCTTGATGAGAATGACCAAGTCAGAACTTCTCTCACTCTGCGAAGGACGCGGGATTGAATGTCGTGAGAAGCAGACCAAGTCTGAAATCAGCGAGCTTATCCTTGGAGAGCAAAAATGAATTCCACAGAAGACGATCATGTCCGAAACCTTTCTTCGGGAGAGATGGAAGAGGGTTGGTCCGCAAAGAAGGAAGCTCCGTTGAGAGGCATCCCAGAAGGCAGGAGCGGCTTGAAGATCGACAGAGGAACCCTCGAGAGGGAAAAGGAAAGGATTATTTCTGACATTGAGAGGCTTGAAGAAGAAAATCATTTGATGACCAGGAGCGCAAGGGATTTCCAACTCCAGATTTCAGAAAAGAGGAGAAAGTGCCAGATGCTGCTCAGTAGGTCGGATGCCCTCAAGAAGAAACTGGTGATATTACACACGAGGGAGCGCAGCCTTCAAAATGAAATACACTTTTATGAAAAAGAGAAAGCTAAACTCTCCGACAGATTCCTGATAGCCTCCGAAGGACTCCGGACCAAGATCTCCAGACTTGACAGTATCGTTAGAGACATAGATTTCATGAAGGGAGAGACTGAAACCTTGATAGGCAAAATGGACATGCTTGAGCGCGAGGTTCCTGTGAAGGTCAGTGACGTGGACAACCTAAACGAAAAAATGGTCCATGCTGTTAAGGTGTTGAAGGACCTTTACAGTAGGATGCAGGGCGTTGAGAAGAAGATCAAGATTAACTACTACAAAAAGAAGGAACAACAGCGGAGTGGCCATGACTACTATTAATACATCGAAGGAGAAAGAGAGTCGAAGCGTTCATGAATCCACAGGGCAACCTGTTTGGGATGACATTCCGGACGTTGACGAACGTTTTGACGAGATATCGCAGGAAGCTAACGCCCGATCGCGGATAGAGATCGTCCAAGAGACCATTATGCCTAAAATAAAGGAACTTGAGGCCTTAAAGCAGGGTGTTTATGCAGTTGACTTGGAGAAGACCATAGACGACATGTTCATGGTAATGAAGAACATGGAAGCCCAGCTTGAAAGGGTGCTGAGAATAAATTCTGTCCTCGAAAAAGATCTCTATGAAGCCAAGAAGATGATTGCCGGCTTGAAGGAAGCAAAATCGCAGCTTGAAAGGACAATAGTCCGTATGGAAACGGAGGCTCCGTCAAAAAGAGAGTTGCAGATAGAGATCGACCGACTCATTGAGGAAAGGAACGAGGTCCAAACCAGTATCCGTGAGGTGAACGTAAAGACAGAAAAACTCCAGGAAGCTGTGATCGAACATCAGAAAAGGAGTAGAGACTTAGAGGAAGAAAAGAGCGATCTTATTTCAGAAATACGTTTCTTGGAGTCAAGGCTGGACACCGCAATGGAAAGGATAGCGGAATATAAAGACGAGACAAATATATTAAAGGGCGAGAACCTGACGCACTTGGAAAAGATAAAGGTTCTTGAGGAAGAGTTGAATGACACCTTAGATGATAAGTACAGGATTATGAGCGAGCTCAGAAGTTCAAAAAAGGCAATGGCCGAGCTCCACTCTGCCCTTTCCGACAAGAAGCTTCAGGAGAAGAGGTCCTTTTACAAAGGTGCAGACGACTATTGATTGTTTGAAGACAAACCCCATTCTTCGGGGGGCCCAAAATTAAGCGTGGGAACTTACGTTCCTCTTTATTTAACGGCCTTTGGCCGCGTTATAAAGTCACCCGCTATGCGGTAGTCGTTTACTGGTGATTGACAATCAAAAGGCAGGGAAGCATCATGGAAAAGACTGACGAAGCAAGAGATTCCCTGGAGGTGTAGCCATGGGCGAGTAAGAATAGGAGGACGTTGTGGACGAACTGAGGGAACTTTACGAGCTCCAGAATACGAAGACATTTTTGGAAGACGAAAATAGAAGGCTTAAGAATCAGATAGAGAGGGTCACGGATGAACTTGAAGGCATAAATATAGCCGTGTCATCCGCCGAGGCATACCTGGCATCATACGAGAATAAGAGAAAGAAATGCTCCAGGAACATAGAAAAACTGAATTTCCAAAAAGATGTGTTGACTGGAAAAATCAGCGATTTGCGGCTCAAGATCAAGGCTACAAGAGAAGACGAAGAATCAACTGCAAATCTCACAGAGATGTTGCAAGATGAGCTGCACCGGATACAGGGTGAAAAGACACTGGTGATCAAACGGCTCAGTGATATGAAAACGAGACTTCAAGAAATCTCAACGGATAGAGATGTCAAATTGCCTCATCTGAAGTGGTATGACGGAATACTCAAGCAAACCCACAACGTTTTTATGGAGACCAAAGACAGAATGGAAGTCTCATTGATACTGAAAAACAAATAGACGTATCCAGCTTCGACGCTTATCCTCACCCCGCCACTCAATTCGGAGGTTTAGGATGTGGCCATCAAGATACAGGGGTTCATTGACGGCAAGGTTCTTACCACAGAAAATTTTGAAAAAATGTTTAATGTCGCGTAGTTTTTGGTGTACGGTGTACGGTCAGCGATAGTTTCTGCTCTGTCCTGGTATTCTCAGACAGTGTCTATCCGTGAATGAATCTCTCAATGGTGGGTACCAACCTTTTTCAGAGTCAGCAGGAATTTGAAAAAAATAGGTCTCCATGAAAAAATGGTCCAAGCCGTGGGTATGAAAATAGATCGGTCAGAATCAGCACGTCTAACCCAAGCAGATCTGTTACCTGGCGATCATATCTACGTGAAGCGAAGACGCGGGCTTTATGTTCACCATGGAATCTACATAGGCGACGCAAAAGTTATTCATTTCACCGGTTCTGTAAGAGAAAACAAAGACCCAAAGGTTCAGGAGACAGATCTGTCCGGGTTCCTGAAAGGCGGAATACTCAGCCGGCGTGATTACGAAGAGAGGCTCTGTGTGTTCGAAACCGTCACTGTCGCCAAGAACCAACTCTCAGACAGCAGCTATTCTATGTTGTGGAATAACTGTGAGCATTTTGCCACCTATTGTGCAACCGGAAAGAGGAAGAGTTGGCAGGTAAGGAAGGCTTTTGCCGGTCTAGGTGCGGTTGCTGCGGGGTTTGTACTTCTTGTCTTGGCACGGGTAGTGTCAGCGGGAACGAGAAAACCGTGAGGGGCCGCCGTTCTGAGTCCTCGTTCAGGTACTAACGTCAGTGCCTACGATTTAAAAATTCGTAACGGTTCACGGAAGGGCGTATTTCTTGGAACGGCGTGGCGGAAACCCTCAGTTTTTCCGCGACTTAGCGTTCTGGTTCGTAATTAGTGGACAATAAAGCCTTCTTATGCAATATTTATTGCTGTTGGAAAAAGTAAACGAAATTGACAGAATGCCTTAGGCATTTTAGATCATTTTAGGCACTTCGAGCCGAATAAGCC
>CP070769.1:411087-422209 GCA_020347085.1 Desulfobacterales bacterium
CGACAAGAATTTTCCAGCCACTGGGCCAGCGATTCCTCCGGGAGTGCATGTCAATGCCATGGAGGCTTACGATAGCATGCAAAAGATCAAGGAGATGGCTGACATCCTGATTCCCCTTCACGACCTGTCAATCGGGAAGATGAAAACCATCCCCTAGGGTTTGCGCAAAAACAACTTAGCAGAATTGGCGCGCAGATTTGGGTTATATTTGCCCGATCGGATTAAGCACAACCACAGGGATAGCCGGCTATTTCGCGAATTTTGGGAATGAGAATCGGTCAAAGATGGCCTGAAGGTGAGATGCCAAAATGGTCAGGTGTTTTTATACAAGCCTTGATCAGCAGATCAGATGAAAGCCAGCCACAACCTTTTTCCCGTCTCGTAAGAGTCGACTGTATGTGTCGCAGGCTGATTCGGTTTTTTCGATCAGGATCTGGATCCCCCGGTTTTGGAACTCAGACCTTACCGCCTCTGATACACGCATAGAACCATAGGCTCCGGTCCCAAAGACACAGATCTCTGCATCTGCATTCAGGAGATCCTGGACGTCGTTTATTTGCACAAGGTGACCTTGGCTACGCCACCATTCGGGTACCACGCTTTTGCCAATAAGTTTGACGTCGTTCCGGTAATCCTTCCCATCGATTTGAATGTAGCCAAAGCGGTAGGATTGAATCTTCATGGTAGGCAGGATTCCCGCACGGTGTTTGGCTGCCCGGGGCCGAGGCGCCTTGTTGCTGAGCTAACCCCCTATAGATCGTAAATCCTTTTGTCGTAAAGATTGATCCAGTTATCTTTCAGCGCCTTCAGGGCTTCTTCGGTTTTATCCACCTCCAAAATCAGGGCCGAATCCTGGGTCTCGAGGCACGGAAAAATGTGGAAAATATTAATGTTGGCCGCGTGTAACACCTTCAGGATTGTGTTCAATCCGCCCGGGTGGTCCGGGATCTGTACCGCAATCACATTCATGGTCTTTGCCTTGCAACCAAGGCCGGTCAGAACCGACATCGCTGCTTTCGGATCGCTTGTAATTAATCGCAGGGTGTCTTTCTTGTTCTCCGTGCCCACCCAGAAGGCGCAGACCCTTACATCATTTTGATAGAGATGGCCAATAATGCGGGAAAGTTCACCTTTCTTGTTCTTGACGCCTAAGACAATTTGCTCGACGGTCATGTCCGAGATCCCCATTGGATTCTGGGCCTATGAACCCAATAGCCCATCTACGAATGCCGCACCTTCCTTCAGGGCCAGAGTGTTCATTTTGTGGATCTTTGTGCCCTTCTTTTGAAAGATACTCTTTACACTCTTTATGACAGATTTCAAGGAAACCAAGCCGGTCTTTTGCACAAAGGCACCGATCATAACCATATTGGCCCCTCGAGTATTTCCGAGCCTCTTGGCGATACTATTAACCGGTATGGATACTACATGTATATCTCGGCGTTTAGGCCGAACATCTACCAGGTCACGATTCAAGAAGACAATGCCTCCTGACTTCACCCCGCTCTCGAACTTTATCAGAGAAGGGGTGTTCATCAATACAGCGAAGTCTGGAAAAGATGCTACCGGGGAGGCGATCGGCTCATCACTCACAGTGACTGTGCAATTGGCAGTCCCACCCCGCACCTCGGCCCCGTAGGAGGGAAGGTAAGTTACGTGCTTGTCCTCCTCCATCCCGGAGGTCGCCAGCACGTATCCCATCATCAGGACCCCCTGTCCGCCAAAGCCGGAGAATATGGTTTTGGTCGTGCTGATTGTCGTCATGTGTGTCGTCTCGGGTTTTTCAGTCAATTGCTCGTTTGCGTCGTATCCTTAATTACCCCCAAAGGGTAGCTCTTCATGACTTCGTCTTCGACCCGCCTGCATGCTTCAATTGGCGAGAGTTTCCAGTTTGTGGGGCACTGGGATAATATCTCAACCAAGGCAAATCCGAGATCATCCATTTGCATCTGAAAAGCTTTTTTTATTGCCTTTTTTGTCTTGAGGACATGTTTCGGTGACGTGACAGAAGTCCTCTCAATGTAGACACTCCCGGCTGCCACGGCCAACATTTGACTGAGGTCGAGGGGGAATCCATCCCTGAGAGGCAATCGGCCCCCGGGTGTGGTGGTTGTGGTTTGCCCAACGAGGGTGGTAGGTGCCATCTGGCCCCCTGTCATTCCGTACACGCCATTGTTCACGAAGATTGCAGTCAACCGTTCCCCGCGATTAGCGGCATGAACGGACTCCGCGGTACCGATGGCAGCGATGTCTCCATCGCCCTGATAGGTAAATACGACCAGATGGGGTCGAGCTCGCTTTATCCCTGTGGCCACGGCCATAGCACGCCCGTGGGGAGCCTCTCCCATGTCCACATCAAGGTAATTATATGCCAGTACCGCGCACCCGGCAGGCGGCACTCCCACGGTCTTCTCTCGAATCCCTAATTCGTCAATGACTTCAGCGATCAGTCGGTGGATGATGCTATGGCCGCACCCAGGGCAGTAGTGAAAAATGTGCTCTGTTAGGGCCTCGGGTCTCTTGAATATCTGTTTTGCCATAAGATTCCTTTTTCACTTAGCAAGATTATACCGATACATCAGTTTAGTTATGACGCCAGCAATCTCATGCGGGGTAGAAACGACCCCTCCAGGCCTCCCATGAAAGTGTACTGTAGCTGTCTCGCCCACGCTGACTTTCACATCTTCCACCATCTGCCCAAAGTTCATCTCAAATACAAGGAGGTGCTTAATCGTACGTGTCAGGGTGCGGAGCGCCTTTGCCGGAAAGGGCCACAAGGTAATCGGCCGAAAGAGTCCTGCCTTCAAACCCGATTCCCTCAACCGCTTCACAGCACCCTTAGCAATGCGGGCTGCTGTTCCAAAAGCTACCACGCCAACGACAGCATCATCGAGAAGATACGACTCGTGCTCGGTCTCGCGCTCGCATATGGCATCATATTTTCTGGCTAGTTTCCAGTTGAATTCCTCCATCTCGACGGGGTCCAAATGTAGGGAAGCAACAAGCCGGCTGTCTCGACCCCTTGCACCGTCAAGTGCCCAGTCCTTTTGCGGCAGCGTCGCGGGGTCAATCGGATCTGGAAAGATCACAGGCTCCATCATCTGGCCCATCAAACCATCTCCCAGCAAGATGATAGGGGTGCGATAGGCATCAGCCAAGTCAAAGGCTTTCATCGTGAGCGTGACCAATTCTTGGCCCGAGTGAGGAGCAAACACTATGGTGTGATACCCTCCGTGTCCCCCGCCTTTTGTGGCTTGAAAATAGTCTTGCTGGGTGGGAGCAATGTTTCCAAGACCGGGGCCTCCTCGCATGATATTAACGACCACTGCAGGTAGTTCCATACCAGCTATGTAGGAGATCCCTTCCTGCTTCAGGCTGATCCCCGGGCTGGAAGACGAAGTCATAGCCCGGACACCTGCCATGCTTGCGCCCATGACCATGTTAATGGCGGCCAGTTCGCTTTCGGCCTGTACAAAAGTGGCATCTTCTATCTGGGCAAAGCGTCGAGACATGTATTCGGGAAGCTCGTTTTGCGGTGTGATGGGGTAGCCTGCATAAAAGCGGCATCCAGCCCGTGTTGCCGCTTCAGCGATTACGTGACTCCCACACATCAACTGCTTAGCCATGGAACACCTCAATAGCAATGTCAGGGCAAGTGATTGCACATAGGGCACATCCGGTACATTTACGCTTCTTGCTCTTTTCCCTTTCGGTGTACTCGGCAGGATGATAACCCTTGATGTTGAGCTTGTTGCTTATTCTGATCTGTCCCTTGGGGCAGGCCGCGATACACAGTCCACACCCCTTGCACAGTTCTTTTTCAATCCTGATGAATCCCTTCTTCAACTTCGATCTCCTATACAACGCTCTAATTGTTAAAAAATACGGCCATTTGCATTGCTTGTCAAGAGCAATTTCTCCCGCCACATCCCCCTTCTACACTTCAACCAATGGGTTTTCTTCCTCATCGCACAATTCTTGAACCAGGTTTAAAAACGTTCACGAGATCGCAGCCTTCCTTTCTCTTGACACTTCCGGGGAGAACCTGATAATTTTTTCAATAACATCAAATTTTTTAATCATGTCTCATTGTCATACACGCGGAAGTCCTTAATGTCGTGAAGTATTCATGCGCAGGGATTATCCTGTCCGGCGGCTTAAATACACGGATGGGAGGCAAGAACAAGGCCTTTATGTCCGTGGGGGGTCAGAGGATCTTGGATCGCCTTTGCAAAACCTTTCAGGCACTCTTCGACGAAGTTTTGCTGGTGACTAAAGACCCCCTTCAATATCTCTCATGGGATTTGACGATCGTAAAGGATCTTTTCTCAATACGCAGTTCTCTTACCGGCATCCATGCGGGGCTGTTTCATACCACAGCGCCCCATGCTTTCATTACGGCCTGTGACACGCCTTTCTTGAGATTGGAATTGATCAAGGCTCTTTTGGACGAGCTTGAACCAAGATGGGATGTGATTATGCCTGTCACGGAGCAAGGTAACCAGCCCTTGTGTGCCATTTACTCACGGCGTTGCATCAAACCGATTGAACGCCAGCTAAAGGACGGAGATCCTAAGATTGTAAACTTCTTCCCAAAGGTCAAGGTCAAAGAAATCCCGGAAATGCAACTCAGATCAGCAGACCCCCATCTCATTTCCTTTTTCAATATTAACACGCCAGAAGATTTGGCTGCCTCTGCGAAGATGTTAACCGACGCGTTTTTATAATCCTATCAAAAATCCTTTTTCAAGAAAGTCAGCCAAACCCTTTATGTCGTTCAGCTCGAACTGAGGCACGTCCAGGTTAAAGCTGGTATCAGACACAACCGCCACAAGGTGCTCGTCTTCCTTGCATAAAAGGGTGTCATGGACGGGACTCCGAAAGACCTCAATCTTGGGTTTGTCTTCTTTCTTGTATCCCTCGGTTAAGATGATGTCCACATCCTGGAAGTATTTTGATGCAAGGCCGTCAAGGGTTTCTTCAGTCTCAACATCCTTGATAATGGCTACCTTCTTGGACGATGAGATAGCCACTGTGCTGGCCCCCGCCCGTTTGTGGCGCCAGCTATCTTTGCCTTCATGGTCTACCTCAAAGCCGTGGGCATCGTGTTTGACCGTGCCGATGCGATAGCCTCTCGTCTTTAGTTCACGTACAACCTTCTCCAAAAGCATCGTTTTTCCGGCGTCTGACCCACCCACAATCGATACAATCGGCGGCATGGTCCCTTAACTCCTCGGAAGTAGTTGGTGTGTACTGGCACGCGTTTCTTCCGTCTTGGAACGGGAATTCATCCAGAACAAAATTGGGCCTGCCTCGGACCTTGTCACGCTATGACTATCACCTGCCCTTGTCAAGCTGAAATATGCCAAATGAGGCTTAATTGATTGTTTGAACGCTAACCCGGTGCTTCGTGCGAGCGCCCAAACTCAGGCGCGGGAACTGACGTTCCTCTTTATTTCATGGCCTCTGGCTGGGTGATAAAACCCGTTAGCTATCCGGGTAGTCGTTTACTCGGGGGCAGGAAGAATTGGGATTGACTTTTTAACTATTTACATATATTCAGTTTTTCTGTAATCAGTCGTTGTTAAAGGGGGCAAATCACATGGGACTTACTACCCTGATCGAAACGGTAAAATCCCACCCGGATTACGCCCAGGTCGGAATGATCCTTTGTCATAATGGGATAGTGCGAGGCACCTCCCGCGACGGCCGGTCCGTATCGGGCCTGACTCTCACCGTTGATCATGAGGCCTTAGATGCCAATCTTTCTGAACAAAGACAGAGGTCTGGCATCGTGGAGATATTGGTGGAGATTCGTGAGGGGCCGCTTAAGGTCGGGGATGACGTCATGTTTATTGTTGTGGCCGGTGACTTGCGAGACCATGTCATTCCCGTTCTTGAAGATACCCTGAACGCCATCAAGAAACGGGTCACCCACAAGGTGGAACACTTTGTGTAAAAGGGGGGGACTCACGATCGCCTGAAGCTCTATGGACTCTGCAAGAGCCGAACGCACTGGGCTTGCATCAATCCATTTTTCTAAAGGCCGATAGAAATTCCGAGATACACAACGATGCCCTCATCGGTTGTTTAGACAAACCCAAACTGTCATTGGAGGGGTGCCTATGCCAACATTGACCCATCTTGATGAGCAAGGGAGAGTTCGCATGGTCGATGTGTCCGGGAAGTCCGCTACAGCCCGGGAGGCCGTGGCCCAAGGGGTCGTCACCATGCGGCCGGAGACCTTTGACCTGATCAGCGAGCAAAAGGTGAAAAAGGGAAATGTCCTGGAGACCGCACGCATTGCAGGCATCATGGCCGCAAAAAGGACTGCAGAACTCATACCCATGTGTCACCCCCTTCCCATCACCCACGTGACGATCGATTTTTTTCCGGATTCCGACGCTCACAGTATCCGGATAGAGGCCGTCGTGCGCATCGTGGGCCAGACCGGGGTGGAAATGGAGGCCCTCACAGCCGTGTCGATCGCTGCCCTGACGATCTACGACATGTGCAAGTCATATGATCGGGCGATGACCATCTCTGATATTTACTTACTGAAGAAGTCTGGGGGGAAAAGCGGTACCTTTAAGAGGCCATCAACATGAAAGAAGCCGCCACTTATGGTGTTGTGGAATTCAGCGAAGGCCATTTCCGAAAGACTGAAGTGACTGCTATACAGGAAGTTCCCTTGACTATCTGCCTGAATGGTCGTGAGGTCGTCACTTTGCTGTGTATGGGAAAGGCTCCCAGGTTCTTGGCAGTGGGATTTTTGAAATCCGATGGACTCATAACAGATTTGAGGCAACTGGAGGATGTTCAGGTTGAAGAGAAGCCGGAACGGATTGTCGTCCGTGTTCAGACATCACATGATCCGTTCGAACGCCAAAGGTTGGAGCGCTCCATTACATCTGGGTGCGGGAAGGGCACAAGTTTTACACGTAATGTAGAAACCGTTGCCTCAACAACCGTTACGACAAAGTTGACTGTGACACCGGAGCAGATCTTACGGTTGGCGGACGAACTCGACGAACGTTCGGCGCTCTATAGGACTACGGGGGGGTGCCACAATGCCTCGCTTGCCACACCAGAGGGGATTCTCATCTTCCGGGAAGACATAGGCCGACATAATGCTATTGATATGATTTGCGGCGAGTGCTTCTTAGAAGACATTCCCACAGAGGACAAGCTCATCGTCTCGACCGGTCGCATAGCCTCGGAGATCCTCTTAAAGGTCATGCGGCTGGGGGTTTCTATCCTTGTGTCCCGCTCGGCTGCAACGCGATTCTCCATCGACCTGGCTCAAAGAACCAATATGACGCTGATCGGATGGGCGCGACAAGGCGGAATGGTGGTCTATAATCATGGTGGGAGAATAGTTGGGTTGTGACTGACAAGGAGTTCTTCAAAGTCACTTCACTGAGGACTGTCCTAGAACTGGCTCGGATCTTTCCATGTGTTGCCGAGGAGATCCTCCCCTTAAACCAGTGTGTGGGCCGTATTCTATCCCGGGATATTGTCTCCCCGATCAATCTTCCAGAATTCAACCGTGCGACCATGGATGGCTATGCAGTCCAGGCGCGTTCGACCTTTGGTGCTTCAGATAGTATGCCGGCCCTTTTTAGAATCGTCGGGGCTGTCGAGATGGGAGAGGTCCCCACGGTTTCGGTCCAGCCCGGCGAAGCTGTTCGGATCGCTACCGGTGGCATGCTCCCCGACGGGGCTGACAGCGTGGTCATGATAGAACATACCCAGGCCCTCGATGAGCACACTCTTGAGGTCTTTAAGAGTGCTGCCCCTTTACAGCATGTTATAGAGATTGGCGAGGACTTCGGCACGGAGGAGCAGATCCTTGCCAAGGGAAGCCGCATACGTCCTCAGGAAATGGGTGTTCTGGCGGCCCTCGGTCAGACCCACGTCGCGGTTTATAAGCAGCCGACCGTGGCCGTCATCTCCTCGGGTGACGAGATTGTGCCCATTGAACAAACTCCAAGCCTTTCCCAGCTGCGCGATGTCAACGCGCACACCCTGTCTGGTCTTATCAGGCTGTCAGGCGGGATTCCACGCTATCTCGGGATTGCCAGGGACAACTTTGATGAGCTGTACGGCTTTTGTAAGGATGCCCTTGCTCAAGCGGACATGGTCTTGATCTCGGGCGGCAGTTCGGTGGGCTCTCGGGATTTCACCATAGACGTGATTGAAGCGCTCCCCGAGGCTGAGATCTTGGTTCATGGGGTTTCAATCAGCCCCGGAAAGCCCACCATTTTGGCTTCGAGTGAGCAAAAGCCCATCTGGGGTCTTCCTGGGCAGGTCACGTCGACCATGGTCGTTTTCCATGTGATGGTTCGCCCTGTCCTTGAAAAAATGGGCGGGCTTTCAGAAGATCGGCTAGCTAGAGAACATGAGGTCTCTGCTGTGTTGAGCCGGAACCTGGCATCCGTTCAGGGACGAGAGGATTACGTGCGCGTGAGGCTTGTACGGCAAGAGAACCAGACCTATGCCGAGCCCATTTTGGGCAAATCTGGTCTGATCCACACAATGGTTAAAGCCGACGGACTTATCAAAATCGATATGAATTCAGAAGGACTGGACAAAGGAACGCCCGTAAAGGTTGTTCTGTTTTAAGTGTTTGCATGCCAAATCTGTGAGCTCAGGTCGGCCCGATTTTACAGTCTTTCCAGTAACCTTTCGTGAATGTTGTCGAACCCCCCATTGGACATGATCAGGATCACATCCTCAGACTGCGCAACATGCACGAGATGCTCGATAATGGCATCCGTATTCGGGAAATAGAATGCTCTCTTGCCCCGGTTGACCAGATCCCGGGTCAACTGCTCGGAGGAAAACCTATCCTCAGTCGGTATCTTGTGCAGCATGGGCGGCTTGCGAATGCAGATCAGATCCGCATCATCAAAGGAGTTGGGATATGCTGTCTGAAAAACCTTGCGCCTGCTCGAATTCGTTCGTGGTTCAAAGACTGCAATAATCCTCCTGTTTGCATAAAAGGCATGGACTGCGGCGAGGGTTTCTCGGACCTCCGTTGGATGATGTGCAAAGTCGTCTATAACTGTAATACCTCGCTTGATTCCCCGCAGCTCCTGGCGACGTTTGATCCCTTCAAACGTTTTAAGTGCCTCTGAGACGAGATCTTTGGGTATCCGCAAATCGTGCGCTACTGCAATAACCGACAGTGCATTTAAGGCATTATGGCGCCCCATAAGAGGGGTCTTGAAAGTGCCAAAGGGCTCCCCACGCGCGGTGACTTCAAGTTGGGTCCAGGGAGGATCAGGGCGCACCTGTTCAAGCCGCCACGGTGACCCATCGCCAAAGCCGTAGTTTGCCACCCAGCAAGAAGCCTGAGCCGCGAGCTCTTGTATGGTAGGGGAGCCGTCGCAGGCTATCAGAAGGGCATCCTCGGGCATGGCTGTGACAAAATCGTGAAAGGCCTTTTTGACATGGTCTAGATCGCGGTAGATGTCAGCATGGTCAAATTCCACGCTGGTCAAGATGGCGCGGGACGGGGTGTAGTGAAGGAACTTGGGCCCCTTGTCAAAAAAGGCCGTGTCATATTCATCTCCCTCCACCACAAAATAAGGCCCAGTGCCAATATTATAGTTGCGGTTAAAATTTTTCAGGATGCCTCCCACCATAAAACCAGGATCAAGGCCGGCTATTGACAGAACCCATGATAGAAGGGCTGCGGTGGTGGTCTTGCCATGGGTGCCTGTGACGGTGAGGGCTGCCTTTCCGTGCATGAAGAACCGATTTAGGGCCTGGGGAAGAGAGCAAAAAGGAAGCGCCATTTCAAACATACGGACTACCTCTCGATTGTCCTTTGAGACGGCATTGCCGACCACCACGAGATCCGGCTGATGAGCCAGGTTTTCCGGCCGGAATCCTTTAGCCACCTGGATGCCGCGTTCAGCAAGGAAGGTGCTCATGGGAGGATAGACGTGGTGATCGGAGCCGGTTACTTCAAATCCAGCCTCTTTTAGCATGCCGGCCAGAGCCCCCATTCCAGTCCCGCAAATGGCAATGAGATGAATACGTTTGACCTTTTCTGGAATTCGATTTTGCTTCACATTCAAATGCCCTTGATTGTTTGAAAACAAACCCCGTGCTTCGCGCGGGGTCCCAAACTTAAACATGGGAACCGACGTTCCTCTTTATTCCCGCCTTTGTATCGTTTCTGACGACTCCCATCTGCCTAATCGGCCTCAGCATAATCATTCACTTGGTAGCCTACTGACCACCTGGCAGAGCTAAGACAGGGAACCCACTGCCTGGCTTATACCTCACAGCGATCACTCCGTCCACCATTTAGCGTCACGGTGTATGACAAGAGTCATAGGCCATTGTGCTACAAGTGCTGTGTTATTCTTGTCGATCCTTTTATTTGAGACATGTGTTTGCTATGATCATTCATGTCATTGGCAAGCTCTTTTGCAGCTCAGGGGCTCTTATCTTATGGATGATGAACAGTTTCGTCAACTTCTTGGTCGGTTCGGCTACTCCTGGGATGGTTACCGCAAGGTCAGAAAAGGAGTCAAGAAACGAATATCTCGCCATATGCAGGAGATGGGTTGCCGAACGATGCAAGCGTACTTCTTGGTGTTGGATAAAAACAAAGATGCGAGGCTACATTTTGAGCACCTTATGACGGTTTCCATCAGTCGTTTCTTTCGTGACAGGGGCCTTTGGCAAATTCTACAAGACAAAGTATTGCCCGCGATCATCGAAAAGAATAGGGATAGCGTCAAGGTCTGGTCAGCTGGTTGTGGCTGTGGAGAAGAGGTATACAGTTTAAAGATCTTGTGGGACACTGTAGGCCGACATTTTCAGCCTTTGCCCGGGCTTGAAATATGGGCTACCGACATGAATCCCGTCTATCTTACCAAAGCCCGGGCCGGTGTCTATCCGCGGAGCAGTCTGAAAGAGCTACCAGAGGCATTGCGAGCCCACTATTTCAGCCTTGGGGCAAAAGAAAAGCATTATATGGTGACGGAACCGTTAAAGCATGGAATCGTATGGCTGAATCACAACCTATTGTTCGATCGTCCAAGGACTAAGTTTCAACTCGTCTTCTTGAGAAACAGCCTGTTGACTTATTATGAGAACAGGC
>CP070769.1:422309-426566 GCA_020347085.1 Desulfobacterales bacterium
ATGGATGAAGTCCTTGGCCTTTTTCACGGCCCCTGTCACATCAAGTTCCAGGGCAAGGTATGTGGCAATGGCAGCAGAGTACACGCACCCCGTCCCGTGCGTGTGGGTTGTATCTATACGCACTTTGGAGCACTCCAAAAACGCTTTCCCGTCATAGAGGTAATCTGTTGCTGGGCCAGCCAAGTGCCCACCTTTGATCAGAACATAGCGTGCGCCCATGCCGTGTATAGTGCGTGCTGCCTCATGAATATCCTGTTCGGTCCTGATCGATCTTTTGGAAAGAACTTCTGCCTCGGGGATGTTGGGCGTAACCACCAGGGCCATGGGAATGAGCCGGGAAACAAGCGTTTCCCGGGCCTCTTTCACGAGCAGAACATCTCCTCCTTTTGCTACCATGACTGGATCAACCACCAGCTTCTCTGTCCCATAAGCCGATAACCTGTCTGCAACCACCTCGATCGTATCAGCATTGAAGAGCATACCGGTCTTCACGGCGTCCGCACCGATGTCTGAGAGCACCGCATCGAGTTGTTGTGCAATGAACTCCAGGGGCACTGGGTGGATAGCTGCAACGCCGACCGTATTCTGTGCTGTAAGGGCTGTTAGCACACTCATGCCGAAGCCCCCAAGGACAGTGATCGTCTTGAGGTCGGCCTGAACCCCGGCTCCCCCTCCCGAATCTGAACCGGCAATGGTGAGGATACGCTTCATTGGGCGTCCCGGTATTCGTTCCTGTTAATGATGAAAAATGGGGGTCATGCGTACTCTTTACGGTAGTCTCAACCAGCATTTCAGCCTACCGGCACGCAGGGATAGTGTCAATAAAAATAAAGCTTTACCTTGACTTTCCTGGTTACCTCTCCTATTGTCGCCGCATGGCACCAGACCTGTCCGTTAGGACGTTTTTCAAAAGGCTCTTCAGGATCAACGCGGCCACGATCACCATTGGCATCGTCTTACTCGGGATAGTAACATATCAGCGTATCCCCTTCCTAGACCTTATGGAATTAAAAACGGTTGACCTGAGGTTCATTTCCCGGGGGGCCGTGCCCCCGGGGCCAGAAGTGGTCCTCGCAGTGGTTGATGAAAAGAGCTTAGAGGAACAAGGAAAATGGGTCTGGCCTAGAACGAAATTTGCGGAAATGATCCGCATATTGTCTGACAGCGGTGCCAATGTCATCGCCTTTGATGTCGGCTTCCTTGAGGCTGACCAGAACAGTATTGTTGAGGTGGTCACCAGGCTTGAAAATCTGGTGGACAGTCTTGGCATAGACAATGAAAAGTTGGGTGCCTATCTTGAGCAAGCCAAATATCGGGCTGATAATGACCTACTCTTTGCTGAAGCCATAAAAGAGTCAAAGGCCAAGGTGGTGCTGGGATACTTTTTTCAAATGAGTCCAGAGGGCCTTGAGTACCTAGATGAAAATACCGTCAAAGTGCAAATCGACAACGCGCGCACCTCACGCTATTCAATGATTCGGTACACATCAGATCAAGCCCAGAGAGTGCAACTTGTGCAGGCCTTTATGCCGCAGTCGAACATAGGGGTTCTTTCCGGGTCTACGCGGTATTCTGGGTACTTCAACATGTTTCCTGATCGGGACGGCGGTGTCCGATGGGTCCCTTTGGTTGTCCGCTGCCAGGAACACCTCTATGCCCCCCTTTCTGTGCAGGCCCTTCGGGCCTATACGGGTCGCTCTCCCACAGTGGTGGTGGCTGAGTATGGGATTCAGGAGATAAGAATCGGGCAATTGGGAACCCCTACGGATGAAGACGGCCGCATTATGGTGAACTACCGCGGCGGAGAGAAAACATTTCCACACATCTCTGTCACCGATATCCTCCACCGCAGGATTCCCCCTGAAACCTTCAAGGACAACATCGTCCTGGTTGGTGCTACTGCGATTGGCATATACGACATGCGCGTGACACCTTTTTCTAGCATATACCCGGGCCTTGAAATTCATGCAAACGTCATTGACAATATCCTTCACCAGAGTTTTCTTCAGCGTCCCAACTGGGCAAGTCTTTTTGACCTGGTGGCGATAGTCTTCATGGGCCTCAGTCTCGGATTGTTGCTTCCTCGCCTCCGGGCTTTGCCTGGGATGGCCATGGCCATTGGATTGCTGGCCACCTATATACTCCTCTGCCAGTATCTGTTCAGTCACTTGGGCGCATGGCTGAACCTCGTGTATCCCGCAGTCGTCCTCATCCTCACCTACGTGTGCCTGACCGTCTACAAGTACCTCACCGAAGAGAGGCAGAAGAAGTTCATCAAGAATGCATTCAGCACCTATCTGGCACCCAGTGTCGTGGCGCAGCTCATTAAGTCTCCCGAAAAGCTCGTTCTTGGAGGTGAAGATCGTGTCATAACAGCCTTTTTCTCAGACGTTCAGAATTTTACATCAATCTCTGAAAGTTTGACCCCAAGAGAACTTGTGGAGCTTCTCAACGAGTTCCTTACAGAGATGACCGACGTTGTCCTTAGCCATGAGGGAACCGTGGACAAATTTGAAGGAGATGCCATTATTGCCTTCTTTGGCGCTCCAACCATCTTGAAAGACCCTGCACTCAGGGCCTGGCAAGGCCTGTATTGAAATGCAGAAAAGGCTTGTCGAACGGCGGGCTAAGTGGAAGGCGGAAAAGCGGCCTGAATTGAAGATGCGGATTGGTCTCAATACGGGATCTGCTGTTGTCGGCAATATGGGGTCCAAGAACCGCATGGATTACACCATGATGGGAGATGCCGTCAATACAGCGGCAAGACTGGAAGGCGTTAACAAGGTCTATGGAACCTATACGATGATTAGCGATTCGACATATGCTTCAGCCAAGGACGAGATCTTTGTTCGGGAACTGGACAACGTCCTTGTGGTGGGAAAGGAAGAGCCGGTCGGTGTCTATGAGCTACTTGGCTACCCAGGGGAAATCGATGACAGAATCAAGTCAGTGATAGAGAAGTACACCCGGGGACTACGTGCCTACAGGAACCAGATCTGGGATGAGGCCATTGGCCACTTCTCTGCAGCCCTGTCGATTGAGCCACTCGATGGGCCAAGTCAAACCATGCTGAACCGTTGCAGAGACTTCAAAGCCAACCCGCCCGACAAGGACTGGGACGGGACTTTCACCATCACCACCAAATAGGATGAGGGCAAGAGCTCAGCGGAAAGCAAGACGTCTAAAATTAGTTTTCCAGCCAACGTCTTTTCTCCAAATGATGAGTGATTGCGGATGATCATAAGAATAATTGAAACCTTTGGCCGGTCCCTCATCCGCTTCATTGAGGAGTTCGGGCTGGTTATGTTTCTCCTGCTGGCGGCGCTTGCGTGGATGGTTAGGCCCCCGATGCGCCTGCGCGCCATCTTTAAGCAGATGGAGTTTGTAGGCATCAATTCATTGGTTGTCGTTATCGTCACGGGTGCCTTCACGGGTGCCGTCCTTGCACTTCAAGCCTATCACGGATTTCGCTTGTTCAGCGCGGAGAGTCTTGTTGGCTCCACTGTGGGACTTGCCATGACACGTGAACTTGGGCCGGTTCTGACATCCTTGGTGGTTACCGGGCGGGCTGGCTCCTCCATGGCAGCGGAGCTTGGTACCATGCGAGTGACGGAGCAGATCGATGCCCTCTACAGCATGGCAGCCAACCCGATCAAATATCTCGTGGTGCCGCGCATCGTTGCCGGGGTGCTCATGCTGCCGGTATTGACTATCATTGCGGATTTTGTGGGGGTTATAGGGGGATATATTGTGGGCGTGGGGCTGCTCAAGATCAATTCCGGGATTTCTGTGGCCAAGATGATTGAGATTGTGGAACTGGATGACATCTTCAATGGTCTTGTCAAGTCGGCTTGCTTTGGGCTGATCTTGTCACTGGTTGGTTGTTACAAGGGCTTCTACACAACCGGGGGGGCCGAGGGGGTGGGGAGGGCTACTACGCAGGCCGTGGTCATAGCCTCGGTTTCCATCTTGATCAGTGATTATTTTCTGACCGCAGCAATGTTCTAGTGTTGTGTCTCGCAAGTTAGTTCAAAAATATGTCTTTGCCATCAAGCCATTTTCCTTGCTCCGTGACCATTTTCGGGACGTCAGCTTCGTTCCGCTAAATCATGCATGCAGTGCTTCTGTTCAAGCCGTCAGGCGCAACCGGAGCGCTACAACTCTCCCGATAAATCGGGATCAAACAGTTTATGATTTCTTACGCTGCACTCAACTGACGCCTCATAGCGCAGAGCTTCACTCCGTGCCCGAAAATGC
>CP070769.1:426666-429538 GCA_020347085.1 Desulfobacterales bacterium
ATGCAGCTCAGTGAACTGGAAGCGCCCGCAAAGAAGGCATGAGCGTTTAGGCCTGTGTCACCTCAGGATAGCCTGCGAGGGGCATAGTAATTGCATGCCCAATATGGCAAACGTGTTGTCTCGGCGTGCGTGCCGATAGAGATCACGCAGGTTAAAACCCACGTCCTTGACCGGCATGCTCCCCGCAAGCCCCGCCCGGAAGGGCGGGGAGGCTTCACTATGCCATGTTGGTATCTCTTAAGAGGAGTGACATATCCTTGACCCCGTCAGACACAGCAACAGTAAATAAAGGAGGGTAACATGGGCACGGACAACATCATTTTCTTAGAGGTGATAGAGTGGTTTGACGAAACCGGCAAAGAGTTAGTGCACAGAATTCCAGAAGGAGGTTCCGGTGAAATCAAATTCGGGGCCCAGCTGATTGTCCGGGAGAGCCAGGTGGGTGTGCTGTTTTACAAGGGGAAGGCCTGTGACGCCTTTGGTCCGGGTCGTCACACCCTGACAACGGCAAACATCCCCGTGCTGACGAAGATCCTGGCCATACCCTGGGGCATGACTAGCCCGCTTCGCGCAGAGGTTTATTTAGCCAATATGAAGGTCTTTCCCAACCTTAAATGGGGGACCAGGGACCCTGTGGCCTTCAAGGATTCCGAACTGGGGCTCATCCGTCTGCGGGCCCATGGCGTGTTCAACATTCAAGTGGTTCAGCCGGTCTTGTTCATCAACACCCTCGTGGGCACCATGGGCATATTCACCACAGAGGAGATCGAGGAATACATCGCACGCGTCATCGTATCTCGTTTTAACGACTATCTGGGAGAAAACCTCGACAGCATCCTCAACTTGCCGGGGCGTTACGACGAGCTCTCCACGGGCCTGCAGAGCCGCTTGCAGGAAGATTTCAGCCACTTCGGGCTGGGCCTGACACATCTATATATCGGTTCCATTACTCCCCCTCCGGAGGTGCAAAAAACGATTGACGACAAGAGCCGCCTGAACGTGGTTCAGGATCTGGACAGGCTGGTGAAAATGAAGGCGGCCATGGCGATGGAAAAGGCTGCTGAGTCGACCGGGGAAGCCGGCGCCGGCATGGGCATGGGGATGGGTTTCATGATGCCGGCCATGTTTGCAGATATGTTTCGGCCCAAGGCTGGCCCCACGGCCACGCCTCCTCCTCTAGAGACGAATTGCCCGGACTGCAAGCTTCCCATTACCAAGGAAGCCAAGTTCTGCCCGCATTGCGGACATCAGCAATTGGTTTTCGACCAATGTACCCACTGTGGCAAGAACTTACCACCCAACGCCAGGTTCTGTTCCAAGTGTGGACACCCGGCCGACGAAAAACCAGCTCCCAAGATCTGCTCCCACTGCAAGACCGAAAATCTGCCTGGCTCTGTTTTCTGTAATCACTGCGGCGAAAAGTTGGGGTAACGTGGCCTTTACCGTAGAACAAGAGTGTCCACAGTGCGGGGCCCCGATCGGGCTCGAGGAGACCGATCACCTCCTCCAGTGCCCATACTGCCATGTTAACAGCTTTCTTTTTGCCCCGGATTATTTTCGTTTGGTGCTGCCGCACAAGGCACCTGGCAAGGAGATCGTTTACGCCCCTTACCTCCGCTTTAAGGGCAACGTCTATGCGTGTCAGGGCCAGACCATAGGACACCGGATAGTCGACATCACCCATCTGGGCATACCAGTCAAAGGTCTTCCCATATCCCTGGGTCTGAGGCCTCAGGCCATGAAAATGAGATTCGTCACGCCGGACACGGGTGGCTCATTTCTGAGGTGTTCTTTGCGGGTAGCAGATGTGCTGGCCAAAGTGGGAAGACATACGGCAGGCTCCGGGCAGCTGTTTCACCGTGCCTTTATTGGCGAGGCCGTAAGCCTTATCTACCTCCCCTTGTTTGTGCAGAAAGAAATGGTCTTTGACGCTATAACAAATCGGCCCATCGTTAAACTCACCCAGGGCGAAGACACGTTTAAATCAGCCACAGACAATCATCCACGGTGGAGGCTCACCTTCATGTCCACGCTCTGCCCGCAATGCGGCTGGAGTCTGGACGGCGAAAGGGACAGCGTGGTTTTGACTTGCAGCAACTGCCATACAGCTTGGGAAGCCTCGGAAGGAAAATTTGTCAGAGTGAGCCTTGCGTTTGTTCCGGGACAGGGCCAAAAGGCCGTGTACTTGCCCTTTTGGAGAATTACCGCCAGAGCAGAGGGGATAGAAATAAATTCGTTTGCTGATTTCATCCGGGTGACCAACCAGCCCAGGGTGGCCCAAGAAGCGTGGGAAAACCAGGATATGAGTTACTGGTGCCCCGCCTTCAAGATTCGGCCCAGGATCTTTTTACGCCTGCTGAGCCAGCTAACAGTCTCCCAGAAAGACTTCAAGACGGAGGAGACAATTCCCAAGCGGGACCTCTACCCCGTGACCATGCCCCAAAGTGAGGCCGCTCAAAGCATGAAGCTTACATTGGCCAACTCGGCCATGACGAAAAGGAACACCTTCCCTCTGCTTTCGCAACTCAACTTTGCCATAAAGGATTCGACTCTTATCTACCTTCCTTTTACGGACAAAGGACATGATATGGTTCAACAAAATATGCGTGTTAGTGTTAACAAAAAGGCTTTGGAGTATGGCCGCTATTTATAAGGTATCGTGTTTGAGACTTTTCATATCGGGAGGAGAAAAAGCGGGCGTCCGTTCAAAGTCTTAGCAAAAGGAAAGTATGGCTACCAGTAGTGCTTTTTGTGCTCGCGATAGTACTCGGCGGTTATACTCAAACCCTCTGACAAACGGGTTGACGGGGTCCATCCTGTCTGAGCAGCGAGTTTGCTGTAATCCGTTACGACATCTCCAACCTCGATAATC
>CP070769.1:429638-432342 GCA_020347085.1 Desulfobacterales bacterium
AAGGGGTGCCCAATGTGACCTTTCTGGGCCTGGGATGCCGCCTGAAATCAGCCGTGGACCCCTGCCATCTCATGATGGGCATTCCCGGAACCATGTTGGAGACGATTCACGCCCACATTGCGAACATGGCCAAGCCCATAGCCATGCTCAAGAACGCACGATCTAGTGGTTAGACCCGCGTTTAGACCTCTCTGAATCCTTCTTCGGTGATGAAGGCGAACCTAAACGGCGGTCCGACCTCCTCGTCTTCTCCGGCCCGGCCTTCCATGCCTTTCTTCACTTCTGAAAGAACATGCTCCAGCGGGGTATTTTCCTGGCACAGTTTATTTAATTTGTATTCCAGTCCCATGAGACGGGGCGCGCTATAAACAAGGGGGATCTCATCACCATCAAGTTGGGGAAGTTTCTTTTTGGTCCACAACAGGTAAAGCCGAAAAGGGCGCTCAGGATCTCGGGTTGTATAGCCGCCTAAAACAAAGTACAGGTGGTGAATGGGATCGAGAGGAATAACTTCGCATAGTTTTCGCATGAATGCTTCAAACCGTGTGGCCAGGAAAGGAAGTGTTGCTTTATATATATCCTGCACGTCGTCGAGGTCTTCTTCTGCAAGAAAATTCTTAAGCTCTGTGATCATAGCCATCCCTTCTGCCGCACCCCCTGTCAGAATGGCTGTGTGCGCACTGAGCTGTAACATGCGGTCTACTGTCAAATGGGTTGCTTTGCCGGAGAGATCCAAGGCAACGGCTTTGCTGTCTGCGGCGAGAATAATTCCATGAGCATTCTGGCAAACAATGAGTTGAGACATAGGCAACTCCTTTCACTTATTACTCAAGTTTCGCATCCCCACATGAGACCCATAACCTGTATGCCAGGGAGTTTTTCTCCAAAACACAGGCATCATTGGCCCCCAACCATCATGGTTGCATATTAAAGGGGAGATTTCTGACTCCTTTGCTTCAAACGCCCGCCTGACCCCATCCAGCTTTTTTCAAAAGTTGCGTTCCTGTCTGACGTGTTCATAGGCTTCCTGAATTTCCCGAAATCGCTCTGTAGCAAATTCTGTGAATTCTTCAGGAAGACCCTTGGATATAATCGTGTCAGGATGAAAATCCTTCACGAGCTTCTTATAACTCGCTTTGATTTCTTCATCTGAGCTTTCCGCCGTGCAGTTCAAGACATTGTAATACCTGTTAACATCTTTGAAATAGGTCCCTTTTATGTTGATGAACTGCTCGTCGCTGATACGAAAAATCTCTTTAATCCTGTTCAGTGCGGATTCTTCAGCAGGATGAAACCTTCCATCTGCTGCCGCTATCCGGAAGAGCAGATCCAGGAATGAAACCAGCACTGTGGGCTGCCCGCCGCTAATTTGGTAAAACTGCACGGCAAAATCATCAATGGAATAGCGGGAATCCTTTGCCTCATTAAAGACCTGTCTGGCGAATTGCTTCTCCCTGTCGCCCATATTCAGATGGCTAATAAAGTCATCCACAACGGCAATTTCATCTCTGGTTACCGCCCCGTCTATTTTTGCTATCTTGCCCAGGATTGAAAACATGCTGACAAAATAGGCAGCCTGACTTTGCTCTGTGTCTATCAATGTTGGCCGCCCATTTGCGTAGCTTTGCTTTTTGTCAAACAGATGATGTCCTAAAGCTGCCCCGGCAACAGCACCGAGGGGCCCACCCATTAACAGCCCCATGTATCCGAAGGCGAGTTTCCCAAACCATCCCATGATTTCCATCCTCCTGGTTGTAATGGTGAATGTGAAAACCTTATTATTTTCCGGTCTCGTATAGCAAACAGCCACCAGTGCGTCAAAGTAGAACTGGAGTAAACGACCACCTGGATAGCGGGTGGCTTTATTACGCGGCCAAAGGCCGTGAAATAAAGAGGAACGTCAGTTCCCACGCTTAAGTTTGGCAACCCGGGCGAAGCACGGGGTTTGTCTTCAAACAATCAAACATTTTCATAGAAAGCCTGTGGTTGCAACTCCCTATGCGCCATTCCTTGGTCGAGTACCACAAAGCGCCTCAGGTCAAAACAGAGATGACATTTTGACATGTAACCGTCAGAGGGCTTAAAGGGGTACTTGCTGCCAACCAAATCGTATAAACCCTCAATGCCTTTATGAAACAATATATGAAGAAAAGGGTATTTTTCCGCCGAAATCTCTTGACCCATATCATCGCGATGAATGGCTAAACCCGAACAAAGGCCCGGAATATAGTTGCCAAAGAGATCAAAGTGAAAGTGATTAACGTTAAGCAGTTCGGCGCACCCGCCCTTGCTGGAAGAGAGAATTTCCTCATGAGGTCTTATACCAATAACCTTGGCAAAGGTCTTCAGCGCTCTACCGCCAAAATGTATCCAGTATCTAGAGGGAAGCCTTCTCAGGTAATTCGGGCCGTATCTGTCTTTATATTCATCCATAGTATGCGTAACTTTGTCGTCAAGGGCGTCGACTTCGGAAAAAAAATCTAATATCCACGGAAAGACGTTCATTTCGACTGTCTTGCAGGCCTCAATAACCCCTTTGACTTTGTAAAAAGGAATGTATTCGTTGTGAAACGGACTGATAGATATCAAAAGCGTGGAGAGTCCTCTATCCCTCAGCGACGATAGGACTTCCCGAGCAGAGGCCTGATCTCTGAACCAGGAGGAATTTGTCTCCACATATTCGATGTGAACACCCAGGGCATAG
>CP070769.1:432442-437171 GCA_020347085.1 Desulfobacterales bacterium
ATGCCCTTGATCCTACGGTCATGGATGCCCGGACTGTGGTAAGGATGGCAACCATTGATGGGGCAAGGGTGTTGGGATTAGACGACACCACTGGTTCACTGGAAGCGGGCAAGAAAGCCGATATCATCATAATCGACATTACCCGTCCACACCTGATTCCGATGTACAATGTTTACTCCCACCTCGTCTATGCGGTGACCGGCAGTGACGTGGTCACAGCTATTGTGAACGGCCGGATGCTCATGGAACAGCGGGCCTTCACCACACTCGATGTGGATGAGGTGATGGCAGCTGTTAATCGCATTTCGCAAGATATGAGACCACGATGACTTCGTAAAAAGCCTTCAATTCACTTTATTGGTCACTTTTTGATCCCGGCAAGGTCGGGACTGAGTTCGCTTCGCTAAATTGCAAGAACTCGGGCTAATGCCCTTAAATCCGGACTTGTCGGAACAATTGTTAGACTTCGCTTCACTAAGAACCTTTAGCGAAAAGTGACCAGGAGAGGCTCATCAAAGAGTCTTTACGAAGTCATCAGGCGATAGAATGCAAGAAGATACACCTTACGATATTGTGCTTCATAACGGCACGGTCTTAACGATCAACGCGGACTTTGATGTTCTCGACAGGGGTCTGGTGTGCATAGCCGATGGCAGCCTTAAGCGCATTGAAGAAGCAGCGGCCAATGAACCGCCCCCTGAAGCACGCCATGTGATTGACGCCCGCGGCGGCATCATTATGCCCGGGTTGGTCAACTCCCACACCCATGCGGCCATGTCCTTGTTTCGGGGCTTGGCCGATGATCTCCCTCTCACAAACTGGTTGAACGACCACATATTCAAGGCTGAAGCCCGGTGGTTGAATCCTGAAAGCGTATATGCGGGTGCCCTTCTTTCGTGTGCAGAGATGCTCTTGTCTGGGACCACCACGTGCTGTGACGGATATTTCTTTGAGGATGCCGTGGCCGAAGCCGTGCAGGAGGCCGGCATGCGGGCTATCCTTGCACAGGGAATCATAGACTTTCCAGCCCCAGGGGTCCCTGACCCCAAGGACAATGTAGCGGAAGCTGTGCGATTCATCAAAACGTGGCACGGAAAGACCTCGCTGATTACCCCCGGGCTGTTTTGTCATTCCCCGTACACCTGCTCTGAGGAGACCCTCAAGGAGGCCCGTAAAGTTGCGGATGAAGCCGGTTCTCTCTTACAAATTCATGTGGCAGAGACGCAAAGTGAGTTGCACGAGATCAAACAGACGCATGGTGTGAGCCCTGTTCAATACCTTGATCGGATTGGGGTGCTGAACGCGGGGACCCTTCTCGTTCATGCCATTTGGGTGAATGACGCAGACATAGCATGTATGGCCCATCGTCGTGTGGGCGTCTCGGTTGCCACGGAAAGCGAGATGAAACTTGCCTCAGGCATAGCCCCTCTCCCTGAGTTTCTGGATAAAGGTCTTGCCGTGGGAATCGGAACAGATGGCTCTGCGAGCAACAACAATCTGGACATGTTTAGGGAGATGGACACGACGGCTAAGCTCCACAAGGTGAAGAGACTTGACCCTACGGCCTTGAATGCCAAGGAGACATTGACCCTGGCCACCAGAATCGGTGCAGAGGCTATTGGCCTCGGGGAACAGATTGGGTCGCTTGAAGTGGACAAGAGGGCGGACCTAATTATTATCGACACCCACAAACCCCATCTGACCCCGCTCTATGACCCGGTCTCTCACCTTGTTTATGCAGCAAGCGGAAGCGATGTCCGGGATGTGATCATTGATGGCCAGATAGTCGTCCGCAACGGAGCACCCCTTACATTCGATCTTGAAGCCGTCGTCGAAGCCGTCCAAGAGCTGGCGCCGCAGATTGCCTCCTCCTAGAGGAATTCTGCAGCAGCATTCAATGCTTCCTCAGCTGTGGCCATATACTGCACGCCTGCGATGTCGGGCCATGTGGAAATCCCCAGAACCGGTTTTCCTATTTTCAGGGCAATACTTATTTCAGACAGAGTACCGTATCCGCCGGAGATTGCTATGAGCAGATCAGAACTTCGTACGATTAATACATTGCGAGCATGTCCCAAGTCGGTCACAACGGGAATGGCTACATAGGTGTTGGCTTGGGCCTTGTCGGGCCCAGGAAGAATACCAACAGTCTGTCCTCCTGCCTCATGGGCACCGCGACAGGCCCCTTCCATAACCCCGCCCAACCCCCCACATATCAGGGTAGCTCCCATCTTGGCTATGCCAGCTCCGACCGTTCGTGCCAGCTCGTAGGTCTCGTTGTTACAGACCCCTGCCCCGATGACGCCGATCATCTTCATGGCCACGCCTCCTTTATTTATGGTGACTTGTAAACCCATGAGGGAATGTGATTGCACTCGTGTAGGTTGTTGCGCCAGGCGCTTCCATATGATATCGGATGAAGACCTGATATCCAAGGAGCAATTATGACCGATAAAGAAAAGTCGTCAAAACTCGGTGAACCTGATGCTAGCCTGACTACCCTCGAAAAAAAGATCATAGCGTTGATTCAGGCAGATATCCCTGTGACCAAATGCCCGTTTTTGGAGATTGCCAAACAGGTCGGTGTTGAAGAAGAAGTTGTCCTGGAGACTTTGCGAAGACTTCATCGGAACGGCACAATTCGCCGCTTCGGTGTTACGATCCGCCATCAGATTTCAGGATATGAGGCCAATGCCATGGTGGCCTGGCAGGTTGATGAAGATCGGATGGATGACGTCGGAGGAATAATGGCCGCCTTCGAAGGGGTCTCTCATTGCTATCGACGAAACCCAGCCAGAGATTGGCCTTACAATCTGTACACGATGATACACGCAAAGACAGAGGAGGACTGTTACAAGATGGCCAAGGCCATGGCCACGCTGACTTCAGTCGAGAACTATACCCTCCTTTTCAGCCGTGATGAGTTGAAAAAGACCTCCATGACATACTTCCCTTAAACATTTGCCGACTTTCCTTTCTTCCCGTGACGCCGTGTGTGTGGTTAGATTATGGGAGTAGACACGCCTCTTGTCCTTCTGATCAACCCTTGGATCGATGATTTTGCAGCCTATGATTTCTGGGCCAGGCCGATCGGTCTCCTTACCATTGCCGGTATTTTGAGGGTGCACGGGTACCGAGTGAGCATTGTCGACTGCCTAGACCGGTTTCATCCCGAACTGCCACACACCAGAAAAAGCGGTGAGTTCGGTAAGGGACACTACATAAAGAGGCGGATTCCAAAGCCGGAAAAGCTGCACGACGTGCCCAGACATTATTGCAGATACGGCATACCGGAAAGCTTGCTGCGAAAAACCATCAGTCACAGCCCGAAGCCGTACGTGGTACTTGTGACCTCCTCGATGACCTACTGGTACCCTGGAGCTATTGCCCTGATAGAGGTGGTTCGCGAGATGTTGCCCGAGGTGCCCGTCGTTTTAGGGGGAATTTACGTTTCTCTTTGCTATGAACACGCTTTGCAGCATGCCGGTGCAGACGAGGTGATTCCTGGGGAAAGCGAAGCCACTGTTGTCCACTTGATTGATGGCCTCACCGGATTTACCGGGGGAAACTGGGTTCCTACCGACGACTTGGATGCCTACCCCTACCCAGCTTTTGACCTGCAACACGCCATACCCTATGTTCCCGTTTTGACCGGGCGCGGCTGCCCTTTCCGATGCACCTATTGTGCATCCGGGTTTCTGAACCCTGAGCTCAAACGCAGGTCACCTGGGCATGTGGTGGAGGAAATCGCCTACTGGCATGATAAGCATTCCGTATTAGATTTCGTCTTTTATGACGATGCCCTGCTGATTGATGCGGAACAACACGTCATACCGATCCTCGAAGGGGTCCTTACCCGGGGTCTCGAAGTGCGTTTCCACACACCCAACGCACTCCACATTAGGCCCCTGTCAAGGGAGGTGGCACGGTTGCTGTTTCGTGCCGGGTTTCATACCATCCGGCTTGGGCTGGAAACATCTTTCTTTGATGGTCGCCACACCATGGACAGCAAGGTAGGCCCTGATGAATTTGAGCAGGCTGTTGACCACCTGAAGGGGGCCGGCTTCAATGGCCAAGCCTTGGGGGCCTATCTTCTATTCGGTCTGCCAGGACAGGACCTTGCCCGGCTCGAGGTGTCCATTAACATGGTGAAGGCCTGTGGCATAAAGCCCATCTTGGCTCAATACTCACCTATTCCCCACACCGAGCTTTGGCCTGCCGCTGTCAGGTCGTCCCGCTACGATCTGGAGGCTGATCCCATCTTTCATAACAATTCGATCTTCCCATGTCAGAAAGGGCCATTTTCCTGGGAAAAGGTTGGATACTTTAAGAGGTTGGTGGAGGGATAGACGAATGGCCTTTGATGAACACCGCCTTTTTGAGGTCTAAGTTACAATATACAATAAGAGTTGAACTGCAACAGCGAGTGCATTCCCTGTCCCGATATGTCCCGATATGTCGGGATTTATCGGGACTGCAGGGAGCTTCAACACCATAACCTTCTGGGCTTTTTCCTGTTCAAGCTCAGAGCTCTTTATTTTCAGCGGGAATAGAGAAACTGCAACATATGCACATACCAAGCGTTTTGAAGGTCGTTTCTTTTAATCCGCGCCCCCCGAAACCATCAGTAGTGCTACATCCACAAAAAATGAGACCTGAGGTTGGCCTTTGTGTCTTTGATGCCAAGCTTGCTTCTGATGCTTTGTCTATGAGACTCGATTGTTCTCTG
>CP070769.1:437271-440416 GCA_020347085.1 Desulfobacterales bacterium
AAATACAAGCTGTTGAAGAGTGGCTGCAGGCTGTTACGTGTACTGAAAGAGAAAAAGCTCCCAAGCTGGCGACGATTGCAAACCCGGAGGCTTGACAGACACCAAATGGGCTTCAGCGTGAGGCAAAAGGTTAAAGGAGGTGATTTGAATGGCAAAAGTTAGAAAACGCGGTGATAGTTGGCAGATTGACCGGCATGCTCCCCGCAAGCCCCGCCCGGAAGGGCGGGGAGACTTCACTTCGGCGCACGTCTTCACTTACGGGAAGAACGAAGAAAAGATAAAGGACTATGAGCGATACAGAAAACGAACAGAGGTCATCCCTTTGGGCCGGAGTATCGGTAGCGTGAAAACGGCTTTCAACGCAGCTTTAAAACGGGCTGGCATTGAGGACTTTAAGTTTCACGACCTGAGACACACCTTTGCCAGTCAGCTCCTTATGCGTGGAGGGGCGCTAAAAGATGTTCAGTAGATCCTGGGCCACAAAACAATGACCATGACTTTGAGATACGCGCATCTGAGTCAAGAACACAAAAAGAAGGCGGTCAATCTTCTAAACGGACTGACTGCCTCCAACACCCCTGCCGATAGCGAGTGTCACAAAAGTGTCACATCCAGCGAATCCCGCCCTTTGGCTACCAGCTAAGTACTTGATTCTTTTGGAGCCGGCGATGGGATTTGAACCCGCGACCTACTGATTACGAATCAGTTGCTCTACCTCTGAGCTACGCCGGCTGGTTTGTTAGAATACTTTATCTCATGCGGGATTCTGGGTGGTCAAGTGAAATTTCAACGTGGGTCGAAAACGTCCCAAAACAGGCAAAATGGACCGCAGAAAACGCTTCATTTTCACTCCGGAGTCATGTGGGGATTGGTGGTAGCTTCAAATGGCTGCGCCTCAAAAATTTTTTTCAAGTGGAAACTTTAGGTGGCGCAACCTGCTTTCCTATCGGGCCGTGAAACTCTAATTGAGCGGAAGTTTAGGTGCATCCGAACTTGCAAAATGCGTAACCCAGGTTCCATAAGCAAGTCGAACACTTTTGACCTCATGCGCTGATACCACACTCCTGATGCTCTCGCCGTAGGGTGTCCGTAACAAAAATAGTGTTGCACGCTGTTTAGGCCTTTGATATTTATAAAGGTCCAAAACGCTGGCTCATGTCCAAATTAAGCTTCTACCGCTAACCAGGAAGGTTACATGAGGTAAGTTTCAGACCCCATTTCTCGTGAAGAGAGGTGGGGCTTTGTGCTTTCGGGGAAAACTGCATGTTTTAATCAGTAGCAGTGAGAGGCCAAAAGCTGTGCGGAGTAACTTGGACAAGGCAAACCTTACAGGAAAGGCCACAGAGGATAAGCTGAAAGAACATGTCGCAAATTCTTGAAATTGTCTCGACTATATTTGTTGCAGTGATTCTGTTGGCTGGCGCGATATTGATGGGCATGGTGGCCATTGCAGGACTGAGTCTGCTTTGGAGAGAACGTAGGACAGCATTGGGGAAAACAAGAACAAAGGAATCGCCAAACTTCTATTCGCAGATTGCAGATACTCGCGTTGGACTTTACCAGAGCTATATTGACCGTGCCTTTGAACTGTCTCCAACATTGGAATTTGAGGAGGACGATCCTCGACTGTCCAGGTTACTGGAGAAGGCAGTCAGCAATGATTCTTTGAGTGACCTCTGTTTGCGGGTGATGATAATTCAGTACACCCGTGCTGATAAGTATCTGCGCGAAAAATATCAACGTCATTGGGTGGAGAAGGTAATGAACCGTGAGGAGACCGATTTTTTTCCTGACCCCTGGTCCATTGTATTTGCCCCTACTACAAAAAATAAACAGGAGACTTGAGCGAGTAAATACCAGGACCCCATTCTGGCTGAAAAAGGAGTGGGGTTGTCTGGCTTTTGGGAATTTGTCAATGAAAAGAGGGATGAAAAAGGGGGCGGTCATCTATTTGTGCGTGGGTATTGGTAGACAAATATGAATGGGGTTCGTATATGACGCAAAGAGTTCGTGTTGACGCACCGGGCGCGCTACATCACATCATCAGCCGAGCGAACGAAAAGGGACAGAAACAGGCGTTGTAAAAGCATCTACCGGTTGACGTTCCCCCAAAAAGCATGAATGCCTGACCCTCCCTCCTTTCCTTCAAAACCGCAAAACTTAAGGGCGTTCCCAGTTTCCTGTTTTCATAAATACGCGGACGCCCCTCTCTTCATACATTGTGGTTTCATCGATCCCGCCACAAGTAAAGAGTCATGCTCAACCCTCCAGTTCTGGTCAGCCTGAAAACGTTATGATATGTGTCTGCCATCTTCACTAAATCAAAAGGCCTTTATCGACTTTTTCCATGTCATTGGTGTCTAATAAAGCAAGTAAGAATTCGTGGAATGAGAGCAGATTGGTCTCTGGCCTTAAGCAAAGGCAGGAGGAAGCATTTCGTGTTCTCATCCGGCGATATAAAGCTAAGCTCTTTAGCATCGCCTACGGCATCACCTTGGATAGAGAAGAGAGCTTGGACATAGTCCAGGAAGTTTTCTTGAAGGTGTGCCAGAAAATTCATACTTTTAGAGAAGAATCAAGCCTGTCGACTTGGCTCCATCGTATCACGGTTAATCAGTGTCTTAACTGGAAAAGAAGATGGAAACGAAGGTTTAGATGGCATCATCAACCACTGGAAAGAGACGAAGCCGGTGATCACCCGGGGTTAGGAACCGATGCCTATTATCCTGAGACTTTGTACCAGAAAAAGGAATTTGAAAGGGCACTTTGGCAAAGGCTAAAGGAATTGCCGGAGCAAGCAAGGGTTGTGTTTATACTCAAGGAGGTGGAAGGGCTTTCGTATGACGAGATTGCCAAGGCCTTAAAGATAAAGAGGGGGACTGTCAGTTCTCGACTCTTCTATGCTCGCAAGAAATTAAGAGAGTCGCTAAAGCAATATCTGGAAGAGGAAGAAAACTCATGACCACGGACCAGACTTCATGTGATTTGACCATGCTAAGCCGTTTTTTTGATCAAGAACTAGGACCGGATGAACAATCCCGGATAGACAAGCATCTGAAATATTGTCCTGCCAGTCAAAAGGTGCTCCGAGCAAATCAATCCATCTCTACCCTCAGAAGGGCCGGTTTAGAAGAAGAGCTTTCTC
>CP070769.1:440516-445071 GCA_020347085.1 Desulfobacterales bacterium
GGCCGTGCTTGATGACATCGGCAACGACGATCCTGGCGCTAATTCCCGTTCTAACCTCCGTGGGACGTGGCAGCGATGTCATGGTCCCTATGGCCATTCCATCTTTCGGCGGAATGCTCGTTGTGTTGATAAGCATCTTCGTCGTACCAGTCCTGTACAGCGCAATCGAGGAGTTCAAATTGAAGTTCAGATCAGAGGGAGAAGCAGATTAGCTATCTTAACATGCCTTATGATTCCTGCCATCAATGTCGTCCGGGCAAGATGGCGGTGAATGAGAATAGCTTAGGCCAATATCTACAGGCTCTGTTTTTTGCAAAGCACGTGGAGGCGTTCCACAGCTGGAGACTTCCAAGATTGACGTTGAGCCCTGAAAATGATCTTATGATACAAGAAAGCCTATAACTCAAGAAAAGAGCACATTTATGCACAAGTCATCCAAGGTCCCTGCCTGGTCCCGAGCAGCTCGTTTTTTAGCTGGCGTTGTGGGCATTGTTCTGCTTGTAGCCGGCATATTAAAAGCACTAGACATGGAACTATTCATCCGACAGATGAAGGATTACGGGATCATATCCGAGCGTGTTTTTCTCGTGATAAGCGCTTGGGGTCTGATCGTCCTGGAATGTGGGCTGGGGGTCGGCTTGTTGGTTCTTTATCGTCCAAGAATCCTCCTTCCGTTGACAGCCTTGTTAATTGCGATCTTCACGGGAGCTACGGGTTGGGCGTGGTTTACGGGAGCCACAGAGAATTGCGGGTGCTACGGCGCCTGGCTCAAACACACACCGGGACAGGCGGTGGTGGAGAATCTGATCTTGCTTGCAGCAACTGCCATAGCGTGGACTGGCTACCAACACATAAAAACGCTCCAGACCCGGGCCAAAGCCTGGGCGGTGACGATCGCTTGTGTAATCGGGTTGGCTCTGCCTGTAGTCTCTGGCTTTCCGACTTCAGCGATCAATAGAGCGCAGTCGAATAGACCTCTGATCGGTCCCATTGAAGTCCACGGTGTGGGGGATGTGGATTTAAGCAGAGGGTTATATCTGATCGTGCTAATGGGCACGGATTGCTTCCATTGCCAGGAAGCTATACCGGACCTCAACATATTGTGCGACGCGCCCGATTTACCTCCGCTTATTGCCCTTTGCACGAGCGAAGAGGCAGATTGCATAGAGTTCGTAGAAGAGTTTCAGCCCATTTTTCCAATCGGACACATCAGCGAAGACCTCTTTTGGCGCTTGCTTGCTGACGGTGACATGCCCCGTATCATCCTCTTGCGCGATAGGCGCGTACAACAAGTCTGGGATCAAACGGTTCCTGGCGAGGATGCTGTCAAGGCGGTGCAGCCTCTGTCAGAGCCCTAAAGCATTTTGGGGGAAGGCGCTGCATTGCCTTAAAGAGATTCTCAGAAAACATTTCCATTGACGTGTGCCTCTTATGGCTTCCGCTTTCGTTCGTTTGTCCATTTTGAACGTTCTAAGGCTTGCTCCGCTAAAATCCAGCACGGAGTGAAGCATTGCGCTAAACTCGGGCTAACGCCCTCAGACAGTTTGAATTTTTTCGCTTCGCTTCACCAAGAACGCTTTGCAAAATGGTCAAAAAGAGACTCCCTCGGAAGCCATAAGAGCTTTTTCACCCTCTGGACAATGAAATATTGTTCTGAGGATCACCATAAATGAGGAATGCTTGACTTAAGTCAATGCATGTCTATCAAACCTGCGCTATCATGTGATCCAGAATGACGAGGTCCCTGGAATCTCCGAAATGCAAGGGATTGACAAACTCGTAAAAAGTGTTTTGTGAACGACATTGAGCATTTTGGGGGAAAAGCACTTGGGATGTTCAGCGTGAAAAAATGTTAACTGTTTGAGGGCGTTAGCCCGAGTTTTAGCATTTTAGCTAAACATCTTAAGTGCGCCCAAAAGGTTCACGGAGTGAACAAGATCGACTTTTTGCGAATGCATCAAAGGATTGACCCTCAAGAAAGGAGCAAGGCCATGTTTTGTTACCAGTGTGAACAGACAGCCAAAGGACAAGGGTGCACAAAGATCGGTGTTTGCGGCAAACAGCCCGAAGTTGCCCAATTGCAGGACCTTTTGATCTATGCATTGAAAGGGTTGTCTCTCTTTGCTGTTGAGGGACGGAAGCTCGGCATCAATGACCACGAGGTCAACGTGTTCACCGTTGAGGCCGCCTTTTCCACACTAACCAATGTGGATTTTGATCCACATAGGTTCTCGTCACTGATTAGCCGCTGTGTGGCGCTCAGGGAAAGCCTGAAGGAGAAAGTGAAGGCAGCAGGTGGCCATATCGATTTTCCTGACGGTCCTGCCATATTCAGACCCGAGGCGAGTCTGGAAGGGTTAGTTAAACAGGGCGAAACAGTCGGGCTAAAATCCGATCCAACCATAGATCCGGACATCCTCTCCCTTCAGCATGCACTACTATTCGGCATCAAGGGTGTATGCGCGTATGCTGACCATGCCCAGATCCTGGGGCATGAGGATGACAACGTTTATGCCTTTGTACACGAAGGGCTCGCTGCCACGCTTAAGAGGGACCTGAGCGTGGAAGACTGGGTCGGGCTCGTTCTCAAGTGCGGAGAGATTAATCTTAGAGCCATAGAATTACTTGATGCCGCCAATACAGGAACATATGGTCATCCGGTTCCTACCAAAGTGCCATTGGGTGTCAGGAAGGGTAAGGCTATTCTCGTATCAGGACACGATCTGAGGGACCTAGAGGCACTCCTCAAGCAGAGTGAAGGAAAGGGCATTTATGTGTATACCCATGGTGAAATGCTGCCTACCCACGGATATCCCGAACTGAAAAAGTATCCCCATTTTTACGGCCATTTCGGAACCGCCTGGCAAAATCAAATACGGGAGTTTGGCAAATTTCCAGGTGCGATTGTGATGACAACGAACTGCATCCAGAAGCCCCAGGGATCATACAAGGACAATATCTTCACCACAGGTCTTGTTGGATGGCCGGGTATTCCCCACATTGCAGACAAGAACTTTTCACCTGTTATTGAGAAGGCCATGGAAATGCCTGGGTTTTCTGAGGACACGAATGGCCGGAATGTCATGTGCGGTTTTGGGAGAAACGCAGTGGTCAACGTAGCTGACAAGGTGATTGAGGCGGTGAAGAGCGGGGCGATTCGACATTTCTTTCTCGTGGCCGGATGCGACGGCGCAAAGCCTGGACGGAATTACTACACGCAGTTTGTTGAGATGGTGCCAAAAGACTGTGTGGTCCTGACACTGGCTTGCGGAAAGTTTCGTTTCTTTGACAAGGATCCGGGTGATATCGAAGGCATCCCGAGGCTTCTGGATATTGGCCAGTGCAACGATGCCTATTCAGCGATCCAGATAGCGGTGGCGTTAGCCAAGGCCTTCAACTGCGAGGTAAATGATCTGCCCCTCTCCATGATCCTTTCGTGGTATGAGCAGAAGGCCGTGGCCATACTTTTTACCCTTCTGCACCTTGGGATTAAAGATATTCGGCTGGGGCCAAGCCTGCCGGCCTTCATCACTTCCAACGTGTTGGCCGTTCTGGTAGAAAATTTCAACATCATGCCGATCAGCACACCGGAGGAGGACCTGAAGGCCATATTGGGATAGCATTGCCTATAGCACCCGTTTTGGAGAAGACGTTATGAAATGCCCAGGACAAGACAGCCGTTACTGGAAACCAGGAGCCATCTTTGAGGTCCAGTGCCCCAAATGCGGACACGAAGTAGAGTTCTTTAAGGATGACACTACACGCCTTTGCAAGAAATGCGGCCATCGGTTTGTGAACCCTGAGATGGATTTTGGCTGTGCCTCCTACTGCCCTTATGCCGAGCAGTGCCTGGGCGACCTCCCTCCAGAGCTACTGGCGGAAAGAGATGATCTCTTGAAAGACCGGGTCGCCGTTGAGATGAAGCGCTATTTTGGTCAGGATTTCAAACGGATCGGCCATGCCGCCAATGTGGGTCGTTACGCCGAACGGATCGTGAAGGAGGAGCAAGGGAATCCAGCCGTGGTTCTTTGTGCTGCCTACCTTCATGATATCGGCATCCACGAGAGTGAGCGAAAGCACAACAGCACGGCGGCTCAGTATCACGAACAAGAAGGGCCTGCCATTGCCCGGGAGATCCTGAGCAAACTAGGTGCCAAGCAGGAGATCACGGAGGAAGTTTGCGACATCATCGGCCATCATCACCGCCCAGGAGATGAGGAGACCCTGAACTTCAAAATCGTTTACGACGCTGACCTCATCGTCAATCTTGAAGAGCAGAAAAAGGAGGGGAAGATTGCAAAAGACAAATTGTCAGCCACGATTGAAAAGAATTTTTTGACTGGTGCGGGGAAGCGATTGGCCCGTGAAACCTTGTTGACGGCTTCGTAAAAAGTCCATCTGCGGCGTTGCGCTTCATCTTTCGTCGTTGCGACGTACCGTAAGTACGCCTCACTCCTCAAGATTTGCGTGCCTTGCATCTGGAGCTTTTTACTTTGCCGTCCGCCTGATGACTTCTTATAAGATCATCAAGTATTAGAATAGCACCAGTTAAGAC
>CP070769.1:445171-448007 GCA_020347085.1 Desulfobacterales bacterium
CAAGGCCCGCCCGGAAGGGTGGGGTCGAGGGGAGCTATACAAAAATGTCCGTTTTCCTTTCCGGGGTGCGAAGCACTGCGGCAAGGCAGAACCCCCGCCCGGAAGGGCGGGGAGGCTTCACTTAACCGGCTGGATAGTAAAGTTCTCCAAATGGGTAGACATAACAAAATCATTCAGAGCCTCTCATAAGGGGTTATTAAGCCCAGGAGCATCCCTCATTCTAACTTATATCACATCTTCACAGCGGCCACGTGCACAGGGGCCAAATGTATGAAATGGGATTCAAAAAACACTTTATCGCATGGAGTATCACTTTGGGGTTAACGGTCGTTTTTTAGGTGCTGTGAGTTGTTCGTTGTCAGTAGTCAGTTGTAGTCATACTTTCAATGAGTTACGCCGCATGCGAGAGGGCTGCATCTCCTTTTGTTATGTAGCTGAAATAACAAGCATTGCCGTTTTTGCAGCGGACAACTAACAACAATCAACCGGCACAACCAGCAATTCTAATTGATAAAATGTGGTGTTTCGAGTAATGTTGGTGTATTCATTACGGCTGGTAACAAAGCGCACAGGGTAGTTCGTCTGCCCTGTGCAATCTTTCTTGGAGGTTTCCCGGTGTCTCTGAACGAAAGCCCTGACTGCAAGATTGAGAAGATCATTCGTGCAGACGCCACGGAAGTCATTGCGCTGGTATCAGCACGGCTTCAGGATGAACAGGTGAAGTATTTCCTGCGAAACCAAGACTGCCTTACGACGGATTTGCACAGCACCAAAGCCAGACTGGGCATTAGTCAGGAGAAGCTGACTGATTTTGAACTGAAAGGAAACAAGATCTCTTATGAAGCGAGGTTCTGGTTTTATATTCCCGAATACGCCGTCGGCCTTACGATTGACCAATTGATGACAACTGGTCTTGAGGTTGGCAAGATTTATCTAAGAAACCCTAGACTAAAGTACTCAACGGAGGAGTTGCTCAATCTCATTTCAAACCGTACCATCATCGTTCCCAAAGGAACCAAGGTACTGGATGAAGGGGTCTTGGCTGTGCCGGTAATGCCCTTTGTTCATCTTCCTAATCCTCGGGTTTTGACCCCGGATTATCTGAAAGCTGCCATAGTGAAAAGGATTCCCCGTGAGGACCTCTATTTCGCTCAGCCAGAGCAAAAGGTGAAGCAGGTCGTTATACCGGCGAGAAGTGGGGTGATATCACATACAAGCCTTTTTACACAGCAAAACGAAATATATATTCTGGACCTTGAACTTACAGACGCCAGGGTAGGAAGCAAACACACCAACGGGATCATATATCTTGAGTTGATGGGAGGGGACAAAGACATTGTCAAGAAGCGGGTGCACATCGAGGTGTACAAACCAGCTGTGGCGCAACACGAGGGAAAACAAAAGTTCTTTATCGATCTGAAGTCTTCGCTTTTGGACAAGCTTTACGAAGAACGGGCTGTGGATGAAAGCACCATGGCAGCCATTAGTGGGACGGATGCACCAAAATTCATCAAGCTAAATCGGAGGTACAATCAATTGCTGCATGAGTTGCGGCCAAGCACATCGCTGATCCTGCAGGATTTCCCCAAACGACTCCTTGCCTCTTACCTTATTGTGGCTGCTGACCTGGGTCTCATCAGGGACCTGACCTTCAAAAATGCCTATGAGGAGGGATACTTTTTCAGGTCAGAAGACCTTGCTTTTATGAATACACTACAGGACATGGGGGTGGAGATTTACTGGAAAAACAACTTACAGGGCGATCTGGTCTTATACAAGCAATTCTTTATGAGGCCTTCAGTCATACCCTCATTCCACGAAGCCTTTAGCTCGAGAAAGCTTGCTGCTATCTACGGAACGGCGGGGGATGTGGACGCCGACACCCAAAAGGAAATTGTAGACAGTATCAAGTCCTTCAAAGATTTCCATGGCGGCATCTGTGGTATCCTCACAGGAGGTAGCGCAGGAAGTGTGATGTCGTTTGTGTCTGAAACCACGGCTTCCCTGGGGATGCTCTCCGGAGCCGTGTATTGGAAGATTCCAGGGGTGGAGATTTATCCCCATGTCGATTTTGCAGCCTACCTGGCCCGAAATGACTTGCTGGAAAGACAGGAGATCTTATCTGAAACCACGGAGGCAGATATCTATTTCAGAGGCGGGGTGGGCACAAATCTTGAAAATGCCATCACCTTTGTGAAGAAGAAACTTGGCATTGGCCATTACAAACCCCAGATCTTTGTGGGATCCTTTTACAAACCCCTTCAGAACTGGCTCAACCACTTAGCACGGGAGGGTATGGCAGACCCCAAGGTCTTTGAAAATTGCTATTTTATCAAACATGGCGCTGAAATCTTCGAGGCGCTATGTAAACACTTCGGATCAGAGGACAAAATGATCCATGAGGTCTCGAGCGAATGAAACCTGGTAGCCGGTGCTGCTTGGCATGATTACGAAGGAACATATAAGGCAATATTTCAGTAAACTATCTGCAGGCATTCCGTCTGACCAAGGTGAGATGCCCGCTCATGTGTGGCAGCAATTTAATGAATACCTGGTCAGTCATTATGAGCGCCTAGACAAAGAGGGGCGCGCGTATGCCAATAGTATCTTTGATCAACTGGAAGCTAGCTTGGAGCAAAGTGTCGGTTCTTTCCCTGAAGACCCTGCAAAAAAGGCATTAAGCCGAAAACTCTCCATGGTCCGCGGCAAACGTCCTCCGGTAACGGTGCTTTATCTGGACACCCCTGTAATTGAAAATGTCATCAGGCAAGCCCTGGGAGAACGGCTTCCCGAGCCCGTGGCAGCAAATTCCAAAGCCCTGTATGAATTGACCAAA
>CP070769.1:448107-451033 GCA_020347085.1 Desulfobacterales bacterium
GTCCCGTAAGTTTACCACACAACATGTAGGCCAAAAGGAAAAACAAAAAAGTAGGACCGAAGCCCTTCCATAGCCCTTTGATAATTCATTCGTGCTAGTCCCCACCACTTAGTACGCATATTGTTCTCTAACAACTCTTGTAAAAATTGTTATTACTTTCTTTTTTTCCCTCTGTGCATTTTGTATGGCGCAATTGCTGCAGTGCATAGCAGTCGCAGACTTGCCCCATGCGGATGCATGTATCAATTTCGACAATTCGTCAAGAAGCTGCACTTCTGATTTATCCTGCCTTCCCTGGTGTTTAATTTCGTGCTGGAGACCTGGGACCAGCCTGTCATCGTCTTTTGTCACCTCTAGTATTATGTTTTGGTCGAAATGATCCTTTCGACAGAATTGTTTGACGGAATCATGGACCTTTTCTGATATATCCTTCCCACACGAGTCACACAGAAACTTTATCATCTTCCCTGTTTCCTCCTCGGGTTTTCGATCTTCGAACTGAGCTTACACAGTACCCATCATTGTCGGAGTTCACATATCACACCCAAAGTATCTGGCTTGCGGTATCCACGTGTAGCTTCGCATAAGGCCACCGCCGATAAATGAGCAGCGCCATTTGCGATGTCCTGAGATGTGTTCTTTTAACTTTGATAGATATTGGTACTCGTCCCGCTACCGGACATTGAAATCGCCATAGTTAAACCTGTTAATCTGACTCTCCCCTGCTCTTTGACCACTGCATATCGGATGATTTCGTGGCCTTTCAGCGCGAAGTCAACACAACCGATAGAAGGCGAGCCCCCAAGAGCAATGACGGTAAGTTTGCCTTTGTCTTGGAACTTAGGGGGAGTAGCTTTACCTACACCTTGCCTGCGGCGTACTTCTGGATAAAATCTTGTAGCTGAGATATCTGTTTTTGCGTGAGATCACCGAATTGCACACCCCTTCGCCTCACTGCCGTAGGACCAAGGGCGTCTTTCTCACGCACCTCGAAATCCGAAATGGTCTTGGACGGGATCTTACCTAAATAAAAACCATCATTCTTGACACACACATCCAATTGAAGCTCCCTGGAGTCCCGATAAATCGGGACAGCGAAATGCGCTTGCTGTTGCAATTCAGACAGTTCGTTTGCCTTTTGACTGGTAGCAAAATAAGAAAAGGAAAGCCCGCTTAGGCTTACGTCTATGATTTTACCTATTGGGTTGTGGTCAAACAGATAAGGTCTTACAGCGGCAACCGGCCCCTCTTGAGCCCGAAACCGCTTATCTTTCCTTCGGTCGGTGACTTCTTTGGTCATGGCCATTGCTCTGACTGCCAAATCCTTTTTCGCAATTCGTGATCAGAGCTGGAACGTCAAGCGATCTGCATACTTAATAGACTCGACGGTCCAGCGGCAGCTCGTAGACCGACTCCACTCAGCCCTTTGCAATGCAGTTTATGAAGAAGGCTCGGATTGGTCAATGGGGGACAGCCCCCATTTGTAGGTAGGAAAGTCCTGCTTCAGGATGGGGCTCTTCAGAATCTAGGATGAAGACGAGTCATGGTTTCTAATCCTTCCAGAGTTCCGGATCAATGATCCCTATCTTAATAGCATATTTCACCATTGCCACTAAGTCACGGACTCCCAATTTCTTCATCACATTAGCACGGTGTTTTTCCACGGTTTTAGGACTCACGCAGAGAATCCCAGCGATTTGCGTGGTAGAATTCCCTTCAACCATCAACCGGAACACCTGCTGTTCCCTGTCAGAAAGAAGATCGTAGCCACGGACGGAGGGCTTTTTCTTCCGACTTTCCAGGTAAGTCCCAATCACCTCGGATCTTATTTTGGAACTTAGGAAATATTCTCCTCGATGTGCGGCCCTTACAGCTTCAATCACGTCAGAACTGGATGCTGCCTTGAGCACATAGGCGAGCGCCCCTGAGGCGAAGACCTGATGCACAAAGGCCTCTTTCTCATACATGGACAGAACCACGATTTGGGTGTCGGGCACAGCCTCTTTGATCAGTCGAACCGCATCCAGCCCACTCAGGCGGGGCATAGCAATATCGAGTAGGATAACATCAGGACGGAGTGCCCTGGCTTTTTCAAGCACCTCGTGACCATCCTCTGCCTCGCCTACAACTTCCATGTCTGGCTGGCTGGTCAAGAGCTGCTTCAAACCTTCTCGCACCACCGCGTGGTCGTCCGCCACCAAAATCTTCATTTCAATCTCCTGCTTCTCTTAAAGAAATGGGCAGCTCAACCCTGATCATCGTTCCCTCTGCATTCTTGGACCGAATGTCCATAGTGCCCCCCACAGAACCCACCCTTTCTCGCATGCCCAACAGGCCAATGCCCTGATTTTCGCTCCCAAACGGCACCCTATCTTCTGTCTGCTCAAAGCCAATACCGTCGTCCTTAATGGTACAGATAAGCTTTGGATGGCTGTATGTCAGTAAGACATTGACATGCTTGGCCTCTGAGTGCTTTGCAATGTTGTTTAGGGCTTCCTGAAGGATTCGATAGAGAACGATCTCGATTTCAGGGCCGGGTCGTTCCTTAAGCCCCACCGTCTGAAAATCAATGTGGAGGCCCCCAATGCGCTTGGCAAACTCTGCGATATACCACTTCAAGGTAGGGACAAGCCCTAAGTGGTCAAGCATGCCGGGGCGAAGTTCAGACGAGATGTTCCTCACATCTTCTCCCAATTTCTGGACGAGGCTGAGGGATTCATCACACCTTGACTTGACCTCCTTCAATTCTCGCGGCAAGGAGTCGCACATAGCTTCTATGCCAAAGTGAAGCGTGGTCAAGGCCTGTCCAAATTCATCATGAAGGTCACGAGCCAGCCTCTTTCTCTCTTCTTCAATGGCGCTGATCAGTTGCCGTGAAAGATGCCGGATTTCCTCTTCGGCCCTATTGCGGCGCGTGACGTCCCGA
>CP070769.1:451133-454690 GCA_020347085.1 Desulfobacterales bacterium
ATGTATCCCTTCTGAAGTACTTGGGAGACTGTGCTTTCCGAGTGTTTGTCCGATTCCTCCGTCATGACAGCCTGATGAAGGTTCGGGTCAAACGGTTTCTCAAAAGACTCAATCTGCACAACACCAAACTTCTTGAGACCGTCCATAAGTCCCTTCAGGGTCATTTCGACACCCTTCCTCAAACCGTCAAAGGTCTTTTCGTTGTCTCCTTTCGGGATTTCGAGTGCCCGTTCCAAGTTGTCCACGATCGGGAGTATATCCTTGATCAGTGATTCGTTGGCGAACTTTTTAAAATCGTTCATATCCCGTTCCATACGCTTCTTGTAGTTCTCAAACTCTGCCGTTACCCTGAGGAGTCGGTCGTGGTTCTCTTCGGCCTTCGCCTCAGCAGCCTTGAGGCGCTCTTCAACGCTTTCGTCCTGGGCTGCGGTTTTATTGATCTCCCGAGACACTTCTGCCTTCGGCTCTTCGGCTGTGTCGGGTTGACCAGATTTACCCGACTGAGGCTTGTGTTTTTTCTCCCTCAAGGGCATCTCCGAACAACGAATAGATTCCGTTTGATTTCATCTATTTACACATATTTTTGACACAAGTTGTTATCAAAGTAAGAACCTCTTGGCAGTTTGTCAAGAGACAGTTGCTCAAATGGTCATTATTTATGGCGACTTGCCGGTCGTGCCCGTTAACAAGCACAGTGTGCATGGCCCACCTAACAGACGCATGGGTTAAGTTGGTTCGTACAGTTTCCCCTGCCAAGTACCCTTGGCCTCCAGGGTTTCTCGGATCAGACCAAGTGTCCGTTGTTTGTTCAAGGTCCAGCTCGGGGCAAGAAGGGCTGACGGGTCAGGATCTCCCGTAAGGCGCTGTATGATAACAGTGGGGGAAAGACGTTCCAAGAACGCCACAACCCACGTCACATCGGTCTGTCGGTCCAGAACAGTATATTCTCCCTCCTGAAAAAGCCGTGCCAGTGGGGTTTCTTTGGGGATGTACAAGTTGTGAATCTTGATGCCATCTACACCTAAGTCAGCTACGGCTCTGGCTGTGTCTATAACGTCTTCCCGTGATTCGCCGGGTAGCCCTAAGATGACATGGGCACAAATCAGTATGTTTCGACCTTGAGTCACCTGCACAGCTCGAACAAAATATTCAAAGGTGTGCCCCCTATTGATTTTTTCGAGCGTTCGGTTGTGCTTGGATTGAAGGCCGTATTCAATCCATACCATGTGCGTAGCCGTGTACTCCTCGATCAGATCCAGTATTGCCTCATCAATGCAGTCCGGTCTAGTGCCAATGGCAAGCCCCACCATTTTGGAATCTGCCAGGGCCTCGTCGTAGCGCTTACGCAGGATATCACAAGGGGCGTAGGTATTCGTAAAAGCCTGAAAATACGCTATGAACTTCTGGGCCTTATACCGGGCTGCCAATCGATATTTTGCCTGCTGAATTTGCTTATTAATCGATTCGGTCCTGCTGGCCGCTCCGGAACCAGACCCATTACCATCGCAATAGATGCACCCACCAAAGGATAGGGTTCCGTCCCGGTTCGGGCAGGAAAACCCAGCATCTATGGTGATTTTCTGGACCCTGCAGCCAAAGCGTTTACTGAGATAACCGCCAAAATCATTGTACCGTCTATCACTCATACGAAAAGGACACGACCCTGTGTTCTTTGTCTTGATCCACCGAATAAGCGACTACCCGCACGGTAGCTTTGTTACGCGGCCAAAGGCCGCGCAATTAACAGAAACGTCAGTTCGCACGTTTGAGTTTACGACCCCGCGTGAAGCACGGGCTTTGCCTCCAAACAATTAAGTTTACTGCACACGGCTATTTTATCAATCTACTCCTGAAAAGGATACCTCGATTTTGAGGACATGATTCTGGATAGCGCACTGCTTTGGTTCTGACGGAAGATAGCGTTACAGTTCACTTGGTACAAAACCGATGTGATTTCCAGTTTCGGAAGAGGGGTGTCTTGGAAAGTGAACAGAGCTTGGTTGCGCACCCTTAATCGAACCCTTTCCGACGTACCTCAAGCCGTCATGATTGGGCCGAAGCCAACCCACGACACAGACTGGATTACTTACCGCTGCTTCCTCCCGGACCTGACGGGGTTCGTAACCGCCCGTTGCGTGGTGCCCGACCTAGGACAACTCTTGGAACACGGAAGTGAGAGCCCTCAAAAGGGAATTCAGCCCCGCATTGAGCGGATTTCGGGTGACAGGACACCGCTAGCTTCCCGCTTAGCGCAACCAAGCAACCATTTTATAGCTTAAGGTCAATCCTATTTCAACACCAAAAGAACCTCATAAACCAGAGAAATAGGTAGCATCATCCGGGCCGAGCTGACCGGCCGCCGCGTGGAGCAATGCCTTTTGCCTCTTGCTCAGTCTGTTTCTCTGTTTGTTTGTGACATTGTCATGCACCTGAATTAGGATGGATTCCGCCCGTCATACACGGTGGCACGGGGGTGTCACGAATGTACCACAAATGTGGCACCCAGTGCACCGTAGGTGCACCGACGTACACCTGGGAAACAGTGAAAAGCGACTTTCCTTACCTGCGAAGCTCCGGTTAGTATATAAGCCGTCAGTCATCATTGTCGAGTATTGAAGGGGAAATTTCTCGGTTTTTGGCGTTACTTCAACTAGTTGAAAAGGGTGCGAAACTTGAGTGAATAAAAAACGCGCTCACGCCAGTGGCGATCGGGCGCACCGAGGCTTGGGTACCGCCACCGATCATACAATATATAGAGCTAAACAGAAAAAAAATACTATATATGGAAGCTTTTTTTGCTTGACTTCCATTTTTCTTCGCTGTAAACGCCTTACAACGATTTATTGAACATTTTGCAAATCTCAGAATAGGATAGACTCTCTTGGATCGTCTTGCCCTTTGGGTCCAGCACGCGTGGAACCCGCTTCACGTGTATTGCCGCCTGGTTACTGTTGGCCTGAGCAAGCCTTTCTCCATGACCATGAGCCGCAACTATGAGCGCCTCGTGTACTCCTGGCTCAGGCCGCTGACGGCTTGCATTCACGGCATTTGCCGCTTTTTGAGGTAATCGCGGTAGCCCCTCCGGCCTCTTTTCCCTTGACTCGAGCTCCACGGAAATCTTAAATATCTATGACGCTGCATGCCCACCACAAGAAAAGATTATGGTTTCCTCTCTGCGGTTGAGGCCACTATCCGCCGATATGACATGCTCCAAAAGGGAGATGCCGTGTTGATCGGTGTGTCAGGTGGACCCGACTCTGTGGCGCTCCTTCATAGTCTTGTGATCCTTCAGCCTAAGTGGTCTCTCCGGTTCGTCATAGCACACCTTAACCACGAATTACGCGGATCGGCGGCAGATCAGGAGGCAGCCTTTGTCGGCAGGCTAGCAGCAGGATTAGGGGTTCCATGTGAAATCGGTTCAAAGAATGTAGCCAAATATGGTGCCGAGCACCGACTATCCCTGCAGGAAGCAGCCAGGGAGGCTCGTTACGCCTTCTATCATGAGGTGGCGAACAAGTATTCTGCCGGTAAGATTGCCCTTGGACATCACGCAGATG
>CP070769.1:454790-460353 GCA_020347085.1 Desulfobacterales bacterium
GCATGGCTAAGATGTGTTCAGTAACGGTTATTCCTTTGGCCATTTTCTACTCCTTTTTTGACGTATTATTTCAGGAGAACCAACCGAAATTATTAGTTTAACTCCCAAACATTAATGTGTCAAGCAGAATTCAGACCAGGGTCATTTGCTGCCATGAAACGCTCTAGGCCTGTAATATCTATTTGGTTGCGGTCAAGCCCCAGGGCGTCCTTGTTGATGTTCATACAGAGCCCCAGGAGTTGGGAATACAAGATCGAGGGGACGTGGGGGTTTGAGTCCGTGTGAGCTTCAATACGCTTCTGAACGGCGTCGAATTGAATTTGGCAAAACACACACCCCGTTGTCATGTAGTGGGCACCTGCCTTTTTTGCATCGGCCAACTTCTTTTTCGTAAAATCTAAGGAGAGTTCGTCATGGATTCCTGCCAACGGGCCGCCACAACACTCCAGCTTGGTGGACCAATCAACACTCTTCGCCCCAGTAACTTCCACCAGTTGATCAAATATGGTGGGGGCCACGGGGTCATCAAATTGGACGACACTGCTGGGGCGCAAAGCGTGGCATCCATAATGGGTCGCAATCTTGACATTCTCGTAAGGCCTGGTGACCTTCTTCTTGACTGCTTCAGTGCCCACATCATTGAAAAGGACCGTGAGAAGATGCTTGACCTGAATATCTCCCTCATATTTCAGGCCCTCTTTGGCCAAATTTGCATTGACGCCTTCACGCAAAGAAGTATTCTCCTTCATGAGATGCTGTGCCATGCGCAGGGTGCCGTAGCCACATTTACATAATACGATCATGTTCAAATTTTGCCTTTCAGCCAGGGCCAGATTCCTGGCTGAAGAGAGCACAAACGCCTTCAAGTCGATATTTCTTAATGGATACCCGCAACAATTGAACTCCGGGATATCCACCAATGTCACGCCAAGCTGCTCTAGCACGGCCCTTGAGGACGTTTCATACTGCTTGAGCCGGATCGGGATATTACATCCGAGAAACAGCGCAAATTCCATAACCTGGTGGTCTCTCCTATGTTGTTTTTGCCATAAGGTGTCTTAGGGCCAAGTTCTTGAGTTCATAAAGCACATCGGTCACGCGAACCCCCTGGGGGCAATGTTCCTGACATATATAACAGGTCACGCAGTCCCATAACATCTTGGAGCCAAGCGCAAGTTCTTTCTGTTTCAAGGCAAGAGAATGCATGATCTCGTGAGGAAGCAGCCCAACGACTTTCTTCGGATTTTCATAGTTCCCCACCACAGGACACACGTTTGTGCAATCCTGACAGCCAAAGCAAACCGTAAAGGTGCTGGCCTGGGCTGAGGCGGTCAGCGCACTTGTGAACCCTTTATCAACTGTTGTCAGGGATAAAGTCCTATCCTTAAGTTTTGTTAGATCGAAATCAGCTTCAATCGCCTTTCTGGCCCAGCGTTCGGGCTTTGGGTACCCAAGTTCGGCCAGATACCTATTCAGGTTTAGCCACAAATCTTCGAGGTTGATGCCGACCGGACAGACATCAGTGCAACGATGACAATCGGTGCAGATATGACTTCCCTCCTGAATGGTCATAAGCCTCTTTTCACTTAGCCCATTGCCAGAAAGAAGGGACCTGAAGGCAACCAGCTTTTCGGACGGCAGGATATTAGGATTGGGAATTTCGTTAAAGGCCACGGCCACAGAGCAGCGTGTGGTGCAGTCCCCACAGTGCGTGCAGGCGTCGAACTGCATGGCCTGCTTGGTAGCTATGTTAGCAGGATCTGATTTCCCTTCCTCCATCACGGCATCGGCCAGAAGAAACGCTGGGGTGGCAAATATATGAAAGAATTTGCTGAATGGAAGATAGGCCAGGCCAAAAAAGCAAGCCATGAAATGAAGATACCACAGCAAGGTATGAACGTTCGCCCGATCCAAAGGTGATGCAATCGGCCTGATCACTTTGGCGACACCATAACCCATAAACGCCCATTGGGGAGGGGCGTGGCAGCCCGCACAGCTTACCTCATGGAGTTGCTCGCCTTCTATCAGCATGTCTTTATCAAAGGGCTCTTTGACATCAGGAGAGGCCACCGCAAATTTATCTGCCCAGAAGGCTTCAAGCGCATTCAACTCTTCAGGATCTTGTAGGCCGGTATACTCATCTACCATGTCTTGATATCTCGAATGAGATACGATCTTTGTGCCTTCCAAAAAGATACCGGAAATCATGATGAGAGATAGGATGATTAGGGCATAATAATCGATAGCAGTCGTTTTAGGGCGGGGCATCCTTGAGAGGCGTCTTCGGTAGAACGCCATGGCTATTCCCACGATCACGACTAGGGCAGATAAGTCTCTCAAGAAGATAAAGGGATTAAGTGTAGGGTAGTAGTCATCAAACAGTACCGATGTGATGAGTTTGTCTAACCCATGCATGAGAAGCAGGAGCAAGAAGCCACCATAGATACACATGTGTGCCAGCCACCGGAGAAAGTCCTTTCTCATCAACCATCGTTGAAAGAGTACGTCCAGCACAAAAACTTTGAGGAGAATGAACACCTTGGCGCTGAACAATGTCCGCAAGACACCCTTCATGCTGGCAGAAACACGGCTAGCGAAGGAGGTAGCTGCTGAACCTGCACCAATTTGGTACCGGAACCAGTTTGCTGTGCGATAGAACAGACCGATCAGGAAGATGAAAAGGGAAATATATAAGGTGACCGTGTAGAAAATAGGTTTGTTCCCTTCATAGGCTTGAGGTGTAAGATCCTTGACCTGAATGCACTCACAGTTCTAACCAGGAATCCGAGTAGAGAGAATGACCGAGTAAAACCTTTGCAGTTTTCACATAGTCCTGAGCTTCCTTATCAAGGCTGCCCAAGTCCGGTTCATTCCCGTCCATGACCTGATGCACGAGAGATTCAATTTCGGGCCGCTTGCCCTGTGCAATGTCTCGTAAATCTTTGTCAAAGGCGTCTACGATACAGGACTTCATTCCAAGCTTTCCGAGCATAATTATGTATGTCTGATTCAGGATAGGCCTGAGATGGTCCGGCGCTCCGTTAGAAACATTGGAGAGCCCACAGGTAGACCCGCAGCCCGGAACCAAGACCTCTCCAATCATTTCGAGCTCTGACATGAACTGGTTGCATTCGAGCAACTGATTCTGCTGGACACTCAGGGGCGTGATGATCGGGTCGACCCAGATGTCTTCTCCCCCCACGCCAGCCTCTGCAGCCCTCTGGAGAATATCCGTTGCCAGGACGCCCCGTTCAGCGGCGTCTCTAGGCATACCTTCCGGGCCCCAAAGGAGCGCAACCATCCCTGCATCATATTTTGGAACGAGTGGGATTTGCACATCCATCCTTTCCGGACGGCACATGATGGAGTTGATCACCGCCTTGCCCTGTTTGTTCTGATACACCTTCAGGCCGGCCTCGACTGCCTGCACGTTGGTGGTATCGAGATAGAGGGGAAGGTCCACGACTTCCTGGACCGTTTTCACGACCCACGCCATCAATTCTTCCCCACCTTTTCTGGCAGGTCCCAGATTAACATCTATGTAATCCGCCCCTGCTTCTGCCTCAGCCGCTGCAAGCTCTTGTATAGGCTTGGGGTCTTTGTCCTTCATTGCCTGCCCGATCCGCTTCACCATCACGTTCAGATTTTCCCCAATCAGAATCATGAAACCTCCCCTTTAGTAAACCGCATAGCGCAGAGAGCAAAGCGCCAAGCGCAGAAAGCAAAGATCATCTTTTTCTCATAATAGCCTAGACCCTGAGTAGCTCGGTCGTTTGCCACGCGCCATGCCCTTTGCGCCGTGCCCCATGCGAGCTATGCCTTCCATTCCTTCAAATATGCCGGGATGTGAGCCGACTCTCTTGGTCCCACCATGACTTCCCAATCCCCCAGTTCCTCTTCCAGATCCCCTACGATCGCTGCAGCATAGCCGGGTATGACGACCTTCTTATGCCCGACTTTCTCCATGATGCCACATTTCTTAAGAAATATACCTATGGCATCTCCCACAAACTTACCGGCCGCCCAGGCTGTTAACACAGAGAGGCCCTCAGTATCGACAACCACCAGCCATGCAGGGACTCGGCTCGTTTCGATCTCGCCAGATACGATGAAATAGGTCAGGGAGAAGTTACAGGTGACCAACACGGGTGAGTTTTCATTCGGTCCCCCGACTTCGTAAACACCCGGAGAGGTCGCCATGGGACGTTGTGGATCGGTGTAGATATCCATACGGGCTAGCAATAACGGAAACAGGCAATGACCCTGTAAATCCGAGAGGACGACAATCCCGCCGTACTTTGCCACGAACATAGAGGCAATCAACGATTCTTGCACCAAATCATCGGTCATCTCGCACGGGAAGGTGATGGTCGGAAAGCCAAGAGGTTTGTATTTCTTGAGCAGGGCCCCCCTTCGTATGAATATCTGGTCCTCCAGGGCTTTTCTGATAGCCCTTGCCCCCGAGTCAATGACTAAGTCATTCAAACCATCTTCCGTCAGCTTTGCAGTCAACTCAGAGACCTCGTCCAGACCATTGCCCCGGACTGCAAGGGGACACCCGTGCTCCTTGGACAGGGCAGCCATGGCATCTGCATTTTCTTTTTTTGCTGCATACATGAGGGGCTTGCGATCCCCACATGCCTTTAGACCGGCCTCCATCACGCTGGCGTCTTCGGTCATCAAGATAATGCCGGCATCGGTCTTATTCTTAACCTTTGCAGCTAGCGCTTCGAACTTGCTGGCATCTCCAGAGACCGATTTTACGGCTACAAGATCTGCTCTCAAGGTTAGACCCACCCGTTCGAATTCCAATGTCTTGAATCGCTCTAGACGGCCGTTCACAGCCTCATCACTCATGTCATCTGTAATGAGTACGGCAATGCCGGGCCGATTCACAAAGGTCTTTTCATGCCGAAAGAGGACGGTTTCGCCACCAATCTTAAGTTTCCGTTCCCCAGTGCCGATTTCTACTGGCCTGATGGGAGGCGCCGCAGCATCAGCCAATTCTGCCTTGGCTTCCTCTGAAACATAGGGGCAGGCAGCCAGCTCTGCCTTGCCTGCAGCCAAACTCATGGCAAATGCCAGACAGGTTGGCACTCCGCACTCGCCGCACTTTGTTTTGGGTAGAAGTTTGTAAATCTGGATTCCTGTTAATGCCATGCTGTTCCTCCAATGTTTTAAAAGTGCCTAAAGTGAGCTAAAGTGCCTAAAGTTAATCTTTTTGTTTCAGAACTCGTGTTTCTTTTTGGACAACCACAAATGAAGAAGAGGCGAGCGCCTTCGTGATTTCTTGGCAAGGTCCCTTTTCTGGTTCCGTCTACTCCAATTTTGCAGAACAAGATCAATTATTCGAAAAAGTTCTTTTCAGTTTCTTAACTTTAGGCACTTTAGCTCACTTGGCAAACCCTATTCCAGTAACGGATCCATCGTCAGAGCCGGATGGCCTTTCTCTTCAAGAAAGGGGAGGATTTCCTCTTCAGTCGTTCCTATAGTCTCATCCGCAATCATATCCGGCAGATCCGGGATGCCGACTTCTTCTGCCCGTTGCTTCAAGCGTTCCCCA
>CP070769.1:460453-463267 GCA_020347085.1 Desulfobacterales bacterium
AATCCCCACCGAGCGATCGCCCCCTTAGAAAACCCTGCTACACGGTACAAAACTTCAGTAAAAACTTCATACACTGCCAAGAAGGCCGCCAATCCCCCCGAGATGATCCAAGTCATGAGCGTAAGATCCAGCTGCCTTTGACTCCTGACCAGGTTGATTGTGAGGTAAAAGATAAATAGGCCGTTTAATTTTCTGAGAAATTCCTTTACCCCTCCCCCAAATGATGGGCACCAAAATATGGACAGGAAAATCCATAAGAAAAATGTTAGAAGCCAGAAGTCTAGACGGCTTCCCTTCACTGTAACCTGATGTCTTGCCATTCCCCAGGCAATCCAACCCAGACCCGCAATAATGAAACAAGCGTCTGAAAACCGCAGATCGACTTGACCGGTCGCCTCGGCCTGCCCTGTTAGGGTTATAGACCATACAGGTAGAAGGAAAATGCCTAGAAGATAGGCATAGAAATAGTTCGACATCACGACAATAGCGAGCGGTACCAGGATTAGCGACAGAACAGCGATCTTGGAGGGCATAATAAGACAGTACACCCCGATCGCCATCTCAAGAACAACCAGGGCAATCCATTTTGCATATGGCGTGTCTATTGTCAGAGCTTCCAACTTCACCCTTGTATCCTCTGTTCAAACTTGGTATTTCGCTGTATCCTCAGGAAATATCGTTGTATTTGCTGCGCCTTTCTTCATAAACAACCTTGCTGACTGTTTCCGGGTCCTCTGTCCCGTGACGAGCTACCAGTTCGCCTGCGTTGAGTCCATTTTCAATAGCTGTTGCCATATTGTCATGCTGATACAGGCCATGCCTACCAATAGAAACCAAGTTGGATATTCCGCCTAAGTAGTCAAGAAGAGCTTTCAAATGGTCTTGGTAATTGAGAAAATACACAGGATAAACAGTGGGAATCCTGACCGTGAAATACTCTATGACCTCTTTCCTCCAAAAAATGCCCAATTTCTCTATCTCAATGATGACTAAATCAAATATTTCATGGTCTCCACATTCCCACAAGTCGTCTCCCGGATTGGTGCATATCTCTACAGACAAGGATGTCAGATTCTCAGGAGCCATGTCTGGCGAGAAATGCTTGTACTCCGTGATTCTCTTAAATGACGTATCTTTGGTCGAAAAATAGACCAAACAGTGATCGAACAGTCTTTCTCTGTCCACCACCATGTAAAGAATAATCAGATTCCGATGCCTGACTGAGCCCGCTGCATTCAAGACCTCTCGTTCGGCTTTAGGCTTCATCCGAAAGATGAGATCAGAAATCTTTATCGTGGAAACAACAAAATCTGTCTTAACCGGTTTGAGGATGCCCTCTCGGCTAACCAGAATTTCCTCAATGCCCCCATTGTTTGCCACGATCTCTTCAACAGGGGAATGGAGCCGGATCTCACCCCCATTTTTTACTACGTAGTCAGCTAGCTGCTTGGCCACCTCACCGATCCCTCCTGGACAGTAGTAGGAATGTCGCTTTTTATTCTTTGCCCACGGGTTTACCGCAGCATTCGCGACGCGCCAGAACTTCAGGTTGGCAATGGGTTTGAGTCTGTGTTTGCCCCAATCTGATGATATGTCGCAGGCGCCAATTCCATATAGCTTCCTGACATACGTATCCAGTTCAATATAGTCGAATAGCGGTTTCCCGATTTTACTCGTAACCCACCCCTCAAGTGTTTGTTGGCTGTTCCGTATCGGCAAATTACTCAAGGCGGCCCCTATAACAGCTTCAGGCAACTTCCTTTTCTCAATGTGACTCAGAATCTCTTTAGGCTTAAACGGATGGCTAAAAACTTTGCCCTGTATGTAGATGCCTTGTGTCAAATTCTTGTTCTCAACGATGACGCTCCCGGCATCAAAGAACACATTCAGTTTAGGAATGATCTTCTTGGCAAAGAATATGTGCGGACCAAGGTCAAAGATATAGCCATCTCTTTTGAAACTTGCAGCCAACCCGCCGAGCCTGTCGCCTTTTTCAAAGACCGTCACCCTAATACCGCTGCGCACTAATACAGCGGCTAAACTCAAGCCCGAAATGCCGGCACCGATTACACTGACATGCATATTCTTACCCATCGAAAATCATCCAATGTGTTACCGGTCGTCTGTATAACCTGACTTTTTTATCAGTTTCATACGCCACGCAACCGCAATCATCGGAAAAAAAGTCCCCAAGTCCGTTCTAAATGCCCGCAGGCTTGGCTGCCACAGGCCCTCTGAATAGCTGTTTCACGAACCATATTTCTTCCCGGGTGAAGGTCTTCAATCCCAGAAGGATGGCCCCGTAGACCCCGACTTCCAGCAACAAACCAAAGAACAGATTGATGTGACTAAACATATTTATCACCCCATATGTTATCAAACCTGCAAGCAGGGGCTTTATCACATCAGGTACAGACATCCCGAACCGAAAACATCTCAAAACAAAATAGATGCCCATGCAAACCGGTATGGTTTCAGCAACAAGAGCAGCTACACAGGAACCGACATATCCCATGCTCGGAATAAGTAGAAAGTTAAGTAAAACATTGACCCCTAGAGCCAGGGCCATTCCAACTGTGGTCAGGAACTGTTTATCCCCTGCGACGAGGGTCTTTTCCAAGAAACTCGTCAAAAACATGGGAACTAGGCACCACGCCAGAATCTTAAGAGCAGGTCCTGCTATGGCGAACTCCCTGCCAAGTATCAAAACGATAATTGCGTCAGAGAATGTACTCAAGAAGATGGATAGGGAAAGCCCAATCACCAACGCGAACTTTAATGACTTCTCATATGCCCTCCTGAGAGATGTTCCGG
>CP070769.1:463367-469762 GCA_020347085.1 Desulfobacterales bacterium
CCTGCAGTCCCGACAAGTCGGGACAGGGGATGCGCTCGCTGTTGCAGTTCAAGAACAACGAGGGAATGCCTAATATGATCTAAGGGAAACCACAGTGCCTAAAGTTAAGGGCATAATGCCAGTCTTTACAGATGTCTTTTCACATCCTCAGCTTTAAGTCACTTTAGGCATTTTAGCTCACTTGCCTTGGAGGGGCCATGGTTAAGGTGGCAGTTATTGGTGGAACCGGCTATGCAGGTGCTGATCTGGTAAGGGTTCTATCGGCCCATCCCCACGTAGAATTAAGTATGATAACCTCTCTCCAGTATGCCGGACAACCCTTTTCGGATGTCTATCCGGCCATGGCTGGAATTGTGAGCCTGACGTGCCAGGCCTTTTCAGAAGAGGCTGTATCCGAGGCAGCCGATCTTATATTTACAGCCCTTCCCCACAAAGCGTCCATGGGGGTAGTGCCGGGACTCATTCATCGAGGGAAGAGGGTCATAGACCTGAGCGCGGATTTCAGGTTCAAGGAACCTGCTTTATATGAGGCCTGGTACGAGCCCCACGAGGCCAAGGACTTGCTCAAAACAGCCGTTTACGGGCTTCCTGAACTCTATTTTGACGAGATTCAAAAAGCCTCTCTAGTCGGGAACCCAGGTTGTTATCCCACAAGTGTTCTTCTGCCTTTGCTGCCGTTGATCAAGGCCCCGTTTATCGACTGTGACAGTATTATTGCAGATTCCAAGTCAGGTACCAGCGGCGCTGGCCGTTCGGTCAGCCTGGCTACACATTTTTGCGAAGTGAATGAAGCCTTTAAGGCATACAAAGTGGCCGAGCACCGCCATAACCCGGAGATGGACGAGATTTTGAGCCACTTTACTGGGCGCACCATTCAGGTGACTTTCACGCCACACCTGGTGCCCATGACAAGGGGAATGTTAACAACGATATATGTTGGGCTGAAGGAGAATATCCCGACCCATGACATAGCTTCCCGCCTTGACTCTTTTTATGCAGACAAGCCTTTTGTTCGGATCTATCCTAGGGGTAGGTTTCCGAATACCATATACGTAAAAGGCACAAACTACTGCGACATAGGATTTCAGGTGGCCGAGGGGACAAAACGCCTGGTTCTCATCTCAGTGATAGACAATCTAGTTAAGGGGGCCTCTGGTCAGGCTGTCCAGAATATGAACATTATGCTCGGACTTCCCCAGACAGCGGGCCTTGATCAGCCTCCGTTTCTTCTTTAGGCAAGGCATCTGAACGGCCGAGAATGCCTGAAGTAAACTACAGTCAGAGACTCGACCCCACTCTTCTTGTCAGAGTTGGCATGTTCTTCTTTGACGTTGAACACCTTGGCTCTCCACAGGCGTTTTTTGGCACTCCATCTGTCGGGTGATTCGTTGCCGAACTTCAAGCTTCTTGTCGAATACGACGGCACGGCCTATCACGGCTGGCAGCGTCAAAGCAATACACATACGATCCAGGGAACCATAGAGGCTGCGCTGAAGACCATGACACAACGGTCCGTCACGCTGATCGGATCGGGACGAACCGATGCCGGAGCACACGCGTGCGGCCAGGTGGCGAACTTCTGTGTGCAAACGAAACTGACACCTGACGTCTTTTTGAAGGGTTTGAACAGCCTCCTTCCCCCGGATATTGTCATCAAAGATTGTGTATTGGTGAATGAGAGCTTCCATGCTCGATACGATGCTCAGAGCAAGGTCTACGATTACCGTATGTTGAATCGTCCGATTCCGGTTGCCATCTTTAGACAGTATGCATGGCACATCAGAAAACCGCTTGACCTCAAGGCGATGAGGACAGCAGTGCTTTGCCTGAAAGGCCAACATGACTTTTCGGCCTTTAAGGCAGCCGGTAGCTCCCAAAGACATGCTGTTCGCAGGGTGATAGACGCGAGTCTGACCGCAAAGGACCCGGACGGTTATGTGATTTTCAGCATTGAAGCTGACGGGTTCCTTCGGCACATGGTACGAAACATTATCGGAACACTCGTTGATGTGGGACTTGGGAAAACATCGCCGGAAGGCTTTGAGAGGATTCTGATATTAAAGGACCGAAAACAAGCTGGGATAACTGCCCCTGCTCACGGGTTGTTTTTACAGGAAGTAAAGTACGGATCATATCCTCGTTCCCGCGCGCCTCGCCTGAGCGAGAGCGATGCCGGGCAGGTACAAGCCCTCGCGCAACGGGATAATGTTTAACTACCGTGTATTGTGATCCGCCTTTCCTTGACACGCGACCCTATTTCTCCTATGCTCACTGAATCAAAAAGCGAGTTCCTATCACTTGAAAGGGATCTAATCTAAAATATCCCACCTAAAATAAGTGAAGCACCAATCCTCCAAAAAATTCTCGATTTTCAATCTATTAATAAACAATGAACATACCATTATGGCCATACTGGCTGCTGTTGTAGGCCTGGCCGGTGGTTTTGGAGCCATAGGTTTTCGGTATCTTATAGGGTTTTTTCAGACAGTTGCCTATGGGTCTGGGGACAATTTGCTTGAGCTGGCTCGCTTGACACCATGGTATTTCAGGATGTGGATTCCCGCTCTAGGGGGGTTGGTGGTAGGTTCCCTTGTCTATTTTCTGGCCAGAGAGGCAAAGGGACACGGTGTTCCAGAGGTCATGGAAGCTGTTACCCTAAGGAGCGGTATGATTAGAAAACGGGTAGTTTTTGTCAAGTCAGTGGTGTCTGCCATCTGTATCGGCACTGGGGGTTCCGTTGGAAGGGAAGGCCCGATTGTTCAAATTGGATCCGCTATTGGTTCGAGCATAGGCCAGGTGCTTAGGATTTCAGCTGAACGCATCAGGACCCTGGTGGGCTGCGGGGCTGCAGCTGGCATTGCGGCTACCTTCAATGCTCCCATAGCCGGTTCCATGTTCGCCCTTGAAATTGTCCTTGGTGATTTTGGCCTAGCCACATTCAGCCCCATTGTTATCTCCTCTGTTGCAGCCACGGCTGTTTCACGCCATTTCCTCGGGGATGCCCCAGCATTTATTGTCCCTGCCTACCAGCTGATCAGCGCCTGGGAACTCCCCCTGTATGTTGTCCTGGGTTTTTTCTGTGCCTTAGTTGCCGTGACTTTTACTACCGTACTTTATCGGACAGAGGACATCTTCGACGACCTAAAAATCCCCGAATATCTGAAGGCTGTGCTGGGGGGATTGATGCTGGGTATTATGGGACTTCTTTTCCCCCATATTTTGGGTGTAGGTTATCCAGCCATTGATCTGTCTCTCATGCAGAAGCTTTCTTGGTGGGTCATGTTATTTCTAGTCATATTTAAAATCCTATCCACATCCATTACGATTGGTTCAGGAGGATCTGGCGGCATCTTTGCCCCTTCACTTTTTCTGGGAGCCATGGCGGGAGGATTCTTGGGGACGGTGGTCCACCATATCTTTCCTGAAGTGACAGCCTCTCCCGGGGCCTATAGTATTGTTGGTATGGGAGCAGTGGTGAGCGGGACCACTCATGGACCCATGAGCGCAATATTGATTCTCTTCGAGATGACGGGCGACTACAAGATTATCCTTCCCCTTATGATCGCCTGTATCATAGGCTCCGTGGCAAGCGGCCAGTTACTAAAGGACTCTATTTATACCTTAAAGCTAGCAAGGAGGGGAGTAAACATCAAGGCAGGAAAGGAGGTGAATGTTTTAAAGTCAATACCTGTCAAAGATGTCGTGAATTCTGAAGTAGAAACCATACCTTAGAATATGACCCTAAGAACATTAGCTGAAAAGATATCCAAGAGTAAACATAACAGCTTTCCTGTTGTGAATAAGGAGGGTCATCTGACAGGTATTCTCACATTTGTTAATTATCATGATGTGGTCTTTGATGAGAATCTGAAGGATCTGGTGGTGGCCCAAGAGATCGCCACTACAAAGGTAGTTACAGTGTCAGTTGATGACAATCTCTATGATGCTATGGAAAAAATCACCTTAAAGGATTTTTCTATCCTACCCGTTGTCTCCCCAAGCAACCCATCGCAATTGATAGGAGTTTTGACCCGCAGGGATATCTTTAGCGCATATAACAAGGCCGTGATTAAAAAATCCATGTTTCCATGATTAGATCCTAAAATCGGTAGGCAAAGCGTTCCCTTGGGTGGAGGGGAGCATTGAAGTCAGACAAAATAGCGATGATATTTTAATAGGTTTTGTCGGCTACTGACACCCTGTGCCCGCGACTAAATCAGATTCTCAAAATCAAAGATTTGAGGCTCGGCTTACGAGATTCCACAGCATCTCTACTGGTCGTACCCGGTTTTACCTATTCGGTTAGTCCCTAAGAATTGACGAAACCCAAGTCAATGTTGATGCTCGTGGTTTTGAGCTTAAGGTTGAAATAGTTGAGCCGCCTTTTCTTCTTCAAAGAAATTGCCTTTTGATTCAATCTTTGGTACTGGACATGACAGAATGTGAGTTTAGGTATTCTTGTACCAACATTGACCTATTACTCTTAGTAACCTGGCTGCCTTAGGTCAAGAAAAAAGGCTTCGATCTTGCGTACTGGCGGCTTGAAGAGGCAACAATGATTTTGTCCGAACGAATAAGTCATATCAAGCCGTCGCCCACCCTGGCGATGAATGCAAAGGCCCTGTCGATGAGAGCAGCGGGCATTGATGTCATCAGCTTCGGTGTGGGGGAGCCCGATTTTGATACCCCTAAACACATCAGGGAAGCGGCCAAACGGGCCATAGAGGAAGGGTTTACACGATATACCGCTGTGAGCGGTATTCCCGAGCTGAAAGACGCTATTGTGGAAAAATTTAAACGCGACAACAATTTGAGTTACGAACCCGATGAGGTCATGGTTTCTTGCGGAGGAAAGCATGTTCTCTACAACTTGGCTCAGGCCGTCTTAAACCCAGGCGATGAGGTGATCATTCCGGCTCCGTACTGGGTATCCTATCCACCGATTGTTGTGCTTGCTGGCGCTAGTCCGGTGGTTGTTGGAACACAGGAAGCAGACGATTTTAAATTGTCGCCAGAATCTCTATGGGCAGCCGTTACCCCTCGAACGAGAATGTTGATTCTCAACAGCCCGTCCAATCCGACCGGTTTGGTCTATACCGAATCCGAGTTAAGGGCCTTGGCCGAGGTTACCTTAAAACATAATATTTGGGTCGTTTCAGATGAAATCTATGAAAAACTGATTTTTGATGATAGACCCTTCTACAGCATCGCCCAGGTAAGTGAGGAGGCAAAATCTAAGACCTTTGTTGTGAATGGGGTGTCTAAAACCTATGCCATGACAGGTTGGCGTATCGGATATGTGGCCGGACCCAGTGAAGTCATGGCGGGGATGAACAAGATCCAAAGCCAGAGCACCTCAAACCCCAATTCGATAGCCCAGAAGGCTGCAGTTGCAGCTCTGAATGGCCCCCAGGATTCCATTAATGACATGCTCGAGGCTTTTGACCAGCGGCGAAAATACCTGTTACAGCGACTGAATGCCATAAAAGGGGTCCATTGCAATGTACCTGGCGGGGCCTTCTATGCATTTCCGAATTTCAGTCATTATTTCAATGCCAAGACGGAAGGAGGAACAATACGCGGCTCCGTCGATCTTTGTGAGTACCTTCTGACTGAAGCCCGAGTGGCTTTGGTACCAGGTGCAGCTTTTGGTGATGACAGTTTTATAAGATTTTCGTATGCAACAGGTCTTGAAACGATAGAGGAGGGATTAGATAGGATAGAGGGTGCGCTATGCAAGCTGGTTTAGTCAATGGCCACTGGTCACATGATGATGATCCATTATTCTCATGACCAGTGACCAGTGACGAATGACTGAGGTCTGGACCTAGCGAGCCTTTCTCTTGGATGCCTTGAGGGGATTGATCTTGGTATTTTTGACCTGGGCATCCTTTGTAACATGGGTGGCAAAGTTACAGTCCCCATTTTTCCACTTGATTGCAGGATCTGGATAGGCTGTGCAATACCAGCCAAAAGAAAACTCTGAAGCTCGATCACATCCATGGCATTCCTCCACGATCGGGTGGCAGCCGCCACCATTGAAAGAACAACCCTTCTTTGTCATGAAAATGCACTCCAAGCTTTCCTTTACAGTGGTACAAACCATCGGAATCACCCCCTTTCCATTTGTTGTCAGTTGATGATCTTGCCAATTGAGAGCAAAACTTTATATTTTTATCAACTCACTTTCGACTTGTCAACAAGATTTTGGATACCTCGAAATTTGTCATGCAAGCAGCTTTTCTTTGAGCTGGACTGGTACAATTGACTAAGCGGGAAGCTTCTCTTGTATTCAGGGGACATTCATGATAAATTAAAAATATAGATCTATAAACAAAACTAAGGATAAAGATTTAACTATTTGAAAACACCACCGCATACAGGCAATCCGATTC
>CP070769.1:469862-477769 GCA_020347085.1 Desulfobacterales bacterium
ATGAAAGTCTCCCGCCCTGAAGGGCGGGGTGTCGCTGAGCGGGTTAAGCGCCCGGTCACAAAGATAATCCCTTTTTATAGCAACTTTCCCCCGTCCTAAAAGCCGGAGTTGCGGGGAGCGAGCCGGTCAGGAGGCGTGGCTGTTTTCAGCTTTATTGCAACCGAATCAGATGCCGGCCATCGGCTCGATACCGTCATCGCTGCGCGCCTGCCCACCCTTTCCCGCTCCCATGCGAGCCGGTTGATTCGTTCCGGTCACATTACGGTCAATGGACGAATCAAAAAGCCTGGATATCTAACCAGGCCCGAGGACGTTGTCCGATCTGAGATCCCTTCCCCAGAATCGATCACGTGCAAGCCCGAGGAAATGCCCCTGTCTATTCTATACGAAGACCGGGACGTGATCGTTTTGAACAAACCCCCCGGGCTCGTGGTTCATCCTGGCGCCGGTCACGAGAGCAGGACCCTTGCGAATGCGCTGCTCTTTCACTGTCCGGGCCTTGAAGGTCTCGGTGACGGGATTCGCCCAGGCATTGTCCATCGGCTTGACAAAGAGACCTCGGGTTGCATGGTTGTCGCAAAGAATGTCTTGGCGTACGAAAGCCTGAGACGTCAATTTAAGATACGCGAGGTCCGCAAGGTATACCTGGCTCTCGTTTACGGTGAGGTGAAGAGACCGGCAGGGGTGATCAAGCTCCCAATAGGGCGTCATCCAAGAGATCGAAAAAAGATGTCCACACAGAGCCGTCGGACTCGGCCTACCGAGACGCGTTGGAAGATAACAGAGAGATTCTCTGGTATGACTCTCCTTGAAATCGATTTGAAGACCGGGCGGACACACCAGGTTCGTGTCCACTGCGCGGCCATGGGCCATCCAGTCGTTGGTGATGCCACGTACGGGAAGAAAAGGAAATTGAAGGAGGTACCTTCCAGGCAGACACAAGAGATCCTCAGGACCGTGGGCCGACACATGCTCCATGCCTGGCAGCTCACATTCTCTAACCCCAAAACAGGGACGTTGATGCGCTTTGAATCTCCGCTCGCCAAAGACATGGCCTCTGTATTGGAGTCTCTCCGAACCCTCTCGTAAGACGTAATTAGACGTTTCGGAAATTCTACAACTCATTGAAGTTATAGATTTTTGAGTGTCGTTTGATTTGTGCTATTCAGATGGATTAATTGAATGTTGGAGTAGTGGGTGGTAAAAGCCGAAAAGATTATTCTTTTTATTCCTCGAGACCCATCACTCCAATACTCCATTGCTCCAACACTCCCTGGCCCAGACCTGGCTTTCTATCTTGATCTCAGCGTCCAACTCAGCGCCAGGGCAGGCCAATTGGGGCGAAGCCCCTAAGTTCTTTTTGAGTGGGAAGCGGATTCGTAAGCAGAAGTGATTATAAAAGCCGAGAAAGTCAAAAAAAATCCAGTTGCCGTATTGGGCAACTGGACTTTACTGTCGTCTAAGGAATTTCCTTTCCTGTTACTGAATTAAACGTCTCTATTATAGCAGGTCAGGCAACAGCGCATGCAGCGGTTGGCTTCTTTCAAGGCTTCTTCCTCTGTAACGGTCAAATCCACCTCAGCATAGGTGTGCTGTCTTTCATGGGATCCCGGCTCCAGCTCGGGCTGGGCAATACGCCCTTTTCTTTCTACCCCCTCAATACTGTCAAAGATCGTACCTGGGATGTGGCCCTTCATACGCCTGGAATCCACCCGAAGCCTGGTTTCGGGCATGGCCATGTCTTCTCCCATCAGATACTTATGGATACCTCTTGCCGCCCGTCTGGCACCTCCGATGGCCGCAACCAAGAGTCCAGGAGGTCCTGCTGAATCCCCACTTGAGAACACGTAAGGAATGGCCGTCTGATGGGTATCGGGATCAACTACGATGGAACCCTTAAAAGTCTCAATTCTTGAGGCAGCCGCCCCCTCTATCTCTGCAAAGGAAGAATCTGTCGCCTGCCCGATGGCCAGGACAAAATTGTCAATCTCTATGACCGTCTCAGAGCCTTCAACGGGAACGGGTTTCCGCCGACCGCTCGCATCAGGTTCTCCTAGTTCGTTTTTCAGGTACTCGATTCCCGTGAGGTTGCCTTCGTCATCGGTAAGGAACTTGGTCGGGCTGCATAGCTCAATGAATTCGATTCCCTCATGGTGACAGGCCTCTATTTCCACAACATTTGCAGGCATCTCCGCAATGGTCCGCCGATAGAGGCAGTAAACCTTCTCAGCCCCCATGCGAACACTGGACCTCAAACAATCCATAGCAACATTACCGCCACCAATGACGCCGACATGCTTTCCAATGCGATACGGATCTCCCACCCCAGGCTCCGTCTGTGATCTAAGAAAAAGGGTTGCAGGGACAACTCCCTTGACCGTGTCTTCCTCAGGGATGCGCGCTGAGGCATGCTTCCACGCCCCGATAGAAAATAGGACTGCATCAAATCCGCCCCCCACAAGGGACCCCAGATCAAAGTCCACACCAAATTTTACCCCGGTCTTGACGTCAATGCCCCCCAGATCGAGAATCCGCTTAATATCTCTATCAAGGATTGCCTTGGGAAGGCGGTATTCGGGAATGCCATAGCGAATCATGCCCGCCAGCCTAGGCATCCATTCAAAGATCGTCACCTTATGGCCTAAACGTCGCAAGAAATAGGCAGCCGAGAGACCACTGGGACCGCCCCCCACAATAGCTACTTTGTACCCGGTATCGGGTGCCACCGGGATCTTAACCGGTGCACCATTATCAAAAACCCAGTCTGAGCAAAAGCGCTTCAGTTGGTTGATGGAGACCGGGTCATCCCCTAACTGTCGGCGACAGGCATCCTCGCAAGGATGGGGACAGACCCGACCAATGGAAAGCGGCATGGGATTCCGCTCCATAACGGTAAGGTAGGCCTTATCATATTCCTTGTTCTTAATATGGTTGATATACTTGGGGATGTTGATCTCAGCAGGACAGGTCTGACGGCATGGTGCCAGACGATCCGTAACCAGATTCATATGGAGAATCCGTTGAGAAGGTGTGCGCACCTGCATGATCCCCTTGGGGCACGCTTTTTCGCAGGCCCCGCAGCCCACGCATTTTTCCACCGTAACCACGGGAAAGCCCTCAGGACCCATTTTAAGGGCGTCAAACTGGCAGGCCTTCACACAACTTCCAAAACCGAGGCAGCCCACACCGCACTCCTTGGCCCCAGCATACAGCATATAGGCGGCCCTGCAATCCTGAACACCCATGTAATAGTATTTCTCAGGTGCCCGAAATCCGCCCGTGCAGGTGTTTTCGGACGTGAGCGGCTCAGCCGCACCAACCTCCATCCCCATGACCGCTGCGGCCTTTTCCGCAGAGGTTGCCCCACCCACGAGGCACGCGTTCACGGGTGCTCTACCCTCCACAATGGCCGCTGCACAGGCATCACAGCCTGTGAAGCCGCACCCACCGCAGTTGGCACCGGCCATGACGTTTGCTACCTCGGCAATGCGCGGGTCCTCCCACACATAAAAAACTTTGGAGGCAATGCCTAGCAGCGTTCCCGCGACAGCCGCCAACCCAGTCATGACAACCAAGGGTCCAATGATTGCTTCTATCATTTTCTACCTCATTAGAGTAACCGTTAATAAGGAACTGTTCCTAAATCATCCCTTTAAAGCCCAGAAAGGAAAGGGACATAAACCCTGCCGTAACAAGTCCGATGGCTGTGTCCTGCATCGGGGTGGGAACCCTGCCTATGATGAGTCGCTCGCGCAATCCTGCAAATAGAATCAGGGCAAGGCCAAAACCCACGGGGTAGGCTATAGAAGAAACCAGCATCTTCAAAAAGACAAATTCTTCGTCTATATTGATGATGCACACGCCAAAAACCGCACAGTTTGTCGTAATCAGCGGAAGAAAGATGCCCAGGCCCGCATATAGGGCCGGGATACTCTTTTTGAGGAAAAGTTCTACAAACTGGACAAGCGCTGCGATTACCAGAATAAATGCCAGAGTCCGGATATACTCAAGACCGAACGGCACCAGGAGGACATAGTAAATAATCCAGGTTACGATACCTGCCATGGCAAGGACAAAAACCACGGCCATGGCCATGCCGACTGCTGTGTCCATCTTCTTCGACGTACCCAGAAAGGGACAGTTGCCCAGGTATTGGATAAGCAAGATGTTGTTGACAAGGACAGCACCTATAGCGAGTTCTAACATCTCCATGTCTCCTTTATGCTTTTACTTCTTTCCAGCCAGATTCATGACACCAAGCATCAAGCCCAGGCAAACAAAGGCACCGGGGGCCTCAACCATGAAGGTAAACGGCTGAAAGGATGCCCCGAAAAGCTCCATACCAGCCCACGTCCCAGCACCAAAGATCTCGCGGATCGATCCAAGGACCGAAAGAGAGAGGGTAAACCCGATGCCCATGCCAAGGCCATCGAAAATGGAGCGGCCAAGCCCCTGCTTGTATGCAAAAGCCTCGGCACGGCCCAGGACAATGCAGTTAACCACGATCAAGGGGATGAAGATACCAAGCCTGAGAAAAAGGGAATAGGTATAGGCTTGCATTACAAGCTCTACGATTACAACAAACGTCGCAATGATGATAATAAAACAGGGCACCCTTACTTTTGGCGGTATGACCTTGCGACCCAGGGAGACAAGGATATTGGAACAGACCAGGACAAAAGTGAGGGCAAGCCCCATCCCAAAGCCGGTATCAACGGCCTTTGTCACCGCCAGCGTGGGACACAACCCCAGCACGAGTCGAAATGGCGGAATCTCCTCCCATAGCCCCTTAGTTAACTCTTGAACAAGGCTGGTTTCACTCATCTGCTTCTCTCCCTAGTTTGCAAAGGCTGCTGCTTCTTCAATAATCTGTGCCTTCAGTCTCCCATAGAACTCTGCGCTCTGCGTAAGGCCTGCACACACACCCCTAGACGTGATGGTGGCGCCTGACACCGCGTCAACCTGTCCGCCATCTGTCATGACTTTAAAAGGCTCGGTTAGTGACATCCCTTTAAACTGGGCCCTGAAGGATGGGTCTTCCTTGGCCCTGGCGCCGAGGCCAGGCGTTTCAGAGTGCGTGGTAACCCCCATACCCAGCAGTTCGTCCGTCTCAAGATTCACACCCACCATAAGGCCGATCGCGCCACCAAAACCCTTGCCTTCACCCTCGTAGCAAACGCCATTCGCCTTGCCATCGAATACCCCAACGTAAAAGCTTCTCTCTACCTCACCGTCTTTGATCGTAAAGCGATCCACGATCGGATCATTGCTACATCCTTCCATGATCTCCTGGATGGCAGGTCCTTTTACGAACTTGAGCTGCTGGTATTCGATTTTCTCCTCAGTGCTCGTCTTGACGAAGGCCAAGCCGCCCCCGGAAAGAGCGCCCAGAAGGGCAAGGACCACGATCATCTTGATGATGTCACGCATTTTCTACCACCTTTCCAATCGCTTTGGGTCTGATTTTGTCAAAAAGGGGATTGGCAAGATTCATAAGCAGGATGGAAAAAGGCACGCCATCCACATACGCGCCGACATTTCTTATAAGCACCGTCAGAAACCCGGCCAGTGCCCCAAAAAGGAGCATCGGGATGAAGTTAGCCGGAGAGGAAGAGTCCTCTGGCAGCAGGAAAAAGGCTGCAACTAACGTGTAACCGGTAAACAGGTGGAAGAATGGACCGGCATACTTGCTAGAGTCGCCCAAAACGTTGAACAGAAGTGCTGTCACAAACACGCCGGCCAGAAAGGACAGGGAAATCTCCCATCGGATATACCCTCTTAACAAAAGGTAAAGACCGCCCAGAATGAGGCCAAGTCCGAATGTCGATCCCACGGCTCCTGCCTGTTTCCCCATGACAAGATCACCCACGCTGAATTTGCCTATTGCCGCAGTCCCGAAATATTTCAGCTGTCCAAGGGGGTAAGCCATGGCAAAGCCCAGGTCATAGTGCCGAAGGGCTTCATCAAAATCAAAGACGCCCTTAAACGAGATGACAAGCATGGCCAGGGCGAGGAGCGGCGGATTCAGCGGATTAAATCCGATGCCCCCAAATATCTGCTTTCCCACCATGATGGCAATGAATGTCCCCAACGCAATGACCCACCACGGGGCAGTCGCCGGCATCAGCATACCCAAGAGGAGCCCGGTGACCGCAGCGCTGGCGTCGCCAATGGACCAGGGCTTTCCCATGGCAAGATTCATGATCAGTTCCCAGACCATGGCAGAGCCCATGGCAAGGGCAATCACCCCGAGAGCGGGTGCGCCATACTGGCTAATGCCAAACAACACGGCTGGAAGCGCGGCAATCATAATATTGTAGTTCTTCGTAGATATCTTGCTGCCGTCGTGCCAATGGGGGGCGTGAGCCACGATGAGTTTCTCTTGTGGCGCCTTGCCCGACACCTTGGCCGGTTTCCACGGAAATAGATCGTGTGGGATGAGTCCCTTTTCACTACTCATTTACTGCCTCCGCAATTTCGATTAGGCTAAGTTCGTATTTTCCCAGCTTGATATACTGAAAAATTGGTATTCTGGATATGCACACATAAGAACACAACCCACACTCAATGCAGCAATCCAGGTCGTAAAGCGCCCTGGCATCTTCATAAAAGCGTCCTTCTAAGAACCTGACGAGCATGTTGACAGGGATCTTAACCGGACAGATCCTGACACATTCTCCGCAGTTGATACAGGGATAGTCTGTAACCTGGGCGCTGTTGGTTTCGTCCTGCACCACAATCCCGTCCGTGCCAGGTTCAACCCCAAGCTCTTCAGAATGGGCGGCCGCCCCTGTCATAGGTCCTCCCATGATGAGACGATCCCGATCATTGAGCGACACATTGCAGGCTTGAAGCACATCCTTTAAGGGTGTACCTATTCTTGTCCTGACATTTGTGGTCTTGCCATCTTTTCCCACCACCGTGACAATCTTCGTCACGCAGGGCTGGCCGGTCTGAAAGGCGGCACCTAATGCTGCCACGGCTTCAGCACTCATAAAAACCACGCCTGCATCCTCCACGGAGTCGCCGGCTAAGACCACCTCGCCAAGCACGTCCTTCATGATCATGTGAGGAAGACTGCTGGGGTAGGTGGCGCTCACTGACTTCACGTCCGCACCGGTGGTACTCGCCTGCTGAACCAGGTTATCCGGCACCGTGATAACGATGCGGTCCACGCCCGTCATTTTCTTAAGAGCGTCAACACCGCCTTTGATGTCAGCCGCTTCATTTTGAACCACGTACTGGTTTGCTGTGAGGAGTAAATCCTGATCCATTCCATTAATGACAATAGCGCTTATGCTCTTTTCGGGATCAGTAAATGCCTTGAAAGAAGGGTTTCCTGGGGCGTATTCAAAGAACTTCAAAGCAGCGTCCAGGGTAGGTTCTTTGTTAAACGAATCATCCCAATCATCCTGGCCGCTGGCATCGATCGTGATGGCCTTGCATTTCTGTCCAAGCATTCCGACGTATGGAGCCATGTCCGATATGGTGCCAGTGACCGATGAGATCACGTACTCCACGCCCTCGGGAGATGCGGAGAGCCTCTGGCCCGTCTTCACACTATCGCCAACCTTGAGCCCGTTCCCACGCCCACCGTTTTGCGGCTCTTTTAGCAGCAGGATGACTTTGCTTGGAACCGGAAGCTCTTGAACAGTCCCTACAGTAACACTGTACTGTAACCTTGGTTTGGCCAAACCCAAAAATGATCTTTTAATCATAGCGCAACCCTTTGTGAATTCAGGGGCTTCGCCCCGATTGGAGTATTGGAGCGATGGAGTACTGGAGTGATGGATCTAGAGGAACAAAAGAATAACCTTATTAGCGTGAAGGTTGCAGCTGGCCGCTTGAAAAGACGCGCTCCGTGTCCGCTTGTATTACCCATTACTCCAGTACTCCATCACTCCATG
>CP070769.1:477869-485317 GCA_020347085.1 Desulfobacterales bacterium
AATCGTAAACCATGACACGCTGTGTTTCTTTTTCAACAAGTATGGCATAGGAGGGGGTGCCGTCCTTGGAGCTGAGGCTGATAAGTGGATCAGGGATGAGCTTGACCTGAGGCTGATGCCGGTCAGAAACTCCCAAGGCAAGGACCGCAGACGAGGTTCCAAAGATCATCAGAAAACATAGGAAGACGAAGATTGATAGCCCGCGGAAAAGTCGTGATGCAAGTGTTGTCGAAACGTTCATATCCAAAGAATTAGGTCCTTTCCAGTATCAAAGCTAATCCCATTCCCTCCTGTCATCGATGTTCTTATACTCTGCAGGCAATGTGCCCCGATCAAGGAAGCTGACCTTTCCGCGCACCCGCATGCAGTTTGGGATAGCCGCTTCAATGCGCTTGGCAAGGTCTTGTGTGGGCTTACAGTCCTCTTTGAGTTCCACGTTAAAGGTCATCTGATCCACGTGGGCCTCGCGGGTCACCACCACCTGATAGCGATCGATCTCAGGAAACTTGGTTGCCACCTCATCTGCATTGGAGGGATGAATAAACATCCCCTTGACCTTGGTTACCTGGTCCAGGCGTCCCAGGATCTTGACCAGACGATAGGCGGTGCGGCCGCACGGACAGGGCTCATCAGTGTAATAGGAGAGGTCTCCGGTGCCAAACCGTATCATGGGATAGACCTCGTCAAAGACGGTCGCTACAACTTCTCCTGGCTCACCAGGTCCAAGTTGGCGTTGTGTATCGGGATCGACGACTTCCACAACACAATTGTAAGGGAAATGCATACCGTCTTTCTGGTAACATTCATAGGCTAAACATCCCACGTCAGCCGTTCCGTATCCTTGGCGAAGTATCATCCCAAAAGAAACCTCCAGTTCATTGCGAAGCGATTCGGGTAGCATCTCACCAGCCACAAAACCCACCTCCAGGCTCAGATCTCTCTGAAGGTCGTACCCTGCCTCACGAGCCTTCTTGGAAATGGCGACAAGAAAACTTGGAGTCCCTATATATCCCGTGACCCTCAGATCATGCATCATTCGCACTTGGAGCTCGGTATTGCCCACCCCACCAGGGGTTGCAATACACCCCAACCGATGCAGTGCGTCCTCAAACCAGAAGGCCGGAGGAACCAAGTGGTAACTGAAGGTAACCTGCCCGATATCTCCTTTTCGAAAGCCGGCCGCAAAAAAGGCCTGTGTCCAGCGATCGTTTTTACTGTGAATCTCCTCAGGCTCATAGATGGGCCCAGGGGACATGCATATCCTTTTTAGGCGATCCATGGGTACACCGAGAAAGCCACCAAAAGGAGGGTCGCTCTGCTGCAGTTCAGTCAGTTCATGCTTGTGTGTAATAGGAAGCCTCTCCAGGTCTTTGACGGTTTTGATGTCGCCAGGCCGGACATTGCTCCCTTCCAGCTTTTTCCTGACTGCCGGGGCGTTTGCATGGGCGTGTTGGACAATCTTTTGAAGCGCTGCATTCTGATAGGCCGCCCTGTCTTCTGAAGAAAGCGTTTCCAGCTTCTGCTCGTAATAACCGGATGTACGATCCAGCGTTGCCGTCATGATTGTCTGTCTCCCTCCAACACAATCCAAGTGCCCAAAGTTGTGAAGCCTCCCCGCCTGTATGACGGGGAGGCTGAGACACACTGCGAGCCTCGGTCAACCTGCACGTAATCTAAACTTTGCAACCCTTGCAAAGCAAGAAAGGACGTGGGCATGCCCACGTCCTTTTATATTATTCCGAAGGAAAAGTCCCGCTAAAGCTGGTCACGACCATTAAATCATCTGCGTTGAAGACAGCCGAACCCTCCTTCACATGGATTGGAAAGTCGACACTTGGGATTCCCTCCCACCAGACTGCCAGCTGCTTGAAGGCTCCTCCAGCACCAGCGCCCATGCCCTTTTCCTGCAGCTTGAACCCGCCTGTGACCAGAAGACTCAGCAGAGATTGTCTGCCGTCGAACATGGCATGCACCCGCAGCTGGTTGGTCTTGCCAGCGGGTATCCATTGCATCTCTGCGGAGCCGACTGTATTGAGGTCGAACTCCTCAAAAGCCACAGTGAACCTGAGATTTTGCATCAACACCGGATAAGGATTGGGATTGTTGACGTCAAAGATGAAGGCAAGATCCAGGGGAGCCCCGTAGTTACCGGCTGTTCCCTTGGTGGGCTCTATTTTCTTTGAGAAGTACCACCATCCCCAGTAGTGAGCTACTTCCACCCAATTCAGGGTAACCACTGGGGCCTGGAAATTCTGTTCGCTTGGTGTTGGCGGCGCCGTGGCACAGGCCAGCAAAAGGGTGCTGATGACCACAACACTAAAACCTTTAAGTATCAATGATTTCTTACGCATTTGTAACCTCCCTCACTCGTTCTATTCAAGGGTTAGGTGAGCCATCGTTTTCTTCGTTTGTAGTGCTTCACATCCCGAAAGCTCTTTCGGCCTCCAACGTCGGTCAGGCCGAGGTAAAAGTCCTTGATGTCAGGGTTTTCCCGGAGTTTTTCTGCTGTATCGTCCATGACGATGCGACCATTCTCCATCACATAAGCATGTGGTGCAACATTGAGGGCAAGTTTGGCATTTTGTTCTACCAAAAGGATCGAAATATGCTCCTCTCGATTGAGCCGGGTAATAATGTTGAAAATTTCATGGATAAGGAGCGGGGCCAGTCCCATGGACGGTTCATCCAAAAGAATCAGCTTGGGGTTGGTCATCAAGGCGCGGCCAACGACCGTCATCTGCTGCTCCCCGCCGCTGACGAAGCCAGCAACCTCGTTTCGCTTTTCTCTGAGTCGCGGGAAGTAGTGATAGACCATCTCCAGCCCCTCTTTGACGGACTTGCCGTCCCGTCTAAGGTGGGCGCCTACCTTAAGGTTCTGCTCGACGGTGAGATGTTCAAAAACCCTTCGCCCTTCAATCACCTGAACGACGCCCATCTTAGCGATCTTTTCGGCGCCCAGCCGGTCGATGCGCTCGCCTGTGAACTCAATCGACCCGTCAGTGACCTCTCCGTCTTCATGCTTCAACAGACCGGAAATCGCCTTGAGGGTAGTGCTCTTTCCAGCTCCATTGGCTCCAAGGAGAGCCACAATGCCTCCTTTAGGCACTTCAATGGAAACCCCCTTCAGCACCAGGATGATCTCGTGGTACTTGACCTCGATATTATTGATCTTTAAGATTAGATTTTCTCCTGACAAGCCCTTGGCCCCCTTTGGAGTCTAAGGATTACCAGCCGAGCCACTCGTTGGCCCATTTATCCGGCCAGCGGCCTTTCAGGTCGACCCGCTCAACCAGACGAAATGCCCCGTCTTTCCACTCATAGATCGGAACCTGTCCTGCGACTCGGTGATCGGTGGACGTGTAAGTGACCGGTGGTGCCCCTAAATGAATGTCGAAGTTCTCGAACGTCTCAAAACCGTTTTTCAGGATGCTCTCACCACCTAAATCTCCAGCCTTGTCCGCCCGCTTTAAGGCCTCCCAGAGGATGAGCACATCGCCCCATGCCTGCACGGTGCGAATGAGCCGTTTTTCCGGGGGGATGCCCGGGTTGTATTTCTTGGCGTACTCTACCACTTTGTCCATGAGGGGGACATCTTCACCAAAAAAGGCACAAACAGCGGCTCCCATGACGCCCTCTGCTGCCTCACCGGCCAACCGGGGCAGGTTCTCGTCATAGCCCCAATTATTCACAATATGGCCTGCACCCAATCCCAAGGAGTAAGCATCTCTGACGGTAGCTGCCACGGACATGGTCGTATTGCCGTGCCAGACCAGATCAGGTTTGAACTCTTTCAAAGCCAGGATCTGGCTCTTGGTGTCTATGGCAAAAAGCGAGACGTCTTGATCAGGTCCTATCTCAAAGCCCAAGATGGTTGCTTGGTCTTTTATGGCTTTGATAGGGGCGCTGCAGTATGGGGAGGCAAACATGTAGGAGCACGCAAAACGGGGTTTTCTTTTCCCGTAATCCTTGTGCGCTGGCCATTTCTTGTCGAACCAGGCCGTGATTGCGGCCCTGGCGTTCGTCGAATAATCCGTGGCGAAAAAGAGATTGTAAGGTGTCTTTTGCGGATTTGCCAGGTGGCCCGAGTAGGAGGCTGACACATAGGGCATCTTGTCCTTGGTTATCGTAGGTGACAAGGCTTCGGTGTCGCCGGTCCCCCATCCCAAGACCGCCACGCACTTGAGCCGCTTAAACAGGTTGTACTTGGTGAGGGCCTCAGGTACACGGTAGCCATAATCAAACTGGTACAGTTTGATCTCCTTGCCGTTGACGCCACCGTTATCAGTCACGTAGTGGATGGCTTCAGCAATGCCGAGGGCATAATCCTTGCCAACGTCGGAGGTGGCCCCTGTCATATCGTTCAGAGACCCTACATTGATCGTTTCTGCCCCTGCCGTGGCAAAAAGGCCAACAACAAGGATGCCCATGGCAAACAATGGGACAAAGCGCTTGAACCACAGATTTCTCACGTTCATAATTTCCTCCCTGTTTATTAGTAAAAAGGCTTTCCAAACGCTAACTGTTACCTAAACCGATTCATGATCCCCCCCCTTCTTGAAATATTATTGAAGATAGCTATGGCATTGTTGATCATTTGTTAAGGATCAGAAAACGTGTGAACCTTAGCGTGTCACACGACACGTGCGCGCGAGGCCACTAGTACGAAAACGGCCACAGATTGAAATAGTTCTTGATCTGCCACCAGCGATAAGCCAAGCCATTCGGTTCAAATATCAAAAAGGCACAGATGGCCAAGCCAAAGGCGGCCTCCTTAATAAAGAGAAAGTATATCAACAGCTTGGGATAGGTGTCCGCAAGGGGCATCACGGCGAGTTGTAAACCCTCCATAACCACTACCATGAATATGGCGCCGAAGATAGCCCCGTGTATCGATCCCACCCCGCCAATCAGAATTACGCCAACCAGCCAAAGGGACCAGAACCAGGGGAAGTGCTCGTAGCTGATGGCTGCCAGATTGCTGATCCAGAAGGCCCCAGCGATTCCACCTATAAACCCGGCTACAAAAAAGGCGAGGAGCTTGTATTTAACGACATTGATTCCCATGACTTCAGCTGAAATGTCATTATCCCTGATAGCCACCCAGGCCCTTCCCGCACGGGAGCGCAGCAGGTTCGCCAGGCCGATTACACACAGGATCACCAAGACAAGCATCATAAAATAGACCTTTCGGTCGCTATCAATCACCCACGGCCCGATCTTGATGGTTCCAGGAGGCAAGGAGAAGGCCTGGCCGCGGCCTCCGATCTTGCTTACATATTGGGCAATGACAAAATCAACTGTAACGAACTGCGCCGCCATCGTTGTCAAGATCAAGTAGAATCCCTTGACCTTGGCCGAAGGGAGTCCAAAGAGGACACTCCAGATGCCGGCTACGATCGCCGCGATGATGATACTGATCGGGTAGGCAAGACCCCAATCCAATAAGAACTTAGGCCAGGGGAACTCCAAGACAAGCAATGTGCTCGTGTAAGCGCCCACCGCAAGAAACGCGGCATGGCCGAGGGTGACCTGGCCGCAATAACCGATCAAAAGCTGCACTCCCAAGGCTCCCAGGATCGTGTAGCCGATCTGATTGCAGACGCTCATCACATAGGCATCCGCGAACGGGGGGATGACCACGAAGAGGAGCAAAAAGAGCAGAATCATCTTTCCCCTGACAAACTTTGTTTGCCACCAGGCATGGTCCTGGGTATAGTCTTCGTGGTAGACGCTACAGGGTAGGAACGTCGTCGACATAGGATGGCTCCTGTGTCGCGCACAGCGCATGGCGCATGGCGCAAAGCGGAAAAGAGTCCACGCTATGCACTATGCGCTCTGCCCTTTGCGCTTTTACACTCTTTCAATCCTTTCCCAGCCCCACAGTCCATAAGGCTTGAAGAGCAGGAAGATGACCATAAAGACAAAGGGGGCAATCTCTTTCACACCACCAGGAAAGTATTTATCTAGATAAGCCCCCGCCAGGTTCTGCAACACACCAATAATGATGCCGCCCATGATGGCCCCAGGCACCGAATTAAGGCCCCCCAGCACAACAGCGGGCAGGACTAGTAGTCCGAGATAGCCCACGGAAATATTCAATCCATTGATGTTTCCCAAAAGGGTACCTCCAACGCCGGCGGCCATAAAGGCGATGGCCCAGGCCGTGGCGTAAACAAACCGCGCGCTGACCCCGAGAGACAGCGCTGCCATTTCATCATCGGCCGTGGCCTGCATGGCAAGACCCCAACGGGTGTATTGAAAGAATCCCACAAAGATAACAAGAAGAAGAATAGCTGCAACAAAGCTCCAAAGGTACACCTGGCCGATGACCAGAGGCCCAATTTGGATCGGTTCCAAGGGAAAAACAGCCGGCGTGAATACCCGGGTATCGGTTCCCCATATCAGTTCGACGATCCCCTTGAAGAAAAAGGAGAGCCCGACGGTCACCATGATGACCGACAAGATCGGTTCTCCAATGAGTCTGTCCAGAAAGATCCTTTCAGTCAAGACCCCGAGGACAAAACCGATAATCAGTGAGAAAAGGAGCGACAAAAGGAAAGGGACGCCCATAGAGTAGAAACTCAGAGACACGTACGCACCGATCAGGGTCAGTTCTCCCATGGCCAGATTCAGCACACCTGAGCACTTATAGATCAACACCCATCCGAGGGCTATGAGCGCATAGATGCCGCCTACCATAATACCTGTAGTCAGGGTCATCAAAAAGACGTCCATAGGCTTTACTCCTTGAGATCAGTCGTCGGTAACCTTACGGATGTGAAGATCGGTCTTGATATGGGATTTTCGCCCATCTTCATAAGTAATGGTGGTATCAATATGCACCACATCCGTGTCAGAATAGAGGGCCTCAACAATGTCCTGATACCTTTTTTCCACAAAGGCCCGGCGCAATTTTCTTGTCCTTGTGAGCTCATCATCATCCGGGTCAAATTCCTTGTATAGATTGACAAACCTTCTGACCCTGGCCACCTTAGGCAGGTCTTTGTTGGCCTGTCGGATCTGTTTTTCGACCAACTCATACACCTCAGGTTTCTGTGAAAGTTCCGGGTAACTTGTATAAGTAAGCTTCTTTTCATCGGCCCATTTTCCAACGACCGAATAATCGATACAGGTAACCGCCACCACATAATCTCGCTTGTCGCCGACGACCCAGGCATCCCTCAAATACGGGCTGAATTTTAAGCGGGTTTCCAAATACTGGGGTGAAAAGGGCCGGCCGTCCCCGAGTGTCATGACATCCTTGGAACGGTCAAAGACTACCAGATGACCGTCTTCATCAATAAACCCCTTGTCGCCAGAATAGAGCCAACCATCCCGCAAGGTCTCTTTTGTGGCCTAGGGATTCTTGTAGTAACCCAGGAAAACAGATGGACTTTTGGAGATAATTTCCCCATCCCCGGTAATCTTCACGTCAGTTTGCGCAATGG
>CP070769.1:485417-491924 GCA_020347085.1 Desulfobacterales bacterium
ATCTCTCACGCAGTTGCGTGCTGCTACAGGTTAATGTCTATATTCAACCTGTGCGCACTCGTGGCGCACTAATATGGCAATATCGTAAATCTGGCCCTAGTTATGATAAATCAGCTAATCATGAATCCGAGGGGTTCTAAAATAGTTTCTTGATATCCAGCATCGATGCCATCCGGTCTTCACAAGGCGTTTCGCCTCAAGGTATGAAACTCAAATCGCGGGCAATTGGATGGGTCACCGTCAAAGATGCGGCACCAAGTTTATCAGCATGATCAACGAAAATCAGTTTGTCTGTTTCAAACCCTAAGCCCTTTGACAGCTCGATTAGATGTCCTAAAGTGTCCTGTTCAAGTTCCTTGTCTCTTGCAAGTATCCACAAGTAGGAACGGTTCTGACTGCAAACCAGGGAATAAGAGTAATTCTCTTTGTCCAGGGCAATGATGTTGTAACCGCCGTAAAACGGCCCAAAGAAGGACACCTTTAACCTGCCAACGTCCGGGGTGCTTACAAGATATGCTTTTCCTTCTGCTCGCTTCCACTTCCCGGCTTCTTTGTCAAACCCCTTGTTCAATACGTCTATGCCGCCATCATCTCTTAACGTGTATGTGGCAGTGATATTACTCAAACCCCTCTCAAACGAATGATCGAGGCGGGCTATTTCATACCAGGTGCCAAGGTAACGCTTTACCTCGAAACCATCTACCGCGGTGATGTTGTCTGGAATGCCAACACATCCCGTAACGAATAGGCATGTCAAAAGGAATAGTCTTCTCATGTTTTTCAACCTCCATGGACGAACGAATCGGTAAGAGAAAAAACGGCCGTCTAAATTGTACGTCATCTGATTCTACGTCATCCTGGTCAGAATGTGCAACGTGAAAAAGCCACAGTTGCGCTTGCAATTGTGGCTCTCGAGTGGTTCCTCTGTCGAATTGAATCTACGTTTCAGAAAAAACCCGGACGATGCTTTCAGGCGCCTCATAGTGCTTACTAGGCAGCGCGGCCTCTTTAGCAATATGTCCCGGGATGACAACACCTGTTTCAAGTTGCGCATAATCCATAAAGGTCCTGCCGTCGATCATGACCTTCATTCCATCAATCGTGTGTTTCAATGGCACAACGGCATCCACCCCACGATACTTCTCCACGATGTTAGAATAACCGAATTTTTCTGCTTGTTTTCCAATGTCAACCTCAAGAAATATCCCGGATTCTTCCGAGATCTCTTCCTTATATTCCTCTCCTATTTTTGTTAAGACTTCACCCAGTTCATTGCTCATATGTAATCACTTCCAGATTCTTTCTTCGTTTTCTATAGATAAGCACTATGTGGCCGGAGTCAATGGTGCTTTGGCCATGTCTCGGCCGCAAGGGAGCAAAGAAGGGGGATGCCAAAGAAGAGGCTGCCAGAGGGTAAGTGCGGGCCGCAGTGATAGGAATCAGGAAGAGAAGATCGTGGTGTCGTGTATCTTTGCTTTGGTCTTTGCAAATAACTTTTGCAACAGAATACTAGAAACGGAAGTTGAAGGTGATCCCCCCAAATCCACCGGCTTCGTAGTCCTCCTCGGCAATCCGGTCGCCTTTTTCGTCTTCCAAACGAAGCTCTCCAGCCATCTCTGCACCTCCGAACAGGCTCATCTGAGCCCGGCGACTGAAGCTATAGCTTACACTGCAAAAAATCGGGAATGCCCGATCCTGGCCAATACCGCTGGGAGCCATTCGTTTGTCGTCGAGCCGGAACCGCAGTTTTTCATAGCGGACGCCGACGGAGAGGCCCCATTTGTCGGAGGCCTGCCATCTCAGAACCAGCCCTGGACCCAAGGTGGCGCCAAGACCTCGGCCGGTTTCCAGGCTGAGGCGATCCGTTATCTTCCACTTGACCATCAGCACAGGAAATACAGTGGCGTTGTCTTCTATCTGACTTATCACCGCGATGCCGGGCCCCATCGTCAACTGGTCGCCAAAGCGGTAAAAAATCCCGGCAACGCCTCCACCTTGTATGGCATCTTCCAGGTCAGCGCCGCTTTCTGCCGAAAAACGCAAGGTAGGCACCACAAACACAGTCCACGCTTTATTGAATCCCCACCGCACCGGCATGCTCACGCGATATGAATTAATGTCTTTCCAGGGGCGCAGTGCGGCAAATCCCGTGTCGCCTGAGAAATCATATCCGTCCAAGGCGTAGCCCAGGGCAAATGAAACGCTGCGATGATAATCGAGCGCATACGTGATCCCGCTCTGGATGAAGAGGCGGTCAGCGCTGAAACTGCCATCGTGGTCGATGTCGGTATCGAGCTGATGCACGTATCCACCTCTCAGAAAGGTCGACCAACCTGGTTCTGAGCCCGTCCTTCTGCGTGTCTCCTGGGTTTCGAGGGCTGAACCAATAACAGGGAAAGCGAGGAAGATTAACTTCACGAAAATCAGGCTTTGGATGATCACATAGGTTCTACTTGGGCGGCGTATGTGCATATCCTTCTTTCAGTTCATGTGCGCAACATGCCTGTTGAGAGGATCCAGTCAGTGAAGGAAGCAGGCCTGCCTGGATGGCAGTTGGCCCGGTCCTTTCTCAGTCTCTGCAAGGGCTGTGCAGATGGCGTCCTGCATGGTTGTCAGGTCCATCGGGATGAAATCGCGGATGCGGTTTTCCCTGCATATTACTTCATTCTTGAGACCTTCCACAAGCGGGAACACTCCACCAGCCACAGCTTCAGCCATCTTCTTGGTGCTGCCCCAGTCGGTGGCGTATACGATCAATACATTGGCCATAGCTCACCTCCACTTTGGAATTCCATGTTCTTCAATGTTGATTGCGGAAAGTCAGATTCGCTCCAAGATATACACTTTTACTATGTAAATGAAAACTTTGGTTCCCTCAATGGGGTCAATACTGTATTTTACAGGGGAGAAAGCCTGTATTTAATGACGAAGACCCTTTGGAGAATGCTGTCCCTTCCACATTCATCATTTGATCACCTTTACACCATCATCTCACTTCCACGCTTCTTTTCAAATTGAGGCTGTGATAGATTGTTTCTACCATGTCAGAATCTTGGGATACAATCGTCGTTGGAGCCGGTGTAGGAGGGCTTTCGGCTGCCGCCCACCTGGTGAGGGCCGGACAGCGTGTACTCGTCCTGGAGAAAAATCCCCATGCCGGTGGTACAGCCTTCGTGTTCACTCGAAAGGGCTTCACCTTTCCAATGGGACCTTTAGGCTTCAGCTCACCAGGGGTCGTGAGCAATGCCTTGTCCTATCTGAAACAAGACAAAGACCTTGATTTCTGTCGTGTGCACTACCGAATGAGGGCCTTCGACCTGACCGTATCGCTTTCTGCACCCTTTGATCACATTCAGGAGGAGCTATCGGGAATTTTCCCTAGTGAAGCCGAGGCGATTAAAACATTCTTCCATGATATGGCAAATATCATTTCGGGCATTCGGTCTCCTAATCAAAGAGAGAACGGCTCCATGCCGGAACAAACCCGGGGACTCTCAGCGCGTGAGTATATCGAATCGCTCATTACAGATTGGAGGCTGCGCAGGATTCTCGGCAGTCTGGGTACGCGAGAGCCATACAGCAGCGTCCCACTTCTCGCCGCCATGTGGGACCTGATGGGAAACGAGGGGATATGGTATCCAAAGGATGGTATGGGTGCCTTCTGTAACAGGCTGGTCAGGGCTGTCACGGGGAGTGACCAACACTGCGGGGCTTTAGCCGAGATTAGGCTTGGAGTTCCGGTGAAGCAGATTCGAGTGAAGAATGGAAGAACGGAGGGTGTCACGTTAGGGGATGGTACAACCATTGAGGCAACAAATATCATTTCAAACGCTGACTACAAGGCGACCTTTCTGAATCTTGTGGATCCAAAAAGTATGCCGGAGAGATGGGTCCGCGCTGTGGCTCGTGCCAAGCAGGCGGGCTCAGTCTTTCAGGTTTGCCTTGGTGTGGAAACGAGCAAGCTCGATGCCTCGGCGTTTTCTCAGGGAAGTCGACTGGTTTACAGGCGGGGAAGTCATCTCAGAGACGTCCAGGAGCCTGACTGGTCTGCCAGCGAAGTGGATCCTTATGTGCTAGCGGATCAAGAGCTGGAGATAAGCCTTTTGACCAGAGAAGATCCAATGCTCGCGCCTCCAAATGGAAGTGTGGTGGTCATTCGCACTGAGGCAGACCATACCCATTTTATGAAGTATCGTCCCACAATGGGTAGGAGAATATCTTCATACAAAGAATACAAAACACGCCTGGCCAGGGGCCTCATTCACGAAATCAGCCGTCTTTTACCAGGCTTGGAACAAGCGATCCAGGTCATGGACGTGGCCACACCCCTAACGTTTGAAGACCAAGGTGGAAGGAGCCAGGGCGCTGTGGCAGGCTGGTCATGGGATTATGAGGATAACAGAGACTATCGGCCCATGGAATTGATCCAAACACAGATTCGCGGGCTCTATATGGTCGGATACCAAGCCTATTCGGCGTTGTTTATGGGAGGCATCCCCACAGCCATCGAGAGCGGCCGGCGAGTCGCAGAGCTGCTTCTGGAAGGTGCAGGCCCTTTAGAAGAAATAAGGATCCCTGTATCTGACTGAGACGTTGCGCCCCCTTTTGTGGCAGTTACATATCCTAAGTCTTGCACCTTGTATTTTTGCAACCTATAGCAGAGAAATTGACTTTGGTAATTTAAAGATTGTTTTTTGATATCGGAAATCGCTGGTTTTGCTATGCTATGGAAGATGTTGGGAAACCCCGGTGGAATCCGCTACAAAAGACTACTAAACGCCCTATCTCAGAGGACACAATCTAGAGCAGGGAAGAATTAACCCAGTTGAGAATTGACACAGTCCCAGTTGATCAACTTTTCAACAAAAACGTTGAGATAATCCGGTCTTCTGTTCTGATAGTCAAGGTAGTATGCATGCTCCCAAACATCTACCGTCAGAAGTGGTTTTAAGCCCCGAGCAACCGGTGTGTCGGCATTAGGTGTCTTCATCACGTGCAGTTTGTCATCTTTCAAAACCAGCCATGCCCACCCACTGCCGAATTGAGTCGCCCCAGCATTTTTGAACGCATCCGAGAACTTTTCAAAGCCGCCAAAATCAGCCTCGATCTTTTGTGCGATGGCCCCAGTTGGAGGACCACCCCCGCCTGGTTTCATGCATTTCCAATAGAAAGAATGATTCCAGACTTGGGCCACATTGTTAAAGACAGCCTGTTTGGATGTCTCACCTGCCGTCTTTTTGATGATGGTTTCAAGTGCCTCATTCGCCAATTCTGTTCCTTCAACCAATTTGTTAGCATTCACAACATAGGCGTTGTGATGTTTGCCATAATGAAACTCCAAAGTTTTTCCGCTGATGTGCGGTGACAGGGCGTCGTCCGGGTAAGGCAAATCTGGTAGTGTGATAGCCATGATTACTCCTCCTTTGATTACTCTGCGATTTTTGAAATTCTAAAGTACTAAAATCTCAACCTATCACCAAATGAAGCTGCAGACAGCAAATTTCTTCATATGGAAGGCACGATAATAACGTTGTTGCGGCTGCCAAGGCGGTCTAGATTTGTTTGGCGACATTATTTGACGCCAAAGGTTTTGCGAACTTCCTTCCCATTACCTCTGTTTCAAGAAATGTCAAGATATAAAAACCATATCGAAACCAGATTGGCAACAAAAACGGGCTTTTTAAGATATATCTCGACTCAAGACATCTTTACATTATCTCTAATATTGGAGGGCGGAGATTTCTAGAAGGTACTTCCCATTATTGATGCCCACCTATGGGGCGGATCTATCAAAGGTTTCTAACTCATATGATAAGTTTCGTCAAACGGTGGGGGTGAATGACAGCAAGCGAAGTTAGATGCGAAGGCGATAGGGATCGTTTCGTTGTCATGATATTGAGTATACTTCAGAAAAAACAGAGCACCAAAGAATGTGGGATTAACGTCGTTCCCACTTGAACTGGAATTCAACCTCCTCCATATTGCCTTCTCTCTCGTGTTCAACATTGAATGTTGCTCTGGAAGGCACACAGATTCTCTCTCCTGCAATCTGTATCTGAAATGGCTTACCTGTCTCCAGACAATCGGCAAGCCTTCTAAGTTTTGAAACCATCTGCTTCACCGTGTATTCCTTCTCCAGATCTCTGTCCGCCTTCTTTTTCACTGACTCCTCCTTTCCGGCAGGTCTATCAAAGATTTCTAACCCAAATAATAAGATTCATCAAACTGTGGTTGGAGATTCAGGGAAGACGACTCTTTCTGAGGCCGTATTTAGAGATAACCGCAGCATACTGTAAGTTTTTCGGCCTCTGATTTTCAGACATAGCATGGCATTATCTCGCATTTGGTTATTTTAGAGATAATTTCTTGAAATCGTGAATATGGCACCCCCCGACCTCAGGGAATCTCGGAGATTAAAGATATGGTCGCCAAATGAGAGCATACCTGAAGGAGTCACGATGCTCCATTATCACAGTATCTTGAATTTCAGAAGCCACACCGATACCA
>CP070769.1:492024-503053 GCA_020347085.1 Desulfobacterales bacterium
CCAGACCCCGGAAGATGCTACTCCCCTTGTTTTCAAGAATCATCCTCTCCTTAAGGCTGATAGCAGCCCCAAAGGCACCGAGCACTTCCCTGTGCCGAGGGACGACAAGACCCCGACCGAGGACATTCTCAAAGGCCGCCACCACCCCCTTGTTTAGAGAAGGCCCCCCCAGAAACATGACTCTTTGGCCCACCTTTCTCTTTCCCACAACGCGGTTCAGATAGTTGTAAACAATGGCATAGCAAAGACCTGCTATGAGATCATGCTTTGAAATCCCTTTCTGATGATAGGAAACCAGGTCTGATTCCATGAAAACAGTGCATCGCTCTGCCAGTTTTATGGGACGATCCGAGGAGAGGGCGATCTCCTGAAACTCACCCACGATGTTGATGCCATACTTGTTCGCAAGCTCATGGAGGAAACTCCCCGTGCCAGCAGCACACACTTTGTTCATGTCAAAATCAAGCGGATAGGTGTTGGCGATATAGATATACTTTGAATCTTGACCACCAATCTCGAAGATCGTGTCAATGGCGCCATCTATCTCGACAGCCCCCCTGGCGTGCGCCGTGATCTCGTCAATGATCAGGTCCGCATTCAAGAAATCTCCAACCACATTTCTACCTGATCCGGTTGTAGCCGTTCCAATAATTTCGATCTTGTCTCCCATTTCATCACGAATGGTCTCTAGGAGCTTCTGCGTCACCTCAACCGGCTTCCCTTGGGTGTGGACATATCTCTTATGAACGATCTCACAATCTTCATTAATTAGGGCATGTTTGGTGGTTGTGGAGCCAATATCGATACCCAGATAGACCGGGATCTTTCTATTGATCGATCTTGTTCGAACCTCGTTGTCGGCTGGAAAGTCCGTCTGCCTTAAAGCTAGTTTGCAAGCCAGGGGCAGCCCGGCGGAGTCTTCTGTCGCACTGACTATCGATCCTTCCAAATTCAAACAATTCTCTATGCCCAATTCGAGGGCCTGTAATGCAACCCCCAGAGCACCGATCGACGTGTTATGCTCGGGAACGATCAAACCGGGGAAATAGCTTTGAAAGGCGCGGACCTGGAGTTCATTCATTGAGAGTCCGCCAACGAATAGAATGGGATCTTCAAGTACCCGATTCGACACTATAGTGCTCATGTAATTTCTGGCATTTCCCACATGCAGTCCAAAAATGATATCTTCGAGCTTCTCTCCCTTGTTCTGCAAGTGAATCATGTCTGACTTCGTAAAGACCGTGCACCGGCATGCCACGTTGGCAGGAACCTTGCTCTGAAGCCCGAGCTTGATGAAGTCAGTGAGTATTTTATCGATCTGATCTTGAGATATATCTACCTTCTTGTCATAAATGGATGTGGCTAATCGCTGGGCTTGTTGATCAATAAAAGACCCAGTGCCGGATGCACATGGACCATTAGCATTAAAATAATCAAGTTCCCAGGCGTCCTGATCATGGTTGATCTGCAAAAGGGCCGTGTCCTGGCCCCCCATGCTGATGATTGTTCTTATGTTTGGTTCAATGTGTAGCGCCCCCAGTACCTGGCTAATCGTTTCAAATTCATAGAAACCACCCATCCGTTCCCCGATCTTCTGTCCGTGATTCCCTGTGAAGGCAAAGGCCTTGACATTTTGGGTGCCCAGTCTCTCATTCAATTCATGGATTAGGTCTAGAACCTCTTCTTCCACTTTTCCCAGGTGGCGCTTGTAAGGAGACTCACAGATGATTTCTTTGGCCTGGTTGATCACAACGCTGTTGAGGCTTACCGACCCTGCATCAATACCCACGATATACTTGTCTGAGTTTTGTCTATTTTTTTTGTCGATCATGACTGCGAGATCCAGGATTCCGTAGCTGATGACTTATGACAAGAAAAACTTACCAGTTGCCATATGAAGCCTGATCGCCCTATAAGGTCAGAAGGTTACTTTTCGGGTCTTCGCACCCGGTAAACACCGTAGACATTTTGGGGACAGCTCCCCTCGGCCCCGTCTTGCGGGGTGAGCGGTCTATGTGACGGCAGCGCTTCGCGGGCAGGGGAGCCCACCAAGCAAGGACAGGCCATGTTGCCCTCGTATTTGCTCCATGGGGTCTTCACCGACGAATTCAGCCTTTGTTTACAGAAGTATTCTGTATCTCTTTCCACCTTTGTCTGTCAAGTCATACGGTCCCAGAATCAAGGGAAGGCTCGTAAGAGGAATGGCTGTGGCACGGAATTATTGCTTGAATCTGAATCAATTTAGACGTAAAGATATATGTTACGCTTGTGCGTTCAGTTATGAATGACAGATTTGCACCCCAAAGGATCGTTTGCGTTTGCGTCAAGTTCAGTTGAACTTCAGTGATAGTTGATTGAAAATACGGAAAATAGGTAAAGCGTTTTCTTACAGGCCTTGGTGTGTCCTGGTTACGCTGAAAACGGTTAAGATGGGGTATAGGCAATGACAAGAAAAAGGGATCAACACAAGATTTTCATCAATGCGGTTGACCCAGAAGAATGCCGCATCGCTTTGCTGAAGGCGAGCCGTCTGGAAAACTTCGGTATTGAGACCGCTGCTGGCGAAATTACCCGAGGGAACATCTATAAAGGAAGGGTTACACGGGTGGAACCGAGTTTGCAAGCCGCCTTTGTTGATTACGGGGCAGAGAGAAACGGCTTCTTGCAGCAACACGAAATCCACAGCGACTACTATGTTGACAAGCCTTCACGTCTCAAGAAAGGTACACCTGGTATTCAGCACCTCATTGGACGCGGCCAGGAACTCTTGGTACAGGTGACAAAGGAGCCCATCGTGAACAAGGGTGCCTTGCTTACCACTTACATATCCCTTCCCGGCCGTTATGCGGTGTTAATGCCCGGTGGGAAAAGCTCCGGGATTTCTAGGAAGATAGAAAGTGAGCATGAACGGCAGCGCCTCAAGGATATCGTCGATTCCCTGAAGATCCCGAAAGGTTTTGGCATCATTGTTCGCACAGCAGGTGAACAGCAGAACAAGCGTGAGATTTCAAAGGACATCCGCTACCTTCTTCGCCTGTGGAAGAGCATTAAGAAACAGGGCGTGTCCCGCTCCGCCCCCTGCCTTCTTTACAAAGAACGCCATCTGGCCATCCGCGCTATCCGGGACCATTTCACAACAGACGTTTCCGAGATTCTCATAGATGACAAGTTCGTGTACCGGGACGTGAAGGATTTCATGCGTATCATATCTCCCAGACACACAAAGATCGTTAAGCTGTATAAAGATCCACAGCCAATCTTCAGCAAGAATCGGATCGAGGAGCAGATTGGGTCCGTTTTTGCCAGTAAGGTCGCCCTGGAATCAGGGGGTTACATCGTGATTAATCCCACAGAGGCCTTGGTGGCTATTGATGTTAATTCTGGTAAAGCAACTCGAAAAGGCTCCATGGAAGAGACCGCGTACACGATTAATATGGAAGCGGCTGCTGAAATTGCGCGCCAGCTGCGCCTGAGGGATCTGGGTGGCCTTGTTGTCATCGACTTTATTGATATGCGAGATCGCAAACACAATCTGGCTTTAGAGAAGACTATGAAGCAGCATACCAAGATAGACAAAGCGCGGGTTAACATAGGCAGGATCTCGAAGTTCGGTCTCATGGAACTCGTCCGTCAAAGGATCGCTGCATCCGTAGAATATGGAAGCTTTATGCCGTGTCCCCGTTGCCAGGGAAGGGGATTGGTGCCATCAGCTGAAAGGCTCGCACTGGAATTTCTGCGAAGGCTTCGCGCCGAAACGCTTAAGGAGAACATTGCTCAGGTAAAAGGAATCGTACCCAGCAACGTAGCTAACTACCTGCTAAACAAGAAGCGAAAAGAGATCGTGGATGTGGAGATCAAACGAAACGTAGCTATCAACATTGAAGGAGACCCTCTTTTGCAACCTGGTGAAAGCCGCATTATTTGTGAGTGATAAGCACTCGTTCATAGCTCACAGTTCATGGCGCTATCAGCTGTCAGCCTATGACCTTCGAATCTGCTTGACCTCTGTTCTGCTTTCCTGTAAAGCCCGCCTTACGGCACTCTGTGGCTTTGCCCAGAGTGTTTTGAGTGTAGGGGCTTTTTGTCTTTACGGATGGAAATGCGATCTCTGCCCAGCATGATAGGCAAAGGATCTGTGGAATGACCTGGGACAAATTCATTAATGTCTTATTAGATATCCTGCACACACAAACTGGGCTTTTCAGTCTTCATTATACGCTCGTGATTATGTGGGGGATCGGCCTCTTTTTTATTTATCTTGCTGTGGCAAAAAAATACGAACCCTTGCTCTTGCTGCCGATTGGTTTTGGAATCTTCATTGTCAACTTTCCCCTTACCCCCCTCATGGGTTTTGATCCCCATGGCAAACCGGAACTCTTCAATATATTCTATCACTATGGTGTCGAATGGGAGGTTATCCCGTGTCTCATTTTCTTGGGACTTGGGGCCATGACCGATTTTGGACCCCTCATAGCCAATCCCAAGACGCTAGTCATTGGAGCGGGTGCCCAGCTCGGTGTTTTTGTTACATTCATAGGCGTCCTCCTGTGTGGATTCACCTTAAAGGAGGCTGCCTCGGTTGGCATTATTGGCGGTGCTGATGGACCCACAACGATCTACCTGACTGCAAAGCTAGCGCCCAACCTCCTTGGAGCTAATGCCCTTGCTGCTTATTCTTACATGGCCATGGTCCCACTCATTCAGCCCCCGATCATGAGGCTTCTGACGTCCAAAAAAGAGCGAAAGATCATTATGAAGCAGCTGAGGCCTGTTTCAAAGCTCGAGAAGACATGCTTTCCCCTCATCGTAACAGGGGTCATTGCACTTTTGATCCCTGCAGTTACCCCCTTGATGGGGATGTTCATGCTTGGAAACTTCATGCGCGAGAGTGGCGTTGTAGACAGACTGGCCGGATCGGCACAAGGTTCTCTCATGAATATCGTGACGATATTCCTGGGTATATCCGTGGGCGCCACGATGCAGGCCGATAAATTTCTTACCGCCAAGCCGCTACTTATTTTTACATTTGGCCTGATCGATTTCGCCATTTGTACGATGGGCGGCATCCTCACGGTCAAGATCATGAACCTGTTTCTGAAGGAAAAGATGAATCCCCTCATCGGCTCAGCAGGGGTTTCTGCAGTCCCCATGGCAGCACGCGTTTCACAGATGGTTGGACAACAGGAGGATCCCAACAATTTTTTACTCATGCACGCTATTGGGCCAAATCTTGCTGGGGTTATCGGCAGTGCGTCAGCAGCGGGGATGTTTATTGCCATGTTCGGTTGAGGTAAGGAAAATGTACCAAAGTTTGAAGTGAGCTAAGGTGCCTAAAGTTGCCGATCCCAGGCTCATTCTTTGCAATTTTGGCACGTTAGTTCGCTTTAGGGATTTTAGACACTTTAAGTACTTTAGGCACTTGAAAGTCTGAAAGGATATTCCTGAATGGAAGCTATTGATTGGGGATATGCCATTTCCACATTGCTCATACGCTTCGTTGGCATATTCGTGGTACTTGGCATTCTTCAGGTGATCATGCAGGTCTCCGGCAGGATTTTTTCCCACCTGGATGCCAAAAAGGATCGTTTACAACCGGACACCCTGACAGCCCCAAAGGCTCTGACCCAAGAAGAGGCTGCTGCTGTGGCTGCCGCCCTTTATCTGCACGAAAGGGCCGAATAGGGACCCGGATTCCAATGGATTTACTAGCCTTTCGATGCCTGCAGCCGCCCTCTTTCCGTGTCAAACCGACTTAGCATCATCATGCCCACCCCAAACAGGATGACAGGAATCGTGCCGTTGGGCGGCCTTTTCGTTGGTCCAGTCATACATCTATTGACTGATACCTTCCCGCTTTGCGTTTGTCACGGCCGATTGCTTCATGCTATTGTTATGATATGGCCAAGGAGCTAACCCACATCCTGATCGCCCAAGATATACTCAAGCAAATGAAAGGCTCTGGGCAGCAACTTTTGGCCGAAGTCATTGAGAGGAATTCCTCGGCTTATTACCTGGGCTCAATTATCCCTGATGCCCTTTTTTACGACGTCCCCCCTTTCCGTCTAAATACTCAGAAGTACATTTGGCTTTCTCGAGCCTTTCACACAAAAAGGAAGGCCAAGAACGATCAAAAAGCTATGAGCCTGTTCAGGTCTATTGCAGCCAACCCCCGTGTCTGGCAGTTGAAGATGGCGTTTGCTGCGGGGATTATAACCCATACGGTGATCGATCGCATCTTCCACCAACTCATTGAGTATTACACAACAACCTGGGGGGAGACTGGCACCGCCGCATTGGCAACCCACCGGGAAATCGAAACATTAATCGATATGACTCTCCTCGGGGAATTGGACCTATGTCCTCGGCAGGTTCACCTCGAACACCTGATTCATCTTGATGAACGCACCCAAGAAACCCTGTTTCGCTTTTATGTTGCCCATCTGATTGAAGTCGACAACGCTCGGGAAGCTTATTTGTCAAACGTTCTCAAAAAAGCATACCACCAACAACGCCTCTTCCTTAGAATGTTTTCTACGCGACTCCTATATCACATCACGAAATTCTCGAACAAGATTGTGGCAGGTCGCTTGTGGGCCTGGCACATCCTCTTTTATCCAGAGGAGGTGAAACCTAAGAACTTTCCAGTGTTAGATAAGATCAGGCTGAATTCTTTGAGTGATAATAGCTTCTTTGCTCGACGGCTCATGGCCTACAAGGAGACGGCCTCAAACGAGGCAATCCAGCACATCAACGTTGCCCTGAAAACCTTTTGTCAGGGTAAATGATGTTGACAGTGACCCTTTAATCCTGTAACTACCAGCCGTGTCTTCACGCCTGCACCAAGGAGGGCTATGCATGACTCAGCAAACTTCACCAACTGTGAAGTCATCCAATAAGGGTAAATATTTACTGCTGGTCGGTTTTTGTTTTGTCCTCATTGGGGTTGGCCTTTGGTTCTCTTTGAGAAAAGCAGAAGGCCCCGAAACATTACCTTCGCCTGTATTGACGCCGACAGCAAAAAAGAAGACGCCCACTTTACCTGAAAAAGTCATAGACTACAATAAGCTTCAAGAGAATACTGACGAGGCCTTGACAGCCTTGATGGAAGCGCGAAAGACGCCATACGGTGTTGAAAATAGTATTGACATGATTGTGAGGTCGGATGAATCGATCAAGGTCGGAGAAGAGACGATTCAGATGAAGAAAATACTCGATGAAGTGCGGTTCAGGTTGGGAGAGATTGTGGAAAGCGATCTGGCAGGTGAATCTGAACCCGACGGATGGGAGGAGGTATTTGGGATTCACGTGGTGCAATCAGATGAGAACATATGGGATATACACTTCAATCTCTTAAAGGACTACTATGACCACAAGGGGATACAGCTCTCCCCGTTGGCTGATGAGCCAGATCGTCAGGGCTATAGCTCTGGCGTGGGAAAAATATTGAAATTTTCAGAAAACTTGGTGCACATCTATAATCTTAGGGAACGCAAACTCGAATCAGATCTGGATCAAATTTATTCCTTGACCAAGATCGTCATCTACAACATGGGTCGAGTATTTGCCCTTCTAGATAGAATTGATTACAAAGATGTTAACCGCATTGAATTTGACGGGGAGACTCTCTGGTTGCCAGCTGTCCAATAGCTGAACTGGGATAACACGCAATGATTAAAAGATATACCCGTGAAGCCATGGGCCGAATATGGACGGAGGAAAGCAAATTCCACACATGGCTTATGGTTGAAATCTTGGTCTGCGAAGCATTGGCCAAAATCGGCCAGATCCCCAAGAAGGCAGCACAAAATATCCGTAAAAACGCACGTTTTTCTGTTGAAAGGATCAATGCCATAGAGGCTGAGACCAAACATGATGTGATTGCCTTCTTAACGAATGTCGGAGAAACAGTTGGCCCGGATGCACGATACATCCATTTAGGGCTGACGTCATCGGACATCCTAGATACTGCTATGGCAGTGAGGCTCAGGGAGGCATCTAAGCTGATTCTAAAAGGGTGCGACCGTCTGCTGCTTGTCCTGAAAAAGAAGGCCATGACGCACAAGTACACCGTCATGATAGGCCGCTCCCATGGTATGCATGCTGAGCCCATTACCTTCGGACTGAAGCTGGCTCTGTGGTATGACGAAATGCAAAGAAACAGGAAGCGGATGCAGCAGGCTATGGAGACCGTGAGTGTTGGAAAAATCTCGGGAGCAGTTGGTACGTATGCGACAATTTCCCCAAAGGTGGAGGCTTATGTGTGCAGAAAGCTTCGTCTCCAGCCTGCAGCCATTTCTAGCCAGATTGTCCAGAGAGATCGATATGCCGAGTACTTCACCACGTTGGGTATAATGGCCTCCACGATAGAGAAGATGGCAACAGAGGTTCGGCACCTTCAAAGGACAGAGGTCTCAGAGGCCGAGGAGTTCTTTTCAAAAAGGCAAAAAGGGTCCTCTGCGATGCCCCACAAGCGCAACCCAATAGGATGTGAGAACCTGTCGGGCCTCGCAAGGCTTGTTCGTTCGAATGCAGCCGCTGCCATGAACAACATAGCGCTGTGGCACGAACGAGATATCAGCCATTCTTCTGTGGAAAGGGTTATTGCCCCTGACAGCACTATTCTGGTCGATTACATGCTGAGCCGCATGACAGAGATCATCCGCAAGTTGCTCGTCTATCCCAAGCGGATGCAGGAAAACCTGCAACTGAATCAGGGACTCATCTTCTCTCAGCAGGTCCTTCTTGCTTTGGCCATGCGGGGTGTGAGCCGGGAGGCAGCATATAAGATGGTTCAGAAACAGGCCATCCAGGCGTGGAAGAAAAAAAAGGACTTTAGGGAACTTGTTCGAAATGATTCGGATATTCGAAATTACTTGGAACTAGAAGAGATTGAAACCCTCTTTGACGTGAAGGCCCAGCTAAAACATGTGAATACGATCTTTGACCGTGTGTTCGCGGTTAAAGCTCATAGATAAAAGGGTTGCAAGGAGATGGCAGCGGGGAAGACTCACGGTGCAGAAAGAAGTGTGAATTATGACAGAATTCGTGCATCATACCTCAATGCGCTATACCCAAGAGCCACTGATTATGAGTAATTATTCACAAACAGGGTATGTAGGCTTCTTATCTGTTCGAGTCAGGACTTTGATATTTTTTTCCGCCACATTGCTATTTACAGGAAACTGCGCGCAGATTAGTCGGTTTGTTGGATCCGCTGTCTCCTATCACACGGAAACCTACAAAACGGTGTGTGACGAGTGGAGCCGAGAAGCTCGCATACATCGCGGGCTTGAAGTAGAGCTTATTGTGTCGGCGACTTTTAAATCAGAGGAATTTCGACGGGCCTACGCTGAAGAATACGCAAAGGCATATAGGCTAACACCCGAGAAGAAAAAACAGTTTGTGGATGACCAGCTTGAGGCCGCCACCCGCGGCCATGAGTTCTTGATGGCAGCTTTTGTGCCGGAAGAAAAGTGGGACGACTTTGATCAGCCAAACTCGGTGTGGAAGCTTTATCTGGTAAACGACCAGAACGAGCGTGTGGAACCGGTCGAAGTGAGGAGTGTTAGGCGACAAGACGCTGTCACACCCCACTTCTTTCCTTATGTCACGCCATGGAAGTCAGTCTACAAGGTAAGGTTTCCGTATAACATCCCCACAACGGACCAGCCCATTATTGAAGAGAACACAAAAGAAATTAAGTTGGTCATCACCAGTTTGCTCGGCACGGCTGAGTTGGGTTGGAAGCTTGAGTAATCGGAAATCGTTATTCGGACTTCGAGAATCATGACTCGACTGCCCGCTGACAATTTTCGATTCACGATTTCCGAATAACCAAATCAAAGGAGGTGTTTATCTTGATTGACGTTGCATATGCTTTAGGGACAGGTGGGGGCGCATCCGGGCAGAGCGGTGGATTTGGGGCCTTAGTTCCCCTGATCCTGATGTTTGCCATATTCTACTTCCTTCTGATACGACCCCAGCAGAAAAAACAGAAAGAGCATCGCCAAATGCTCAGCAGGATCAAGAAGGGAGATCGGGTCATCACAAGTGGTGGGTTGTACGGACGGATTACGGGGATTACCGACACCATTGTGACGCTTGAAATTTCAGAAAAGGTGCGTGTAAAGGTGGGACGCGCCAATATCGCCGGATTGGTGCAAAGCGAAACGCCCAATATGAAAAGGGTATCATCGTAACATCTTTGATTTGGAAACGAGTCTTTGTCATTTATAATCCGCCTCTTGGCCACCAGTCCAGAGGCGGGCTTTAGCTGACTTCTTTTGGGGAATATTGAATTGATACAACTTAAATGGAAGCTTTTTCCCATTGTTGCGCTCGTGGTGGTGGCATTGGTGTATGTCGCGCCATCGGTGTATTCCGAACTTCCTGCCTGGTGGACGACTTGGGGCGTTCTCCCTGCTGAAAAGATTCATCTAGGGCTCGATCTTCAAGGGGGCATGCACCTTGTGCTGGAGGTTGAAACGCAAAAAGCAGTCGAAAACAGGATAGAACGAACCGCCCAAGAGCTACGGGATGCCATGAAAAAGGCCCGCATTCGATATACCGAACTCAACACGGTAAAACAGATTCAAATATCAGTCCGTCTGTCAAACCAGGAAAACTCTCAGGCTTTCGACGAGATGCTTAATAACGAATTCCCCAGGCTGCGACTCATATCCAAAACCGTGGAAGGTGAGGATTTTGTTATCCAGCTAGACCTCCCCGAACAGGAAGTCAAGTATATAAAGGAAATGGCTTCCAAACAGGCCATGGAAACCATCCGAAACCGCATAGACCAGTTTGGTGTGAGCGAACCCGACATTCGTCGCCAGGGGGAAAATCGCATCCTCGTGCAGCTCCCGGGAATCAGGGATCCTCAAAGGGCCATTAACCTGATTGGACAGACAGCTCTTCTGGAGTTCAAACTAGTCGAGGAGGAGCATGATGTTAAAGACGCATTGAAAGGAAAGATTCCACCGGCCGACGAGATCCTTTATCAAGTCACCGAAGACGAGGTCACAAGGCG
>CP070769.1:503153-507191 GCA_020347085.1 Desulfobacterales bacterium
AAGGTGTGAATGCCAAGGAGTCTTGTGAAAGGGCTGAAGCTATCTTAAATCGTGTGGGCTTGGGACATCGCCTGACGCATCATGTTGGGGAATTATCGGGGGGAGAGCAGCAACGAGTGGCTGTAGCCAGGTCTCTAGTGTTAAGGCCATCGATCCTGTTGGCCGATGAACCTACTGGTAATCTGGATGCTAGGACTGGTGAGTCAATACATGACCTTTTAATTTCATTAAACCGTGATGACGGCATTACAGCGGCAGTAGTTACTCACAATATGAAGTTAGCAGAAAAGTTGTCTCGCAGAGTGACACTATTAGACGGTAAAGCACTGCCCATAGTTTGAGTATCGTATTTTGAAGAAACTATTATCGTGTGTATTGGTATTGTTACTTTGTGGCGCCAACGCAATAGCCCAAGAACAGGTTCGTATTGTTGTCTTTCCGTTCGAAGTACATGCACCGGAAAGGCTTGACGACTTAACAGGACAAATCAAGGGTCTTGTTGAAAAGCAACTCAGAGACGAAGGGGTAGTGATAGTAGAGAGTGACCAGGCACTTGAAAAGCTGCCCAACATCAAGGAAGGCGGCCTGAACCGTTTACGGACTTTGGGGCTTAACGTGGGGGCAGATTTTGTAATATGGGGCAGTCTAACCAAGATTGGTAATCGCTTCAGTCTAGATGTCAAAGTTATGGAGTCATATGGAAATGCTCCTCCAGAGCCTGTTTATGTGGAAGGGGAGGGCCTTGAGACCCTCCTCGATTCTGTTCAAAGAGTGGCCAAGGATCTTGGGTTGAAGGTATTCAGGCGGGAAAGGGTGGCGGAGGTCATCGTGGCAGGGAACAGGCGGATAGAATCTGAGGCGATCAAGAGAATGATGAAGACCAAGAAAGGAGATATCTATCTAGCAAAACATCTGCAGGATGATCTCAAGTCAATTTACAAAAAGGGATATTTTGCTGATGTTCGTGTAGAGACCTCCGACACATCGAGAGGCAAAGTGGTGACATTTCAGGTTGCTGAGAACGAAACCATTCGCAACATCGGAATCAAGGGTAATAAGAAATTCGATGATGAAGAAATTAAGGATGTCATCAGTGTCAGGTCAGGCGCCATTATGAACATAAATAGGCTGCAGGGCGACCTGCGGCAGGTCGAAAATCTTTACAAAGAAGAAGGGTATCATCACGCGAAGGTGGCTTATGAAACAAAGCCTGTGCTGGAGAACCGGGTTGACGTTGATTTTGTGATCGAAGAAGGTAAAAAGGTATTCGTCAAGACCATTTCTTTTGAAGGAAACAAGGCCTATGACGCTGAGAAACTGAGGGACTTGATGAAAACCAAGGAAAAAGGATTTTTCTCATGGTTTACCTCTTCAGGAGATCTGGATCATGAAGCCTTGGATCAGGACGCGTCTAAAATAGCCGCATACTATCATAATCATGGGTACATCCAGGCAAAGGTGGCAGAGCCAATGCTGAGGTATGAGGGAGAGGAGATTTTTATCACCGTCAAGATAGATGAAGGGCCCCAGTTCATGGTTGGCAAGGTGGACGTATATGGGGATTTGGTTCAGCCCAAAGGCGAATTGATAGAAGAGATAAAGATTGCCCAGGAAGAGGTTTACAGCCGAGAACTAATACGAGAGGACGTTTTGACGCTTCAAGACATGTACTCAGATGCAGGTTATGCCTATGCGGATATTTCACCACGCATTGACCAGGACTCCGAGAAACTTACGGCCGACGTCACATATTTGATCAACAAGGGGCCACCGGTCTATTTCGAAAAGATCATTATAACAGGCAATACCAAAACCCGTGACAAGGTCATTCGAAGAGAGTTGAAGGTGTATGAGCAAGAACTGTTTAGCGGCAAACGCCTAAAACGAGGGATACGAAATCTTTACCGCCTCGATTTCTTTGAAGATATCAAGGTCAATACCACCAAGGGGACCGGTGATGACAAGATGATTCTTAAGGTTGACGTAACTGAAAAACCGACAGGCGCTTTTAGCTTTGGCGCCGGATACAGTTCCATGGACCAACTGTTTGGGGTGGTTTCAATTGCGCAGAGAAACCTGTTTGGACGAGCCCAGGTCCTGAATCTGAGGGCCCAATTAGGCGGAAAAAGCAGCCGGTATACGCTGAGCTTTACTGAACCCTGGCTTTTTGACACTCCCCTGTCAGTAGGTTTTGATGTTTATAACGCGATTCGGGACTATGATACCTATGATAAGGACAGCACCGGAGGTTCCATTCGGGTTAGCTATCCGTTTTTTGAGTACACGCGGGCATATTTTTCCTACAACTATGACAAGTCAGAGATCGAGGACCTTACTGACGATGCTTCGTCCTCGATTAGGGAGTGGGAGGGAACAAATATCGGCCACACAGTGACTGCTGTTTTGCGCCGCGATTCAAGGGACCGCATTTTCAATCCTACTGAAGGCTCAGACAACAGCATCACGGTCAAGCACGCGGGAACGCCCTTTGGCGGCGATATTGGTTTTACAAAATATGTTGCAGACTCCGGGTGGTATTTCCCGCTTTTCTGGGGTACGGTCGGGCTGCTGCATGGCCGGACCGGATATATACACGACGATTCGGTTGGGAAGGTGCCTACCTGGGAACGTTTTTACTTGGGTGGCATGGACTCGGTCCGAGGTTATGACTGGCGGGATATTAGCCCGAGAGATCCTGTGACTGGCGATGAGATCGGTGGCAACAAAATGGTGCTGTTCAACGTGGAACTTATAGTTCCGATCGTGAGAAAAGCAGGTCTCATGGGAGTGCTTTTCTATGATACAGGCAATGCCTATGACAACGGAGAAGACATTGATTTGTCCGACCTCCGGGAGAGTATTGGCTTCGGTTTCAGATGGTATTCCCCGATTGGACCCATGCGTCTGGAGTACGGCTACATTTTGGAGACTGATCCCAGAGGTGACGGTGAGGGAGGGGAAGGTCGTTGGGAGTTCACCATGGGGATGGCATTTTAGGTCATTGGTCATAAGAAGGCATTCAAACAACGAGCCAGCGACTGGCTACTGATACAGTGAATAGTCATAAATGAGCGGAAAAAGGAGGTTCTTTATGAAGACACTCAGCATATTCTTGCCTTTAACGCTTTGTCTATTTGGCCTTAGCGGAATCGTCTATGGGGCTGAGGTGCAAAAAATTGGAATCATCGATCTCCAGGAAGTAATCGAAAAATCCAACCCAGGTAAGCGGTCATCTGTTGAGATCAAGAGCCAGGGAAAAAAGATGGAAGAGATTCTCAAGGAGAGGAGCTCTGAAATTGAAGAGTTAAGGAAGGGCCTGGATCAAAAGGCCCTGGTCATAAGTGATGACGCGCGTGAGGCAAAGGAAAAGGACTTACGTGATAAGGTTGGTGACTTAAAGTCCTTGCAGAGGCAGTATCAGGATGTCCTGAGAGAACTCAACATCAATCTTTCTAAGCAGATAACGAAAGACGTTTTTGAGGTCGTCGAAAAAATAGGGAAGGCAGATGGCTACTCCTTGATTATTGATCGCCGTGTGGGGGGCGTGGTTTACGCACCTAACGCCATTGACATCACCGACAGGGTCATACAAGAATACAATGCCATGGACGCCAAGCGTAGTAAAGAAGGAGACGCTTCTGCGAAGTCAAAGAAGAAGGATTAGGGAGTTTTGTGTTGGAGTTAACTGTCTACCAGATAGCGGAGCTGGTCAGCGGTGAGGTTGCGGGAAATGGTGATTTCATCATCAGAGGTGTTTCTTCGTTTGATGATGCTGGGCGACATGACATCACGTTTGCTGCATCCGCCAGCTACAGGAAGCGCCTTGATGAGACCCGGGCGGCTGCCGTGATTGTTTCATATGACATTTCCGAATCTGCGAAGATCCTCGTAAGGGTTGAGAATCCGACGCTAGCCATGGCTAAGGTATCCAGTCTGTTCCATCCAGTTCACCGCCCGGTGATAGGGGTGGACCAGAATGCTGTTGTGGGGAAGAACTTTAAGTGTGGCATTGATGTGTCCATTTGCCCAGGTGTGTTC
>CP070769.1:507291-509984 GCA_020347085.1 Desulfobacterales bacterium
ACCATGATGGATAAAAGTGATCTTTTCCTGAGGTATGCCGTAAACCTCTTTAAGGATCTCCTCAGCCTTGTGACTCATGACCACCAACCGGTCAGAAAAACTACCCAATTCTTGGATAATGGCCTTTCGCTCCGGATCAGGTTCCCTCAGCACGGTATGCAATGTTGTGATCACAGGCATACGCAGATTGCGCACAAGTTCCAAAATGTGGCCACCTCCATTGCCTCCAAAGATTCCAAACTCATGCTGTAGGCAAACAGCATCGACCCGGTTCATATTCAGAAAGTCAGCTGCCAAGCCGTGATCCGCCAGGTTCCAGTCGTTCAACTCAAAACGTACCCGGTTGGGATAGGAGTAACCTTCAGGCACATCATTCATCACCATTGCCCAGCAGTCCATCTCCGGGGCCTCGGTCGCAAGAGCTTCTAAGAGATCCGTCGTAAAGGTGGCAATACCACATTGTCGCGGCAAATAATTCCCGATCAAGGCAATGCTATTTGGACTCTCGGGGTATAATCCACTTGGCTTCATGACTACCTCCTCCGGCATGTATTAAAACATGTCGGCTGATTAGCATTGGGGACTATTTGTGTGTGAGTTTTCTCATGAATAGGTTTAACTTGCCACAATTTTTTGAAAAGAATGCCGTGCCCCGACAATCTTGTCCTCGAACCAGTAAGTCCACGCCTGTCAACCATTTGTTTTTCATTTTGCGACTTTCATAGCTGAACGTTCTACTGCAGGACTGAATATGTCGATTGAAGATAATGCCAGAATCTTGAGAAACCAAAGCTCCGAGAAATCGTGATCTGGGTTGAAAATTTGAGAGTCTCTCAAAATTGAGACTGTTTCTTGTTATCTATAGTTGACAATTACTCTGCCAGTAGTGAATGTCGTGATTATAGTTGTTAAAGCACTACAGAAAGGGCACTTTATACTTTGTCAATCGTCCCTCCCTTCGTCGCCCGACGCGGAGGGAGGGGGCTGAATGCCACGATGAAAAAAGGTTGACGCAGCCGATTCGTCCACACTGCGCAAATGCAAATCTCTCTGAGGAAATGCAATCACAATTCCAGACTCACGGAACCTCCGGTCTATTTCCTGGTGCAGTTCACTTCGGACTGCGAACATATTGTTAACGTCATGTATCCAGACGCGAACCTGAAAGTCCAAAGAACTGTCTCCGAAACCCATAAAGAGAATCTGGGGGGTTGGATTGCTCACCACCATAGGGCTGTCGTCTGCACACTCTTTCAGGGTTTGCATGACAAGAGGAACATCGGAGCCATAGATGACACCCACTGGAATGGTAATCCGCATAAACCGATCCGATAGTGTCCAGTTGGTGACTTGATTTGCTACAAGATCACTGTTGGGAACAACAACCTCGGATCGGTCAAAGGTTTCGACAACCGTAGCCCGAAGACCAATCTTACTGATTTCACCCCATTGGTCACCAAGCTGGACCCAGTCACCCACCTTAATAGGCCTTTCAAAAAGCAAGATGAGACCAGATACAAAATTATTCACAATGCCTTGGAGGCCAAACCCGATTCCTACTCCGAGGGCACCACCGATGATTGTGATATTTCTTAAGTCGATGCCCAGTGACACTAATGCCAACAGGAAACCCACAAAAATTAGAGCGTAATGAACCAGCCTCGCTATCGAAACCTGGACACCCGTTTGGACACTGCGTCTAGGAAATACTTGCTCAAAAAGCACGCCTTGGACCACCCACGACACGAGAAATGAAGCATAGAAGATGGTGGCAGCCACAATGACCACGCCAAACGTGATCCGCGATGACCCAACAGAAAAGCCCACCGACAATAGCCCTTGCATCGCCTCCAATGGGCTTTCATATATTCTCCAGATCACAAGAAAACCAACGGTTATCAGAGAGAATACGGCCAGACCAATCAAGAGGGTTAACCTGCTCACGGCCGCAGTTTCATTTGTTCGGAACCGGGGTATTTTTTGCAGTGCAGTGCTGCGAACTGCCACATGCAAACCGCCTCGAACCAGGAATATAAACATCCAGCCCAACAGGATCATGAAGGTTGTCTTCAGAGAGGCTTCGAGTACATGCGAAGCCAGCGCACTGTAACCACCCATTTCTGATATGACTACGACCAAAAGAACCAAGGTGCTCAGACGGAGTAGCCAGGTGTACAAGATTGCGTCCCCTCGACGGACACTCGTCAGAGTTTGCCGCAAGCAAAGAAAGAAGCCAGTGAGCGATACAATGAAAACGTACAGGCGAAAAAAGGGCAGGGGAAGGCCTATGAACCGGAAGACATGAAACAAGACCGTCAACACTGCCAAACAGTAAAATATTCTTTTTTTCCAGGTGTCCGACGTCAAAGCGCCTAGAAGTCTAACGGCAGCGATAGCCCCCAGAGTCCACAAGATTACTACCCACATGGGAGCAACTGGCCCATAAAATGGCCCGACTAACCACATACTAACGAACCAGCCAGTGGAAAGCGGTCGCCTGGCCAGAAATCGCCATCGCTCCTGAGCTTCTAATGCCTGTCGCTGACGCAGGATGCCTATTGCGAGCGCAAACGTGATCAGGCCTTGGAGAAACACCTTCTTAATTGCTCTGAAATAAGGGCCAGAGCAGTGTCAATAGATCTTTGGGCTTTTGCCAAAGTCGATTCCACGGCATCTCGCGGAAAATCTTTCGG
>CP070769.1:510084-514171 GCA_020347085.1 Desulfobacterales bacterium
AGCTCTGGCCTTGGTGGGCGATTCATTGTGAGGTCTTATTTCGAGGTATTAGTTGGAAATGGCAAGTTTTTCGGCTTCTGGTTTTCAGACCTTGTATGGCATAAGTATAAGTCTCGGAGCGAACTCCTAAAACACAATATATGGACATTTTGTAGAAGAAAAGGGACAGAGTTGATCCTAACTCTACCCTTACTCACTAACAATGTGTGTACTTAGCTCTTAAGTTGCTCTCTCTATGGTGTGCTTCTGGATCAAGCCTTCCAGTCGAGACATCTGATGATGCGCCAACTCTCCAAACTGCACACTGCTTCGCCTCATTGTGACGGAAGTAAAAGGGATTTGGTAGGTTCCGAAATCCGCAACGGTCCGAAAGGGTATGTCATTCAGATGAAAGCCGCCTTCTTCCAAGAATATGTTTAATTTATTTGATCCATCTGATGGTTCTTTGCCACCAAAATAACGAAACGCAAGCCCATCCCTGCTTATATTAATGACTTCACCAAGTTTTGCACCATGAGGCTTGAAAGAAACAAAGATACCTATGGGGACCTCGAACCGCTTATGTTTCCTTCGTTCAATCTTCGGATTTGTATTCGACATGGCGCAATCTCCCCACCAAATTTGTCATGCAGTAAACAGAGCTACTCATACGGTCAGCAAAACTCGTACCACATCTCTGATTTCAATCGAGTGAACCCAAATGGGGGGCTTTTGAAATGGGCTTAACCGTCAGGCCAGGGTGACGGATTGGCTGTAGAAAGAGACGTGAGGTATGTGTTTGGAATACAGTCACACCTGGACAATCCGCTGAGGGGATAATGCTTGGGACTACTTCTCTAATTTCTTAGAGATATAAACACCAGCGGGAGATGCGCAGTAATGGGAACGAGTATAAGGCACCGAGAATGGGCACACGTGTGAATGTTTCTCCAGACACTCAACATACGAGTCGTGTCCAACATTTTTTGCGTAACATAACCATATAAAAACTCTTTTCGGGACACGGTATTAAAAAGCCATTTTAGTATAAGGAGTTCCGAAAGGTGTTGACTTTTTGAAACAGGGTGTTGCAACCTCCACACACGGGGCCATTGCTATTCTTGCCGTGACGCTGGCGATCTCAAAACCCTAATGGTTTAACCATGCGAGTAACGCTTTTAATCGAAAACAGGTCCCATAGAGCCCGTTTTCTTGGGCAGAAAGAGCTAACTGGGAAGCAAAGACAGAAGGTGCAAAATTAAAGGCCACAGGGCCTCTTTTGAGTGGGCAGGGAGGGGGAACCTATGGCCTTATTGGGTTTTAAGGGGATTCGGGGTAGGGTCCGTTCTCTTCACTTCTCTCGTGAGAACACGTAGGCAAGCAAAACACCCATGCCCAGCAGCCCAATACCGGTCATGAAAATGATGACATCAGTAATACTAAATATTTCTCCAAAATGCGTCAACAGGAGCACTGGCAAACTATCCATGTCGTTTGGTAAATGATGTATGACTGCTAACAACCACTACTTCTACTGAGGAATTAAGCAAGACTCATGCCACCCTCGGGCAAGAAAGAGGTGTGTCTATCCCATTCAGGCTCAGTTAATGGATGGACTATAGAATTGATGGTCTATACAAACGCCGGAGGGTTGCTCAGAAATAACTTGAGAGTTGGTGTTAGCGGAGGTCAGAACACGGATATTATCCTTGGAATCCAGACCACTAATACGGTGCGGGTTTGCTCACGGGCTTGCGATCCCCGCCACGGTCGGACGAATGAAGCCTTCAACATGTTGTGGCTCCACCCCGGAGCAGAAAATCAAAGATAACCAACGTGAAACCCACCAATCCGGTAAGTGTATCAAAGGTTTCTAACCCAAATGATAAGATTCGTCAAACTTTCGGGGGAGATTCTGAGAAAAGAAGGTGGTTTGGCTGAAAAATCAATTTGGAATCGCTGTTTGTGGCCTTGTACCCATTCTGAGGCCGAATTTCAAAGATAGCAGTTGGAAATGGTAACTTTTTCGGTGTCTAATTTTGAGACCTTGCATGGCATTAGTGAAACTTGGCGGAGTAATAGAAATCAGGAATCGTTGTTTTGCGCCCGACAACACAATTATCGCTCCCATATAGAGCCCCATGTCAACCGCATTGTAAGTGATATTTGCGACCTGGCGTAGCCCCTCCCCATTACACCATGACAAAACATATTACCACGGTTCCGGAATCTTTGTAATAAACGTGTCAGATATTCCCTTCCGTCTTAATTCCTTCGTGTAATTCTTTGCTTCCTTGAGTGAGGGAAAGCCTCCAACACAGACTCGGTAACGTTTTCCCTTGTTAGGGAGATTAGCCTCCCAGGTAACCGATTCAATTCTCAACTTTTTCAGCTCCTCAACATATCGGTCGGCACTCTGCTTTTGTTTAAACGAAGCCAGATTAATTGCAAAGGTTCCGCGGGGGGGTATCTGTTGGGCCGATGGAACTTCGCCCCCAGCACTGGGCACAATTTCTAGTTTAGCTTTCTGCACCATTGAACCGGTCGCTGCTGCTTTCTTGAGCAAATCCGCTGCCTTGGTGCAACCCACTAGCCCTGCCACTCTCAACGCTATGATTACGTTTATGGTTTCAACGTTGACGTCCATACTAGCTTCAAGTAAAGCTTTCAGGCTCTCCGTGTGGCACCCCTTCACCCCCAAATACAGGGCTGTTTGGGCATACTTGTTCTTAGCGTTAACGTCTGCACTGGCCGCAAGCAAGGCTTTCACACTTTCTGTGTGGCCGTGAGACGCCGCACAAATCAAAGCTGTTGAGTCAGCCAAAGCGCCTTTCGCGTTAACGTCTGCGCCAGCCGCAAGCAAGGCCTTCACCATCTCGGTGTGGCCTGCACAAGCTGCACCAAGCAAGGCTGGGTTGCCAAGTGTGTCTTTGGCGTTAGCGTCTGCACCTTCTCCTAGCAACGCCTTGACTCTATCAGTATCTCCTCTTTCCACGGCCTGCAATAACTCCATATTCTGGTTATCAGCACTTACAAAAGGCGACATCACCACTAAGATTATCCCAAAAGAAATCATTATTCGTGCCGCTATCTTCATCTTTGTTTGCTCAGGTGTCTTTCATAAACCTGAGGTTTGGGCAATTATGGGTTCTGAAAGAGACATTCAACAAGTACCTATTGCACGGGACATATTGTGCTTGGTTCCCAGAACCGAAAAGCCTAGGAGGATCCTGATAATCTTGGATTTGTGAAGCCAACAGGTTTCCAATGTCACTTCCCATTATCTGGAATATCGACAGGATCGAGATTGCAGATTCATATCATAAATCCTCCAACCGCTCAACGAGTGTCGATTTGGGGAGGGACAGAATTGTAACCATTTTGTAACTGCGACGCTCCAAAAGGACCTATCAGAAGCTAAGAGAATCTAAACTTGGGAAATACCCCCAAGCCTTTGCAGAATATGGGAAAGCCCCTATTTCAGAGGCTTTCCGTATATCCTCATAATTGCCCTTAAATCGACTCTGACTCCGTCAACCCAGGTTCGAATCGTGGTCTCCCAGCCAAATAAAATCAAGGACTTGGGTAAACGGCTGAGTCCTTTTTTATGGCTTGGTCAACGTTTTGGTCAACACTTGCGAGATTGTCATCAAGCCATGCCGTGTATCGTTCCATTGCTCTGTGTAAGTCTTCCTTAGATCATGCAATATAGTGGCCAGGCTATGGCCTAGTATGAAGTCCCTGTGAGCTTTATCAATCCTGGCATTTGCCATATATGACATCTAAAGATTGCCATAAAACATCACCTCCTTGAAGTTTTTGCCTGATGTTAACGCCCATTCCATGCCTCCTTTCTGTTCTCTGTGTAAGACTACTGAATTTCAATGAGTATTTTATACTCAAAAAAGCAGCGTTGACCTAAAAAAGATATTTGATAGTAAATACTTTCAGCGGAAGTGAGTCAAAATGACTCTGCCTCTAGCCCTAAAGCCCCGAACGCCTATGCCCCCTTGAGCCTCGGTCGCTCCCTTGGATTGCTTGGTTTCGGGGCTTTCCAGTGTCGGCCTCTTGAACTGCAATAGCGAGCCCATTCCCTGTAGCTTGCTGC
>CP070769.1:514271-520818 GCA_020347085.1 Desulfobacterales bacterium
ACTTACGGATTAGCAGGCCTTCGTATAGGGTATGGTGTGATGAAAGAAGACTTGGCAAGTCTTATGCATCGCGTCAGACAGCCCTTTAATACGAACCTTCTCGCCCAAGTTGGTGCTTTGGCTGCCTTGGATGATGATGCTTTCCTCGACAAGACTGTCAGCATGGTTCATAAAGGCCTCGATTTCTTGTATCGGGAGGTAGAGAAGTTGGGGCTTGGATACTTTCCTACGCAGACTAATTTTTTTCTTATAGACGTGGAACAGGATGCAAAGGGTGTCTTTGAAAATATGCTTCAAAGAGGCGTGATTATCCGACCCATGACCGCATACGGCTATCCGACGTATATTCGGGTCAATGTAGGGCTTCCTGAAGAAAACCAGCGTCTTGTGGAGGCCTTAAGAGAGGTTCTGTAGTAGATGAAAGCCTTTGTGGTTACCGTAGACGGGCCCTCTGGGGCTGGCAAAAGTACCGTCAGTCGTAGGTTGGCGGAGCGACTTGGTTACACCTATGTTGAGACTGGGGCCTTATACCGAGCGGTTGCCCTGGTTGCCCTTTCTGAAGGATGTTCACCCAATGATGACAATGGGCTGGGGAAAATCTGCAAGCACCTTGAACTTAGGTTTGGAAATAGCCCCAAGGGATCAAGATTATACGCTAAAGGAGAGGATATCACGGAACGCATGCGAACTTCGGAAATTACTATGCTTGCGTCGGCCGTTTCAGCAAGGCCGGTCGTAAGGGAACACCTACTGGATGTTCAGCGCGAAATGGGAGAACGGGGAGGCGTCGTCTTTGAGGGACGTGATATGGGAACCGTCGTATTCCCAGGGGCTGATGTCAAGTTCTACCTTGATGCCGACCTCGACACGCGTGCCCTGAGACGGTACAAGGAGCTTGCCGAAACGGATGAAGCCAACAGCCTAGCCGAAGTCAAGAAAGCCATGAAGAAAAGGGATGAGGACGACTCAAGCCGAGCCGTGGCACCGCTCAAGCGTGCCGACGATGCAATAAGAATTGATTCTACCTTATTAGACATTGAGCAAGTGGTGGAGGCTATGGTTCACTACATTAATGAGCGCACGAAATAAAGGTTGTCTTTTGCATGGATACTTGATAGAAGGATAGGTTCTGTGGCACATGGCCCAGGTGGTGGTTAACTTGGAGAAAAGGGGGCAGGTTTTTAATGGAAGAGGATAAACAGAGTGTGACCGAACTTGAGGAAGAACAGTCAGACATCAAAGACGAAAGTTCGGACCAAGATCCCGAGACCAAAGAATCTGAGGTCCTGAAAGGGGACGAAAAACCCCAGGTGGAGGAAAAGCCAAGCAACGGTGTCCAAGACGAGGCTGCGGCAGCCCTGCAGAGTGCCGAAGCAAATGCAGGTGGCAAAGAAGACCTCATGGAGATGTATGAAGAGAGCTTTAGGCGTGTTGAGGAAGGCCAGGTTGTGAGGGGTAGGATCATTCAGATCGACAAGGAATTTGCTTTGGTGGATATAGGTTACAAATCCGAAGGACAAGTACCCATTGCCGAACTTACCGGCTCTGATGGTGCGATCGACGGCGAGGTAGGCGACACCATTGATGTGATGGTGGAACGCTGGGACGACGACGATGGCATCGTCTTGCTCTCCAAAGAAAAGGCTTCCAAGATTAAAGTCTGGGAAGATATCAGGAAGGCATTCGAAGAGGACAGTGTAGTCAGGGGAGTCATAACGAGCCGTGTTAAGGGAGGGCTCTCAGTTGATGTTGGCGTCCCAGCTTTCTTGCCTGGTTCTCAGGTGGGCCTTCGCCCTGTACGCGATTTGGATAAGATGGTGGGCGAGACATTTGAGTTCAAGGTTTTAAAATACAATCGGAAGCGGAGCAACATTGTATTATCAAGACGGGTCATCCTTGAAAAGGAACGGGAGGCAAAGCGCGCAGAGACCCTTGCAACAATCCACGAAGACAAGGTCATGACTGGTATAGTAAAAAATATCACGGAGTACGGCGCCTTTATTGATCTTGGCGGCATTGATGGCTTGCTTCATATCACAGATATGTCTTGGGGGCGCATAGGCCATCCATCCGAGATATTTTCAGTTGGAGACGAGGTCTCTGTGAAGGTACTGAATCTCGATTTAGAACGGGAACGGGTTTCGCTCGGGTTAAAACAGTTGGTGCCAGACCCTTGGACGACGGCTGAAGAGAAATATCCTATAGCGTCGCACGTTACAGGCAAAGTAGTGAGTTTCACGGATTACGGTGCTTTCGTTGAGCTGGAAAAAGGAATCGAGGGCCTGATTCATGTTTCTGAAATGTCATGGACGAAAAAAATACGTCATCCTTCAAAAGTGGTATCGGTTGGCGAAACCGTGGAGGCTGTTGTCTTAAACATTTCAGCAGAGAACAGGCGAATATCGCTGGGTATGAAGCAGGTAGTTCCTAACCCGTGGGATGTCGTGAGCGAGAAATATCCTGTGGGGACAACCATTGAAGGAAAAATCAAAAACATTACGGACTTTGGTCTTTTTATCGGCATTGACGAGGGCATTGATGGGTTGGTGCACATCTCTGACATTTCATGGACCAAGCGTATCAAGCATCCATCAGAACTGTACAAGAAGGGTGACGTGGTTCAGGCGATTGTCCTTAACATAGACAAACAAAGCGAGCGATTTTCTCTCGGGATCAAGCAACTCCAGAAAGACCCTTGGGAGACGATACCGGAACGGTATGAAGTAGGGGACAGGATTACGGGTTCCATAACAAATGTCACCGATTTTGGCCTTTTTGTTGAACTTGAGGAAGGGATTGAAGGACTGGCTCATGTTTCAGAAGTGAGCAGAGAGAAGATTAAGACCCCTGTCGGCAAGTTTCAAGTTGGAGACATTATTTCGGCCAAGGTCATCAATATTAATCCTAAAGAACGGCGCATTGGGCTGTCCATCAAGCAGCTTGAAAAAGATGAGGAACATGACCTGGTTGTCGATTACTTGAGCGGTAGCAAAGGATCTGAGTCAAGTTTTGGGGAGCTTCTGAAAGATAACCTGAAAGAAAAAACAGTAGATCAGGAGGCGAGCGAGCAGGCTCCTGAGATAGCTGATGAGAAGGTTGAGGACTCCGAGGCCGAGCAGGCTCCTGAGATAGCTGATGAGAAAGTTGAGGACTCCGAGGCCGAGCAGGCTCCTGAGATAGCTGATGAGAAAGTTGAGGACTCCGAGGCAGACGACGACCAGGAAGGGGCTGCGAAAGACAAAACCGAGCAGATCTCCGTGGATGAAATCCGGGATACAGCTGAAAGCCCTGCAGAGGACTCCGTGGAACCTGAGGTGACTGAACAGGAAACGGACAAGGAGGCGTAGGTAGACCCGACAGGTACGATGTTTGCCAGAAGACATCCCATACTGTTTTCTCTGTTGGTTCTTTGCACTATTGGGGCCGTCGTGATCATTAGCGTGGCGGCCCTCTTCTTTCTTGGCAAGAAGGACACGGCCTTTGAGTTTGGTGACAAGGTTGGGGTTGTAGAAATCAAAGGGGTTATTGCTGATGCCAAACAAACTGTTTTGGAACTGAAGAGATTCCGAAAGAATGAAGACATTAAGGCCATCGTCCTGAGGATCGACTCCCCGGGAGGTGGCGTTGGGCCATCCCAAGAGATTTATGCAGAGGTAAAGAAGACGAGGCGTACTAAGAAAGTGGTTGCCTCAATGGGTGCTATAGCTGCGTCGGGCGGGTACTATGTGGCTGCAGCAGCCGACCACCTCGTGGCAAATCCAGGCACCATCACGGGTAGTATTGGCGTTTTGATGGAGTTTGCCAATGTGGAAGAATTGTTTAAAAAGATCGGGCTTTCAGCTGTCGTCTTGAAGAGTGGCAACTACAAGGATACAGGCTCCCCTTTACGCAAGATGACGCTTGAAGAAAAGGAACTGCTACAAGGATTCATTGACAACGTCCATCAGCAGTTCGTAGTTGCAGTGGCTGAAGAGAGAGAGATGTCCGAAGAATCGGTTAGGGCCATTGCCGACGGTCGGATCTTATCAGGGGAACAGGCCCAGAAACTTGGTTTGCTCGACAGCCTGGGGAATATGGAAGATGCCATTACCATTGCTGCCGAACTTGGCGGTATCAAGGGGGAACCAGCGGTCGTATATGCCGAGAGAAAGAAATTTTCTGTTCTCGAATTGATTTTGGGCTCCAAATTGGCAGGCGCACTGGACAGGATTACCGGTGCTGCGCTTCATTCCGGATATCTATATGTACCGGGTTATGCTGTAGACAATGGTTAAACAGGGGTTAATAGACGCGTTGGCGAGCGCATTTCCTGGTATTAGCAAGCAGGATATGTTGGGCGTTGTAGATACCCTTTTTGGAAGCATTGCGCAAGCTCTCATGGAGGGCCAGACAATTGAGCTGCGAGGACTGGGTCGCTTCAAAATAAAGGAGCGGCGACCTGCAAAGGCAAGAAACCCTAAGACCAAAAGCCCTGTATACATGCCCAAGCGTTGGGTGGTTCACTTCAAGGCGGCTGAGAGTCTGGGCAAACGGATCAATAAAAGCAATCCAAATCCCCTATAGGCCGACGCACAGTTCTGCGCGTTCAGGGCTTGAGAGGGTCACACGTCAATCCTTCACTTCCTCAAATCCGCAATTTCCCGGTTTTGCGTAAGATGGGGTTTTGAAAGGGTTGCTATTCAAAAATAGTCACATCTCCCAGCCCTATCCGGATGACTTCAGGCACATCCCCAATAAGTGAAACCACACTTGAAGGCCGTCCTGGGACTGGCCCACCATCAATAACAATATCGATTCGCGTACCAAGGGCATCGAAAATCGTAGATTGGGACAAAATCTCGCCATTTGGAAGGGTGGCACTGGTAGATATGATGGGACGGCCGAGTTGTTTGACCAAGGCCAGGCAAATCGGGTGGTTCGGTACCCGAATACCGGCGGTCTTCTGAGCCGTCAGCACCATCTTTGGGACAAGCTTGGAACCTTCTAGGACAAATGTATAAGGACCGGGAAGGAGCCTTTTCATGGTCTTGTACGCATAATTGGAAACTTTTGCGTATTGACTGATGTTCTTGAGGTCCGCACAAATGAAACTGAAGGTCTTTTTCTGGCTGCGCCGTTTGATGCGATAGATCTTCTCTATCCCTTTCTTGTTCACGATGTCACACCCCATGCCGTAATAGGTGTCTGTGGGGTAGGCAATGGTCGCCCCGTCTTTCAGTGCCTCTGCCACCCGTCGAATCAGACGGGGTTGCGGATTCTTGGGATTGACGTTTATCAGCATCGTTCTCCTATAGTTTTCTTGAGGCCTTCCTGTCAAGGCTATCGATTTCTTGCATCCTAATAAATCATTGCCAAAAGGAGGCTCATCTGCTAATCATGCAGATTCTAAAAAGAGTACAGGAGAGGACCCATGGTACAGTCCATGTTGGAGGAAGGTTTGACGTTTGATGATATTCTCCTTGTTCCAGCCTATTCGGAGGTACGACCACGAGACGTAGACGTCCAAACCCGCTTGACCAAGAGAATTTCTCTTAACATTCCTATCATAAGTGCAGCCATGGACACGGTAACAGAGGCCGATACCTCCATTAGTTTGGCCAGAGAAGGGGGAATGGGGATTATCCACCGCAATATGAGCATAAAGAGCCAGGCTCAGGAGGTGGACAAGGTCAAGAAGTCTGAGAGTGGCATGATTGTGGATCCCTTGACCATTGATCCTGAAAGGCCAATCCATGAAGTCCTTGCAGTCATGGAAAGGTACCGCATTTCGGGCGTTCCCGTGGTCAAGAAAAACCACTTGGTAGGGATTGTGACCAACCGGGACCTTCGGTTTGAAACAGACCTGGGCAAGAAGGTCTCGGATGTCATGACCAAGGAAAACCTGGTTACAGTATCTGAGGGGATTACACTTGAGGAATCCAAAAAGTTGCTCCATGAACACCGGATCGAGAAACTCCTCGTGGTGGACGAGAAGGACCGCTTAAAAGGTCTCATTACTATCAAGGATATCGAGAAGATCAAGAAATATCCTAACTCCTGCAAGGACGAGTTGGGAAGACTGCGGGTTGGTGCTGCGATAGGCGTAGGGTCTGATATCGAGGAGCGCACTGAAGCCCTGCTTAGCGCCGGTGCTGACGTGATTGTGATCGACACCTCTCATGGTCACAGCCTCGGAGTGTTAGGAGCGGTTAAACATCTTAAAGGCACTTTCAAGGATATAGAGTTGATTGCAGGTAATGTGGCCACAGCAGAAGGCGTGGAGGCCCTAGTCAAGGCCGGTACCGACGGGGTTAAGATAGGCGTTGGGCCAGGCTCTATTTGCACCACGCGAATCATTGCCGGGGCTGGAGTACCTCAGGTTTCAGCCATCACGAGCTGCAGACCAGTGAGCGAGAGGACAGGCGTTCCCCTCATTGCAGATGGCGGCATTAAGTTTTCAGGCGACATAACCAAGGCAATTGCCGTTGGGGCAGACGCGGTGATGATCGGAAGCCTTTTTGCCGGCACTGACGAAAGTCCTGGGGAGACTATCTTATTTCAAGGAAGA
>CP070769.1:520918-526005 GCA_020347085.1 Desulfobacterales bacterium
GGAATCAATAAGGATGCCATTCATCCCCGCCCCAAGGGGCGGGGCATTCTGGCATGTTTTCGTAAAGTACGACCCGCATGGTGGGCAGCTTTATTACACGTCAAAACCCGTGGAATGGAGATGAACATCGGTTCCCACATATAAGTTTTGGACACCCCGCGCGAAGCACAGGGCTCGCCTCCAAACAGTCAGCACAGTCCCACCGTGCAAAATGGTGTTCACGGTGTCCAGGGGAAGAGAGAACCCACTGGGCCCATTTAAATAACCCCTTTTCATTATTAGGTTTTTTCTGTTTCCCTGGTCATACTACTAATTTTTCGTCCGCATTTTCTACGTAAAAAAAGGGGGTTGCCTTTCATGGAAATTTATGCCATTCGACAGCATATGTCTTGTGTCTTGCCAGGAGTCCACGCCATGAACAACACGAAAGAGCCGGTTGACCGAAGGAAACACAAGCGATTTGAGGTTCCAATAGGTGCATTTATTGTGCTTGGGCCTCATTCCACCAAAGTGGGTCGAATCATAGATATAAGCATGGGTGGGATTGCTTTTCGTCATGTTGATAAAGAAGAGCCGTCAAATGGATTATATCAAGTAGATGTGTTCCATATGGACAGCGATTTCTGCTTGAAGAATCTACCGTGTGAAACTGTTTCCGAGTTAGAAACTTACGAAAGCCCTTTTGGTTCTTTCATCATCAGGGAATATGCTGTGCAATTTGGAGACCTGACGCCCCACCAGCTGTCTCAGCTCGAATATTTCATCCAGAACCACACTATAAGGGGGTGGTTTGATAGATAAGCCGATATCCACTTTGTGAAGCCTTCCTGACTGGTTCCACGTTCAAGTTGGGACCCCGCCCGATGCAAGGGGTTTGCCTCCAAGCAATCAACACCCTTCCCAACCCATATAACAGAGAGATGGCGCTTGGTTTTCCGGCAAGGCCTCTGGAGCTGAGGTTTATCCCTTCCCTGCAGGTTTATCTCTATCGGTATCTTGACATTGCAGGAGCATATAAAGTATAGAATTTTTATATGTGAAGCCTCCCCGCCCTGAAGGACGTCCTTTCTGCCTTGCGGCAGCACTTCCTGCGCGGGGAGCCAGTCGGTCAAAGGCTGTCTGCAGCCTCCCAATCTACAAACAATAGCGGTTGAGTTACCAAGAAGTCCGACAACTTGACACTATGAAACCACAGTCCTGGAGAAATAAACGGAGGTCAGCAAAATGCAAAGAGAAGCGGAAGATCTATCGGCAAAGCTGTGGAGTTTAGTCAATGCGGCTTCCAAGTCAGCCGGCTTGCCTCAGCTCAAAGCTAAACGGGAACAGCTTAAGGTTATTAGCGAGTCCATAGAGCAGTTGAGCCACAAAGATGTCGCTGTGCCAGATGACCTCCCTAGGCTCAAAGAGACTTTGACGGATGAGATCGAAAAAGCTGATAGAGATCAAGTCGTTCTCTATTTTCTGAAAGAACAGCTTTCGCAGATGTTGGCTGCAATTGAGAATAATATAGACGTGAAGGACCTCCGAGCAAAGGAGCAAGAACCCCAGTAACGGACGAATCGCACGGTTCTCCAGATCCCGTCTTGCTATCCTTTTATCCTCGCTACCCATTGTGTTACTCTTTTTCGGTGAAGAATGCCGCAGATATGGACCGGCCTGCTTCCCTATACCCTGACCTTTGGTTGGGGAGCTTCACATCCTGGTATGTTCCGCCCATTTGAGTATCAGCGCCAAACTGCCCATGTACGGAGGCGCTTCCATGCGTCCTGATTCTTGGAAGGTTCAAGCGGCTTGCAATGGTATTGAACAAGGCAAGCTGTTATGAAACGGGCGCTTGTGAAGCCTCCCCGCCCTTCCGGGCGGGGGTTCTGCCTTGCGGCAGCACTGCGTGTCCGGGGAGCATGCCGGTCAAAGTTCAGGAAGCGTAGCCAGAAGGGCTAACCCCTTGACGCAAAAAGTTTTTCCTGATAGTCTTAAATAAGCCTGCTCGGAAACTACCTTGGCAATCGGGACGGGGAATGCCATGATCTGCGGCCCCAGAACCCATGGCTGGCCTGTGGGTGCCGGCTTGTGTTTGGAGCAGACTATTGAAGCTCCCCGCAGTCCCGATAAATCCCGATAAATCGGAACGGGGAATACGCTCGCTCGTACGGTTCAATGTGAGAAAAGAGGGATGGACTGACACCGAGGCCGTTCAGGCAAGACTGAAAGGAAAATGGTCAGCTATGTTTCAAAATAACAGGAATACCTCTAACCAAGAAGGAAGTCATATACTCAATAGCAAACCTATAAGGGGGTGAAATAGCATGGAGTATCAGAGCAATCCCAAAGGGATTACTATTAGAACCATAGAGGGGCAGGGCTTGAGTGGGAAGATAAACCTGGAGCTCCATGAGAGGCTTTCAGACATATTTACGACAGAAGGCAAACCCTTCATTATTCTCTATGATGTGACATTCGACGGAGGTAAAGGAGGTCTGGGCAAAGTCCTTTTTGTCAACAAGAGGCACATCATTTGGGCCGAACCAGAAGAATAGACCGAGCAAGATTGGGATGATACCAAGATAGTGGGGGTGAACGGGTGCTGGAATCAGTCGCAACAAGGCGGCAGGATTCATTCGAGACAGCCATGATATGTTTGACATGCGGGCTTTCGATAGTGGAGCGTCACATCATGCCATAGCCTCTCAGAATCTCTTCGTATTCCTCTTTCTTTAGGGAACACCCCAGCAAATCGTCAAATTGATCTGTTGTCAGCCCGAGTTGTGAGGCCATAGATTTCTGAAGCCCTTTGCCTATCAAGTGCTTGCCTTCCAGTACAGTAATCCTTCTGATCCTTAGCTTATTCTTCTTGAACCACCCATGGGACGCATTGCCTGTCCGGACAAAATCGATGCCAAGCTTAGCCTCGCAACACCGTCTGTGTTCGTGCGTGGAAAACCCGTGTTTCTTCATGTTTTATATTAACTCCCGATTCTTTCTTGCAGGAATCTCTTAATATTTAACCATTCTACACCAAGATGATCATTCTCCAATAAATCATCAAAGAGAGATTCTATTTCACGTTTCAACATATCAATGGCTTCCATTCGATCTTCACCGTAACCGTACAAGGGCAGATCAGGCGTTCGAGCCAGAAACCCCTGATCATATCGCTCAACAAGAACATCCAATGGCAACCTCAGAATCTTATGCGGCAATCGGTTCAACTGAACCCGAACTATAGGTCCAGCCAACGCAGCTCCGGCCTCTTCAGTATAACCGACACTGGAACTGGCCGTCGCTGATAACAGCCTATAGTCGTTTAAGAATTTCACCAGACGCCTTGGCCTCGGATCAACAAGGTCCGTGACAATCGGTAGGCTCTCTCCGCTTCTCCACTTTTTATACTTTTTCTGAGTACTTGTCATAAGCATCCGCCTTTTGGATTAACCATTCACCGACAGATCTGGCAACCCTTGGATTCATAGAAACGCCAAACATGACGTGTCTAATAATGACATCCTTTTTCTCCACCCTAATCGGCTGCTTATCTATCGAACCATCATCGTTAATCCGATAACTCTGCCGTTCAGGAATTGCTGGTTTCTCGTTGTAAAGGGTCATTACGACTTCACCGTGAGAGTTCAGGCCCCCAAAGGCACCGCAAACCGCATAAACAGCAAAATTAGGGGAGATCTTGTACTCAAAAGTTGTTGTGTCAGGTGTCTTTTTTCCCATCTACACTATTCCCTCCATTCTTTATGTATTCTCTCTATCATGATGCTGCGCTGACGTGGAAAATCTTGCCGATGAGGGTCGTTGTTGTTCTTGCACGGTCGTCACAGGTCTTCCCTTGCCAACCCTTTTTGAGTCCGTCCAGGATACACCCGGGAAAGAGGCAGAGGCCATCTTCTTTTTGGAGGATATCCTAAAACAAAGTTGGGCTTGAAACACTGCTCGATCACTCGGCCGATCAGCGGCTGGTCTCATAACGAAGCATCTGACAATTTTCAGGACGAGACTGTCTCTTCGGGAATCCACCCATGTGGTAGCCTCGCGTCACTGCCCTTTGTTGGATTGTCTGGGCCGGTCAGTTTCTCTGTTCACCGTCGGACGTTGGCTTTCCTGCAGATCCCCTGACGTCGTCAATGGCTTGATTCTTTTGGTCCTCGTCTATTCGAAAATCAACGGGCATATATTTGTAACCGACTTCTCCCGTACCTGTGGATTCATCATAGTCCAGGGTTATACTCGCATTTTCGCCCCCCCAATAGAAATGTCTGTCATAGTACTGCCGTCCCCCAGGCTCGCCATAAATGCGGAGAAACTCCTCCCTTATCTTGTTGAAATTGGAAGGACCCGTGAACTCAATACGGACACAATAAAATCGGCCTTTGTAAAAAATGTAATGGAGGCTATTCAACTTCGCATCTCCTATCATCATTTCATCATGTTTCCTCGTGTAGGCCTTGAAATCCCCACCGTCCAGGTCAAGCACCATGTCAGACATCTTATCAATCCGGCTGCCCCACTTTATTCCCCTGAAATCGTAGGGTTCATTTTCGTAGGCGAGTGCGCAAACTGACAGCACAATAGGTACAGTCGCGGTCAAAACAAGACACATTATCCTTAGAAAACCACGCATAGCGCCCTCCTTATTCCAAATCAATTACCACGTCTCTTGCCTGGACTGAGTACGATTCTGCTATTTTCATTATCAATATGTATCCTATATTTACTCATAAAATCCATGCCCAGAATGGCATCAAACTTCCTCTCCTCCCCGTGGTGCAAATCTGCTATTGCCACACGAAGGTTGTTTTCGATCAAGTTTCCGACCTGAATAGAATCGAGCGTTGCCGACTGGGCTTGAATGTCCATGGCCATTGTCTTCAGTGTTATGCCGTGGCCCGGTTCTTCTTCCAATTGGAGCTTCTGAGCCAGTTCTCTTGAAAGAACGCTGATTCCAGCCCCTGTATCGACCAGCACTCTCGCTTCGAGAAAGCCATTCAAGACGACAGGCACGACCACATGTCCGTCAGCAGGCAGGAACCTCACAATGGTCAGCGCTTCTTCGCTTGTTTCCTCGCCCATTTCCTCACTAA
>CP070769.1:526105-528640 GCA_020347085.1 Desulfobacterales bacterium
CGAGGGATGAGTACCGCCCAACTGTCAAACAGTCGATTGTATCGGATAATATAAGTGCCCCCATCATCAGCCTGTACCTTGAAGTAGTCCATAACCTCAGATCTCTCATTCAGACTGCCTTCATACCAACGGTCAACAATCTTGGTGATTAGGAAGGTCCGATCCGCCCACACAAATGAACGCGGAGATTCATTGGCTTTGTAACCCTCGTAACTGATTACCTCAATAGGATCAAAGGCTATTGATCTACCACATAGATATTCTACTAACCCAGAAATCGCGTCCTGAATGTCAAGAAAGCAGAAGCGATATGCTTCATATTCTAGTCCGTACGGATCAGCAATGCCTCGCCTCCGCGAGCCGTGACGAGCAAAGTGCCTCAGCAAAAGAACCTTGCCTGCCACCTCTGGAAAAGCAGCCAGGAGTGCATCCTCGTGGGATTTTTCCATGACTAGGATTAGATCAGACCATTCCACAAGGTCTTTAGACACAGGTTTTGCCTTGTGTTCAGCAAGATCCACGCCATATTCAGTGGCAACTCGCGTCGCCAAGTAAGTCGCCGTATTGTCCGGAAGTGCAAGTAACCCCGCGGAATCCGCCGTAACACGTTTGAGTCCTCTTTGCGCCACAAATTTTGTGAAAAGGCCTTGAGCAAAGGGACTACGACAAATGTTACCCGTGCAGATAAACAAGATATTTTCTATCCGTCTGGCCATCTTCAGAAACTCTGGAACCCAATCTGGGAAGCTTTTTTGTTTCTTTCTCTTTAGGTAAGGAAGTGGCTTTTCGAAAAAGCCCTGATACCGTGGGCTTGGTAAAACGCTTCTATGAAGCCGGGTGAATATGATTGCGGCTTTTGAGAACAATTGCCTCCTTACCCATGGATCTTTGCAACGCCTAATTTGGGTTCAACCTGAGTGCGCGGGAGTCTAGGCAATAGCCCGTTAACTTGTGACATGTAACCTGCAACCCATAACCGAGCCGTCAATGGGCCTTGCAAGGCGGTATCTTTTCCTGGAGAGCGGCTTGTTTTTCCCTTGTTAGCGCCCGTGGGATAGTCCATTTGGTTATGCTATATGCATCTTTCTTCTTGATCAGCAGCCAATTGTTTTCCCCGCGACCTTTCATCTTTACCAGGGTAAAACCCCCTTTAAGTATCTTACCATCGAGTTCAATAATCATCTTCCCAGCCTCAAGGGCCTCCACCGCATTGTCCCCTTCCTGGAGGCTGTATGCACCTTGGTCCCACATCACCACGGCGCCGGCGCCGTAATAACCGGCAGGGATAATCCCCTCAAAGCCAAAGTATTCAAGGGAATGGTCATCTACCATCACCGCCAGCCTTTTATCAGCCGGGTTTAACGACGGCCCTTTGGGCAACGCCCAAGACTTCAACACACCCCCCATCTCCAGTCGAAAATCGTAGTGGAGTTTCCGAGCATGGTGCTCTTGGACCAAAAAGCGCATTCTCGCGGATGAACCCTTGTTTCTCTTGGAAGACATTTTCAGACCCCAACTTGCCTTGGGCACCTGCCCCTTATGTTTCACTAATCAGAACAAGCAATCTCCTTGAATGCGGCCATCACCAGATCATGTTCATCCGTGCTATAGATTTCTGTATCAAACTTGGAGTCTAGTCCCAGTTTATCCCTTATCACATCCGTCATATTACGACCCAGGATCACGATATCCGTGTAAGGAAGAACACTGGATAAAATCTTTACATCCAGTTGTCGAGGCACCCCCTTCGGGCCCTTTACCGGGTCTATCGAAAGTGCGTCCCAGATGTCCCGTTTGATCTTGATGGACGGGACATCTCTAAAATTCTCAGATTCAAAAAAGGATACCAACCCTTCCAAGTTTTCCGGATTTCCGCCATAGTGTTTCCACACGGCAAGGGGTAAGTCGGTTTTTTGACCGGCCCAGAAGCCGTCGAGGCGCCGCTTTTGTCCCTCTCCCATGATGCTCTGGTATCTCATGCCAAGTCTGACCAGATCTCTCAGGTGCCTTGTAGACCGTTGTTGCAATTGTTGCTCACTTTTCAAGGATGCTTCATTGAATCTAATCCTAAGACGTGTGAAATGAGACTCTGATCGGACTTGACCGCTGGCCGCTGCACCCGGCCTTTCAGGAAGGGCCAGGAGGCCTTTGAATATGATTGATGGGCGCGTCTTCATGAGAGTATCGACCGTTTCCTTCTCAAAGGCGTCCTGCCAAAACTTTCGATAGTCCACTGGCCCATTGCCATTGATGAAGCCACGAAGTGCTCTAAAGATCTGAAAATCTTCTATGGATTGACTATGCCTGAATGACAAGCTTTCCGACAGCGTTCTCATAATGTTCAGCCCTTCCTGAGACTGCGTGTCTCCCAGCTGAAGGGCCTCGCGATGAAAACTGTCTTCAGGACAAATGAGTTTCCGGATGGCCACCAGTGAGAACTGGACCACTAAGGAGGGGGAAAGGGAGACGAGAACCGAGTGGCATCGGGTGGTAGCCTTCGGCAAACTTGGGGAGATCTGTGGAGAGTATCTGAAC
>CP070769.1:528740-532106 GCA_020347085.1 Desulfobacterales bacterium
AGTTCTTCACCCCCACCTCGGTCCTCCCCCATCAAGGGGGAGGAAATATGAGGATGCCCCGCGGCTTGCCGCGGGGAGGCTTTACTCTGTGTTCAATTGTCAAAAAACAGGGCAGGGGCAGAACCGGCTTGTAACTCACACCAGAGCCTTTTTTGTGCTGCGTGATTCCTTGACTATACCCTCATTATGCTTACATTGACAGGAAGGGTGGGCTCCAAGGGTCCATCCTGCTGATTCCTCTAGCCCTGGGGGCTGCGATATAGTTCGAAGGGCTTCCCTCCTTCCTCCTGCTATATCTGCCAGTTCCCAGGGAGGGTTTTTATGGGTGCCCAATAATATGACTTTACCTCAGTATTGCCAAAGGGTGTCACAGAAGGAACAAGAAAGGATTATTTTGGGGTGTTGGCATGTATGACTAACTGCCTTGGCATGATTCTCGCAAGTAGTTTTATTCAGAGGCAAACAGATTCTCGATACTCCAGTGTTACGTATGGAAAGTGGTAATCGTGGACAAATACTACGTTGAACAAGAAGGAAGTCTATGGACCATATGGCGAAGGTGTAGGGACAAGAGCGAGACCCTGGTTGCCACGTTTCACCCTCAGTCACCGTCGTTCATGGATCATAGGGCGGAACTTCTGGCAAAGGAATATTGCAGCCGATTGAATACGAAAACGAAGTGAAAGCTGGGCTGTCAAAAAGATGACAGCTCCTGTTTCCTCCCTCCTTTCCTCCGGAGCCCTCGGTGTTGGTCGCACCGGGGGCTTTTTTTTTGCCTTTCCGGTTCGGTTAACTTCCGCAATGATACCGGTTATTCGGCTTTATGTTGGGGCTTCGGGCCTTGCTCCAAGTCACACCTTGTGTCTGGGAGGTATCTTATCGTGTGACACGGGGAGGGTCCGTCCAACCTCCTATGTCCGTGTATCTTTATTTTCCAAGCCTATTTCTTCCTAAAGATTTGAATTTAGTTTACTGAGTTGCGATGCGTATTTTGTCGGGAGAAAAGGGTGTTGACTTCATACGGATATGTGATAGGTGTGCATCACATGATAATAGGGCCCAAGCAGTTTGTTGCGTCTCTGGTGAGGGCTTTGCATCATGACCAAGAAAACGTTGGTTGAGCGAAGGAAACATAAGCGGATCCAGGTTAGGACCGGTGCATTTGTTGGGGTCGGCCCTCACTTTAACCAGGTTGGGCCGCTTATAGATATTAGCATGGGTGGGCTAGCGTTTCGCTATATGGCCCGTGAAAAACAGCCAGACGGCTTATCGTTAGACATCTTCTTAACGGATCGTGATTTCTATTTAGATTACGTACCGTTTACAGCGGTTTCTGATTTCAAAACCCCGGACACAACCACAAGGCGATGTAGTGTGCAGTTTGGAAACCTGACCCAAAGTCAGATATCTTGCCTGGAACATTTTATCGCGGCCTACACCTCTCCCTCACGTCCCTATCGTGTGCCAACGGCGTCTGAGAAATCCTAAAGCGGCCAAATAAATCCAACGCGTTTTCCAAAAAAGTATAGGAAACCAAAGACATCATTGCTTTTGCCACGGCGCAATCCAGAGAGCTTCATCCATTGAAATGCATTTGTGAGAGGTTCTATGAGATCTGATGGGGCCCAGTATGCCGTGCCTCCCCGTGCCCCCAACCTGTTGGTCCCGCTTTTTTCCCTTTGCATCAGCGGGTAACTCCTTGTTGTCGGCCATGAAAGCCAGCCGATCTGTCGTGCCTGCAAACAGCCTGGGCGCACTGCGGAGGGGTAGAGGGGGTCTCATCCCCGAACATGGCTGACTGTGAGCCTTGTCAAAGCCTACAACTAACCGATATTTATGCCGAAATATTCCAACCGTGAAACGAAAACAGCCGAAAAGTGGGCAATAAACTTCAGATTGCCCCTTTTGGTAAATACCAGGCTACTGATTTTTCCGTTTTTCATTCAATAAAGTCTTGCCATTCTTGTCATTCTATGCATTATATTCCAAACACTATATTCCAAACATTCCAAGCTCCTTAAGTAATTGATTTTCCATGGTATTGGGGTGAAGCCTGCGGGGGTCAAACACAATCTAATCCCAACTTTTGTCAAGAGAACACGATGATCCACCTCCAGGGATTCTGAGGGAAACCCACATGCAGACCTGTCCCTTACTGCCGCACGCTCTCGGTTTCTGTTTCCCGGAATACATCAGCCCCTGAGTACCATGTGCGCTCAAGAGCTTTCGCGAAAGTCCTGATAAACATCTATCCAAGGCTCAGGATGATGTGTCTATTTTTGGTGTCACTCGCGAGGGGGTGATTCTTGTTGTTGCTCCAATTTGTATTACCGAGCTTCAGGAGAAGCTAGGTCACCCACTGGTCAGACGAACAACAAAAAATATTTTTTAGCCACTTGCAGAAAGGAGGCCAGCATGAACCACAGATCCAAAAGCCTATGTATGTTTCTATTCTTACTTGTGGGTGTGTTTTTCATTTCACCACACACGCATGCTGCAGGGCCAGCGGATGCAAAAGTAGCTTGGTTGACGGAGCAAATCGCTGATTACTTGCAGGGTGTCACTGGAGAAACCTTCGGACAGTCATTCAGAGATATGACTGCCAATCTTCTCAATGCAGAATTTTCTGAGAAGGCTCCTTGGTACCAGGCAATGGATAAGGCGTATCAAAGGTGTATGGCGGCAGAGCAAGAGCCCGCAAGTGGAGAACTGCGGGACATGTGTGAAGTGAATACACAAGTTGCCATTCAGGAAGCTTTGAAGGTTCTTTCTGGAAGCCCGGGTCTGCCGCCGCACTTGGTGTCTGTCTTTTCTGTGGCACTCGGGGAGACCCCCGAGGGTGAGGTGGAACCAGCAGGTCCCGCCCGTGCACCTGCACCATCAATTCTCATATTGGATCCGCAAACGTCGGAACAGGAGCGCTACTACCAGGATGGCACAGAACGCAGAGAGGTTAGTCCGTCTCAATAAGATGTCTTTGCAGAAGGTTCAGTTTTTTCAACATCACGGACGGCGCTGAGGCCGATAACTTCAATAGCTGGTCAACATAACGATTTTGCCATGAAACCCACTACTGATTAATCGAATATAGGAGTTGAGCTATGAAAAGAGGAATCTTCCTTTTCTGTTTGGCAGCAAGTTGCTTGGTGCTCTCGTCTGCTTATGCAATGGCCCAAGAGGGCCGCATCACTAGCGGTTATTTGAAGCCCCACCCTGGTATTGCCCTGCATGGTTTCTACGATGAGAACATTTACCTGACCAAGCATGCCTTGAGCCGGGGCGGCAGAATCCACAGAGGCGATTTGAATATAATCCCTGGTCTTGCCATTCGGGGTGTGCATGATGATAACATATACCTGGGTAACG
>CP070769.1:532206-538193 GCA_020347085.1 Desulfobacterales bacterium
AAACAAATCTATACCTCTAATCTCGGGGAACCCAGGAAAGTCATTGGGTTCCATGCCCACAATATTGTATTCAATTCTCTTATTCGCTATCTGTATCCACTTGTTCTCCGTTTCCTTTATGGCAAGTGTATCCCTCGGAAATGATCTTACAATTTCATAGAGCTTTCTTGAAGGAACAGCCGTTGAGCCACCTTGAACAACCTCAGCTTCACACTTCGCCTTGTATGCCATTTCAAGATCAGTAGCTCTTATGGAAACCACAGATTCTTCTGCAGAAATCAATACATTTGAGGTAATTGGAATATTGGTTTTCTTGCCTGTAATTCCTTGTACTTTTCCTAGAACATCCAGCACGTTTTCTGTTTTGATCTTGAATTTCATTGGCGACTCCTTTGGTTATTTCCATTATTATTTTTTAAAAACGAATATTCATAATAATAAGTGGTGTGTAATACGTTAAAAAACAACTTAATACTTTGAAACCAAAGGAAAATATTAATAGACTTATGTTAATAAGTTTGCAACGGAATTTCCATAAAATCAATGTATAACCGTTTATTGATAAAGTAATGAGTTATCAGAAAAATATCAACACAAATATCAATAAAAAGGTGGGTTGATAAGATCGGTTGGGTGTTTAGAAAAAACCAGTTATTGGGTTTTTCTGTGAGCTATGAACCAAAGTATTCTCGAACGATCTTTATGGCGCAGAATTCTCCACACATCGTACAGACATCATTTGAACTCGGCTTGCTGCCGGATCGATATTCTCGGGCCTTGGAAGGGTCAATTGAAAGGGATATTTGTCTCTCCCAGTCCAGGTTTTTCCGCGCCCTTGACATTTCCTTGTCCTTGTCAATGGCATCTTTCCGGCCTCTCGCTATGTCGGCTGCATGTGCTGCTATTCTAGCTGCTATGACACCTTCTCTGACATCTTCTACTGATGGTAATCTGAGGTGTTCCGATGGCGTTACGTAGCAGAGGAAATCTGCTCCAGCCATGCCGGCAACCGCCCCGCCAATAGCACATGCGATGTGATCATGGCCTGCAGCAATATCTGTAACCAAGGGGCCGAGGACGTAGAACGGAGCGCCCCCGCATAGCTTCTTCTGCAATACCACCTGGGCCTCCACCTGGTCTAGGGGGACGTGTCCCGGACCCTCTATCATAACTTGAACCCCAGCATTCCAAGCTCTCTGGGCCAACTCTCCTAGGGTAAGAAGCTCTTGGATTTGTGCGCGGTCCGTAGCGTCAGCAAGTGAACCCGGCCTCAGCCCATCACCCAGGCTCAGGGTTATATCATGTTCGCTGGCGACAGAAAGAAGGCGATCAAAGCCTTCATAAAACGGGTTTTCCGCTTTGTGGTAGAGCATCCACGTAGCAAGAAAGGCACCGCCCCTGCTCACAATATCTGTTATTCTCCCTTGGGAGCGTAAGCGCTCAAGGGCAGCCACGGTTACACCCGCGTGGATTGTCATAAAGTCAACCCCCTTACGGGCATGCTCTTCAACTGCTGCAAAGATAAGGTCGGGGGTCATGTGAATAATGCCACCCTGGCCCCTAACAGCTTCCACCGCAGCCTGATAGATTGGAACGGTACCCACCGGCACGGGCGAGCGCTTCATAATAGCCTCAAGGACGCTCCTAGTGTCCCCGCCCGTGCTCAAATCCATAATCGTATCGGCCTTGGCATCCGTGGCTGCTTGGAGCTTCGAGAGTTCTTCCTGTAAATCAACCTCGTCTCCCGATGTGCCAATATTGGCATTCACCTTAATCAAAAGCCCCTCTCCGATACCCACGGGGTTGATATTAAGGTGTGAGTTGTTTAGAGGGATAACAACCGTTCCTTCGGCTACCCTCGTACGGAGAAGCTCGACGTCAACTTTTTCGGTCTCCGCCACCTGGTGCATGGCCGGTGTAATGTCGCCCGCCCGCGCGTGCTCCAACTGGGTCATAATGTCGCCTCGCCCTTGGTGCTAGTATGTTGCTCGTTAAGAGTTAGTCTGGGATAGGACGCGTTCGTGGGTGTGTGGATGTGGCCACACGGATACCCCAAGACCATAGAATTACATATTAGCAAATTTCTGTGTGGAAAGCAATTTTAGCGCTACAAATTGAGGCGGACCCGCAGCAAGGGCTTCTTGGCTCCGCGGGGCTCCCAAAAGCGTTGAGATTCATCTTGTTCATTGGAACCAAGAAATACCGATGTCTTTTGATCAAAGCTCCTTGTGGGCGGCTAGGTTGAATTAGGGGCACAGGGGGGCGGCCGAGTGCCGTTGCAGGGGAAGCTCGGCACCAAAAACGGTCGGGTCTGTTGTCTATAAATTAAGCAACAACGGTAAGCAGGGCGAGTCTAACCTAGACGCATTTCTTCTGAGGAACTTTCTTTTTTTGGGGTGCGCGGGCCTTGTTGCCAGGAGTCCTTGTGCGAATCTGGTACCCCCTTAGCGGGATATCTTTGAGAATATCTGCCAGCTTGTAAGGATGTCCAGTGCTGTTCGAACATGATTATCCTCTGCAACCAGTCGCTTTGCCACATCCAAAGCCTCTTCACCGGGCACCTTGACACCTTTTATCTGCAGGATTTCCTGCTTCATCTCCTTGGACAAACCCTCTTGAGGTTCAGGTGAAATATGGTTTTCGAGGTCCTTTTCCTTCATATGGGGTCGCTTCCTCGCTTCCCCCTTAATGACCTTTCTTTGCTCGACCACAACATCCGGGATAATCCCCCGGGCCTGGATAGCATGGCCGTCAGGGGTGTAATACCTTGCTATCGTAAGTTTCAACCCAGAGCCGTCTCGCAGCGGCTCAACAGTTTGAACCGACCCCTTTCCAAACGACGTCGTGCCCAGCACGACGCAGCGGCCATGATCTTGCAATGCCCCAGCAACGATCTCTGATGCGCTCGCGCTGCCGCCATTGATCAGGAGTACGATCGGGTAGGAATGTTTTTCTGTGTCACGATGTGCCATATAGACCTTTGAATGAGGCTTTTGCCTTCCCTTGATGGAAACGATTTGCCCAGAGTCCAGAAAGATATCTGCCACGTGAATCGCTTGGTCAAGGAGACCCCCCGGGTTATCACGAAGGTCCAGGATCAATCCTTTCAAGGGTATCTTGCCCGATTCGAGCTCCTTCAGGGCTGTGTTCACGTCACGAGCAGTCTTTTCCCGGAAGTTTGTAATCCGAACGTACCCGTATCCGGGTTTGAGCAGATGAGACCGAACACTCTCCAACGGAATGATGTCCCGCACAATGCTGAAATCGATAGGCTCCGGTACTTCTTTTCGCCTGATCGTGATCACCACGGTTGAGCCCTTTTTGCCACGCATCTTTTTGACCGCTTCCCACAACATCATGGCCTTGGTGTCTTCCCCGTCCACCTTGATGATTTGATCTCCAGCCTCTATTCCTGCTTCGTAAGCTGGCGTTCCCTCGATCGGGGATATGACTGTGACCACGTCGTCTTGCAAGGTGATAACGATGCCGATGCCGCTGAACTCACCCTTGGTCTCTATCTGAAGGTCTTTGTATGCATCTGGCAATAGATATGCAGAGTGGGGATCAATAGAGGTTATCATGCCCCGGATGGCGCCCCGGATGAGCTCTTTGGAATCCACGGGGACTACGTAGTTTTCTTCTATGATATCAAGGACATCGCTGAACACCTTAAGCTGTTCGTAGGTCTTGTCCGTACCAGCCAAGAGGTGCTGATGAACCCCGGTGAGCCCAACCCAAAGGACGGGGGAGACAAACAACAGCACGCAAAGGATAGCCTTGTGTCTTCTTATTGCTTCTGTCATGGGTCCTCCGTGAGACAGTTACGGCCCGGGACCCCATCTTCTGGCTCCATATGTCAGCAGCAGGGGCCACCCAGGGGCTGCAAGTCGCGTCGTAGCTGATGGACAGGTGTATGCGCGTTTTATTTTTGAGTCATCCATAACGGGGTGAAGCCCAACAGCAACCAACAACGCTATGTAATCAGCAACGTATTTCATCTGGAATATACCACACATGTCAAAGATTACAATCCCACACTTCACAAGAACATGGTTTTTTCTGGCTGCTCTCCATAAGCGGATTAACCGGATCGGCCTATATCTTTGCAAAGGAACACGGCTTTGGGAATGTCATGCAAAAAGTATTCCTGTGTGCGAGGCGAAACAGGACAAACATGTCTCCGGGGCGACTAAAAGGCTGGCATCAACTAACCTTGAGCAGGGTCCAACGTTTTGGTAACACGTCTTGACAAAGAAAATGCTGAGACGCTTGAAAAACTCCCCCGTTTGCCCAATTTCTGCGACCCGGCCAGATTCTGCACGAAGTGAAGCATCAGCGCCATCCCCACAATCCCCAACGCATTCAAGCTGTTAAGCCCTTCGCCCACGTTGAACCCGAACGAAACCGAGCGTTTTTCCGCGGTCTCAAGGTATGTAATGAGCGAAATGCTTGCTGCTACGGTTCGGTCACGATCTCGAGCCCCATTGCCCTGTGGAGCGCCGCCTTTGATATATTGAATACGCTCAAGGCATTGAAATAGTTTGTCTGCGTCTGGGTCAGAAGGGTTTGGGCGTCTAGAACATCCGTCGATGTCGCAACTTGCTCCTTGTATCTTTCTTCATTCATCCTGAAGTTCTCCTCGGCTTGTTCTACCGCCTTTTGCACCGTCAAGATGGCGTTCTCGGCTGCTTTGACTACAAGATAGGCCCCCTTAACCTCCTGGCGGATGTTGTCCTCAACTTCTATTCTCTTGAGCCGTGCCTGGGACAAGCGCCTCAATTTTTCCTCAGCACCGTAGCGCGTTTTTCCCCACTCCCAGAAAGTCCACGAAGCGGTCGCCACGACATCCCATTCCTCATCAAAGAATATACCCTCTCCTCCGTCCAGACTGGGGTCGTCACCCCTCTTGTAGTAGTTTGCTCGAAGGTCAATGGATGGGTAGTAATTTGCTTGGATTAATTTGACCTCCCTTCCCGCTGTTTCCACTTCCAGATCGGCAATCTGCATCTCGGTCCGCTGTTGCAGGGCCGTTTCCACACAGCCCTCATAAGAGAGGCTGAATGGCTCATAGGTCAGCACATCTTCTACGGTTAGGGGGGCATCAACAGGGCGCCTGAGGAGTGTGTTAAAGCGTGACCTTGCCAATTCAACATCGTTTTTTGCTACCACGAGGCCCTGTTTGGCATTGGCTAGCTCCACCTCAGACTGCAGGAAATCATTCTTTGGTGCCATTCCTACTTCATAAAAGTTCCTGGAGACCTCACGCTGAGCTGTTAACTGGATTACTGCCTGCCGGGCCACCTTCTCAAGCTTTTTCTTTTGAAGCAGCTCGAAGTAGGCTTTTTTGACTTCCAATACAAGGTCCTGACGGATTTCATGTTCCGAGAGCCTCGCAATATCGAGGCCTAAAGCAGAGATGTCATACTGCGTTTTTTTTGAAAATCCGGAAAAGACCGGTTGATCAAGTGAAGCTGTAAATTGATATAAGTCCTGGGGACTCGTGACAACACCCAAGAAAGGAGTTTTCTCTTCATCTAACCGCGTATACGCATAACTGGCACTCAGCTTGGGCAGAAATTCTGTGAACTGCTTCTTTTTGTTTGCCTCAGCCGCCGAAACGCCTTCCTTGGCAGAGAGCATCTGCGTGCTATGGGTGAGGGCATGCTCAATACTCGATTCTAAGGTGAAGGTTGGTACCGCTTCTTGGGCCTGACATGGCCACGGACAGCCGACATACGCCAAAAGAAGAAAACCAAAGGCCGTCCGCACAAAGCGCGCAGGTTTTTTAGGAGTTGCATCGTGTCGCATAGGTTGATTGCCTCCTGAATCCAAGTGCGTGGCGTCTCATGTACAGCTTAAGATGTCATTTCGGCAACAGTGTCAAGTTTGACTGCCCCAAGGGATTAGAATGCGGCCTGTTTCAGTTTACTATTGACCAACGGGGGCAAACTTGGTAGGAAAATATTCGGGCAGGGGGTGCTGCACTC
>CP070769.1:538293-540900 GCA_020347085.1 Desulfobacterales bacterium
GTTCATCAGAGTCGTACTCGGTTCCATTAAAGGTATTCGAATAATCTTTAAAAGCATATTGACCGGTTAGGTTGATGTAAAACCCGTCCTCCATCTTGACCGTGCCACCCGGGTTGTACGCCACCCCATCCGCTGAGTCGGTGGCTGCATTTCTGTTCAGGGTTCTGGCATACTCTGCACTGAAATTGTGCTTGTTGTCTATACCGCCAGCCAAGAGGGGAGTCGCTACAGCAAGAACAAGGGCTGAAACGCATAGAAACACCAAAAGCCTTTTCATAACATGTCCTCCTGTTTAGGTTGCTGGTTACGGTCACCAAAGATTCGGTGGTTACCCGTGCTATCCTTTGCGCAGAGAGCCCTCAGGATGCGTTGAGCGTAAGGGCTACATGCGATTAGCCCACTGCCTATAGAGAATCAGTGCCTAAAAGTCAAGTATAATCTTCCTGAAACAAAAAGGTTCGCTTTCACAATTTGCATAGAAAATGGTAACTTACCGCCTGTGCGGTAAGCACAGCATCGCGTGTTCTCTCCTGAAAAGCTAGTGTCATGTCCCAGAAATAGGTTTCATTACTATGAGGCTGGCTGAAAGTCTTTTTCGAGCGACATTGAGCATTTTCGGATTGAGACGTCAGCTAAGTGTAGCGTCAAGAATCATAAGCTGTTTGAGGGCCTTAGGCCCAAGTTCTTATGATTTAGCGGAACGAAGCTGACGACCCGAAAATGGTCACGGAGCGAGGAAAATGGCTTGATAGTCCAGCCATACTTTTTAAACAAACTTCTGAGACACGACACTAGGCCTTCCTCTTTTCCATTCGTTCTGCACGAAGTGCTTTTCTCAGGATCTTTCCCACATTGGTCTTTGGCAACTCAGCACGGAATTCAATCTCAGTGGGGAGTTTGTAAACGGCAAGTTTCCCCCTGCAGAACTCAATCATCTCTTCAGCCGTTGCTGTTTCGCCTTCCTTTAAGACCACAAAGGCTTTGATCGCTTCCCCACGGGTGGGATGAGGGATTCCTATGGCACACGCCTCCTTCACCTTGGGGTGCTCATAAAAGACCTCATCGATATCACGGGGATAGACATTACACCCCCCAGAGATAATCATGTCCTTTTTCCGATCCACGATGTAGAAATACCCCTCCTCGTCCATGGTAGCGATGTCCCCGGTATGGAGCCAGCCGTCCCTGAGTGTCATGGCGGTCTCTTCCGGCATGTTGCGGTATCCCTTCATTACCTGGGGTCCCTTGATTGCCAGCTCTCCCCGCTCTCCAAGGGGTACCTCCTTTTCAGAGTCCTCTACGTCCACCAGCCTGCAGTAGGTGTCAGGAATTGGTATTCCAATACTCCCCACCTTGCGACGTCCCTGAAAGGGGTTAACATGCGTTACTGGGGAGGATTCTGTCAGCCCGTACCCTTCCACGATAACCGCCCCGGTCATCTCTTCAAATTCACGTATCACCTCAACGGGTAGAGGGGCACTTCCTGAAAAGCACCCTTTCAGACAGGTCATATCGGTCTTTTTGATGTCCGGGTGGTTTAACATCCCAACAAACATGGCAGGAACCAGCGGGGCAAAAGTAGGTTTGAATTTTCTGATCGCTTCCAAAAGCGGCTCGGGCTGGGGTTTTGGAACGAGTATATCTCCCCATCCCATGTAGATAGCAAAATTCATGGCAGTAGTCAGTCCGAAGACGTGGAAGAAGGGAAGGGCACCCAGCATGATTTCCTCTCCCTTTTCAAAGCCCGGGAACCAGGCCGCGTCCTGCTGAACATTCTTCGCCAGGTTTCCATGGGTCAGGATTGCACCCTTGGAAACGCCCGTGGTTCCGCCCGTGTATTGGTACATGGCCACATCATCATACGAAAGAGACACCCGGGGAGGCTTGGATTCGGTCCCTGCTATGAGCTTTTTCCATTTGTAGACATCCGGTGCTGACTTCACGTCTGCGGCGAGCTTTTTCTTTTTGGCAACGAGGGGGAATAAGAGGTTCTTAGGAAAGGGGAGGTAATCGCCGATGGATGTGTAGATGATCTGTTTAAGACTGGTCTGGGGCCGCAAATCGATCATTCTATTTCCTAGCAGGTCAAGGGTAATCAGAAGCTTAGCCTCTGAGTCCTTGAACTGGTGACCCAGTTCCCGGTCCGAATAAAGCGGGTTGTTCATCACCGCGATCCCCCCAATCTTAAGGATGGCGTAAAAGGCCACAACACAGGGGATGAGGTTCGGAAGGAGAATGGCCACGCTGTCCCCCTTCTTAATTCCAAACCCAACAAGGACAGTGGCAAAACGGTCAACCATATCCTTAAGCTCCCGATAGGTGAGCTGGTAGCCCTGAAAGAGCAAAGCCATATTGTCGGGAAACATCTCGGCCGCCCTGTCAAGGACATCAGGTAGGCATATCTCTTCGTACTCCACGCCTTCTGGAACCCCCTGTTCGTAAAATTTGAGCCAAGGCCTTTCCGCTGCGGTCATAATACGCCTCCTTTGTTAGTTGCCATCCACAAATGGCTCTTTTTTCGATGAGCGGCGTTCTCCACGGCTTTCCCTCTGCAGCGCACTGCGTGTGCGCCTCAACAAAAAGCCTTCCATCGTTTTTTGAGGTTTA
>CP070769.1:541000-544209 GCA_020347085.1 Desulfobacterales bacterium
AGTCCCGATTAATCGGGACAGGGAATGTTCTGCCTGACGGCAGGGCTTCGCAGCGACTGTAAGGAAGAGTACCATTTCTAGATCGTTTCCATCCCCTTGCTACGCAAGGGCATACAAACTTAAACAATAGCACTTCGTGCTTCTTTGTTTTCCGGCTGTTAGCCCCTCAACAAAGCCACCTGTTACGCATGTGGTTATTTAGGCGCTCGCTAACCCTGCAGCGACTCGACTGAGCTCGTCGAAGTCAAGCTACAGGGAATGCGCTAGCTGTTGCAGTTCAATGGTGCGCCTCATTATTGATCTTTCTCAGAAGCACTTATCTTCACAGACTGCAGCATCCTTCAATCTCTTTTCCCTTGACCCCCTATTCTTTGTCCAATATCTTTGGCGTCAACGAGGCTGAACCGGAAAAGGCGAGCGGATTACCCGCAGTTTGCGACCGGGCTACCGAGCGAATCTGAGAACGGACGACTTCCTCACGGTCCCGATATATCGGGATTTATCGGGAGTGCGGGGAGCTTCAATTGAGCTGCCAGCCTTTATTTCCACTGCACACACCAAGCTCCGTTGTGCCGTAAGTTCGAGCTGCCTGGGATCCTGTCGGGTATGCAAAAAAACAGCCATTCAAGGTAATTCAATGACAAAGACCGAATACGACAAGGTCCAACCATACATGACCAAAGATGGGTCGGTGATCCGCGAGCTTATGCACCCAGGTGTACACGGAGACGGCGATTCCGCATTGAGCTTGGCCGAAGCGACTGTGCCGGCCGGCTCCGCGACCTTTTTACACAAGCATCGCAAGAGTGAGGAAATCTACTATATCACTGAAGGCACGGGGAACATGGTTCTCGGAGGTGAAAGGTTTAGAGTTACCATGGGTGATACGATCCTGATTCCGCGGTGCATCCCGCACAAAATCGAAAACACTGAAAAGGGCCCGCTTAAGTTAATGTGTTGCTGCTCGCCACCTTACTCACATGATGATACCGAGTTGATCTTGGAATAGAGAGAAGACCGGAGTTGGGTGGTAAACTGCAACCACGAGCACATTCCCTGTCCCGACTTGTCGGGACTGCAGGGAGCTTCAATAAATGAGACAAACAGGATACAGGTCAACGGCGTTTTTCATTAAAAGGCAAAAGCATGCAAAACCAAAATGCCGGCCAATTTGAACCAGCGAGTACGCTCGATTATTTCAAAAAGGCCATTGAAATTGTAAAGCTTAACCAGGAGACAATGGCACGAGTGGCCTCAGACCCAAATGCCATAAGGTTTGGGATCGCTGTAACCGCTATAGGTGGAGCACTGGCCTTTATTCCCGGAAACAGTCTTGCCGGGGTTTTGGTGGGTGCTCTCTTTTCCGTACTCGTCCTCTTTCTCTTTGCTGGCTTTGTTCATCTTCTCTGTGGTTATTCAAAGGGCAAAGAAGAATTTATGGGCTTCGTTCGGATTATCGCCCTTAGCGGTATTATCGACTGGATGGTTATCATACCATTTACTGCCCTCGTTGTAACAGTATGGAGTGTTGTTATCTCAATTGTGGCGGCCCAGAAGGTTTATCACTTGAGCGGGAGCAAGGCGACCCTTGTTATAGTAACATCTGCTCTGATCCTCTGGATGATCAGCCTGGTGCTCTTTGCCGGCCCCCTGTCTTTCCTTCACGAAGTTCCGGGCCAATAAGAAAAGATAAATCGTAATAGACTCCAAGAGCTAGTAAATCTAAAAATGACAAAATCCTTTACAGTCGAAGACTCTCGATGGCTCGCTGCAGGGCGCTTTAAGGACTTGACTCGTACAAAAGAAATCGAGAAGGCCCTTTTAATCTTGAACTATCGCTTGACATCCAGAGCCATGAACTTCTGGAAGGGAAAGGAGTCGAAAACATCGCATTACGGCACATATGATGGGCTCACTGATATCCTTGAGCCGAATACCATAAAGAAGCTGCGTCATGCCGGAACATGGACGAGACGCAGGCATAGGTTTTTTCACATTCTCTTGGGCCATTATTTGCAGTACCAAATCGCACCCTATGAGAACGAGTTGTTTACCATGATAAAGGGAGCCGCCGCCCACGTTGACGGAGAAAAGGTTTATTTCAAAGATACGCTTTCGTGGTGTCAAAAGCGAAGTAATTTAAGGAAGCGTAAAACAATTGAAAAGGAGTCAAATAGCCTCTGCAAGTTCTTGAAACCTTTTGCCTTGGGGGTTTGGGAATTTCTTCTCAAGCTGCTCAAGGATGAATTCGGCTATGAAGACTATACGAAGTATTGTTGTGAAAAGAAGAAGGTTGACTATGATTCCTACGTTCCTAAGTTACAAGACATCTTGAGACAGACCGACACATTATACTTTAAGGCCATGGAGGCCTGGGCCAAGAAAAGTCTTGGCGTACCATTGTGTGAACTTAACCGATTTGATGGAATCTACATGCTGGGCCTGGGTGAATTTGACCATCTCTTTCCAGATCAAATCCCTCTGAGTGACCATCTCGATTTTTTCAATCAATGGAAAATAGACGTGAACAAACTACCGGGTCTTACTCTGGACATACGTTATTCGCCCAGCAAAGGGGCTCAGGCCATGAGTTTTGCCTTGAGGATACCGGACGAAATTCACCTCGTCATGAACCCACAAGGTGGCTGGATTGATCTTGAAACGCTGTTCCATGAAATGGGTCATGCCCTCGGTCATGCCTTCACATCGCCTGAGCTTTCTCCATGGGAAAAGGACTTCTTTACCTCAAATACACTTTCAGAAAGCTATTCATTCTTGCTCCAGAACATGTGCTTTTCTCCATTCTTTCTGGAAAGACAGCTAGGTCTTTCATCCGAGGAAATAGAGGAAATGTCCTATTACAAAGCCTTAAAGGACCTGTCTGTTTTTAGGAGATATGTGGGTAAGTTTCTGGCTGAATACAAGATGTTCAAGGAGAATGAGATCGCAGACGGAAGGATTTACGCCGAACTTTTGGAAAAACATACGGGCTTTTCCTATCGCCCTGAAACCCACCTCTTTGATCTTGTACCGGAATTTTACGCCCTGGACTATGTAGTTTCATGGGTGGCTGAGGCTACTATGGAAAAGGCCCTGACACAAACTCTGGGCCAGGACTGGATGTTCAAGGCAGAGGCTGGTAAGATCCTGAAAGATTGGTGGTGGTGCGGCAATAAGTACGAACTGGATGAATTCTTTTTACACAAGAA
>CP070769.1:544309-547392 GCA_020347085.1 Desulfobacterales bacterium
GGATGCAAGGGCTTTTGATATAATTAAATGATTGCGCAGCAAGCTGGAGGGAATCTTCGATTTGAAGGAATGATACCATTTCTGATTTGCCGGCTAACTCCGCAGTTCCGCTTTTGAGCGGGACGGGAAATGTGCTGGCTGTTGCAGTTCAAGAAACGACTTTGGAAAAACAGTGAAGCAAGAACGTAAGTCACGGGCAAATTAAGACCCGGACCTGCTGCCGGGGTCTGGGGAAGGAATTTGAGAAATGGAAAAGAAAGTAAAGTGCTGGGAGGTCTTTGAATGCAACCAGCAGGATTGCCCTGCTTACCAGTCAAAAGAGCTCAGATGTTGGCTCATCTCAGGAACCCGTTGTCGAGACGACATCCAGGGAAAGTTCTTGGAAAAAATAGAGATGTGTATTGTTTGTGAGCCCTTCAACAAGAACATGGACGTCGATGCATGGGTAGAAACACTGAAAGTCGTTCAAGAGCAGTTCTCCTCCTTCAGGCGAATGGTTGAGCAGCGGGACAAAGAGTTGGAAGGAATCAGCATGGAGTTGGCCCTGGGTTTATCCGAGGTTTTCGAGGCATTGAAGAGGATTTCGTCAGGAGACCCCTGGGTCAAGATACCCGAAACCTCGAAACTCGAGTTGATTACAAGATTAAAACAAAGCGTCAACCTAACTGCAAAGAACCTGGCAGAAATCGTGGATCTGTCCCACGAGTTTGCCATTGGTCTGGCAGAGCACTTTGCCGTGCTACACAGGGTGTCAAATGGAGACCTCTCCGCCCGGGTCTCTGAAGGTTCTCGCGTGGAGCTTCTGGAATCTCTGAACAAGGTAATGAACGAGATGATTGAGAGTGTGTCCAGAGAAATGACCCAGCGTAAGCTGACGGAGGAAGCCTTGCAACGGGCACACGACCAACTGGAAATCCGGGTTGAACAAAGAACCGCAGATTTGAAACGGGAGATAGCTGAGCGCCAAAGGGTGGAGGAGGCCTTGCGGGAGAGCGAAGAGCTCTATCGATCATTTGTGCAGGGTTTCCAAGGGATCGCTTTTCGTGGCCATATCGATTTTACGCCAATATTTTTCCATGGTTCCGTGGAAGAGCTCACGGGCTACACAGAGGAGGAACTGACGAAGGGGAAGCCGAGATGGGATCAGGTGATTCACCCGGACGACTTCACTACTATTTCCGAAAGCATCGAAAAAATAGCTTCAGTGCCGGACTATTCAGCAGACCGAGAATACCGCATCATACGCAAGGATGGCGATATACGGTGGGTTCACGAAATCATTCAGAATTTGTGTGACAAATCTGGGAAGCCTGTCATGATACAAGGTGCGATTCATGATGTAACAGACCGCAAGCGGGCTGAGGAGGCCTTACGGGAGAGCGAAAGGCGATTCAGAGATTTTTTGGGCGATCTGGGTGACCTTGCCTATGAAGCAGATTTCACGGGTGAAATAACCTATGTCAATAAGGCAGCCGAGATTATAGCAGGAATTCCGCGAAAAGATATCATAGGAAAACCTTTTCTACCCTTCTTTACAAGAGAAAGTCAGAAAGTGGCAGCTGACGCGTTTCAGAAAACTCTGAACGGGGAAACCCCAGAATACGAACTGACCTTAATCAACGGGAGAATCTGTCATTTCAAGAACCAGCCGCGAAGGGACAAAGACGGTAAGACTGTCGGTGTATTCGGCACCGCCCGGGATATTACAAATCGCAAGATAGCAGAACAAAGACTCAGCATCTATCACGATAAACTTCGGACCATGGCATCCAAATTGTCCTTGGCAGAGGAACAGGAACGACGCCGCATTGCAACGGAGGTGCATGACAGCGTTGGCCAGAACTTGGCTTTTGCCAAGATCAAACTGGGAACACTCATAGAATCGGCCTCTTCCCCCAGTGTTAGACCAATGATAGAGGAAGTCGGTGCTCTTGTTGACGAGGCAATCCAAGACACAAGGTCCCTGATTTCCGAACTCGGTTCTCCTGTTCTCCACGAGCTGGGATTCGTCCCGGCAGTGCAGTGGCTCACGCAGAAACTCGAGAAGCGGCATCACATCGCAACAGACTTTGAAGACGATGGTCAGCCCAAGCCATTGAGTGATGACGTTGGTGTCCTTTTGTATCAGGCGGTGCGGGAGCTGTTGGCGAACATTGTCAGGCATTCCCAAGCAGACTCGGCGAGGGTCTCCATTATGAGAAATAGCGGTCAGATTCAAGTTGTCGTGACCGATGACGGCGTTGGATTCGACCCGGCAGAAATCAGCCCTGGCATGGACGACCAACGCAGCAGGTTTGGCCTATTCAGCATTCGGGAGCGCCTCGAACCTCTCGGCGGACGCATGGAGATGGCATCCGAACCTGGCCAAGGTACTAAGGTAATCTTAATAGGACCCATTGAAGCACTCGGGCAGAGGGACACGGGAAATGTTTGATAAGGTAAAAAGGTTTTCGCCAGCCCACAAGAAGCGGATTAGGAACAGACATCCGCTCCTGACTTGACAAGGAGCCCCACCACGCTTGTCGAAATTCGGCCCTGAATCATAGTATCGAAGGAGGCGTCATGGAACAGCAAGAACGGGAACGATTGATGAACCTTGAACTCGATGAAAAAATAGAAAAATCAAAAGAAGTCATAAAAGAATCCCTGAAGAGATTTGCAGACAACGAAATTGCTCTCGCCTGGACAGGCGGCAAAGACAGCACGACCATGCTGTGGCTTTGGCGTGAGGCATGCAAGGAGGCAGGCAAGCCTTTGCCTAAAGCCATGTTTATCGACGAGGGGCATGTGTTCGAGGAAATACTCGAACTCGTGGACCGGGTAAAAACTGAGTGGAAGGTGGACGTAGCGGTGGTCAAGAACACGGACGTAAGCGAAAAGGCCCGGAAAGTGGGCGACCTCATTAGAGTGGCAGGCCTGAATGAAAGAAACCGAAAGGAGATTGAAAAACTCGGTTTTACGGATGAGGCCTTCCCGTTTGAACCTGAATCGTATGTGGGAAACCATCTCATGAAAACGGTTGCCATGAACATGTTCTTGGAACACAGCGGGGTCAAGGCGCTATCCACGGCCATCCGCTGGGA
>CP070769.1:547492-555329 GCA_020347085.1 Desulfobacterales bacterium
AGGATTAGGATAGCCCTGCCCTGGACCTCAGAGCTATGGGGATTTGAACGTCCGAACCTTTCGCTTCTTAGGGATCGGTTTTCAATAGATATGCAAAACCGGAAAGATAGTTAGACATGTTCTTGAGGGCTTTATTGCAGAGGATTTTCCTGGCGTTCTTTTTGTTATTCTTCTGGCATGGCATGAGCTGTCAGTTTTCACCTGGGAACATATCTTCAAGGCTTTGTTTTGCTGAAGCTGCCTGCACAGGCAATGATATCGACGTGTTGATGATCAGCACCTCCCTTCTGCAAAAGGATCTGGATTGGCTGGAAACATTGAATGAATATAAGAGCGTTCTCGAAGCGACGGAGAACCTTTGTGCAGAATACGTTGAGGTGGATTCTGAGGAATGTCTTGCCGCCTATGGTATCAAGGCGGAGAATCCAGGTGACTGGGAAGAAATCCAGGATGTGATGGGGTCATTAGTTGAGGCTACTCAGGCCTCGTACATTATGCTCCTAGGCGGCGTGGCTGTGATTCCGAGGCCCTTTGTGGATATTCTCTGTTTTCCAGAAGATCCCATCAGGGTGCCAAGCGATGGTTGGTACGTGGATTTGGATCGCGACCAGATCGTGGACGAAGGACTTTCAATCGGGAGACTTCCAGATTTAGGCTACCGGTCATCGGCTGTGACGGCTTATCTCCAGACCGCAGCCGCCCTTCACAATGATGGGGGGGTTAGCCTCGACGCAGAGGTTTGGTTTGCGCAGGATGATTATGAGACGCCGCCGTATGGGGTGTGCGATGCTTGCACGCTGGAGCAGCAGTTCTATGACCTGATGTCAACAAGCAATTACATTTTCTTCGCTGGTCACGGGACTGCGACGGGCTTTTACAATAATGACTCCCAACCCATCTTCACCGTGGACTATATGAATTCGATCAACTTACAGAGCCAACATCCCGTGATAATTGGCTACTACTCCTGCCACACGGGAGTCTTGGAGAGAAGAACGCCCACTTTGTCCTATGCGTTCCTGAAGGCCGGAGCAGCTGCCTTCCTAGGCCGGACTACCGTGCAAGGGGTGCCAAATACCGTGGCGGAGGCTTTCCCTGCCGATATCGAAGAAGGCATGCCTATCGGCCCTGCGCTCTTCGGAGCAATGCGGGACGCGGCTCTCATGCAGGGGTGTGCATTGAAGGCCGCAGCCGGGCATCTTTGTTTGTACGGAGACCCAACGCTCCGGCGTCGTCAGTGCAACCCAGGTAAAAACATGGATGGCGACGGGATCTCAGACTGCGAAGATCCGTGCCCCAGCGATCCAGACAATGATTTAGATGGTGATGGTATTTGTGGGGAATTGGACAATTGTCCTGACACACCTAACCCAAGGCAGGAAGACACAAACATCAATGGTATCGGAGATGCTTGTGAACTGTTCAATAATCCTCAGATTTGCATCATTGAAGCGAATGTCAGCCCAAATCCATCAGGAAGTTACGTAGGGGATACGGTTCGTTACAACATTGCCTATGAAATAACGGGGGGAATCGAAGGGGATGAATACAAAGTAATCGGCATGGCAAAAGCGAGCTATGGTAAGCTCTGTAGCAAAAAGCAGCGTAGGGCCATTAGAAGGGATGTTGCGGGACAAGGTCAACACGTGCTTACTTTCCAGGAGACGATTCCGGATTGTGCCGTGCCTTTGGACTTTACAGGAATGAAATGGATTGATGTGACCTGGAGGATCAGGTTGAAAACCTTGGATGGGACAGTGCTTGATCGTGATGTGCTGTTTGAAGACAGCGTCTATACCATACAGAGGTGGTAGCACCGAATGAGCTCCAGGAGGGCACAGGCGCAGAATCAGCAATATATTCGCCCTCTGTTCCATATTCCATGTATCGTGGTTTAAACTGACTCAGCCATAGTTAGTTTCCACCCATAAATGGGCCTCTTTTGTTGCCGAGCAACGCTTCGCGCCCGATGAGCGGCGTTCTCCGCGGGTTTACGACATCGCGCAACCCATTAGGCTTGCGGGCCCTGCGTATCTTGTTCGTCCATTCTCACAGTGAGCCCGCAGAGACGCACATTCTTTCATGCTGCTCATGTGGTCAACAGCAAAAGACTACCTGTTTTTTGCTCCCACCGATGTCGCCTTGGGCATTGATTTCCGTCAAAGTATGCTTATCTTGACATAACAAGTAAGTTGTCAGGGTGTCAAATTCTTATACGATTGGAGCCCCAGCCCTTACCGGATGTCTTTAATGAACAAATGAAGTTTTGAGCTTATTGAAGCTCCCTGCAGTCCCGACAAGTCGGGACAGGGAATGTTCTGCCTGACGGCAGTGCTTCGCAGCGACTGTAAGGAAGGGTACCATTTTTAGATTGTTTCCATCCCCTTGCTACGCAAGGGCATACAAACTTAAACAATAGCACTTCGTGCTTCTTTGTTTTGCGGCTGTTAGCCTCTCAACAAAGCCACCTGCTACGCATGTGGTTATTGAGGCGCTCGCTAACCCTGCAGCAAGCTACAGGGAATGCGCTCGCTGTTGCAGTTCAGGCTGGAATCATTGGCCTTGCTTTGCTCACTGATTTCTCCCATCTCTGGTTGACCAATTATTTTTTCACCTTACTTTTACGATGTTGGATATAGGCATCGCGAAGCGCATCATACGGATTAATAGCTGCTTTCTTGAGAGACTCGTAATCACCGATTTTCAAAGAGGTGTCATTTACGATCTCGTAGCTGGCGATCCCTACAGCCGCTTCAATGGGTTGAACATAAAAAACAGGATTCAAGAATAAATCTCCGGCCAAACCCACGGAGTCGCGCAGGGTGGAGGGACCCAGAAAGGGCCATACAACATAAAACCCGTTGCCGATTCCATAGGCCCCAAGCGTCTGACCCAAATCTTCCTCACTGGGATTCAGTTTGGGGTATTTTTTTGCCGGGTTTCCAAAGCCAAGGACGCCCACTGTGCTATTTAAAAGGAATAGAGCAAATTCGCCATTGGCTGCTTGCCATTTCCACTGAAGGATGCAATTAACCAATCGGATCGGTGTTGTGAGGTTGGTGAAAAAATTTTTTACACCAACTCTGGCCGTGCTGGGAACTGCCGCCCTGTATGCCTTGGCCACAGGCTTCAGAACCCAGAAGTAGAACTTGTCATTGAAGTGAAACATGCCCCGATTCCAGAATGACAGGGGGTCTGTCACCACCACCTTATCTTCTTCAAATTCCTCGTCAAACAGATCCAGTTCATCGTCAGAAAAATCGTCACCAGAATCATCTTCACTGCTGGGAGTTGAGGGAATCTGTTCCGCTTTGGCAGTTGTTATTTCCCGGTTTTTATGGAGCGGTGAATTGGCTGATGCTTCATGGAAAGGGGTCACGAGCTTATGAGCACACCCTACGGACAAAAAAGCAGAAGCCAAGAGAAGCAGTAACAGATGGTTCACTTGCTTTTTGCTCATATCCTCAAATGCCTTCTCGTTAACCCAGCATCCAATATTCCACCATTCCAACATTGCCTCCTGTGCGGAAGCCTATGGGCCGGAGGCCAATTGCGGAGCTACGCGGAGCTAAGAGCTCTGCTGATTCCCTCCGACTTCGGGCCCAAACGGTTTAAAAATGACTAGCAGTTGTGGCAGCAACGTCAGGGCGGCAATTAAGGCAATTAGCATTGCTAATCCTGTCAGCAGTCCGAAATATATACTCGGAATGAAATTGGACAGAACCAGGATTGAAAAACCGATGATGATCGTCACTGATGTATAGTACATGGCGTGGCCGATAGTCCCGTGGCCGCTATAAACCGTATTAATATAATTCCGATCGACTCTAAACTCATGTTTGAATCTGTGGATATAGTGAATCGTGTCATCGACCGCAATCCCTACACTAATTGCCGAAAATGTAATGGTCATCATGTCAAGGGGAATAATCAGCCAGCCCATGACACCAAGCACTGCACCAATGGAAAGCAGATTGGGGAAAATGGCGATCAGCGCTATTTTCAAAGACCTGAACAGGATCAGAAACATGCTCATCAGCGCCAGTATGACTACTCCCAGAGTCAGGATCTGTGAACTGAACAGGCTCTGAAGCATATTGTTGTATAACACCAGCATCCCGGTTAAATGTGTATGCTCTTTCTTTAAACCGAGTTTGCTGATCAGGTCATGTTGGATCTTTTTCAGCAACGTGTCCCGCTTCAGTGATTTTTCTGAATCCCTGACTCGGATTGAGAAACGGACCTCATTATGCTCCACGGACACATAGGGTTTTAGCACCATGCTTTTAGACTTGTCAGGTATTTTGCTGTACAACAGGGCCAGTGCAAAATTGTCTAACGGCTTGCCGTTGTTTAACTTTTCAGCGATCTTGATTATTGTTTCCAGTGATAGGACCTTACCGGTTTCAGGCAGGCTGTCAAGATAATCATGGATCTTCTTAACCTGGGCCATCTTGTCAGAAGTAAACCAGTATTTCTCATCGTCTTCTGCTTCATCGAATTCGGCAAACTCTTCAAATTCATCGTCATTTTGCGTGTCGGTTTCAGGTGCAACCTTCTGTGGTAATGTTTCGGGTTTATCCAATTCGACAATGACATCCAGCGGGGTAGTGCCGCCGAGATTTTGATCAATTACTTTCATGCCTTGATAGATCTCAGTCGTATGTTTAAAGTAATCAATAAAGCTGTTTTCAACCTCCAGCTTTGAGATCCCGATGGCGCTGACAATAAGGGTAATGCAACCTATTGCCAGTATCATGACGCCATGGGCTTGGGTGAATCTGGCCAAAAATGATGTCAATGAGAAATGTGAGTTCCTTCTGGCCTGTGGAGTTCCTTTTCTCATTAGCATTAACATGGCAGGAAAGAGGAGGAATGTCACTGCCAAAGAGACAGTAATACCGGCACTCATCATCCAGCCAAAGGTTATGACTGGCAGGATGTCGCAGAGCAGCAGGGAACCAAACCCGGCGACAGTAGTCAGCCCGGCATACAGGCAGGGCTTCAACATCAAACAGACGGCATCGAGGATAAGCTTTCGGTGCTCAGTTTCAGGGTTATTAAAATGGAGTTCGCGGTACCGCACGATCAGATGGATCGTAATCGCCATGGTGATGATAAGCTGTAAGGATATAAAGTTAGAGGATATAACCGTGACCTCCCAGCCAAACAATCCCAGCAGCCCCATCATGGACATTGCAGAAAAACCACAGCAGAGCATCGGCAAAAAAATCCAGCGCATTTTTCTAAAAATGACGCTTAAGGTGACGACCAGAAAAAACAATACCCCGAGGCCGAATGTCTTCAGGTCGTTTTTGATAAAGGTGATCAGGTCGTCTGCGATCATGCTAATACCGCCCAGAAAAAGTTCGGCATCCTGGCGGTAGTTGTCCATAATCGCGCGAATTTGAGCAATATCCTGATGCCGGGTCTTCTTCATCTTGTCCCGGTGCTTTTGAAATTGGGCGCTGACTTTTTTGAATTCAGCGGCCTCTGCCGCAGACAGCGCGTTGGCGGCTTGTTTTTCCCGGAAATGGTTGCGACGGGCCAGTAAGTCCTGATAGGTCTTATCGATCGGAAATTTGATCTGGAGTGCGGTGGTCTTAAGATCCGGGCTGACCAGTAGGTTTTGGTAGAGGGGACTCTTACTGAACTCGATCCTAGCCAGTTTCTTGTCAACCTTTGGCGATTCAAGATTCCGGATATTGCTGGCCAGTTTCTTGAGGGGCACGGGCGGGCTTTCCAGCAGAGGAACGTCCAGTATGGAAACCACCGATGACACCCTTTCCAACTGCTTTAATTCATCCCGCAGTCGGGTCAGGTTTGCCAACACCTTATCTGAAAACAAGTCGTCTTTGGGGGCATAGGTCATCAACAAATAATCTTGTATTCCATATCGGGAATTAATAAGCCGCGAGTAACGCAGGTCTTTGTCACTCTGGAGAACCAGCGTTTCCGCTGATGCGTCAAGCTTGAAGTCCTTTGCCTTGTAGCCGAGAAAGGAAACCACTGCCAGAAGACAGATAATGACGAGTCCCGGCCGCTCAAGGATGACCTTGTCGAAAAAACGTCTCGCCAGTGAATGAAGTTCTATCATATTGTTTGCTCAGGTCAGTGTTAAGAGGCGGACTGTTTGTTTTCCGGTTCTTCCAGTTTTTTCAGAAGGTCGTCAATAGTCCCTTTGCTAAGAACCTGGTCAAATTGTGATCGGTACGTTGTGATGAGGCTGACACCCTCGATCTCTATATCATAGATCTTCCAGTTCTGTTTTGATTTGTATAGCTTGTATAGCATGGATATTTTGTTGTCTTTCGAGATCAGGTCGGTTGGGATGTGAATTCTTTTCTTGACCTGAATAGGCGCATTATAGACGATCTTTTCATCTGAATAAGTATAACGAGTCAGTTTTTCGAGATATGACTCCTTCAAACGTTTGATAAAAAGCTCCGAAAATCTCTCCTTCTTCTCTTTGGCCAGGCCGGGCCAGAACTTTCTGCCCAAAGTCAGCTTGGCCATTAGCGAAAAATCAAAGATTGGCGTAACGATTTCCATGATTTCTTTTTTCTTTGCCTCATGTTCAATTTCTTTTTTTTGCAACACCGAGATCACACCCTCAAGCTTGCTTTTTAACGCTTCCTCGGCAGCACTCTTATCATCCGCTATGACTGTCTGGCTCAAAATCAGCAAGCTCAAAACAGCATACAGTAGGCTTTTCATAATCCATTCCTTTCTTTGCATTTTTCGTTTTGCTCATATGCATTGCGGATGTATCAGACAGATTAGAAGGCCATTCCACGGACAAGGTGATCGAACGCCATAGCCCCCAGGAGAAAAAAGGCTTGACAATGAGGAGAATTCAAGAAATATGAAATAATATATCACCTACCAATATCACCAGAGAAAATAGGTTTTATGTCGTACAGCTTCCCATTATCTTCAATATCCGAGAAGTGAAGCCTCCCCGCCCTTCCGGGCGGGGCTTCCCGGATTTGAGGTAGAATTCGTCCAGCATTTGCGGAAATTCCCTCCGGTCAGTGTGCTGTCGAGCCAGCTCTTTGAAGAAGAGTTGGTGCCTCTCATTGCTTTTGCATGCCTGTGTAATTCCCAGTAAACCTCCTTTCAAATGATTCCTGTATGTGAAACCATCTTGAAGGGTTCTTTCATGCATCTCGATCGAGTCAGGCCTTGCCCCAACAAAAAACATCTCACCTTTTGCGATGTTCCACAATTGAGGAATTTCATCGAGATACGAGTTCATAATAATTTTCCCTAAACGTGTCCTGTTCTTTGTCGGATAAGACCTACTTCGGGACTCGGGTTTCTCGCGAATCCAACGGACGTGCGATGTCGTGACGGTTCGAAATTTCAGCATCTGGATCGCCCGGCCTTCGGATATGCGCGGCTCCCGGTGAAAAGCAGGGCCCGAATGTTTCGGTTTGAGAAAACCCTCGAGCTTAATTAGGAAAGCAATGAGAAGAATAAGAGGTCCCAGAACGATAAGTAAAATCCAAGCAAGAATATGATCAAAAAGATACTTGATACGGAGCTTTTTGTGAAGGGTCATCGGGATATCCTGAAACATATTGAATTATCTTGTCACCTTCCATACGACATGTTCCTCACGGTTTCCCATCGACAAAGGGCGATGAGAAATAACCAAGGCAATTGAAGCTCCCTGCAGCAAGCTGCAGGGAATCTTCGACTGTAAGGAAGGGTACCATTTTTAGATTCGCTCGCTAACCCTGCAGCGACTCGACTGCCTTCGACAAGCTCAGGCCCCGAGCACGTCGAGGGGAGCTCGTCGAAGTCAAGCTACAGGGAATGCGCTCGCTGTTGC
>CP070769.1:555429-559527 GCA_020347085.1 Desulfobacterales bacterium
CCATCTTTTGCTGCCAGATCACATTAATGTAAGTCAGGCCGAACCACCCATGCCTGATAGAATGCGGTGGAGGATTTGATGCAAAATAGCGATCCACGTCTTTAACCACCTTGGACATATTTTGGTTATCGCCGCTCTTGAGCTGGGTCCAGATGACTGACTTGGTGTAATCCGGGTTCACGAAATGCCATAGATCCTGAGGCCGATGGCTGCTTTGATAGGTGATGAGAGTCTGGGCCACGGCGTTGACCGAGTCAGGGATCTTGAAATCTTGTTGCTCCCCTGAAACAAGCTCCCGGTAAACTGTTTTAACGATATCCGCCAGGGAGTTCGATTTTCCAACGACGCCGGTTGTAAGCAAATGCTTCTGTAAGTCCTCTATGTAGGACAACACCTCAGGCTGTTTGAATACCTGACTTCTTTGTCGTTCCTGGTCCAGAAACAACAGTGCCTCATCCCAGGCCTCCATCTGATCTGCTGGCGCTGAAAACTGTTGTGACATAACAAAGGATTCCAGTTGATCTATCACATCGTTTATTGTCTTCGCTTCTTTGCCAAGGCGGAGCGCCTCCTTCCGGAGCACGTCAAATACCGCGGGCACGGAAGGTATCGTTTGCTTCAACTCAGAAGCCCGGGCTGACAAGCGTTTCCCTGATGCGTCCACATATTGATCCGGATCCTGTTCAGCCAGTTTGGACTCTAAGGCCAGATACCCCATATAGGTTCCCCCAAAGTGGTCGTTCAACACATGATCGGCGACGCGTATGGGGTGGGAGCGGGAAAACCACTTTATCGGGTTGTCATTGATATTGATCCTTGTGATGCCGTAGATTGCCACGAGGGTAGCGATGATCGTGATTATCAGAATCAGCCTCGCATGGCTGTACGACATGCGCCCGGTTCTGGCGAGAAGGCGGCTAAGAAGCGATCCTTTGGCCTCCTTAGACTCCGTGCGGACTGCCCCGAATTTTTCTAGTGACTCTTCTTTAATGAACATGACAAAGGCCGGGATAAAGGTCACCGAAAGGATCCATGCAAGCAGAACGCCAAAAGCAACGAACAGGCCGAACACCTGTACTGGGGGGATCGGGGCCAGCGCAAGAGAGGCGAATCCAACGGCTGTGGTAAGGGATGTATATAACATCGGCGTGTAAAGGGTATCCATGACACCGGTGATGGTTTTTCTACGGTCTTTTGTTGCCTGGTAGCGGTCAAAAAACTCGGATAAAATGTGCACCGCGTCCAAGACCGCAATGGGCACGATGAATATAGGAATCATGGAACTCATGATGTGGACGGTTTTTCCCGAGATAACGAGCAGACTCATGGTGCAGATCACAGATACCATGGCGATAATCAAAGGCGAGATGATGAGAGTCAATTTGCGAAAGAAAAAGAGCATAAGCAAGAAGATGATGACCATGGCCACGGGGCCGGTTATGGCCATCTGTTTGAACATCTGGACCCCAAAGGTATCTTCGGCCACAGGGAGCCCGGTAATGTGATATTGCTCATCGCCGCTGAACTCGGCGATTTTCTTTTCCAGGTGGGAATAAATCTTATAGCTGATGTCTTTGGATGTTATGGGCAGGTACAGGCACAAGGCCTTTCCGTCTTCAGAAACGAGCGTTCCGTTCAAGAACGGGATTCTCTCGGCTTTATGGCGTATAGCTAGCGCTTCTTCCCGGGTCTTGGGTGGCGAGGCCATCAGCCATTCGAACGTAACCGTGCCCTGGCCGGCTTGCTCAATGTTCTCTACAGTAGAGGGGGCGATGATATCAATCTCAATGACCCCGATGTGTTTGTCCGGACCCTTGGGGTCAGCCCAGCGCAGGGTCTTTGCGTATTGCGTCAGTTCATAAATCTTGGCCAGTGATTCTGGATTAAAGACTCCGTCCGGGTGGGCTTCGTTCACCACACCGAGGATCACCATGTCATAGAGAGCCATCTCATGTTTCATCTTGTCGTGGAACACACGAACGGCCTCATTTTTGGGAAGCATGTTTTCGGGATCGGTGTCCACCTTCAGTGGATTGAGTTTGCTAAAACGATCCGGCGACACACTGGGCAGACCCGCCAATGCAAGCAGACAGATGGCCACCAACACCACAAGCCCGGTAATCAGCTTGGGTTGGTTAACAGAAAAACGCGTAATAGATAAACCGACTTTCATCGTCTAAACACTCTCCGGTTCACGTGGTCCACAGCCGAGCGTCCATATTAGAGACTACCCCTGGAACAAGTCAAGTGCTGGCGGTATATCATCCTCTCACCGATCTTCAGTTGATCGTCTCTTTCCATGAGCTTTTCTTGTTGGGAGGGGGCTTGACACCGAGTCATCAATTGCGCATGGTCAGGTCTTGAACGGAATCAATCAGCTGAAAACTTGCGTTCCGCGGGACGCCGTCAAAGCCCTCTGGAAGCGCGAAGACATCGAGCGAGACACGTCGGCCATGTACGGTGACTAGGCAGTAGTGATAGCGCTTGGCGAAGGCGTGGATCGAATTGGCCCATGGCAAGTGCATGAGGCGCACGCCTGAGAGCTTCGCTCCTGCCCCACCCGAAATGATTTGCCACACGGGCGGATCATACGCTACCTCCCCAGCAGGCCCTATCAGGCCCCGAGAGTAGTTGTGCTCATCCCCGAAGAACGCCACGAGTACACCAAATTCAGTGAGCATCTTCCAGAATCTGTGTCGCCGTGCACGGATGTCACGTTTGAGTGATGGAGTTGCATGGCCATCATAGTGCATGGCATCCCCGGCATGCATGCCCATGGGGAAAGCAGGCTCGTGGGCAAAGACAAAGATGTGCTGCATTCCAGCGCTTCGAGCGCGCTGAAGATCGTCGCCGAGCCACTTAAGCTGCCCGTCCATGATGCGTCCCTCAGGGTTGCCAAGATCGTAGAGGCGGCGCGGCTCCCCCGGCTTGTGGGGATAGGTACGCTGAGCAGCCCAATAATTGGTATTTATGAAGACGAAGTGGGCGTTGCCGTAATCAAAGGAGTAGGACGTTTCTGTGTATGGGGGGGCCGCGGGTTGTTCGGGCTGATCTGGACCATTGGTCGGGTTGACGAACTCCTCGGCAAAGACCTCTTCACTTGTTAAAATCCCGCCGTCCTTCTTTACCCCATCCAGGTCATACGCTCCTTGCCTATCCTTGTGGCGATGAATCATGATGTCGTGGTTGCCCATGGTAACGTAAATAGGTATCTCATTCATGACATTGGCCGCCACAGATTTCCAAAGTCTCAGCCCACCGCGATACGCATTCTCCTTGTTGGAGTAGCCGAAGATGAGGTCCCCAGCAAAACATACGAACTTAGCCGACTGGGATTTAGCATGGTTCAGTAGCATTTGCAGGACGGATGCGTTCACAGGGTCTGAAGGTTTTGATCCACGGCTGTCGCAAAGGAAGGCAAAGCGGAACGCGTCCTGACTGCCGGGCTCAGGAGCAGTAAAAAAGGTGTAAGTGCCCTCGACGGGGCGGCGCATACCATTTCTGAATTTCACATAGTACTTGTATGGTTTGTTGGGTTCCAGGTCAGAGACCATCAACTCAAAGGGGGGTTCATCATCCGGAAATAGGCGGCCTGCGATAACGACTTCGCCTCCAAGAGGACTCGGGCTTCGCCACCAAATAACGGCAGAGTTTGAGGTGATATTGCTTACGAAGGGACCCTCGAGTTCACCGCCTTGTGTCCTCGTTACACAAGCTGCTAGACAAAATGGGATGAGGATGAAGGACAAGATGATAATCTGTTTTAGGGAGCGACCTGAAGTACTCATTTTAGGCAAAGAACATGCGTTTCTCACCTGCATGTTTACACCCTATTCTTGTTTTGGTTTCTCTTTCACGATATCGTCAAATTCCTGGGCTATGCAGAAAATCGGTATCATGCGTACGATTCTTTGACAGATCTATACAGTCGAAAATTTCCTGCGGCTTGCCGCAGAGACCTTTAAAGAGTGGTCAACGTTCCTTTATTGCCCATCACCTTTACGCCCCAATCAGCCAGATGTTTGTATGGTCCATCGAATCCCGCTTCGTCGTCGAATTCTCCCGTATCCGGATCAATTGCTACGAATGACACCCCCG
>CP070769.1:559627-565149 GCA_020347085.1 Desulfobacterales bacterium
AAAAACGCTCAATGTCGTTCGGAAAAGGCTTTAAGCTGCCTAACGACTATTTTAACGTTCTTTTGAGACATGACACTAGGTTTGGGGTCCTTAAATGTTTGCATCCCATCATTTTATGTGGTACATGCACATGCCTGTTTGTCTTAAGAGACGGTTTTAGAAGATTTTGATACAAAGGAATGCGAGAACATGGCAAGAGTATGTGAAATATGCGGAAAGAAACCCATGACCGGCAGCAATGTGAGCCATGCTCACAATGTCACGAAGCGACGCTTTCACCCTAACCTACAACAGGTTCGCGCTGTCCAAAATGGCCAGGTGAAACGGATCAGGGTATGCACGCGGTGCCTGCGCTCCGGGTTGGTGGAAAAACCTGCTTAGCGTGGGGATTCAGGCCGCAAGGCGAGCCACTTTTATAACGTGCTTGATGTTTTTAACCAATTTGATGACGTTTTCCAGGTGGTCGGCACCTGACACAGCGATCGTAAAATAACAGTCCGCCCGCTGGTCTGCCCGGGTCTTAACGCTGGCATCCAAGATGTTGGCTTCACCCTCGCTTATAGCCCCAGTAATACCGGCCAAAAGGCCCATCCTGTCCTCACACAGGACATGAATCCTCACTGGGTAGACCTCTTCAGCCCCCGGCGACCATTCCAATTCGATCCGTCGCTCTGGATCCATGTTAAGCGCATGGGGGCAACTTGTGCGGTGAGCCGTGACCCCCTGACCTCGGGTGATATATCCAACCACAGGATCACCGGGTAGCGGATTGCAGCATTTGCCGAAGCGAACCAGTATATCATCCATCCCTTTTACAAGTATGCCCGACTTAGGTTTCTTTCCACGAATGCGCTCCTTTATTCTGGTAACGATGGTCTCTTTTTCGTCTTCTACTTCAGCTCTCGGAAGTAAGTATCGGGCGATCTGTAAAGGGGTTACCTTGCCGTATCCAACGCCGGCAATCAGGTCGTCAATGGTTTTGTAGCCAAGCTCTCGGGTTGCTTTTTCCATCTCGCCAGATTTTAGGTACTTATTTAGAGTCGCATGGTACTTACGCAAAAGCTTGTCGCACATCTCACGTCCCAGTGCCAGGCTCTGCTTCCGTTCCTTTGCCTTGATGTGCTGACGCACCCTCGATCGGGCCTTGGCCGTCTTAACAAAGCTTAGCCAATCTCTGCTGGGCTGGTGATTAGGCGATGTGACTATTTCGATCCTTTGGCCGGTCTTGAGTTCATATTTCAACGGCACCATCCGGCCATCCACCTTAGCCCCTGCACACTGGTGCCCCACCTCCGTATGGATTGCATAGGCGAAATCCACGGGCGTGGATCCTCTTGGGAGGGCCAGCACGTCCCCTTGGGGTGTGAACACATAAACCTCATCAGGAAAAAGCTGGATCTGTACGCTTTCCATGAATTCGTCAGGGTCCTTGATGTCTTTTTGTTCCTCCACCAGCTTCCTGAGCCAGGCAAAGGCGGCCCCCGTCTTTTCATCAAAGTGGCCTTTTTCCTTATACTGCCAGTGGGCTGCAATGCCGTCATTGGCGATATGGTCCATCTCCCTGGTACGGATCTGAATCTCCACACGCTCCCCAAAAGGCCCAATCACCGTGGTGTGGAGGGACTGATACATATTCGGCTTGGGGATACCAATAAAGTCCTTGAAACGTTTGGGTATGGGCTTCCATATTGAATGGATGACACCAATAGCCTGGTAGCACTGCGGCACTGTGTCGAGGATAATACGGAAGGCAAGAATGTCATACACCTCCTGAAAATCGACACGCTGGTTCATTATCTTCTGATAGATACTATACAGATGCTTGTGGCGCCCCTGGACCTCACACGGGAGATGGGCTTCCGCCAGCTTTGTCTCTATTATTTTCCTTACGGTATTTATGTACTCTTGTTGTTCCTCCTTTTTCTTTGTAACGTGACTGGCAATCTCACGGTACTGGTGCGGAAAAAGGTACATGAATGCAATGTCTTCAAGCTCTATCTTCATCCAATGGATACCCAGCCGACTGGCAAGGGGAGCATATATGTCAAGGGTTTCCTGAGCTATTTTGAGCTGCTTCTTTTCGGTTTGGAATTGAAGCGTGCGCATATTGTGTAGCCGGTCGCACAGCTTGATCAGGATGACACGGATGTCATCGGCCATGGCCAGAATCATCTTTCGGATGCTTTCTGCTTGACGGTCCTCGTAACTCCGAAATGCCAGACCACCTAACTTTGTCACGCCTTCTACGATGTGGGACACCGACGGTCCAAACAACCGTGTCAGGTCTTCCATGGTTGCTTTGGTGTCCTCCAAGGTGTCATGCAGTAGGCCTGCCGCCACACTGACCGGGTCCAATTTCAACTTGGTCAACAACCCGGCGACCTCAAGAGGGTGTGACAGGTAAGGCTCACCGGAAAGCCTCACCTGGCCTTCGTGGATACGCGCGGAATAAACATATGCCCTTTCCACGAGATCGAGGTCTGCCTCTGAGTTATAGGAACTTACACGGTCCAGGATGTCAGTGATCCGAATCATATCGCCTACGCAATATTTGAGACCTCCGTCATTAGTATGCCTTAGCAAATACTACCCGGTACGTGCTTTCCTCGCCGCACCCGACACACCTTCCGGCCTCCTTTTCAGCAGATAGGGAGATGCAGCGAATCGTCACGCTCAGGTCTCTCTTTATTCTTTCTTCACATGCCTCGTTGCCACACCAATGGGACAAGGCAAAGCCGCCATGGATCTCTGGTTTCTCCGGGTTTTTGGGTGTGAAAAAGGCATAAAAATCGTCTCTGGTGTCAATCTGAGTGGTGTTTTCTTCTCTGAACCGCAGCGCCCGGTCAAACAGGTTCTTTTGAACCTCATCCAATACTTGAACGATGGTTTTTATGAACTGCTCCCGCGGGATCGATTCCCTTTCTCTCGGGCTTCTGTCTCTTCGGCCCACAAAGACAGCATTGTGGGCAATGTCTCTTGGGCCTATTTCCACACGGACAGGAATTCCCTTCTTAATCCAGTCCCATCCTCTGCCCCCACCGGTCTCCCTATCATCGATCTCAACTTCGATGTAACGCCCATGGTAACGCTGTTCCCTGAGCTCTCTCGCGACAGCATGCGTGAAATACATAACAGCGTCTCTGTCCTTGGCTTTCTTAATGATAGGTATTAAGGCCACATGGGATGATGCAACCGCCGGTGGAAGGACCAACCCGTCGTCATCGCCATGAGCCATAATAATAGCGCCGATGAGGCGTGTGGAAACCCCCCAGGATGTCGTCCAGGCGTATACCTCGTCTTCCTGCGCAGATTGATACTTGATATCGGAAGCCTTTGCGAAGTTCTGTCCCAGAAAGTGAGACGTCCCAGCCTGAAGAGCCTTTCTATCCTGCATCATGGCTTCAAGCGTGAAGGTATTGACCGCACCGGGAAATCGCTCAGAGGCCGTCTTTTCACCTTTCAGGACAGGGATTGCAAGACACTGCTCTGACAACCTTTCATAAATATTGAGCATCTGAAGCGTTCTCTCCATGGCCTCTTCCTTCGTGGCGTGGGCAGTGTGGCCCTCTTGCCAGAGGAACTCACTGGTTCTCAAAAAGATGCGCGTCCTCATTTCCCACCTGACCACGTTTGCCCATTGATTGATAAGCAGAGGCAAATCCCGGTAGCTGCTGACCCACCTTGAAAAAGATTCCCCTATGATCGTCTCAGAGGTCGGCCTAACTACCAGGGGTTCCTCTAACGGACCAGCAGGCGCAAGTCCTCCATCTTCTCCTTCTTCCAGGCGGTGATGCGTCACCACAGCACATTCCTTGGCAAACCCCTCAACGTGTTCAGCCTCTTTTTCAAGGAATCGTTTTGGTATGAATAGGGGAAAATACGCATTCTTCACGCCCGACTCTTTAAACATGTTGTCCAGAAGGGTCCTGATATTTTCCCACAAGGCATATCCCCACGGCTTGATCACCATGCATCCCCGCACGGGTGAGCTTTCGGCCAAGTCCGATGCCTTCACTACCTGCTGATACCATTCCGGGTAATCCTGGTTTCGGGTTGGTGTGATTGCTGTTTCCGCACTATCCTCTTTTGCCATGCCCCTTCCTCGCTTCATATGCTTCGACTTCTTTGAGCAGGGTCTCAGCCAACCGATGTTCTTTGACCTTTCGTACCACCTTGCCTTTTTTGAAAAGGACCCCATGGCCTCGACCACCGGCGATCCCGATGTCTGCCTCACGCGCTTCCCCTGGTCCGTTCACCACACATCCCATAATGGCCAGCTGCACCGGCGTGGTCCTAGTAAGGAGTGTCGACTCCACGTGCTCAACGAGCTCAACCAGGTCAATCTCACACCGGCCGCACGTAGGGCATGAAACGATTTCAGGGCCTCTTTGCCGAATCTTCAGGGCCTTTAGTATCTCGTAACCGACGCGAACCTCATCTATGGGGTCCCGTGTAAGTGAGACCCGAATGGTATCACCAATGCCTTCGACAAGGAGGATACCAATACCCAGAGCAGATTTGACGGTGCCTGAAAAGAGGCTGCCTGCTTCAGTCACACCGACGTGAAGCGGAAGGTCAGTCTGAGAAGAAAGCAGCCGGCAGGCTTCCACGGTTCTCAGCACATCCGAGGCCTTGATGGAAACTTTGATGTCATGGAAATCGAACGATCTGAGCAACTCTACATGCCGCAAGGCACTCTCCACCATAGCCTGAGGCGTCACGCCACCGTGTTTCTTGAGAAGGTCCTTTTCAAGTGACCCCGCGTTAACCCCTACGCGTATAGGAATACCTCGCTCCTTGGCCTTTTTGGATACAGACTTCACCTTCTTGGCTGTTCCGATATTCCCCGGATTGATGCGCAGGCCGTCTGCCCCGGCCTCCATCGCCCTCAGTGCCAATCGATAGTCAAAATGAATATCGGCAATCAAAGGGATAGCAGTCTCTTTCTTAATAGATGCAATGGCTTCTGCGGCCGCTTGGTCTGGCACTGCCACCCGCACAAGCTCGCAGCCCACGGCCTCAAGACGCTGAATCTGGGCCACGGTGGCGGCAACGTCGTGGGTGAAGGTATTCGTCATAGACTGGACAGCGATCGGGGCACCACCACCGATTTTGACGCCGCCAACTGATATCTGTCTGGTCTGTTTCCGTCTTGCAACAACAGACATGATATTATATCTTTTCTTGTGGAGAACTTCCTGACCCCGAAATCTAAGAGATAGAAGACTGCTTCAAATATATAAATTTAACAAATTGTTGCTTTTTCTTCAAGAAAAATAAGTTGTCCCTATGCGATATGAAGGCCCTATATATCGCCCGCCCAGCGAGGCGGACTCTCTGCTGATCCAAGCCACGATCGGGTGCCCTCACAACCGATGTACCTTTTGCATGGTGTACAAGAACGGACCCAGATACGGGGTCCGGCCGGTCAGTGACATTAAAGAAGACATATTCGAAGCCAGTAAGGTCTATGGCCCGCACGTCCGAACCCTTTTTCTTCCGGCCGGCAATACCATCGCCAT
>CP070769.1:565249-568389 GCA_020347085.1 Desulfobacterales bacterium
ATGCGACCTTCCTCAAACCGCCTCTTCTCATCCTCGGTTTCAGGCACAATTTTGGGCACTGGTGTGGGTTTTCGGGTGCTGTCCAGGGAGACCATCGTGAGGTACGCAGAGTTGGTATGACGCACTTCGCCAGTCATCAGGTTCTCGGCCTCAACCCTGACACCCACCTCCATAGAAGCGGTTCCCACATAGTTAATGGAGGCACGTAAAACAACTAACTCTCCCACGAAGACAGGTTCGTGAAAGTCTAGTCGATCCATAGAAGCGGTGACCACATTGGTTCGGCAATGGCGGTGTGCTGCGATGCCTGCGGCGGTGTCTATGAGTTTCATGATGGTACCGCCGTGTACGTTGCCGGCCTGATTTGCGTCTATGGGAAACATGGCCTGAGCCATTTCAACCCTTGATTTGCATACTGTCTTCTTATTCGTCATCTTTCCTCACCCTCATCTTTCCACGCTAGTGATTCTAAGAAAACCTTGCATTAGCCGAATGGCGGCAGGGCTCTCATGGTCTCCAAGGGAGCCGGCTTTACCTGTTTTTGACGGCGTTCATGGTGAAGCAAAGCACTACCTGTGAACTCTTTTTCCTATTGCTCTGAAAAAAACGTTTCAGAAAAGAAAGTAGTTAGCGACTAAGAAAATTGCCGATGCAAATGAATCAAAAAGTATGTTTAGCTATTTGCATTTTGTGGCCAATGACAGAAAAGACCTTTTGTCACCCGAGAAGAGTATTAGGCCCTTTTTCTCAAAATCATGCAGCGCAGAACGCACGTCGGCCGATGAGATCCCCACTGCCTTGGCCACCTTGTCTATTCTTTGAGATTTATCAACAGCCGACAAATAGATGTCTTTTTCAGGAGACCTAAGCGTCTGACTTGTTCTTTGCCCATCTCGGCACACAAAGATCTTCAGGTGTCTTGTGGCGCTTTCGTAGCACATGAAATTGTCATTGTGGCTTTTGCTCTTAATTTCTTCTACTTTTTCCCTTATCTTTGCAGCGATTTCAAACTGCTCCTCTTCATTGTCAAACTCGTAAGGGTACGGATAATTGGAATATGAGGGCATGGGAAAGTCTTCAAAAATGTCCGAGAACATCGATTCCTCGTTTCGCTCAACGCCGTAGCGGTCAATATTCAGAAAAACCGGGCAATCTGTTGGGAGATAAAATTCGCCTGGGTAGATCAAGATATTTTCATACACCAACAAATGTGTAATCAGGTCCATGACCTTCAGATTCTCCTCTAGATCATTCGTCGTCATGTTCGGATAGCATGTGAAGAGATTGAACTGCAAAGGAACCCCTAATTCAGCGACCATTTTCAAGACCTCTATATTTCTGATGACTGAAACCCCCTTTTTCATCAAACTCAGAACCCTGTCACTGAACGTTTCAATCCCCACCTGGAAATGTGAAATCCAATCACCAAAGCGCAAAAGAGACTCCAAGACTTTCTTGTCCATCTTCTGTGCACGAAATTCTGCACAGTGAAATGACAGGCCTTTTCCGTCCAGATAATCAGAAAGCTTGACGACCAATTTTGAATTCTTTAAGGCATCAGAGTCCAAAATGATAAAATTCCTGAGGTCTTTCGAGATATCCTGATAGTACTCCATTTCCGACATTACTTGTCTGGCTGTTTTTGACTGACTCCGCACATGATACGATTCGTCCGGGCAAAACGTGCACTTTCTCCAAGGACACCCTCTGCCAAACTCAAGTGGCAATATAATGTCCTGTGGTTCTATGGGCAGCTCCTCAAGATGGTAACTTGGAAAAGGCAATGCATTGAGGGAAACGTTCGGCTTCAGCTTTGACTTCTTAATCTTGCCTTTCGCGTCTTTATAAAGAACATTATATATAGGTTTCTTGTGGTCTTCGATATGTTCTAATAAACTGGGGATGGTCACTTCACACTCTCCAATGCCCACAAAATCTACAAAATCTATGCTGGACAACAACTCATGCGAAAAGGCGCCCGAACAGTCTTTGCCGCCGACAACCGTCAACACGTGAGGATATGCCTTCTTGATCCTGGAGCACATGAGCAGTGCACTACTTAACTGATAGTGCGAGCAAGTAAAGCCAACAAGCTTTGTTCCATGCAGGTATGGAGAAATCTTCGAGAAAGCGGATTCAATGAATGCCCGGGCTGCTTCTCTCCATACTTCGAACTCATCGAGCGTTAATCCAACGGAATCCAGGCGCTCGGCAAAGCGCTCTTTGGATATCTGATATCTCTCTTCAAAAAGTAGCGATGCAAAAACATAGTCCAATCCAAGGTATTCCACGCCAAGATATTGTGAAATCTCTGTGAGGGTTTGACTTACACGCTCATCAAAACGGTTCAGGAAGGGAAGAAAAGCCAGATGAAAATGAAACGTCTTTACGTCCTTTCCCCTTGCAGTCAAGAGGGCATCCAAAATCCCCAGATTTATATTGGGTACGTTGGCGAACCATTTTGAGTCAAATTTGGCATATGGCATTGACAAGAAGATGAAATCCATCACTTTGCTTTCAAAATTCCGCAATGATACAGTTCAGAAAATTACTCCTTACGTCAATCTCGAAGCCCCAGGGTTAGGGCTACTTTTTCTTCTTCCGCTTTTCTCTTACCCGTCGTTCCAAGACGCAGTGCACTCCCTCAGGACCGCTTGCCGCTCCAGAACATTGGTTACAAGATATGCATTTTGCCTTTTTATGATCCCCTGCCTCCCATCGTCTGACAAGGCCCGGCTCTCGGATTAGGGGTCGTGCCATAGAAACAAGGTCTGCAGCCCCTGTATTCAAGATGTGATTTACACCCTTCAATGATCTGACGCCCCCAACGAGTATGAGTGGCACAGAAACCTGCTTCTTTATCTTTTTTGCCAGGGGAAGGAAATAAGCTTCGTCTGATGTCTTGCGTATCTTTGTACGCGCCGGACCCAGATCACCCGCAGCGGGAATCCCTCCACTCATTTCAATGGCATCGATGCCCATTGCATCAAGCCTTCTGGCAACAAACAGGGCATCTTTTTCGTGAAACCCGCCGCGCACAAAATCCTTTGTATTTAACTTGATCAGAACTGGAAAATTCCTTCCCACTGTTTTTCGGACTGCCCTATAAATTTCAAACAAAAATCTTGCCCGGTTTTCTA
>CP070769.1:568489-572146 GCA_020347085.1 Desulfobacterales bacterium
ACATACTGCCGTGTATGCTGCGCTTTTTCGCCGCCCCGCGCCTTGCCCTGAACCCTGATTCACATTTTTGAGATGGGTTCTACTTCTTCTGTAACTTGTCGTAAACGATCCGAAGTCCTTCCAGGGTAAGATGCGGCTCAACCGCTTCGATGGTCTCCGCAAACTCTGCCATAAGTTGGGCCAGGGCACCGGTGGCGATAACTTTGGGCACTGCAGTCATCTCGTTCTTGATACGTCTTACGATTCCATCTACCAGACCCGCGTAGCCAAATATGATACCCGCATTCATGCTGCTAATGGTATCCTTGGCAATCGCATGTTTTGGTGCAGCAAAGATCTCAACCCGTGGAAGTTTAGAGGCCTTTTGAAATAGCGCTTCCGAGGAGACCGTAATACCAGGACTAATAGCCCCACCCAGGTAGGCCCCGTCCCGGGAGATGCAATCAAATGTGGTGGCAGTGCCAAAGTCAACGACAATCAAACTCGTGCGATATTTGTAAAAAGCCGCAGCAGCATTGACGATCCGATCGGCTCCCACCTCCTTCGGGTTATCATAGAGTATGGGCATATCCGTAAATGTGGCGGCATCAACCCATACCGGCTCGTGATGAAGATATTTGGTGCAGAAACGCTCAAGGATATTCACCATGGGGGGTACCACACAGGAGACAATGGTCCCGGTGATGGACTCCAGCATGGCGCCCTCAAGAGAAAACAGACCCTTAATCAACACCTGAAACTCATCCTCGGTGGCATCCTTCTCAGTTCGTAGTCGCCAGTGGTGGATGAGCATGTCATCATCAAAGACGCCTATCACTGTATTGGTATTCCCTATATCAATTGCTAGCAGCATGGTTCTGCCTTGTGCCTGGGTGGCCTTACAGGTTCTGCCTGCTCAGAAGAATTACCCCGTTCACCTGGACTTGAGCAGCTTTACGGTAAACACTTCTGGCTTTGCCTCCACCAGCGTCGTGTTTAGAGGCGGTTTGATAACGGCAGGGCGCACGTACGTCCCGGGTACTAAACCCTTTAGGTCCACATAGACCTCTACACCATTGTCCCGGGTTAGCTTTTCCAACGTCTGAACAGGGCCTCTCAGCAAGATCTTGATACGATTAGGTGTAATCACATGCTTGTATTTGGTGCCTGTGGCCTGAATAGCGATATTCAGCCATTTTTCAGCCATCTTTTGCTCCACGACAATTTCGACCTCAACCAAACTTTCGCCAAAGGCCTTAACATGGGGATCATGACGCAGATTCAAGGCCACCTTCTTCTTTACTGTTTCCGTCAACCCAGCCACATCAAGCGGTGTGGTGCGCACAGCCGAAATCTCTTCCAGAACACCCATAGGTCCGATAAGCTGGATCGTACAAGGGCTAGTCACTACGCGGGATATCACATAGCCCGGTGCCGGATCTTTGTTTAAATCGGGCACGATAGGGACGACCTTATCTATCCGTCTGTCAATCGTTATCGTGAAGGAGGCCGGATCCGTTTCACGGACCGACACCTGCCGGGGGACTTTGATCATCTCCGGAGATACCTTGACGAGCAGCGGCCCCGGTTTTGCCATGGACAGGTCAACCCTGCACGATAGTTGAGAGCCCTTGATCCCCTTCAGGACCCTCGACGGCCCCTTTAGACACGCTTCAAGTACAAGGGGGGTATAGCGGACAGCGATCAAGTCATGGGGGACATGTTCAAATTTTACAGGAATGGCGCGTGTGACCTCCTGCTCTCCATAGAACAGGAGACCCCCCAAAACCAGGACGATAAGCCCAGCAAGAACTAGGATTAAAGACTTGTACGACAGCCTCATAGGCGAAGTATTGGTTATCAGTCAGTAGGCACGTGCCGAGTGATCATTTTTGATCCGCAAAAGCGCGTGCGTTTCGCATCCCCAATGGGGACTGCGAGGTTGGCGAACGCCTAAACAAGCACCTGCGCAGCAGTTGGCTTTGTAGAGCGGCCGCAGGCCGTAAAACAAAGAAGCACGAAGAGCCGCTGATTCAGTTTGCACCCCCGTGCGGAGCAAGGAATGCAAACAATCCAGAAATGGCCAAATTCCGTACGGTCAAAGATTCCCTGCAGGTTGTTCAAGGGAATTCTCCAATTTCTCATCGGTCAATGATCGCGCATCACCGGATCCCTAAGGGCATCCACCAGTTTCAGGGTCTGTCTTGTTCGTTCCACGTCGTGGACACGTACGATATGCGCTCCATGCATGGCAGCGGCCGTCACAGCAGCCTGTGTCCCCACCTCGCGGCGTTCATCCCCCGGGCCCAACAGCTTAGATATAAAAGACTTGCGAGAGGGGCCGATCAAAACAGGAACGCCAAGGCCTAGGAATGCTGAAAGATCTTTGATAAGCTGCAGATTATGGGTAACCGTCTTGCCAAAACCGATTCCAGGATCTACAATGATTTTGCTACGGTCAATGCCGGCCTCTTCAGCCCTGTCCATAGCATCAGCCAGGAATCTTTGAATCTCCCCAACCACATCTTCATACTGCGGATTCTCCTGCATGGTTCTAGGGCTCCCTTGCATATGCATCAACACAACTGGTACGTCTCTATCAGCAAACAGATTTGCCATGGCCGGATCGAGCCTGAGCGCTTCGATGTCGTTAACGATGACGGCTCCTGCGTAAAGGGCCTGTGCCGCGACCTGGGCTTTGGTGGTATCGATGGATATTGGCACAGAAACTCGATGAGCAAGCTCTTCAATGACCGGGACTACCCGTCGAATCTCTTCTTCTGCGGGGACTGCCTCTGAAAACGGGCGTGTTGACTCCCCACCCACATCAATGATATCGGCCCCGGCTGCAGCCAGCGCTTCCCCATGGGCTACTGCATCTTCCTTGTCAAAAAAGCGGCCTCCATCGGAGAATGAATCGGGCGTCACGTTCAGGATGCCCATAATTAAAGTCCGAGGTCCCAAGGTCAGCACATGGGGGCCGCATCGGAGCTCAAACACAGTTGATCGATCTACATTCATATGAACTGGAAACTTTAATGGTTGGAAACTAACTGGGAAGTGGCTCGAGTTTACCTGGCGCCCTGGTTGCGTCCTTGGTCTTTGCATCCTCTTTGGTCTCTTCTTCCTCTGTCTCCGCAGACTTTGGGAAATCTCCAGCAATAATAGCCTCTATTTCCCTTTCCACCAGGGTTTCTCTTTCGAGCAGGGCCTCTGCCAAGGCATGTAGCGTGTTCATATTGTCTGTAAGGATCTTTTTGGCCTTCTCATAAGCCTCGGTGACGACCTCTCTGATTTCCTGATCGATCAGCACAGCCGTTTCTTCGCTGTAGTCCTTATGCTGAGCAAACTCTCTTCCAAGGAAGATCTGTTCCTCTTTCTGCCCAAACGCAAGGGGCCCCAGTCTCTCACTCATGCCCCACTGACAGATCATCTTGCGTGCAGTTTCTGTGGCTCGTTCAATGTCATTGCCAGCCCCGCTGGTCTTCTCCTCCAGGACCAACTCTTCGGCTGCCCGACCACCCATGAGTACAGCAAGGCTGTCTAAGAGGTATCTTTTTGGGTAGGTATGTTTTTCATCCATAGGGAGTTGTTGCGTAAGCCCCAGCGCCCGTCCCCGAGGGATGATAGTCACTTTGTGAATCGGATCCGTTTCAGGGAGCATCTTGGCCACCAAGG
>CP070769.1:572246-579477 GCA_020347085.1 Desulfobacterales bacterium
GTCAACTCAGCAACATTATTGGTTGCGATCCCGATGTGTTTGGATATCTCCTTTTCATGGGGGCCATAACGCAGAACTATGCCTATGCCCGCTGGACCAGGGTTACCGGCAGAGGCGCCATCTGTATAAACCACAATAGTGTTTGGGGGGAATCTATCATCAAGATCATTGTGATCTTCGGATAAGGAAGGCTTGTGCTCAGGCTTGGGACCCTTTTGTCTTAATCGTTTAGGATCGATCGGCTGCACCGGGTCTTTCGGAACCCAATATTCGTGATCCTGATCAAGTTGATACTTTATCAACAACTTGTGGTTGTGAACCATAGGTTGTTGATCATCGTTCACATGAAGCCACACCTTGTGGCCTTTGAACATCATCCGTTTCCAGCCAGGCCGATTCTTCATATCCTTTTTTTCCTATTGTTTTTTGCTACTAAAACAGACTGCCCGGCCGATGACTGTTGGCACCATGTCAACGGTTACACCAAAGATTTCTTGGTCATTCATACAGCAAATAAGGTGCGCGGATTTCCTCAAAACATTTGACCTCTTCAGCCCAAGTCTCTTCCAGGTTCCGTAAAGGGTGCCCGTCTTCTATGGCGCTTCGGATCAAGAGGTCTCCTGTAATAAGGTCAAAGGGGAGTTTCTCAAATTCATATTCGTAGGGGGGTGACTTCCACTGAAACTTTTCAGGGTGTAGAGAAACCACAGCTTGGAGTAAGGTTAGGCTCGTCCTATACGGCTGGTACATCCTGGCGTCTATAATGTGAAGCTGAAAGCCGTGGCATAATTCCTTTTCCCACTTGTCCGACGTAGGTTCAAAGGCAAGTGCACGGAGGTGCACCCCGGCAAGCTTTTCTTCAGGTATGCACGTTTCAATGCGGGCTGCGTCCAGAAAAGGAGCGCCGAAGATCTCAAAGGGTTGGGTCGTCCCTCGTCCTTCCGATACATTGGTTCCTTCCCAAAGGACCTGACCGGGATAGACGATGGCAGAAAGGGGGGTGGGCAGGTTGGGAGAGGGGGGTATCCAGGGCAGGCCTGTATCCTGAAAAAGCATCTGACGTCTCCATCCTGCCATCGGCGTAACAGTCAATTCACAGCCGATCCCGAAATAGTCATTGAATAAGAGGGCGAGTTCGCCAATGGTGAGGCCGTGACGCATAGGAATGGGATACATGCCTACAAAAGAGGCAAATTCGGGTTTCAAGCAGTTTCCTTCAACGTGGTCTCCTCCGATGGGATTTGGGCGGTCAAGGACAAGGACCTGTTTGTTATGGGTCTGGGCTGCCTGCAGGCATAAAGCCATCGTGGAAATAAAGGTGTAGACGCGGGTGCCCACGTCTTGGAGATCAATGATCAGAATATCTATAGGTTCCAGCATTGGCGGCGTGGGCTTTCTTGTTTCCCCATAAAGGCTGAAAACTGGTATACCAAGTAGCGGATCAGCCAAGCCCTTTGAAGGGACCATGTTAGCTTGTTTTTCAGCGAAAAACCCATGTTGAGGGCTAAAGAGCACCTTCAGTTGACCGGGGAAGTGATTGGCAACGAGCATCCGGGAAGACCGAAATCTTCCATCCCCCTCCGGACACCCAACCGAAGCTGGGTTTGCCAGAAGCCCAAGGCGTTTCCCTTGCAGCATTGATGGGGGATCGGCAAGAAGTCTTTCAACGCCGGTTTGAATTGGTTTCATAAGGTATCAGAATTTCTGCAAGCTATTTGAAAAGTTGGACACAGCTGAAGGACTCCGATCTGCAGGACTTCTTCCGCGGTGTTGAAGCTTTGGGGCGTTGGATTTTTGATTCTTTCCATGACGCCATCAGCCCACGTGTTCGCAAGTCCAATTTTGGACGGCTGGGTCCTGTTTGGTGACGGATAACATATAGATAACATATAGTAGTATTACCATGTTTGCAAGGATCATAGACACAAATATGCGGGAATTCGGTTCCTTTTGTGTTCGAGTGCTTTACAAAGAATCATTCGGAATTACGTGAGATGGTACACTCAGATATCACGAGAAATGACAAAGGCCTCCATTCTTTAACCACGATGTTCATTTACATTGTTGGTCCCGGAACGCTGCAAAATGAGCCGATGGCCTTTTTAGGGACGCGCAAAAAGGCTTTTGGGTGGATAATAAAACTACCCGCCATACCGGTAGTCGTTTACTTTAGTACTCTACGCTTAGAGCCTAGTGAAGATAAGTTCGGACAAATTGTGTTGATTAACGCTAGCGCTTCAGATATACAGCAGCCGTGCATTAAGCTGACGTCCGTCCGCCGCCGCCAGGCATTCCAACACGGCAAGACAGAATAAGGGATTGCTATGCGGGCGTGCGTTGGAGACTTCAAGGTCTCTATTCGGTCAGACTTTTTTGGAACGATTTCGGAAAGAACGTTTTGTGTCGTGTCTCAGAAGTTTCTTTAAGAAACATGGAGTCACCGTAAAGCCGTTTTCCTCACTCCGTGAGCGTTTTCGGGACGTCAGCTTCGCTCCGCTGAATCAGACACGCCGTGAAGCGTAGCGCTAAAACTCGGGCTAAGGCCCTCAAACAGTTTGTGATTCTCGACGCGTCACTCAGCTGCCATCTCATTCCAAAAACGCTCAATGTCGTTCGGAAAAGGCTTTAAGCTGCCTAACGACTATTTTAACGTTCTTTTGAGACATGACACTATTCCAGATCCGCATTCTGCATTCCGAACTCCGCACCCAGCATTCGGTTGTGTTGCTTGACTATGTTTTGTGAGGTTGATAAAAAGAAATTGGGCTTGCAAATTGGTGAAATTGGACCCTGGTGAGAAAAAACACACTGAGAGTATAGGAGGAATTGTCATGGCACATTTTAGAGGAGTCAAGGTGTTCGTACAGATTTCAGCGATGTTGCTTGTCTTTGTGATCTCTTTGGGCTGCGCTCAGTGGAAGAAAAACACCAGGAGCTCAAAGACATCAGAGCCTGTTGCAACACTACAGGATAAGACATCTGCACCTCTTTATTATGACTTTGAAGATGTTCTGGTGCCTTCAGAACTTAAGGTAGATACAAGGAAGTCTTTTGTTCATCATGCCCCTGATTTCAGGGCCGGGGTCTTGGTATTGACAGGGCGCGTCGAGATAAATTCCCTGATTAGGTTTTTTGAGAACAATATGGCGAAGGATAACTGGCGACTCAAGACTTATTTCAGGTCTCCCCGTACGATGCTGATTTTCGAAAAGCCGAATCGGGACTGCGTCATCAATATTACCGAAAAACAATTCAATACGGAAGTTGAGATCTGGGTGGCCCCATCCGGGGAAACTGCGGAAGGGCGTCTGTTGAAATAACTCAAAGCGCAGAGCGCAAAGAGCAAAGCGCAGAGAATTTCTCACTATGCGCAATACGTTTTATGCTTTATGCGCCAGCAATAGCCGGGAGGCAAATGTCCGATCCCCTAAGGGATAAGAAGATCGTATTCGGCGTGTGCGGCGGGATTGCTGCTTACAAGGCCGTGGACCTTCTCAGGATTCTCGTAAAGTCGGGTGCCCAGGTCAGGGTCATCATGACTAGGGCGGCCCAGGCGTTCGTTGGGCCACTCACCTTTGAGGCTCTTTCAGGGCATGCAGTATGGACCCAATTGTTTGGGGAGCAAGCCAATGCGCCCTTTCGGCACATCACATGGGCAGAGGAGGCGGATGCTGTGATCATCGTGCCAGCCACCGCCAATATCATTGGTAAGATGTCTCACGGGATTGCAGATGATCCTTTGACTACCTTTATCTTGGCGGTTCGTGCGCCAATCTTGGTTTGTCTGTCCATGAACGTTCACATGTATGAAAATCGTCTCATTCAGGAAAACGTCAAGAGACTTGAGCGGGCTGGCATGACGGTACTGCGTCCTGATACCGGATTACTCGCTTGTGGCGACGAGGGGCCAGGTCGGTTGCCAGACGTTGAGATTATGGCAGAAGAAGTTCGTTCGCTGTTGTGTGCCAAGGATTTGGCCGGAGAGAGGGTCCTGGTGACTGCTGGGCCCACTCAGGAACCGATCGATCCCGTTAGGTTTATCAGCAATCCGTCTTCGGGCAAGATGGGACACGTTGTTGCGCGTATTGCCCGCAGGCGGGGGGCAGAAGTTTCCCTGGTCAGTGGGCCCACCGTGCTTCCAGACCCTCAGGGCGTCAGCGTCACCCGAGTCAGGACGGCCGATGAGATGTTCAACGCGGTGATGGACATTGCAGAAAAAGCTACAATCATTGTAATGGCCGCTGCGGTATCGGACTGGCGGCCAGTCAGTCTCTTTGAACACAAGGTCAAGAAGGAAGAGATAGGGCAGAATTTGCGCTTCGAACAGACGGTGGACATCCTAAAGGCTCTGGGAGATAACAAGAACCGAAAAATTCTGGTTGGTTTTGCCGCTGAAACCCGAAATCTAGAGGAGAACGCCTGCGCCAAGCTCGCTGCCAAGAACTTAGATCTTATTGTTGCCAATCTTATCGGACAGGCCGATTCAGGGTTTGGCTCGGACACCAATCAGGCAAGCCTTTTTTACAGGGACGGTGGCAATGAGACTTTGCCCCTTATGGACAAGGGAGCCCTTGCCGACGTATTGTTCGACAAGGTCTTGGAGATTAAGAGAAAGGCAAATGACAGAATCGATTCAAGCCTTCAATGAGAGTTCTGCGAGACTCTTGTCTGAGATTCGAGAGGATTTGAAGGTTTATTTCCGGTATATGAAAGGATTAGGGTATGCGGGTGTGGCCTTGTCTGAAGACTCTCTCAAGATGTTGGACCACTGGTACAAAGGAGCCATGGCAGAAACCTTGGACAGAATTCGGGCCGATCTTGGCACCTGCCAGAGATGCAAGCTCCACAGGGGGCGCAAACATATCGTTTTTGGAGCTGGGAATCCCCGGTCAAAGCTCGTCTTAGTAGGCGAAGGGCCAGGCTATGAAGAAGACGCGCAGGGTCAGCCCTTTGTGGGTCAGGCAGGTCAGCTGCTTACTAAGATACTTTGGGCCATTGGATTGGCTAGAGAGGATGTCTATATCTGCAATATCATAAAGTGCCGGCCTCCGGGGAATCGAAATCCTGAACCAGACGAGATCACTGCATGCATTCCTTTTCTCCGAAGGCAGTTGAGGGCCATAAGGCCCAAACTGGTATGTGCCCTAGGCACTTTTGCGGCCCAAACACTTCTGGAGACCAAAACACCGATATCTCGATTGCGAGGCCGCTTTTATGTCTATGAAGGTATCCATCTTCTCCCCACATATCACCCAGCTTTTCTTCTGCGAAATCCTGCGAAGAAGCCCGATGTATGGGAGGATATGCAGAAGCTTCAGGAGGCGTATGAAAAGGCTTAGAGACCTTTACAAAACATCCCCTTTTGCCCAATCTTTACGTCAAACTCAGATGTTTGCTCTCAAAATACGCGAAGTATTGTTGCGGCAAAAATCTTCGCCTTTCTTGACCTTGGACAAAATGGAACGCTTTGTAAAGGTCTCTCACAGAAGTGCACTTGCGGGAGTTGTATTGGCAGGCTTGCTGCTTGGCACCTTTCCGATGGCGGCTCAGGCTGCCAAGGGAGAGGTCTATGTGGTTGAGGTTTCAGGCACGATTAACCCGGGCTTGGCAGAGTACGTGATAAGAAGCATTGAAAAGGCTAATGGCGAGCAAGCCGCCTGTCTCGTGATGCAGCTTGATACCCCTGGTGGGCTGGCCCTTTCCATGCGTTCCATTGTGATGGCCGTGCTGGCCTCGGAGATCCCTGTGGTGGTCTATGTATCGCCGAGCGGGGCACGGGCGGCGTCTGCCGGCGTGATGATTACCCTTGCGGCCGATATTGCTGCCATGGCCCCTGGCACCAATATTGGTGCGGCCCACCCGGTCAACCTTGGCCAAAAGGAGATGGACAAGGCCATGGCCGAGAAGGTGGTCAACGACATGGTGGCCTATACCAAAAGTATTTCGGAAAAACGGGGTCGCAACAGCGAATGGGCGGAAAAGGCGGTCCGTGAGAGTGTGTCTGCTACGGAAACAGAGGCACTGAACCTCAAGGTCATCGACCTCATTGCCGAGGATTTGGACGATCTGATTGAAAAGATCGATGGTCGAGATTTAAAGGACAAGGGAACATTGGTTACCAAAGGCCTCAACCGGGTGATTCTCACGGAAAGCCTCAGGGACAAGATCCTGAAGACCCTGAGTGATCCCAACATTGCCTATCTTCTGATGATGATCGGCATGGCCGGATTATATTTTGAGCTTTCTCACCCCGGAGCTATCTTCCCGGGCGTTATCGGGGCCATCTCCCTGATTCTGGCCTTTTTTGCCTTTCAAACACTTCCTGTGAACTATGCCGGGATTCTGCTGATTGCCCTTGCGCTGATCCTCTTTATCCTCGAAATGAAGGTCACCAGCTATGGTCTTTTGAGCCTGGGTGGGGTCATATCGCTCTTTTTGGGGTCCCTGATGCTTTTCGAGGGAACCGCACCTGAGATGCGTCTCTCCTGGCGCGTCCTGATTCCTACGGTTGTCATGGTTTCTGGGTTTTTTGTGGTCGTGGCAGGCCTTGTGTTTCGATCCCAGATATCCAAACCCAGAACTGGCGACAAGGGGTTGGTAGGCGAGGTTGGTGTGGTTAAGGAAAGGCTTGGGCCTGAAGGCAAGGTCTTTGTCCATGGGGAACTGTGGAACGCTGAGGCGTCAGAACCGATCGAGGCGGGCGCTAAAGTCCGTGTCATAGGGGTGGATCAGCTTGTTCTGAAGGTCGAGGAGGTCAAGTAGGTTATGTATTCTTGTCCTTCACTTGTCTCTGGGCTTGCTACTGTCAATGCAACAGGTTTGGCTCGTGAAACCTCTCCGCCCTTGCGGGTGGGGGTTCTGCCTTGCGGCAGCATTGCGCGTCCGGGGAGCATGCCGGTCAAGATGCAGAAGACACCGGGGCGCTCGGGCTTTAGAGATTGACAATACTGTGGAATTGTCATAAAATAACGGACGTATAAACAAAACTAAAGATAAAGATTTAACTATTTGAAAACACCACCTCATACAGGCAATCCGATTCTAAACCGGCTCAAACTCGCGCATAAGTGGGCGTAAAGAAAAACCAGCGCCTGTCGTTTGAACAATACCGTCAAGGTTGGCGCTCTATTCGGCGCGTGGGGACGATCTATCAAGTCCCTGTTCTTTCTCAACGCTCACTAATACGCTCAAACAGTGACCCAGTTTAGAATCGGATTCCCTGTATGCTCAC
>CP070769.1:579577-584838 GCA_020347085.1 Desulfobacterales bacterium
GAATCGGCTCAAAATGCTCACATACTACCGTGTATGCTGCGCTTTTTCCCCGCCCGCCGCCTTGCCCTGAATCCTGATCCACTCTTTTGAGATAGCTTCTAGTGTCGCATCTCAGAAGTTTCTTTAAAAAACATGGGGTCATCGTAAAGCCGTTTTCCTCACTACGTGAGCTTTTTCGGGACGTCAGCTTCGTTCCGCTGAATCACGCACGCAGTGAAGCGGAGCGCTAAAACTCGGGCTAAAGCCCTCAAACAGCTTGTGATTCTCAACGCGTCACTCAGCTGCCATCTCATAGCGCAGAGCTTCACTGCGTGCCCAAAAACGCTCAATGTTGTTCGGAAAAGACTTTAAGCTGCCTAACGACTATTTAAAACGACTATTTAAACTTTCTTTTGAGACATGACACTAGAGACCTGAAGGGGTCAACGAAAACATGCTGCTTGAGTGCCAGAACATCACCTTTCAATACCCCAACACGGATACCTATGTCTTCAGGGACCTGACCTGTCAGGTGAGCGGTCCTGGGTTCCATGCCTTGTTCGGGCAATCAGGTGTGGGGAAGACGACCCTTGCGAAGATGATGGCAAGAGAGATGAACGGGTTTTCAGGTGAAATCGCGGCTGAACAGATGAAGCATGTCCTCTATTCATATAACCTGGAAAGCCTCCCTGGATGGTACAGCGTAGGAGATCACCTGGCCGAAGTCACCCCACAGCCCAACAAAGGGGCTATCGACGATCTGATCGCGTCTTTCGGCTTACAGGCATGTTTAGGCTCGAGATTTGCTCAGCTATCCCTGGGACAGCAGAATCGGATGAATCTAGCCCGATACCTGTTGCAGGATTTTGATCTACTGATCATGGACGAAAGCCTAGCCAATGTGGATGAGGTCACCAGAGAGCAGATCATAATGAAGATTAAAGAAATGTTCCCCCAAAAGAGCTTTCTCTATATATCCCACAATGTGATGGAGGTCTCCAAGTTCTGCAAGCAAATCTTGGTTATTCGGGGCCCACACAAAAGCCCCCAAGCGGTTTCCATCTCGGGCCAGGACCTTGCAGCGAGGCAAGCCCTTGCAAACGAAGACCTTGAGCTAACCATGCTGGAGGTCATGCATGCTTCATAGGCGCCTTTACCAATTCCTGATCGTATATTTCTTGGGATTGGGCTTTTTACTCCTGATAAAGTACGTTCTAAATCTCTCCGATTACGTTATTCCGGGTCCAGAGGAGATATGGCGAACTGGCAATAGCGTTTTTGGCAGATATCTTTTCGAGGTTATGGATACACTTTCTGTAGCCATCCTCGGTCATATCTTGTCCATTGGTTTGGCAACCATTGTCGGGATTATAGGTCGACTGACCACCTGGGTCGGTTCATTCATTAAGGTCGCCGCCTACAACATCCAGGCCTATCCTATTGTGGCGGTTGCGCCGATCATCTTTATCCTTCTGGGCGATGGACTCTCCTCCAGACTTTTGATTGCGGCTATGATCTGTTATTTTCCCTTACTTCTGTCTTTCATCGGCGTTCTGTCTGAGCCCATAGCGCATACTGAGCATTTTTACAATGTCACCAAGAGGATGCATTGGCAGTTGCAGGTGAAGATCCGTGCTTTTGAAAACATTGGCAAGCTCATCACGGTGATTGTTGGAAGTGCCACACTTGCCATGGTTGGCACCATCGTTGCCGAGTTTATCGCGGCTAGCGCCGGCATCGGGTACAACATCCGGATAGCCCTTTACCAAAGCGATCTTGCCAAAATCCTGGTTGCCCTTTTTCTTATAGGGATATGCACTTCACTCTACCTAACCTGCCTGGAATGGATAGGATACCTCACCAAAAAAAGATGGGAAATACCAAAAGGAGGCACGGCCTGATCGGTCAGATACTTCGAAGGGCTTGCCTGCTGACTATGGTCATCATCCTGACTACCGCGACCGGTGCATGTCACCAGAAGGCCCAGGAGACCTTTGAGCATGTGACGTATCGGCTGAAGTGGCTTTTCAATATCAGTGTGGTTGGCGATCTTTATGCTGACGTACACGGCATCTTTGCTGACCAAGGGCTGCAAGTGACGATCAAGGAGGGAAGCCCCGAGCGTGACGCGATCAAGGAGTTGGAACTTGGCCATGCTCAATTTGGTGTGGCGTCAGCCGATCAAGTCATCCGGGCCGTGTCCAAGGGTGCTCCCATCGTGGTCCTTGCTCAGCTATTTCAGGTTAACCCCCTGCAATGGATTTACAGACCGGACAGGACGCGTATAACGAGGCCCGACGACCTGAAAGGAAAGACCATAGGCATAACCTACGGCGGCAATGATGAGACCATCATGCGGGCCCTCCGGTCGAAATAAAACATCATGAGCAACGAGGTGAAATTCTTTAGTGTTCGATACGATTACACACCGTTTTACCAGGGCAAGGTCGATCTTTGGCCCATTTATCAGAATGCCGAAGGGGTTGTGATCGGTGAAAAGCTCCGTCAAGCCGGGGAGGTGGTCAGCTTTTTCAGCCCTGATGCGTTCGCTATCCGCTTTGTCGCGAACTCGGTCATCACCACAGAAAAGATGCTGACAAAGCGCCCTCAGGTTGTCGAAGACTTTGTTAACACCCTGCTCCAGGGTTGGCGCCAGGCACTTGGACCGGCCAACAAGGAAAAAGCCGTAGCAACCATTCAACGGTTTGACAGAGATACGCCCATCAACATTATCAGGGAACAGCTGTCAGCTACAAGGATGCTCATGAAACCGTCGCCGGAAATTCCAATAGGCAGGATCGATGTGGAGGCCTGGAAACAGACAGAGAGGATTATGCTGGAACAAAGGCTAATTCCCGGCCCTGTATCTGTGGAACGAATCTTGAAGCCCTATTGAGGGTTCGCGAAACCGGCAATCGTGAAACGGAAATCGCCTACCCGGTGGTGAGTAACAAATCTCGAATAACGGTCAGACTGCCCAGTCTGGAATGAAATGCAAGATGTGTTCTCTTATCTCGTCAAACTCCCCCGCATCCACCTCAGCTTCTACTTCATCAGCGTCGAACCAACAGATTTGTATCCCGGTGTGATTGTACACACCAAAGATCCGCTTTCCGTCTTCGGTCGGATGCTCCATTTCGACTACTTGGGCTACAATTTCTTTGGCCTTTTCATACGGAATGAATGTTGGTTCTTCCATAGGCGTTTCCTTAATCAAACCTGTGGCGCCGGGAAAAAGATCTCTTCATACAGGTTCAAGGCATAGCGATCGGTGATGCTGGCAACGAGGTCACAGACCTTCCGCTCTGGGTTTGTACCTTCGGGGAAACCACCCATCTCCATTTTCTTGAGTTCTCTTTCAAGAGCCTTTTGGTTCTCCAGTAAATAGTAATAGAGCTCTGAGAGGATCTTTTTGGCCTTTACAAATTCTCGGTGCACTTGGTCAGACCTGTAGACGTTGTCATAGAGAAACTGCCTGAGCGTCATCATGGCCTCAGAGGTTGCGTCGCTGACGGCGAGGTGCATCGCTCCATCCTTAATCCGGGTTGCCATGACAAGGTCGTTTATCATGGTCCTGACGCGCTCAGAATGGGAGCGCCCCAGGACTTCCTCACATTCTTTTGGAACCTGCTTCCGTTGGATAACGCCGCTGCGGATGGCGTCATCTAAGTCATGATTGAGATAGGCCATGATGTCGGCGAACCGCACCACTCGCCCCTCAACCGTGGCAGGCATCTCATTGATTTCAGTGGGCACTACCGCTCCATAGCCCTTGGAATGCTTTAAGATGCCGTCATGGACCTCGAAGGATAAGTTCAGGCCCCGGCCGCGGTTTTCCAGCATGTCAATGACCCTAATGCTTTGTTCGCGGTGAGAGAATGCTTCCGAATAGATTTCCTGCAATACGACTTCACCACCGTGTCCAAACGGTGTGTGTCCCAGGTCATGTCCCAGGGCGATGGCCTCGGCCAAATCTTCATTGAGTCTTAATGCCCGGGCAATGGTGCGGGCAATCTCAGAAACCTCCAAGGTGTGTGTTAGCCGTGTACGGTAGTGGTCTCCCAACGGTGACAGAAAGACTTGGGTTTTGTGCTTGAGGCGCCTAAAGGCATTGGAATAAACAATGCGATCCCGATCTCGTTGAAATGTCGTACGAATATGACAGGGCTTTTCAGGGGCTTTTCTCCCACTGGATTCGCTGCTCAAACAGGCAAACGGAGAAAGATACTCCTTCTCCCATGCTTCTATACCTTCCCGTATGGAGGCTAGCTTATAGGACCGCTTCTTCAAGATCTGTAAAGGGACCATGCGTTCAGACTCCTGCTCTGGCAAAAATATGCAAGAACATCAGCATATTGAGCGGAAAAGAATGGCAAGCTCTTTGCTTATTGCACAAGTTCAAGGATCTGTAAAGAGATATTCCAGCTCGACCTATGCTGGTAGATGAAGGTCTCTGCTCCAGAAGTCTTTTGTGCCTTTACTTTGTGCCAAATAGTGGGTTAAGATTCTTGATCTCATCTAGATTCGATTGACGATCTAGGTTCACTGCTCTTGATAGGGATGTCAAAAGTGGATTACGAACTCTTTATGTCAAAGGCCCTTGAAGAGGCACACCATGCACTCAGCACGGGAGAGTTCCCGGTGGGGTGTGTGATGGTGTATGAAAACCGAGTGCTGGTCACCGGAATGCGGCACCACACCGGGCCAGACAACCAAAACGAACTCGACCATGCAGAAATGTTGGCATTGAGGAGGCTTGTCGACTTGGAGGAAAAGATCGACCGGGAAGAGGTAACCTTGTTTTCGACACTGGAACCGTGCCTCATGTGCTATGCAGCCCTCATCTTGAACGGCATCAGACACATCGTATACGCCTATGAGGACGTCATGGGGGGCGGGACAAACCTGGATCTAAAAAGGCTCACCCCTTTTTATCAGGATATGGAGATAAAGGTCACGCCTAACATTTTGAGACAAGAAAGCCTGGGACTTTTCAAGAAATTCTTCTCTGCCCCTCAAAAAACCTACTTGCAGGGAAGCCTGCTTGCTGAATATACCCAGAATCAATGAATGAACTTGGGAGCTCAGCTCCAATCAGGTGACGTAGGACCTAGTGTCGCGTCTCAGAAGTTTCTTTAAAAAACATGGAGTCGCCGTAAAGCCGTTTTCCTCACTCCGTGAGCGTTTTGGGGACGTCAGCTTCACTGCGTGCCCAAAAACGCTCAATGTCGTTCAGAAAAGACTTTAAGCTGCCTAACGACTATTTAAACTTTCTTTTGAGA
>CP070769.1:584938-591681 GCA_020347085.1 Desulfobacterales bacterium
GCCTTGGTGGGCAAATCCTGAACTGTTTGATCCCGATTTATCGGGAGAGTTTTGCGCAAGGGTTGCGCTTGACGGCTTGACACAAAGTGAAGCTTGCGCCAAAAGAGGCACCGCGTGCCAGGATTTAGTGAGCAAGCCTATGGATGGGTCAAGAAGCTCATAGGAACCAGTGAGAAGAGGTTGTGCAAAGGTTTCGCTTATTCATAGATATTTACAAAGTACGAAAATATCAAGATACTGGCATTGGAAAGCCCTGAAGAGCAAGCGTCACCAGTCTTCCGTTACGCAGGGTGAGAAGGGCGCTGATTCAGGGCTTTTGAGCTAAAGGCAAAGTCATTCCTGACTCCACCTTACTCTTTGACAATACAATATGGATTTAGTTTGCAGGCCTACACTTCATCTTCCGTGTGGCTGTCAATAAAGTCATTCAACTTCATTTTCTGATCAGGCGTTAGCTTCCTAAATTTTACCCGGCATTGTTTCATGGTCACTGGACTTGAAGGTACTTTATCAACAAGGTCAACACCTGAAATGGTCCTAAACGGTACCTTGCCCAAGAAAAAATCACCTTCGGTCAAAAATATGTCTAAATGTGATTTGTCTGGTGGTTCTCCTTCGCCGATATAACAAAATGCGAGACCCTCCATGGTCAGGTCAGCAAGTGGCCCGATTTTGTCATAATCTGGGGCGACTGCAACAAAAGCACCTTTGGGGACCTGGAATCGCTTGTGTTTTCTCTGCTCTTTCTTCTTTCCCATAGGGCAATCCTCCAGAAGATGTGAACTACAACAGCGAGCGCATTCCCCGTCCGGACTTGTCGCGGCTGCGGGGAGCTTCAATGCCCCTGGTGACCAACAAAGGGTTTACCTCAGGCCGCACTATTGGAAGAGGTCACCAGGGGCCTCTCATAAAAGGAGAGCACGACGCGTGCACCCAGCGCATCATACCTCCTGGATAGCCAAAGTGCACGAAAGAAAATCAAAAGTCAACACTCTATTTTAACGTATAAAATACGCATATAAATTAAGTAGCATTATATTCAACGGAGTATGCTTACCGTGGGAACTTATGTTCCCTATTGAGGGCGAAGATGTTTGCACAAGACATTAACTTAATTGGGCAGAAAGGAGATGCTTTTGACGACGCGGCTCCTCCAGACATGATGGTTTCGTGCAATTCTCACTTAGCTCGAAAAGCCCAAAACCCCACCAATTCTTGGTATCAAATAAGGCCTTTTCTAAAATCAGCTCAGACCACCGTCTTATTCAGGGTCCACCTTCATGGCGCGAATTTCTGTTGCCATGTATCGAGACGGGCGATTTTTATCAATGGGTTGCATTGGTTAGGCAAGGATTAACGTGGGGGCAAACGTAACAGCTCCTGGCGTAAGGGGACACAACAAAGGCATCCTGCGAAATGAGATGCAAGCTATGCATCGGTTAGACATTGAAAAACCTTTTCTCGGTGGGATATCCACTTGTCAGAGGTTTTCGTGCAGGTGCTTTACAAGATGTCCCAATTCAGGGAAGATGAGTGCTTTACAGGCAAGCTTGCACGCCTTAAGGCTGCCCGGCATGCAAAAAACCAAGGTTTGATCCACCACCCCGGCTGTGGCCCGAGAAAGGAGGGCAGCAGAGTCGATCTCCTCATAGCTCAACTGGGCAAAAAGCGGACCAAAAGCAGCGAGCTCTTTTGTAAACATGGGTCTAATTGCTTCGACCGTTTCGTCTGAAGGACTGATCCCTGTTCCGCCGGTCACCAGGATTGCATGAGGGGTATGCTCGTTAATGACTGTGCGGACTGTATTCGCGATGACCTCCTTGTTGTCCGGGATCACCTCGTGAAAGACCACTTTGTGCTTCTTCTCAGCTGTCTTTCTCATCCATTGTCCGCTCTTATCATCGGCAAGGCTGCGGGTGCTGGATACAGTCAGAATGGCAAGTGTCAGTGACTTTGGGGCGTGGGTTTTGTGTGCTTTGGTGCCCATGGCAGGTCCGCTATGAGGTTTTTGGTGCCTGGCAGTCATTCTGTGTAGTCCGCTAACATCTTGTTGTCAAGGAGAAAAGCTGTCAAGGCTGTTGACAAGTTAACGTGACAACGGTATGTGGTACAGAAAAGCGGTAAGGCGGGACCACTATCCACTCGAAGGATGTTAGAAGTTAATGAGAGGTGAACAGAACGGCGTGTCGGCACAGTTGTCGGGCCCAACAAGGCCAAAACAGCGTCCAAAGAAGAGTTGGTTCAAAAGGCTGTTGGATCGCCTGGCCAAGGTCGACCAGCAAAGTGGTGGTCAATTGTCTTCGTGTTGAAAGGTCAGGAGGGGGGGTGCCGGTCGGCACTGATTGAAGCCTCTTTCACAGTAATATGCAATCTGTCCAAGCATGTCTTTAAGTATAAAGCCTTCTAGAATTTTTTTGGCTCAAGGCTCAAGGCCATACGCCTTATGTCATATGCCCCGCGCCCAACGCCGTGTGCTGTGTTCGACAGATAGAGACTTAATATAAGGTTTTGGACATATAGGCACATTAACTCTGCTGAGACATCCAGAGGTATCCTATGTCGTCAAGCACAGGCGTGGTCTGCCACGACCTTTACAAAGAGCACCTTGCCAACTTTCCTCACGTTGAAAGCCCGAAGCGCCTTGAGATCATCTATGACATGCTTGATGAAGCGGACATGGCAGGAAGATTTGTGAGCATTTCCCCACGTCCTGCCACGCGCGATGAACTGGCCTGGATCCACAGTCGTTTCCATATCGAAAGGGTGGCCGCCACAGATGGGAAAGCCTGCGCATCGCTTGATCCCGATACCCAAACCACACCCCTTTCGTATCAGGCAGCCAAACTGGCTGTGGGCGGTCTGTTTTCCCTGGTGGACAAGATCTTTGATGGTACTGTAAAGAACGGTTTTGCCTTAGTCAGACCTCCCGGACATCATGCAGAAGAGGATCGGGCCATGGGGTTTTGTCTTTTCAATAATGTGGCCCTGGGTGCCCGCTATGCCATGAAGACCTATGGGTTAAGGAAAATACTGATCCTGGACTGGGATCTTCACCACGGTAATGCCACCCAGAAGAGCTTTTATGAAGACCCGGATGTTCTCTATTTTTCCACCCACCAGTATCCTTATTATCCAGGGACAGGAAGCCTAAAGGAAATCGGCGACGGCAACGGGATGGGTTTAACCGTCAATGTTCCTTTGCACCCAGGCTACGGGGACGGCGAGTTCTTCAAGATTATCGAGCAGATCGTTTATCCCATAGGGCGTATCTTTGAACCCGAACTGATCTTTGTGTCTGCTGGATTTGACACGTACGACGCAGATCCCCTAGGAGGTATGCGGGTTACACCGAAGGGTTACGCAGCCATGACACGCCTCATCATGGAGCTTGCCAGGGAATGCACTTCGGAAAGACTGGCCGTCACCTTGGAGGGAGGGTATCATCTCACAGGGCTTCGGGAATCTGTAAGGGCTGTCTTAAAGGAGCTCGTAGGCGACAGCATCCTGACAGCTGATGACTTGGACAGCTTTGCGAAAGGGGCGGTGCCTCCTATTGTGCAGCAAGTGATCCAGGTTCAAAGACCCTATTGGCCCTCGCTCCCTTGATCCCTTTCAGTCTTGAGCCTTGAACTATTGTCTTGCCCAAAGCCTTCTCACCTTTCCAGGTATGCTCACCAACCCCCCGGGTAGAAAGATAATGATCACCAAGATGATGAGCCCGTAAATCATCCCCTCGGCTTCCTCAAAATAGTGCAACCACTCATAACTAAGAAACGTAATAAGCGCAGCACCTACAACGGCTCCCCAGAGACTGTGCATCCCACCCAGGATGATCATAATCAAGAGTTTGATGGAGACAAAGAGATCAAAGCTGGCAGGACTCAGGAAGTTGAGGTAGTGGGCGTATAGACTTCCGGCAATCGATGCCATGACGGCCGAAGCGACAAACACGTAGATCTTGTACTTAGAGATATTTACCCCCATGGCGCTCGCTGCCAGTTCGCTTCCGTGTATTGATCGCATGGCCCGGCCAACCCTGGAACCAATGACATTGAGGCTGAGAAGTAATGTCACAAGAACAATGCTCCAAACAAGGTAATAGAACTTGGCGATCGAATCGACAGAATATCCCATTACGGAGATACCCGGAATGAAGGCGAGCCCGTCAGGGCCTCCTGTCCATTCCACGTTTTCATTGAAGATAATGGTGACGATAATACAAAAGGCCAGAGTGGCCATGGCCAGATAGTGTCCTCTCAGTTTCAAAGAGGGGGCGCCTATGACGACGGCTACAAGCGCAGAAACCGCCATACCCATGAGAAGACATAGCCATGGATTCAACCCGTACTTGGTGGTGATCACCCCAGATATATAGGCGCCAAGGCCGAAAAATGAGGCATGTCCCAATGAAATTTGGCCCGCATAGCCCATTAGGAGGCACAGGCCAATGGTCATGATACTGTAGATCCCCACAAAGACCATCACATCCATGTAATGGGAAAGAACGGAGACGTGCTGGGCAAGCCAGGGAAACAGGAGGAGGCCCAAGCCGAAACCCGTCAGATGCAGAATGTCCCTGTTTTTTTTCAATGGTAGTCTATTCATTATGAAGCGAGCCCAAGAAGAAACCGAACATACTCAGAACTTTCTTATCCTGCTAATTTCTACACTGCCCAACAGGCCGCTCGGTTTCAGAAACAGCACGAAGAGCAAAACCAATAGTGCGAACGCATCCTTGTATCCGGATGAGATCAGCCCCGCTCCCAACGACTCTATAAGGCCAATGATCAGGCCCCCCATAATGGCCCCGGGAAAGCTCCCCATGCCTCCTAAAACACAGGCCGCGAATCCCTTAACTGCCAACATGGCGCCGCGATCATACTCCATGAGAGAGATAGGGGTAATGACGATACCTCCTACGGCACCGATGGCTGCACTCATGGCAAAGGACAACAGGATCATGTATTTCACATTCATACCGACCAAGCTCGATGCGTTTGGGTTTACAGCACACGCTCTTAAGGCCTTTCCAAGAATGGTGCGATCAAAGAAAAGGGTTAAGGTAATCACTACCGCAACCAGAAAGCCGACAACCCACAGGCTCTGGGGTTGGACCACAGCACCATAGAAGGCTATAGGATTTCGACCGGAGAAGGGGGGCAGATCAAAAGGGTCTTTCCCCCATATGAACATCGCTGCCCCTTTTATGAAAAAGGCGGCCCCGATGGTGGCTATAATCATGGAGAGAACAGACGGCTCTCGAATCGGCCTGATAGCCAGCCGGTCCAAAAGGATGCCAACCACTGTGACCACCACGATCGTGAGCGGGAAGGACAGCACCAGAGGTATGTTCAGGGTAACCTGCAAGAAAACCATGATCAAGCCGCCAAGCATCACGAATTCGCCCTGTGCAAAGTTGATGGCCTCAGTAACGTTGTAGATAATATTAAACCCGATGGCGACCATGGCATAGATGCTACCAACAGTAATCCCGGTTATGGTGTATTGGAGAAGTTGGCTTGCGAAGGATATCTGTTCCATAATTAATTATTGACGGCTTTCTAAAAAGTCCATCTGTCCCGACTTGTCGGGATTGCGCCTCATCCCCGCCCTGTTAAATTCTCGCTACGCGAGACGGCGGGAGCCGATTTAACAGGGTGAATCGTTGCGACGTACCGTAAGTACGCCTCACTCCTCAAGACTTGGGCGCCTTGCATCTGGACCTTTTACTTTGCCGTCCGCCTGATGACTTCTTATAAGATCATCAAGTATTAGAATAGCACCAGTTAAGACTCCCGGCAGGCGCAGAGGCCCTTTGGGCCGGAGCCCGACCCGGAGCGAGGAACGGGGCCGTTGAGCCATGGAAAGGCTTCAAGGCCCCGAGTAAACTCATGCATCTTTATATTGCACGAAAATCGGATCAACAAACAAAGGCGTGTCCGAGTCACGCAGCTTCATTCACTTGCCAGTCTCGGACACGCCTCACTCTGGACTAATCGGCAAAAGCCCAAGCCCCGTTTTTCACCACAATCATCTGGAAGGCCTCTTTGGTCAGGCCGTTATGCTCTTCCGGCGAGAAGCTGAAAACGCCGTGTTGTCCTACAAAGCCCTTAATGCCTTCTATGTGATCTCTGATCTTTGCATGGTCACATCCCACAGCCTTCAAGGCCTGGACGACCAGTTGGAGTGCATCCCAGGCATGGCCGCCAAAGGATGACACAGGTTCAAAGTATTTTGTCGAATAAGCCCTGCGGTATTCCATGGTGACCCCTTTTTGCGGGTGGTCATCTGGAAGGATTTCAGCATAGTTGCAAGCTCCCAAAGGCGTGAAGACCCCTTCAGCAGCGCCGACTGCCAGGTCGATGTTCTTTTTGCTTCCAAAACCATGGCTCTGGTAGAAGGTGATGTTGGTCATTCCCAACTCTTGCCAGTTTCTCAAGGCAATCACCTGGGTCGGCCCAATCGACCAATTCACAATAGCCTGTGGAGCCAATCCCTTAATCTTGGTAAGCTGGGCTGTAACGCTCGTATCCTTGGGACCGTATGTCTCGTCAGCCACGATGGTTATACCGTACTCAGGAGCCAGCCGTGTCAATTCACCCCGGCCGCTTTTGCCAAAACCCGTGGTACCCGTCATAATGGCGATCTTCTTAATGCCACGTTTTTTCATGTGATTGTAAATCGCTTCCACGGCCATACTGTCGGACTGCGGTACCTTGAAGACCCATTTGTACGGTTTACCC
>CP070769.1:591781-596180 GCA_020347085.1 Desulfobacterales bacterium
CGCAAACGTTGCATACAAGCTGACAAGCCTATTGTAAATGCGTCAGGACCGTATGTCGAATATGGTGCCGTTGAGGAGCCTGTCAGGTCATATCAGTAACCTGACCTCAAAAAGGATGTCCCCTGGCGGCAAGAAAACTGCGCAACACTATCAACATCTTCAAGAAAGCGCTTTGGGCAGCAGCCCGTAGATAACCAAATAAAGACGGGCAAAGACACGTGCATCGAAGGTCCCTGCACCAAGCCGCAGAGAATCTTTGACTTTAAGGAATTATAAAATTTCTAGATTCGGTCGACGTTGCAGTTCACTTTGTGACCGCGATATCCAAGTCTTCGGCGATTTATGCGAAAAGGCGAAGACGTCCCCCTGCCGATCTATCCCGATCCACGAGCATTTATTGCGACCTCCAGAATCTTCAATCAGAAGGTTATCCAAGTCGCAAAAGCTCGACTCGTTAAAGCTGAGTGAAGCCTTTTTTCGCACAGCGCTCTAGTACCAGTGGCGACAATTGCCATGCTAGGCAGTTTGACTACATTCTGGTGTCAAAGCATTATCGTCAGAAGTACTACCAGTGCTATGGTGCCGACAATGCCACAGACTATCAGAATAGCAAACCATTCCTTCCAGGTCATGTTCTGTTCCATCTCTTGATCCCCCTTCCTGTGAATCATTCAAACGAGGTGGAATTCCTCGAGAGGTCGGAGCTTACTTCATCTGCCCCTCTCATCACTACCTACAGCAACCATTGCTTCGGTCTCATGCCAGCCTCCGACAACACATCAAACGCCCACCTTCAGTGCAGTCTTGATAGACCCCTTATATAACGGTGTGAAACATACAATAACCAGCTCCGAAATCAAGCATTTTTGGAAGTGAGACCTATTTCTTCGCCAGAACCTGCCTGATCTCCCCGGACAACTCTTTCAAATTAAATGGTTTCTGAATAAAGCCATTGCACCCTCGTTGTAAAATCTCCGTGGCCTGGCCGTCAATGCTGTATCCGCTCAGGAGCAGGACTTTGACGTCCGGGTTAATATGCTTCAACGCGTCATAGGCTTCACTTCCACCCATCCTCGGCATCACCAGATCTAGAAGGATAATATCTATGTGGTCCCAATGCTCGCTATACAGTTCTATGGCTTCCTTTCCGTCTTTTGCTACCATCACGTTGTAACCTAAGGCTTCCAACATCTCACGGCCTACTCGTCTCACCGTCCTTTCATCGTCCGTCAACAGCACAGTTTCACTCCCCTTGACTATCTTATCATCACGTGTGACAGCTCTATGAGCTTCCTTCTCAGATGCAGGAAGATGAATCGTGAAGGTGGTGCCCTCTCCCAGCGTGGACTCGGCATCAATGTATCCACCATGAGCCTTTATCACGCCGTAAGCTGAAGCCAGGCCAAGGCCGGTGCCATGGCCCATCTCCTTCGTCGTGAAAAAGGGCTCAAAGATACGCTCTATGGTACTATTATCCATACCGATGCCTGTGTCGGTCACTGTTAACTGGACATAGTTTCCAGGCTTGGGACTGTAAAGTTTATCCCGCATAGCGTCGTGGGTGGTATTCATGGTCTTGACGATTAGATTTCCCCCACGAGGCATGGCGTCAGCAGCGTTCACACAAAGATTCAAAAGAACCTGTTCAATCTGGCTTGGATCCGCTTCAACGGCACGTAGATCATCAGGAAACTCTTTATGAATTGTAATGTCCTTTCTGGTCCTTCCAAACGTTTCGCACGTCTCTCGCGCCAGTTCGTTCAGGTCAACCGGCTTGACTTCGTATTTTCCTTTCCTCGCATACCCAAGGAGATGAGAAGTCAACCTAACACCACTTTGAATCTGTTTTTCGATGTTCCTTAACCATTTGTAATCGGGATCGGTATCATCCCGATCCATAAGCATCAAAGTGACATACCCCTGAACCCCCATAAGCAGGTTGTTGAAGTCATGGGCAATACCTCCGGCCAGGGTCCCTATAGCTTCCATCCTTAGGGCATGTTGGAGTTGGACTTGAAGGCGCTTCGATTCGGTAATGTCCTTCAGGGAATGAGTATAACCTGTAAGTTTTCGCGCACGATTCAGTATTGGAGAAGTGGAGCATATAAAGGTTCCGCCCAAATTCGGTTCAGTTATCTCTACGGTATGGGGCTCCAAGGTTTTCTTAGTAAGCAGTAAAGGACATCCCGAAATGGGCTGGTTTCGCCCATGAATAGCTTCATAGCATTTTTTGTTCGCCAGGCTCTCTTTGGTGGTATTCAAGGACTCCGCAGCAGCCTTGTTAACACGGATAATATGATGCTCGTTGTCCAGAAGCATCACCATATCCGTTATGGCATCAAACGTATTCTCCCAGTCCTCTTTGGCTTGAATGATTGTCTCCTCTGCCCGCTTTCGGTCGGTGATGTCACGGGCGATGGTTTGGAATCCAATGAGGTTGCCACGAGCATCCAAGAGGTTGGTGAAAACATTTTCTGTGTATACGGTATGCCCATCCTTGTGGATCCAGCCCCATTCAATCAGGTGCTCTGGGAAAATGCCTCTGGTATGATATTCTTCCCAGAATGTATCGAATCGCTGGTGATAGTCAGAGTGTACAATCCTTGGGAGTAAGTCGGGGTCTGAAACAAAGGCTTCCGGCCCATAGCCCAGAATCGCCTGGCATGCCGGACTCGCAAAGGTTATTTTACCGTCTAGGCCCACCTGGAAGGTTGCGTCTTTCGACTGTCCAACAAGTCTGCGATACCGGTTTTCACTGTTTCTTAGATCACTACTCGCTATTCCTTGCAGTAAAGCATAGAAAACAAACGCCCACCACATTGGCATCAATGCCCCAATCAAGTCCTCGGTGGTATCCAACGCCTTTGTTATTCCAGACCACTCCAAGACTAGACATCAGCTATAAAGTGTGATAAAAACGAGAAGCCCTGTGAGCAACAATTTGGCGTCGTGTGGCAAAACTCGCTTCCAACCTTTCACAAGGAAAAACAAGCCCGTTAACGATGCCAAAAAACAGACGAAATCAAAAACTGCTACCGGATGCATCACCTGGTTTCCTTTCCGCCTCCAAATACCTTCCAACACCAGGCAGCCACCAACACGGCGCCTGTGGCATAGCAGGTATGTTCCAAGTAATTGAGAACCAGCCCCCAAAAGAAGCCCTCAAGGACTGTCAAAGCCCAGCCCGCCAGCAGAACGTAGAATGCCAATATGAGCCATCTCGATGATGGAAAGCGTTTCAGTTGTGACCGGTTCCCCAGGATGAAGATTAAAACCCCTAACCCAAGAATCAACATCACAATCTCATTTTCTTGTATCATTCCATTGCCTCCAGGTTATTATGATCCCCTTCCATGCTTCATTTGTTAATTTTGTTGAGGGAGAATATTAGGCTCAAGATGTGCTGGAATTTGAGTGTAGGTCGCTTTCTCAGCCACATGAACTTCAGCAGCAAGCGCATTCCCCGCAGCGACTCGACTGAGCTCGCCGAAGTCTTGCTGGAGCAAACTTCAATATGTTACCGTCACACAAAAAACAAAAAAGCCCGTACACACAGGTGTCTGACACCGCGTACGAGCCCTCACCAGTCCCATGGGGGTTTCCTCCCCATCTTTCATTGTACTATTTCCGCTTGTTATGTTGTCACTACATGAGCCTATACCACAAACACGGAAAGACTTTCAACCAGCAACGGTCGGTTATGAACGTTGGGCACAATATGTCGCAGCTGGTTGCCGCATAACAGAATTGGAGACGGTTCCTATGATCATGACACAAGTTACCCTAAAACACCCTTTTTTTAATATGAACGGAGTCTCGCCTTTGCAGTTTAAGACTTAGATAGTGTCTCGTCTCTGAAATAACTTTGATTACTATAACACCAGCCGAAAGCCTTTTCCGAGCGACTTTGAGCATTTTCGGGCACGGAGTGAAGCTCTGCGCTATGAGGCGTCAGTTAAGTGTAGCGTAAGAAATCATAAACTGTTTGAGGGCCTTAGGCCCGAGTTTAGCGCAACGCTTCACTTCGTGCTATGATTTAGCGGAACGAAGCTGACGTCCCGAAAATGGTCACGGAGCAAGGAAAATGGCTTGATGGCAAAGACATATTTTTTGAACTGACTTGTGAAACACGACACTAGAATCTCCGAAAACATCATGCAGTCTTTTGAAGACTTGTCTGCGTGGCTTGGGAATTCTCCCAACCAGTTGACTCTGTATCGGATTGCGAGCATTCCGGTGCTTATGGTGCTCCTTCTGTTTTCAAACAAGCTGTGCGCATTTCTTGCCGCTATTGTTTTTTCAGCAGCCTCTATAACTGATCTGCTTGATGGCCTGTTTGCCCGCCGACATGGTCTTGAGTCAACCCTTGGCAAGTTCTTGGACCCGGTGGCTGATAAGC
>CP070769.1:596280-599937 GCA_020347085.1 Desulfobacterales bacterium
TGGCGCCAGAAAATGCTGACAAAATTGTCTGTAGGCAACCCAAGGCTTTCCCTCGGAATATCTTTCAAAAGAAAGCGTGTCTATAAGTATGGGGGAACCTTTTCTGAACTGAATGTTATACGCGCTAGAGTCTTTCAGGCACATATCGAAATCAAGTGCCTTCTTCGCGATCCTCAGTGTAGTTAAGGCAGCGTCTTTCAACTGGCTAAAACACCACTCATACGGGTACGATATAAAGGGTATGAACTCGGGCTTTATTATCTTATATGCTTCATCAGACCTTGCGTACTCAGGACCAACTTCATTGTGCGAAATGAGCAGTTCACCATCTACAAGCGTTTCGTAAAGACCAGAGTTCATCAAATAATCATAATGTTTTTTGTACCTGCTATTTACTTGACGGTAAATGGTACCGTCTTGACGAAAAACAAATCCACTCGGGTCCCGAAATGACCCTAATATGTCTTCCTTAGCCTTCATCCTTTTCTTGCCGTTTCCCCTTAAATAATAACTCATTGAAATAGCACTTAATTTTTTTCCAGAACACCTTAACGGCAAACAACCCTCCGACCAAGAAAGCTATCATCACCTGAAAGATATAGCTGCCAGTTCCTGGATCAACATATGCATAAGCCTTCCGGGATAAAACACAACAAACCAGCAGAACAACAACAAGTTTTGCCGCAGTCCAGACGTGACTCACATTGCCACCCCGTCGTTTATGGTCGCTGCCTCCCCCCACAGGCAGGCTCGGCAGCCGGACGCTTGGCCTCCGACTTCTTAACATCTTGCATTAAGAAGCTATCTTTGAATACCAACTTCGTCATCTACGTCTGTAGGTTCTTACCAGAGAAGATAGGGACATCCTATAGTCCTCCTGTCAAGCAAAAAATGATAAATAGTAAAATATAGTAAAATCAATAGGATAGAAAGGTTCCGATTTTGAGGACGCAAGTGTCCTATAGCTCTTTGACATATTTTTCGGCGAATCTCTCACTTAAGCGAACCACACATCTGATCGTTACGTTTATCCGGCATGTCCCGCAGATGGGACTGCCAATCATCCCTTATCCAGATTTCAGAGTTCAGTGAGAGGCCCGGCATTGTCCCTCCCGAGGTCTAAGCCCCAACGTTGTTAATCGGGCTCTCTCGCCGAAAATGACAAGGCTGTTTACTCTATATTGAGATAATGCGGATCAAATGGTTCCCGTCTTTTCATTAAGGTCCAGGCGATAACAAGCATCTTGGCTGCCAGTTTGACTCTCATTTTGATTTTGATTCCACGTTCACGTTTTCTACCGCGAAGTAGTTTATTGAAGTACGCGATAAAGTATCGGTTACGGGTAGAGGCAACGAATGCTGCCTGGTAAAGCGCATAACGAAACTCAGCGTTTCCTTTCTTGGATATGACGGGAACTGCTTTATCGCTTTGTTTGCCGCTACGATTAGCACAAAGATCGTATCCGACTAGTTTCAATAGCTGTTTACGGTTGTCAAAGCGCCAGGGACTGGCAATTGAGGCGAGAACCCTGGCAGATACATATGGACCGAAGCCGGGGATTGTGAGTAACCAGCTGTACTCAACAAAGTCAATGCTGATGTCCTCGAGTAGTTGTTCAGTCTCTTCTATCTGCTGACGGACGTGTTTGAGTTTTTCAACTACAAGCTCGGCTTCAAACTCAGCAGCCGGGCTCATGGGGTAGCCCACCGACTCGGCAGCAAGGCGATGGATCTTACGCAATCGAAGCTGTTGTGCAATGCCTCGTTGTGTTCTGGTCACGACCCGGAAGAATTGATCAAACTCCATGCCGGCGATCTTGTTGGGATCCAGGCACCATCTTACTATTGATAGGCTCTCGCTTTCGCAGGCACTGTATAACCTGTCCAGCTCGGGAAAGAATTTGACCAGCAGATTGTTTCGTATACGCATCTTCAGACTGTGTTCTTCTTTCTTTAGACGCCGTCTGAGGGACAACAGATCTCGAAGCTCGTCTATTTTTGATGATGGAAGATCATAATAAAGACATCTGCCCCTGGAGACCAAATCAGCGACATTGGCCGCATCCTTGGTATCATGCTTATCCCAGCGCCCGTCGAGAAGCTGCCGGTTGTGTTTGACCGCGCTGCCGGTGACCAGTACAAGGTTGCACCCACAACGGATCAAGTGCCTGCCCAAAGGCTTGTGGTAATTACCGGTAGGCTCCAGGCCAAAAACAATCTTGCTAAGGCCATTTCGAACTTTGATAGCTTCAGCATGAGCCAGCAACCCGGAAAAACCCTCTATGTTGTTTTCAAAGATCAGTCGTCTGAGAAGGGATTTGCCAGTAGCTGTGCCCATAAAGGCATGATGCTTGTCCTTGCCAACATCTATGCCGATGATCAGATACTCATGAGAACCTCGAATCTCTTTGACAATTTGACAAAACTGCTCCCGCCTGATAATGTCTTTGACGTTCATAGCAACCTCCTTTTAGCGCATCTATGGGTTTGTGAATCGGGAAAACCTATGCTATCAGGAGGTTGTTTTCTTGCAAGGCGATAATAAATTTTCTTTTTGTTACCCTTGGGGGTGTAATTACTAGTGCTATTACTATATAACGTTGTTGACTAAGTTGAATTATGTTTTTGTTATCCTGTTAATTGCCTTAGAAATAGCAGACGTAGTAACGCCCAGTTGGCGGGCTACTTCTGCCAACGGAATCCCATAATCCTCTACCAGTCGACACGCAATCTGAGATCTCACTCGACCAATGCGCCCCCGCTTTGCTCCCATCCGCAGTTCCTTTGCATTGATGTTCTCTCTTTTACATACCTGCTCAATGAACTCCGCTGCTTTTTCTCTGATCTTGTTGCCCCCAAACTGGTATTTTACTCTGTGATCTGCCTCCCTGATAATCCTGTCCACAAAATCTCCGCTACCCAATATTCGCTCATCGGTAACTACCCGTTCATTGTGTCTTCGCATGGACAATACCTGTGACCAACCTCCCAGTGACCGGACTAGACCAGCCCCTACTAACTCAGGGCGCCTTCCCTGTCCAACACCTTCTTCAACGTATTGAAGATACGCTCTCCTAGCCTCGCCCTCTTTGTTGCCAAACCAAGACAAAACATAATCCCGGTCCTGCCACTCATGTTTGATTCTGCCCATCACCACGCTATGGCCACACCAGCGGTACCTGTCAAGTTCAGACATGGTCTTTACCACCTTAGCCCTTGTCGGATTCAGGTGAATGTAACGTACAAGCTCCCGAAAATAGGCATCCTCGTCACAAACTATCGATTTGTAACGGTTCTGGAAAAGATGACCATGACGCTTATGGCGGCTATTGTAAGTAATTGCATAACCTGTAAGAAACCGACGCATAAATCTTGACAAACCATGTGCCCCACTACGCAAAAGAATGTGGGCGTGATTGGTCATCAATGCCCAGGCATAGATAACTGTCTCCGTATCAGACGCCACCTGTCCCATTCGTGAAACAAAATTGCCTCGATCCCTTCGGTCATCAACAATCCTGCCCTTTTCTATCCCTCTAACAATGACATGGTGTAACGTTCCAGGTGCGTCAAGCCTGGCTTGCCTCGGCATAACTCACCCCCAATCGTCCCCTAGTCATCCTCCGGTTACCATACTAATTGAAGCTCCCTGCAACA
>CP070769.1:600037-604470 GCA_020347085.1 Desulfobacterales bacterium
AAGGATAGACTTCACTATACTGTCGCCGGTCCTAGACTGCTTCCCTTTTCTTCAGAACGCGGTCGGCCTCCGCCTCCTCCACATAGAGGATGCGCGAACAGCTCTGACAAAAGACGAGTTCTTTGCCCAGAAGAAGCAGGTTCAGGGTCTGACCCGTGACGGACATGAAACAGCCGCCGCAGCTGCCGTCCCGCGCAGGCACCAGAGCAGGCCAACCGCGGCACCGAAGCACGCGCTCGTAGGCTGCCAGAGACTCGGCATCTATCCCACCGGCCACCTTATCCCGCTCGCCCTTCTTCTGAGCGACAATGCCTTCGAGCTCTTTGTCCCGCCGGGCCACCTGCACCTCCAGCTTCGCCAGTTCCTGCTCTTTCGTCGCCACGCCTTCCCGGAGGCGCTTCAATCGAGCCCGGCAATCGTCAACCTCAGTCATGAGTTCAAGGGCTTCCTCTTCGTAATCAGTAACAGTAACCGTGTGCCCAAAGGCTCCAAGGAATAGTCCTGTGACTCCCATGCCCGCACCGATTTCGAGTATTTCTTTTTTCTTCCCGAGGCCAATGCGCACCAGATGGTCAGCCAATACCACCGAGGCTTCCCATATTTTGACCCAGAAAGGGAAGTTCTCGATATATTCCTCCCCCTCCTGTGCAAGCTTGTCTACGAAGATATCCCAGTTTGACACGCAATAAAGCTGAAGCCTTTTCCCGCTTACGGCCACGGGAACCACTTCCAGTTTATATTTTTCTCTAAAAGATGACATTTCCATGTTTAGCATTCCTTCAGAAAACGCCGAGTAACCTCACTGCCCATGAAAGGTTGGCACTTTCGGTCTTGCCGGACAGTTCATGGGAGCGCCTTGCGCTTTGGGTTGACGGGACACAACGCGACTGTAAGATATCCTACAAAAAGGGTAGGATTTTGTCAATGATTCTATGCCGGGGGATTGGACACAGTGCGACGTGTTGGAAATCTGCGGAACCGGGCCCTTACTTTGGTATTGAGTCTTGGGGTAGAGTCCTGTCAGGAAACCTGAAGTGCCCTGAGGTTATGATCCCGCTCAAAACCATTCGTTGTCAATATTGGCAATTGTTGTTCTTTCTTACGGCTATAGGATAGGTCCCGCTTTAAAAACCTTTTCATCTACCTCGTCTCTTATACTTTGAAAAACCATGCTGAGATATTTGGCAAATGCAATTTTGTAGAACTCTGTAGCCCGCCGTCTGAGTTTCTCAAAATCACCAGGCTCAACTCCATATGTTTCTCTGATCTTTTCAAGGTTTACTTCGTGGTCAATTTCCTCTGGTCCAGCGTCGAGAGTGGATCGAAAAATACCCACCAAAAGATCAAACAGGTCTTTCACTGTTTGAAAATATTCCTCTTTCCGGTCTGCATAGTGCTCAAGGCTGTCACCCCACAGTTCGGGATTTTCTATCTGAGCTTCCGTGGGCTCCCGAAAGCTGTCGGATCGCATGAGGGAATCGAGCATCTCGTACACTTTTCTGAGAATCGGTTCCATCAGAGCCTTGTCGCCAACCATAGGAAAGACCAACTCATTCATGATTTCTTGCGGCTTGATGCGCAATTGTTGGCATTCATACTCCAGAAAGCTTCCCAGTCTTTCGAGTCGAGCCTCATCAGCCTTGTCTTCCTCGGGACTGATCACGGGGAGCTGAATGTTCTTCTTGATAGAGCGATGAACAAAAAAGCTTGTCAAAAGCGACACCACATACAACAGCCCGGAAGCTTTTTTTACTGCTATACGTCGTTTTTGCAGAAATGCCTGAATCTCTTTCTGCATGGGGTGTCTTCTCAGTTCTCTTTCAATCCCCTGCTGTTTTCTTTCCCGTTTTAGTCGACTCTTCCTTCCCATGATGAAATCCGCTTTGTGTGGCCTGAAATTCTTGGTACGAATTATGTTTTGAAATATCAAGAAACGTCTATTTTGTCAAAACGTTAGCTTGTCTTGATGAGGAGAGGTGTTCCCAAAGAAGGCGCTGCCTTGTACGGCAACCATGGATTATGCGGTTCTGGGCTATGTTTTGAAGGATGAAGGTGGTGCCGCGATAACCTTTTTTTAACTTTATAATTTCCTGCAGCAAGCTGAGTGGAATTATAAAGCTAAAGAGCTAAAGAAAGAAGCACCTTGAGTCATGCGTAAAAAAATCCGGGGTCAGGGTCGTTATTCTCCTCTCAAACTTTTTGTTTTGTGTGCAGAGAGAAAATTTTTCGCCACTGACCCCAGACCTTTAAACAGAAACCCAACACAGGCCAACAGAGTAATGACACCAAGCTGTGATAATGAGGATAAAAACGTACCGACGTTTTGAATGACTGTTTCTACCAACTCGACAAAATCCCTGTGTGATGGTTCGAAAGATCAATAGTGCAAATGGACCAATTTGAGCCCACTTCATGGCGCCTTGTTCATACAAGACTTCCCCGAGGGGTTGTACGCTTTTGGCAGTGATGTATCTTTTCGGTCGTCTTTGATTGCCTTACCGGCTCATGTGTCAGTTTTGTGACAGTTGACCACGGATTTTGCTCATAAACTTACGGCTCGATAGTCGTATGGTTCCTGATAAAATATTGAATCTGATCTCTCTGATAGTCGGTGAGTTTCCCAAATTGCACACCGAATCTTTTTTTGTTCGAAGAGGCCACAGGGTTCTCGTAGATGGTTAAGTCATAAATGATTTCACACGGTATGTGGTTTAGACGAAAAGCACTATCAGTCACTATAATTTCTAATTCATTTGGACGGCTTGGCGTGTCTTCGCCGTCAACATACTCAAACGCAAGCCCGTCTGCGCCAATATCTATGATCCGTCCCATACAGGTATCAGGGGGTGTGAGCATAACAAACGCACTGCTGTTGACCCGGAATCGCTTATGCTTCCGCCGCTCAATCCGGACTTTCGTACTTGCCATAACGCAACCTCATCATCAGAATTGTGGAGCAGAAAGCCACGAATAGTGTATATGTACAGCAGCAAAACTCATGCCACATCACTTAATTTCAAGTAGCAAAGACCAAAAGAAGCAAGGGGCTTGTGTAACGGGCGTAACCGTGTGCTTATACGTTAAACCCCTTAGCTATAAAGACACGAACCGGACATGAACAATAACAGGCATGGCCAAAGATAATCCAGTGGACGCAGTCTAGCGAATTGTCTTCTAAGCACGCTACGAATCCTTCCAGTCCGACATCTTTTACACTACACCGATTTTCAATTCCCCGTTGGCGGCACTTACATCCTTTGGGGCAGTTTTTGAGTAGTTTTTCTATTTCTTTTTTGAGTTCTTTTTCCATTTCATACAATTGCTACCAGTACGTGATTCCCCTGATGATCTTGATGATAACCGAAAGTGATCGTTTTCTTTTGTACTGTTCTATAATGGCACTTTTTAGTTAGAACGAAACTCGCAATAACGAAAATATAGATCAGAAAAACGGTTACCACCACTCCCAGCAACATGATCAATTTTCGGGTGGGGTGCCCGGGGAGATCCTGATAGCGGATCTTGCGCCTATCGCCTCCTTTCCTTCTTTCAACAAACCCGCGATAAGCTGCATTCTGGTAGCGCGGATCAATGTATTTTCGCCGGTCTTTGCCGCCGCGCCTTTCCATAACCAATCGTGAGAGGTCGTAATGTTGTCCCCTCTCACCCCCAGAATTTCTTCTCAGCCCACGCCGTTCACTTGCGTGACCTGCAAGTGGGCACACCACTGACGTGTATCGAAAAGTCGAATATTAAAAGTGCTGTAAGAAGATAGTAAAGTGACTGGACAGCACCTCCCAAATTTACTTGGCCGTGCGCAACACAGCCTCCAGAAGATGCTGCATTCGCCCGGCAGCCCTGCTACCGTATCCTTTGAACTTTGGACTTAGGCCAGTAGCTTTGCGCCCCACGCTTTCGCGTGGTTTGCCTTTTTCAAGCGTCATGGTGGGACATACACTGATTATGAGACTATCCAAATGTGTATATCGGTTGGAATAGAAAAAAACTTTAGCAGGAAATTCTCTTCTCGGAGGACTTGGTCGTGACTGATTCGGAAATTGTCATTAATTATTCATAAGTTAACCGCATTCCCCTCTTACCATGGGCTGTTCGATTAAGGCCTGGCGAACCAATTTGGTGGAAGCTTATTGTCAGTGGAACGGACCAAAAATTCACGCTGGAATTCATAGCCGTGGAGTTGGTGGGACACTCATTCTGACACCATATTTTCGAGGTAGCAGTTGCAAATGGTAAGTTTTTTGGCTTCTCATTTTACGACCTTATATGGGATATTATTAAGGTTGATCAATTTAAAGATATTCTTATTTTATTAGATTTGGCATCCTTTAATCTCAGGGAATCTCGGAAATTGAAAATATGACGGCAAAGTCAGAGCATATCTGAGGAAGTCTCAGTGCTCCATTATATGGTAC
>CP070769.1:604570-607476 GCA_020347085.1 Desulfobacterales bacterium
CTCGGTGCAGGACCGATCGGCGCAGAACTGGCCCATGCCTTTGTTCGCTTGGGAAGCGAAGTCACACTGGTTGATGTGCTGGAAAGCCCCTTGAACTTCGAGGACCACGACGTCGCCGACGTGGTCATCAAGCAGATGGTTCACGACGGCATATCCCTGCGGATGGGTTCGCAAGCAAAGATGGTCTATCAAGATGGCAATAAAAAAGTCATAGTTATTGAACAGAAAGACAAAACAGAAGCCATCCGATGTGACGAAATCCTGGTGGCCACGGGGCGAAGCCCCAACGTTGAAGGGCTGAGTTTGGAGGCAGCAGGCGTCAAGTATACCAAAAAGGGGATAGAAACCGATGAGCGTATGCGGACGAGTACAAAACACATCTATGCCGCAGGAGACGTGAACGGTAAATTTCCTTTTACGCATGTAGCAGGAGCTGAAGGGTCCATCATCGTGCGGAACGCGATCATGCACATTCCGGGTAAGATCAAGTACAACATGACGCCGTGGGTGACCTTCACGGACCCGGAGATAGGGTCCATTGGCTACAACGAGAAGCGTGCAGAGCAGGAAGGCATCGCATATGACGTTCATGTGGAAGACTATGAGGAAGTGGACCGTGCATTGGCGGAAAGTGAGTATCAAGGAAAGATAAAGATTTTGACGGAGGCCGGATCCGACAAAATCATTGGTGTTCAGATCGTGGGACTTCATGCGGGCGAACTCCTGGGCTCGTCCATCCTGGCTGTGAATAAACACATGAAACTGTCGGACCTGGCGACCCCGATCTTTGCCTATCCGACGCTTTCTGAAATCCACAAGAAGAGTGCCGGGAAATACTATGCCCAAAAGATTTTCAGCCCTAAAGTCAGAAGCATTTTGAAGTTCATATTCGGTTATCAAGGGTAGGTGTGTCCTTATGCATTTTAACAAACATCCAATAAGCAACCAGAGCAGAACAAGGAGGGGCCGGTCGCGGTTCTTTGTATACTTCTTCGTGTCGTTTTCTCTCGTCTTGAGCCTCCCCAGGCTTTCCTGGCCGGCTGAGACGGTGGATCATACCTGGTATGCGGATTTGCTTAAAAAATATGTCAAAGACGGGGTGGTGAATTATCAGGGTTTCAAGGATGAGGAGAACAGGCTCGACGCGTATTTAAAAGTCTTAGAGGGCACGGACACGGGTAAGTTGTCTCGCGATGAGCAGCTTGCCTTTTATATCAACGCATACAATGCAACGACCATTAAGTTGATCCTGACTGCCTATCCCGGGGTAAAATCGATAAGGGACCTGGGAGGCCGGATTTTTAACCGTGTTTTCTCCAAGAAAATCGTTCGAATTGAAGGAAAGACGATCAGCCTGGACGACCTCGAGCATGGCATCATTCGTCCGCGCTTCAAGGAACCAAGGGTCCATTTTGCTGTAAATTGTGCGTCCATAAGCTGCCCCCCTCTTATTTCAGAACCGTACCAGGGAAGCATTTTGGATCAGCAACTTGATGCGTCGACCCGCGCTTTTCTGAACAATCCCCAGCGTAACTATCTCGAAGGCAATAAGCTTTACGTGAGCAGAATCTTTAAATGGTTTAACGAGGATTTTAATGACGATGTGGTTGGTTTCTTTTTGAAATTTGCTGACGGGGAACTGAGAGAGAAGTTGACAGCGAACAGGGACAAGATCAAAGTCAAGTATCTTGATTATGACTGGTCCCTTAATGGCACATAGGGAAAGGGGTGTTGAAGAGAACCAGAGTTTTCTCTCCCGGATTTCGCCTGCGGTAAGGAAAGTGTTTAGGCCTATAGGAAAACTATAAAGATTTGACCATTTGAAAACGCCACCGCATACAGGCAATCCGATTCTAAATCGTCTCAAACTCGCGCATAAGTGGGCGTAGAGAAAGACCAGCATCTGTTGTTTAAACAATATTGACAAGGTTTGCGCTCTATTCAGCACGTGGGAACGGTTTATCAAGTCCCTGTTCTTTCTCAACGCTCACTAATGCGCTCAAACAGTGCCCCGGTTTAGAATCGGATCGCCTGTATGCTCACGCAGACGCGTTTGACATCCCCGAACTGATGGGGGGCTGTGAGCACAAGCGTTATCGTCGCCTGAATACTGTTTACAGATCCGAAAATGTTTGGTTCTCATGAGAAGTAAAAAGATGGAGGAAGTGATTCAAGGATCCAGGGCAAACCGGAAGAGGAGCATCATCAAGGCGCTTGTTCTTCTATCCTTTATCATTGGTGCGATTGTCTTGGTTCGTTTTACACCAATCAAAGGGTATCTCACAGCGGATGCCCTGGGTCGATTCCTGGATACCGCCGGGTTTTGGGCGCCTCTGGTTTTTATGCTATTTTATGCCGTGGGCGTGTGCTTGTTCATCCCGGGAACGTTGCTAACCGGTTTGGGGGCCGCCATTTTCGGGGCCTACTGGGGGTTTCTCTACGTATGGGTTGGAGCCATGTGCGGTGCGAGCGCCGCCTTCTGGATTGGGCGTACGCTGGGAAGAGACTTTGCGGCGTCCCTGATCGGCGATAAACTCAAGAAATATGATGACGCCATTGAGCGAAACGGGTTTGCCACGGTCCTGTACCTGCGGCTGGTCTATTTTCCCTTTACCCCCATGAACTTCGGCATGGGGCTGACCAAGGTGCATTTCTGGGACTATTTCTTTGGAACAGGCCTGGGTATTATTGTTGGGACGTTTGTCTTTACTTTTTTCATTGGAACGCTCAAAGACGTGTGGGTCTCGGGCAACTGGGGTGAGCTGCTGTCTTTTAAGGTTTTCTTTTCGCTTGGGTTGTTCGCATTCTCATTTTTCATTCCAAAGATCATTAAAAAGATCAAAGGAGAAGTCTAGAACGCATCTCAAAAAGGCGTCTAAGTCCCCATGGCGGTGTTGGGGGTCGGC
>CP070769.1:607576-610573 GCA_020347085.1 Desulfobacterales bacterium
CTTGGGCATGCAATTACTATGCCCCTCACAGGCTATCCTGAGGTGACACAGGCCTAAACACGCATGCCTTCTTTGGGAGACGCTTTCAGTTCACTAAGCTGCATATCATCCGGATAAAGGGGCAGCTGGATCTGAAACTCGGTACCTTCGCCCGGCGTGGATTCTACAGTGACTGCGCCGTTGTGTGCACTCACGATGCGCTGGACAGCGGTTAAACCCAGCCCGGAGCCCTGCGTTGTGGAAGTAAAAAAGGGATCAAAGATCTGTGGAAGCTTCTCTGAAGGGATGCCTCTTCCAGTGTCAGCTACCTTGATAACGATCTCTCGTCCCTGGGAGTAGACGGTTATGGAAAGATGGCCTCCTTCGGCCATTGCCTCTCCTGCGTTCTGGAAAAGATTCCTAAGTGCCAGAGCAAGGAGTCCTTCATCCCCTGGGAAAGTGATGTCACCCGCCCGCAGGTCAAGGTGCACATGTATGTCCGTATACGGCGCATACTCCCGCCATTCGTCCAAGGCGCGTTCAATGAGCTTGTTATGATTGACCTCCCCAAACTGAGGTTCCCGCATCCGCGTGTAGGCCTCTATGTCTCGCACCATTTTTTCTAGACGGGCAGTCTCTTCGAGAATAATCTCGGCATACTTCCGGGCAGGATCGCCAGGGGGGAGCTTCTGCTTAAGTCGACTGGCAAAACCGCCTATGGACATGACCGGATTGCGTACCTCATGGGCCACACCCTGGGAAAGCCTTCCCAAGGCAACCATGCGTTCGCTTTGAATAACCTTCTGCTGCGTTTTCTTGAGCTCCTCCGCGGTTAGAGTGAACTTTTCCCGCAAACGTTCGTATAGGCGAGCATTCTCCATGGCAGTACCAATCTGGTTGCTTACCACGGTTAGGAGTTCAAGGTCGTCCTCACGAAAAGATCCAACGCGCTTATTAAGGACCTCCAGCACCCCAATCAGGCGGCCCTTGTGCTTGATCGGCACACAGATGATGGAGCGAGTCTTGAAACCTGTATGGGCGTCAATCCGAGAGGTGAAGCGCTTATCATGGTTGACATCGGGCGCCAAGATAGGTTTTCCCTCCCGGGCCACGCGACCAGCGATCCCCTCGCCCATGGCTAACCGAACCTCGCTCGCCTTAGTTCCCCACTTCCCTCGGGCTAATCGAAAGCGGAGTTCGCCCCGGTCATAATCTACCTCGAAGATCGAGCTGGTCTCCGCACCCATCAATTCCTCCACATACTTCATGGCGTTGTCCAGCACCTCTGTGAGATCCAGGGTGGAATTGACCAGCGTCGACAATCGGGCAAGTGCCTTTATTTCGTCTTCAGAACGCTTCAGCATGGAGAACACTGCCTTCTTGTAACAGCAGGAAATCTTCGGCTTCGTTGAAGGTCCCAGCGGCAAGCCTCGGACCATCTTCAATCGTAACGAAGTCTGCCACTTTGGGATTGAAGCTCCCTGCAGTCCCGACAAGTCGGGACAGGGAATGTTCTGCCTGACGGCAGTGCTTCGCAGCGACTGTAAGGAAGTTTACCATTTTAAGATTGTTTCCATCCCCTTGCTACGCAAGAGCATACAAACTTAAACAATACTACTTCATGCTTCTTTGTTTTGGGGCTTGCAGCCTCTCAACAAAGCCACCTGCTACCCATGTGGTTATTTAGGCGCTCGCTAACCCTGTAGTCCCGCTCTTGAGCGGGACAGGGAATGCACTCGCTGTTGCATTTCATGCTCTAACCCCGAATTAAGCTGCAGGAAATTCGCTTGTTTTTGTGGTTCAAGGAATGGAATCAGGCAGTTTGATCTATCTTCTGCAACGCTCTTTTAAGATTCTTATGACACCAGAAACGAGGAATGTATAGAATAAAATATGCGTTTAACCCTCATTTTGCAGGAATTCTATATAGCCCCTGACTGAATTGGCCATGAAGAATCTTTCCCTGTTTTGTGTGTCAGGGTCCATGAACTCGAAGGCCTTTAGATCAGGATCTTGTTCTAGGAGACGATCCATACATCTTGCTACAAGATTATAAGAACCCGTTGACATCTCTTTCTGAACAATCTCTTTCCATCGCAAGATCTGAGCCCGGAACCTCTTCAGCATCTGATGCGAGTTAGGAGCATCTCCAAAATGGGCATAACGCATGTGCTGGTCGTCTAAGGCCATCAGTTTATCCACACTTCTCAAAAAAACGTTCAGAAAACATCTGGGAGGGGTAGCAGGGCGCAGATAATCCATATCCTGGAATGAATAATAGTTGCCGCCAGCTTCACCGGCAAAAAGGTTTCCCGCGTAACTAAAACTGAGGTGGTGGGGCGCATGCCCCGGGCTTTCAATGACGACAAGGCCTTTTATATCTGCCTGTGTGTGAGGGATGCATAACTCTCCCTTCACGGCTTTGGGAGAACCAAAGGCTTCAGCAATCTCTCCGAGGACCATTCGGCTACCCTTCCACAGCCTGGAAGGATCTACAAGATGCCTCACCGTCTTGTCATGGCAGACGACCCGGGCCGTCGGAAAATGCTGAAGGAACTGGCCGAGGCCACCGGCATGGTCAATGTGTATGTGTGTGAGGAGAACGTAATCAACCCTCGCCATATTCATGTGCAAAAGGGCCTGAATCAAATTGTTCACTGAATTAGCTGGCCCAACATCGACCACGAAATTGATCTCTCCCTGGTATATCCACGAGCCTATGAAGCGATCAAAACCTGGAATCCTCTGCTTGATCTCTACAAGTGCACAGTGATCCTCTGTCAATGGGTGCCTCCTGGCTTCACGTCCTGACAGGCAGTTCTCAATGTCTCATTTCCTTTAGTAATTCACTGTTTTATTCTTGTCTAGTGTCGCGTCTCAGAAGTTTCTTTAAAAAACATGGAGTCATCGTAAAGCCGTTTTCCTCACTCCGTGAGCGTTTTCGGGACGTCAGCTTCGCTCCGCTAAATCAGACACGCAGTGAAGCGGAGCGCTAAAACTCGGGCTAAGGCCCTCAAA
>CP070769.1:610673-613952 GCA_020347085.1 Desulfobacterales bacterium
GGATTGACTACGGCAAGTGGAAGGCGGATCAAATCAAGGCTACCGGCGCGGAGCTGGTAGTCGCCCCTTGCCATAACTGCCGCGACCAGATCATGAAGAGTCTGACCAAGGAATTTGACCTGGAGATCGAGACCAAATACATCTGGGAACTGGTATCCGACGCTCTGATTGTCGAATCCTGGAACAAGAAAGAGATTAAAAAGGCCCGCGAGAAGCGAGATGCCCAATTTGAAAGGGACGGCATCGATTTGGAAGAAGTGGCCTCGCATTAGCTGACCAGATTTTCAGCCAACCGTAAATCAAGGAAAAAGGATGCTGGGCTTTCCAGCATCCTTTTTCCTTTGCTAAAGAGCCAGCGGTTCGGGTCAGTATTCTTTTGGCAGGGTGTTGAGTTTCGCCAGGGTCATGATGGGCCCATCCTTGCACACGTATTCGGCGCCCACATTGCACCTGCCGCACATGCCGATGCCGCATTTCATGCGGTTTTCAAGTGACATGATGATGCCCTCAGAGGAAAATCCCACCTTTTCCAGCACAGGCTGGGTAAACTTGATCATGATAGGGGGGCCGCAGATGATCGCTACACTGTTTTCAGAGCTGGTGATCTTCTGCTCGGTAATCCCGGGCACAAAACCGATGTGGTACTGGCAGAAGGGGTCGTCGCTGCAGTCCACGGTGATATGCATCTCTATGTCACTGCGTTCCTGCCACTCCGCAAGCGCATCCTTGTAAAGGAGCATTCCCTCGTTTCGAGCCCCGTACACCACGGAGATATCTCCAAAGCGCTCGCGGTTCTCAGACGCCAGCATGTAAACAATCGTTGAGCGCAAGGTTGTAAAGGCAAAACCACCTCCGATCAGGACCACATTCTTTCCTTCCATCTCATCCAGGGGAAAGCAGTTTCCCAGTGGTCCCCGCACGCCTAAAATGTCGCCTTTACCCATGTTGTGCAACCGGGTGGTTACCAGGCCTGCTTTATTGACTGTGAAGAGCAGAAATCCAGATTCCGTGGGGGACGAAGCAATACCTAGTGGGCACTCGCCGGTTCCTGCAACTGAGAGCTCAGCAAATTGACCGGGACGGTACGAAAACTTCTTCTCATCTTCAGGATTCAAGAAAGCCACCCTGAAGCTTTTTATATTGCGGTCTTCCGTTTCAATGGTCGTTTCTTCGATACGGACCGGATATGGAAGATACGGGTTCTCCATTCAGTTGCACCCTTCTAATGTCACTTCCCGGAAATACATTTCGTGACAGCGGGCACCAGTCAAAAGTCTTTTGCGAGCGACATTGAGCATTTTGGGAGTCAGAGGCCTGCTGAACGCAGCGTTAACAATCACAAACTGTTTGAGGGCCACTGGGCCCGAGTTTTTGTGATTTAGCGGAGTGAAGCGGGCCTTCCCAAAATGCTCAGGAAGCGAGCAACAAGGCTTTGACAGAATAGCACTTGGGTATTCCAACCTTCCTAAAAAGTTAGTTCCGGAACATGACACCAGCTACCACTTAGCCTCCTACTATGAGTCATAGTTTGGATTGATTTTTATACTCATTCATTACCTGGCAAACCCGACGGATATCAATATTGACCGGGCAATGCTGCACGCAACGCCCACAACCCGTGCAGGCGACACCCATCTTGTATGTGTCCACGTAATACTTCAGCTTGTGCATGAAACGCTGGCGTACTCTCTGGATCTTTTGCCCTCTGGGATTGTGTCCGGATGCGTGCAGTGTGAAAAGGGGAAACATGCACGAATCCCAGTTGCGTATCCGGTCTCCAGTACGGCCGTGGGTCTCATCCTGGATATCAAAACACCAGCAGGTAGGACAAAGATAAGTGCAAACCCCGCAGTTTATGCATGCAAATTGCACATCTTCCCAGAAGTCGGCTCCGTGAAGCGCAATGGTCTCTATATCCGCGAGCCTGAACGTGTCGACTTTAGAAACAATCTTTCCTTCCGCTTCCTGCTTAATGGCTGTGGATCTTTGAATCAGCTCTTCCTGGGCCGGCTCGAAGATATTGGCGGCCTTGACGAGCTTATCCCCCTTTTCAGTGAGGACGCTGGCCAGAAAGGCATCTCCGACGTCTGTCAGGAGCACGTCCAGCCCCGCCTCATCAAATGGCCCTCCTCCTACGGAGGTGCAAAAACATGTCGAGCAAGGAGCGGTGCAACCCAGCCCCACCAGGGTAGTGGCCTCTCGGGCCTTCACCCACCACGGGTCACGGAACTGGGGTGTGTCAAAATTTACATCTACCAACGCAAGGGCCTTTGCGTCACAGGGTCGGATGCCGATGACAGCTCGGGACGAATAGTCCTTCGGCACCTCTTTGAGGATGTGCGCATCATCTTTGGCACGATCCAAGTTGTACTCAAACATCCGCTCCGACTGAGGAAGGAACAAAGACTTGGGGGAAAGACGGCTGTTTTGGAAAGAAAGATCTAGCTCAGAGACATCGTCTATGGATTCGAAATAAACGATATCGTCCGTCCGCACTGGGCCATAAAGCTGATAGGTATGTTTGAGCCTATTCAGAAAATCAGAGAACTTTCCCTTTGCGATTTTTAACACGTTCATTCTATCTGTATTGCGGCTCACCGCGGAGACGGAGAGAATTTTGATTTTTGTTGCCCATCGGGAGATGGTGTTGGGCAACAACACCCTTCCCCTCCGGGGAAAATCATCATCTTATCCAGGCTACTCCTTGAGATATATGGTTCCCTCACATATCAGCACTGGAGGAGGATGTTTGGATTTTGTCTCTGCGTTCTCCCCGGCTGTGCGGTGAAAATATTATTCAATGAAATCCCCCGGGTCATCCGGCTGGTATACATCCAGAGGGGGCCTGGTCTCCGTGGTCATGCCTGCCTCATGGTCGTAAAGCTCCAGCACATCCTTTTCCAGCTTCTTGGTGAACTGGCGCACCTTGATATCCATGGGGCAAACGCGCTCGCATGCCCCGCAATCCGTGCAGCGACCCGCGCAGTGGAAGGCCCTCAACAAGTGAAAAGTAAAGGTATCCGTCGGATCAATGCTTTTACCGAGCCACTGAGGTCGCGATTCATCCACGAAACAAGTGGGGCAATAGCACAGAGGGCACACATCGCGGCACGCATAACAGCGGATGCACGAGGCTACCAGATCTTGAAAGTACTTGGAGCGCTCATCAGCGTCCATGGCCTCAAGCTTCCGCACATCCTCATACCGGTCCATCCTCTCCTGCTCAGGAACGCGCTCACCCAAGAGTTCGTCATAGATCACCGGGTTGCGGTGTATGCA
>CP070769.1:614052-618898 GCA_020347085.1 Desulfobacterales bacterium
CCGTGATCCTTTGCCTGTACCAGTCACTGCTGACTGTGCGCAGATAGTTATCCATCACCTGATTACAAAGTCTTCTGCTTCGTTCCGAACACGTGACGAGGGCGTCTCAAATCGGGTTTGAAGCCTGCCCAAAAGCGTGAGAACACGGGGACCGGTAACCGCAGCCAAGGTAATTTGCAGCAAAACAGGAGTCGTCTGTGCGGCCAGCAACGGAGCCCCTTGCCACGAGGGTGCTAACGAAGCCCAAAACACGAGGTGCTGCCCAAGAACGCACAAGGCAATTAGAACGGATTGAAATGTGGTGTCGTCCACATCAAAGTACCTTGCAACACCCTTGACCGATAGAAATATCCAAAAATAGGTACTGAGGTAGAGCCCGAATATGCCGCCTGAAAGCAGGTCCATGACGAAGCCAAGGATGACAAGCAGCCAGACACCCCTCCCCTCACGGAGACGGAGGCCCAAGAAAACGACAAGTGGAATTAACAGGTCGTAGAAGACATTGCGAAGCAAGGGGAGCCTCAAGATCGTGGTCTGTCCCACAACCGTGGCTAATCCGATCATGGCGTATAGGCAGAAGACCTTCATATTCTCGTTTTGTAGGCTATATCAGATTGGACGTGAGGTCATTCCAGAACTACCAGTACCTCTTCCAGCCTGGTGAAATCAACAAACGGCCGGACTTTCACTTCCTGAAAGAGCCCTGACGCAGGTCTGGAGATTTCCGAAACGGTCCCCACAGAGAGACCCTTGGGGAAAATACCATCGAGTCCTGAAGATACGATTGTATCTCCAATCTTGACATCCGCCTTTCTCACCACGTACTTGAAGCGGCAAGCTTCGTCGGTCTCCCCTTCAACGATTCCGCGAAAGCGGCTTCGCTGAACCAGCGCGTCTATGGCACTGCTGCGGTCGATTGCCAACAGGACTTGTGCTGACCAGTCAAAGCCTTTGATGACGTGACCCACAATGCCCCCGGGGGCTATCACTGCCATCCCCTTGGTAACCCCATCTTTGGTGCCCTTATTGATAATAATGGTCTTCGACCAACCAGACGGATCCAGCCCTGCAACTTGGGCAGGGAGCAGCCTGTGGGGGACTTTGTACTTCACTTCGAGCAGTTCCCCAAGGCGCTTGCAGGCTACTTCAGATTCCAGATATCGGCTTCTTTCCATGTCAGCCTTCCCAAGCACCCTCTTGAGCTGCTCACATTCCTCACGAACGCCAACCAAATAGAAATAGTGATGCCACACACGGCGACAGAAACGCATGGTGCGGGTCACACTTTCTTGGAAAGGCACCATACCCGCCATTACCACTCTATCAACTACTGTGTACCTATAGGGATGCTTGGCGCTAATCGAAAGGAGGACAATATTGATCAAGGCAAGAAGGATGACACATAGAATCCTTACCAACTTTTTTGAAAACATGTCTCATGTATGAAGCAGAAAAAGGTTTTTTGTCGGGGACCTATCATGACGTCATGGAAAGGAACTGTTCCATCACTGTATCATTACTTCTCTTAGGATGGAAATATTCTCCAAAGCCTGGCCTGACCCAAGGACAACTGTCGAAAGTGGGTCCTCGGTCACAGTAATTGGCAAGTGCGTCTCCTCTCGGAGCAATCTGTCCATATTCTTGAGCAGTGCTCCTCCTCCGGTCATGACAATCCCCCTGTCGACAATGTCCGCTGCCAATTCTGGCGGGGTCTGTTCCAGGCATATTTTGACACTTTCAACAATAGAATCGATCTGCTCGGAGATTGCAACACGAATCTCTTCTGAATCTATGGCAAGAATTTTGGGTATTCCCGATACCAGGTCCCTTCCCTTAACCTCAATGGTTTCTATCTTTTCCGGCTCAGGGTAGGCATTGCCAATAGCGGTCTTGATTAGTTCTGATGTTCTTTCTCCAATCAAAAGGTTATATTTCCGTTTAATGTATTGGACAATTGCGTCGTCCATCTTATCCCCACCAACCCGAATCGTGCGGCAAAAGACGATTCCGCCCAGCGATATAACAGCCACCTCGGTCGTGCCACCCCCAATATCCACGATCATATTACACGTGGGCTCTGTGATCGGGAGACCAGCACCTATGGCTCCGGCCATGGGTTCCTCAATGAGAAATACCTCTCGGGCACCTGCCGATTCGGCCGATTCTGTTACAGCACGCTTCTCGACTTGTGTAATGCCTGATGGGACGGCAATGATGATTCTGGGCCGTATGAGGCTTCTGCGGTTATGCACCTTTCGGATAAAGTGTCTCAACATCACCTCAGCGACTTCAAAATCAGCAATAACGCCATCTTTCAACGGACGAATGGCAACAATGTTACCAGGTGTCCGTCCCAGCATCCGCTTGGCGTCTCCTCCTACCGAAAAGACCCTGTTCTTGTACCGGTTGTCGGTACGAACCGCCACAACAGATGGTTCGCTGAGCACGATCCCCTTCCCCTTCACATACACAAGGGTATTGGCGGTCCCTAAATCAATCGCTAAATCGCTGGAAATAGCCCCAAGGAGTGCGTTTAACACCTTACCAGACTTCCCCTCTAACCAGAATTTGTATCAATCATGCACACAGTTGATATAAGACATAAGTTCATATCCAAACTGCGCACAAGCACCTCTTGTTTGTCCGCACAATTAACACATAGAACTTACCATTTCAAGCAAATAATAAGCCGAGTAAAGAACCCCTCCCTCCCGCACGGGTTATCCGAGGTAGTTTTTCGTGAACTCAAAAACGTTTGAGATTTCTGGCACATTATGCTCTAGGATAATCCGCCTATGCCAACTGTAAGCGTCATTATTCCTACGTACAACCGCGGTTGGGCTCTCAACAGAGCCATTGACTCGGTCTTGGCCCAGGAGTTTCATGACTTTGAAATCATTGTGGTAGACGACGGGTCAAGCGATAATACTTCGAAAATCCTCCAGTCCTATCCCCAAATCTCGGTTGTTAGGCAAGCCCAGGGAGGGGTCAGTGCTGCTCGAAATGCCGGTATTGCTTGGGCTGCAGGTGGTCTTATTACATTTCTGGACTCTGATGATTTGTGGCTCCCTGAAAAGCTCTCAGCCCAGGTCGCGTTCTTCGATGCCCACCCAGAGGCGCTGATTTGTCAAACCGAAGAGATCTGGATAAGAAACGGCAAATTTGTAAACCCCAAGAAACGGCACAAGAAGTACTCTGGGATGATCTTTGAACAATGTTTAGAATTGTGCATCGTAAGCCCTTCTGCCGTGATGATGAGACGTTCCCTGTTTGACGAGATAGGCACCTTTGATGAAACACTGCCCGTGTGCGAGGACTACGATCTCTGGCTGAGGGCCGCCTGGCGGTTTCCCATATATTTGATCGAGGCCCCCCTTGTGATAAAATACGGCGGGCATTCGGATCAGCTCTCCAGGAAATGGGGCGCCGACCGATTTCGCATCCAATCCCTGAAAAAGGTCCTTGAAAGCGATATGCTGAGCTACAGTCAATACACTGCGGCGCTTGCCGCCTTAAGAAGAAAGTGTGAGATCTATGCAACAGGATGTCTGAAGCGGGGACGCGAGAACGAGGCAAATCAATACATGAGGCTCTCTGATCAGTTCACTAAGCAAGCCGACTCCCTGCTCAAGTCAACAGAATCCCTGCCACAGTCTACCCTTCCCTTTGAAAACACATCAGGACAATCACCATGAGTATTTTGTTAGATATCCTGTTGATAGCCGCCTCCATGGGTTTGCTGTGGAAAGGGTCCCACTGGCTTGTAGACGCAGCAGTACGCATTGCCTATAGGCTGCATATGTCTGACTTGGCGATAGGTTTGACGGTCGTTGCCATGGGTACTTCTGCACCTGAGTTCGCGGTAACGATCAATGCCGCCATAAGGGGATTGCCGGACATATCGGTCAGCAATGTGGTGGGCTCCAACATCTTTAATTTAGGATTCATATTGGGTGGCTGCGCAGCGATCCGAAGTATCAAAACGACCCCAGCCCTTGTGTGGCGAGACGGCCTCTTTCTTCTTGGCACATCAGCCATTTTGGTCTCATTTCTCCGCGATTTAACGCTGGAGTCTCAGGAGGGCCTTATACTTCTGGCAGCACTGGTTTTGTACATCGGTTTTCTCTTTTGTAAAAGGGCCCCTGTAGAGGAAAGACAGCTCGAAACGGAGGCTACCTGGAAAGATGTTCCACTCTTTTTGTTAGGCATCGCGGCAGTCGTCTCTGGCGGCCACCTTCTGGTCTGGTCAGCTGTTTCTCTGGCCAGAGCAATTGGGCTCTCCGAATGGGTCATAGGGGTCACCATCGTAGCCGCGGGGACATCTGCACCAGAATTTGCCACATCACTGGTGGCAGCTCTCAAGGGGCGCTATGGAATATCGGCTGGCAACTTGATCGGCAGCGACCTTTATAACCTGCTGGGCGTGCTCGGTTTAGCGGGCATCCTTAGGCCCCTCACGATTGATGCAGCCGGTCTTGGAAGCCTTTATATTCTGGTGGGCATGGTATTTCTAGTGGTCGTGTTTATGCGCACAGGCTTTCGTGTCTCCCGTGCCGAAGGACTTTTTCTTGTGGGGTTTAATCTTGTTCGCTGGATATTCGACTTTTGCGCGCAGGCGTAAGCGCAAGAGGCCATCGGCATTGCATTAGCACAGTAAGAAACAACTGTCTAAATACGCATTCTGTTTTTCCTGCCATGTCTATTAAAGTGCTGATACGCTTGGTACATAAACGTCCTGATAGCGGCCTCTCTGCCAGGCTGATAGGTGCCATCATAAGGGGCGTCTAGATAAGGAACCTTCTTACGGTTCATGATGGGTCTTACAACGGATGATGTGATCGTGCTC
>CP070769.1:618998-621740 GCA_020347085.1 Desulfobacterales bacterium
ATTTGAGGGGCCTGCCGATGCCCATGTAAGACAATTACCATGGTTCTGAGCATAAATCGACCTTTCATTGAAGATCTCTCCGGCACCCTGCGGGAAATCTCGGACCGTACGGAAGTCTCCCGTTCTTAGAAGTAATTTCAAAACCTCTTTTCTCGCCGGTTTGGCCATTTTGACAAGTTCTAAGCTCACTCCACTAAAATCGTAAAACTCGGGCTAACGCCCTCAAACAGTTACGATTTTCACGCTTCGTTTTGCAAAGAACTTGTTAGCAAAATGGCCAACAATGGGCTATCAATAAGGTTTTGAAATGATTTCTAGAGATTTAATAACGATTGTTTGTATTCTTGTGTGCTTGATTCCGAATCTTCTGATGGCGGCTGAACCGGCGTCCGCAAGCCGTGAGATAGAGTGTGTCATCCTTCTTCATGGCATGGGAAGAAGCCCGTCATCAATGCGTGAAATTGAAACCCATCTCTTAGGCAAGGGTTACAAGACAGTAAATCTGGTGTATCCGTCCACCAGTGAGTCGATTGAACGGATAGCGGAGGTGTATATTCCTAACGCTATTGCTAAGTGCCAGCTAAGCCCTGTCGACAAGATTCATTTCGTTGCGCATTCTCTGGGTGGAATCATCGTCCGCCAGTATTTGCAGACGAACTCGCTGCCTGAGGGGAGCCGAGTGGTCATGTTGGCCCCGCCTAATCAGGGAAGCGAAGTCGTGGATTATGTAAAAGAGTTCTTTGCATATAAGTGGCTCTACGGTCCTCCTGGCCAAGAACTTGGAACCAACCCGGAAAGTACGCCAAATAGGTTGAAACCAATCGACATTGAAGTTGGCATTATCACCGGAGACAGGAGCTTTAATCCGATTTTCTCTGCGCTTATTCCGGGACCAGATGACGGTAGGGTATCTGTGGAACGTGCAAAGTTACAAGAAATGACGGATTTTCTGCTTATTTCGAGCCCGCATACCTCTATTGTGACAAATCCGGCTGTACTGAAACAGGTGGCCTATTTTCTTGATCATGGGAAGTTTGATCACAGTCAAGAAGACCAAAGGCTCGACCGTAAGAAGTAAGCTGATTAAAGGCCCAGGCCGATTCTCGCAAGGAGCTTAGTCACATGACCGGTCAGATCCAGATACCAATCTGGCTCCTTTCCTTGCTGCTTTTTGTGACCGCATGGGCGATTCTGGATCGCGTTTTCATTCCCAGTGTACGCTGGTTTTTGCGGCGTCGGGTCAACCGTGTGCTTGATGAAATCAGTGCTCGCCTAGACATCGAAATCAGACCGTTTCAGCTTACCAAAAGGCAGGTATTGATTGATCGCCTCGTGTACGATTCCACGGTCATGGAAGCCATGCAGGCCCACGCACAAGAGCATAACATGCCTCGTGAAGTCGCACAGGCCGAAGTTCTGAGCTATGCGAAGGAAATTGTGCCGTCTTTTAATGCCTACATCTATTTCCGGATCGGTTACTGGCTGGCAAAGAAAGTTGCACGGCTACTTTATTGGGTGCGTGTTGACCGTGTCGATACTGAACAATTAGCGTCCATAGACCCTGATTCCACTGTCGTATTTATCGTGAATCATCGCAGCAACATGGACTATATTCTGGTGTCATTCCTGGTTGCAGAGCAAACTGCACTTTCTTATGCTGCTGGTGAGTGGGCCAAAATATGGCCCCTGCAAACACTGATTAGGGCCACGGGTGCTTATTTTGTGCGTCGGGATTCAAGGAATCCGTTGTATCGCCGGGTGCTGGAACGCTACGTCCGCATGGCGACTAAAGAGGGCGTTTGTCAGGCGGTTTTTATCGAAGGCGGGTTAAGCCGCGATGGCCAATTGAGGTCACCTAAACTAGGACTCATAGACTATATGTTGCGCGGTTTTGACACAGAAACAGATCGTGACATTGTCTTCATTCCAGTGGGGATCAACTATGACAGGACTCTAGAGGACCGAAGTTTGATACGCACCTTAGATCCGCACGCTGAAAAGCGAAGTAAGTGGTTTGTGTTCAAGACTACCGTTGGCTTTATCTGGCGTAACCTCATGTTGATGGCTTTCCATAGGTGGCATCGCTTCGGCTATGCTTGCGTCAACTTTGGCACCCCGGTTTCTGCACGGAAGTTTTGTCGGGTCCACGCCGTTAAGCTGAGCAAGATTGAACGTGATGCGCGGTTTTCGCTGGTCAAAGAGCTTTGCAATCAGCTAATGGTTTCCATCCAGGACATTATTCCCGTCCTTCCCGTGTCATTGGTGGCCAGTGTCCTATCAGAGCTTCGCGAACGTCAGCTCAGTGAGTTCGATGTAAAAGCTCATGTTCATGGTTTAATCGAACAACTAAAAGCAAAAGGAGCGCCTGTTTTGGTTCCAAGAAGGGGCGCTGAGCTCTCAATCACGACGGCATTCAATATGCTCAAGTTGAGAAAAATGGTTATTGAATCGGACGGGTTGTTTAGTGCAGACCCCGAATCGCTTGACATTTTGTCTTATTACGCTAATGCAATAGATCATTGGCTCCATCCTCCGGCAATCGATATTGAAAGTAGGGAAGCTGCCGCCAGCCCTTGACTGGCTAATTTTCCACGCGCCGAGTGCCGCTATGAGGCGAAACAGCCGTCCTTCCGACCAGGGAGGCTTCATCTGCGTTGAGTTTGAGTTTGTTGTCGAAAGGAGGGCATTGAAACGAATTGCATGAAATCGTTATGAGTTAGTTATGGCATTTTTCATTGTGAC
>CP070769.1:621840-625808 GCA_020347085.1 Desulfobacterales bacterium
CTTTTCCAGAGGATGGAATTTCCACGGATGACCTTCTTGTTAAGGCTGATGAAAGGCTGTACAAGGCCAAGTGGGAGGGAAAGAACAGGGTTGTACATGAGTAGAATAGGGGGACGCCTATGATTTTATGCTTTACTTTGTAATGAGTTACCATTATGGTGACCGGCATGCCAAGAAAAGCCAGAATAGATGCAGCCGGTGCCATTCATCACATCATCATTCGTGGAATCGAACGCAGAAAGATATTTCGCAACGATTCAGACCGAAGCAACTTCGTAGAGCGGCTTGAAAAAATAGTCTCGGCCACGCACACCGCATGCTTAGGTTGGGCTCTTATCCCCAATCATGCGCATTTGTTATTGCGAACGGGTTTAGTACGCATTTCTACTGTTATGCGGAGGCTTTGGACCGGCTATGCTGTTTCATTCAACCGCAAATACCGCCGTCACGGGCAGTTATTTCAAAACCGATACAAATCCGTTTTGTGCCAGGAAGATCTGTATTTGAAGGAGCTGGTACGCTACATCCATTTAAACCCACTGCGAGCAGGCTTGATACCAGATATGAGAGCTTTGGACCGATACCCTTGGTCCGGTCACAGCGCTATAATGGGTAAGATAACCCGAGAGTGGCAGAATGCGGAATACGTCCTGGAGTTTTTCGGTGACAGCATTTCCATCGCACGTAGAACATATCGAGCCTTTGTTCAAAAAGGTATTGCGGAGGGGACACGATACGATCTCACTGGCGGCGGGCTGATTCGAAGTTTGGGAGGGTGGCAGTATGTTAAGGCCTTGCGCAAGGCGGGAATTCGCTATAAATGCGACGAGCGTATTTTGGGTGACAGCGATTTTGTCGAAAGGATTTTGAAGGCTGCCGATGACCGATTAGAACGTCGGTATGCCCTTGAGGCGAAAGGATACGATTTTGACACTGTGGTTGAGCGAGTAACCAAGGTATTGAATATGGAAGCTCGTGATGTTTTAGGGCGTGGCAAAGACCCGCAGACGGTAAAGGCGCGTAGCCTTCTTTGTTACTGGGCCAACCGAGAACTCGGAATGACAACCGTTGAATTGTCACACCGGTTAAGGGTTTGCCAGTCAGCCGTGAGCAGAGCATCGTTGCGTGGTGAAAAAATTGCGATTCAGAATAACCTTCAACTGTGAAAGGAGACGAGAGAAATCTAGGAAGGCATAAAATCATAGACGTCCCCCTATTGTACTATTGTACGTACTGTCTCATCCGCAACCTATACGCAAATAAAAAAGAAAAGGAGTTAGCTGAAAATGCCTAACTCCTTGATTTGCTTTGGCGTCCCCAACCGGATTTGAACCGGTGTTGCCGGCGTGAAAGGCCGGTGTCCTGGACCTGGCTGGACGATGGGGACGCTGATTTAACTGCTAGGCGTGTTCTGAGTTGCCTTTCTATTCTCTATTGGCGTCCTTTACTTTCTTTGAGTCTGGGGTTGTGCCGCTTGAAAAAACGGGATGGCCTATACCTAACTCAACCATGGGGACGCTGGTGGGCCGTGCTGGACTCGAACCAGCGACTCTCTGCTTAAAAGGCAGATACTCTACCGACTGAGTTAACGGCCCCTCGAATGCCAAATTGGTAACACCATACCATCTGGGTGTCAAGGAGAAAGGCAGCCCAAATCCGGCCTTCATGCCCGGTGGTGTTGGTTTTTGTTGAAGTTGACAAACCTCTTCCAGTGTGCTTTTATCGATCCCAAAACAAAAAACGTTGAACGGCATTGGAAAGATAAAAACATTGGAAAAGGAGTGTGACAATGGGACAAGGTGTTTTGGACGTTGATGACAACAACTTTAAATCAGAGATATTGGAGGCTGCGAAGCCGGCTTTGGTCGATTTCTGGGCGCCTTGGTGCGGTCCGTGCAAGGCAATCGGTCCGGCTATCCAGGAATTGGAAGAGACATATGGCGAAAGCATCATTTTTGCCAGATGTAATGTAGACAACAGCCCCAATACCCCAACGCAATACAGCATCCGGGCCATTCCTACCCTTATTCTGTTCCGAGACGGTAAGGTGGTAGACCAAGTCGTCGGTGCTGTGCCAAAATCCCACCTCGAATCCCTTGTGAAAAAAGTACTTTAAATGCGTGAAGATCTATACGATGTTGCCATAATAGGCTGCGGACCTGCCGGACTTCAGGCAGCTATCCATGCTGCCAGCAAGAAGGCAAAGGTCGTGGTCTTTGGAAAGCTGCGCAAAAGCAGTCTATATAAGGCCCACGTAGCCAATTACTGCTGCTATGAAAAGCCCATCTCGGGAAAAGAGATCCTTGAGACCGGGAGAAAGCAAGCTGAAAGCTTTGATGCGGCATTCGTGGATGAGGACATTATCCACACGAAGAATGAGAACAGTCTATTTAGCCTTGTGACGGAAAGTGGTGAAAACTTTACTTCCAGAACCCTTGTCCTTTCTATCGGAGTTTCCCGAAAGAAGCTTGGCGTAAAAGGAGAGAAAAGGCTTGTAGGCCGTGGTGTGAGCTATTGTGTGGATTGCGATGCCAACTTTTTCAAAGGCATGGATGTGGCGGTCGTGGGCAACGAGAGTGCTGCTGTAACCGGAGCCTTGACCCTGTTATCGTACGCCAGGACCGTGCACCTGATTTGCCGGAAACTCATGGTCACTAACATACTTTACGATCGACTCAGAAATAGCCAGGTGAAAGTCGTGGAAGACACCTGGGTCAAGGAAGTGATTGGAACGGAGGAGGTGGAGGGGGTGTTGCTGAAAAACGGTGACACCCTGAATGTTCACGGAGTCTTTGTTGAACTGGGCGCAAAAAGTGCTCTGGAACTGGCAGCGAACCTTGGGGTTGTCTTTGATGCAGAAACCTTTAGTTTTATCGAAACCAACAAGAAACAGGAAACGAACATCCCCGGCCTTTACGCGGCTGGGGATATTGCCGGCAAGCCATGGCAGATCGCCAAGGCCGTGGGCGAGGGATGTGTGGCAGGGATCGAGGCGGCAGAATATGCCAAGAAGCTCGCCGATTCCTAACCGTGTCAGGGGTAACCGAGTGTCCAAACCCATCAGGGATCTTTTTACAAATCTCACCAGGGGTTTTTGCCTTGTCATGATGCTCTGGATGGGGGCTCAGGTGTCGGGCTGTGCCTGGTTTCAGGCCAAAAAGAAGGAGACAGCGCGGGAACTTGCCGAGGCGGGCATGGAAGCCTTCAAAGAGCAAGACTATAGAAGGGCTATTGAATCTTTTGAAAAACTGAAGGACTGGTATCCGTTCAGCCGGTATGCGATCCTCGCTGAGCTCAAGCTCGGGGATGCCCACTACCAACGGAAGGAGTACGAGGAAGCCCTTGTTGCGTATGAGGAATTTGAAAACCTTCATCCCAAGAACGAAGCTGTCCCGTACGTGGTTTATCAGATAGGTCGGTGCTATTTTGATCGGCTCCAGACCATTGACCGAGACCAGACCATGGCCAGAGAGGCGCTTCAGGCCTTTGAGAGGCTTGTCCGCACCCATCCCGCAAGCCCTTATGTTAAGAAGGCCGAGGAACATATAAAGGTGTGTTACAGAAACTTGGCTGAACATGAGTTGTATGTGGGCAAGTTCTATTACAAGAGCAAACATTACAAGGCCGCCTTGGAACGGTTCAAAGCGGTGATTAGGTCTTACCCGGACCTGGGGATCCATCATAAGGCACTTCAGTACATTCCCCTGTGCCAAGCTAAGATCGACGAGGCCGTCATCCGCGCCAATAATTAGATTTCCCACCATGATCCTGAAGACCATTCTCCTACTCCTATTTGCCTATCTTCTGGGTTCCGTGCCCTGGGGTGTCATCCTTACTCGTATCTTTAGCGATGTAGACATTACAGCCGAGGGCAGCAGAAACATTGGGGCCTACAATGTGTTTCGGTTGGCTGGAACGAGGCTCGGGCTCACCACCCTTGGAGGAGACCTCCTTATGGGTGCCATCCC
>CP070769.1:625908-628741 GCA_020347085.1 Desulfobacterales bacterium
CCACCCGGAAGGCTTCCTGCGTCAAGGACCAAATCGACCTGATCCCTGATGTGCATATCCAGCCGGGCTATCGTACTGCAGCCCCCTGTCCGGAAATATTGGCGCTTGTCCCCGTAATGGGACTCCCCAAGGCTCTTACCAGGCTGCAAGCAACGGCATGGCTCGCAAGGCGTATCCCGATTTTTTGCGTGTCGCCGGTGAGGTTGGATGGAAGGAGTTTTTCAGCCAGAAATACCAGGGTGAGACTCCCCGGCCAAAACGCTTCCATCAGCTGGGTGGCCGGCTTCGGAATGAATCGCACCAGGGGATCAAGCTCGGCCAAAGATGCAATGAGGATAAGAACTGGATTGCGGCGGTCACGCCTCTTCACGCGAAAGACTTTGTTTACAGCTTCAGCACTCAAGGCCGATGTCCCAAGGCCGTAAAAGCTGCTTGTGGGGAAAACTACAAGACCGCCCATTCTGATCAATTCAGCGGCCTTGCCTATAGTATCCTCATCGGGGGATTCCGGATCCACACGAAGGATTTCACAGCCTCTCATTGGCACCTGGTTCCCGGCGGGTCTGCTCACAAATGCTGGCGCAACGTTTCGGCCTTTTGTGCTACCTGGTCGGCAAGCTCCTTTTTGAATTGTTCCAGCCTGCTTTCGACCGCGGGATCGGTGATCGAGAGGATCTGTGCAGCCAATATAGCGGCATTCCTTGCCCCGGGGGCTCCCACGGCCATGGTAGCCACCGGCACGCCAGCGGGCATCTGGACCGTAGCAAGGAGGGCATCGAGGCCTTTCAGGGAGGAGGAGTCCAGGGGAACGCCGATCACAGGCAGTGTGGTGAGTGCCGCAATGGATCCCGCCAAGTGCGCTGCAGCCCCTGCCCCTGCTATGATAACCCTGAGCCCCCTGGCCCGGGCCGAACGGGCATATTCAGCCGTTCTTTCCGGACTGCGGTGGGCCGAAGCAATCGTTACATCAAAAGGTATGTTCAGTTCGTTTAGGACCGAAGCAGCCTTTTCCATAACCCCCCAATCCGAATCGCTGCCCAGGACGATCCCCACAACTGCAGACTTGTTCCCACCCTCAGCTCGTTTCATGATCCACTCCGTCGCTTCATAATCCTATGGTATGGCGGAACCTCAGGCAATTTGCACCATTGTTGTTGTGATCCAAGAAGGCAAGCTTCTTAATGTTTCTATAGGCCTTTTCCCTGGCTCCTTCCAGGGTTGGGTCTCCGGCCACCACATGCACGACTCTCCCCCCATAGGTGACTAAACCCTTTTCTGAATCCTCATCCACACCAGCAAAATAGACAGCAATGCCCCGCTCTATTTCGTCCAAACCAGTGATCCTGTGACCCTTCCCGTAACGGCCGGGGTAGCCCTTGTTCCAGCCTCTGGAGGCCTTTGAGCGCCCTTCCATGGCAATGACGTCCACGTAGTGCTGTTTATTCCACACCTCCTTGACCTGGTCCAGCGATCCGTCCCACACCGCCATGCCGATCTCAAAGAGGTCCGTGCTCAATTTCCTCGCCAAGACCTCCCATTCAGGGTCTCCGTGTCTCACGTTGATTTCAAAGACATCAAGGTTGTCGTAAGGGTCCAGATTCAGGCCGAAATAGAGAACCCCTTTGTATTGCCAGCCCAAGTGGTTATAAATCTCATTCACTGTTGGATTGACGATTTCTTTTATGATTCTGTTGATCAACCATGGGCTGACAAGCTTGTGTGGGCAATAACATCCCGTGCCGCCCGTATTCAGATTTCCGCCAAACTGCTCGATCGATTCCTTGTCGTCTGGATCAAATGCGGGCTTGTAGTCCTGAGCAAACATCCTAAGGGGCAAGACATGTTCACCATCAAGGTAAGCAAAAAAGGAGATCTCTGTTCCGTATTTTCTTTCTTCAACGACCACTCTGTTGCCTGATTCTCCGAAGATCTTTTCGATCATAATTCTCTCAATGGCAGCGATAGCGTCGGGCACCTCGTCGCAGACAATGGCGCCCTTGCCTGCGGCAAGTCCATTGGCTTTAACCACAACCTGGTAGCCAATATTGCGAACATATTTCTTGGCCTCTTCCGGGTCGTCAAAGACGCGGTATTCTGGCTTGGGAACCCCTATTTTTCGCAAAAGGTCATCGGTAAACGCCCGGTCGCTTTCGATCCTGGTATATTCCTTTTTTGGTCCAACAGTTCGTATACCACGGTCATTTAAGGCGTCAATGAGCCCCTCTTCCAGAGGGTTCTCAGAACCTACATCCACGAGATCGACTTTTCGATCTACACAAAAACGAGCGACTTCACCAAAGTCCTTGAAACGGACAAGCTCTATGAGCTTTCTGTCCTCACGGCCTTTTGGTGTGTGCAGAACCCCAGGGTTTCCCGGACAGAAGTAGACTTTATCCACATGCTGGCTGTCTGCGTATTTGTCAGAAAGGCAATGGTCCCTGCCACCTGACCCATAAACGAGTAGCTTCATAGGTTGTCACCCGCGTGAGTTTTTTGAGCTCTTTGGGGGTGCTTGTATAATAGATGTGGAGGCAGTTTCAAGCGTAAAGATTAGTCGGGAGGTTGGGAAGCTATCGAGCGAACCCAAAAAGGGGTGACGATACGGGGCCTTACATGGGGCCGGGGTCTCGACCGGCTATCTTGCGTCCGTGGATCTGACTCGGGATGCGAAGTTCGGTGAGAAACAAAAAAGGGCACGCATTGACGACTCAATAGTGCCCTTTTTAAATCAATATGGCTCCCCAGCACGGACTCGAACCGCGGCCCCGGTGGTTAACAGCCACCTGCTCTGCCAACTGAGCTACTGGGGATTAGAATGCTTAAAATTTAAATC
>CP070769.1:628841-632203 GCA_020347085.1 Desulfobacterales bacterium
AAAGGACGGGGGTTCTGCCCTGCGGCAGCACTGCGTGTCCGGGGAGCGAGCCGGTCAAAGCGTGTGAAGAGATGTTGGGGGCTCATGGACACGCGGATGCCCTGGTGGTAGCGCGTTAGTGCTGTTTGGTCATTTCAGGGACAGAGGCGGGTATCGCTGCTTGTTTGGGGGGATGAATCGGTCCTATTCTGCGAAACCGTGCGAATTGAGCAGTAGCTTGACTAAGGGGAATTGATCTTCTTTCTCAATATGCCAGAGGTCTTAAAGACAACAACCCTTCTGGCGCGTAACTGTAAATCGCGGCGTGTTTGGGGGTTGCGGCCCCGTCGGGCCTTCTTTTCCTTAACCACAAATTTCCCAAAACCGCTTATCAGGAGGTCTTCGCCGTTCTGGAGGGTCCGTTTCATGATTTCCAGAAGTTGTTCAACTGCCTGGCGCGCATCGCTCTTTCGAAATCCAAGCTTCGTGTAAACTTCATTGATGATTTTGTCTTTGGTCAAGGCCATCTGGTACACCCCTTTCAAGCCGATTGGATTGTGTTTCTTTGTAAAATAACTTGACCAGATGACTGCTTTTATGCCTTAAATCTAGAACGGTGTCAAGTATTTATTCACAAAAGGTGCGAAATTTTGAAGATTGTTTTTGCAGACAGGGACGGTGTAATAAACAAGGACCGTCCTGATTATGTGAAAAGCTGGTCTGACTTCGAGTTCCTTCCAGGGAGCCTCGATGCCCTCAAGCTTTTAACGCTAAACGGCTACCAGATTATTCTGATCACCAATCAATCCGTGATCAATCGAAGAATGGTCACCGAGGCAGCACTCCAAGAGATCCACGAGAAGATGACAGGGGCGGTGGTTGACCACGGAGGCAGTATCGAAGCCATCTATTATTGTCCTCATGTTCCTGAAGATGGATGCAATTGCCGCAAACCCAAACCTGGACTGATCTACCGGGCACGTGCCGATTATGGGTTGGCCCTTTCCAGAACCTGTATGGTCGGAGATAGCTTAAACGATATTGGGTGCGCAAGGCGCGCGGGCTGCGGAAGGGTCATCCTGGTGAGGACTGGGCATGGTAAAGAGGCCGAACGGCTTTGCCGGGAGGGTGACGTGAAAGCAGACCATGTGGCAGATGACCTGATGGCTGCCGCAAAGTGGCTCCTTGATGAAAGCTCAAAGGTAAAAGCCAATGAAACGCACAGCTGGTAGCTGAGAGCTCACAGGGAGGACTGCCGCTATGTCAGCCTTCAGCCTCAAGACGAATTTGCCAGGGCATTAATCGTGGCTGCTACGTAGCCTGCTCCAAAGCCGTTGTCGATGTTCACCACGGTTACATTGGAAGCGCAACTGTTGAGCATCCCCAAGAGGGCGGTGATTCCGCCAAAGCTCGACCCATAGCCGATACTGGTGGGGACAGCAATGACAGGCTTATCAACCAAGCCGCCCACGACACTGGGAAGCGCTCCTTCCATACCAGCCACCACAATAAAGACCGAAGCCTCAGTCCATAGTTTGTCGTGCCGCATCAGGCGATGGATACCAGACACCCCCACATCGTACAAGCTTTCCACGCGATGACCCATGGTCCTTGCTGTCACCTGGGCCTCCTCTGCAACCGGGATGTCTGAGGTGCCAGCGGCAATCACCATAATCAGCCCTGTACTAGCAGGTTCTATCGGTTTTGACGCAAGGACCAGCATGTGGGCCTCTGGATGATAAGTGGCTTTCGGGTATTTTGCCATTATAGCTTTTGCCTTTTCTGCAGACACTCGGGTGATCATAACCGTGTCTTGCTGATCAACCATAGCTTCCATGACTCCCTGGATCTGTTCCACCGATTTCCCCTCCCCAAAAATCACTTCAGGAAAGCCTTTCCTCAAGGATCTGTGGTGATCCACACACGCATAAGAGAGATCTTCAAAAGGGAGTCGCTTCAGCTGGTCAAGGGCCTGATCCACGGTCAAACGACCACGCGAGACGGATTCTAAGAGTTTTCTTATCGCCTTGGCATCCATGACCCTAATAACAAGCAGATAATATATTCGGGGAGTGAAACATCTTAAGCCTCACCCGGCGAATAATGTGAATGCATACATCCAGTTGAATTTTTAACATCGCAACTGCACAGAGTCAATAATGAAGGTATCTAGTCTAGTTTACACCCCAAATGAGTAGTTTGTCTTGGGCGCCTCTAAGATAGCAGCATCGTGAGGTGTGGCCTCATGTCAACCCGTCCCCAGGAAAGACTGACCCTGGATGCCGGGTGTGGAATCACAAGGAGAAAGGCGTGTGCCCATTTTAAGTGTCCTACTTTCTGGTTGGTTTTACCTGCTCGGAGCTTCGTAATGTGGCATGAGTCTTGCTTGCCAAATTAAACATTTCTGCCTTCTTCATCATAAACCTGGTCAGGGAGGTCGTGCCGTGATGAATGCGAAAATGACAGTTGAGCGAAGGGAGCATGAACGGTTCGAGACGCGCGACGGGGCGTTTATTTTGCTCGGGCCCGATTCTACCAAACTGGGTAGACTCATAGATATCAGCATGGGTGGGCTTGCGTTCAGTCACGTGGCCAGGACCAGGCCGCCAGACGAGTTGTTTGAATTAGATCTGTTTCTTGTCGAAGGTGATTTCTATTTGGACAAAGTGCCTTATGAAATCATCTCGGATTTCAAGACCTACGACAACCATTTCGGTTCCATTACCATGCGGCGATGTGGCGTCCAATTTGGGAGCCTGACACAAAGCCAGATATCTGAACTGGAATACTTTATCCAGAACCATACCACAGGTGAGGTGCAAGTTTGACACTTTAGTCGACATTTGATTGTCAGAAAACTGACACAAGGCCGGAAGATAATAACTTAGATAAGCCCTGAACTCCAAGGCCCCCCTACCATATTTAACCCCCCATAGCCCACTCGGCAGGATCGGGTTTACTTGGTTTCAGGGCTTTTCCATGTTGTTATCTTGACATACATTGGATACGAGCGAGTTGTAAAATGGATCGTATATGAACAAAGAAGACAAGTCGAAGGTTAGAAAAAACCCAAGTGAGGGCGACAAGCAGGACACTCGACATGTCTGTAAGCAAAAGACGCTGGACTGAAGACATTCGTAACGTACCTCGAAAAGAATCCTCTTTTTTATACTTCTTGTGTGCGAAACATCGGCCCCGACAGGACGCAGGGGAAGGCAATCCGGAAACGTTGCCTTGTTGGTTTGCAGAACCCATCCCCCGAGATGTATGATATTTTTTCAGCGCCTTGCAATACAAAACAACGCGGTGCATATATGGCGCATTTCGCCGTAAAATACTAGCACTTTCAAGAAAACCTGGCCAATAAAATCAAATACTTGCCC
>CP070769.1:632303-643724 GCA_020347085.1 Desulfobacterales bacterium
CCCATCAAGGGGGAGGAAATATGAGGATGCCCCGCGGCTTGCCGCGGGGAGGCTTCACCCCGACAGACGTTACTATACAATTCAAGTTTCGCACCCTACATGAAGCCTGTAACCCGTCCTGCTCGGTTCTTCATCTCAAAATACGGAATCATTGTCAGGGAAGGAATTCCATTGAACGGAGGCCTACAGCCATTTCAAGCCACAACATATGCAAGGCTAGTAAAGGCATTGGAGGCCGCACTGAAGCGGATTTCCTTCCCTGACAAAGCCCGGTTACTACTGTAAAATCGGTCAACCATCATTGTTGCATATTAAAAGGGGGATTTCTCACTTCTTATTGTCACTTCAAATAGTTGAAAAGGGTGCGAAACCTGAGTATAATATTTATAGTATCTGACCATTTGCTCGCCTTTATTGGGGACGTGGCAACACATAGCTGCCAACCATTCTAGGGCATCACCTCTAGGGCATCACCCCAATATTTCATCCAAAAACGCACCGCGGTCAAGCCGATCAAAGTTAGACCTGTATCGAATTGTAAAGCCTCCCCGCCCTTCCGGGCGGGGCTTCCCGGTAAGGAAAACGGACATTTTCGTTGACATCTAATAAAAGCGCTGATATAAGCCGCAACAACTCGAAGGCAATGAGGTCTGCCTGAACCGCCCGATTGGTCTGCATTCGGGCTGATGACTTCTACCCCTGGCGGGGCAGGAGTCTGCGAGTAAAGGCAGCACCCACCCTGGAGGGGAAAACGGGGTGGGAATTTACCTCAATCTACGTCAAGCCTCGCCCCGGTTATTGGGGTCGGGGCTTTATTTTTTTGGCTGAAGGAGGACGGCGTGGCGGCAAGCCTGGCACTTATTATTGTCGTGGGACTGGGGTCGGACTATTTGTTCCGGCGCATGAAACTTCCTGGATTGGTAGGCATGCTCCTGGTGGGCATTCTCGCGGGGCCCTATGTATTGGACCTGATGGGAGCGGAAACCATCAAGGTATCCGCAGACTTTCGCAAGATTGCGCTTATTATTATCTTACTTCGAGCCGGATTGGAACTCCGCCGAGACACTCTTAACCGTGTAGGTCGGGCAGCTCTCACCATGAGTGCTATTCCTGCTATCCTTGAAATCCTCGGTGTCATGTTGGTGGCACCAGCATGGCTTCACATGAGTCTTCTCGAAGCAGCTCTTCTGGGTTCAATTCTGGCAGCCGTGTCTCCGGCAGTAGTGGTACCACTCATGATCGATTTCATGGACCGCGGCCGAGGTGCCAGAAAAGGGATTCCGACACTTGTCCTAGGGGCCTCTGCTGTAGATGACGTGTTCGTTATTGTTCTTTTTACAATCTTTCTTGGAATGCATGGCGCAGGAGATGTAAATATCTGGATGAAGCTCGGAGAAATCCCTGTATCCATCATCCTCGGGATCGCCGTAGGGCTGATCCCAGGATATTTTCTTTACTGGCTCTTCAACAAGTACGACATGCGCCCCCCTAAAAGAACGCTAATGGTTGTTGGAACTGGCATCCTGCTTACATGGGTCGAGGTGCAATGCGAGAAATGGGTTCCTATCGCCAGTCTTTTGGGTGTGATGGCCATCGGGTTCATTATCTTGGAAAAGTCCGAACCGATTGCTCACATCATATCTCAAAAGCTCAAAAAACTTTGGGTTTTCGCAGAATTATTATTGTTTGTGCTTGTTGGAGCCCAGGTTAATATTCATGTGGCTTGGAAGGCAGGCCTATCTGGGGCTCTGGTGATTCTGGTAGGACTTTTTTTCCGAAGCGTGGGCACCTATCTGTCGCTCCTCGGAACCAATCTGGATTGGCGAGAGAAACTTTTCTGTATAGTGGCCTACGTCCCAAAAGCAACGGTGCAGGCCGCAATCGGTGCAGTTCCACTGGCAACGGGCGTGGCTGCTGGGGAAGTCATTCTGGCGGTGGCGGTGCTTTCGATCCTTCTCACTGCACCTCTTGGGGCCATTGGGATTATGGTGGTCGGGGAACGCGTTCTCGACTACAGTGAATGGTTCACCTACCGGTTCAAAGAACTCCGCGAAGAGCTTGAACTGCCACGTGTAGGAGAAAGGGTCCGAAACAAGCAAAATGGAACAACATACAAGATTATGGAGGAAAAAGAGGTCTGGGTACAAAGCTCTGCCAGTGCAGCAGCAGCTTCCGAAGGCCCTCGTCTGATTCCAGCCATCTATCTGGGGTACTGGTGGGAAGATACAAACAAAGATCCCGGCACGAGAAAAACTATGTTCTGCCGCTATAGCCAGGAAGATCCGGCCTTTCACGACCACTGGGAAGTACTCTATGATTGGTGACAGCAGATAATTATTAGTCGCAAAAAGACCTCAGGGCCTATTCTTCGCGACAGAACAGAACGGTTGAACTGCAAAAGCGAGCGCATTCCCTGTCCCGACTTGTCGGGACTGCAGGGAGCTTCAAAAGGTCTTCTTTGACCGGGCTGTTCCTTTTGACAAGAGACGGCTGGCCGGGCGTATGCGGGTGCGGGCTGTCTGATAGGCAGCCATTACAAAGGGGCTTCCTTTATCTCAAACAGATTCCCGTCATAATCCTTGACAAAAGTAAGGAGGCGATCCCCCTTGGGAACCCGGTTCACTTCTACATGCATGGCTTCACACGTCTTCACAAATTCCTCAATATTTTTCACTTCAATACAGATGTGTTCAAAGCTGTTCTCCCTACTAGCGACAGGGGTTGTCAAGAATACCTCCACCGTGAATCGGCTGTCTCCATAGACTATAACCGGGCATTCACCGTCGATTTCAAATATTTGGCGGGCCAACGCCCTGGAAAGCACAAAGGATTTTATTCTTCTTAAGTTCAGAATCCCTTCATAAAAATCCTTGGCGCGTTGTTCGGAGCTGCAAACCAGGGCCACATGGCTGAGCTTCATGTTTGTCTCCTTCTGGATATAGTACTTTTCAGAAATACATTTGGATTAAGACGGCTCTTTCAGCTTCCGCCGTCGTTCGTTTGCCCATTTTGAGCGTTCTAAGGCTCGCTCCGCTAAAATTCAAAAACTCTCCCGATAAATCGGGATCACACAATTTGAATTTTTGCGCTTCGCTTCACCAAGAACGCTTTGCAAAATGGTCAAAAAGAATCCCTCGGAAGCCAAAAGAGCCACCATGGTGCCTAGATAGCGGAACACTATTATGACAACTACTCTATCTATTGGCTGCTGAGCCGCTGGGGGCGGGAGGTGGAGAACAGAAAACGGGTAAAACGAGTCCGCCTCGGGTAGGCTTCTGCAGTGGGCTATCGCTCCGGATTACTGCACCGACCCTAAAAGATAATCGGGCTTGACGCGGCTCATAGCGCGGAAGATGTTCCCTTTTATCTTATTATTTCTTTGGTACAAGCTGTTGAGCATCTTCTTGATTTCATGGCGCTTTGAGATTCTCGAAGTGGGACAGGGGTTCTCGACCTGCGGAAATGCATGATCTTCCGCGAACCGGTTTATGGTTGACTCCTCCAAGAAGGCGAGCGGCCTGATGACCGTCAGCTCTCCATTGAAAAAAGGCTGGTACGGCACCATGGTGCTGATTTCGCCACTGTAACACATGTTCAAAAACAGGGTCTCTATGATATCGTCCATGTGGTGGCCGAATGCCAGCTTCCGGCACCCTAGTTCGTGAGCCAACTCAAAGAGCCGTTTTCTTCGAAGTCGCGAGCACAGAAAACACGGGTTTTCGCGGTTTTCTTCGCTGTGGGCGCGTCTTCCATAGTCGGTATGCTCAACGTGAAAGGTGTAGCCCATCTTGTTGCAGTAACCTTGAATAAGGTGGGCGGGGTCTCCTTCAAAACCAAGATCTATGTACACGGCAAGAAGGGCGTAATTGATCGGAATCCGCGATAAGCGCTCTTGAAGGGCCCACATCAAGGTGAGGCTGTCTTTTCCGCCAGACAGGGCTACCGCAATGCGGTCCCCGTCTGATATCATCCCGTACTGGTGTATCGCCCGGCCCACAGCCCGCGACACAGCTTTGTCCCTGTATAGAGCCATCCGGCCCCTTTATTCTGTACCCGAGTCTTCGGATTCTTCATCTTCGTGGACGTGGATTTTTCCAGCCGCAATTTCTCGCAGAGCGATGACAATATCCTCGTTCTTCGGCGAGCTCACCAAGTACTGGGCACCTTCCCGCATTTGCCGAACGCGTTTTGCCGCGATGTGAACCAACGAGTAGCGGTTCGGGACCCGTACCAAGCAATCTTCTGCAGTTACACGAGCCATACGTTAACCTCCTAAAATGCAAGTCGAATAGTCGATAGATCCCCGGTTTCTGTTACCCGTAATTGAAGTCGCAGCTCTCCTGCACCCTCGGCCTCACCGGGGAAGAAAATGAATCCATGAGCAATGCTACCAGGTGGGATCGCTTTATTCTCCAGAGACTTTCCCCTCAAGTCTTGGGCAATCTCAGCCCGTGCCTCCCGACCAGAAGAGGCGGCGTGGGCCCCGCCGGCCGTGGCACCAATCGCGCCACCCAGGGCTGCTCCTTTTCCAGCGGCTGAGAGGACGTTTTCGCCCGCCACAATCCCGATAGCGGCCCCCAGGAATGCGCCTGCCGCACCGGTCAGAAGCCCGGTCTTGGCACCCTCTTTTCCAATGCGCGACATCTCGGATTTCTCGGTTACCCGATCATAGGCCAGGCTGGAGTCGATGATCGACCATACATTCCCCTCTCCGTCGATTAAGAAAGTCTGAGAAGGCTCGATCTGGAGAGCGTGGTCGCCTGTGTTATCAAAGATGACCTGCACAGGGTAAAGCCCTGCGCTGCGGATGTCGAACCCAAAAGCCTCCTTGGCTTCTTTTGGGTCGTGATAGGCCTTTGCCGCAACAGTCGCGCCAGCCACCTCCGTGGCGTTCGGATAGGCAGCAGGCATCTTGAAAGAGACCGGTTGCCTCTTGTAGGTGGTACAGCCCACTGCAAGGGAAAGAATCATGATGACGAAGACACATGATTTACTATGCATCATAATGGGCCCCCTTCTATTTGACCACTTGATCGATTGGAGAGGCCAAAGACCGCCCCTCGTTGTTCGGGAAAGCCTCAAAACCCTTTGACGAGAGCATTTTGGCCAATTCTGCAAAAAGTTCTTAGCGAAATGCGTTTAGTCCCGCCTTGCCGGGACAGAAATGGTCAAACCAAACGAGGAAAAGGGTTTTCAGACCAGTTTTACGCTTTTTGTTCTCAAGATGCCAGAATCTCAACCAACTCATAGCGCCGTTGCCCTGAGGGCGCTTGCACAACAATCTCATCGCCAACTTCTTTGCCGATCATAGCTTTCCCGAGCGGTGACGATACCGAGATACGTCCTTGACTCACATCTGATTCATCCGGTCCTACGAGTTGATAACGAACTGCTTGTTCTGTCGTCAAGTTTTCAAGGACAACCGTGCATCCAAACATGACCCGGTCCGTCTTCACTGTCCTTGGATCTATGACGTCGGCGCACGCGATCTTGTATTCAAGGTCTTTGATCTTTCCTTCAATGAACGCCTGCCGTTCTTTGGCTGCCTCAAATTCTGCATTTTCTGTGATGTCCCCATGGGCTCGGGCATCCTGGATTGCCCTTATCACCTCTTGTCTCTCAACTTCTTTAAGTCGCCGCACTTCTTCTTTAAGGGCTCCATGGCCCGCTGGCGTCATGGGTATACGTTCCACAATTTCACTCCTTGTTTGTTATCTCAAATTTCGCAAGTTCATTGAAAATCCGCAAGGCATAAGAGGGTAAGGGTGAGCGCTGAACGTAGGCCGACAGCCATTTCCAGTGACAATAACCGCATACCGGCTGAAGGCATTGGGGGCCGGAGAGAAGCGGTTACCCTTACCCCACAGCGCACCCTTCACTTGCCCAGGTAATCGTTTGCCAGAATCTCAGCAATTTGGACGGCATTGGTTGCCGCACCCTTACGTATGTTGTCCGACACCACCCACAGATTGATCCCATTTGGGACAGACTCATCTGCCCTGATACGCCCCACAAAGGTATCATCCCGACCTGCCGCATCAATCGGCATAGGATACAGATTCTTTGATGGATCATCCACAACGGTCACTCCTGGTGCGTCTTCGAGCAAGGTCCGCACCTCATCCGCGGTGATAGGATCTCGGGTTTCCACATTAATTGACTCTGAGTGGCTGAAAAAGACCGGCACGCGGATAGTCGTCGCAGTAATGCCAATGGAATCATCTTCCAGAATCTTTCGCGTTTCGTTGACCATCTTCATCTCTTCCTTGGTATATCCATTCTCAAGGAAGACATCAATGTGGGGGAGACAGTTGAACGCGATTCGGTGGGGATAGACTTTTTTTTCGGGTTCAAGAAAATTTAGCATGGCCTTTGTCTGATCGTATAGTTCGTCTATCGCCTTCTTGCCTGTCCCTGAAACAGCCTGGTAGGTAGAAACCACAATACGCTTGATCCCCGCCATCCTGTGAATGGGGGCTAGGGCCACGACCATCTGGATCGTGGAGCAATTCGGATTTGCAATGATTCCCTTATTCGGATACTGGCCTACAGCATGAGGGTTCACCTCAGGGACGACTAGGGGTACATCAGGATCCATGCGCCAAGCCGCAGAATTGTCAATGACCACACATCCGTCCCTGGCTGCAACTGGGGCATACTTCTGGCTGGTTGCACCACCAGCCGAAAAGATACCGATGTCAACCTCACTGAAAGATTCTTCGGTCAACTCCTCAACCGGAATCTCCTTACCCTTAAAGCGGAGTTTCCTGCCCGCAGACCTGGCTGTTGCCAGCAATTTGAGGTTCTTTATTGGAAAATCCCTCTCTTGCAGGCACGCTATCATCTGGTTTCCGACAGCACCGGTGGCCCCAGCCACTGCTACGTTAAAAAGTTTATTCATTCTTTTCCTCTCTGTTGCCGAATGATAGAAGTGCGAGATGCATGGATATCAACATCCGGCATCAGCCAGCTGACGATTCTATGAAGTCAACAATCAGGTCCCCGACATCTGACGTAGAATATCCCATCTGACCGGCTGTCACGCCTTTTAAGTCCTTCTCAAGGACCTTCATCACGGCCATCTCGATCAATTGTGCCGCTTCAGTTTCCCCAAGGGTGTCAAGCATAAGCTGTGCAGCCAAGATGGCCGCGATCGGGTTCACTGAGTTTTGTCCCGCGTATTTTGGCGCCGAACCACTGATAGGCTCAAACATGCAGATCCCTTCCGGATTGATATTGGCCCCGGCTGCCATCCCCATGCCGCCCTGGAGAACGGCACCGAGGTCGGTAATAATATCACCGAACATGTTATCGGTCACAATGACGTCGAACCTTTCAGGGTTCATCATCATCCACATACACAAAGCATCGACATGGGCGTAGTCGGTCTCGATATCTGGATAGTCCGGAGCAACCTCCTTAAAGGTGCGTTCCCACAGATCAAACGCATAGGTCAGGACATTGGTCTTGCCGCACAGCGTTAACTTCTTGGCCTGATTGCGCTGTCCGCAAAGGTCAAAGGCATATCGGATGCAGCGTTCTACCCCCGTTCTCGTGCTGATCGATTCTTGGATGGCCACTTCATGTGGCGTACCGCGCCTAAGGCATCCCCCTGCTCCTGCATACAGACCTTCCGTATTTTCCCGGATGACTACGAAATCGATGTCCTCAGGCCTCTTGTCCTTCAAAGGGATCTCCACACCAGGGTAAAGCTTAACAGGGCGCATGTTAATGTACTGATCCAGCTCAAACCGAAGCTTCAAAAGAATACCCTTCTCCAGCACACCAGGCGGCACATCCGGATGACCCACAGCCCCAAGATAGATGGCATGGTGAGCCTTTATCGACTCAAACACCTCATCAGAAAGGATCTCTCCTGTCTTCTTGTAGCGCTCGCCACCCAGGTCATAACGATGACAAAAAATCTGAAAGCCATACTTACGGGAGGCTGCTTCAACGACCTTTATCCCCTCGGCGATGACCTCGGGGCCGGTCCCATCACCAGGAATCACGGCTATGTCATATTGCTTCTGTTTCATCGATCTAAGGCCGCCTTTTGTTTAATAGATAGGACATGAGTCCGCCAGCCTGAATCAGCTCTTGCATGAAGGGCGGTATCGGATTTGCAGAAAATCGCTTTCCATTGGTATGGTCCACAATCTCACCCGTATCTTGGTTTACGGAGATCCGGTCTCCCTCCTGAATCCCTTGGAACACTCCAGAGGACTCAAAAATCGCGAGACCCATGTTAAAAGCATTTCTGAAGAATATACGGGCAAAGCCCTCCGCGATGACACAAGAAATGCCAGTCCCTTTTATCGCCATAGGGGCGTGCTCCCGCGAGGAACCGCATCCAAAATTCTTCCCCGCGACAATGATATCCCCCGGCTGCACCTTTTCAGTAAACGTGGGGTCCACCCCTTCCATGCAATGCCTGGCTAGTTCTTTTATGTCATTGGTCACCAGATACATGGCAGGGATGATCACATCCGTGTCGACATTATGCCCAAACTTCCAGACGGTCCCTTCTATTTTCATGCTTACCTTGTTTGATATTTTCTTTGCCTTTAAGGGATACAAGCACGAGAAGTGCGGTGTCGACTCTCGCTACAGTTGAACTGTAGCGAGCGCATTCCCTGTCCCGATTTATCCCGATTCATCGGGATTTATCGGGACTGCAGGGAGCTTCAATCGTTGCGTTGTCGAGTCGTTAAAACTTACTACATCCAACTACTCAACTACTCAACTACTCGACCACCCAACCACTCAACCATTTCATCGTTACCTTTACTGCATTCAAAACCCCACCATGCCATCCATCACAGTTCCTCCGGACTCCCAATTCGTCCAAGTATAGCCGATGCGGCTGCCACAGCGGGATTGGCAAGATAAACCTCGCTGGAGGTGTGCCCCATGCGGCCCACGAAATTGCGGTTGGTAGTTGCCACGGCCCGTTCCTCCGGCCCCAGAATTCCCATAAAACCTCCTAGACAGGGGCCACACGTGGGGGGGCTCACAATCGCCTTGGCTAAGAGAAAGACCTCCAAAAGGCCCTCGGCCATTGCTTGGCGGTACACAGTAGGCGTTGCAGGTACAATAATAAGACGAATATCCTTGTCAACTGTGTGGCCGTTCAAGACACTGGCTGCCAGGCGCAGGTCTTCAATCCGGCCGTTTGTACAAGACCCTATCACCGCCTGTTGGATAGGAATGGTTCCCACTTCTGAGATACCCCGGGTGTTTTCGGGGAGATAGGGGAATGCCACCTGGGGTTCGATACCAGAGACGTCATACGTCTTTGACTCTGCGTACCGAGCATCAGGATCACTCGTGTAGCACTCAAAGGGGCGTTTTGCACGAGGCCTTATGTAATCGAGTGTCGCTTCATCTGGAGATATCATGCCACATTTGGCTCCGGCTTCAACGGCCATGTTGGCCATGGTCATACGATCGGCAACGGGCAGGTGGCTGATCACGTCCCCTGTGAATTCCATGACCTTGTATGTGGCGCCGTCTACCCCAATGTCGCCAATGGTGTAAAGGATCAAATCCTTTCCAGTCACCCACTTCCCGAGCTGCCCGCGATATGTGAGCTTGATCGATTCCGGAACCTTAAACCAGACCTCGCCCGTAATCATGGCCGCAGCAATGTCTGTACTTCCGACGCCTGTGGCAAAGGCTCCCAAGGCTCCATAGGTGCAGGTGTGACTGTCAGCTCCAATCACCACTTCTCCCGGCAGTACCAAACCTTGTTCCGGCAGAAGCGCATGCTCGATCCCCATTTCACCCAGTTCAAAGAAATGCTTAATATGATATTTCTTGGCAAAGGTGCGCATAGTCTGCACCTGCATAGCAGACTGGATGTCCTTGTTCGGGACAAAGTGGTCCGGCACCAGAGCAATTCTTTCTGGGTCAAACACGGATTCTACACCTGATTTTTCAAACAGATCGATTGCAATGGGGGCCGTGATATCGTTGGCCAAAGCCATGTCGATGCGAACATTAATAAGTTCACCAGGTACTACTGTGTCTTGGCTTGCATGGGCAGCCAAGATTTTTTCCGCAATGCTTTGAGGCATTTCTATACCGGCTTTTCGTAGGGGGTATTCAGTGTTTCGCTGGCGGCTGCTTCACCTTGGCGCTTCTTACGAAGCCATAACGTGGTGAAAGGCCCTGAAATGACATAGGATAGCATAATAAGGAAGCAGGCAACAGCTGGCTCCGCTGCAATGAGAATGAAAAGCATGACAACGACGACCAGCATATTAAACTTCATCTTCTTGAACAAACCTGTATGCTTAAAGCTGTAATATTTCAATGTGCTGACCATCAGGCAAGACAGCATGTATATCATGATTAGGATCGTCACGTGGTTGGTGGTTCCTGTTCCGCCGAGGCGGTGGTGCAGGAGCACCGTAGCAGCGATCATAAAAGCTGCTGCTGGAATCGGGAGTCCTTTAAAGTAATCACTCCTCATGACATGGGCCTGGACATTAAAGCGTGCAAGCCGCAATGTGCCGCAGGCGACAAAAATAAGCGCTGCCAACCAGCCCAGTCTGCCAAAGGGTTGAAGGGCCCACAGATAAACCAGGACTCCGGGTGCAACGCCAAAGGATATGGCGTCACTGAGGGAGTCATATTCCAGGCCGAACTTGCTCACAGTCCGGGTGACCCGTGCGATCTTACCGTCCAGCGCATCAAAAATGGCGGCTAACATGATCGCAATGGCTGCCTTCAAGAAGTGACTCTGGATGGCGGCTATAATGGCATAGAAACCGCAAAAGAGATTGGCTGTGGTAAGAAGGTTGGGCAGGACGTAAATCCCGCGCTGCAATTGTCTTCTATCTGATCGTTTTTTTCTTTTCATAATAAGTGCCCCAAAATCGATTTGCCGGCCAGGACCTTATCTCCTGCTGACACGGCAGGTACTGTGTCTTCAGGAAGGTAAACATCCAGCCGGGATCCGAAACAGATCATACCAAAACGCTCCCCGCGCCTCAAAAGGTCTCCTTTGCGTATCTTGCAGATGATCCGCCTTGCAATGAGCCCCGCGATCTGAATGACGATTAACTTGCGACCACGGCCTATTTCCAGGCTGATGGCGTTTCGTTCGTTGTTTGCGGAGGCCTTGTCCAAGTTAGCTGAAAAGAATTTACCTGGATGATAAACAACGTCGGTGACCCTGCCATTGTCAGGCATTCGGTTGACGTGCACGTTGAAGACTGACATAAAGATACTCATCTTAAGCATTTTCTCAGCAGCAAATTCATTCTCTGGCACCACGCCCACCGATAGAACCTTGCCGTCTGCCGGGGAGACAATAGCTCCCCCTTCCTCGGGAATGACCCGTTCCGGATCCCTGAAGAAGAAACACACAAAGGCGGTCACTGCCAGAAGAAACAGGGCTAAGGCATGCCACCC
>CP070769.1:643824-646922 GCA_020347085.1 Desulfobacterales bacterium
AAACGGCTTTACGATGACTCCATGTTTTTTAAAGAAACTTCTGAGACGCGACACTAGTCACGTTGGCACAGTGCATCACAAAAAAGGAGACACAGTATGAAAAAACTTGTTGTGCTTATCCTCATCGGGGTAGCTGGCCTTGTCGGCTACAACTACTACACGACCGGAAAACTTTCGTTGATCCCTTCCTCGTCAATTTCCGGGGCGGAACAGGAATTGAAGCAGTTGGAAAAGGTTTTCCGTAAGGCGCAGAACGAGATCATACAGGGGAGCCGAGCTGCTTCGATCACTGGTTTGGATACCCCGACCGACGTGACAGGCGCGATGCGCGAAATTGAGCGGGTCGAAAAGGAGCTCATCTCGCTGAAAAGGCGCATTGCTTCAGAGTCAGCCAAGGCAAAGGCTGAACGACTGCTAAGTGAAATCAAAGCGTTCAAGCGAGCCCACGATTAGCAGAATCAGACCTCGCCCGCAGTGGTGATGCCTCCCCGCATAGCAGGACGCACATTCTGCATTGCGGCAGCAGTTCGTGCGCGGGGAGCGAACCGGTCAGCACGGCCCGAAGCGTGGGATGACTCGCCAGCTTCCCGAGCGACAATGATACCCTCCGCGAATAGTGCTATCTTTCGAGACGATCAAAGCTGAAGTCGGAAAAAGATCCATGACGGTCACTGCATCCCACGCGGAATATGACGTGTTCAACAAGCTTGCCGGTAGTTGAGACAAGGAGGCTTTTTGTACGTCTTCAGGCCATAAAGGCCCTGAAAGAATTTTGCACCAGGCTTGTCAGGTAGGACAAAAACGCGGAGGAGTGATGAGGAAGAGAAGGTTTTGGATTTGCCTGTTGGCCTTGGGCATTTCCTCTGTATCGGTCCAGCTTGTGATGATCCGTGAGGTCATGTCCTCCTTCGGGGGGAATGAGCTGGTTATAGGGATCGTGCTTGGCATTTGGCTCCTCTTCACTGGTCTTGGGAGCGCCCTTGGAGTGCCACTCGCCAAGAAGGGGAAGCCTGAAAGGACTCTCTTTCTTGGCCATCTCCTCATAGCTATCCTGCCCTTTGCCCAAATCGCTGTCATACGAGCACTTCCGCTTCTTTGGATTCGGGGTGAGATGTTGGGTCTGACTTCGGCTGTCGGCGGCAGCACTCTTATGCTCATCCCATACTGCCTTGTGGGTGGTGCCATGATACCCTTGGCGGGGTCCCTACTGCAGGAAAAAGATACCACGAGCAAGGTTTATATGCTGGACACGTTGGGAGATATTGGAGGCGGCTTGCTCTTTAGCCTTGTCCTTGTTTACTGGCTTTCCCACTGGGACAGCTTTATTGTTTTGGGATTCCTGAATCTCTTTGCCGCCTCTTTCATGGTTTCCTATAGGGTACTGCCCATTCTGGGCCTCTTGGGGTTCGTCATGCTGGCAGCGAGGCCTTTTGATGTGAGCGCGCTCTCTTGGCGTTTCCCTGGCCAGGAAATCATTTTGAACAAGAATACCCCTTTTGCTCAACTCACCATCTCGAAAACCGGCAAACAGCTTAACGTCCTCCAGGACGCCATTCCTCTATTTTCAACCGGCGACCTTGACATGGAGACGATTGTCCATCTACCACTCTGTCAGGTTAGGGAGGGGGCAAGCGTCCTTCTGATTGCGGGGGGCGTCTTCGGCACACTTGAGGAAATTTCCAGACACGATCCAAAGCGCATAGACTATGTAGAGCTGGACCCCGCTATCCTGAACCTGGACAAACTCATTTATCAGAGTCTTACCCGTTCCTTTATTCACGTCCATGTTGGGGACGGTCGCCTCTTTGTGAAGAAAACCCCCATGACATATGACGTGATTATTGTGGACCTGCCTGACCCTGAAAATGCCCAACTTAACCGCTTTTATACCCAGGAGTTTTTTGATGAGGCAAAATCGATCCTCACCAGAGATGGCGTCCTCTCCTTCACGCTGATTGGTTCTGAGAATTACCTTGAAGAGAAGGGGTTAGCTCTGAATCGTTCTGTATATTCTGCCCTGAAAAGGATCTTCAAACATGTTTTGGTCTTCCCCGGAATGACCCATTATTACCTGGCATCGGACGGTCTTTTGGATCCCAATATCGCTGGTGTGCTGGCCGAGCGCGAAATCAGGACCAAACGCTTAGTGGACTACGAGCTACCCAGCATGGCAGATCCATTTCGCATAGACATGCTGAGAGGACTCCTTTCCGAAGAAGAGGTCCCGTCAAACAGGGACCTTTCCCCATTGGCCTTCGGCCATCTGATTGATTTATGGCTTAAGAAATCCGGAGGCCGGAAGACGATCCTCCATGCGATTGTCATCGCCATGCTTGGATTGGCGGTTTTGGCATGCCGCAGAGACCGTCTGCGTTTTACGATTGCAACTTCCGGGTACGCTGGCATGGCTTTTGAGCTGTCGCTTCTCCTGCTGTTTCAGGTGATCTACGGGTATGTATATCTGAGGATTTGTCTCTTTATAACCCTTTACATGATTGGTTCTGCCCTGGGAGCCTTCGTATCCGGAAGGCTACATAGGACCGCCTCTTGGCAGATGCTGGCCTGCGACGCCAGCCTGGTCTTTTTTGCAGCGATGGCTGCTGTTGCAGCGACGGTCGGAGCTCAGCTGAAAGGGCATATCCCTTTGTTTTTGATGCAGTATGGGGTCATTCCAGGCCTGCTGTTTCTTGCGGCTTTTGCAGGAGGTTGCCAGTTTTCGGCAGTATCCCGTATGTCCCGTGGGATTGGTGCAGAGATCACCGGTCGACTCTATGTGTCAGACCTGGCTGGTGCAGCTTGTGGAACCATATTGACAGGACTTGTTTTTCTACCTAAAATAGGAATTTTGGGGGTGTTGATTTCGGTCGCAGCCCTCAAAGGGCTGAGTTTGGGCCTCAATGCGCTTGTTATATCAAAACAAACTTGACGGCTTCGTAAAAAGTCCATCTGTCCCGACTTGTCGGGATTGGGCTTCATCCCCGCCCTGTTAAATTCTCGCTACGCGAGACGGCGGGAGCCGATTTAACAGGGTGAATCATCGCAACGTACTGTAACGAAACAAACTTAAGTGAAGCCTCCCCGCCCTAAAGGGCGGGGGT
>CP070769.1:647022-651066 GCA_020347085.1 Desulfobacterales bacterium
AATTTACGATAGATATCAATATACACGCATTTCAGGGCCGCTGCAACAAAAAAAGACAGAGTGTCTCCCTGCGCTACAATGAAATCCTTGTTCTTTCCGTAGACTCCCCCCGGTTAAATAGCATAAGATTTAACGGGGCAAGCGCAGGTATACACAGAGACTATTACTGCGACGGCGCCAGTGATATGACCTTTGAACCGCAATAGCGAGCGCATTCCCCGTCCGGACTTGTCCCGATTTATCGGGATCTATTCCCGCTTTGGCGGGACAGAGAGCTTCAAATATTGACAGTATTGTTATCTGCTTCTACACTGTCGGCGTGCTTCTAACCGGTTGGAAAGAATGAGAAAGAAACTTCAAGAAAGACTTGCAAGCCTGCCGCGCGCACCAGGTGTCTATCTCATGAAGGACGCCAAGGGGCATATTTTGTACATCGGCAAGGCCAGGGATTTGAAAAAGCGTGTTGTATCGTACTTCAGGGATAAAGCTCCGAGGGACTTAAAAACGAGTCTGCTCGTTGGAAAAATCCAAAGCTTTGATACCATCCTTACCAATACGGAAAAGGAGGCCTTGATCCTTGAGTCGAATCTGATTAAACAGCACCGCCCCCGCTACAATGTGATTCTCAGAGATGACAAGCGCTATCCATGTCTTCGGCTTAACATTAAGAGTCCGTATCCCAATCTGACCGGTGCTCGAAAGATCGAAAAGGATGGAGCCCTCTATTTTGGCCCGTTTCCATCGGCCGGTGCCGTACGAGAGACCCTGAAGATCATCCATAGGACCTTCAAGATCCGCAAGTGCAAGTCCGCCAACCCTAAACCCCGAGAACGACCCTGCCTCAACTATCAAATGGATCTCTGCCTGGGACCGTGCAGCCGGTCTGTGGATCCAGTAGAATATGGCGCTGCAGTTAATGAAGTCATCCTGTTTCTGAGAGGACGGACGCCGGAGCTCATGACGCATGTGGGGAAACAGATGGAGGCTGCGGCGGCCCGGCAGGATTTTGAGGAAGCATCAGTCCATAGGGATAGGTTGTTGGCTCTCGAAAGAACGCTGGAAGAACAGGTGGCCGCAACGACCGATTTCAAAGACCGCGACGTCGTGGGGATGGCCCGACAGGGGAGGGCTGCCCTGTTGATAGTCCTATTTATCAGGAGTGGATTCTTACTGGGAAACCGGCCGTTCTATTTTCCAGAGACCATTGCCTCGGATGCCGATATGATTACATCCTTTGTAAAGCAGTACTATGAAGAGGCTTCGTTTGTCCCGGGAGAGGTCCTGCTACCTAACCCACCCGAAGATCAAACCCTTCTTGAGGACTGGTTGAGTGATCTGAAAGGGGAAAAGGTTCGCATCATAATGCCTAAAAGGGGAGAGAAGGCCAAGCTCGTTGGAATGGCCCAGCAAAATGCGGCAAAGGGCCTGAGGGAAGAACTTGAGGTTGCCAGAGCGGAACGGGCGCTCCTGGATCGGGTTCAGCGACGGCTGGCTTTGACACGATGTCCTGAGCGGATAGAGTGCTTTGACCTCTCGAACATCGCAGGCACGGAGGGCGTGGGTGTTATGGTTGTTTTTGAGAAGGGAAACCCCGCCCCATCGGCATATCGGAAGTATCGCATCAAGTTTGCATCGGGCGCGGATGACTACGCAATGCTGAGTGAAGTGCTTAGACGGCGGTACAAAAAGGTGGATGTCGAACAGCCTCTACCGGATTTTCTCATCGTGGATGGAGGAAAAGGACAGCTCAACATGGCTGTCGCCGTCCTCAAGGCCCTGAGGCTTTACGGTTCATTTGACCTGATCGGAATCGCCAAGAGAGATCCCGAGCGCGGCGAAGCCGAAGATAAGGTATACAAACCAGGTCGAAAGAATCCTGTGAACCTAAAAAAGGACCCAGATGTTCTTCTGTTTCTTCAAAGGATCAGGGATGAGGCCCACCGGTCGGTCATAACCTATCATCGCAAGCGCCGCCTAAAAGCTTATCGCCGGTCAGCACTGGATCAGATCCCGGGGATTGGAGATAGGCGGAGAGTGTCTCTCCTTAAACATTTTGGGAGCCTGAAACGAATTAGAGCTGCGTCTGTTGAAGAGCTTGCAGCCGTTCCAGGCATGACACGCCGGGTAGCCCAGGCGGTTTTTGAGGCTTTGAGATAATCAGCCTACGCGAAATAGAGAATGACCACACCTGATAACATGATGCTGGTGCCCAAAAGCCTCTGCCTAATATGCTCCTCCTTGAATATCAAACCCCCATATAGGACGCTGAAGATGAGGCTAGTCCTCTTCACAGCAATCATGTAAGAGACCGGGGCAAGTTTGATGGCGTGAAAATGAGCTGTCATGCTGAGTGCTGTGGCCAATCCTCCCAGGCCGATCCAGATCGAATTCCGACCTTTCAAGTTGACCGTTGAGGTTTGATGCTTGATGCGCCAGCCTGTAATGCCGAGCATCGGAATCGACAACGCTGTCATGTAGAAAACTCCGAAAAACACAGGATCAGACAGCTGGACACCCTTTTTCCCCAGAGTGGATGTGAGACTCCAGATAAGGGCCACCACAAGCATGCGCCGGGAGCCGGGCGACTTGAAGATCGCCTTCAGGGGAGCAAGGGGATGACGGGCAAAGCGTTCGATGTTCAACACATAGGCGCCAACTGTGACCATGAGAATGCCAAGAAAACCCTGTGTTGATATGCTCTCTTTCAGCACAAGGGCCGCTGTCAGGATTGCAAACACAGGCGTGAAACTCAGATACGGGACACTGAGTGATAGGGGAGCTATCCTGATAGCACTGAGATATATATAGTAAGCGAGGATTTCAAACGGAATCTGGATAGCTATGAGAATCATCAAATCCCGGGTTACTGGCAGCGAATCCCTGCCGATGAGAAGGGGTAGTAGGAAGGGGAGGGCAAGGACCACCATGGCGGTGCCTATCGTCCACTCATCATTGTCCCGCATCAAAAGCTTTGACAGGGTCTCACCCGTGGACATGAAGAAGGCACAGAGCAAGGATAGGACAAACCAGTTCATAGTTCGTATCGGCTATGTGAGTAAAGGATAGGGCAGGGGTGACGAATCCTACCTAGACATGCGCTCCATAATACCCTCCATGCCCGGTATTGTCGGCATGCCCATTTTCTGATAACCGGCGGGTATCTCAAACAATGCATTGGAGAGGCTCTTTTCGCTTATGTTTTTATATTCCGTTATCGTATGGCCAGACGGGCCCTGCGTTTCCATCTTGATAGGAAAGGTGAGCTTCTTTGAAAACCATTGGGTCACGGTACCCATAGATTTGTCGTGATAGATATACTGGTGGGTCTCACAGACGTATCCATTCACGGTTTGTTTGCCTAGATATTTCCTTTTTGCCATTTGCTCAAATTTCTGTGGATCTACTTGAGGGACATTCTCGGCTTGGGCCTCGCTAGACATCTCCATGTACATCTTAGATTCTGGCATGAGAACCCATACCACGCCCTTATCCTGCCGGAAAATCGTGATCTGTTTTTCACCTTGCATGTCCATTTCCTGCCTGAAGTTGTTTCCTTTAACAAAAAGTTTTCCTTTGTGTACCCCGTATGGCATGGTTTGGACCATGTCCGCCGAGAATTCGGCTGCGTGGCTTGAACTGAAAAGAACAAGAGATGACACAGCGGCTAATGCGATGAGCAGCTTAGACCTGGAAAAAGCTTTTTCCCACATCATAAAATTCCTCCTTTAATAATCTTTGGGGCACGTTGCCCCTGTTATTTGGGACAAACGTTCGAACAAAAGCAGTGAAAGAACTCATACAGAATGAAAGGTCAGGCGTGTATGTGTGGTTGTGCCTGCCATTGCTTGCCAGTACAGACGAAATTAGTTAGTGCCCATCCACAAATAACGTGACAAGTATTGGGCGCAGCGCAAGTTTCCAATTCATAAATGAGGAGTTTTTTTGATGAGCAAACCCGCGGAGAACGCCGCTTATCGGGCGCGAAGCGTTGCTCGGCAACAAAAGGGCCATTTATGGATGGAAACTAGTTAAAACGCGCCGAGT
>CP070769.1:651166-654828 GCA_020347085.1 Desulfobacterales bacterium
TCCTTAGATTTGCGAGACCATCAAGTGATGAGGCGTTTGGCGATTTACTCAGCAGGGGGACGCCGGTCAAGAAAAACCAGAGTGGAAAGCCAACCGTTTTGTGCAGTGCCTTTTTATGGGGCGTCAGACGCATTTTTGAGATAGCTTCTACCCGAAAAGGGTGGCGTACGCCTCCGTAAGGCGTGTTCATCAAATTCTTCGATGCAACCTTGCAACCTTGCCATAGTGAAAGTGCTTTACCAATCATAGCGCCCCAGGATCTTTCACGGACACGAGTGTTGCAATATTCAAGGTTTCCCTAATTCTATCAAAATAGAGCTTTGAAGCGCCCAGGATGGCAAACGGCATAATTGTGAAACCAAAAAATGGGATGAGAAGAGGGCATCCAAAGCCCAGCAGAATAAGTTTGCACTGCCACACCACCTTAATCCGGTCCTTGAGGCGCGGACAGTCTCTTGAAAGAGAAAAGTCCGTATAGTCCCAAGCAATAAAGACCGCTGCAACAATAAAGCTTAATACCGCACCAACGACAGGGATGAAGAACAGTGGCAGCGGGATAACGAGCATGAGGAAAGCTTTTTTCACTTCCTGTTTCATGACCGTCAGTATTCCCTTCTCACGCGAGGCGGTCTGCTCAGGGCTGCCAGTTTGGTAGTACATTCTCTCGTACTTTGTACTAATGTAGTCGTAGAGAGGCGAGGCCAGAATGTTCGAGAATACGAGGAATGTATAAAACATGACAAAGAGGAGGATCAGGTAAAGAAGATACCTCACCACGTGCATATAGGCCCAGTAAAGCCATCCAACCAATGTAGACGATTCGCCAGTTTCAACGTGCCAGACCATTCGCAACATGTCATCTGCATAAAGGATGAACATGTAAAAGGCAAAGATGTAAAGGGCCAGTGTGATCAGAAAAGGGAGAATGGAGAGGGCCAGGAAAGAAAGGTTGCTAAAGCCGAAACGAATTCCCCTCATATGGAATTTCCAACCCTCAAAGAAGGTCTCAAGGGGTGCGAGCATGTGTAAACTCCCAGCTGTTTTTTGGGCCAAAGTTAGGTAACTCACCAGAACAAGTGAAGCCTCCCCGCCCTAAAGGGCGGGGGTTCTGCCTTGCGGCAGCACTGCGTGTCCGGGGAGCGACCCGGTCAAGGGGGTCACGGAAATCTAACCCAGGATGTCCCCTCCGCAAGCACGAGAAGGTTTCCCCTCGTCGGACCAACCGAAGGCATTGTCGAAGAAGCTATCGCTGAAGAGGAAGTTTATGCCAAAGGTGGGAAGGGTTGCCGAACTTTCGGAGATCAACGAGTGGGGCGTTTTTGGGACACTTGCCGTCGTTATGGACCGTAAGGTAAAGCGTGTCACCCACGCACCAAAATGGAAAGAGATCCCGGGATGGCCCAAAAGACAGTCGAGGGCATCCCCGGTTCAGAGGGCATCGGAATAGTCAACCCTCTCTTTCAGTTCCTTGCCACACTTGAAAAAGGGGAGTTTCTTTGGCTCCACCTGGATAGCTTCCCCAGTCTTCGGGTTTCTGCCGATATATGCCCTGTATTTCTTTACATGAAAGGCGCAAAGTCCGCGTATCTCCACTCTGTCCCCGCGTGCAAGGGCATCGGCCATTTGATCAAAGAATAGCTCGACTACCTGTTCGGCCTTGACTCTGCTGAGACCAGTCTCCTTCCTCAAAGCCTCCACCAGTTCTGCCTTATTCATCGCTCCTTTCTCCTCTGTCCGTAGAGATTGGGTTGATATTCGCTTAAGCCCTTGTCCAGGAAGTCAGGTGCTGACCGATAAAGACTCAATCGCCCATGCAGAAAAGCACCGAGAACTTCAAATACGCTTCAGCATTTCTTGCTGTTCCCAATGCTCCCTGTAACAGGTATCATTCGATTAATCAAGTGATCAGGAAAAGCAGTGGGTAATTTGTGCTTACAATTTCTCGCCACCGGCTTTCAGGTGTTCGAGGACTTCGTCGAAGACTCTCTCAAGTCTCAAGGATTGATCAAAGATGATTCTTGTATATTGCCTTAGCCTGTCCTGCGGGCACTCTTTGCTGTGAGCGAGCCTGGCAAATCCACCGATTGCCATGAGGGGATTTCTCAATTCATGCATCAACTGTAAGGCAACTTTATTTGCAAAATCAAGTACTTGCTGGCTTTTTTCAGCCTGGTAAAGGCGTCTCTTTTCTATGAGACGGCTTACACACATGCTGATGTCTAAGCGTTTGAATGCCTTTTTCACGAAATCATAAGCCCCGACCTTGATGGCCTGAACCGCCTTGTCATAGTCTCCACCTCCTGTGATGAATACAATGTCAGACTCGGGGTACCTTTCCTTAAAGTGTTTAGAGAATTCAAGTCCGTCCATGTTCGGTAAGCCAATATCCACAAAAGCAAAATCATAATGGTTACCGTTCATGGATGTAAGGGCCTTTAAGGGATCCAAGAATATTTCATAGGGTACACCGGCTTCTTCCAAGACCGAGGCTATGAACTCACAAACCGCACTGTCATCATCCAAAACAAGGGCTTTCATTACAACCTCTTTCCGAGTAAAAGTCTTTTCCTCTTCGGGCTGCCTATTCTTTCATGAGATTCTTTGCCTGGCGAAAAAGCGAGTGTATTCCCCATTCCGACTCATCGGAACTGGGGGGATTTATAATCTAATTCAGATACTCTTTGTATGGACCGGTGCCAAGTTCGTGGACCCCTTCCTCATCCAACTTCAAAAGCCTCCAGGACACGGCCTGCTCTTCCTCTATCTGCTTGCAACGACTCAAAAAATACGAAAGCGAGTTGGGCCCATGCGCCACATGAGTTGGTGAAAACGTCATTTGGTTGTCATCGCGGACGTTGCTCATGATGACTTCTGTGAACGTGCCATCTCCTACGGGCACACTGAAAGCGGCCACATAGAACTCTTGCACCCGATTGGTTTTTGGCCTGGTTCGGATCATCTTCCGTTCTTGGCGTGAATTCAGCACGTTTAGGCTCCCGCGTATTCCTCTTCAGTTCGTTGGTGTTAAGGCTCGTAGCCAAATTCAAGAAGTCTCGGTTTCCCGCTAAGACGCGTCAATGATTTCTCATATGGTTCTTACCGGAGCTTACATGCAAGTCTAATGCCAAGTTTGTGCATTGAAAAACTCCTAACATCTTAGTGTGTTATTGACCACAGGATCTGACGTCAACAAAATGAGGACAAGGTGCAACACAAACCGGGTCTGGGCCACCGCAACTAGTTGACTTTACATAATAATATCTTAAAACCCTTACAAATGACAGCTTTGGCATGGAACCTTTACCTTAAAGACCCTGGCCTTAAGATCGTAAAAATAGTGAGATGTGATGCCAACAGCAAAACGACGTTACATGCCGGGCTACACTTGACTGGCTCGCTCCCCGCGCAAAGTGCTGCGGTGAGGCAGAATCCCCAGGAGACTTCACATACTATACGTCACGTCGCGGCCATGAGAAGGAAGTTCTGTCAAGATTTGGGAGGCATCGACGGCGTTGGATGAGATGGTTGTTCGAGGCAAAAAACCCCCTGGGACTGGGTGAAGCGAACGATCAAAAGAAATTGGTATTTTCACGTCCTGGTTAGGGTTTCCTGGAGAAAAAGGCACGATAGGAAGGCGATGACTCCGCAGAGAAAAAGAGCCA
>CP070769.1:654928-662871 GCA_020347085.1 Desulfobacterales bacterium
CGAGTGGGCAGAAGTGAAACTTTTCACTAGTACTTCTTTCCTTCCTTAACTTTCTAAAATCGCAAGTGTGACTGAACGGTAAGTCGGTTTATAGAGAATTGAGTTCGAGGTATTACACACTTCACAAAATTTAAAGGAGGGCTCTAGGTGGTGACCAAGAAACTAGTAGAAGGTAAAGACAACACGGTGGGCACGGAACGTTGCTGAGCGCAAAAGATGTTCGTGGGTTGGCGTCGACTGACGGTTGATGTCAGCTGGTGCGAATGGGGGGGGGCATCATGACTACTTTGGCTCAGGTTCTATCCGTCCGATCTTTCCTGAATTGGAGCCAGGGACTCGGGGTGAAACTTAGCCTGAGTAGGTTCCTGCAGTTCAGATTTAACCTCTTCCTTATGTCTATCTGGCCCATCTGGTGTACGAAGGCAGACGGGTGGATGCTGGCAAGAATCTATTTTCTGTGCAGGCGAGGACTTGTAAGGAAAATACGAAGAAACATAGCAAGGAGTATGAGTCATCGAAAGCCATCAGAAATCAAGGAGATCACCAGAGGCGTTCTGAAGGGAATGATCCACCACTATCAGGAGAAAATGTTCAATGGCTTTTTGGCGATGCCAAAGTTCAGAAAGCATCTTCTTTCGAGAGTGTGCTTTGATGAATATGAGGATATACTGCAAGATGCGATTAGAGAAGGGAGAGGAGTCATTATAGCTACTGGGCACTATGGTGCGCTGGAGTTCCTGCCTATTTATCTTGCAGTCAAAAGGTACGCCACGACGACTGTTGCGAAGTTTGCGACAGAGAGGCTGAAAGATATCATCATACCCCGGGCAAACGGAGATGGGCTTGATATCGTTGTCCCTGGTAACGGAACAAGCGTATTCCGAGAAGCTAGTAAAATCGTGAGTCAGAACAAGATATTTATAACCCAGTGCGATGAGACAGATGGGTGGCATAGAGATTACAATGCTAGCATGGAATTTCTGGGAAGGAGTATTCATCCAGACAGAATGTTAAATGTGCTGTGCAAGAGAACCGGGGCTGTTCTTCTCTTGGGGTTGCTTCACAGGGAAAACAAGAAGAGATACAAACTGATTTTGCACCGTGTGCCATGTGAAGGGGATGCGCCGGTCAATGTTCGAACGTTAAAGCTGCTGGAAAAATACATATACAAGCACCCTGAGCAATGGTATGAATGGAAAAAATACGACAAGTTTGCCCATGCAGGTTGAACCCATGTCTCAAGCGAACATTGACATCGGGGGAGATTTTGCCTTAAACATATCTTATGATTCTATCTTTTCATCCGCGTGTCAAAGGCGACGTCAATCTCCGGTTGACCATAAACAAGCTTTTTTCTGACAAAGAAACCCGGTTGATTGCCTCAGCCCGCGCTACGGTGGTCACCCAAAGTATTAAGGCTCACCAATACGGATTCTGTCGAAGACATTGTGTCAACCTTTTTCCCAATTACACCTCCCGATTTGGCTTTGAAGGAAAATACGGAAACATTCACCTCTTTCGAAGGTTCCTTGCCCCCCACCCTGAAACCAGTTGCTACGAATCAGTAGAACACTTCAAACAGCGCCATTTCGAAAAAAAGGAACCTCTTATGCCTTTCCCATTTGTATTAAAGGGCGATCGCGGTGGCGGTGGCTGGGCTGTCTTCCTTATAGAAAACGAGGATAACCTCATAACGCAACTTGAAGTGCTGGCCGATAAGTACCTACACCCTACCAGGCGTTTCATTGCGCAGGCCTTTGTCCCTCACGGCGGAAGGGATCTTCGAGTGGTGGTTATTGGAAGAACGACTAAGGCCTATTGGCGATGTCAGTATAAACCAGGGGAGTTTCGCAACAATGTTGGCCGTGGTGCAGTCATCAACCACGACCTTGATCCTGATTTGAGAGATGAAGGCATACGTTGTGTTAGGAATTTTTGTTCAAAGACCGGTATTAACTTAGCCGCTTTTGACGTACTTTTTGATCGGAGCCAGCGCACGCCAAAAGCGCTTCTTTCGGAAATCAATTTTTTGTTTGGCCGCAAGGGTATAGGGGGTTCTCCGCGCTTCTACGATCTCTTGAACAAAGCGGTCGGGCAGTGGATAGGTGAGCTAAATTAGAGCTTTTTCGTTTTGATGCGACTTTTGCGCTGTCGTTTTGTCAAGCGGCGCGAAGGGCCCTTCTTTTTCGTGGTGGGCTTCCAGCCTTCCCCTTCTTCCTCAAAAAAATCAGTGTGATTCATTTCAGTGTGGGCAGCCGTGTTCATCTTGTTTTCAAACGCCACAGAGTCCATGGTTGCAGCCCCGAGTTCAGCGGCAAAATCAGTAATATCTCTGTCGGAAGTCACCACAACGGCCCGCTCCCGTTCCTGGGTGACTATGCGTTTAATAACACTGTCAGCCAACTCCCCAGGACGAGAAAAGAGCACACGAATTCCTTTCCACTGACTCCTCGCATCCGGGGAATGGTCCGCATCCGCACCATCAAAGACTACCGTCACGGGATGATGTCTAACCTTCTTGTATGAAACCAGGCGTTGGAGAAGCGCTTCCCGGCCCTCCTCCAGGCTCCGGTGTTCAATGGCGCTTAAAGTCGGTGACTGACGGATCAGGTTGTAGCCGTCTATCACGATGTGAACAGACATGAGAGGTCGTCAGGACGTCTTCAGCCGGGAAATCAGCCGTTCAAGGTCTTCGTTACTATAAAACGCAATCTCAACCCTTCCCCGATCTCCCCGGTATACAATACGCACCCGGGTGCCAAGGTATCGACTCAGATCATCGGCCAAACTATCCATATAGACATCCTCTGACGTCCGAGTCTTTGCTTTCGAAGCCCTAGACCTGCGGTCTTTAAGTCTCCTTACCAAGGTCTCAGCAGCCCGGACAGAGAGATTTTCAGAAACGATGCGGCGCCAGGCCTCTTTTTGCTGGACATTAGTCTCAGCGCCCAGAAGCGCTCTTGCATGGCCCATGCTTAAGGTGTTATTGATAATATCGGCTTGGATGGGCTTCGGCAGATTCCGGAGACGCAAGAAATTTGCCACAGTAGAACGCTCCTGGCCCACACGCTTTGCTACCTCACGCTGGGTGAGGCCAAATTCTTTTATCAGGCGATAGTAAGCATCAGCTCTCTCCAAAGGATTCAAATCTTCCCGCTGTATATTTTCAACCAGAGCTGTCTCAACCAACTCTGCCCCGGAGAGATTCTTCACAACTACCGGGACCTGTTTGACCCCGGCCAGGCGGGCTGCCCGCCAGCGGCGTTCTCCGACAATTAATTCATAGCCGTCGGAAACTGGGCGCACAACGAGGGGCTGAATAATACCCTTTTCCTTAATTGAGCTTGATAGACCTTTTAGCTCTTTGTCGGAAATGCGTCGTCTTGGCTGATATGGATTGGGCCGAATCGAATCAATATCACAATAGAAAAAAGGCTCTGGTTCTAACTCCGATACTTCGACCTCAGGTATGAGGGCGTCGAGACCCCGACCCAACACCTGTTTCTTAGGCATGTCGTGCCCTCCATCCGTTCATGATTTCTTTGGCCAGGGCCAGATAGCTCTGGGCTCCCTGGGATGTGATGTCATAAAGCATTATGGGCTTTCCAAAACTGGGGGCTTCTCCCAGCCTCACGTTTCTCGGAATACGCGTCCGGAAGACCAGGCGCTTAAAGTATTTCTCGGCTTCATGGGCAACCTGGTGCGAAAGGTTGTTCCGCTTGTCAAACATGGTTAAAAGGACCCCTTCAATAACGAGTCTGGGGTTTGAGAGTTTTTTGATACGCTTGTATGTTTGAAGGAGTTGACTCAGGCCTTCTAAAGCATAAAACTCACACTGGAGGGGAATCAACAAAGTATGGGCGGCAGTTAGGGCATTCACGGTAAGAAGGTTTAAGGAAGGAGGACAGTCAAGTAGCATGTACGCGTATTTGTCAGCAAGGGATCTTAGAAGGTTTCGGAGGACGGTTTCCCGGTTTGGTTGTGAGATCAACTCCACCTCAGCCCCAATCAGATCAAGACATGCAGGAAGCACTTTTAGATGAGATAGATCCGTATCTACCACAAGGCCTTCAACCGCGTCTTTTCCAATCAAGCCATGATAGAGGTTTCTAGGAAGCTCAGACTTGTTTATACCCACCCCAGTGGTGGCGTTTCCCTGGGGATCGCAGTCAACAAGCAAGGTCTTTCGCTCGGCCACAGCAAGGGCAGCACTAAGGTTCACCGCAGTCGTGGTTTTGCCAACGCCCCCCTTTTGATTTGCTATGCAAATAATGTGACTCACGGCAAGACTTGTGCTCCGGTACTGCATTACAAAGCTGTCTAAGTTTTGACGAAGATTCCAGATGAATTTCCTACCATAAATTCGGTCTCTTTCAAAGTCATAACACCCCGGTCAACACAAAATAGGCGCCCAGGTTTTCCTTGATCTATGTTCTGGCCGCCGCTATATTAAAACATGAAGTGAACGCAACCCATCTCGTGGGAAACTCACAACCAATGAATCGTATTATGCGTGATACAAGAATCGCCATAGTTGCACTCCTCATAACAGTTATCACCGTAAGAGGTAGTTTTGCAGCCTATCCATTTACCTTATCTCACATTCATTTGACGACCAAGGAAGAAAAGGAGCTGGGCAAGAAGCTTATGCTCCACGTGAAGAAACATGTTGTATTTATTGAAAATCCGTCTATCATAAACTATGTCGACAGGATTGGTCAGCACATTGTGGCGCAGCTGCCGACGACACCCTTTGATTTTCATTTCTACGTCCTCCGGGAGGATGTTTACAATGCCTTTGCTGCGCCTGCAGGCCACGTATTCATTAACAGTGGGCTCCTGGGTGCTATGGAGACAGAAGAAGAACTGGCCGGTATTTTGGCCCACGAGATTTCCCATGTGTTGTGCCGTCACATTGCCAAGCAAATGCAACAGGCCAAGAAAATTGGCCTTGCCACACTGGCCGGTGTTCTGGCCGGGATTTTCTTGGGGGGGGATGCAACGGCCACTGGTGCAATCACCTCGGGTTCCATTGCCGCTGGTACATCCCTTTCCCTCAAATACAGCCGCGAAAACGAAACAGAGGCCGACCAGGTCGGGCTCAAATACCTGACCAAGGCTGGATACGGCTGCAAAGGCCTCCTGAAGATTTTGGAAAAAATTCGAGCAAAACGATGGTTCGGCCCTGAAGAAATCCCCTCTTATTTGAACACCCATCCGGCCATTGAGAGCAGGATGGCTTACCTGGACACGTGGATCCAGACTCACCCAGAGGCGGCTGAATCGGTTGGCCCTCGAGATCCGACGAACTTCCCAAAAGTCCGCGCCAAGTTACTCGCCCTTTATGGCGATGCCGGAGAAGCCCACAGCGTATTTGATTCCCAACTCCGAAAAGACCCGGATGACGCTTTTGCACATTATGGCAAAGGACTTGTCCTTAACCGAGACGGTAAGAAGCAGGAAGCCGCGGAGTACCTAAAAAAGGCTTTGCAATGGCGCCCACTCGATCCAGATATTCTCAGGGATCTGGGGAAGATCTATTTTCATATGGGCCACTATGACAGTGCTTTGAAGACACTGAGGGGAGCCCTTGCCTTTAGCCCGAAAGACCCGGAAGGATGGTTTCTCTTAGGACGAGCACAAATGGAGACGGGCGATCTACACGCGGCATTAGAGAGCTTCAAAACATTGGTCAACACGGCGCCGGATTATTTGCCCGGCACCTATTATCTGGGGGAAACTTACGGAAAGCTTGGCAATTTAGGCGAGGCTCACTACCATCTCGGGATCTATTTCAAGGAAAAAGGGCGATTCAAGAACGCAAGGTTCCATTTGAATCGTGCACTTAATCTTCTTGCCGGGGATGCTGAGAAGAAGCTGACAATTGAAAAAGCTCTCAGAGAGCTTTCGGGGGCTGAAGTACACGATCGTAATGCGCAAAGTGCATGGTGAAGGTCCCCCGCCCCTGGGTGGCGGACCGGAGGGCTGTAGAATAGCCAAACATCTTGGACAAAGGCACCGTTGCATCTATGATCTGCATCTCACCCCTTCGGTACAGGTCATCAATTTTGCCCCCACGGGCATTAATGTCCCCAATCACATCTCCCATGAACTGCTCAGGAACCAAGATCTCAACAGCCATTATTGGTTCCAAGAGAAGAGGCTCTGCCTTTTGAAGTCCCTTGCTGCAAGCCATGGAGGCAGCAACCTTGAAGGCCAAATCACTGGAAAGAGATTCTTTGTATATTGCTCCGATCAGAACAACCGACACATCCACAACCGGATATCCCTGAAGTACGCCACTTTCCAATGATTCCAAAATACCCTGCTCAATAGCCGGAACGAATTCCGAAGGCAAGGATTCCTCAGGCAGGCTGTTTATAAACCAGTTTCCCTTTCCGCGCTCTCTAGGTGATAGCTCCAGAGTCACCTCGCCAAAATGACGTATTCCTCCAATCTCTTTTTCAAAAACTGCAGATGCTTGTGCTACCCTCTCGACGGTCTCCTTACAAACAACGTGAGGCTTGCCCACATTGACCTGGGTATGAAACTCCCGGTTCAGACGACCCACCAAGATCTCAAGATGAAGCTCTCCCATACCGGAGATGATTATCTGCCCGGTGTCCTCATCATGCTTGACCCGAAACGTGGGATCCTCAGTCTCGAGTTTTCTTAAGGATTGCTCTATTTTCTCTTGATCAGCATGAGTCTTAGGCTCCACAGCCACAGAGATGACAGGTTCGTAAGCATCGATCGGTTCAAGCACAATAGGGTTTGACGGGTCACATAGGGTGTCACCTGTTACCGAGGCTTTCAGTCCCACAATGCCTACAATGTTTCCAACGCGTGCTTCAGCAATTCGCTTACGCTTATTGGCATGCATAGCAAGGATTCTTGCCACCTTTTCCTTTGTTTTTCTGAAGGGATTGAGAACCTCGTCACCCGCACCCAACCTACCTGAATAGACCCTGACGTAGTTCAATCTCCGGCCTTGGTCCATCATAACCTTAAACACCAGAGCAGCCAGGGGTGATCGTTCTGAGGGCTCGGTCTTTTTCACTTGTCCTGTATCGGGGTCTATCCCCTCCACAGGCGGCACGTCCAAAGGGCTGGGAAGAAAGTCAACGATACCGTCCAGAAGTGGCTGTATTCCCTTATTCCTGAGAGCAGCACCACAAAACACAGGAACCAGCTCCAGGCTGGTGGTGGCCCTTCGGATGCTGGGAACCAGCATCTCTGGCGTCACAGGTGTCTCAGCAAGATAGGCGTTCATGATTTGATCATCTGCCTCTGCAACCGATTCAACAAGCTTCTCGCGGTATTCATGAGCCGTTTCCACCAAATCTTCAGGAATGTTCGTGACCCTGAAGGTTGCTCCCAGGGTTTCCTCATCCCAGATAAGTTGTTTCATGCTCAGCAGATCAATAGTCCCTTGAAAGGATTCCTCAAGTCCCACCGGTATCTGCATAATGAGAGGGTTGGCCCCAAGACGATCAGACATCATCTGAATGGTTCTAAAAAAATCGGCACCGGCACGATCCAGCTTGTTCACAAAGGCAATCTTGGGTACACGGTGCTTATCTGCCTGGTGCCAGACCGTTTCTGACTGGGGTTGAACACCCCCAACCGCACAGAATACGCCAATCGCCCCATCCAAGACCCGGAGGGACCTCTCCACCTCAATCGTAAAATCGACATGTCCCGGTGTATCAATAATGTGGATCTCAGCACCCTTCCAATGGCAAGTTGTCACGGCCGATGTGATGGTGATTCCGCGCTCTTGTTCATACGGCATCCAATCCATGACCGCCTCACCGTTGTGGACCTCGCCCATCTTGTAGGATCGACCCGTATAGTAGAGAATACGTTCTGTGATGGTGGTCTTGCCCGCATCTATATGAGCAATGATGCCAATGTTTCGAATCTTGCTGATAGGTAAGCTA
>CP070769.1:662971-666196 GCA_020347085.1 Desulfobacterales bacterium
CGATAGGGGCTGAGACTACGGTTTGCGTGGGTAACGGCAATATTGATGTCGAGATGTTCAAGGTAGCCGGGCTTTCCATATGCATCATTCAGGGAGAAGGTGCCGCGACCAAGGCCATGCTCCATGCCGACATCGTGGTCACCCATATCAAACATGCCTTCGAAGTTCTTCTTGATCCAGACAAGCTGGTCGCCACACTCAGGTGCTGAACTACATCGCTCTTTTTTTCTTGACAACTTCATCGCCGTCTTTTACCGTGCTGTTAACGAGAGTTGAGGTGCGGTCCTCATCAGTAGCCGCAGGACAGGGGGACAGGCCCCGCATCTTGCAGTGAAAGGGTGGACCGCCGAAGGCCGCTTTGTCCTGTCACAAAAGCGGGCTGGGCTTGCAGATAAAATCCGCAGGACTGTCACGGCTTCTCCGTGGAGCGCTCTCTCGGCTGAGGTACAGTTGGAGCGTGCTCCAACTGTTTTTTTTTGGAGCAAGGAAAAACAAGGAGGTGTCATCATGTTTAATGGGTGTTATACGGCGCTGATGACCCCATTCACAGACGACTATGCAGTCGATTATGAAGCCTTGGAGAAACTCGTCGGGTTTCAGATTGCAGGTGGTGTGAGTGGGATTTTGGCTGTGGGGACCACCGGTGAAAGCCCTACATTGAATTGGGAAGAACACAATGAAGTAATTCGTCTGGTGGCGGAGAAGTGTAAGGGACGGTGTCAGTGCATCGCAGGCACTGGGAGCAACAATACCCGTGAAACCATGGAAAGCACCGAACATGCCGTCCATGTGGGGGCTGATGCAGCTTTGCTGGTGGACCCGTATTACAACGGGCCGAGCTCCCTTGAGATACGTCGGGAGTATGTTTCCCCTGTAGCCGAGAAGTTTCCCCAGATGCAACTCATTCCATATGCCATCCCTGGACGCACAGGCTGTCAGCTTCTGCCGGAAGATCTTGCCATTCTTCATAGGCAATTTGCAAACGTGAGCACGGTCAAAGAGGCCACAGCCAATATTGACAATATGAAACGAACACGAGAATGCTGCGGGGAGGACTTTACGATCCTATCCGGCGATGACGGCATGACCTTCACCATGATGACCGATCCGGCCATCAAGGCAAGTGGTGTCATTTCTGTTGCCTCTAACATAGCGCCCAAGGCGGTTCAGGAGATGACCACGCTGCTGAGCGAGGGCAACCAAGCTGAGGCAGAGAAGCTGGCAACAGCCCTTGAACCACTTTTTGGGATTGTGACCGTGAAAACCCAGGAAGATACCCCCTTGGGGCAGGTAGGCTGCCGCGCCAGAAATCCCCTTGGCACAAAGACTCTGATGGCGGTCCTTGGGATGCCTGGCGGACCATGTCGCCAACCGCTGGGCAGGATGACGAGGAAAGGGCTTGAGGTTGTATTACAGGCAGGGCGCACAGTGTGGGAAAACAACCCGGAGATAATGCAACCGGTCGCCGATTTCTTCAATGTAGATATCGAAGCCAGGCTCAACGACGCGTCTAGTTGGGCAGGGCTGATTTACAATGAGTACTGAGTACAGATTAGACACGCGGCGCAGGGTATGGCAAATAGCTTACCGCTATGCCCTGTGTCTTCTCTGCTTCTTTAGCCAAAGTGCATAGCCGCCCATATTGAGACCCACCCAGGCAACAGCGCCTATCCTCAAGTAGATCTCATCCAGTTGTAAGTAAATAAGCTTTTGCAGGTTGTGTGTGATAAAGGAGCCTCCGTAAGAAAGTTCCCCGTGATGTAAACTGTGTAAATAAGTCTCCAGGTACGTGAGCGGACAATACCAACCCCCAAGGTTCAGAACAAGGGTGAAGGCAAGCCCGGCTGCGTGTATGAGGGCAACCTTGTGAAACTTCAAGGCCACAAGGAATCCAAAGAGAATGAAGATGATCCATGAGAAATGAACCAGTATCACAAAATCACTCAAGAGTTTGTAGACCATGACCTCGACTCCCCGAAACCGCGCCTCCAGGGGCCCTTCTGCAATGACTGAATCTTAGCACGACAAACGACCCAAGAATAGCTCCAAGAAAATTTTTGGGCTTGCAACCACAGGAAACGAATAATACAGTACAAGGAATGAAAGCAAGAACGCCATTGCTGATGGGGCCTCTTTTCATGGTGCTTCTAGGACGCGTTTTCTTCATCGGCCCGCCTGCCTATGCAAAACACCCTGTCGACCCCGGGAATACGATTAAGGTTTTTGTGAGCATTCTTCCTCAGGTATACTTTGTGAAGCGTGTGGGGGGAGAGCGGGTTGATATTGCGGTTATGGTTGGCCCCGGACACAGCCCGGCAACCTATGAACCCGTGCCGAAGCAAATGGCCGAACTCAGTAAAGCCAAACTTTACTTTCGCATCGGTGTCCCGTTTGAGAACGCGTGGATGCATCGTCTCAGCAAAGCAAATCCTAACATGAAGGTAATCGATACACAGCGCGGTATTGAGCTTCTTGCCATGAAGACACACCCCCGCGGCCATCACGCAGGGGCCCATATTCACGGCAAGGGTTTGAAGGACCCCCATATCTGGTTGAGCCTGAGGCGAGTCAAGGTTCTAGCCAAAAACATTTATGATGCCCTCGTCTCCGAAGACCCCGCGCACAAGTCCTTTTATGCGGATAACCTAAACGCCTTCCACCATGATCTGGACAACATGGACAAGAACATCGCCGAAATTTTAAGAGACTTGAGAACCCGCAAGTTTATGACGTTTCACCCCGCCTGGGGTTACTTTGCACGCGATTACGGGTTGGAGCAAGTTCCCGTCGAAGTCGAAGGGAAAGAACCGACTGCCAGGGCACTCGGCTATCTGATTGAGCAAGCGAAGAAAGAAGAGATCAGGGTCGTCTTTGTACAAAAACAGTTTAGTAAAAAAAGTGCTGAGGTAGTGGCACGGTCCATTGGTGGAAAGGTTATTCAAATCGATCCTTTGGCCGCGGACTATCTGGCAAACATGAGAGAGATCGCTCAAGCCTTTTCAAAGGTGATGCAATGAGTCAACAGAAAGAAATTGTCAAGGTTGAGCATGTCGATTTTGGCTATGATGGACATCTCGTGCTTGAAGATATAACACTCACCGTTCAAGAGAGTGATTTTATGGGCGTGATTGGACCCAACGGGAGTGGTAAGACGACACTCTTGAAGATCATGCTCGGTCTGATTCACCCCTTGAGGGGGAAGGTTCGGGTCTTTGGCCAACCGCC
>CP070769.1:666296-669909 GCA_020347085.1 Desulfobacterales bacterium
TGCATGGCAAGGTCCATCAATGCAAATATGCCCTGCCTGGGTTGCTTTGGACCTACAGATCATGTCAGGGACCAGGGGGCAAAATCTTTGTCTTTGCTGGCATCTATTATCGATTCAAAGGACGAGAATGAATTAGAAAAAATCGCAGATTCAATACCTGATCTGGCCGGTCTACTGTACAGGTACAGCCTGGCCTCATCCATGTTGAAGGGAAAGATCCCTGGATAGCGTCGATGAGCAGACGGATCACAATAGACCCCATAACAAGATTGGAAGGACACGGCAAGATAGACATCTTCCTGGATGACAAGGGTGACGTGGAGCGTGCCTATTTGCAGGTTCCGGACTTCAAGGGGTTTGAGAAATTCTGTGAGGGCAGGGCCGTAGAAGAGATGCCGACGCTCACGCAAAAGGTTTGTGGGGTATGCCCCACGGCCCACCATACTGCGTCGAGTAAGGCACTGGATGACCTGTTCAAGGTGGAGCCGCCACCTGCCGCAAAAAAGATCAGGGAACTTATGTATAATGCATTTATGTTTGAGGACCATCTATTGCATTTCTTTGTTCTGGGCGGACCGGACTTGATCGTTGGTCCAGATGCGCCGGGCGCTGAGAGAAACATTCTCGGAGTCATAGGTAAATTGGGCCTCGAAATTGGGAAAAAGGCGATTGATATACGAAACAGGGTGCGGGGCGTGAATGCCGCCATTAGCGGGAGCTCTCTCTATCCTGTTTGCGGGCTTCCTGGCGGGATTTCAAAGACCGTGACAGAACAAGAGAAAGCTGAAATACAGGTTGTTGCAAGAGATGCCATAGATTTTGCCAAATTTACATTGAAGATATTTCATGATGACGTACTCAAGAACAAAAAGTTCACGGATCTTCTAACTGGCAACATTTTTTATCATGACACGTACTACATGGGGATGGTAGATGATAGGGGCAAAGTGAATTTTTGTGATGGAAAAATCAGGGTTGTTGATCCGAACGGCAAAGAGTTTGTCAAATTCGAGGCAAAGGACTATTTGAATCATCTGGAGGAACGCGTCGAACCGTGGAGCTATCTGAAGCTGCTGTATTTGAAGAACATTGGCTGGAAGGGATTCATTGACGGAGACGGCAGCGGTGTCTACAGAGTCGGCCCCCTTGCTCGCCTAAATGCTTCCGAGGGCATGGCCACACCATTGGCCCAGGCCGAGTATGAGAAGATGTTTGATACCCTAGGCGACAAGCCGGTTCATAACACGTTGGCCTACCACTGGGCAAGACTCGTTGAGGTCTTGTACGCTGCAGAAAGAATGGGTGAGCTTGCGGGCGATGAAGAGCTCACGAATCCCCACGTAAGAAACCATTCTCATGAACCCCCCACAGAAGGCTTTGGGGTGTGTGAGGCCCCGCGGGGGACCCTCTTTCATCATTATGAAACCGACGAGGCAGGCATCATAGAAAAGTTGAACCTGTTGGTTGCCACACAGAACAGTGGTGCGGCCATTTGCATGTCGATTGAAAAGGCTGCCCGGGCTTTTATAAAAGGAGGTCACGTTTCTGATGGGATACTTAACATGATAGAGATGGCATTCCGGGCCTATGATCCATGCCTTGCCTGTGCCACCCACTGCCTCACGGGACGAACGGCGGCGCTTGTGAACTTATATGATAAGGAAAAGAAGTTGATAAAGGTGATTTAACCAATGGATTTAAGATGAGGAGATGTAGTGATGGCAGTAGAGGTTTTGGACACCCTTGGCCTGAAATGCCCTCAGCCAGTTCTTAAGATAGCTGTTCGGGCTCCGGACATGAAACCTGGTGATATTTTGGAGGTATTAGGAGACTGTCCGACGTTTGAGAAGGATGTGCGCACCTGGTGTGAGCGTCTCGGAAAGGTCTTTCTCTCCATAAAGGATGAAGGGGGAGATGAGAGGCGGATTCAGATACAGTTTTAAAAGCCCCATCATTACAAACGGCACAGAGAAAAGACTGCTTTCACAGCGGGCCCTTCCGCCTAGCCTTTAAGAGATAGGAACAGCTCAGGGGCGCAGGGGCGCATTGCACTGCTCAGTGCGGCGTCTTCGGTTAAAAAGGAGATTGTAGGGTGAAAAGGAAAGTGAAATGCTGGGAGTTCTTTGAATGCGACAAGACAGAATGCCCAGTTTTCGAGTCAAAGGAACTCAGGTGTTGGCTCGTTCCTGCGACCCAGTGTCGGGACGAGATCCAGGGAAAGTTTTTGGAGAAGATAGAGATGTGTCTTGACTGTGAGCCTTTCAAAGAAAATTTAGATATCACCTCAGTGGAAGATACACTAAAAGCAGTGAGTGAGCAGTTTACAGAATATAGGAGGATGGTTGAAGAGCGAGACAAGGAGTTGGAGGGGACCAGCTTGGAGTTGGCCATGGGCTTATCGGAGGTCTTTGAAGCATTGAAAAAGATTTCTTCAGGAGACCCCTCAGTCAAGATACCTGAGATATCGGATTTCGATCTGATTACTAAATTAAAGCATATGGTCAATTTGACCGGCGAAAACTTGTCAGAAATGGTGGGTCTTTCTCACGAGTTTGCCATTGGTCTGGCGGAGCACTTCGACGCAATGCATAGAGTCTCAAAAGGCGACTTTACTGCTCGGGTGTCAGGGGGTTCTCAAGTAGAACTACTAGAGAGCCTTAAGAAAGTAACGAACCAGATGATTGAGAGCGTGTCCAGAGAATTCACCAAGCGCAAACGCGCGGAGGAGGCTCTGCAGGCAACTCACCACGACCTGGAAATTCGAGTTGAGGAACGAACTGCAGAGCTTACAAGGGCCAATGTGCTTCTGAAACAGGAGGTCACTGAACGCAAGCGAGCCGAGGAGGCTCTACGGGACAGTGAGGAGAGATACCGGACCCTTTTCGAAGACTCCAGAGACGCGATCTACATTACGGCTCGAGAGGGTGAGTTCATTGACGTTAACCAATATGCGCTTGATCTCTTTGGTTACACAAGAGACGGGATGGTAGGGCTGAATGCCCGTGAGATATATGTGAATCCTGATGACAGGACCCGGTTTCAGCAGGAGGTAGAGTCAAAAGGATCTGTCACGAACTATGAGGTGAAGTTTCGTAAGAAGGATAAGACGGCGATGGACTGCCTTCTCACTGCCAGTGTACGGCGCGCTAAGGATGGACGCATTCTGGGGTACCAGGCCATCATCCGGGATATCACGGAGCGGAAACGCCTGGAGGCCCAACTTCAGCAAGCTCAGAAAATGGAAGCGATCGGTACCCTGGCTGGCGGCATTGCTCATGACTTTAACAACCTCCTCATGGGGATACAGGGAAATGTGTCTTTAATACTTTCCAAGATGGATGCCGCAGACCCGCATTACGAACGGTTGAAGAATACCGAAAAGCAGATTCAAAGCGGAGCCAGACTTACGTCACACCTTCTTGGATATGTGAGGAAGGGAAGATATGAGGTCAGGTCCTTTGACCTGAACGAACTTGTGGAAGAGATCTCAGAGACCTTTGGCAGGACCAAAAGGGAGATTGCTACTCAGATAGAGCTTGCTCCAGAGCTGTTTGCTGTAGAGGCAGATGCGGGGCAGATAGAGCAGGTTCTTTGGAATCTGTTCGTAAATGCA
>CP070769.1:670009-678584 GCA_020347085.1 Desulfobacterales bacterium
CCTTTGTCCGCCTGAAGTTTTTCCTGCGCCCCCAGGAAGCTGAACGCTGTGGGTTGCGTCAAATATGACGGGCCATCCAACATCCTGCAGGATTGCCAGGCCCCGGAAGTCAACCACCAGATTGTTGTAACCAAAACTTATACCACGTTCGGTCACCAGGACCTTACGATTACCCGTAGAAATTACTTTTTCTATAACATGCTCTACGTCCCACGGTGCCAAAAACTGCCCTTTCTTGATGTTGACGGGCTTCCCAGCTTCAGAAACAGCTATAATGAAATCGGTTTGCCGACACAAAAAGGCTGGAATCTGTAGAATGTCCAAGACTTGGGCAGCAGGACCGATCTCGTGAAATCGATGCACATCAGAAATAACTGGTATGTCATATTTGTCCTTGATAGCAGATATGATCTCCAAACCCTTGGACAATCCCGGGCCTCGGTACGAACCGAGTGAGGTCCGATTGGCCTTGTCATAGGACGTTTTGAATATGAAGGGGATTTGAAGCTCATCGGTTACATCCTTAAGAAAGGCTGCGTTCTAAAGGGTGGCATCATAGGTTTCGATCACACACGGTCCTGCGATCAAGACCAGGGGGTTTCCATCACCGATTGCGATTTCTCCCACATAAACGATTTGACTCATTGAAGATTCCCTCGAGCACGCTGGAGGAAATCTTCCACCGTAAGGAAGTTGGCCATTTTTTGATTGTTTCCCCCCTTGCTACGCAAGGGCATACAAACTTAAACAATAGCACTTCGTTCTTCTTTGTTTTGCGGCTGTTTGCCTCTCAACAAAGCCACCTGCTACGCATGTGGTTATTTAGGCGCTCGCTAACCCCGCAGTCCCTGTAATTCGGGACGCGGAATGCGCTCGCTTCTGCGGTTCAAGGCATCCTGAAACGTCTCTGTCGCAGACAATAATAGGTATTGCCTGACGGGCTGAGCACCCCCGCTGGGTCTGCAACACTGAACAATACGCACTGGGGGAGGTACAAAAACCCTATCTTACGTTCCCGCAAAAGTCAAGAATCAGCGTGAAAAACACAACCAGCACGAAAACGGCTCGAATAACAACCTTGATTCTTTGCTGGCGAACTGTTATGTTCGCGCTCTGTTTGGGAAAGTAATACAGGATATTGATGAGATTAAGGAATATATGACTGCTAGAAAGTCCAAACTCCCAAAGTTCTTGTACGTTCTCATGGCGCTCCTATTGTGCGGCTTGGCAATTCCCTTGGTGCAGATGATCGCCATGAGCTTTGAAGGGGAAATGCCCACATTTCAGATGGAAGCGCCCATCTATACCATTGGCAGATCTTACACCCTGAAAGGGTTGGCCTCTGATCAAAAGAGTGGGCTACGGAGGGTGTGGATAGCAATCCTCCAACAGGGAAAAGAGAGGATCCTCTTTGATCAGACATTTCCCTCCAAGGGCTGGTTAAGAAGAGGTCTATTACAAAACCAGCGCGTTTCGCTTGAGATCAACGTGGAGGCACTCGGTCTGAGCGATGGAGAGGCCCTTCTAAGAACAGCTGTGTGGGATTACTCTTATCGCAGCTGGTGGGCCGGAAATCGGACTTATGTAGAATACAAGATCCAACTCGATACGCAGCCGCCGACCATTGATGTCCTTAGCCGCGTCCACAATCTCAATCAAGGCGGGGCTGGATTAACCGTCTACCAAATCTCGGAGCCCGGTACCGTCCATGGTGTCCAGGTAGCCGACAGTTTTTTCCCTGGCTATACTGGATTTTTTAGCGATCCCAATGTGTACATAGCGTTTTTCGCCATACCCTATGATCAAGGCCTGGAATCAGAACTCTATGTGCGGGCTACAGACGCTGCTGGCAATAGCCGCCAAGCCCGATTTGCGTATCATATCAATACAAGAAATTTCAAAAAGGATAGGATTAGGATCTCACATGCCTTTCTCAGCCGCAAGATCCCTGAGTTTGAGGGTGCCCTGAACATGGCGAGTGCTTCTGCATTGCCCATTGACAAATTTGTAGCGGTGAACCAGGATCTACGCCGGGCCAATCACATGACCCTTGAAGATGCTTGCAAAAAGAGCGACGCCAAGCAATACTGGGAGGGGGCGTTTATTAGGCTTCCCCACTCTGCCCGAAAAGCTGGGTTTGCTGATCATCGAAAATACGAGTATAATGGTAAGATAGTGGATGAGCAGGTGCATCTCGGAATAGACCTGGCCTCCACCGGCTACTCACCAGTGCCTGCTGGAAACAACGGACGCGTTGCACTGGCCGAATACCTGGGTATTTACGGTAATACCGTGCTCTTGGATCATGGTTTTGGTCTTTTTAGCATGTACGGACACCTTAGCCGAATAGAGGTCGCAAAGGATGAGGTCGTTTCCAAAGGAGATGTGATCGGGTATACAGGTATGACAGGTTTGGCTGGAGGCGATCATCTCCATTATTCGATGATAGTTGACCATATCTTTGTCAATCCAATAGAATGGTGGGACCCAAATTGGATAAAACACAATGTGACTGATAAGCTTCAAGGGATTAAATAGACAGAGTGAATTGAAGTTGCTCCATCACGCCATGGTTCCAATACTCCCATTCGGACAAAGCTCCTGAGTTTTAGGCACCTCAGTGCAACTTAGACACTTTAACTATAGGATAAGCAATGAAGCGTTACAAAGTGAATAAGACCTACGAACAGATCAACCAAAAGATCAGGGATGGCAAGGTCGTTGTAGTCACGGCTGAGGAAATCATTGACATCTTAAAAGACAAAGGCCCGGTCAAGACGGCTCGCGAAATAGACGTCGTGACTACCGGCACCTTTTCGCCCATGTGTTCATCCGGGGCCTTTATCAATTTTGGCCACTCTGTGCCCACGATAAAGGCTGCTAAGGTTTGGCTGAATAATGTTCCAGCCTATGCTGGTTTGGCTGCTGTGGATTGCTATATTGGGGCTACTGAACCATCTGAGGAAGATCCTTTGAACAAAGTCTATCCCGGAGAGTTCAAGTATGGTGGCGGCCATGTGATTCAAGATCTTGTTGCGGGCAAAAAGGTTCGCCTCAAGGCGACTGCCTATGGAACCGATTGTTATCCCAGTCGGGGTATCGAGAAAGATATTACCCTGAAGACCGTCCCACAGGCCACATAGTGTAACCCAAGGAATGCATATCAAAACTATAACTGTGCAATAAACTTAAGCAATAAGACCATTTACACCTATATGGGCACGCTTCGCCCAAATGCAGGAAACGCAAACTACTGCTCTGCAGGGCAACTTAGCCCCCTGATGAACGACCCATATTACATGACTATCGGCATCGGCACGAAGATCTTCCTTGGAGGAGGCCAGGGTTTTGTCACCTGGCACGGCACGCAGCACAAACCCAAAGTCAAGAGAACGAAGAAGGGCGTTCCTCTGACCCCGGCCGGCACCTTGTACGTGATGGGCGACGTAAAAAAGATGAGCCCGAGGTGGCTCGTGGGCGTGAGTATGCAAGGGTATGGGTGCTCAATGGCAGTTGGCTTAGGTGTGCCTATCCCTATCTTAAACGAAGAGATTGCAGCATATACTGGCATTTCGGATGAGGAGATCTTCACTCAGATTGCAGATTATTCACACGACTACCCACGTGGCATATCCAAGAGCTACGGCAAGGTCAGTTACGCCGAGCTTAAAAGTGGGACCATCCGATTTAAGGGTGAAGACGTCCCGACTGTGCCCCTCTCGAGTGTTGTGCGAGCAAGAGAGATTGCTGAAACCCTGAAGACATGGATACAGAAAGGGAAGTTCAATTTAGGTGAACCCCAACAGTTGCTCCCCTCGGTTTAGCTCACAGCTCGCAGTTCACAGGTAGTGCCAAAGCCCATGGCATTTCGTGGCTGCAAGCTCAAACCTGAAAACAGAGGGGATTTCACTGCCAGGGGTTGAAGGAAGGTTCCGTCCGCTCACAGAGCTTCGCTATAGGTCAGACGTCATATGGTGGAAGATCAGTATGGAAGGACAGCCTCCTGTATCCAGTAAACAGCATCCATTGACCAATGACCGATGATCACCGACAACTGACTACGAACTACGGGTCACCAACAGAATTGAACGAAAACAGCACAGCCAGCACTGTCGTCAAGCCGAAAAAGCACATTCTGAGGGAATATGGAGAGGCGATCTTCATAGCCGTTATCCTTGCCCTTTTTATCCGCACCTTTGTCGTACAGGCTTTTAAAATTCCCTCTGGTTCCATGAAGCCGACCCTTTTGGTTGGGGATCATATCCTGGTAAACAAGTTCATTTACGGTATAAAGATTCCTTTTCTGAACATCACGCTAATCCCTGTCAAGGAACCCGAACGAGGGGATATCGTGGTATTCAAATTCCCCGAAGACCCCAAGAAAGATTTTATCAAACGGGTCATTGGCTTGCCGGGCGATACCGTCCAAATCCACAATAAAAGAGTGTTCATAAACCAAAAACCCATGCAGGACCCCTATGGTACCTATCTGGAATCCCATGTTATCCCAGCCGGGGCTCGCCCACGCGACAATATGGGTCCTGTCACCGTTCCAGCAGATTCGTTGTTTGTCATGGGAGACAACCGTGATCACAGTTACGACAGCCGGTTTTGGGGATTCGCAGACCTGTCAGCACTCAGAGGGAAGGCCTTTATTATCTATTGGTCATGGAACAAGGAAAATTCGGGCATAAGGTGGAGGCGATTGGGAAGTCTCATACACTGAGACTGGCGTGGCTGTCCGCACGAAGTCACGGCCATACGGCCAGTCCTTTTTTTCAGGCCTGCAAGTCCCTGTGCCATCCGCGAAGCATAAGTATCCATCTTCTAGCAGAAAATTGAGCCACCCATTTTTTGACTTGACCTGCCGGGGACCAGGGTGTATTGAGAGACAAAATTTTTTTGTATAAGGGATAGCAAGTCAGTGGTTGTAGACTGCAGTAAAGGCGTAGTTTTCGCGGGCCTCTTTACCAATTGGTAAAGGGGCTTTTTTTTGGAGGAACTTGTGACCCTGTCCAAAAAAGACATTCTTGAAATGGGAAGTCTTTCCGTTGAGGAAATTCAGGTCATCCTGAAAACCGCGGAAACCCTGAAAGAGATATCCACCCGTCCCATAAAAAAGGTGCCCACCCTCCGAGGCAAGACCATTATCCACTTCTTCTATGAGCCAAGTACCAGAACCAGAACTTCCTTCGAGATTGCAGCAAAAAGACTAAGTGCCGACACTGTGAGCATTTCGGCCTCGACGAGCAGCATTGTCAAGGGAGAAACCCTGGTCGACACGGCCAAGAATCTTGAAGCCATGAACCCGGATGCCATTGTTGTCCGCCATCGCGCCGCCGGGGCACCTCACCTGCTGGCCCGACTGGTCGAGGCTTCTGTCATCAATGCTGGTGATGGCATGCACGCACACCCCACGCAGGGGCTTCTGGACATGATGACGGTACGGGAGAAAAAGGGACGCATTGCAGGACTCAGGATTGCCATTATGGGTGATATAGCCCATAGCCGGGTGGCCCGCTCCAATATCGTTGGCTTCACCAAGATGGGGGCAAAGGTTATCCTGGCTGGTCCACCTACCATGATCCCGATGGGGGTTGAAGCCTTGGGTGCAAATGTCACGTATCATGTTGAGGAAGCGATCAAGGATGCAGATGTGATTATGGTCCTGCGCATTCAAAAAGAGCGCCAGCAGGCTTTTCTGTTCCCTTCTGAGCGGGAATACGCACAATGTTACGGATTGACCAGGGAAAGGATGGCTGGAGCAAAGGAAGACGTCCTGATCATGCACCCTGGACCAATTAATAGAGGTGTTGAAATAGCTCCTGAGGTTGCAGAGGGTCCTTACTCGGTCATCTTAGAACAGGTTGCCAACGGCGTGGCCATTCGCATGGCGCTCCTTTATCTTTTACTTGGAGGTCCACGTTGAGGCAAACACTGATTAAGGGCGGACACGTCATTGATCCTGAGACGAGCGTGGATGGTGTCACGGACATTCTTGTAGAAGATGGCAAGATAGCTTCGATTGGCAAGCCGAAAGCCAAAAGGACAAAGACGAAAGCAGAGGTCATTGATGCCTCTGGGAGAATCGTTACACCGGGCCTTATTGATATGCATGTTCACCTGCGTGAACCAGGCCACGAATACAAAGAAACCGTTGAAACAGGCTGTTTGGCAGCAGCCCATGGGGGGTTTACAGCCATATGCTGTATGCCGAATACAGATCCGGTCAACGACAATCAGTCAGTCACAGACTACATCCTCAAAAAAGCCAGAATAGCTGATACCGTCCGTGTTTATCCCGTAGGGGCTATAAGCCGGGGACTCCGTGGGGAAAGTCTGTCTGACTTTGGGGAGCTTAAGGCGGCCGGTGTCGTGGCTCTATCTGACGACGGCAATCCTGTGATGAACGCTCAGTTGATGCGACGCGCCTTGGAGTATGCAAAAGGCTTTAACCTCTTGGTCATTGCCCATTGCGAGGACCGAAATCTTACGGCTAACGGAGTGATGAACGAGGGGGTTACAGCTACTCAGTTAGGGCTTCTAGGTGTACCGAACGCCGGAGAGACCGTCATGGTGGCCAGAGACATTGCCCTGTGCGAGCTCGTGAAGGCACCCTTGCATATCGCCCATGTAAGTACGGACGGCTCAGTACGACTGATTCGGGAAGCCAAGGCGCGAGGGCTGCCAGTGACGGCTGAAACGGCACCCCACTATTTTTCCCTGACTGAAGAGGCCGTCTTGAACTATGATACAAACGCCAAGGTGCACCCGCCCCTTCGCACCGCTAAGGACAGGGAGGCGATCCGGCTAGGTCTCGCCGACGGTACAATCGATGTCATTGCCAGCGACCATGCGCCACACACCAGTATTGAAAAGGATCTGGAGTTTGATCAAGCGGCCAATGGGATAATCGGCCTCGAAACGTCCCTCCCCTTATGCTTGCAATTGGTGGAAATGGGTGTGATGGACCTAACTGGCCTTGTAGCCAAGATGTCGATGAACCCGGCCCGGATTCTGAATATAGCCCACATTGGCCTAAAGCCGGGCAACCCAGCGGACCTGACAATCATAGACCCAGAAAAGAAATTCACCATTGATGCCAACACGTTTCGGTCTAAGAGCAGAAACACCCCTTTTAACGGTTGCGAGCTAAAAGGGAAGGCAGTGCTGACCATGGTGGCTGGAAACGTGGTGTTTAGGGAAGCCTAATGTCAAACCTTTTGGTTGTTGATGATGATTTGAGCATGCGGGAAATGCTCGAGGTCATGCTCACCTCAGAGGGATATGACGTCGAGTTTGCCGAAAACGGCGCCAAGGCGATCCGAATGCTAAAGGGAAAGGAGTATGATCTCATCCTTTGTGATATCAGAATGGAGCCCGTAGGGGGGCTCGAGGTCCTGCGGGAGGCAAAGGCACGTCTGCCCCAAACCGTGGTTATCATGATTTCAGCATATGCAACCACTGAAACAGCTGTGATGGCCATGAAAGAAGGTGCTTATGATTACATTCCAAAGCCTTTTAATGTGGACGAGGTGAAACAGACGATCAGGAACGCCCTTGACAGAAGGACCCTTGAATTCGAAAAGGAGGCCTTGGATGCCCAGCTGAAGAAGACCTACCATTTTGGCCACATTGTGGGTAACAGCCCGGCCATGATGAAGATCTACAGCACAATCAATCAGGTGGCTGATACACGAACCAATGTGCTGATTACCGGAGAGAGCGGCACTGGAAAGGAGTTGATCGCCCAAGCGATCCACGAAAACAGCGCCAGAAAGAACAAACCTTTCACGGTCATTCACTGTGGCGGCATTCCGGAGACCTTGATGGAAAGTGAACTGTTCGGTCATAGAAAAGGGGCTTTCACAGGAGCCATCGACGACAAAAAAGGGCTTTTTCAGGCGAGTGATGGAGGAACCGTTTTTCTGGACGAAATTGCAGAGCTAACACCCGGGGTCCAAGTGAAAATCCTTCGCGTGGTCCAAGAAAAAGCATTTAAACCGGTTGGGGAAACACGGGATGTTGAGGTAGATGTACGCATCATTGCTGCTACGAACAAGAATCTGGAAGATGAGGTGATTGCCGGAAACTTCCGGGAAGACCTCTATTATCGGTTGAACGTTATCCATATCGATATGCCCCCTCTCCGGGAACGGCGGGAGGATTTACCGGCCCTGGCGCAACATTTCTTGGAAAAATATGCTGGAGAGATGGACAAATCGATCCATAAACTCTCCTCCTATGCCCTCGATATGTTGGGTCGATATGATTTCCCAGGAAACATTAGGGAGCTTGAGAACATGATCGAACGAAGTGTGGCCCTTGAAACCACGAATGTTATTCTTCCTGAAAGCCTTGCCCTTTCCACGTACAAGAGGGGTGTGAGAAGCCCAACAGAACCTGCACTTGTCGACTTCGACATACCACCAAACGGGCTCGATTTGGACCAGGTTTTGGCGGATGTGGAGCGGGGTTACTTGGTGAAAGCCCTGGAGATGGCAGGAGGGGTGAAGCAAAAAGCCGCAGAGATTCTAGGGATGAGTCTCCAAGCTTTTCGATATCGATTCGACAA
>CP070769.1:678684-683130 GCA_020347085.1 Desulfobacterales bacterium
ATTGATCTGAACGCTGTCAGGCGCCTCATATTGGTGGACACCCGACAGGCAAGTCGTATTGGCAAGTTTGGCAGTATCGTTCACCAGCCTGACCTGGACATCCACATCTATGACCATCATCCCTCCATGCCCGACGACCTCTCCGGCAGCGTCGAGGTTATTCAGATGACCGGAGCAACGGTTAGTATTCTGACACAGATATTGCGTGACAAAGAAATCCCTATCACCCCTGAGGAAGCCACGATTATGGCTTTGGGTCTGTACGAAGACACGGGTTCGTTCACGTTCATATCCACGACACAGGACGATTACCTTGCTGCCGCCTATCTTCTTTCTAAGGGCGCCAATCTAAATGTGGTCTCTGACATAGTCATCAGAGAAATGACGCCGGAGCAGGTCAGTCTTCTAAACGACATGATCAAGGCGCTTACCCATCACACCGTAAACGGAATTGACGTGGCGGTCACCAGTGTTTCATCCGAAGCCTACATAGGGGATTTTGCCCTTTTGGTGCATAAACTGAAGGACATGCAGAATCTGGAAGTCCTCTTTGCCTTAGCCAGCATGGAAAATCGTGTCTACATGGTTGCTCGAAGCCGCCTGCCGGAGGTGGACGTTGGAGAAATAACCATGGCTTTTGGCGGGGGTGGCCATCCTTCAGCCGCTTCAGCGACCATTAGAGGTCAGACACTGATCCAGGTAGAAGAGAAGCTCCTTGGTCTCTTGAACCAATTCATCAATCCCGAGCGGTCAGCCAAGGACCTCATGTCGTCTCCTGCCATCCATGTGGAGCCGGCTATGACCCTGAAGGAAGCCAGCGAACACCTTACCCGTTACAATGTGAATGTCGTTGTCGTTCTCGAATCTGACAGCCTGCTTGGCATGATCTCTCGTCAGGTCATAGAAAAGGGCCTTCATCATAAACTCAAGGACGTGCCTGTGCGTGAATACATGACAACGGACATCGATACGGTTCGCCCTGATGCAGCACTCCCGGAAATTCAGGAAAAGATCATAGGCAATAAACAGCGTCTGCTTCCTGTGGTGGAAAACGGCCGTGTCGTAGGAGTCATCACAAGAACAGATCTGCTCAACACGCTTGTGAGCGAACGGGCGCGTATTCCTGAATTTGAAATAGAGACAAAGAAATGGGAGGCTGGTGTGCGGAAGAAGCGTGTGACCAAATTCCTCGCAGAGCGTCTCCCTGGAGAGATCATTGAGATGCTAAAGACCATTGGAACCGTTGCTGATTCGCTTGGCTACAATGCTTACGCGGTGGGCGGCTTTGTACGCGACATTTTTTTGTACCAAGTGAATCTTGACATTGATGTGGTTATTGAAGGGGATGGCATTGCGTTTGCCAAGGCCTTAACTGCTTCACTCGGGGGCCGGGTTCGGGCTCACGAAGCGTTCAGAACCGCTGTAGTGATCCTGCCGAACGGCCGAAAAATCGATGTGGCCACGGCCCGCCTTGAATACTATAAGTCACCTGCTGCGCTTCCAACCGTGGAAACAGGCTCAATAAAACTTGACCTTTATCGAAGAGATTTTACGATCAATACCCTGGCAATAAGACTCAACCCGGACGGATTCGGCACGGTTATCGATTTCTTTGGAGCCCAGCAGGATCTGAAGCGAAAAGTGATTCGCGTTTTGCACAATCTAAGTTTTGTTGAGGACCCCACACGGGTTTTCAGGGCAGTCCGGTTTGAACAGAGGTTCGGGTTTCAGATAGGAAAACTCACTTCTGGGCTCATCGAAAATGCCGTTAGAATGGATTTTTTCAGAGAGCTGAGCGGACGACGGCTATTTTCAGAACTCTGCCAGATCTTGGATGAAGACAAGCCTATCATGGCCCTGCGGCGCATTAACCAATTCAACCTGCTGAAAGTGATTCATCCACACATCGTGTATAACTCAGCCCTGGAAGCACTCCTCTATTCAGTGGAGAAAGTTCTCACCTGGTACAAATTGCTTTACTTAGAAGAGCCCTGTCAAGGATGGATGGTTTATCTTCTGGCCCTTATGAGATCTTTTGATAAAGGGGATGCCGAGGCCTTGTGTAACCGTCTGGAGCTGATTCCCCGGTACCGGAAAATCCTGATCCCGGAGAAGGCAAAGGCAGATGACTTTTTGAAATGGATGGTACCTTCACAAATACTGAAGAACAGCGAGCTTTACAGGAAACTTCGGCCTTTTCACACAGAGACGCTGCTCTATATCATGGCAAGCAAGACTCGTGACTCGACCAAGCAGGCCATTTCCAACTATATTACTCAGTTAAGATCCATGAAGACATTGTTAGATGGGCGGTATCTTAAGGAGAAAGGGGTTAGACCCGGCCCCGTCTACCGTGAGATCCTTGAGAGTCTTCTTGATGCACGCTTAAACGGCGAGGTCACGACCCTTCTTGATGAAGTAGAATTTGTGCAGAAAAAGTGGGGGGTGTAGTGGTGTCATGTTGTTGAACAAATTGGTCGTCATGATCGTGCCTCTGCTCTTTGCCGTAACGATTCACGAGGTGGCCCACGGTTGGATGGCCAATCGTTTGGGAGACCCCACGGCCAAATGGTCTGGAAGGCTCACCTTAAATCCAATCAAGCACCTCGACATCATGGGATCTTTCCTTCTCCCATTGATGTTGTTATTGATCAGATCACCTATTATTTTCGGGTATGCTAAGCCAGTGCCCGTCAACTTTGCCAATCTTAGAAACTATCGCAGAGATACGGTCCTTGTTGCCTCAGCCGGGGCTGTCGCCAATGTGCTCACCGCTCTTTTATGCGGTGTAGCCTTTCAAATCGTGCTCCACCTCAGATTCTTTTGGGTTGAATCAATCCTCACGTTTGTCGTTTACATGCTCGGATACAGTGTTCTGATTAACTTGATCCTCGCCGTGTTTAACATGATTCCGGTCCCGCCCTTGGATGGCAGCCGCATCCTTGCCATGATATTGCCCCCGCGGTATGCCACGCAGCTCGCATACATAGAACGCTTCGGCATGATTATCATAATTTTTCTCCTTTTCACAGGTATGCTAAATGTTATAATGGCTTTTTTTGTGGAACCCATGCTCCGGTTATGTCTTGGAAATGAGGGGCTTTCGATATTCATGCATTACATCATGCGTTAGGAAGTTAGGAGAATGGCTAAAAAACGAATTCTGAGCGGCATGCGCCCCACCGGCCCGCTCCATTTGGGTAACCTGCACGGGGCACTGGCAAACTGGAAAAACATGCAAGACGATTATGAATGTTTCTTTTTTATAGCCGACTGGCACGCCTTGACCAGTGATTACGATACGACGGCACCGATCCAGGGCTATATCATGGATGTCTTTATAGACTGGCTGAGTGTGGGGCTTTCACCGGACAAGTGTACTCTCTTTGTGCAGTCGCATATCAAGGAACATGCTGAACTCTTTTTGCTCCTTTCCATGATCACTCCCCTGCCCTGGCTGGAGCGAAATCCCACGTACAAAGAGCAGATTGCGGAGTTGAAGAACAAAGACCTTTCCACCTTTGGCTTTTTGGGTTATCCCGTGCTTCAAGCAGCCGATATTATCATATACAAGGCAAACGGGGTCCCGGTCGGGATAGACCAGGCGCCCCATGTGGAACTCACGCGGGAAATCGCCCGGCGTTTCAATCATTTTTATGGAGATATTTTCCCTATCCCGGAAACAATTCTCACTGAGACCCCAAAGATCCTTGGCATTGATCGCCGCAAGATGAGCAAGAGTTACAACAATGCCATATACCTCTCAGATTCCCCGGACGAGGTCCGAGACAAAGTGGCTCAGATGATCACAGATCCACAGCGGGCACGACGTTCAGATCCAGGGAATCCTGATGTTTGCAATGTTTTCAGCTTTCACCAGCTATACTCGGATGAGCAAACCGTGCAGCGCGTTGATCGCGAGTGCAGACACGCAGAGATCGGGTGTGTAGAATGCAAGCAGTTGATGGCCGAAAACCTGGTCAAGGCCTTGGCCCCTGTGCATGAAAAACGGACCTACTATGAAACCCGCCCTGACACAGTCAGGGCGATTATTGAACACGGGGATCAAGCAGCACGAGCAGTCGCGGTCGAAACCATGGAACAGGTTCGAGCAGCGATTAGGATTTGACGAGACACCCTAGTGTTGTGTCCCCGGAGTTTGTCCCAAGAATATGGAATCGCCAAAAAGCCATTTTCCTTGCTCCGTGAGCGTTTTCGGGACATCAGCTTCGCTCCGCTAAATCATGCACACAGTGGTTCTGTTCAAGCCGTCAGGCGCAACCGTAGCGCTAAAACTCGGGCCTAAGGCCCTCAAACAGTTTATGCTTCTTAACGCTCCACTCAGCTGAAGTCCGGCTCCGAAAATGCTCAATGTCGCTCGGAAAAGTCTTTCGGCCGGCGTTATAGTCATGAAAGTTATTTCAAAGAAGAGACACTGTGAATAGC
>CP070769.1:683230-689728 GCA_020347085.1 Desulfobacterales bacterium
AAGTCGCTCGATTTTCCGGCTTTGGCTTTTGCCCCTGGCCTTTAGCCTCGGGCCTCGAGCCTTTGTTGGGTTGCTATGAGCCATGAGCCATCAGCTAATTCGCTTTGAGTTGGCGCTTGCGGGTCTGTGGTGAGAAAATTTACCCAAAAACAGCTTTGAGCTGAAATGGGTAAAAATGGATGTTGGATGAAGGAGCGATAGGCGAGCATGTCAAAACAAAGATCCGTGGTTCCTGCTGAGCGAATTGACAAGGCGATCCTGTTGATCCGAGGGCAGAAGGTTATGTTGGATCGCGACTTAGCCGAACTATATGGCGTTGCAACAAAGGTGCTTAAGCAAGCTGTCAGGCGCAACATCAAGCGTTTTCCGTCTGATTTTATGTTTGAACTTACAAAAGAGGAATTTCAAGATTGGAGGTCACAATTTGTGACCTCCAATGGTGATAAGATGGGTCTGAGGTATAAACCCATGGCTTTCACCGAGCAGGGTGTTGCCATGCTTTCAAGTGTACTAAACAGCGATAGGGCTATTGATGTTAACATTGAAATCATGCGTGCTTTTGTGCGACTCCGCCAGATGCTGGTCGCGCACAAGGATCTTGCCCGGAAGCTCGCTGCATTGGAGAAAAAGTACGACGACCAGTTCAAAATTGTCTTCGAGACCATCGCCGAGCTTATGGCTCCACCGGAAAAACCAAAGAAGAAAATAGGTTTTGGGGTAAAAGAAAAACAAGCTGCCTACGGCAAGCAAAAGAAAAAGAGTAAGGCGGCTTCCAAGTAGCCTATGGGTTGCTTTCATCTTTGAGCTTTCAGCTATGAGCTGATCTTGAAGTGCCTTATGCCTTTCGCCTTGGGCGGCAGCTGCCCGCGGGTCTCTGCGGTGAGACACTGTTTGTGCCCGTCTGTGGCTAATTCGCTTTGAGCTATGAGCTCCCATTATGAACGTTCCCTATTTCAAGGAGAGAATAAATGGCAAATGACCGATCGCTCAAACTCTGGATAATCAACGTGATGTCGTTCATTCTTTTTGTTGTCTTAGCTTTTACAGGTCTGCTGAACTGGCTTGTTTTGCCGAAAGGCTATCAAGCGAGGGGGAGCTTTCTGGTTTCCTTGAGGCACTTCCTGGTGGAGGTGCACGAATGGGTAGGCCTTATATTCATAATTACTATTGTCATACACATCATGCTGCACTGGACGTACATAAGACATAACCTGAAGAAGCACGGTGTGTTGCAGTAGCCGGCCTGGGAATGGTTGCTCACGCTATGACGGATAACAGATAACAGTGGTGACGCCAGAGTTGCCCGCAGGGCAGGGGAGTTTTGCCGGATTGTCCCGCTTGGGCCTGGCCCGCCGTAGCTTTCAGCGAAGGCGGGTCTGCGGCTAAAGACTTTGAGCTTTCAGCTATGAGCTAATTTGGCTTGAACCTTGATCTTTTATATTGCCCAACTGTCAAGTTTAAAGATTTGCTCCTAGGTTCTGATACTATTCTTGGTGGTGAGAAAAGTTATAGTTTGCAAAAAGGATCATTTTGTGATCCAATTTGCAAAAAATAGCTTGAATGAGGTGTGGCTATGGCGCCTGACCGCCAGACATCTTTGCCTGATCTGTCTGCCTGGATTGATTCAAAGCAGGCACAGGGCCCCTATTTCTTTACCCGAGAAAAAGCCCTGAAGAGCTTAAAAAGAAGTGAGGCTGCGTTTAAGCATGCCGCAGCACGGCTGGCTAAGAAGAAAAGAATTGCCCGAATTCATAGGGGCTTCTTTATCATCATCCCCTTGGAATATGCCGCTACAGGAATCCTGCCTGCCGAGTGGTTCATAGCCGATTTGATGGGCTATATAGGACAACCATTTTATGTGGGTCTACTGAGTGCAGCAGTGCTTCATGGAGCGGCCCACCAACAGCCCCAGCAATTTCATGTGGTGACAACTGGCCCCTTGCGTGAAATGCGATCGAATGGGCTTGCTATCCGTTTTTTTTCCAGGTCAAGATTTGCCGACGTACCGCTAACCCAGGTAAAAGTTCAAACGGGCCATATCCCTACTTCTACACCTGAGGCCACTGCCCTTGACCTGATACGCTATGCGAGGCGTATTGGCGGTTTGGACCGGGTATTGACCGTATTGCAGGAGTTAGGCGAAGTGATAGAGCCGGGAAATCTGGAAGAGGCTGCGAAATCGGATGGGAAAATAGCCTATGCACAGCGTCTGGGATTTCTATTGGAAAAAGCCGGTTTTTCAGATTTGACCGAGAACTTTTCACAATGGGTGAATGAGAAAAACCCTTTGCCCGTAAAATTGGAACCCTCAATGCCGACCCGGGGATGTAAGAAGGATGAACGCTGGAACATCCTGGTCAACATCGATGTTGAGGGTGATTTATGATCCCTAAGGCGGATGTCGTGGCATAACGGCAGGTAGCGCCTTGGGTTTCAGATGCACAGGTAGAACAGGACCTGATCATCAGCAGGGCCTTGGTGGCCATGTTCCAGGATGCATTAATTTCCGAGGAACTGGCCTTTAGGGGTGGAACAGCTTTGCATAAGCTATACTTCAACCCCGCGCGTGGATATTCAGAGGATATTGATCTGGTACAGATTGTGCCCGGGCCGATCGGAGGACTCCTTGATACCTTGCAGGCTGTCCTGAACATATTTCTTGGAAAGCCGCGGCGTAAAGAAAAAGAAAGATCGGTTACGCTGACATACAAGGTGGAATCGAAAGGCCCGCCTGTTGTGCCATTGCGTCTGAAGGTGGAAATCAACACGCGGGAGCATTTGACGGTTCTTGGATTTAGCAAAAGACCGTTCAATGTTCGCTCACGATGGTTTACAGGAGAATGCGAGATCACTACTTTCGAACTAGAGGAACTCCTTGCTACAAAGGTAAGGGCCTTTTATCAAAGACGGAAAGGGCGTGACCTTTTTGACTGGCATGCTCCCCGCAAGCCCCGCCCGGAAGGGCGGGGAGGCTTCACTTATGGTATGGCCTTTTAGAGGGAAAGGCCGATGCTGAAAAGATCGTCAAGCTTTTCAGGGAATACATGAAGGCTGAAGGACACAGGATAAAGAGAAATGATTATGAAAAAAACATTGGGGCAAAAATGAAACACCCCGGGTTTATTGAAGATGTCAAACCATTGTTGCCGGCCGATATGAACTATGATGCACAGGAGGCTTTTTCCTTTGTAAGTCAACAGATCGTGTCCCGAATATAGGCTTACAGATGAAAATGATGGACTGCGCCTGTCTGCGGCTAATAATAAATGACATCTGAAGATGTGCCCCCCGATCTTCTGGACATTTTAGATGAGACCACTCGATACCACACCATATGCAGAGGAAATCCAGATTGAGGTTTTCAGGCGCATGGGCCCTGAAAAGCGGCTGCAGGCCGCTGTCAGTCTTGCACAGACTTCAAGGAAACTTCTAAAGGAAGGTGTACGCGGACGACATCCCGAATATAGTGAAGATCAGGTCAGACTTGCAGTCATAAGGCTTATGTTGGGAGAAGACCTCTTTCTGTCCGCTTATGCCGAAGCAAAGGATACTCTGCCATGATCCCTGAAGAGGCCTTGCAGGTCGTGCTTAGCCACTTCGACGAGTGTGGCATACAATATATGATAACGGGATCATTTGCGAGCAACGTCCACGGGGTGCCCCGGGTGACCCAGGATGCCGATGTCGTTATTGAAGCCGATCTTGATCGCCTACTTCGATTTGTCAACGGGCTTGGCGAGGATTTCTATGCAGATTCGGATGCTGCAAAGGAGGCCTTTGCGGGCAATCGAATGGTGAACATCGTTCACATGCCCACGGGATTTAAGGTCGACCTGGTTCTTCGAAAAGAGCGTCCGTTTAGCAAGGAGGAATTTCAAAGGCGGCAGCAGGTTGAGTTCTTGGGCCGACGCCGCTGGTTCACATCGGCGGAGGACATCATCCTTGCCAAGCTGGAGTGGTCAAAAATGGGACAGTCGGAAAGGCAATTCAGAGATGCCGTCAGCGTTGCCAAGGTTCAGAGGGATGCCCTTGACCGTGAGTATCTGAAAAAGTGGGCTGAAGAGTTGGGTGTTGCTAATCTGTTGGAAGAGTTATTCAGTTCGTTGGATTGGGAAAGCATGTGACTTGAGGCAGGTCTCGGAGCGGTGAGTTCTTTTGCCCAAAGGGCACGAGAGGATTATTTGGCGACGCCTGCCCCGTGAAATTCGAAGACCATTTCACTGGGGTCCGCCAAATAACTGTCTGCGGCTGTCTGCGTGGGTCTGCGGCTAAAGACTTTGAGCTTTCAGCTATGAGCTAAGAGCTCACGCCCTGCGCCCTCTGTGACTCTGTGGTGAACACGTTTTTTGCTTTCAGCTATGAGCTATGAGCTATTGGCTATTATGGGCTTTGGGTTTTCGCTATGAGCGGTCATCTAATTCGCTTTTTGCCTTTTGCGTCGGGCCTCAATCTTTTGTTGGGTTGCTTTCAGCTTTCAGCTTTGAGCTATGAGCTAATTTGCCTTGGGCCTTGATATTGACTGTCAAGTTTAAGGATTTGCCCGCGGCTTCAACGGGGAAACTTAGTTATTTAATTATGCCCGTCCCTCGTGATACACATCTCAAAGCGAGAGAGATCCTTCCAAAGCTATGTCACGATACCAGAATCGATATCTTGCTAATTAAGGACTTTCTCTCAAGATGAGTCAAATACGCCAGTGGCGTTTCAGTTACTCCCACACTAGTGGTTCAAGGCTTACCTCTGGGAACCAAAGATGTAATAGAAACAGCATTAGAATTAGTGCTGCAACTATGCAGATTAGCAAAAGGCAGTTCATATAGTCTTCAATGACTTGGAATCTATCGTCCCGGAGATTAGTTAATTCTACGCCCCCACATAAATGCCTTTACCAACTCTCTTAATCTTTCCCTGCTTGAGTGTCCTGTTGATAATATCCCGCACTTTTTTGTCATCAAACCCTGTCTTCTTGGTGAGAGTCGGTACGCCGACACCTTTCTTTGAACGGTTGATGATGTTCAAGACCCGGTCCGTGTCCGTCACTGTTTTGGTCTTCTTGACAGCGGGTTTCTTGACAGCAGCTTTCTTCACAGAAACCTTCTTGGGCTTAGCGTTGGCTTTGGTTTTCTTCCTCTTGGCAACTTGCTCTTTCTCAAACTTTTCAACACTTGCAGTTATTTTCTCCATCGTTCTTGTCAGGCTTTTAAGTGCGTTCGCTGTACGCTTGGCTATAACTTCTGGTTTAACAAGAGCTTGAGCCTTTTCCAGGTCTTCAGCTGCACTCTTCCTCACTTTGTCTACGAGTTGTTTTGTCTTTTTTATGAGAGCGTCGAATTCCTTGTGCACTGCTTCTAAATCTTTTTTGAAAGTCTTCATTTCTGCTTTCCTCCTGTGTTTCGGGTTTGTGGCAGCAGAAGCTTTATAGTCCTTTACGGAGAAGCTGACAAAGTCACGGATTTCCACTCTTTCGCCTCGCGAAAGAGCATTGAACATTTCATCAAGGAACAGATCAACAACGGCGTCGGCTTTGGTCTTTGAGAGGCCGGTGTCTTTCCTAAGAGCCTCTACGAGATCTGCCTTAGTCATGAATTTTGCGCTCCCTCCACTGGGAACACATGCCCCTTCGGTCAGCTATAGCAGTTAGCCCGAATTGAAACCTTCTGTGTTTTTCGAAGCTAAATGGTGTTTTTCAGGGCTTTTCCGGGCTTGAATTTTACTGTATTGGAAGCCTTGATATTGATGGTTGCACCAGTTTGAGGGTTCCTGCCCTTGCGGGCCTTGCGGTGCACCTTGGAAAAGGTTCCAAAGCCAACCAGCGTCACCTTACCGTCTTTCTTTTTCAGGGCCTTTTTCACGGTGTCACCAAATGAGTCTAGAGCCTTGTTGGCTGCGGCCTTTGAAATCCCCGCGTCCTTTGCCATTTTTTCGACAAGTTCTGCCTTCGTCATGATGCTTTCCTCCCTTTCCTCTGGTGGTTTGGGTTAGTAGAGGGTCACATAGAACACATAACTTCCGAAACGTCAACAAGCGATATTTGCTGGGATTGGGGAGCCCTTTTCCTTTGGTGACCATTTGGCCAGCCAAAGCCCCCCTATCTAATTGCCGGACTGACCGTTAGTTGACATAAATAGTATTATGAATGAGGAATATGAAGAATATAATTTAAGTTTTATATTAGGTAAAAAGCTGGCCGCGATGTGAGACCTCCGGGGTCCTAAACAGATCAAAAAACTTACCATCTCATATAGGTGAAGGGGTGTCTTCAAAGCGTTGAACTGCAACAGCGCCCGTTTCATAACAGCTTGCTGCAGGGTTAGCGAGCGAATCTAAGAATGGCACCCTTCCTTACAGTCGCTGCGAAGCACTGCCGTCAGGCAGAACATTCCCTGCGGCTTGCTGCAGGGTCTTCAATGTGTCGATTGGGTAGTATTGAACAGGTTATGGAATGTCCCATTCATAGATACACATCAGATACGCATCTGAGAGAGAATCCTACCTGGG
>CP070769.1:689828-692790 GCA_020347085.1 Desulfobacterales bacterium
CCATGGCGGACCACACCGCAGGATATGCAGCCTTTACAACTGTCACAGACGAATTCCGCATTTTGACCATTGAATTCAAGATCAATTACTTCAGGCCTGCCACGGAAAAGATGATTGTCTGCCGTTCAAAGGTCATCAACAAAGGAAAGAAGATCATCGTCTCAGAATCTGAAGTATTTGGTGTATCAGGTGAGCACCAAAGACTTGTTTCCAAGGCCATGGTCACCTTAATGGCAGTGCCAACCTCCAGTCTTGCTAACACACGAGTCTGATACCGATTGATGCCTTGAAGGCTGCTGTTCTTAGAACAACGGCGGCAAGGCGCCACCTTGTGCCTCTACGATAAATGGTCACGGAGCAAGGAAAATGGCTTGGTGGCAAAGACATATTTTTTGAACAAACTTATGAGACACAACACTAGCAGTGCTTTCAGAAACGTGCAAAGAACCAATACCATAAAGGGGGTATGCGGGATGAAACGGGAAAAGTGTGCTGTCCTAATATCTGTATGTATAAGCCTTATCACCTTTTCAGGATGTGCGACAACAATCAAAACCACCATGCTTTGTCCTGCGGAAGTCCCTGAAGCAGCCCAGCTTTCTCGGATCGCTGTTTTACCCTTTTCCGGCCCTGGCGGAGACCAGATAACCGTCGATGTGGAAGCCTTGTTGGTAGGAATCCGTGTGAATGATAACCCTCCTTTCAATGTGATTGAGAGAGCAGCTCTAAAAAAGATTGTAAAGGAACAGTCACTGCACCTGACCGGTGTTGTGGACGAGAAAACGGCGGTTACAGTGGGAAAGTTGGCTGGAGCTGAGGGAATGGTCTTTGGCACGGTTACTCAAAATTCCACTGAAGATTCGCGCTATTCTGCAAAACGATCAGAGTGTGTCTCTAAAGACAAAGACGGGAATTGCACAAAGCAGCGGGAAGACAAGGTCGGCTGCACGAAAAGAAATGCTTATTTCACTTTTGTTCCCAAAGTCATCTCGGTCAGCACGGGACAAATCCTGGTTTCTCAGTCCCTGAGCGGTCATACCACGGATGATGTGTGTCAAGACTCAGGAAGGCCTCTGCGGAGCAAAGGGCCACTACTCTCAGACGCTAAAAGGGTTGCTCTGAATAAATTCCGGAGGTTGATTGCCCCTTATCATACGCCTGTGGAGATCAGGCTTTTGGAAAAAGATGACACCCAACCAAGTGACGAAGCCAAAGAGAAGGTCGCAAACGGCATCAAGTGGGCCAAGGCAGGCAGGACCGATAGAGCCTGCGAGCTTTGGAAAGAGGCCCATCAGCTTCATGCAGAAGGGTATGCCATCCCTTATTTGCTTGGTGTCTGTGCCGAGTTGTCAGGTAGGTTAGACCACGCCTTGAGTTACTACAACACAGCGGATGAGAATACTTCAAAACCTGTAAAAGAAATTAACAATGCACTCCAAAGGGTTAGGCAAAAGCTGGAAAAACAAAGGTAATGAGGAGATAAAGTATCACTGCATGCTGATTTGAAAGTTATGAAAATGTGCACATGTTGTGTACAACCGGTCAGTTTGAAAAATAGCCATCTCTGAAGGTCGCAAAACAAAAAGTCATGAAAGTTCTTCTCATTTCCGCTAATACCGAACCGATTAACATGCCCATTATCCCCGTTGGTTTAGGGGCTGTAGCTACGGCGACCGCTCGGGCCGGGCACGAGGTGGAGCTGGTGGATCTTATGGACGTGAGGGATACACGGTCTGTCATCAAACAGGCTATTGGGAGGGTTCAGCCTGATGTGATAGGCATTTCCGTTAGAAACATCGATGATCAGAACATGAAACAACCACAGTTCTTATTGGATCAAGTCAAAGCGGTTATTTCGGATTGCCGAAGTTTTACAGACACCCCCATTATCTTAGGCGGTGCGGGTTACAGCGTATTTCCCGAAAGTGCTCTTGCATATTTGAAGGCAGATATGGGCATCCAAGGTGAGGGTGAGATTGCCTTCCCGGCTTTGTTAGGTCTCATGGAACAAGACGCCGACCTTTCTGGTGTTCCTGGTCTTTATGTCGCCGGTGTTGGTCCTCAGGCCAAGACGAAGTTTGTAAAGAGCCTGGACCTTTTGCCACTTCCCGATGCTGATCTGTGGTCACCTCTACCACTCAGAGAGCAAGATTTGTGGATGCCTGTGCAAACAAGGCGGGGCTGCCCAATGAGGTGTAGTTATTGCTCTACTTCGTGCATCGAAGGGAGCATTATTCGAAAGCGGAACCCCAAAATTGTGATCGATGCGCTCGTCAGCCTTGTAGAAAGGGGTTTCCGGCACTTTTTCTTCACGGATAACATATTCAACATCCCTCACACGTATGCCCGAGAGCTATGCCATACGATGGCCGATAGGGAATTGGACATCGTGTGGCGATGCATTATCTACCCCGGGAAAATTGACGAAGCCCTCGTCAAAGAGATGGCCAGGGCTGGCTGTACAGAGGTGAGCCTCGGATTCGAAAGCGGTTCTGAGCGAATGCTAAAGCTTATGAACAAAACGTTTACCCCTGAGGACATCCGCCGAGCTTCTGACATGCTTGCAGGGCACGGAATACACCAGATGGGTTTCCTGTTGTTGGGAGGCCCCGGGGAAACCCAGGAATCGGTGGAAGAAAGTCTTGCCTTCGCTGATTCCCTCCAAGTAGATGCCATGAAGATTACGGCCGGTCTTCGGATTTACCCCCATACAGCCCTAGCTAAGAAAGCGCTCAGTGAAGGCAAAATCACACCCCACGACAATCTTCTGTTTCCTACGTTCTATATAGTCAGCGAACTTGAAGATTGGCTGTGGAAAATCGTCAGCCGTTGGATGGATGACCGACCCCATTGGATGACCTAGTGTTGTGTCTCATAAGTTTGTTCAAACAGGGGGACATCCTTTTTGAGGTCAGGTCACTGATATGGCCTGACAGGCCCCTCAACGGCACCATATTCGACA
>CP070769.1:692890-695825 GCA_020347085.1 Desulfobacterales bacterium
GAAATTACTCACCACCCTGCCGTCTGAAACGGCCATCCTAGGGCCATATGTATTGAAAATACGCGCAATCCTTATGTCCACCTGGTTCTGCCGGTGATAATCCATCATAAGCGTCTCAGCCACCCGCTTCCCCTCGTCATAACAACTGCGCAGTCCGATCGGATTCACGTGGCCCCAGTATGTCTCCTCCTGTGGGTGTTGCTGAGGATCGCCATAGACCTCTGACGTAGAGGCCTGCAAAATTCGTGCTTTCACCCGCTTGGCCAGCCCTAACATATTGATCGTCCCCATCACATTTGTCTTGACCGTCTTAACGGGATTGTACTGATAGTGAACCGGAGACGCGGGACTGGCCAAGTTGTAAATTTGATCGATCTCCAAGAAGATCGGTTCAACAAGATCATGACGAACGAGTTCAAAGTTCTTCCGGTCTAGCAAGTGTCGGATATTTGCCTTTGAACCGGTGAAGAAATTATCAAGGCAGAGCACCTCAGCACCTGTTTCAACAAGCCTGTCACAGAGATGACTGCCCAAGAAACCCGCACCTCCCGTGACCAGAACCCTTAGCTCCTTCATAAGATTTTTCCCATCCTACGTCTGCACCGCAAAGGCGAGTTCGTTCCCGCCCCCGTTTATCCTAATTTCGGGGTTACGGGTGAATCCAAAAATGGCAAGCATGCGTCAGGCATCTTCAATCAGCTTAATGCCGATCCAGCTTCCATCACTGGCCGCTGTAAGAAATGACCGAAATCATCATGCCAAGGAGTTCCCAATATCACAACACCTTGACCTATGATTCAGAATTTCCTTCCAACGCTCATAATTATCAAGCAAACGCCTGCATGTCAAACCCATACTGCCTATTGGCGAAGTCGCCCCACCTCTAGACCCGAATCATCCAGAACAGCCCGAAAGCTGCTTCATCAAAAACCGAGGCATATTCGGGGTTCAAGGTCTCAGGTGTTACCTGCGTAGTTTGTTTTTGCGAAATACGGAGATTTATGTCCAGAGGCTATCTGGGCCAAGAATACACAATCCCGGTCATGACGATGATTCGCCAGATTGTGCCGCAGTAAAGCCTCCCCGCGGCAAGCTGCGGGAAGGCTTTACTGTCGCGAATTCCATGAAGAGATACGCTCAGGTCACTTGTAGAAGACTTGCAAGACTTACAGCCAAAATGTTTTTACGATGCACTGCGCACAGCTTGCACACCAGTCCAGGTTTCTTTTTGATAGCCCCACTCAAACGTGTCCACCGGTGGTACGTTATAAGGATTCATGACCAACACGGGCACAGGTGATTTCTTCAACACCTTCTCCGCCACACTTCCAAAGACCACATGCTCCAGACCTTTTCGCCCATGGGTCCCCATGATCACGAGGTCGATATCTTCAGCGTCAATAATTCTTAGAATTTCGGTGACCGGATCTCCGGAAGTAATGCGTCTTTGGAAGTTGGGACAGCCCTGCAATTGTTCTACGCAAACTCTGTCCATGGCCTTTTCGGCAATTTGCAAGGCTTCCTTTTGGAAAATATTTAACGCATTATGCGGAACATTGGGGACATAAGCCCTGTATCCTAGACGAAGGTCTTCAAGCACATGAAGCAGATAAATCATGCTGTTGTATTTCTCGGAAACCGAGAGCACATAAGGCAAAATCTTTGAAGAGTCTTCTATCAAATCAATAGGGAAAAGAATCTTCTTTATGTTTCTCATTGCGTCCACCTCCTTTCTTGTTTGGCTCAATCAACTGTGCCATAATATCCCCTTGACGAACCAGTCTCATAGAAACACACGCTCCGTCCCACGTACCCTACCGCACATCTGAACAGCTTCTTAAATAGTCTATTATTATAGTAGGAAATCTAAGAATCGGCGGCTCGTTTGTCAAACTCTTGCGACAGATTCTGGCAAACCAAGCACTTGGAAGGCCATAATTGAGGAGTGACCATAAATTGAAGTTCCCTGAAGTCCCGATAAGATCGGGCCGGGGAATGCATTCGGTGTTTCGGTTCAACTGCGAACCCAGATAGTTCTTACTGAACGCCCCCTATCTCAAGCACAGGCGTACAATCTCTTGTGCCAAAAGATATATCCTGGTAGGTTGTTTCACAAAAGAGAGGTGCGTTTTTAGTCATCTGTTGAAAAGAAAGGGTGATCAGATGTTTGCCATCGGTGAGATTATTGACCTGGCTGTCAAGATAGAAAAAAACGCAGAAAAAGTCTATCGAGATGCGGCCACAGAAGTTGCAAATCCGTCACTGGTTTCGCTTCTTCATTGGTTGGCTGATGAAGAAGTCAAGCATGCAAAATGGTTCTCTGAGTTGAAGCAGAAGGTGAAGAAGACCATAGATGATCCCCAGCTAGAAGACATGGGCAAGGCCATTCTTCAGGATGCTCTGGGGGACCAGACCTTTTCACTCAAAGATGTGGATCTTTCCAAGCTAGAAGAAGTTGAGAACCTGCTTGAGCGGGCCATTGAATTTGAAAGCGATACGATCCTGTTTTACGAAATGATTAGGTCGTTTGTTGAAGATAAAGATAAAGAAACCTTGGATCATCTGAATGCGATCATAGAGGAAGAAAAAAGCCACGTTCGGCTTATGGAGGAGTTCTTGGACACAGAAACTATGGAGCCGGACGAAAGACAATAGAACCTGTGGAGCCTCCTTCGACCTGAAGGACGGTGAGGCTTTGCAATCGAATATGGGTCAGCCCTTGGACTTACGCTTCGCCCACCGTGTGGTTTTGGATGAAATATGCCAGTCGAGACTTCTGGAAGCGCGTCAGTTTCCCAAATTTCACAGCGCATCGCCTCATGGTTGCAGAACAGAAAGGTGCTTTGTTAACCAATTCGCAATCGAAAATGGCGTTGATCAGAAGATGGTCCAAATAGAAATCGCTGTCGGTCAAGAATAGGTCCAGATATGATCC
>CP070769.1:695925-699027 GCA_020347085.1 Desulfobacterales bacterium
AGCCACTTTCAGCTCAATGACCGAGGTCTGTTCGCCTTCCACTTCGGAAACCTCCACGGCCTCCGGATGATCTACCAGCGCTTGAGCAATGTACTTGATCAGATCCTTCATCTCCCGCCTCCTACAGCACGTGCGAAGACTAACCGGAAAATGGCATTTCTATATCAGAAGGAAATCACAACATTCTTAGGTTGTCGCCTACTGGAGATCAATAGCAGGGATTGACAGTCTCCCCCTCCTCCTTTCCAAGGCCATCTCTCCCCTTGGTTAAGGGTAAGTGTACCAACAATCAGGTGCTTGCGCTTCCTTTGCTTTCTTCCTTTTCTTTGACTGCCCCCTTAAACAGTTTTTGTCTTTCCGGACAATAGCACATAGGTTGGGGTTATCAATTTCTCTGCAGTTCTTATGGTCATACAGAGGGCACTCTGGATATTCTTTTGACAAAATTTATCCCCCTTCCCTGTCCATAAACTGTCCCATTAATGGACACTTCCTGCCTTTAGACCGTCTTTATGTAATCGATCACTGATATCTTACCGTAGTAGCGAAAAAGGCAGGGCCATTTCTGACGCTGCCGAGTTTTCATAAGATATACTGCTTGCAGATCTTGCGGAAATGATGGCCGTAGATTGCCAATGTAGTTGCCAGTGGCAGCAACCCAGGGCGGCGAAAAAGCGTCCATAACAAGAGTCTCCAATACTGGAATCGCTCCTTGCCAAAGATACCCAAGCGAACGTTGGAACGAAAGAACGCCAAAAATCGCTGGAAGTCCAGCGGGGCTTTGATCTTTGGCGTCTTATATTCTCGTAGAAAAGTCTTGACGCGCTGATAGTAGTGTTTGGGCGAATAAATGTGGTGTATTATGTTGCTATATCCTCCGCGCAACAAATTAAGGTCCATGCGGGGAACTATGTTAGTTGTGCCATCGGTATTTCCCGACATACGACCGAGAAGGCGGCCCTCCTTTTTCAGACGTTCGTAAAGCCTCGTGCCAGCAGGGGCCTGGAGTAGTCCGACCATGGCCGTCACGATCCCGCTTTTTTGAATAAAATCAATTTGTCGTTGGAAGATTAAGCGTGTATCACTGTCAAAGCCTACAATGAAACCTCCTTGCACTTGCAACCCCGCACGATGGATGAGTTTTACGCTTTCAAACAGATCGCGCTTTTGGTTTTGCTTCTTGTTGCATTCAGCCAGACTTTGCTCGTCCGGCGTTTCGATTCCGATAAAGACAGCATCAAATCCCGCCTCGACCATCATCTCAATCAATGGCTCGTCATCTGCCAGATTCACAGAGGCTTCTGTGTTAAACGGCATCCCCTTCTTGTCTTTGCGCCATTCAATTAACGCGGGCAACAGCTGGGTCTTCAGGTACCTTTTGTTGCCGATGAAGTTGTCATCCACAAAGAAGACCTGCCCACGCCACCCCAGGTTGTAGAGGCCATCCAACTCGGCAATAATCTGCCCAGCTGTCTTGATACGTGGCGTGTGCCCAAATAACGCGGTCACATTGCAAAACTCGCAATTAAACGGGCAACCTCGGGAGAACTGGACACTCATCGAGGCATACCGTTTCAGATCAGCCAACTCCCACATAGGGGACGGTGTATGCCGGATGTCGCAAAACTCGGATGCGTGGTAGATGCGCCTGGCGCGTCCCATTTCGAGATCCGCAAGAAAATACGGCAGGGTCAGTTCAGCTTCATTCAGCACGAAATGATCCACATCCTCAAACTCCTTGTGCTCGCTCGTGAAGAGTGGTCCACCAGCAACAACCTTAAGGCCAGCTTCCTTGCACCGGGCAATGGCTTGACGTGCCGACTCTCTTTGCACAACCATGCCGCTGATGAACGCGCAATCAGCCCATGCCAGGTCTCTTTCAGTCAGCTTTGTAACATTGATATCAACTAGCCGCTTGGACCATTCTCTGGGCAGCATGGCCCCCACTGTCAGCAGACCCAGCGGTGGGTGGACGGCCTTTTTACGGATGAATTTAAGTGCATGTTTGAAACCCCAGAATGTATCTGGAAACTCTGGGTAGATTAACAGAACGTTCATTGGGTGTACTTCCTTACAGCCTTTGTTCTCAGAAGTGGTTCCCTGAGCCCCTCTATGACTCTGGCACCAACATGCCTGAGATTGGGGCAATGCTCAATTGCCGTTTCTGCCGCTGCTACATCAGATGACGCCGTATTACTATTGAACCAGGATTATGTCTCAATGACGCTAATATCTGCGATACCCTCTCGTTGACCTTTAGGTGGGCGAGCTTCGTCAACTCGCAAAGTGCGTTTTTTGAACTCGGAAGCATTGAAGCTCCCTGCAGCAAGCTGCAGGGAATCTTCGACTGTAAGGAAGGGTGCCATTTTTAGATTCGCTCGCTAACCCTGCAGCAAGCTGCAGGGAATGCGCTCGCTGTTGCAGTTCAATGCTTGTTTTGCCCGTTGGGCTTCTGAGTGTGTAGACATTTCTACAAATCCAAACCCTTTCCCTTCAATTATATTGACCTTTTCAACGTCACCATAGTTGGCAAACGATCCTTCCAACTCATCATTGGTTACAGAATGACCAAGATTTCCTACGTAAAGCCTCCTATTTTTCATTCGGTTCCTCCTTCTCTCAGACAATGTCAACCAGCTGGATATCAAGAGTCAGATCCTTACCTGCTAAAGGATGCTTACCATCTATTGTTACACTCGAATCTGAGACCTCAGTAACCTTGACTACTACGGTTTGGCCATCGGCTAGATTGACTTGTAACCGCTGACCTGCCTCCAGGTTCAAGTCAGGGGGGATTCGGTTGCGATCCAGCACCTGTAACAATTGTTTAAGGTATACACCCAAAGCTTGATCTGCGGAGATTTTAATGGTTTTTGAATCGCCAGTGTTCATGCCGACAACAGCTTGTTCAAAGGCCAGATTTATCCGGCCTTCGCCTATTTTAAATTGCATGGGGTCGCGGTTGATGGTGTTCTCAAATAGCTTGCCATCGTCTAATCTGCATATGTAGTGCACCCTAACGGTGCCACCATGCTTTGCCAGTGCCATTCTTTGCTCGTTTCCTGGTGTGGTTGCCAGAGTCCAATGGGTAATATTTTCCCT
>CP070769.1:699127-705347 GCA_020347085.1 Desulfobacterales bacterium
TATGATGCCGCCACCGTTGCCAATGACGGTTATAAGAAGAAAGCCGTTTATTTTCTGCCGGACTGCACTCCCCATGCCCCCTCTGGAACTACTGGTGGGCACAACTTCGGCATCCCGGCAAAGATACCGGTCCTTGTAAAATAAGGCGAGCGAAAGGCCGTTGCGAACCTGGGTAAGGCAAAATGCGACTTACGATAGCACATATAGTACGTATAGATGACGTCCTTTTAGCCGGAGTTACCTGTGACAGCGCATAGTATTACCGTTAGACTGGAAACAAAAGACCAGAACCTGAGAAAATCGTTTGAAGCCATCATACGCTCCATTGAAGGGTTTGTTGTTTTGGGATCTGATACTGCTGGTCGGGCCGACCTTCTGATATTCGAACTGGGGGGGGATGAACCTGAGAGAGACTTTCAGGCGGTCAATGCCCTCTTAAATTCGGACGAAGTTAGTGAGGTTTTTTATGTTGGACAACAGTCAGACCCGGCCGTGCTCCTGCGAGCCATACAAAGCGGAGCCAGAGAGTTTTTCATACAACCCATCAATGAAGACGAAGTCCGAGGGGCGCTGGAAAGACTTCAAAAGAGGTGGAAACCAAAAGGTGAGGAGGAGGTGCCTGAACCTGGCAAGGTCGGCCAAATCATAGACGTGATCGGCAGCAAAGGGGGGACCGGGACAACGACCGTAGCCGTGAATTTAGCCGTCAGCCTGGCTCAAGATAAGCGTGCCCCCTCTGTATCATTGGTGGACATGAACCTTTTATTTGGAGAGATACCGCTCTTCCTGGGGATCCAGCCAAGCTATCACTGGGGTGAAATCACCGCGAACATTTCCCGTCTGGATGCCACTTTTTTGAAAAATATCCTGTCTTGTGATCCTTCGGGTGTTTGTGTTCTTTCATCCCCGGCCCGTTTAGACCGTAAACTCTCCTCGACTCCAGAAATCATGGAGCGGTTACTCAAAGTCATGTGTAGCATGTTTGACTTCGTGATTGTCGACGGCGGACAATCCCTGGACAGTACTGCCCTTAAAATCCTTCAGATGGCAGACCGTGTCATTGTTGTTTCAATTCTAAGTGTCCCGTGCCTGTCAAACACAAATAAGCTCTTGAGGTCATTTGACGATTTGGGTTACCCCCCGAGGCAAAATATCCACGTTATTATCAATCGTTACTTGAGAGACGCTGATATTTCGATGGAGGATGCAGAGACAGCCATTGATCACAAGATATTTCAAAGGATAGTCAATGACTACCGGGCGACCATATCTGCTATCAATAAGGGACAGGCACTCGTTAGACTCGAACCCAAAGCTGCCATTTCCAAAGACTTCAAAGAGTTAGCCAGTACCTTTTTGCAAGCCGGGACTACTTCACAGAAAGAAACAAAAAGGGAAGACAGGAAAAAAGGAGCAAAGTGGTGGCAGCTGAGGAAATGATTTTAGGTAACGAAAAAGACGTCTATTGAAGAACATCAGGAGGTAGTGATTCCCATGGAAACGGCCCCTAAAACCTTGCCGTTAAGGACGACAAGGCGATATATCTCGGATGAATACTTTGATCTGAAAACCAGGATTCATGATCGGTTATTAGATCTTATCGACCTGACGCTCATCGAGTCTCTTGATGAGGACCTTCTCAAGTCTCAGATCAGGGCATTAGTCCAAAGGGTATTAGACGAAGAAGACATGAGGGTACCCCTCAATGAAGAAGAAAGAGAACGGCTTTTTTCGGAGATTGAGGACGAAGTCATGGGTCTGGGACCTCTGGAACCTTTCTTGCAAGACCCTAGCATTTCCGATGTCTTGGTCAACTCGTACAAACAGATCTACCTGGAAAGGTTCGGCAGGTTGGAGCGGACCGATTCAAGGTTTAAAGACGATGCCCACCTGATGAGAATCATCGATAAGATCGTCTCCTCGGTAGGACGGCGGATCGATGAGTCATCTCCCATGGTGGATGCCAGGCTTCCTGACGGCTCCAGGGTCAATGTCATCATACCTCCTCTGGCCTTGGACGGGCCCATGATGTCTATCAGGCGCTTCGGCGGAGAGGCGCTTAAGTTAGAGGACCTCATTTTGTTGAAGACATTGACGCCTCAAATCGCTGAGATTTTGAAAGGCGTTGTCAAAGCGAGGCTGAACGTCATAATTTCTGGAGGAACTGGCGGCGGAAAAACCACATTGATGAATGTACTTTCTCAGTTCATCCCAGAAGAGGAAAGGATTGTCACGATTGAAGACGCCGCAGAACTGCAACTTAAGCAGGAGCACTTGGTCAGGCTTGAAACAAGGCCCCCGAATATAGAGGGCAAGGGCCAGGTCACGCAGAGGGATCTGGTAAGAAACAGCTTGAGGATGCGTCCGGACCGCATTATTGTTGGCGAGGTCCGAGGGCAAGAAGCCTTTGACATGCTTCAGGCCATGAATACTGGACATGACGGCTCCCTCACAACGATCCACTCCAACTCCCCTCGCGATGCCTTGATGCGCCTGGAAAGCATGGTATCCATGGCTAACCTGGGAATTGTCAGCGAGTTTATGAGGAGGTTTATTAGCTCTGCCATAAATGTGATCATTCACATAGCGCGTCTTGTTGACGGGACAAGAAAAGTAACGAGCATCCAGGAAATCACCGGTATGGAGGGCCCCGTCATCACAATGCAAGAGATCTTTTCATTCAAGCAAACGACTGTAGATGAAGAAGGGAAAGCAAGAGGTTACTATCAATTCCATGGGGTTCGCCCCAGATTCACGGAGAGGCTGGCGACAGCAGGCATACCTGTTGCCGATGACATATTTAGCCCTGATAACATTTTGCAGATTTGATTTATGAGGAAGGAATAGGAAAGTGGATATTGTTATCCCTGCCATACTCATATTTTTGATAACCGTAATTGTTATAGAAATGTCTCTCTACGCCTATAGAAGCGTGCGTCATCCGGATCGTGGTAGAATTCGACAGAGCCTCAGAACCATGGGACCCAGCAGGTATGAAACAGGGCCATCCAGAGATGTTGTTCGTAAATCATCAGTCTTGAGCGATGTGCCATGGTTGAACATAGTCCTCCGGCGTATGACTGGAATCGAACGCTTGGATCGACTAAGACAACAGGCAAACGCCCGATATCCTATCGGTTTCTTTATATTACTTGGCCTCGTCCTGGCGTCGACAGGCTTCTTGATTTCCTCTTACATGATGGCAAACCGTCTGCCTTGTGTAATTATTTCTGCATTGCTTCTATCAGCCCCTATCTTGTATCTTGTCAACAAAAAGCAAAAAAGACTGCAAAAATTCCAAGCGCAATTACCCGAAGGTTTGGATATGATCGCCCGTTCCATGAGAGCAGGGCATTCTTTCTCCACCGGCATGAGGTTGGCAGCCGATGAGCTTGGTGACCCGCTTGGCCCTGAACTTTCTTATACCTTGGATGAAATCAACTTCGGCGTCAGCGTTTCTGATGCCTTGCGAAACTTGACCGAACGGGTGGGCAGCCAAGATTTAAATTTCTTCGTAGTCTCCGTAATTCTTCAGCGTGAGACCGGGGGGAACCTTGCGGAGATAATAGAAAGCATTGCGCATCTTATCCGTGAAAGATTCAAGTTGCTCGACAAGATCAAGGCACTGTCCGCTGAAGGGAAAATTTCGGCGGTAATTCTGTGCCTTCTTCCTTTTTGCGTTATAGGTTTTCTGTATTTTAGAAATGCAACATACATCATGACGTTATTCACGCACCCTACTGGAAAAATCATGGTCGCTGTGGGGATCTTTATGATGACCCTTGGAGTCTACATAATGAGAAGGATCATCAAAATTAAGGTATAAGTGTAGGAAGTGCTGAAATGACTGTATTAGTCGAATATATCCCTGTTGTAATTGCAGTTGCCACCTTCTTGTCCATCTCTATGTTGTTGCTGGGGGCGTACCAATTTTCCCGGCTGCGTGGCGAGAAACGAGCCAAGATAGAAAAAATCCAGCAAGGCGGAAGACGAAAGACGGTCGATATATATACTACACCATTGGAAGAGACCGCTGGAACGATTCAAGGCACACTCTTGCGCTTATTGGGTTCATTCGGCAAGCGCTTAGCCACCAAGAGGGCTGCCGATCTCTCCACGTTTAGACCTATGTTTCTTAAGGCGGGTATCCGTTATCCAAACGCATCGGCTGCGTTTTGGGGAGCGAAGGTCCTTTTTGCACTTCTTTTCCCAGCGTGTTTTATAGTCTTCCAGATATTCTTTTCCCCACTCGCGATGCCCCATGGATATTTGGTGACCTTTGTTGTTTTGCTCGCCCTTGCAGGTTTTTATTCGCCTACTGGCTGGTTATTACTGAAAACTGCCAGGAGGCAAGAAAAAATTCGAGATGGCTTCGCAGATGCACTTGATCTATTGGTCGTCTGTGTGGAAGCAGGCATGGGCCTGGATGGAGCGATTCATCGGACAGCAAAAGAAATTGCATTAGACAGCAAGGTATTGAGTGAGGAATTCAATCTGATGAATCTCGAATTGAGAGCTGGAAAGTCACGACGAGATGCGTTGAAGAACTTGGCCATGCGGACCGGCTTAGAAGATGTGAGCAGTCTGGTGACTTTGTTAATTCAGACGGACAAGTTAGGCACCAGCGTGGCCCAAGCCCTCAGGGTGTATTCTGATACCTTCAGAACCAAGAGATACATGAAGGCAGAGGAGCAGGCCGCCAAGATTCCGGTAAAGCTCACGATCCCAATGATTCTTTTTATCTTTCCAGCGTTGCTCATTGCAATTATGGGACCGGCATTTATCCGTATAGGCGAAGCACTACTTCCAGCACTGGGCCGCTGATGCTTGAGCTTATTTGGAGCCTTCCTACAATTTCATAACAGGTATGGCAGCATCCTTATACCAGGCCCCGTCAATACAGTTGTCAAGAATATTGTGCTGTTCTTGGAACAAGTCGAAATCGAAGTTCTCTGCAGTAAAGTGCAGGCAACTTCAAACTTATGTGTCACTCCGTGCTTCTTTGCTTTGTGGCTTGCAGCCGCTCAACAAAGCCACCTGTTACGCAGGTGGTTATTCAGGCGCTTGTGCTATTCCAGCTCGAACCTGAAGACATTGACTCAAGGAGGCACATCCTAAAGGATATGAAAAAAAGTTTTCGCTGTCATGTTCTGCTATCAATGCTGTTTGCCGTGACGACCATCAGCGTATGCAGCTTATACGGTTGCGCTGCGCAACACAACAGCTTACGCGCAGATTTATTGCCGGCTGAAATGACAATGGATGAACATGAGAGATTAGGGGATGTTTACTCCAACCAGAACAGGTTGCAGATGGCTTTGGTGGAGTATGATAAATCTCTCCAACTCGATCCTGAGAATGTCAGGGTCCATTACAAGAAAGGCAGGCTATTCGTTGTCGGGAACGTGCATGAAGACGCCATCCGGGAGTTTCGAGAAGTCCTCAAGAGAGAGCCCGACCATGCACCGGCTCACCTGGGGCTGGGGGAGGCACTTTTTGCATTGAAAAAACATGACGAGGCCAGCAGCCACTTACACAAAGCGGTCAGACTCGATCCAAAACTATGGAGGGCATATAACTTATTGGGAATAATTTATAACTACCAAGGAGATTATGAGCAAGCCATTCGTAAATATAATGCGGCTATCGCTTTAGAGCCTGATAACGGGCTTTTATATAATAATTTGGGATTATCATACTCCTTAATGGGAGATCATGAGGGAGCCATTCAGGCCTTCAGGCAGGCATTGGAGAAGACATCGGCTTATCCGAAAATTTACAACAATCTGGGGCTTGTTTTATCCAGGCTCGGAAGATATGAGTCTGCTTTGGAGGCTTTTAGAAAAGGAGGAGATGAAGCACAGGCATATAACAACCTGGGATGTATTTATTTGCAGCGAGGCCACCGGTCAAAAGCAATCCATGCCTTTGAGAAGGCCATCGAAAGCAAACCCACTTTTTACAAAAGAGCGGGTGAAAATCTGAAAAGAGCCAAAATCAATCGTGGGTATGGACCATCACTTGATCCAGATTGGAAGCCTTTCAACCCGGATTGGAAGCCTCTTCTTGACACGGATTCCGGAAAGGGTTAGAAAAGGCATCCCGTTGAAACCAAATCCTCCAGGTTTCATGAGGTGCTTCAGCCTCAACCTGGGTGTTCACTTGCAGCCATCATTTAACTTCTAGTCAGAGTATGAGGAGAGAGCGTTATGAAAGGAAA
>CP070769.1:705447-718399 GCA_020347085.1 Desulfobacterales bacterium
CAGATTGGGAGTTACATCTTTCTTGTAGTGGAACGTTGTGCCGACGAGTGAAGAGAAATGATAGGCGTTGGCATCGTGGAAATCGACTACAACGGTAAGAGGATGCCTTCCTTGCTTAATCCCGGAAATCACTTTTTCCACGTAAAAAGCCTCAGATTGATTCACTCCGAGCACGGTTCTCACGGGACCCTTAAACTGTTCGTCCAAGAAAAGAATATTTGCCTGCACATTGTGAGCAGCCTCATCCCCCTGGTTGTGCGCTTTTGCCGTAACCTGCAGCCGATCCCCTATCGTCTTCACCTTGGCTTGGGTCTTGATGTTTATAGTTCCGGCTATACCCATAGGGGCATATTGAAGTATCAAGACGCAAAGCACGAAGAAAACCTTTGCAGGTGAAAGCTGGTTAAACGTCCATTCTCGGGGGCTGGGGTTGCGGAAAGCAGGCCGGTACATGATATGCCAGTTAATTCCCAATGTTTTGCTTGTTGGTCACTGTTTGGTTCCTTAGTCCCAGAATTCGTGTGTTTTTCTGGCAGAAAATAAATCGGAATATCGAATGCTGAAAGCCGAGATAAATTCAACACGCGAATCTCCAAATGTTCAAAACAGCGCAATTTCTTGTGGAATAGGATTTCTCATGTTTTTCTCATTTGAGCTTTAGAGATTCGGTCATGGTTTGGAGTTTGCGGCTCACACCTTGAACACAGTATGATATTCGAACTTCGTATTTTCCGGCTTGCCTGGATTAGGGCGTGAGAAACTATCCATCGCTGCGTCTTGAAGGTTACTCTATTACCTCAAAATCTTGTTGTTCAAAAGATCTATTTTGTTGCACTCGGTTGATCTTCATATCTCCTTTTTCCGTTTACGCGAATAAGAACCGTGTTCACGGATATATGCCCGTACAAGCATAGCCCGGTTTCTTTTCTTGACCAAGACGTGCTACTGTGAAATAAAATGCCGATCAATCTCTCAAGAAAGAGCCTTTGTCAGTGCCGATAGGTTCCATAGCAGAGATGGGTATCTGGACCACTCCCGGCTTGGCAGCAATAAACGCGATCGACTTTCACATTGTGGCATTTTGACCAGCTCCCATAAAGGGGTCTCGTCTTTGGTTGGTGGGCAAGCTGCGGCTCGGGAAATGGAAAAGGCATTTTAAGGTTTTTCCCAGATGAGATTAGGTCTAATAGCCTGGTTGGCCATACCCTTCTTACTCGTCCTGGCTGTTTTGTGGTGCTATCCTGCGTTCGGGGCAACCCCATATAAGACTTACGTGATCAAGAAGTACAAGACTTGGGACATCTTGTGCGATACGTACACCGTTCGCAGAGGTGACCACATCTGGGAATTATTGCGTCGCCGGGGCTGTATGGCCGAACGTGACCTTGCCAATTTTACTGCCATTTTAAGACGCCTAAACCCCCACATCAGAAATGTGAATCGAATCTATCCTGGCCAAGAAATCCTGATTCCGTTGAAGCAAATGAAGTCCCAAGACATCACATCTGGCGCGGTGGATCGCTTCGTAACCATTCCGTTCATACCGGACATCCTCTACACGGATTATACTCTCCATCCGGGTGATCACGTATTAAAGGTTGCCGCAGAACTCCACGGTCTCCAGGTACACCAGCTTCCTGAAAGGTATCTTCAGACCCTGAAACGCCTTAATCCAGGCATCAAGAACCTGAACCGGGTCTATCCCGGCCAAAAAGTTCGCATCCCCGAGATTGCCTCGGAAGGCCCCTCGTCAGAAATCGCGTTGCTTGGCCCCTCGTCTGCCAGGAGGAGCACCGGCACACCTTCGTTAGAGCGTCGTAGGCAGGCATCGCCTTGGTCGACACTGTCCGCAAGTGTGAGGCCATTGGGCGGCACACTGATTGAATCGGGGCACTATTTCTTTCCCGCAAAGGACAAGGGCAACATCAAGCTGGACCTTTCGGCCTTCCCGGTCATAGAGCTTGCGGGTGGTCGTCGGCTCCTTTTGGATACTGGGAGGAGGCTCTCGGAGGATACCGAAAATGTGATACGCGCTTTCTGGAAACCCCTGACTATCGTCCGGAAAGAGCCGGGGGAGTCGAGGCGATCCTTGTTGGACAAAGTCTTTCGGACTATTCACGGTGGAGAAGTTCGGCAGACGGTGGATATAGCGATGTCGGACATCGGCATTCATGTGACACTCAGGGGCGACTGGATTCTCGTCCAAAAGGGAGGTGAACACAGCCCTCCTGGCTATCATTGCATTACGTTGATTACTGACCCGCACGAGCGGATCTCGGCGGCACTCCGAGATTATCTGGCTGGAAAGAATATTCGGGTTTCTGATGTTCTGCCCGAGGGGGTTGATGAAGATACCAATCCCGAGGCCCAAGAGAGCGACCCAGCAAAGCCTGGACCGTTGACCGTAGATACCTCCAATCCAGAGATCTTCGTGGTCGAATTCGTCAAGGCCATCGGCTGTTCATATGACTGGAATGTGCCGCTTTCTTTTCAATATGCTGGTTCTCAGGTTCAGACCGTTACGGATCTGATACACAGTGAGGATGGCCTGGATGTAATCGTTGACTTTGGGGACTTTTTCGGCGATACGAAGTCGGCCATTGAGGCGGCCGGGCTGAAGGTTCTGTCAGTCAGGCCCGAGGACGAAGTCTCAAGCATTGCACGAGACTTCTTCAGGACGGCCGGTATTTCCTGGACTGAAGATCCTATTTTCTTTGGCGCAAACCGGAACGTATTTAAAACCACTTCCGTGACCATTCCGGGTTTTCTGGCGTCCCAAGGGGCTCAAGGAAAGATCTTATTGACCTCGGCACCGTTACCGCCAAAAGTATGCGATTTCTTGGAAGAAAGGAAAATCAGGGTCTTGAAGATGAAACCTCGTTAAGTAGCCTGATGCAACGTTTAACCAAACCAGCTGGTTTGATCGTTTTGCAGCGAAACACGGAGAATCAACAACAGACATTATCTGAGAATTGAGGAGGCTGTTATGCGGAAGCGATCACCTTGGTTTATACTCTCCTTGTGTTGCGCCTTATGCTTCGTCTCCTGCGCCACGAATATGGCTGAGCGGAAACTAAAGGCAGAAGCATTCAGGCATCTCGGCGAAAGATACCTTGCACAGCGAAATGTTAGAGGAGCACTAAAAGAATTCTTGAAAGCAGAGGCACTCTATGATGAGGACCACCTTCTGCAAAATGATCTGGGGTTGGCCTATTCTGAAATGGGGAAGTTGGATCTGGCGCTGAAACATTTCGAGAAGGCCTTAGACCTCAATCCCGATTATGCTGGGGCCTGGAACAATATGGGAACCATCTATATTAAGATGGAAGAATGGGACAAGGCCATCGGCAGTTTCAATCGCGCCCTTGACCAATTGCTCTATGCCACGCCTCATTTTGCCCTGAACAATCTTGGTGAGGCATACCGTGGGAAAAAAGATTACGAGCGTTCGGTTTTGTACTACAGAAAAGCCCTTCACGCAGAACCCCGCTTTGTTAGGGCGCACAGGGGATTGGCGCTCACCTACATGGACATGGGGGACTATGACACGGCTATTTCTTCGCTTGAAAAGGCGGTTGAGTATGCTCCAGACTTTGCGCTTGCCTACTATGATCTGGGCCGTGCGTACATTGGCAAGTATAACAGGGAAAAGGCCCTTTCCGCCTTCAAAAAGGTCATCGCGTTGGTCCCGGATTCGCCGCTAGCCGATGCGGCTTCGGCTGAAATGAGCAAACTTCAAAGATAACGGAAGAGATTGTGGAATTCAGGGATTCAGGATTTGGTGTTGGTGCGTTTGCGGCTGATCGATGACGGACCGCCAATGGCCACCAATGACTAGGGTAATGTAGCGTGAATTGTGGCCCCTGGTTCAATCGACTTCTCGGAGTAAATTACAAGGGCTGTGGCCGTGGTCTCCTCGGTGAGAAGAATGAGGATTTTGGCATAATCAACCGGCGTGAGGAGGACATCTTCTTTCACCTTGGGATCGATACGTTCTTTCTCCTGATAATATACAGAGTACGACTGGCCGACCTGGATGCCGTCTTCGCGACCCTTGTTGATAAAAGCAATGGCATGTTCGGCAAAGATCGCTTGACCTTCCTCTGCAGAAAAGATCTTGCCTTGAAGACCTTCTTTGCTTTCGGTAAGTAAAATGTTGGGTGATCGAGGCTGGTACGGCATCAAAAGGTCATCGCGTTCAATACTTCTGTACGATGTTACAATCCTTCCCAAAGAGAATTTCGGCTGCACATCCGTGATTTCAACCACGCCTACCAAATAGTGCTGGGTGCCGATCAGCTTCTTGGTTTCTTTATCCTTCAGGGGCTTCAGGGTCCGGAATACAGTAAAACGATCTCCAGGCTTGAAGATGACGTCTCCGATCGGCCGGACATAAACCACATCCCGCTGACTCATTATCTCTTTGTCTTCCTTGACCTTGAAGATGGTGCCAGAGGGAGGTACAGGCTCCTTCCTGATAAAGCCCACGCTGTCAATGGCGGGATAGTAATAGTACTCCGGTTCTGGTGGCGGTGGCCCTATTTTTGGTTCTGGTGGCGGTTTGGGCCCAAACATCCTCTCCAGTTCCTCACGGCTATAGATGCGGACCTGCTCGCCCGGATAAATCCAGTGGGGATTGGCGACTTCCCGATTCCTTTCCCACAGATCCGGCCAAAGCCACGGGAAATCATAAAAATGCTCAGACAGATCCCACAGGGTATCACCCGTCTGCACGGTATAGTAGAGGCCCGACTCCAGTTTAATGGTTTTTTCTCCGGGTTCCTCTGAACAGGCGCTCATGGGGCTGAGCCATCCGACTGCGACCCCCACACAAAGGCAAGTGATGATTTGGAAAACCTTTTTGGAAAACATAAATAAGCCCCTTGTCAATTCAATGTCCAAGCCTGTTTTCTCCCGACGCTCACGTTTCCCGGCAGAAGAGCGGCGGCTCCACTGGCTGATGTCACTATCTTGGCCCTCCCGATGTCACTATCCTGACACCCATACAAGGAGGGGCTAGATCGCCTCTTCAAGTTGGACGATCGTTGGCGTAATAAAGATGAGCAACTCGGTTTTATTAACGGTTTTGAGCCTTGACCTGAATAGCCATCCCAGTACGGGTATTTTTGAGAGGCCTGGCACCTTCGCCTCCTGGGCTGACCTGTCCTCCGTAATGATTCCCCCGATCACGATGGTGTCACCGTTGTTGACCAGAAGTTCTGTGGTGGCTTGTTTTGTATCAATGGGGGGCTGGCCTAAGACTGCATTTGCAAAGTCGGGTGAGTCCTTTGTGGCGATGACCTTCATGGAAACACGATTGTCCATGGTTATGTGAGGGGTGACCGTCAAGCTCAAAACAGCGTCAACGAATTGAACGCTGATGGTTCCTTCTTCCTCCTTCTGATACGGGATCTGCTGTCCTTGCTTGATATTTGCTTCTTTGTTATCTAAAGTGAGGACCTTTGGAGCCGATATGATCTTCAGTGAGCCTTCCCTCTCTGCGGCTGTGAGTGCTGCGTCGATGTCAAGTGACGTCAAGCCGCCCGGAAATCTGCTGAAAGTAAAACCGATGCCGCTTGTTGCGCCCCCCGGGGGTAAATTGACAGCGTAGTTGGCCGGACCACCGACTGCACCGGAAAGCCCCCACGGGCCTCCCAGGTCGTCTGCCCCCCGGAGTGTTTGGTGTGTGAATCCCCACTGAATGCCAATTTCTCGCGAGAAGTTAGTCTCCGCTTCCACAATCCGTGCCTCGATCATCACCTGGCGAGTAACCACATCCAGCTTCCTGACAACCTCCCTGGCACGCTCTATCCCATCCCGGATGTCTGTCATGATGACCATATTGGTCCGTCCATCAACACTGACCTTTCCACGCTCTGTCTTAACCTCGTCTATGTGCATCTGAATGGCGGCAGCGTCGCTGTAGTTGATGGGTATATATTCTGTAACCAAGGGCGCTGCTTCCTGTGCTGCTGCCTTGACCCTCTTTTCGGCCGCCTTTTCTGCTTCAATAGTGGCAAGTGGCGCAATTCGTATGATATTTCCCTCCTCAGCGATTCCCAGCCTGTTCATCTTCGTGACCAGGTCCAGGGCCTGATCCCAGGGGACCTTGTCAAGCTTTAGCGTGACCCTGCCTCTCACATCTTCCCCTATGATAAAGTTCTTTCCGCTTATTTCGTGGAGGATACGAAAGACATTACGAACATCGGCATTCTGGAAATCGAGCGATATCTCTTGTCCTGTATAGACCTTTCCCGTGTCGGGCGATACGATCTTGACGGACGGCACTTCAGGCATGCCTGTGACCACCGTCTCGGTCTCTCTCATCACCTGTTGCCATTTTGGCATCTCCACATCTGCCAGGGGTCTGGGTGGCACGGTGGAAGGCTCAAAGTCAACAAAAAAGACATTATCTTTCTGCTCAACTCTGTAAGGGACGGCCTCCCGGAGCTCAATGGCTATGAGGGCTGTGTCTCCCATCTGAGGCGTTTGTACTGGTACGACGCGATCAACGGCGCTTTTAAACCGTGTCGTTATGAGAGGGCGCTTTTCGAATTTCGGGATCCTTGTATTAAATAGCTTCAAAAGGACCCGCGTGGGCGAAGGTCGCTGTGTCTCGTATTGGACTTGCTCGGTGGTTCGTACGATAATCCGGGACTTACCCTCGTCCATCATGAGGAAGTTGATCCGGTTCACCCAGGCTGGCTTTCCGACTGCCTCAGCTTCTGCTGGAACCGGTGCCGGCTCTTGTTCTGGCTCTGTAATAGTTGGCTCTGTGGTCTCTGGGGGTCCTTCAGCGGCTATCGCTTCGGGTGCTGGCTGCTCTGCTGGTTTTTTAAAGTTGACCAGAACGTCTTTCTCCTCCTGGCTGACTTCGTATTCAACATCCTCGTTCAAGTTGATCTGAATCCTGGAGGGCCCTTGTTTTCCTGTCGGTTGAGAGGCAACAATGCTCTTAATAATAAGTGTACTCTCCGGGGTATAGGTTTCTGGGACCCCTTCCAACGATGTGTTCGGGAAATAAAGGACCACGCCAAGTGGGGAGAGGTGTTTGATTGCGGAGTAGTCGACGGGCTGGTTGCTCTTTATGGTGACAAAAACCGCGGTTTGTTCCTCGCTGACCGAGACTTCATGGATAACGCTCTCGGAGGCACCAGGTTCGGCTTCAACCTCCCCAGGCTTGGTCGTTGCCTTGGTCGCACATCCTGTTACCATGAACAGGAGTACCAACGGCAACAGGAGCCAATAATTACTCCAACATCTTCTCAGCAAGCAGTTCATTTTACAATTCCCCAAGTTTCTTCTGTAGTATTAAATCCACTGTTTGCAGTTTCATCTGGCCAGTAAAAAAATCTTCAACCTCTTCCTCAACAATGACTCTATCCCTTAGTATTCTTTTCACTTGGCCAAAATTCGCACCAACGTATATCCCCTTTGTGACCACATAGCCCTTGCCGGATGGTTCCTCTATCAAGGCTTTGTTTCCAGTGGCAGAGATAATGATTCCTACCACTTTTAGTTGACTCAGGTCTATCTTCTGAAGCGGTGTGAGGGGAAGCTTTCTTTCACGGGCACTTATCTGGACCTTGGTTCCTCTGCGTGCGCTTGGCTGCGTTACGAAAAGGGATTGAAAGGGATCTATCTTCCCCTTGGGGTCATAAACGTATGCTACCTTTTTCAGAATCTCTTCCGGCCCTTCTGGGCTCGGCTCCGGCTCTACCCCAGCTTCAAGGGGCTCTGGTTCCGCCTCAGGGGGAGCTGGTTCAACTTTGGCCTCTTCCACGGGAGGTTTCTCCGGAGCCTCTGGGGCTTCCTGATCACTGGGTTTCACTGCTTGGGCAGCGGGCGGCTGGGGTGCCTCAACCTTTTTTCGAACGACCACAGGGCTGGCGGGGGGTATAGGCTCTTGCTGCTCTCCGCATCCTCCTGCAACAAGGAGCATCAGCCCCAGAACAAGGAGAAGCTTACAAGGAGTCCGTGGCATTGTCATGTCGCCTTTGTCCCTCCCTCTCATTGTGGTCTGGTCGCTGGGGGCTGTAAGGCCTCCAAAAACCTGTAAGTCATGGCCACACATGAGGCATTCAAGATTCCCGGGGTCCCCGCGGGCGCCTGTATATTAATATTCAGTATATTGACGATGCGGGAGAGCCTTGCGACTCTGTCAAAAAACATGGCCAGGTTGTGATATCCACCCGATACCTGAACATTGACAGGAATCTCGGCGTAAAAATCTCTTGGCGCCTCTGGGCCGGGCTGGAACAGCAGGAATTCAAGACCGGAATCTTTGCCTGACTTTGAAACCCCTTCCAGGAGGCCTGGAATTTCCCGCTTGTCCGGCAAAAGCTGAAGAGCCAATTTGAACTTTGCCTGTGCTTCCTCAAACTCCTTCTGGAACTCTTCGAGGTTTTCCGCGGCTTTTCTGGCCGTGAAAAGCTTACTTTGAAGTGTTTCGTATTCGTCCCTCAAGTCAGTGAGTTCCTGGGATTTTGGCGAGTAGATGAGATAATAAAAACCGCCGCCTAAGATCAAAAAAAGTCCCACACAAATCAAAATCCTTTGCGTACGGCCTATGGCTGCGATCTTTTCAAACGGAAAGGACGGAAGTGAAAGCTTTGCCATCTGTCTCTACTGCGTTTTGGGTTATTGTGGAGGTTGTAAGATCACGGCCTGACAGGTGACGCTGAACCCCTTGAATTTTCTACCCTCGGCCATTGCCACCTGTCTGGTAGCAAGGAGATTGACCTGATCAAAATATGGTGACTCTTCAAGACGCCTCATGAAATCAGCAACGGTCTTGTTGTCCACGGCCACCCCGTTGAGGGTCACCTGACCACCGGCCTCGGTCAGGCTTGTTAGCCACATCTTTTGGGCTACCACCAGGCTCGTAAGGGCATCCATGATCCGAACCGATCCAATGCGGTTCGCATCCAACCGCTGGATAATATCCATCTTTGCTTGAAGCCTGTTTAGCTTGTCCTGGATTTCTTTAACCTGTTTGTTGATGGCCTCAAGTTCCGCGAGTTCATTCTGAGTGTCTTCTATGTCCTCTTCCATATTATTTATTTTACCGCTTAAGTTATACGCCAGATAACCCATGAAAGCGAGACCCATCACAGCGCTGAGGAAAAAGATGGATACCTGCCGTCTGATGTTTTCCTTTTTTCGTGCGGCTCGAACCGGTAAAAGATTGACACGGATCATTTGTCGTCCACCCTCCTCGATGCCAGGCCCATACAGATCGCAGCTTGAGGAGCAATCCTTTGAAGGTAGTCCACATCATTATTTTTTTCGTTAACCTTGACGTTCATGAAAGGGTTACACATTTGTACATCGATGGAGGTTTCAGCCGAAAGGAGTTCGGAAAATCCCTCGGTCTGGGCTGCGCCACCACTCAGCATGATTCGGCCAATGTCTTCGTCCGAACCCGTAGAGTAGTAAAAATCAATGGCCCGTCTGATCTCCGCACCCCAGCTGGAGATGATGGAATAGACAATCTCACGAATATCTTCTTCAGGCACCTTGTCCTTGTCTTGCCCCAGCTTAACGGCTTCGGCCTCCTCAAAGGAACAATCAAACCGAGAGGCAATCTCGCGGGTAATCTGCTCCCCTCCAATGTTCACATCTCGCGTGAAAGCAGACATATAGCCTTTTACGATATTGATATTCATCTTGTTAGCCCCGATATCAATCAGGCCAACGGTTCCTTCTTCGTTCAAGTAGTTTTCTTCAAACACCCTTTCCAGGGCGAACACATCGATATCGATCACGCAGGGATTCAGGCTCGCCATGTCCAGGAGGCTTACATACTCATTAATGATTTCGGTCTTGGCCGCGACCAGCATCACATTCATTTGATTTGGGTTTAGTTCGCTTTCTCCAATAATGTGAAAGTCGATGTTAACATCGTCCAAATCGAAGGGGATATATTGCTCGGCCTCATATTGAATGTTCTCGTGCAGCTCCTCGTCCGTCATTTTTCCAACAGTGATTCTTTTGATAATGACAGAATAACCCGCAACAGAGGTGGCTACATTCTGTTCACTGACTTTTAGGTCTGATATAAGGCCCTTGATGATATCAGCCACCGCAGCGGGTTCTTTGATACGACCCTCAACTATGGCATTCTGAGGCAAGTTGGCCATGCCGAACTTTTCCAAGATACGACCCTTCTTTGTCTGCTGGACCTCACTCAACTTAATCGCTCGAGAGCCGATGTCTACGCCTATCAGGTGGTCCTTTTTGGCAAAAACCATCTCGTTTCCTCAACTGTGGAATACTTTGTCCTTGTCGGAAAGCTGGTAACCAAGGGCAAAAAGGATCTTCCGCTTGGTCTCCATACGGCAATCCATACCCTTTTCTATCCTGTCAATGGTAATAGGGGAGACTCCGGCCTTTCTTGCCAGTTCGGCTTTGCTCATCAAAAACGATTCGCGAATCTCTCTTAACCTGTTCTTGTGCATTTAAATTTTGGTTCCGTCAATCAAAAAAATCAGGTCATCAGACACGTCCGTTTTGTGCATGCAAAAAAGATGCCGATCTTCTTGAGCCATTCAACTGGAACAGCCAGCAGATTTCTCGTCCCGATCTATCGGGACCGCGTGTTTTCAAGCAAATCTAGTCATGGCACAATTATTGACAGTCGAAGCTGCCCGGCAACTCGCTGCAGCGCGTCTGTCAAATGGTTTCCTCTTATCTCATATTACTAAATTTGTCAAGTAAATTATATTAAATTATCTATAAATTATATTAAATTATCTTATATAGTACCTATTCGGAGGGGGGCCACCATATATTGTAAGGCGTCTCAGACCAGATGGGCTGCTAGACCATGGAATGGAATGTCAAAAGCTGAGAAAGAAGCCTGGGATCCCTTGTTGGGCTAAACGATTGTATACCCGGGCCCGTCACCCCCTTCCGGGCAAGTCCAGGTAATATTCCCGTACGGATCCTTGATTTCGCAGGTTTTGCAATGAAGACAATTTGCAGGGTTAAGTTTTAGTTTCCTCTCCCGGCTCTTTTCGTCAATATCTAATTCATAGACATTGGCGGGGCAAAACCTTGTGCACGGACATTGATAGGTTTCAAAACAGGTATTCACACATAGATCCAGGTCGTGGACAATCAAATGGCAGGGCTGGTCTTCCCGGTGGCGGGTTTTTGACAGATAGACACCGGTGAGTTTATCTACATAGAGAATACCGTCATAAGCCTGCTTTTCATACAACCGTACATGGGGCGAATAAACCCTTGTTAACGGGGTTAAGCTCTTGGCGTCTTCCCTCATAGGCATTTTATCAAAAATGCCCCGTCCACCCGTGAGATATTGCACGCCTATGTGAAGAAACTTGGCAAGACCTTTTTTGGAAACCGCCTGGGCAAAATTCCTTCCAATATACAGCTCTTTTTTAAGCCAACTCGCCTCAAGTCGATGACCATAGTTCAACGTCTCTTGGGTAAACCTGCCCTTTGCAAAGGCCTCCATGATGGTTTCTGCTGCAAGCATGCCCGACTTCATAGAGGTATGGATACCCTTTAGCGCTGGCGCATTGAGCATTGAGGCGCTGCTCCCTATAAAAAGACCGCCACCAACGGCCAGCTTTGGTATTGTGTAATAACCTCCCGAGACGATGGTCCTGGCACCCTGCTCCATCACCCGGCCGCCTTTGATGACTTCACTGATGAATGGATGCCGTTTGAATCTTATGAATTCTTCATACAGATCGAGCATGGGGTCCTGATAGCTCAATCCCACGATAAGCCCAAGGGCGGCCCTGTTGTCCTTCATCTCGTAGATGAAACCACCGCCATGGGTATTTAAGCCGAGCGGGTAGCCAAAAGTATGAATGTCATTGCCCAGGCTGTCCGAAAAATAGTTGGTGTCCGGCAGTTGGATCACTTCCTTGATTCCGGTTTCAAACACCTGTTGCATCTTACCTTCAAAGATGCGCAGCTTTTTAGAAATCGCCTCCTGCAGGCTTCCTCGGGGGCCTTCTCCAAACACCGTTACTTTTGCCAGGATATCGATACCTGCTTCAAAGTTTGCCTTGGGGACATTATCTTTGTCGACTCCCTTATCTCCTGTACGAACGCCGATGACCGTCCTATCGTCTGGGCCAAAAAGCACTTCTTTGCCAGCAAAACCTGGAAAGATGTTTACTCCAAGACCTTCAGCAATGTCCCCAAGCCAGGAGACAAACTTGGACAGGCTGATGATATGGGAGCCCCTGTTGTGCATGTACTTAGGCACAAAAGGAGCCCTGTAGTGGCGTGTACTGGTCAAGAAATAGAATTCATCTCTGCGAACGTCTGCTTCTATAGGGCAACCTGCTTCTCTATAATCTGGTATAAGCTCCTTGAGGGCAATCGGGTTCAGAACCGCGCCGCTCACTGTATGAGAACCTATGTCGGCCCCTTTTTCGATGAGAGCCACCTCAAGGTCAATGTTCTGGCTTTTGGCCAGTTTCATCAGGTGGATTGCACCAGCGAGGCTTGCAGGGCCTGCCCCAACAAACAGAACATCAAATTCTATCTGCTCTCTGACGTTATCCATTGCCCGTGTGCCCGAGTTCACATTTGGGAATCTTTACGAGTTACCTACGTCACAGATCTATTAACGGCGATCGATTCATGACATTCATATGAAGTGTTGGCCCGCCCTGGCGCGAAGTGCGTGAAATAAGCTGTTGCCTTTAAGAACCATGTTTGGACCAGGGAGTGCCGGAGCGTTCAAATGTGATCAGTTTGTCACGAGTTGCGGGGTAGTGTCTCGCGTTTGAATCTATATGACTTTTGACCAGGAACGCTAACACGTAACGTGGATCAAAAGCTATTACTTTGACCGGCAGGCTCCCCGCAAGCCCCGCCTGGAAGGGCGGGGTCGAGGGGAGCTGTACAAAAATGTCCGTTTTCCTTTCCGGGAAGCCCCGCCCGGAAGGGCGGGGAGGCTTCACTG
>CP070769.1:718499-721221 GCA_020347085.1 Desulfobacterales bacterium
CGAACAGCTCTAGGTTAAACCCTAGTAACGTTCTGTGCCGAAGGTCCTTTGGCACCCTGTTCTACGTCAAAGGTCACCCGGTCACCCTCAGCAAGGGTCTTAAATCCAGACCCGCTAATAGCAGAGTGATGAACGAATACATCCTCGTCATCCTCCCGCTCGATGAAGCCAAATCCCTTGCGGTCGTTAAACCACTTTACGATTCCTTCTTCCATAGCAACTGTCCTCCTTTCTTCGTTCTTTCGTACTGCTTGTCAGGAACTTCTCTGGAAGACGCTACCAAACCGCATCGCTACGGCGAAAGATCGATTTTTAAGCGGGTTCTAAAACAGAAATCCTAATTCGCGTACTAGATCCGTCTCCATGACTTAAAAAATCATGGAAAGGTAATATTGGACCGTATGGCTCATGCTAAGCTGGGGCTTCTTGCATGTCAAGGAAAAACTCAGAAAAGATTGGTCGTCGAGCTAATGTCGTTGTTGGAAGTTCTGCACTCACGTAATACTTACAATATCAAAAGGATACCTTCGATATTAGGGTCAAGCGGCAATAACCCCGGTAAGGGTCAGATGCATGGGTGCAGTTTGTATCTGACACTCTGTATGCATTGGGCCCATCGACGTGGAAGGGTTTTGTCAAGGATTTCAGGAGGTAACCGATATTGTATAGGTGACAATCAGAATCATTTCGTTGTCATGATATTGAGTATTTATCAAAACATCTGGGCAGGCGTTAGGTGGGTGGAGATAGTCTTAGAAAGAGACTTGGGGCATGTTTTGGTCCCTATCTGGACAGACCCTTCAGAGAGGTAATTCTATTAGGTTACTTCCCTATGTTTTTACAGATGTAGACACGAACGGCACATTTACAACAAACCAGACCAGGAAACGCCATTGAGAAGGGGCACTTGTCGGGATCTTCTTCCAGGCACTCTATGAGGCTTTGCAGACCAATATCCCTTGCCTTGCAAAGGATTTCGAGCCCTGTGGTGTAACATTGTAAAAGTTTTGGGCAATATACGTCTTCAGCGATTCTTTTTAATTCTCTCCTATGTTCTTCTTTCATGCGCAACTTCCTACCATAAGGCCTCCGGTGCGGTAGTTCACCATGGGCTTGGAAAGGAGGCCATGACGAAACAACGGAAAAAACGATACTGTCCAGGCGTTATGTCAGATATTTGGAATATGCGTCAAATTCCCGACAACGTGATCCCAGACAAGTCGTATTCAAGTTCTGAATCATGTCCAGATCGCCAGCATCCCAAGGATTCTCGTTCCGATTTGTGTGTGCATTCGGAACAATCCCAGGACCGCCAACGACGCCTTACAGCACGATCCAGGCAATCACTATAGTAAGGACAAAAGGCGTTCTTGCTACCTGCCCTGTTAATAGGATTTGGTCTCATGGTGAGTGTGCTCCTTGGTTTAGTTTGCCCTTGTGAAAAAGCACCACATACCCTGTACATCGATAGAGTTTGTATCGGCTCAAGTCTGCACAGTTCGTGCCAGTCTCTATTTTAGGTTTGACGTGTTCAGGGAAGAAAGAAAAGGCGGCTATAGGTGAGACGGTCAAATAATCGCTTGTAAGAGGTCTCTTTCTGGATATGGATGAAAAGTCAGAAGTGTTAGAAGAAGGACTGTCTTTTGATTGTTACATTAGGCAGAAGAAAACCTGATCGGAATCATTTCGTTGTCATGATATTGAGTATTCATCAAGACATCTGGGCAGGCGTTGGGTGGGTAAGGTTGTGGATATTCTCTTGAATCGATGACACTAAGGGAAAAAGGCAGGATCAAGTTAATGACCCTGCCTATGGAGCCAACCTACGAACAAATAATTATTTCACAGCTTCCTTCAAAGCCTTTCCTGCAACAAACTTTGGCACCTTACTTGCCGCAATATCTATCTCTTCTCCTGTCTGAGGATTTCTGCCTTTACGAGCCTTCCTTTCAGCCACCTTAAATGTGCCGAATCCAATCAATGATACAGGGTCTCCTTTTCCCAATGCCTTGGTAATGCTTGAAAGAACACAGTCCACGGCTGCCTGAGCATCCTTTTTGGTTTTTACGACCTTGGAAACTTCGTTGATTAAATCTCCTTTGTTCATGTTTTTTCTCCTTTCTTGAAAAAATATTACATTACATTGCTGAGGCTATATTCATTCCCTTTTTAAAGATTTACTCTGCCTACGCCCAATTTCAAAGCCGTTGTTAGGTGTTATTTATATCCTACTGATGATTGCTCCGGTTCTTATGTCCGGTTGCCGTTAACTAAAAGCGTCGTCCTCCGCCCCGTCGTCCTCCGCCACGCCTTGGTCCTCCAGATCTTGCGCCACCTCGGCGGCCTTCAGAGCGGGTGCGGGCCTCATTGACATTAAGGCTTCGCCCTTTTAGGTCCTTCCCATTCAAACCTTCGATTGCAGACTGTGCTTCAGCTTTAGCGGGCATCTCCACAAATCCAAATCCTTTTGATCTGCCAGTGTAATTGTCTTTTATAACCTTGACGGTGTCGACCTCTCCAAAGACCTCAAAAGCCTCTTTTAAATCCTCTTCGGTCACCTCATACGCAAGATTACCTACATAAATCTTCATCATGATCTCCTTTTAATTATAGAAAATATTATGAAAGCCTGACACCTTTAATCTTCCGTTTCGCGATGGTTTTCCACGCCTCGTTATCCCGCAGCAGCGGCACACGATCAGCATTCTACACAGTTGGAAAA
>CP070769.1:721321-728124 GCA_020347085.1 Desulfobacterales bacterium
CCGAATTCTGTGTACACTCGAACGCTGTAGTTTCCCGGGCTGAACGTCCAGCAGGGTAGTCCCCACTCGATGATGTCGCCGGTATCGCTCCACCTACGAACAGGAACGTTGACCCAAAGAGCGTTTTGATCATCCACTGATTTCAACTGTACGCCCCGTCCCAAAGTGTGCTGGCTACCGAAGTGATTGCCGGTTAAGAGGATAAAATCACCACAGCTTCCAGCGGTGGAGCTCATGGAGCCAATGTGGGGCAGTTGTTCCGTAAGAACACCGGGGCTTCGGGCGGGTGGATTGTCCCCATGGCAGCCCCTGCACTGTTCAGTCGCGTCAAACGACCGATATTCGCTTGGCGTCTCGCTCGGATCGGAAGCATGGAAGCCGACCGCCGCCCAACCGTAGGCCGCATGGCCGCCATCTTCATCAGGAAGCCCTGTGTGGGCTTCGATGGTATGCAAGGTCTTTATGTCATGGCAGATTTCACAGTAGCGAATATTCTCTGGATCGGCAGGATCCCAGCTCGAATCATTGGGATGGGTGGAATGACAGGTCCAGCATCCGCCAAACGCGTATCCTCTAAAGCCCATGTGATGCGTAACAAAGTTGCTGACGACGTCCATGTCATACTCAAGGTAGCCCACGAACTGACCCCACTCGTCATCATGGTGATAGGTCGAGGGATGGCCAGCGTCACTCTGCGGACTCGTGTTGGGATCAAAACCAGGAGCCGATTCGACAATATCCTGTTCCCAGTGGCAGTTCTGGCATGAGAATAACCCTGGGGGCTCAACTGACGGCGGGTGTTCCGCCAAACTGGAAAATGGCAAGATCTCTGATACCAGGTTGCGGTCGTGGCACGCCACACAGTTCTCAGCCCCGGATAGGTCGGTATCATGGTGCCATCCATTGGCCTGCAGATCATCCCCGCTGTGGCACCCACTCGTCTTGCAATCCGTGATAACGACCACACCAGGCGGCTCCGGAATTGATTCGTGACAGGGATGACAAAATCCCTGTTCCAAAACGATCGGGGTGTGATGGTGCCGCTCGGCCAGGCTGTCGCCGTGACACTTTCTACAGTCCAGCTCTTCTAAGCGGTCGTACGAAGAATCAAAGATACCAACCTCTTGGGAAACATAATCCATGAGTGGGTTTGGCCGGTGGTAATAAAGACCCGCTGAAAATGCCACTCCTATGCCACCAAAAACAAAGACTCCTAATAGAGCAATGGCAACAACACGCACATCACCTGTCGTGGCTCGATCTCTCAACTTTTTGATGAGATTCACTGATTGCCCGCTTTCAATAAGCGATTCACATTATGGGAGTCTAAAGGGTCTAAAATGCGCCTTTTGGCAGGAATTCTAGCGTGTTGATAATATTTAGACAATCGCAAGAATTCCTGATTTTCGGCAGGGACTTCACCGGTTTTTAACTTGGGAAAACCCTGAGTTCGATGCTTTGTTCATAAGACGAAGAGGCAGACAATGTGGGGTATCAGCGCTGGGATATGAAAAAACGAGTGATTTAAAGCTTTCCTGAGCGCTTTTGATCAACGCATTACCTATCAGCCAAGCCGAGATGCCTTTCCGCACCTTAAGTTTCCTAAGGTGATGTCAGGTATTTTTGGATAAAGAAAACCGTACTTCTACTAATTGCGTGGTTGGGTGCTTGTGCGATAATAAAATCCCTAATTTCTTGAAGTGGTTGGCCCAAATACCCAGGTCGGGGGTGACGTTTCCATAGGATGCATCCGACATAAGCAGTTACTGACGGGTCCTTCATGTCAATCTCACATCTCAGTAAAAAGAAGCTAAGCTTTACAAACATGGTTTCTCTCCGAATCCTCATGTTCTACTGGGCGTGGGCTTGTTTGTTGTGTTTTCTTCTAGGCCCTCCTGCGGCATTTTGCCAACAGAAGTCAACTTATAGGGAAGGCGAGTTGTTGGTTAAGTTCAAGCCGCGGGTTAGCCTCAAGGCTTCCTCGGCAGCCCATGCCCGTGTTGGTTCACGCGTGAACAAGTGTTTCACAAAAACAGGTGTCCACCTCGTAAAGCTCAAAGCCGGACTGACAACGACGAAAGCCGTAGACCTCTACAAAGCGAATCCAGATGTTGCGTATGCAGAGCCGAACTACAAACGCCGCCCACTCGATTTATTTCCAAACGACTTAGACTTCTCCGAGCTGTGGGGTCTTCATAATACGGGTCAAATGGGCGGTACCCCTGATGCAGACATCGACGCCCCAGAAGCCTGGCAAGTGACGACTGGGAGCAATGGGGTCATCGTAGCGCTGATCGACAGCGGCGTCGATTATGACCACGAGGATCTCTCAGATAACATGTGGACAAATGATGCAGAGGTCAATGGGTCACCTGGCGTGGACGACGACGGGAATGGATATGTCGATGACGTCCATGGAATTGATGCATACAGTGACGACACAGACCCGATGGAGGAGGACAACCACGGAACCCATTGCGCAGGCACCATTGGGGCCGTGGGAAATAACGGCATAGGTGTTGTTGGAGTGGCCTGGAATGTGAAGATTATGGCCCTCAGGTTCTTGGGTATCAGTGGGGGCTGGACCAGTGACGCCATTGATTGCCTGGAATACGCCATCATGATGAAAGAGGATTTCGGGCACAATGTGAGGGTCGTCAACGCCAGTTTCGGTGGAGCAGATTACTCCCAGGCCGAGTATGAAGCCATTCTAGCGGCAGCATACGCAGATATCCTGTTTGTCGCTTCTGCGGGCAATGACTCCCAAGACAATGATGTACATCCGTGCTACCCGTCCGGTTATGACCTGCCAAATATCATTTCCGTGGCTGCTACTGACCGCCACGATAGCCTGCTCTATTTCAATGATCCGCTGTTTACGGGCTCCAACTGGGGAGAAACAACGGTGGACGTGACTGCTCCTGGTCAGGCCATTCTCAGTTGCAAGCGTGGGAATTGGTACGGATATATGAGTGGAACATCCATGGCCGCCTCTTATGTGTCTGGACTGGCTGCCCTGATTTTGGCAGCGAATCCTGCATACAGCTGGGATCAGGTTAATTTCAACATTCTTTTTACGGTAGATCCTCTCGCAAGCTTGGACGGGCTCGTTTTGACAGGGGGCAGAATCAATGCAAACACTGCCTTGACTTGCACGCCTGATCAGCTTCATCTGTACTTGCTGAAGCCGAGTTCCGGATTTTCAGTCCCCAAAGGCAAACCGGCTGTTGTGAAGGTGCTGGCTGGAACGTGTGCGGGTCCTGCGGCTGATGCTTCAGTCACAGTGGACTTTGACAATGGTGACCCAAGCATGGTTCTGCATGATGATGGCATAGATCCGGACCTTGTGGCCGGCGACGGACAATACGCTGGTTCTTGGACACCCCAGGTTGCCGGTCCTGTCACAATCACCGCCACAACCTCGGCTCCTCCTGCGTACGAGGACGTTTCTCGGGACCTGGTGGGCGAGGTGGCCTCGGGACCGGTCATTGAGAAGTTCAGGGGTCTCAAGGAACCCGGGACCATATTGAGGATTATTGGACAGAACTTCGGGGACAACCAAGGAGACAGTGTGCTTCATATCAATAGGATGACGTTCGATTCAACGAGTAACCGGATCAAGACATGGACCGACACCAAAATCAGAATAAGACTGCCGTTTGTCAACAAAGCATGCGAGTGGTTTATACACGGGAAGGGCACGTGTAGAAAGCGAAAGGTGTGGGTCACGGTTGGTGGTGGGGACAGCAGCATCAAAACCCTCAGGGTGAAAAAGCCGGTTACGCTCTGCCCCTAATGTGCAAAAACGGAGTTGCTGGTGCTCAATTAACGCAAGCTCCCATGGGTGACGGCAACACGCAAGGCTTCTTCTCGTGATAACCGAAATTTCATCCCACGTCCTTGCCTAATCACTTTGATCATATGAATTTACGAATCGCTTGCCTCTGGATGTAACTTTGGATGAGCAGGGCATAGTGCGGTTGGCAGGGTTCTGCTGGTAGAAAGCCCTATACCTCCTTGACAGGATCTGGCTTTTTTAAAGTCTGGGCTTAGGTTCAATTGAAGAGGACTCACAGACCATAGGCAATGCTTCTTCCCGTTCAGGTTGTCTTGTTTCATTCAGCAACACCAACCCCGTGTCCCTTGGCAAGCGGGTTAAGGAAACTTTATGACAGCCCTATCCACCGATGGCAGACATGGGATGCAACAGCTCCGCCCCTTTTTGCAGCATCTCCGCATGGTGACGCTCTGGCTTCCTGGAGATGGCTTCGTGAAACAGCGCTTTGATATCTTCTTGGCTGCACCCACTTCTCAGGGCAGTCTTGATGTCCACCTCTTCGTCAGAAAAAAGGCACGGGCGAAGTTTGCCGTCCGATAGAAGCCTGAGGCGGTTGCATGAGGGGCAGAAGTGGTGGCTCAGGGCGCTGATGAAACCGATTTCGCCCCGGGCTGATTCGAAACGGTATCGCTCGGCAGGTCCGTCACACGGTGAACGGGGAATCTTGTGAAGGGCCCCGAAGGATTCCAGTTTGCATTTGATCTCATCTGAGGAGATATACTTTTCCGGTTTCCACTGGCTGTCAAGGCCTACGGGCATATACTCTATGAACCGGACGTGATAAGGCTTTCGTACAGATAGCTCGGCAAATCGTCGGAATTCATTGTCATTTACGCCTCTCATGGCCACGACGTTCAGCTTGATGGGCGAGAACCCAATTGCCTCCGCAGCCTCAAGCCCCCCCCAGACGTCTTCAAAGCACGGACGCCCTGTAATCTTGGCATACTTCAGGGGGTTCAGTGTGTCCAGGCTGACATTGAGACGACGGACGCCCGCGTCAAAGATCGCTTTGGCTTTTTGCTTTAAGAGGACGCCGTTCGTGGTGATGCTGACTTCGTTCAGACCTGGCATCCGACACAAGCGAAACAGGAAGTTCAGAAGATTTCGGCGTATCAGGGGCTCCCCGCCGGTCACCCGCACTTTGCTGATACCCATCTGCGTGGCTGCCTCAACAACCCTGAGGATTTCTTCGTAGGTCAAAATATCCGCGTGGTGAAGAAGTTTTAGATTCTTCACCGGCTGGCAGTAGATACAGCGAAGATTGCACCGGTCTATCACAGAGACCCGCAGGTACGTGATCTCGCGATTATAGTCGTCAACGTTTGGGGCCATGAGAGTAAATCACAGGTCCAGAGCCACTTTCTGGTAGTGTGGCCGGTTTTTGGGCGTTTGGGATTGCCTTGTTAAGGTTTGCCCGTGTCTCATTCAGCGGGCGCTTATGGCCAAAGCGCTCTATCTTCATCCATGTTTGGCCGTGAGCCCTTGTGTCTAAATATCCGCCAAATTCAAGCCGAGTGCATAGACTTCGCGTGTGTACCCTTCCTCTCGGGCAATAGCATCCAGGTAAAGTGTGCCTATGTCCTCCACCGCCGGAATGACTTCTTCATCTGTTTCCTCAGTGTCTACTGTCTTGATATACTTCTTGCACTTTTGGCAGGTCTCCACGCGGTATGCCCTGCCCTCTTTTTCAGTAAAAAAGTACTTAAACTTGCGCCGCTCGTCATTTTCACAGAAGGGACATTTAGTGCGCATGAATCGCCATTCGTAACCACAGCACGAACAAATGAGAAATTTCTTCCTTTCACGACCAATGAGTTCAGCCATGACAGGCTTTGAGCCGCAGATGGGACAATAGCTCCTCCACCAATGTTCCATGTCCACATAGTCCTTGAGCTTTTCCGCATAGGTCTCAAAAATCGGCTGCAGACTGTTTTCAGCGAGGAAAAAGAGCAGGCCTTCTTGCAGCTTCAGCCTGCCTGACACATCGGCCATGTATTCACGGTCTTCGGCAGCAGCCTTTTGAAACAGTTCCTTCAGATCCAGCTCATCGGCCTCGATCGCCTTAGTGATCCGGTCAACATCTTCTGAAATCCTCTCTCTTTGCTTCATGCGTTCACACAATCTCTTAAACAGGGCTGAGGCCGAGGAGATATCCAACTTCAGGTCTTGCTTGTTTACCAGGGAAAAGCCCTCTTTCTTCTTCACCTTGAGTAGCTCCTCATCCATATGGATGGTGTCCACCTGGATCCTTGGCTTTGCCTTCAGCTTTTCCGTGAGAACGTCTCTCACGAACCCAAGGGCCTCCTTGTGGCTGGGTCTCTCTTCGGAAATAGCATCTATTCTCTCGTTCATCTTGTCCAGCACGGCTTGAAACCTCTCATCGTCCTTGTTCATAGGTTCTCCTTGCTTCCGCAGTCCTAAGGGATGGTACTGCCCCATGCTGGGGCAGTACCAACGGCTTGAATTATGCTCCAGTAAGTGGAGGAAGTGCGTAATAACTGGGGTCTTCCAGAAGGACCCAGATTACGTGCGTTACCAATCCATTAGGATATTTGTTGGCAGCTGGGTACCCGTTTGCCTGCAGGTATCGAACCCGCCTGTTTGCCTTACGACGCATCTTGACGAATTCCCCCGTCTTGATAGCCCCGGTGGGACACACAAGTTCACAGGCCGGCCTGTTGGACCTGGCGAACTTACCCTTGTAGAGATCCATTCCGGTGGCCGCTCCTTTGAGGTTCGCATTGCGCCACCTGTCATAGCAAAAATCGCATTTGTTCGCCTTCCCGTCCATAGGACTCCCGGTAACAAGGACTGAACCGTCGTTTTTTCTATACCGGGGTATGCCCATGGTGCTCCACTCCTTTGTCCTAAAGGGACAAGCCACCTGGCACGGTTTTATCTCGTCGGTACTGCAAGCCGAAGGGTCACACGTGTCCTTGATCACAACAAACCTCTGAGCAGGTCC
>CP070769.1:728224-735086 GCA_020347085.1 Desulfobacterales bacterium
AAAAACCTCCTGCCCTTACTTAATTTGGGCAAAGAAGGGGGGTCGAAAAATGAATAAAGGGGTATTGATTATTATTCCGGTCATTGTTGTCCTCCTTCTCGCCTTCGGAGGGATCTACATAGTGGACGAAACCGAGCAGGTGGTCGTGACCCAGTTTGGGAAGGTCGTCGGCGAACCCAAAACAGACCCAGGCCTCTATTTTAAGATTCCCTTTATACAGCATGCCAATTATTTCCCGAAGAATCTCCAAGAGTGGGACGGCGATCCAGGGCAGATCCCGACCTTGGACAAGACATTCATCTGGGTCGATACTTTCGCGCGCTGGAAGGTTGTGGATCCCTTGAAGTTCTTCCAGACCGTCAACAATGTAACGGGCGCTTTGGGTCGCCTTGACGACATCATAGATCCGGCCGTTCGTAATCTGATCACCTCCTATGAACTCATAGAGACCGTGCGCCGAACCAATCGAGAACTGGATACTTTTGAAATCGGCGTGGACGTGGAAGACGTGAAGGACAAAAGACAGCTTGGCACGGTCAAATTTGGCCGGGAAAAGATAACCAAGGGGATCATGGAGCAGGCCCAGCCCAAGCTGGCCAAGTTTGGCATTGAGTTGGTTGACGTGAAGATCAAGCGGATCAATTACGTGGACGAGGTTCAGAAGTCGGTTTTTGGACGAATGATTGCAGAGCGGAAACAAATCGCCGAAAAATTCCGTTCCGAGGGTAAGGGAGAGGCTCGCAAGATCGAGGGGGAAACGGAAAGGGAGATGAAGCGCATTACCTCAGAGGCGTACAAGACGGCCCAGGAGATCATGGGCAAGGCCGATGCTGCGGCAACAAAGACGTATGCTAATGCCTACAGGCTTGATGCTGACTTTTACTCTTTTGTGAAGACCCTGGAGATCTACCGGGAGACCCTGGATGAGGAAAGCTCACTGATTCTTTCCACGGATGCCGAGTTCTTCAAGTATTTGAAAGGATATACCGGGAAATAGGAAAAGGTTAAGGGGGAGTTGAATTGCTTAGGCCGTGCATGGTTGGGGCTATAGGCGTGATGTCATAGAAATAACATGATGAACGGACAAGAAAGGCACCGTGCTTTTTGATCCTTGCGCGGTGCCTTTTCTTTGGCGAAGATCGTGCGGATGTCGTCTCCATCATTTCTTCCTTCTTTGATGTCTGGTGCGAGCCAACAACTTCCTGTGTTTGTGCTTGCGCATCTTTTTCTTGCGTTTCTTAATAACACTGCCCACGGCATCACCTCCATTCTGTTGGTATTTCTAAGATACCTATTACATGATGATGGAAGATATGTCCATACTTTTTCCTCCTGACTTCACATAGCTCTGGGCATCCAGGTGTGTCATGTATGGAGGGCGCAGAAAAACGTGGGTAGCCACGCCTGTAAGACTGTGCTAAGATATAATCATCATGTAGTGTGCCTTTCAGGTCGGCAGAGGCTCTATATGGAAAGACTTCAGTATTTCCGAGAGGGTGAGTTGCGGGTTGTTAATGAGGCGGTATCTATTGCCGAGGAGATGACCAGCAATGCCTATAAAATGTCTTCGGCCGAATGGGGGCGCCATCGTTATGATATTAAGACCTTGGCAGACCTGACTCCTAAAGAGGTTGTAGACGGGCCTTTTGCCCAGATCATAAGGTATGTTGGGCGCAAGCCCCAAACATCGCTCAGTTCTTCAGGGTATGATTTCTATAAGATATGTCTTCAGGACCACACCATACTTGCCACACTTAAGAAGACCGCTGAGTTGCGCTTGTTTGCGTTTGCACTCTACATTGTAACCCACGAACTGATCCATGTCGTCAGGTTCACAAAGTTTCTCCAGGCCTTTGACGCGTCGGCAACAGAGAAGATAATAGAAGAAGCCCGGGTTCATGAAAAGACGCAAGCCATTTTGAGACCAGCAGGAATATCGGGTATGGACGCGGTCTTTGACTTCTACAGGGCTTGGCAGGGGCCGCTGGATGATTTAAAGGAGATGGTATGAGACAATTTCATCCCATGGCCGCTTTACGGCTTGACAAACAGTCTTTATTGACTATGTTATGATAGAATTTTATCGGGAGGAAGCACCAAGATGCCCATTTACGAATATGAGTGCACAAAATGCGGCACGATTGAAGAGGCCTGGCAGAAATTCTCGGATAAACCCCTAAAGTCGTGCAAGCATTGTGCCGGTAGACTTCATAAACTCATTTCTCAAAGTGCCTTCCACCTAAAGGGGACGGGTTGGTATGTTACTGATTATGCTAATAAATCGGGAACTTCGTCCCCTAAAAGCAGAAGTAAAAAAGCGGACACTCCGTCCGAATCTCCCAAAAAGCCCGAAGCAAAGAAGCAGGAGTGACCGAACCCGACACCTGTTGGCCTGCTTTTCGAACAACATACGAAGAAGAATTTGGCCTGTGACGTCGTTGGTTGTATTTAGGTGTAATAGTCCGTCAGTACATGATTTGCCGATTGGTTTTTAGGGTGTGGGAAACGAGGAACGGTAGCCAAAAATGATTGATCAGAGAGGTCCCCTGTAAGCTTGTCTTTACTAATCAGAAAAAGATTTCCTTATCCCCTTTACAAATTTAAGTCTATGATTATAATTCGAAATAAATTTTTGAACGCTACAAAATTTCTTCTTTACACCTGAAATTCTTTAAATACTCAATACTAGATTCACATAGGGATATCACGAAAGGGGGTGACATAGAGCCTCTTGTTGTTGGAGAGCTACCCGGGCCCGAACTGAGGCGGGTCAGTAGGTGATAGACGAAAAATTCTTAGGAAGAAGGAGATTTAGCGCTATGAAGATTAGACCTTTACAGGACCGAATTCTCGTGAAACGTCTTGAAGAGGAAGAAACAACCAAAGGGGGCATCATCATCCCCGACACAGCCAAAGAGAAACCCTCTGAAGGTTTGGTTATTGCGGTTGGCAAAGGAAAAGTGTTGGAAAATGGTACCAAGTTGCCTCTGGATGTCAAAAAGAACGACCGTATACTCTTTGGTAAATACTCTGGTACCGACATAAAGATCGAGGGTGAAGAATATCTGATCATGCGGGAAGATGATGTGCTGGGTATTATTGAGAAGTAATAAGACTGCACCCTCCCAGACATCAGGTAAACGATTCTGGCATGTCGGACTCAGGAGGAACAAAAATCTTAAGGAGGAAGTATCAAGATGGCTGCAAAAGAGATAAAGTATGACATGAGGGCTAGGGAGGCCATTCTGAAAGGGATTAACACCTTGTCGGACGCGGTGAAGGTGACCCTGGGGCCCCGGGGGAGGAATGTGATTCTGGAAAAATCATGGGGTGCTCCCACTGTGACCAAGGATGGCGTTACCGTAGCCAAGGAGATCGAGCTGGAGGACAAGTTTGAGAACATGGGGGCGCAGATGGTCAAGGAGGTCGCCAGCAAGACCAGTGATGTCGCAGGCGATGGCACCACCACGGCTACCATTCTTGCCCAGGCTATCTACACTGAGGGTCAGAAGCTCGTGGCGGCAGGCAATGATCCCATGGACATCAAGCGAGGGGTCGATAAGGCCGTGGAGGTGGTCGTATCAGAACTGGCAAAGATGAGCAAACCGACCAAGGACCAACGAGAGATTGCCCAGGTGGGCTCCATTTCAGCCAACAACGATGAAACCATTGGAAACATCATTGCGGAAGCCATGAACAAGGTTGGCAAGGAGGGTGTCATTACGGTGGAAGAGGCAAAAAGCATGGAGACCACCCTGGAAGTGGTGGAGGGCATGCAGTTCGACCGTGGCTATCTCTCCCCATACTTTGTGACAGACCCCGAGAAGATGGAGGCCTCGCTGCAGGATCCTTTCATCTTGATTCATGAAAAAAAGATCAGCGTGATGAAAGATCTGCTGCCCATACTCGAGCAGGTCGCCAAGATGGGCAGGCCCTTTGTGATCCTCGCTGAGGACGTCGAAGGAGAGGCCTTGGCCACACTCGTGGTGAATAAGCTTCGAGGAACACTGCAGTGCGCGGCTGTTAAGGCTCCTGGCTTTGGGGATCGGAGAAAGGCGATGTTGGAAGATATTGCCATTCTCACCGGTGGCCAGGCGATTTCCGAGGACCTCGGCATTAAGCTGGAGAACATCACCGTTTCTGATCTCGGAAGAGCCAAACGGATGACCATTGATAAGGATAATACCACCATAGTGGATGGTGCCGGGACCCGCGCCGCTTTAGAGGGCCGTGTGCGCCAGATCAGGGCTCAGATCGATGAGACGACGTCTGACTATGACCGCGAGAAACTCCAGGAGCGCTTGGCCAAGCTAATTGGCGGGGTGGCTGTGATCAATGTTGGCGCGGCAACTGAGCCAGAAATGAAGGAAAAGAAGGCACGCGTTGAGGATGCTCTGAACGCCACCCGCGCTGCTGTGGAGGAAGGGATTGTCCCCGGCGGGGGTGTGGCCCTTGTTCGGACCATTCCGGCACTTGATAAGATAAAAATTAAAGCATCCCAGAAGATTGGCGCCAGGATTGTTCAGCGTGCCCTGGAAGAACCGCTGCGCCAGATCGCTGAAAATGCGGGCTACGAAGGCTCGGTCGTTGTCAATAAAGTAAAGGACGGCAAGGGTGCCTTTGGGTTCAATGCTGAGAAGGAAAAATACGAGGACCTTATGGAGGCGGGTGTCATTGATCCCACCAAGGTTGTTCGTTACGCCATCCAGAACGCATCCAGTGTGGCGGGGCTGATGTTGACCACTGAGGCCATGGTAGCTGAGAAGCCTGAGGAGAAGAAGGATATGCCTGCGATGCCTCCAGGAGGCGGTATGGGCGGCGGCATGTACTAAATCCGGCAACGATCCATAAGAGGAAAGCTTTCACAAAAGGCCCTCTTGCCTTGGCATGAGGGCCTTTTGTGTGCCTTGTGTCTTGGGGATTTTCTTGACAACGAGGGGTGTTATGATATTTGCAACTCTGATCTTTGTTGAGCGCTGGAGCATGCAATGGACTATAAGCAGACCTTAAACCTGCCCAAGACGGCCTTTCCTATGAAGGCTAGCCTGTCTCAACATGAACCCGAGGTTCTCAAGAAATGGGAGGCAATGGGGCTCTACCAAGAGATCAGGGAACGGTCCAAGGGCAGGCCTCGCTTTGTCCTGCATGATGGACCCCCTTATGCCAATGGACACATCCACATTGGTACGGCCCTGAATAAGATATTGAAAGACATCGTTATCCGATCCCGCCACATGAGCGGATTTGACGCGCCTTATGTGCCGGGCTGGGATTGTCACGGTCTTCCCATAGAACACCAGGTTGACCAAGAGCTTGGTGACCAGAAAAAGGGCATGAGCCAGGTCGAGATCCGAAGGCATTGCCGGGCGTACGCTGAGAAATACATCGAGGTCCAGAAGGAAGAGTTTAAAAGACTCGGTGTGATAGGCGAGTGGGACAATCCTTATCTGACCATGAGAAACGCTTATGTGGCTACCATTGTACGAGAGTTTGGAAAATTTGCCTTGGACGGAAGCCTGTATAAAAGCAAAAAGCCTATCTACTGGTGTAGTGCATGCAAAACCGCTCTGGCAGAAGCAGAAGTGGAATATCAGGTGCGCACGTCTCCATCCATCTATGTGAAGTTCCCTTTGGTTTCTGACATTAGCCAAGCCTATCCTTTTTTGGCGGACAGGGAGGTCTATCTGGTTATTTGGACAACGACGCCGTGGACCATTCCAGCCAACCTGGCTGTGGCGCTTCATCCCGATTTTCCGTATTCATCAGTGGACGTGGGCGACAATCAGGTCTATGTACTGGCCAGTGCTCTTGTAGAAAGAAGCATGGAGGCCCTCGGGATTGCCGATTACGAGGTACTGGGGAAAGTCGACCCAAAGAAGCTGGAAGGCAAACACTGCCGTCACCCCATTTACGATCGCCAGTCCTTGGTCGTCTTGGGGCGTCATGTGACCCTGGACGCGGGGACAGGATGTGTACATACCGCACCGGGCCATGGGCGCGAGGACTACGAAGTAGGGTTGGCTTATGACCTGGATATCTACTCCCCAGTGGACGACGACGGTCGGTTTGTCGATATCGATTTCTTCAAAGGTATGTTTGTCTTTGATGCCAACACGCCGGTTGTTGACAAACTTTCAGAACTTGAGACTCTCATTGGCAAGGGGAGCATTGAGCACACCTATCCCCATTGCTGGCGGTGCAAGGAGCCGGTGATTTTCCGAGCTACTGAACAGTGGTTTATCTCCATGGAAAAGGTGGGGCTGAGACAAAAAGCCCTGGCGTGCATTGATCAGGTTACCTGGATTCCCGCTTGGGGGCGGGACCGCATCTATGGTATGATTGAAAACCGCCCGGATTGGTGTATTTCCCGCCAGCGGTCATGGGGTGTGCCCATAGTGGCCTTTTATTGCACAGGGTGTGGCACACACATCATCACTCGGGAAATCATCGAACATGTAGCCAGCCTCTTTGAAGAACACAGCGCTGATATCTGGTTTGAGGCCGACAATTCTGTCCTCCTGCCTGAAGGAACGAGATGCCCCGAATGTAAGGGGAAGACATTTGAGAAAGAAAAGGACATCTTGGATGTGTGGTTCGATTCGGGCGTGAGCCACACGGCTGTGCTTGAGAGCAGGGATGATCTCGGCTGGCCTGCTGATATGTACTTGGAAGGGAGCGATCAACACCGGGGATGGTTCCACAGTGCACTCCTTACCTCAGTAGGCCCCCGTGGCGAAGCCCCTTACAGGAGTGTGCTGACCCATGGCTTCGTGGTAGACGGTAAGGGCGAAAAGATGTCCAAATCCAAGGGGAATGTGATTGCCCCGAGTGAAATCATCAACCGATATGGTGGTGAGATCCT
>CP070769.1:735186-741744 GCA_020347085.1 Desulfobacterales bacterium
GCTCCCCGCAAGCCGCGCCCGGAAGGGAGGGGTCGAGGGGAGCTGTACAAAAATGTCCGTTTTCCTTTCCGGGAAGCCCCGCCCGGAAGGGCGGGGAGGCTTCAATCGGGTGTGTGGGCGAAACGACGGTCGTCGAGCCAGACAATAGCGGGTTTCGATTAACGGATAATTAGCGTTAAGTGATGGCCACGAAAGGACATTTGTTCATTATCTCCGGACCATCTGGAGCCGGAAAATCTTCTCTGTTAAGTAGGATCTTAAAGAAAAGGCCTGAACTCCGGTACTCTGTTTCTTACACTACCCGCCCTCCTCGGGGTGACGAACAAGATGGCGTCGACTACCACTTCATTAGCGAGGACGCCTTTCGTAAGAAGATCGAAGCTGGCGAATTGGCCGAATGGGCCGAAGTGCATGGCTGCATGTACGGAACATCAGCGAAATACGTAGACGAGGCCCTTGCCGCTGGGCAGGATGTTTTGCTCGATATCGACGTTCAGGGAACCAAAAGGCTCGTTGTCAGATATCCCGAGGCAATATCGGTCTTCATAACGACGCCGAATGTGGAAGAACTAAAAAAAAGACTAATGAAGCGTGGGACGGATTCATCCTCGGCTGCGGAGCTACGTTTGAAAGCAGCAGAGGTCGAGATGACTCAGGCGCATCTTTATGATCACGTCGTGGTTAACGATGATCTGAACCAAACGGTGTCCAGGTTAGAAACGATCCTCGAAAAAGCGTATCTGAATGGGTGACCTTCTTTATGGAATCCACCCTCTCTATGTGGCGCTTGCCGCTGGGCGGCGGAAGTTTAAGAAGGTGTATGTTTCAAAAAACCGAAGAGCCAAAGGGATTCGGGCCGTTTTGGAACTGGCTCGGACCACAGGAATCCCTATACAGTATAAGGCTCAGGACTTTTTTAGATCGCGCCTTGGCGACTCTGTGCACCAAGGAGTCGCAGCTGAGGTTAGCGACTTTTTACTTGTGGACGAGAGGAGAATCTGCGAGAAGACTGAAACGGACAGCGGACTTCCTCTGGTTTTAGCACTTGATGGAATTGTAGATCCCCAAAACCTTGGGTCCCTTGTCAGGACCGCCCTGGTCATGGGGGTCCACGGTATTATTCTTCCCAAAGCCCGTTCTGCCCCTTTGTCTCCCGCCGTTTCTAAGGCTTCTGCTGGAGCTATGGAACACATGTTGTTCGCTCGGGTTTCTAATCTTGTCGCAGCCCTGCAGCGGTTCAAGCAAGCCGGCCTATGGGTTGTGGGGGCCCATGCGGGCTCAGTGCGACCCGTGGACCAGGCTGATTTTAACGTAGGTTTGGTCCTTGTCATTGGGAGTGAGGGCAAGGGTATTCGTCCATTGGTTCGCAAAACTTGTGATTATCTGGTATCTGTTCCCCAAGAGAGTATTGTGGATTCCCTTAATGCTGCGGTGGCGGGTGCCATCGTCATGTATGAGATCGTGAGGCAAAGAAAAGGAGTGAGATAGTGTCGTGTCCCACAAGTTTGTTCGAACAATATGGTTAGCCATCAAGCCATTTTCCTTGCTCCGTGACCATTTTCGGGACGTCAACTTCGTTCCGCTAAATCATGCACGCAGTGAAGCGGAGCGCTAAAACTCGGGCCAGAGGCCCTCAAATAGTTTATGATTCTTAACGCTGCACTCAGCTGACGTCTAATTCCGAAAATGCTCAATGTCGCTCGGAAAAGGCTTTCGGCTGTCGTTATGGTAGCAAAACTTATTTCAGATACAAGACACTAGAACTGAGAAGATTTAAGGATTGAGCGATTGAATTTTAATGGAATTCATTAAATTGGTGAATTCACAATCCCTGAATTAGAAGTGTTCTCATCCTCTAACTTTAGACACTTTAGTTCATTTTAGGAACTCTATACACTAATTCTAATATGGATCCGTATCCTGATACGTCTGACGTCATTGTGGTCGGGGCCGGGCATGCAGGATGCGAGGCCGCCCTGGCTGCTGCCCGGCTGGGACATCAAACCCTGGTCGTTACTGTCAATGTGGACCACATTGGGGAAATGTCGTGTAACCCCGCTGTAGGGGGCCTGGCCAAGGGGCATCTTGTGCGTGAGATCGATGCCCTGGGCGGGGAGATGGCCAAGAATATCGACGCCACAGGCATCCAGTTCCGTCGCTTGAACACCAAGAAGGGTCCGGCCGTCCAGTCGTCCAGAGCCCAGGCGGACAAAGAACAGTACCGTCTTCGCATGAAAAGGGTGTTGGAGCGACAGGAGAATCTGGATGTCAAACAGGCGATGGTTGATGCCCTGATTGTGGAGGACGGCACGGTAAAAGGCGTCATAACGAGTATTGAAGAGAGGTTTCTTGGCAAGGCGGTTATTCTGACCACAGGCACTTTCCTGAAAGGGCTGATACACATAGGCTTAAGAAATTTTCCCGCAGGGCGTATGGGCGATCCTGCATCAAACAAGCTTTCAGACTATTTAAGGGCTTTGGGTCTCGGGGTAGGTCGCCTCAAGACCGGGACCACGCCTCGCCTCGATGGACGGACGATCGATTTTTCCAGACTCACGCCGCAGCATGGAGATGAACCGCCCGTCCCTTTTTCGTTTGAGACACAGGCGATTATGCAAGAGCAGGTGCCATGTCACATAACGTACACGAACGAAAAGACGCACGAAATCATCAAGACAGGGCTTGATCGTTCCCCCCTCTTCACCGGAGTGATTCAGGGGGTAGGAGCAAGGTATTGTCCTTCGATTGAAGATAAGGTCGTTCGGTTTCCGGATAAACCGCGGCACCAGATTTTTCTTGAGCCCATGGGGCTCGGAACAACCGAGGTTTATCCAAACGGCATCTCAACGAGCCTGCCGGTGGATGTGCAGTTCAAAATGCTTCGATCCATCGAGGGGCTTGAGCAGGTGGAGATTGTACGGCCGGGTTACGCGATTGAATACGACTACGTAGATCCGGTTCAGATCAAGCCTAGCCTGGAATGTAAGACCATTTCAGGGTTGTTCTTGGCGGGCCAGATCAATGGCACCTCGGGTTACGAGGAGGCGGCGGGCCAGGGGATCATGGCCGGAATCAACGCGGTCCGCCACGTCAGGGGAGACCCCCCAATGATCCTCGGACGTGATCAGGCCTATATTGGTGTTATGATCGATGATCTGGTCACCAAAGGGACTCAGGAACCTTATAGGATGTTTACGTCAAGGGCCGAATATCGCCTTCTTCTTCGGGAGGATAACGCGGATTTGCGTCTTCGCGAGCTTGGACATGAGATTGGCCTGGTCTCTAGCGAAGCTTACGAGCAATTTGAACAAAAGCGTAAGTCTGTTGACGGACTTTTGACCCTCCTTTCAGATGTTCGCCTGCATCCAAAGCCTGAAGTGAAGCAGACTTTAGAAGATTTAGGTATTGGCACTATTAATCAACCATTGACGTTAAAGGATTTGCTGAAAAGGCCTGAGGCCGAACTGAAAGATATTGCCCAGCTTGAGAATCGCATTCTCTCTTTTGACAGCCAGGCAGCTCGACAAGCTACCATCCTTGTCAAATACGATGGATACATACGGCGTCAGAGCGAACAGGTTGAGCGTGTGAAATACCTGGAAGGAACCAGAATCCCAGAAGACCTTGACTACTTCATTATTCCAGGGCTCTCGAATGAGGCCAAGGAGAAGCTTTCGAAAATTCGGCCTGTTTCTTTGGGCCAGGCCTCTAGAATCTCGGGAATAACACCAGCAGCAGTGACCATTATTCAAATCTATCTCAAGAAATGGGAGCATGACGCTAAAGAATAACCCACAGCGGACGAAAGTAGACCTACGAAGGATCACACTGGCGCCGGACAATCCTATTATTCCCTCCCTGCGAACTCTGTGAAAGATATGGACACGACCCTTTTCCTGCAAGGATTGTGGGAGACATCTTTAAGAATCATTTTTCCACCCAAGTGTCTTATTTGCCATACGTATTATGCCTGGCAGCCATCGGCTGGGAGCCCTGCGTCTGATACGGTCTCTGACATCACGGCTCCATATTTTTGTGAGTCCTGCCGAGAGGACCTTACACCCATTGCTTCCCCTTTTTGCTCAAAATGCGGCGTTCCCTTTGTTTCCCGGGAAGGGGTGGACCACGGCTGCTCAGAGTGCGTTCTTGAGAGAAGGCATTTCAGGAAGGCACGCGCCTTTGGGGTGTATGATGGAAATCTTATGCAAGCTATTCATTTGTTCAAGTACGGAAACAAGACTTCTCTCTCCCGGCCGTTGAGCGCCCTTGCCAGGAAGACCTTTTTTCAATTCTGGGAGCAAAACAGCATAGACCTTGTCGTTCCAGTGCCACTGCACATGAAGCGGCTCCGGGAGCGGGGATTCAATCAGGCCCATCTTGTTGTCAGGAGGTGGGTAACACAGGAGGACATTCCCTTTGACGGCCTTACGTTATCCCGTAGCCGCTGGACAGAGCCCCAAACGAACCTTAGCCGGGCTGACCGCCGAAAAAACATCAAAGGGGCCTTTTCTCTTCGGCATCCGGAGAGAATAAAGGGCCAGAGAATTCTTCTGGTGGACGACGTGTACACTACCGGCGCTACTGTGAATGAGTGTGCTAAAGTCTTGATGAAGGCCGGGGCGGAATTCGTTGATGTCCTGACCCTGGCACGGGCAGTTTGAGAATGGCAACAGAAGAGATTTCCACGAGCAACAATATGTTGGATGCGGGATAGTCCGGTGTCATGAGCCTGATTCAATACCACGGGCCCTAACCTGCCTATTTACGGGAATCACGTTTTTTCTTTCAAGGATGAAGTTAGTCACCTCACGGTTGTTTCCTAGAGATGCATAAAGCATTACACATACGCCGCGATTTATTAGTCTGCTTGATTGTAATGGTGACAACCCTTGCAGCCTATTGGGACGTCCGAAATCATGATTTTCTCCACTACGACGACAGCCTTTACGTGACCGAGAACAGTCATGTTCGGGCTGGATTGACTTGGGCGGGCATCATCTGGGCCTTTACTACCACGCATGCTTCCAACTGGCATCCATTGACATGGCTAACACACATGGTGGCCTGTGAGATTTACGGGTTGGACGCAGGCGGGCATCATGTAACCAGTTTGCTATTCCACATAGTCAACACGGTGTTATTATTCATGGTGCTCAACCGGATGACCCGGGCTCTTTGGGGGAGTGCTTTTGTTGCTGCCCTGTTTGCAGTGCACCCCCTGCACGTGGAATCAGTTGCTTGGGTGGCGGAACGAAAAGACGTTCTGAGCACCTTTTTCTTGTTTGCAACCATGTGGGCCTACGTCCATTACGCTGAATGTCCAGGGTTTACTAGGTATTTGTTAGTCCTGGTTTTGTTTGCTTTCGGTCTCATGGCCAAGCCCATGATTGTTACACTGCCCTTTGTGCTACTTTTGATGGACTACTGGCCTCTGGGGCGTTTTGGGTTCGGCTACAGCAAGCAAGGACTGCCGAAATCTGTCGATCTTAGGCATAAAATATCGTCCCCTCTTCATCTGGTGTTCGAAAAGGTTCCCTTGATTGGTCTTGCAGCAGGCTCCTGTGTTGTGACCTTTCTCGCTCAGCAAAGTGGGGGTTCCTTGCCGTCTCTGGACAAGCTTCCTCTAAATATCCGGATAGCCAACGCTTTGGTCTCGTATATAAGCTACATTGGAAAAACGATCTGGCCTGCTCAGCTGACCGTCTTTTATCCCCACCCCGGTATGCCGCCACTCTGGAAAATGTTTGCTTGCACAGCGTTTCTGCTGGTCGTTACATTGTTAGTGATCTTGACATGGAAGAAGCGTCCCTATCTTGCAGTGGGGTGGCTATGGTATCTTGGAACGCTTGTCCCTGTTATTGGGCTGGTCCAAGTGGGTGAACAGGCCATGGCTGACAGGTATACATACGTGCCCCTCATTGGTCTGTTTGTCATGGTTGTTTGGGGTGTTCCCGAGCTTGGCGCAAGGTGGCGCTATCAAAGACACATGCTTGCCACATCCATGGGGGTAGCGCTTTCATGCCTCGTGATATGCACGTATTCGCAGGTTCGTCATTGGGATAACGCCACTGCGCTGTTCAAACATGCAGTTGATGTAACTACGGAGAACTATGTAGCGCACTTCAACCTAGGATTTGCGCTGGCTAAACAAGGACGGACAAAAGAGGCCATCAGGCACTATTCCGAAGCTCTGCGTATTAATCCAGCTTGGGCGGAAGCACATAATATTCTGGGAAACGCTCTGGCGCGTCAGGGGAACCTCCGCGTGGCTGTTTCTCACTATTCCGAGGCCTTGCGTATAAAACCAGCTATGGCAGAAACACATAACAATTTGGGACTTGCCCTACAAATGTTGGGAAGGCTCGAGGAGGCTGTTCCACATTTTCGGCAGGCTTTGCGAATAAAGCCTGACTATACGCAGGCACGCCACAATCTCGAAACTGCTCTCGCCGCCCTGAAAAAGATTGACTAGTTAGTGCCCATCCATAAATAACGTGACAAGTGTTGGGCGCAGCGTAAGTTTCCAATTCATAAATGAGGAGTTTTTTTGATGAGCAA
>CP070769.1:741844-745685 GCA_020347085.1 Desulfobacterales bacterium
GCTGAAGCGTTGGGACATGCTAAACTGGAAACTTCAATATGTAAAATTGAAGCTCCCTGCAGCAAGCTGCAGGGAATCTTCGACTGTAAGGAAGGGTACCATTTTTAGATTCGCTCGCTAACCCTGCAGCAAGCTACAGGGTTAGCGAGCGAATCTATAAATGGTACCCTTCCTTACAGTCGAAGATTCGCTGCAGCTTGCTGCAGGGGGCTTCAATTTTAAATATTGAAGTTTCCAGTTTAGCATGTCCCAACGCTTCAGCCATTGATCTATTTACATAAATGAGGTTTTCATTCTTATCTGTGACAGCGAAAAAATCAGCCACACTGTCCATAAAAGTTCTCAACTTTTCCTCAGATTCTCGCAACGCCTCCTCTGCTGGCTTCCGCTCAGGAGACTCGTTCTCTAACTGGATTACCCTTTGTTCCAATTCTTTGTAGGTGGATTTTCTCTTCATTAGGATTTCTCCTCAATCATCTCAGAAAACGAGAAAAGCTCCGAACACACATCTACTTCTTTAAATGTGCGGAGCCTCTGTGATTGGCATGAAGACACTTCCCTTGGTTCAGGGTGTACGTTGGCTGGTTTCCTCCTTAATCCTGGAACTTGTATACTGAGCGACTGTGAATCGTCAAGCAGATCCGCCCTGACCATGGATTCATGACACAACACACGGCATTTGGGGCACTTATCCAAAACCACTGATTTGCCTGGCAGTGTCCGCCCTATATTATAAGATCTTGGCCAGGGCCATATCCTGATGGGGAGGTCGAGGGACAAAAATTCAGGCCACAGATCTTCCTCGGGTGGCGTGCAGAACCTATTTCCCGTTTACTGGTCGCCTTGAAGAGAGGAAGGCCCCAGCCATATTGCCTTGTCAGGACGTGGGGATACAGTAGAACGTTGTACGAGCCTTACAGCTTCACAACTGAATCTTCTTGGCCAAAGGGGTTGGGAATATAGCCATCCGCACCCCAGTCGTTTTCCCAGCGCTCACCGTCCAGCAAGTACCTGAATCGATAGGTTTCACCCGCCTGCAAGGAGATCGTGGTGCTGAACCTGCCGTCCTTTCGATGACTCATCGGATGAGCGGTGGGACTCCACTCATTGAACTCACCGCAAAGCGAGGCAGCGTCCGCATTGACCTCCGGCGGGAGGTCAAAGGTCACCCGACACGACAGACCAGCTTTTGAATAGCTTTTCCTTAACATTTTTCATCCTCCTTAAATTCACCTTGAGATGGCAAGCCCACGTAGGTGGGTTTGATATGCATATCACCCAGCCGTTCCCTATGGCCCTGTTGTCTGGAGAACAAATAGGCCACGCGACCATGAGAATATTATGGGCACCACGGTCGAGTCAAAAAACAAGCTGAAACAAAAAACTCCACCTCTCCCAGCGGAGAAACGGAGCCCTACAGAGCCTTTGTGCCAATGCCAACATCATCGAATACCCCACAAGCAGGGGGAGCCAAAAGCCGGACCCAGACAATGATGGACAGAAAATATATCCTTGTCTTCATGATATGTCAAGGGCAATCACGGTCCAGTTTAGGAAATAAACAGATTATTTGTGGAAAAATTTGGATCGCTGGTCAGGTTAACACCCAGACGTCTTAAACCTGCTTCATCGCCTGGTGTGGGGATGTGGGTCATGTGGACCTCACAGCCTCGAAGCTCGCCCAGTTTTTCCATTGCTAATTGAGCCGCGGGATTTGTCGTTGCACTGATACTCAGGGCAATGAGGGTCTCTAGGAGGTCCAAGCTGAGCGTTTTTTCATTCAGAATCTCCGTCTTAAGATTCCTAACAGAGTCTGTGACATGGGGCGGTAACAATTTTATTTTATGTGGGATTTCCGCTAAATGCTTTATGGCATGTATAACAAGGCTTGATGCTGCATGCATGCGCGGGGAATTATTGCCTGTAACAATGGTGCCGTCGTTTAAGGCCATGGCTGCACCACAATAAATGCCTTCATTCCCTTTGTCGTTGCGTTGCGCCTCTAAAGCGGCCTTACGTGCCGGTTCAACCACGCACCTATACTGCGGTTCGAGATGAAAGTTCTTGATGAAAAGCTCTACCCTCTGAACGGTTTCCTTATCTGCAAAACCCATTGCATACTCACAACGATACCGAAAATACCGCCTGATGACTTCCTGCTTGGCGGCCTCCCTGGTCATTTCATCGTCCGTGATGGCAAAACCAGCTCTATTAACGCCCATATCTGTTGGAGATTTGTAAAACGATTCGCCGCCCGTTATTTTTTCCAATATTCTCTTGAGAACAGGGAATACCTCCACGTCACGATTATAGTTTACGGCTTTCTCATCGTAAGTCTCCAGATGAAAAGGATCGATAAGATTAAAATCCCTGATGTCTGCGGTAGCTGCCTCATAAGCAACATTAACGGGATGTTTCAGGGGCAAATTCCAGATAGGAAAGGTCTCAAATTTCGCATATCCCGATTTCGTGCCTCTTCTGTAGTCATGATATAACTGAGAAAGGCAGGTAGCCAACTTTCCACTGCCGGGGCCAGGACCTGTCACAATGACAAGAGGTCTCTGCGTTTCAATGTACTCATTTGCACCATAGCCTTCGTCACTAACGATCATTTCCACATCTGTGGGGTACCCTTTTGTGAAACGATGGGTATAGACTTTGATATCTCTCCTCTCCAATTTGTTCTTGAACAAAGTGGCGGCCGGCTGGTGATCAAAACGGGTTATGACCACAGCCAGCACATCGATTCCCCACTCTCTTAAATCATCTATCAGTTTGAGTGCGTCAGAATCATAGGTTATACCGAAGTCTGCCCTTATTTTTTTCCTTTCAATATCCCCAGCATAAATGCAAAGCAGGATATCTGCCTTGTCTTTCAATTCCTGCAAAAGCCTCATTTTTACATTAGGAGCGTAGCCAGGCAAAACCCTCGAAGCATGATAATCATACAGAAGTTTACCACCAAATTCGAGGTACAGCTTGTTGTCAAACCGCGTAACCCTTTCGAGGATTTCAGATGTCTGCTCCCTTATGTATCGCTCATTGTCAAAACCTGTTCTTCCAATCATGTGCCCTCTTCCTACGAGCTTCGGGTTTTAGGTTCGGAGATTTGTTCATTAACGCGAACTGGTATGGAACAAACCAAAAGAATGAAAAAGCCCCACAATTACTGACAGAGAAACGGCGCTAAACGAGAATTACTTTGTAGGTATGACCAAATATTGTGTGAGCAGAGGGAGCAAGAACCGTGCATTGATTTGCGTGCAAAATATCCCTGCCTTTTTCATTTGTCAAGGCATTTGCAAAACATCTGGTAAGTGGTTGGATCGACCCTGTTCGACGGTATGCAGGACAGTGGTTGGGAAGGATATGGAGAAAGAAACGAATGCGTCGGGTCACCGATCCGCTGGTGAAACCGCCAACAATACGGCAAAAATGTCAAAAATGTGGCAGCCTATATCCCTTTGGTGAATCATGCGGGGTCGTCCCAGTCTTCGCCTTCAGCCTCACCGGTTTCATACATTGTTTCATCTAGCCTGTGAAGCAAGTCGTGCACTGGACCGGAGAACTCCCGTATGGTGGACACGGCCTTGTCATGTGCTGCATTGTAGCCACTCACATAGGCAGCAGAGTACACAACAGCCACGAAGATTAATTGCACCAAGGCAACAAAAAATGTTTCCACGCCATTTCTCCTTTCTCTAACCAATTATTTGATGTCTTCCTTATGTCCATGCAAACTCGGTGCCATTTCGCGTGGGCTGCTGCGAAAGATATGGGTACATTTCATGGCCATGGACATTCCCAAGAGCAAGCTGCAGGGAATCTGTTCGCTTTTTCA
>CP070769.1:745785-750498 GCA_020347085.1 Desulfobacterales bacterium
AGTTGTCGTAACATTTTTGGATTCGCTGTCCTACCCATCAGATTGCTGCGGGGTTAGCGCGCACCGTTACAGTTCATATTCTGCGGGGTCCATATTCCTCAACCGCGGAGGCTTTTCCAGATGATTCAACTTGTGCAATTCTTGACAAGCAGGTCGCAAACTGTTAACTTGCACTTCACGAAAGACCGTGGTGAAGATCGTTTGCCATGTGCTTAGAAAAGGATGTTTTATTGGCGCCTGATAAGTAAAATTAAATCTGAAATGGGACTGAATCAGGCTGTGCCTGAACATGTATTGGAGGATCGAGATGGACGCAGAAAGTCTGATTAAATCACTTCTAAAAGAAGCAGAGCTCTATCAATCACAAGGATTATTAGACGAAGCAAAGGAAAAATATAATAATGCGGCAGCATTGATCCAAAAGAACGAGCAACTCGAAAACAGACAAAACCTTTTGGATACTGTCTCGGAAAAAATCAGTGCATTGGGAAGCGATTTTGACAGGGCTGAAAAAGCGCCAAAATCACCCGACTTGTCACCAAAGGTTCAGGACCTTATCAAAAATCTGTTTTCTTTTTCAGATGATAGGGACGAGGACGCCACCCAACTTGAAGGAGCAATAGCTCTGGCCAAGTTCGGTCAGTTTGAAAGAGCTTTGGCTGAGTTTAATGAATTGATAAAGAAGGACTCTCTCCGCGTAGTTTCTGCCAAGAATATTTTGAGGTGCCATATTGCGAATGGCTCATTAGATGATGCCATAGCACAATATGAACAATGGCTCTCAAGCGATATTGTTTTTTCTTCACAACAGCTTGAAAGTATACGCATTTTTCTTCAAAGCATTCTGGATCGAAAAGGAATACACAAGAGGCTGCCCTCTGTCGTGGCATCAGCACATTTTGAGGCTGTCATCCAACCAACTGATGTTGACGAGCACGAGATACCGGAAGAAGAAGAGTTTCTCGATATTACCTTAATAGGAATAAGGCCTCAACGGGGAAGGTTGATTGAACTTGATGTAAACTTCCAAAGAGGAAATACAGTCAGTGTAATCATTCCGGGCAAGGATAAGGACACGATTAACAGGATACAGCTTGGGCTCAGGATGGATGATGTCGAATGCTCGTCAGCATTTGCCGTATTTATGGCTTCAGGTATAGTTACAGAAAAAACACGAATTGACTCAGGAGCAAAGCGGGGAGATTACAGGATCGACATAAAGATTGAAGGTGCCTAAGCATAGACTGCATGCATACATACTGTCCAGAATAGAGAAGTCATACCAGTTTATCATACGAACAGATTAGAAGTGGTTTCAAAACCAGTCGTAGACTTTTTAAAGCCCCCTGCATTCCCGATGAATCGGGAGAGTCCCGCGAAGTGGGATTCGACTGTAACGTATTTTTTGGATTCGCTTGCTAATCTCTCAGCAAGCCCTGTTGAGGGCCGTGTCGTGGCTTTTCGGTGGAGGATTCAACAAGGGAACCTTCGGACCAAGTGCTCGCTGTTTCACTTCAAGATTTGTCTTTGCCGATGGTCTATAATGTGTTATAATCAAGGTTTATTTATACTGGAGCTGTCTTGTATGGCTATTCTAGATTTGAAAAAGCGCGAGATAGAATGCAAAATCGTATATTATGGACCGGGTCGAAGTGGAAAGACAACGAATCTTGAGTACATTTTCAAGGCCTTTCAAAAGCACGTCAAAGGCGAAATGGTTTCTATTGACACAGAGGGAGATCGTACCCTTTTTTTTGACTTTCTCCCGTTTGGAATAGGCAAAATAAAAGGCTGTGATGTGCGGGTTCAGCTGTATACTGTCCCCGGCCAGGTGCAATATAGCTCCACCAGAAAACTGGTTTTAAAAGGAGTGGATGGAGTCGTTTTTGTTGCTGACTCGCTTGAGGTCAGACGTAAGAAAAACATGCTATCCTTGAAAGACCTCGAGCAAAACTTAAAAGAGTATGGCATCAGTATCTTTAAGATTCCGCTTGTCGTGCAGTTCAACAAAAGGGATCTTGCCGGACAAGGTATTCCCCTCATGTCTATCGCGGATATGGAAAGGGACTTGAATAGACAGCTTAAGGTGCCCACCTTCTCAGCCAGTGCTGTCAAGGGTGATGGGGTTGGAAATACCTTAAACGAATGCTTGAAGTTAACGCTGCAATCCATACAAAGACAATTCAAATGGGCGGAGTAGATATTACCGATGGGCAACAAAATCGTTCTTGCGGGTAGCCTTGATTTTCTGAGTCTCGGAGATATTTTACAACTCCTCGGGTCTAATGGCAGTACGGGCACTCTACGCATCAAAAGCAAATACGTCGAGGAGCCGGGGTTTGTCCATATCATTGAAGGTGATCCAGCAAACGCTTCAACCGGTTCCTTGACCGGCCTTGAAGCGCTTAACTCGCTGTTTGGATGGGTCGAGGGCGAATATGAATTCGCCCAGGGGCAGGTAACAGAAGAAAAGCTTATCAACAAGAGCCGCATGGAAATACTCCTGGATGGCCTAAGGATGCTCGATGACGGTGAAATCGAAAAGATTGGACCGGTATCTGTTTCAAAAAGTCAAGATTCAACTGGTAAAGAAAAAGATTTACCTCTCATCAACGGCCCACTGGTCGACTATTCATACGTGGTTGACGAAGAAAGCTTTTCTGATGGTGACACGATTGCCGAGGAAGGGAAACACGGCGGTTGGATCTGGGTTGTTCTGGAAGGGGTCATCAATGTTGTGAAGGAAACATCCCGGGGGCCGCTCTCGTTGCTCAGGTTGGGCGCTGGCGCATTTATTGGAAGTGTAGCTTCATTCTTGAGGGGGGGGAGTGCTCGGAGTGCAAGTGTTTTGGCAGTGGGTGATGTGCAAGTAGGTGTGCTCGATTCACAACGTCTTTTCACAGAATATTCAGGTGTGTCCGATGAATTTAGAGGCCTTATATAGAGCCTTGATCAAAGATTGAAACAGGTCACCGGAAAGGCTATTGCGGGCTATACGGGAGAGAACTTGATAGAGGACTTTATCAAAGATAGAACCCTGTTCATCAAACAGGGTGCAAACGACAAAAGGTTACTCTCAATTACACGAGGAGAAGCCTCTATTGTCCGAAATACGGATCATGGTGATGTCCTGCTGGCCAATCTTAATGAAGGGGATTTCGTAGGCCTTGTTCCGTTCCTTAATATCGGCCATGAACCCCACTCTGACTCAGTTCTTGCATCAGAGGATTTTGAGGTAAGGCCGCTCGATCCTGACCATTTGCAGGAACAATATGATAAGCTCTCAGCCACCTTAAGGAATATCATAGAACATGTGGCAATCTGCGTATCCGTCACAACCAATATAACGTGCGACTTCCACAAAAAACTTGGCAAATAGAAATCTGACAACCCGAGAGAGCCTGTTTGCCGCCGTGAGTTATGACTATGGAAACAGTTGATAAAAGAAAGCATCAAAGAGTTGGATCCCTTAATCTCCTGGCGTATGTCTGTTTTGATGAGAACCAACGTGTCGTGAAACAGGGAATGGGAAGAACTTTAGATGTCAGCGAAGGAGGAATCCTGCTGGAAACGCATGCTCCAATTGATTTAAGGCACACTATATCGCTGACCATAGGCCTAGAAGACGACATGACGGATATTACTGGAAAAGCGGTTTACTGTAGGGAAGGTGAGCTTGGAAAGTTTGAATCTGGTATTGAATTTCAAGAAAAAGATGAAGCAAGACTTCGGATCTTGAAAGAATACGTAAAGGCTTTCAGGGAACAGGAAAAAGAAACCTATACCATGACAGAATGAAGACCTGTGTCACCACATGTTCGACGCTGGCTTGCCAAAACCCTTTTTACTACTCACCAATTCCCAGCTCGGAAACAGGACTCGACTGTGCCTCCAATTCGGCAACCATCCTGCCAACCTCTGCTTGTCTTTTGCCAAGCAAGTCACGTTGATAGTCCATCGAGGCATACAAATGTGCCTTGTCAAGATATCCCTTTGCAGCCTGAAGATCAGGTAACGTTCCCTTGGTGAAGGCCACATCAGCTCTGTGCAGAAGTATGAGAAAGTTCATGCCGTTCAAACGGAGTTGAACCAGATCACGCAATTCTTTTGTCGGTGCATGTGAGGCAGCCTGCTTCAGATATGTGTTGATCTTCGCGAAATCAGGCCCACCTGGTTCATTTAATACCTCATCAGCCTTCTTCTGAAAGTGATTGGATACTATGAGATACGCCTCTTTCTTGGAGTAAACACCCCGGGTCGGGTTGACCATTTTCATTCCTTCAAGACTCGTAACCAATTCTGTTCCGGTGGGTGCAAATTTCCCCCTCAACACATGAAGCGCGCCATCGGCATTCTCAAGGTAAAACTTGCCTCTATTGGAAAAACTTGCTGCAATAAGAATGGCAATCAACAGTGCCAGTCCATACAGACCGCCCTTTATCGCTTTAGCCATTGGATGGGGTCTCGTCGTTAAGACCCGGTCAGGTGGTTCGTATTTGGGCCCCGTGAAAACTTCTGGCATCGGTTTTTCAACTGGCTCGGGTTTTCTGGGCTCCTCTGCCGGAATCTCACCTTTCAAATCGAACTGGTTAAAGAGCAGCGCCCTGATCCGCTTTGTCTCATCCTCATCGTATCCCGTAACAAAGGGCGGGGCGGCTGGAATCTTCACGGGTTCCTTGGCTTTGTAAGGGCTTTTGGCTGCCAGCTCCTCGA
>CP070769.1:750598-760358 GCA_020347085.1 Desulfobacterales bacterium
AGAGATTAGGCAATTTGCCACTGCCCTGGGGGCCAAGTGGCGGGCAGAGAAAGCTCTGCGAAGCATTCAGGCTGACCTGGAAGAACAGGTTAAGGAGAGGACAGCTGAGCTTAGGAAGGCTAACGACCAGTTGCAGGTTGAAATTGCAGGGCATGTTAAGGCTGAGGAGGCATTGAGGAGAAGAGAGTCAGAGCTAGAGGTGAAGTCCCGCCACCTTGAGGAAGCCAATACCGCATTGAAAGTTTTGCTTAGACAAAGGGATGAGCACAAGGCAGAACTGGAGAAAAAGGTTTTGGCTAACTTAAAAGAGCTCGTAATTCCCTACATACAGAAATTGAAGAACAGCCGCCTTGATGCCAAAGAGATGGGTTATGTGGGTATCTTGGAGTCAAATCTCCATGAAATCATTTCTCCTTTTTCACAGACCCTCTCATCAAGGCACCTGAGTCTAACCGCCAAAGAAATCCAGGTGGCCAACCTTGTTAAGGAGGGGAAAACCACAGCAGAGATAGCTGATTTATTAGGTGTGTCTTCAAATGCTATTGTGTTTCACAGATACAATATTAGGAAAAAATTTGGCTTGACTAACCAAAAAGTAAATCTCAGATCCTACCTATTATCCCTGCCGTAGTTGTACTTCTTCTAAACGAGAACCTGAGACACATTGAAAAGAAAGATCTTTTGAGAATGCGTAAAACTATATCTCGCCCTTTCTTTTTAGAAGCGTTTTATCCGCTCATTTCCTCACCGCACCAACCTAAGTCATTCTACCTATATTTCCCACTTTAGTCATAGTTTTCCAGTTCAAGAATCGGGGGTTCCCACAGAGAAAAATGCGTATTTCTCCCGATTGATTTCAGAATTCATCTTTGCTAGACAAGCTCCAGATGGCAAAAAAGGTAGTCACATCAAAGGGTTATAGCTTTTCCTGGAAGTTAAATATAGGGGCTCCTAGTAGAATGCCTAAGCATTCCTGTGGTCTCGTTAAAGCCCTCTCAGTTTTAGAAACTGGGACCAGAAAAGCTATGCGAAAATATGAAAGGAGGTGACATAAAGCGGTTACCACCTGCATGCAACTCATGTCTTATCACTATGCTTACGGAAGTAGGTATACAATGGCAGAAAGGAGGACAACTACATGGCAAGGAAAATAGGCATATTAACGATAACAACAATACTCGTGACTCTTATGACGGGCTCGATGGTCTGGGCCGAATGTAACTGTGTCTGTGACACAGACCCTGAGCAGTGCCAGTCCCGAGTTTCCACCCGGGTTCAAGCAGGCAGAATGAAAATGTTGGATAGGTGGCTGAGGGTATATCTTTACGAAAAGGATCCGGCAACGTGGGACGTTGTCGGAAGAGGGGGAGCCTGGGGATTCTTGGATTATAGGCCCCAAGCGACGGTGTTCAAATTCCTATTTGTGGGTAAGAAACTGGAGCCTTTTACCGACTATACGCTTATTTATTATCCCGATCCGTGGCCTGGAACTGGTCTGATCTGCTTGGGTACCGGTACGGCTGACGAAAATGGGAAAGTGAAGATAGTCGGAAAAGGAGACCCGACAAACCCGTTCTATGTGGCACCGATAACCACTGGAAACTTGCCCGCGGATTACGATGCCAACGCCGAGCAAGGCGCTAAGATCTGGCTGGTGCTTTCGAGTGACGTAGACTGCGTCACTCAACAAATGACAGGATGGACTCCAACAGAATACCTCTTTGAAAACAGCCTCATCACCTTTGTTGATACGGATGGCAAATAGGGAAGTACTCTACACGATCGATATATAGCAGGTCAGAGGTTGCTTCAGGAGTAACCTCTGGCCTTTTTTTGGCGAAAGCGGGAAGCGGGGAAGTAAACATCAAGATGTCCCCCTGGCGGCAAGAAAGCTGTGCAACACGAGCAACATCTTCAAGAGAGCGGTTTGGGCAACACCTCGTCAAGACCTGACCCCTTCTTACATTAGCCAGCTGTTGATTTGGGTTTATCGGGCCGTGCGGACTTTTGCCTGTAGCCAATCTGTGAGGCAGGTACGAGTATAAAAGCGCCCAGTAGCAACATCTTTTCCAATGGGAGATCTATTCCTGCGACATCAGAGAAGAGAAAGACAGAGGCAATCATGGAGCACACAGACAAGAGAAGGAGAACAGATAGATAACGTGTCCTCGGAATAAATTCTCTCCGCTCCGGATACTGCAATCTGCCTGCAAGTACTCCCCCTAGAAAACCATACATTAGAATTATAAAAACATAAGCAGCCCCTGATGATACTTTTAGTACCCAGCGTTTTCTGATCTTAATTATTTCGAATTTCTTCTCAAGCTTACGGAATGTCGTGATGCCAGAGATCCGACCATCCAAGGCCAGCGGTTCATAATCTCCTGCTACAAAAACAGTGCAAACAAATTCGTCATTAGGGTTGAGAAGCAAAGGGTTAATGAGAAGGTTGCCTTTGTCAAAAACACCAGTAGGTCTAAGATTTTCCCGGGACCGGCTTGAGACATCAAAGGAAAATATTTGCGCATCTTCTCCGAAGTGAATCCAAAGATCACTTTCAAAAGACTCAGCAGTAATGGGTATGTTTCCTGTATTGGCAATTCTCATTGAGACTGCGGTTAGCTTCGATAGGGACATTCCTTTAAATGAGACCGTTACGTCTTTCAGAGCTGGGTCTTCCGAATCTACGATTCTTGATTCGGATAGTATTTCATAGGAGAGTTCCCTTTTCTTAGACTCAATATATGGAAGGAACACAATAGCAAGACCTATCAGGGGCACAATATAGACGGTAAAGTGTCTTAGAATTGACTTGTAGCTGAAGTCCATAATGGTCTCCTTTGCCTATTTAATGAGATATGTTTCGCGTATTTGAACCGCAATAGCGAGCGCATTCCCCGTCCCGACTTGTCGGGACTGCGGGGAGCTTCAATATATGCATCGGACACAAGACGCTGGGGGTGGTTCCCTCAGCCCGGAATGAGAGGGTGCTTGCCACTACCTTGGACTTTTGAAGCCGAGAACTTTTCAATCTTCCTTCCCATACGTGGTACCCACCAATCAGGCGGTTCCGTCAAAGGTTTCTAACTCAAATGATAAGTTTCGTCAAACTGTCGGAAGGGATTCTGGGAGACGAGGGCTGTTTGGCCGAAAATCGGGGATGGTTAGCTCTGGGCTTCGTCGGCCACTCACTCTAAGGTCGCATTTTGAGATATGAGTTGCATACCGCAAGTTTTTCGGCCTCTAGTTTTAAGACCTTGTATAGCGGAATCTCAAATCTGGCCTGATCCGTGATTGATGCCGGAGAGAGACAATGCCTCACCTGAGGCCCCACCCGCCACATATAGAGTTTATAGCTCAAAATGTTTGGCTATTTCGGATGGTCACAACGCAGGAGGTCAGCGGCTTGTAAAGACAGGTTGGCTTCAATTGCTGGGCAGGTTGACCGGCATGCTCCTCGCAAGCCCCGCCCGGAAGGGCGGGGAGGCTTCACTAGTATTTGAGCTTCTCAATTAGCAGCAGGGACTTATTTATGCGATGAAGTTTGCCTTCCTGATTCACATCTGATTCATAGTCTCCAGAGAGACGGTAAACCACCAATTCCTCCGTATTCATATCTTTTTCCTTCATGTATGCCAGCGCATCTTCTTGTTTTTTGAATGCTACAGCCCCAGGATATAGACCCCAGAACATAGGGCCCAGTTTGATCACACGTTTGCCATTTGTCACTTCGACAGAATAGTGTTTGGGGGCTATGGTATAAATCGGTTCGTCTATGTCACTTCGGATGGTAGCATCTGCCGTCCTGCGAAGTTCCATAGCTCCGCAAGTCATTAACAACGCCGTTAAGATTGGAACTAATATATGGTATTTTCTCATTCTTACTTTCTCCTAACATTGAGCAGTAAACACACTAAAGCACACGATATTTTGTATTAGCAAACCTTGGAGTTCGGGACTTTTACACGTAAGGCACGGCCATTGCCGGCTTTGTGTAGTCTGTTTGACAATGGACTGTAGCGTTATCTCTTGAAGTACCACAGTGTCTACAAGCCCGGATGAGATATTCCAGCTGAGCTGCTTGTTCAGGCGTCAGCTCCCCAAATTGCACTCCACCTCGCTTCATGGATTTACAACTGGGGGGCAGCCCGTCAACTATTTTGCACACCACCGTATTAGGTATGTCGTAATTCGTAACGGTTTTAAACGGCACCCTATCCAAGCGCAAATCCAAGCACAAATCGTGTTCGGTCATGAATATGTCTAAAGATGATTCTTCCGGCAGCTTCTTGATGTCGATATAGCGAAACCCCAGCCCGCCCATACTAATATCTGTGATTTGACCCAGTATAGTACCATCGGATCTGAGGCCAACAAATGAACCTGTCGGGACTTGGCATCGCTTATGTTTTCTTCGCTCAAATTGCCGTTTCGTATTCGGCATGACTGAACCTCCTTAGAACATTTGAGATGCTGAAAAATGGATGCCTGGTAGGGCCTGCAAAGCCCATGCCACGTCACTTAATTTCAAGTGGGTGGAACCAAACAGAAAGGAGGTTTATGTGATGGCCGTAAACGTAATGATAGCATTACCCCAAAAGTAACCATATCTTGATTTGCTGCCTCAGTCCACGACGATAGAGTACTTGATAATGATAAGTACCAGAAATGTCAAGATGAGAAAACCATATCAAAACCCCGCCTCTCTTCACGAGAAACGGGGTTCTGGTATTCATTCATGATGGTTTCTGGTTAGGGTTAAGGGACTATTATGAAGTTTCGAAACCCCTTTATCACAAAAGTATATTTTGTGCAGGTGATCCCGAAAGGTGTTGACTTTTTTAAACAGGGTGTTGCAGCCTTGACACACCCCAGAATCTCTATCTTTGCCGTGAGGCCCATGATTTCAGAATCCTAATGGTTTTAACCCTGCGAGTAACGCTTTTGCGAAGCCTCCCCGCCCTAAAGGACGGGGGTCCTGCCCTGCGGCAGCACTGCGTGTCCGGGGAGGGAGCCTGTCAAAAACAGGCACCATACAGGCCGTTTTCTTGGACCGAAGGGGGAGGTAATTGCATCACGTTCAGGCAGGGGTGACAGATAGGCCTACAGGGGGTCGGGGGCTATATGTTTAGGCTACAGTCATACTTGAAGAAGCCTTCGACGCATGTTTTGAGACGAAAAACGGTCACTGTTGAAAGCCGGTGGGCGGTGGCCAAAATTATTTCGGTCTATTTGATTCTTGATGCCCTACTACCAGCTAATACGTCCTTCATGGTTTACAGTGAAGGTTTTATTTCCCAAGCTGTGGTAAGCAGTAATGGTCAAGGTGTCCAGGGTCCCACTAACATCTATGTTTACATCCTGTGTCTGCCTGAAGCCGTGTGCGTACAGTATTCCGACTGAAGAGATAGATTCGTCCGGATATGCATGAAAATAGGCTTGTGAAGCTTTATAGGCATGCATCGCATCTTCAGGGACCGCTGCATCATAGCCTAGCTTTCGGTACTTAAAGAAGCTTGGGATGGCAATGGCTATCAGGGCTCCAATGATTGCAATGACGATCAGTAACTCAATGAGACTAAAACCTCTTATATTTATCCGTCTCAGCATTCTTAGGTCCTGTAAAGCTTGAAAAGCCCCCGGTGAGGGCATCAACTACAGGATTGGCTAAAATGAGGTCATGACGAAAGTATCGGAAGCATTTATGCCTCACTCATTTATATCTGAAAGCTTTGAGGAATTCAAGAGGTCGAAACTGGAAAGCCCCGAAACCAATCAAGCCGAGGGAGCGACCGAGGCTCAAGGGGGCATAGGAGTTCGGGGCCTTTGGGCTAAAGGCAGAGTCATTTGTGACCCGCCTCCGCTCCTTGACGATCGAATACAGACTAGTGCCCATCCATAAATAACGTGACAAGTGTTGGGCGCAGCGTAAGTTTCCAATTTATAAATGAGGAGTTTTTGTGATGAGCAAACCCGCGGAGAACGCCGCTCATCGGGCGCGAAGCGTTGCTCGGCAACAAAAGGGCCATTTATGGATGGAAACAGACTAAGTTCTTAAACTACCTTAACTGTGGTGTGGTTCTGGATAAAATATTGGAGGAGGCTTCTCTGGTTAGGCGTCAACTCTCCAAACCGCAAACCGCTTCGCCTCATTGTGATGGAGGTAAAAGGGATTTCGTCGGTTGTCCTATGCCAAAGGGTCTGACACGGTAGATTCTTTAAGCAGAAATCGCTGTTCATATGGAACAAATCTACTTGATATAATCCATTTGACGGCTCTTCTTTATCAACATGACGAAAAGCAATCCCACCCATGCTTATATCTATGATTCGACCCACTTTGGTAAAATGAGGCCCAAGCACAATAAATGCACCCATGGGAACCTCGAACCGGTTGTGTTTCCTTCGCTCAACCATTTGCCTGCTATCGCTCATGAGACAATTGCCTATGAGAACCAACGGTATTCTATGCCAGCATTGTCCGTTGAGGCAATTGGGAGAAGTACTTATTTTCTTGGGGGAGAATACGGACGGAAGATTGACAGCCTAAGATAGAAAACGGGCGAAACCAAAAACAGAAAGGAGGCTTATGTAATGGACTTAACCGTTAGGCAAAAGAAAGCCGTGACGGGTATTTGTGGCCCACGCTTGGAAAAGCGGTCGAGGCAAAATCATTAGTCTGCGCTGAAAAGGTTCCGTCAAAGCTTTCTAACTCAAATGATAAGTTTCGTCAAACTGTCGGGAGGATTCTGGGAAACGGAGGCTGTTCGGCCGAAAATATAGGCTGGGAACATCGACCGTGGGCTTGGCGGGCCAATCACTCTAAGACCGCATTTCGAGATATGAGTTGCCTACCGCAAGTTTTTCGGCCTCTAGTTTTGAGGCCTTGTATGGCAGAATCTACAATCTGACCTGTTGCGTGACAAATAGAAAGTGTTCGCTCCGGGCCAAGTCGGCCGTATCCAGATGTAGGCCTGCGGCGTGGACCTCAGCAATCTGATGGGATGGTGAAATTGGATGTCGAACTATATTACCTGGAGTATCCGGACCCTTTCAAGCTATTTATTCTTCGCTTTCTTTCACTCTCGCGACGCTTGCGACGGCGGCATTCACTCGGTTTTTCGTAGCTCCTCTTGGCTTTTAGTCGTCGGAAAAGGCCATCCTTCTGCAACTTTTTTTTCAGCACTCTCATGGCCTGCTCAATGTCATTGTGAAAGACTGTAACTTCTAGACTACTAAACTCCCTCAAACTCATCTCCCCTTTCTTTCGGTACATGAGATTCGTGTAAAAGATCCAGAACCCCGGATGTTGGTCGGCTATGTGAATAGTATCACTCTACTAGGTCTATGTCAAAGTGGCGCTTACCAGGAGCGCCGCCCACCACCCCTGCCTCCTCCACTTCGTCCCCGTCCGCCCCGGCTTCCCCCACCTCTGCCTCCTCCACCCCGACGGCCTTGGGGACGAGGGCGAGCCTCATTAACGTTAAGGGTTCGTCCCTTCAATTCCATGTCGTTCAGGCCAGTGATCGCTGACTCCCCTTCAGTTTTGGTGGGCATCTCAACGAATCCGAATCCTCTTGATTCGCCAGTGTACCTGTCCGTGACAATCTTAACGGATGCCACTTGGCCAAAGGCTCCAAACGCCTGTCGCAAATCCTCTTCGGTCACATCACGTGACAGATTGCCTACATAAATATTCATTCTGACCTCCTCTTTACGTTGAACACTTGTACCAAGGCCTGTATTAACTCCGAAGATCTTAATCTATGTAATTGACAGGCAAATAAAACGGGCCCCTAAAGTATGATTACTGAGTTATCGCTGTCTCCATAAGGACTTTTCACATACCTGTCGGCATTCCAGTCATTTTCCCATCTATATTCATCGACTAAATAGCGAAACTGGTACTCCCTTTCAGGCTCAAGCTCCAGCGTAATGGTGTAGTCCCCACTTCTCAACTTTTTCATGCGATTAGCGTGGATACCCCAATCATTGAAGTCGCCAACAATACATACACTCTTCGCATCAATGGCAGCAATCTTGGGCAGCCTGAATGTGACCTTACATACCTTTCTGGTTTTGAGATATTCTTTCTTTATGCCAGTGTTCATGGCAGTTGCCCCCTTTGATGCCGATTTCTTCATGGTCGTCCTTCTTCCCTTAGTTTTGGCTATTTTGGGCGTAGCCTGTCCTTTCTGTAGTTTTGCCATTTCTTATCTCCTCTCGTTGAATGGGTACAAAGGGGATAGAATTTCCTTGGTTATCAATAAACTATGCGGAAAAGGGACGTAAGTGTCAAGGAAAAAGGCATCTCCGCCTATGGCGTTTTGGGTTGTGCGGTTGCGTGAGAGTTTGCGCGGAATGCCGAGACCCCGCCAGAGGGTCGTCTTCAGCATCTTGTGGTGGGATCGTCCAGTTGAAAATCAAAGGTGCCTCCCAAAATAGAAACCCACCAACCAGGTGTCACCAATCTGCCCTGTAGGTTGAGACGGGCGCTGATTCGGGGCCTTTATGCTGAGAGAGGTTTGGTTCCCCGCATCCAAAATTCAACATTTCTTGGCAAAAATCTTCAATGTCTAGAGACTTGTGATAGCAGTTGCGTATCTTGAACTGCAACAGCGAGCGAATTCCCTGTCCCGACTTGTCGGGACTGCAGGGAACTTCAATGTTTGGACCTTGGAACTGGTAATAGCGTGGATCATTAAAATGCGGAAGATCGCAAGCAGGGAAAGCCCGGCTTAGTCACGGCCTGAGCCAGGCAACCAGAGGTAGTAGAAACCGGTGCGCACAGAGGTTATGGAGTCCGGCAATCCCAACTCGATGAGAGCCAATCTGCTACCGCTATACCGAGTCGTGGCAGTGTTATAGATGTTGTCGTCCGGGTATTCCGTGCGGCGGTAGACCACTACTTTGGTGTCTTCGGGTAGTCCAGACAGCTTCTTAGCCTGCAAGACCGCGTCACTTAAGTATCCGATTTTATCGACAAGCCCCAGTTGTAAGGCCTCGTTGGCAATGTAGACACGGCCGGAGGAGATATCGACCAAAGCCTTTTGATCGAGTTTGCGATGCTTGGCCACGAGGCTTACGAATCTTCTGCCCAGCTCATCGGTAAGTCCCTGCAGAATTTCTTCTTCCTCTTGGGTGGTCTGCCGGAAGGGAGAGCCCATGTCCTTCTTTTTCCCCGACTTGGTCATCTTTATGTCCAAGCCGATTTTTCCCATGACGCCGGTCACCTGGGGCCACATGAACATGGCGCCTATAGAGCCTGTGACCGTGGTGGGGTGCGCCAGGATGAAATCGGCCGGAAGGGAGACGTAATAGCTACCCGAAGCGGCCACATCCATCATGGCAACGACCACCTTAACTCCCGTCCGCTTCTTGAAGGCCATGATTTCTTGATAGAGGACGTCGGTTGCGGTGATCGAGCCGCCGGGCGAGTCGATCTTCAAAAGAATCGCCCCGACTTCCTCGTCTTTTTCAGCCAGCCTGAGCTGAGACACGATCTCCTGAACCATGCTCGGCCTGGCGCCAGGGAAACACGTCCTCGGAGCGTCCGAGATGATTCCTCTCATGGGGATAACCAATACCTTGCCCTTTTGCGTGCCATGAAGGGTGAACTCCTGGAACGGGTCCGTAGCGTCCGGAAACAGCTTTAGTTTGGGAGCCGCGCAACCGCTTACAAAAAAAGCTGTGGCCACAAGAATAATGAGAAGATTCCTTAGCATAACAATATACCTCCAGCCATGTTTCGTAGATAGTC
>CP070769.1:760458-765185 GCA_020347085.1 Desulfobacterales bacterium
CTGAGGGCTCCGCCCGAGTTGTTGCGCTCCGCTTCACTGCGTGCGTGATTTAGCCAGGAGAATTCAAAAATCCCAAAATTGGACACCCAGAAGTTAGCCAAATAGTATTTTGAAGATCCCTGCAGTCCCGACAAGTCGGGACAGGGAATCTTCGACTGTAAGGAAGGGTGCCATTTTTAGATTCGCTCGCTAACCCTGCAGCAATCTACAGGGAATGCGCTCGCTGTTGCAGTTCAATTGTCATCTGCTCTTATCGGAACGTTATTCTGACAACCGCTATTATGAGCAAGCCCGTGCATGGGTCAAAAAGTTCATACAAAGAAGTGAAAAGGGGTTGTACAAAGGTTTCAGAGATTGAACCCAAGGAAAGGTTTCATGATTTGACCAGGATAAACTTACTTTCTCCCGTGGCAATAAGCTTTTTGCTGCCTAGCATCCGTATTTCAGCCTTGGCTACCACTGCCCTGCTCTTTTTTTCCGCAACATAACCTATCGCCTCAATTTCCTCCCCCACATGCAAAGGAGCACGATAGCTCACTTGAAGCGAGGTAGTAACCGCCTGACCGACATAATGCAAAACGGCATGGGCCATAATCTCATCCAGGATTGTAGCCATCACGCCGCCATGCACAATCTCGCTCCACCCCTGGAATTCGCGCTTAAGGCAGAGCCTGCTAAAGGCTTTGTTGTCACGGAAGGAGACCTCCATATGGAGGCCAATCGGATTTAAAGCACCGCAGGCAAAACAGTACTGGTCGTCGGAAAGCTTCTTTTTCAATCCTTCGCCGGCCATGGATCAACGCAAAGCATAGATTCCACGTCCGGCCCTTTTGACAACTCCCTGTTTAGTGAGCCTGAAGACGATGTTACGGATCTTTTTGTCTTCAAAGCCAGTCTTTGCCTTCAGACCTGCAATATCAACACCTTTGGAAGACCTTTTCATAACGCTGAGAACCTTTTCAGTTGCTGTCATCTTGGCCCTGCCCCTTTGGGCCTGCTTTTTCTTTGCAACACCTTTGACGGCACCTGTTCTCTTTGCCCTTCTCGCAGCAGCCATGTTCGCCTTCAAGGCTTCTTCCAACCGCTCCATTCTCTTACCGAGTTTTTCAATGTCTTGTTTGGTTGGAATGTTGTAGTACTGAAGAAAGAACCTGATCACTGCGTCCACACTATACGACTTTCGTCTCTTCCTCATTTACTTTCCCCCCTAAGTTAAAGAAAAAATAAAAGTAAACACGATACAACTGGCTTCAAAACCTCTTTGGGAGCCAATTTTGACCATTTTGTTAAGAAGTTCTTAGCGAAGCGTAAAAATTGGAACTGTTTGAGCACGATTTATCGGGATCAAAAAGTTCGTGATTCTTGGCGCTTCGCTCAGCTGCCGTCTGATTCCGAAAATGCTCAGTGCCGCGCTGAAAAGGCTTTGGCCGCCGTGAAAGTGATTAAACTTATTCCTGAGACATGACACTAGCAACATCTAATACATACTGCAAGCAAAAAGTGAAGTTTACCCGAATGTTGTCTGGACGGCTATTTGGGCAACAGCCCGTTATCGATTTACTTCATCACCCTCTTCTTTAACCTTCTCTTTTTGGGTTCACTGAAAATCATTTTGGTCATCTCTGTTTCGTCCTCATCCACCCTCAATTGCTCCATCTCTTGAACAGCCCTAACAAACCTTTGGCCCTCTGCAGCCGAGACCCACTTCAGCATCAATCTCTCTGGATTGATCCCTTTACTTGCTAGCTCTTCTTTGAACTTTAAAACCCTTCTTTTCGTAAACATGTTATTGTCAAGGTAATGACAATCTCCCGGGTGGCACCCCGACACCATGACCTTCGGAGCTCCTAGAGCAAAGGCATATGTAATGAGATCGACTGTTACACGACATGAGCACATCGTTTTTATGATTCTGACATTGGGACTGTACTGTAGCCTGCTTGTACCAGCAAAATCTGCCCCTGCATAGGAACACCAGTGACAGGCAAAAACGACAATCTTATCTTCCGGCTCCCGCAGGGCCGCTCTGAGCTGAGCTCTTAGTTGTTCTTCACCGTAATTGCTTATGGAAATAGCATCAAATTCGCAGGCATTGATGCAGTTTCCACATCCGCGACATGCAGCCCCAGTGATGACTGCCACTTTGTCCTCCACGCGAACAGCACCAAACAGGCACTGATTGCTACATTTGCCACAACCTGTGCACTTCTCAAGATCTAACTTGGCTATGTTCGGCGAAAGTTTTGCCGTGTCTCTCTGAAAATGTTTCGATACCTGCATAGCAGCACTGCCGGCCTGTTCGATGCACTGTTTGACGTCAGCAGGGCTTCCTACCGCGCCAGCAAAGTAGATTCCCGTTGTGGGGGTAGAGGTGGGAGCTAACTGACTGTCTTCTTTGATGAACCCTCTTTTTCCCAAAGGCACGCCCAAGAGCTCCGACATCTCCGATGCTGTGGGACGAATCCCGATCGCAAGGACAACAAGATCAAACTGTTTTTTCATGAGCCGTTCGTCACCAAGCAAAGGATCAGAAAAGATCAAGATATGGTCTTGACTCATCTCAGGAAAGGAGCTGATAAAAACAACCCCTTGCTTCCTTGCCTCAAGAAACATTCTCTCCTGCCTGTTTCCGCTGGTTCGAATGTTATTGTGGAACACGCATATTTCAAGCTCTGGGAAGCGGTCTTTCAAGAGGAGTGTATTCTTTATGGTGTTCGGACAACAAAGCTTTGAGCAATAAGGGAGCTCTCCCTCCTTCTCAGATCTGGAACCCACGCACTGGATGAAGGCAACGCTGCCGGGAGCCTGCCTTGTGGAGGGCCTTATAATCTCTCCTTTCGTAGGCCCCTCCGGAGACATCATCCTCTCCAGTTCCATGGAGGTAATGACATCCGGAAATCGGCTGTCGCCATAACCGTATAATCCTGTTGGGTCATATGGCTTTACGCCGGTGGAGGCAATAACTGCGCCTATACGGACAGTTTCCTCTTCAACAGTCTGAGAGAGATCGATAGCGTGCTTTTTGCAGTCTTCCCAACACTTCTGGCACGCTTCCTCAGAGAAATGGATACAAACCTTGTCGTCGATCACATACTGCCTGGGGACAGACTGGAGAAAGGGTGTATAGATTGCTTTTCTCAGGGCGCGATTCACGTTGAACGCGTCTTCGGTAAAGACATTGCAGCGCTCCAAACACTCACCGCAGAAGGTACAATCTTCTGTAACATACCTTGGATGTTTTCTTAGCGTGACCTCAAAACTTCCCACATAACCCTTGACCTTTACGACCTCGCACATTGTGAGTAACTCGATATTTGGATGCCGACCGACATCCACCATCTTGGGTCCCAGAATTCAGGGACTGCAGTTTTGGTCCGGGAAGATCTTGTTTAGCTGTGCCATCTTGCCACCAATTGTGGGACTTCTTTCTACCATAATCACATGGTGGTCCAAATCAGCCAGTTGCAGGCTAGCCTCAATGCCGCTTATGCCCCCACCGATGACAAGGGCCCGCTTGGTCATCGGAACCTCAATAGGTATTAAGGGCTGATTGAGCTTCACTCTTTCTATGCCCATCAGGACAAGATCTATGGCCTTTTGGGTTGCGGCATCAGGTTCGTGCGTGTGACACCACGAGCACTGCTCCCGGATATTAACCATCTCCATCATGTAAGGATTCATGCCCGCCTCTTTGCAAACTTCCCGAAACGTCTCCTCATGTATCCTTGGAGAACAGGCCGCCACGACGATCCTGTCCAAATCGTATTCCTCAATGTCACTCAGAATCTGTGCTTGTCCCCCGGTGCACATATAGGCATGTTCCCGAACGAGTGCTACATCGGTCCGGGCTATTGCCTCAGTTACCCTCTGGCAATTTACAGAGCCAGCAATATTGGTCCCGCAATGACAGACAAAGACTCCTACACGATCCTCTAACATCTATTGTGAATTCTCCTCTCTCGGGGCTATTTCATCAGGTGTCACAACTCTTTCGCCAATCTTCTCGACAAAGATGGCGTTTTCACTGCAGTAAAGCTGACATCTACCGCATACTGTACACTGTTCCTCGTCTACCAAAACCGGCGGGAAAAAACCCCTTTCGTTTCGTATTGTGCTCAGTTCCAACACCTTCTCGGGGCAAAACTTTATGCACTCATCACAGTCTTCCCCACCCTTACAGAAGCTAGTTATGATTGTTACCCTTCCAACAGGTATGGTGCACTCTTGAATGTTCCAATACCGAGCACTCGAAACCTCATGTTTCATGATTATCTTGCCTCGTCGCTGTTCGCTATTTGTTATCTATTATTGGCTCTCCGTTATTCGGACGCGAAGTGAAGCCCGCGCCAACTCGGAAATCGCTATTCGTCAAACGGTCACGGGTTACTAATGGGGTCAAAACGCACCAGACATAGGGCCTCTTTTTCTGAGGGAGCATTGCAGCGCATTTTTGATGATTCTTGGCGAAGCGACGGGTGGCGCTCTGAACTGTTTGAGTCCCGCGAAGCGGGACGAGTTTTAGCGCACAGCTTCACTCCGTGTCAGGGCGTCCGGAGCAAGCCCTAGAAGCATCCAAATACGCTGCAGCGGACGAGGGAAATTTGGCCCTGTGTCGCACAATTAACGTTCTCCTTAGTAAGAACTCTTAAATTTGTACCCACTCTCAAAGGCCGCCAGATTCATCTCTTCTGTGCCCGGAGGCGCAGACTTTAGGATCGCCGCTTTCA
>CP070769.1:765285-767901 GCA_020347085.1 Desulfobacterales bacterium
GAAGATGGGGATGTTGGTTCTGAAACAACTTAGCATTTGATAATCTTTAATATATCAGTATATTACAAGGTAAGCAAGGTAAGATTCACGAAAGAATGTAAAAATGCACTTAAAACTGGTCCTTTCATCCGAAAGATCAAGGCTCACAACCCCTTCTTACGATCTTATTCGCGGGGTTTTCCAAAATGGTAATGCCCGTTGATAATTGATAGGGGGATTACTCTTTTGGATATCCCACCGATTGTGCCAGGGTGATTCTTTGATCCGATCTCAGCCCCATTACCTTTGCCAGGGCTGGCCTGTCAATCAACCCACGCACGACCGTTGCCAATCCTTCGTAGGCGCAGTACAGGTAGACATTCTCGCTGATGAAGCCCGTGTCGGGGCAAATCCATATCAAACTGAGGGCGTTTTGTAGACTAATCTGTCCTTTCGCGTTTCTTCTCGAACCTGATGAAAAAAGCCAGTAGCGCGGGGATGACGAACAGGGTAAACACTGTCGACAGGCCCAGACCGCCGATCAGGACGGACCCGATACCCCGGTAAAGTTCACTTCCCCAACCCGTGGAGATCACCAGAGGAGACATCCCCAAGATCGTGGTGCAGGCGCTCATGAATATCGGCCTGATTCGGATCCGCACGGATTCCGAGATCGCAGCCAGGCCCTGCATTCCCCCGTACCGGACGTTGTTGAGCGTCTGGTGGACGATCAGTATGGCGTTGTTCACCACGGTGCCGACGAGGATGACAAAGCCAAGCATGGTCAGCACGTCGAGCGGCTGAGGTGCAATCAGAATATTCGCCAGCCGCAATCCAATGAACCCGCCGACCGCCGCCAGCGGGATTGTGAACATAATAATGAATGGATAGAGGAAATTTTCAAACAAGGCCGACATCAGCAGGTATGTGATGATTATGGCCAAGAGGAAATTCCACTGGAGCGCCCGCCGGGTTTCCACCAGTTTGTCGGCTTTGCCGCCCAGCGTGACCTCTATATTCTCCAACAGTCCCTTCTGGGCCATCGCGTCAACGGTCTGCTGGATAGTTTCAATGGCAGCCTGCAAGGGCATGGTATCCGGCGGGGTGATTTCTAGCCGGATATTGCGTTTCTTCTCCAGGCGGTCGATCTGGGTCATCCCCTGGGTGTACTCGATATGGGCCACGTCGCCGATCCGGATAAGCTTGCCGTGGCTGTTAACGATCGAGCAGTTCAGGATGTCCTCAGGGCTCTGGAAATCTGTGTCCTTGCCACGGACCACGAGGTCTATCTGGTTAACCCCTTCAGGCCGATATTCGTCGATTTTGCGGCCATCCATGAGCACATCCACATAGACGCCGAGATCCACCTCAGTCAACCCGTTGGCGGCCAGCTTGGACCGATCCGGAATGATATTGCACTCGGGGTATGAGATCTCCAGGGAGGGAACCGGCCGGATCTGGCCCTCGGGAATAGCCTGGCCAATGGCCCCGAAGAGCATGCCGGCGGCTTGTACGATTTCGTAGAGCCTTTCCCCGGAAACGTTCACGTCCACCGTCCGACCCCTTCCCAGTTCAGCCTCGAAGATCCCGGGCTGGATGCTCACCCCGAACATATCGGGAAGAGAATGGATGATCCTGGTCATTACGGGGATCAGTTCTTTAGCCCTGGTCTCGTCTTCATCCGTGCACTTGACACCGAAGATAAAAAACTCGTCGGCTGAGACATAGAAGAGGTTCGAGATCTGCGGCATCCCATCCTTGCCCCTTTCCTTCATGTAGGGTTCGACCTGGCTATATATGTGCTCTCCCACCTCCCGACGCTTCTCCGGGGAATATCCCGGGGGCGGCACCAAGATATTGAAGATGACGTTACGGTTGCCCTGGGGCAGGTATTCAGCCTTGGGTATCAGGGCCCAAGACCCTATCAGCGCAAGCGCAGTAAACACTACCACGCAGGCCAACCGTGTCCGGACATTCCTTTGGAAAAGACCGGACAGATACATGATCACCTTGACGAAGCCCCGTCCAATCCGGACGATCAGACTGTCCCTCTTTTCCTTCTTCTCCCGTGCCTTGGTGTAGAGCAGGTGCATCGCTGTGGGTATGGCGGTCATGGAGACGAACAGGCTAATGAGGATCGCGCAGCTGATGGCAATGGCAATGTCCTTAAAGAGCTGACCGGCCTCCTGTTGAACAAAGATGACCGGGAGGAACACGGCGACTGTGGTCAGAGTGGAGGCCAGCACAGCACCGTAGACTTCCCTGGCCCCATCATAGACCGCATCAAAGGTCTTTTTGCCCATCTTGCGGTGCCGGTCGATGTTCTCCAGCACCACGATGGAACTGTCCACGAGCATGCCCACCGCGAAGCAGATGCCGGCGAGACTGACTACGTTGAGGTTCCGGTTGAAGAGCCAGAGAAAGATAAAGGCCCCTATGGCGGACACGGGGATGGCCACGGCCGCGGTGAGGGTGGTCCGGAAGCTCCTGAGAAACAACAGCAGTGAGCTGGCTGCAAGGAGCCCGCCGATAAGGACATTGTTTTTAACGAGCGCAATGGAACTCAGGATATAGCGCGACGGGTCCACGGTCCACTTGAGATACATATTCTTATCCGGCAGCACCTCTTTGTTCAGC
>CP070769.1:768001-771844 GCA_020347085.1 Desulfobacterales bacterium
GCAACGCCATGCACCTGGGCAATGACAGGCTGGGGCAGCCGCTGGATCTTTTCCATGACCTCCCAACATATATCGAAAATTTCCCTGTAAAATGTCATTTCGTGATTGACCAGCTGCGAGATATCATGACCAGCGCAAAAGACCTTTCCCTCACCTTTTATGATGACAACCCTGACGTCACTATTTCCACTAATGCTTGTTAGCAAGGCATTTAACTCTTTTAGCAATTCGAGGGAAAGGGCATTCCTTTTCTCCGGTCGGTTCAGGGTAATACTCCCAATTCCATCCTCCATGTCAAACTTCAGACAATCGTAACTCATGTTCTCCTCCGTAATTTGGGCAAATGACGTGTTATCTGTTACCTGGACTACCGGAACAGCTTCCTGGCTCGGCTCTGGCTCGGGAGGGGATTCTTCGAGAAAGCGGTGATACCGTGGACTTGCCAAGACACTTCAATCATGCAGGATAAGTATTATCACAGCTTTTGAGGAGGCTTCCCTCCTCAGCCAGCAAGCGCTCTTGTTATCGCATTCTTGAAATGAACACCACGGCAGCCATGGGTAGCACAGGATACGTCCTGTCGGCCATGACCGGAGCGCCTTGATCTTCATCCAAGAAGTCTTCAGGCGACGGCCTACTGGTATCTATGATGCGCAACCATGTCTTACCTGCTTTAGGGGGTGGGACTTGAAAGCTGTGTTTGACCTGGTCCTCGTTCAACAGCACACAAAAGTCATCATCCCTTTTCTCACGTGGAAGCTCCGAACCATCCAGCATGAAGGCAAGCACCCTGGAATCCTCAGACCAATCCGGCTTGTCCAATTCCAGGCCATGCCAGCTTATATCGGGATGTTCATCCTGGTTTGTGTCCGCACCGGTCAAAAAATGCGACCTGCGAAATATGGGATGTTTATTTCTCAGGGCGATGACTTTCCGGAAAAACCTCAGTAGACCGGCGTTCTTTTTTCCGAAGTTCCAGTTGATCCAACTAAGCTCATTGTCTTGGCAGTATGGATTGTTGTTTCCTTGTTGGGTTCGGCCAAGCTCATCTCCAGCCAGGATCATGGGGACGCCGTGTGAGACCATAAGGATGGTAACAAAGGTCTTCATACGCCTCAGCCTCAGGGCATTAACCAGGCGGTTATCTGTTGGCCCCTCCACACCGCTGTTTGAGCTGAAGTTATGATCTGCTCCGTCCCGGTTATCTTCAGCGTTTTCTTCATTATGTTTGCGGTTAAAAGACACCAGATCATGGAGTGTAAAGCCATCATGGCAAGTGATGTAGTTGATACTGTTATAGGGACGCCGACCACTTGCCTGATAGAGGTCAGAGCTTCCTCCAATGCGGGTAGCCAGCACCGGCACCATCCCTGGCTCTCCCCTGCCAAAACGTCTTACATCGTCTCTATAATGTGAGTTCCACTCAGCCCACCGCCCAGGAAAGGCCCCCACTTGATTGATCTGTGAATCCCATGCCTCTGCTATGATCTTCGTACCGGAGAGCACTGGGTCCTGTGCTATGGCGTCCACGAGCGAGGGACCTGCAAGAAGCTCACCCTTCTGATCCCGGCGCAGAATAGAGGCCAGATCAAACCGAAACCCATCCACATGCATTTCCAAGACCCAGTACCTGAGACAATCCAAGATGAAGGCTTGAACCACAGGATGGTTACAGTTCACTGTGTTGCCACAGCCCGAAAGGTTTAGATATTTTTTGGAGTCCGGTTCCAGGCAATAATAAACCGTATTGTCGAGTCCGCGAAAGCTAATGACCGGTCCACCTGAGCCTCCCTCTGCCGTGTGATTAAAAACCACGTCAATGATGACTTCCAGGCCTGCACGGTGGAAGGCTTTGACCATCTCTTTGAATTCCGTTACCTGATTTCCGTCCCAACCGTTTGCAGCATAAGAGGCCTTTGGGGCAAAAAATCCCATGGTGCTATACCCCCAAAAGTTCTTCAGCTGCTCTCCGGTTTTGGGATGGATTTTTTTGTTCTCCAGTTCATTGAATTCAAAGACCGGCATCAACTCGACAGCTGTGACCCCCAGAGACTTAATGTGCGGGAGCTTTTCAATCAAACCCTTATAGGTACCTCTATGCTTGACTCCCGAAGATTCGTGAATCGTATAGCCGAGCACGTGGAGTTCATAGATGACACTGTCTTTCAAAGGTAAATTCAGCGGCCGGTCGCCCTCCCAGTCAAAATCATTGTCTACAATCAAACACCGGCGTTGAAAGGAAGTATCCTGGGCTCCTTGGGGGGCTTTACCTGGTTCGCCTCCCCAGGTCTCCCCCCCTTCGAGGGCCCGAGCATACGGGTCAAGGAGAATATTCTCACCGTTGAACCAGTGCCCGGCCCCTTCACGGTCGAGGGGGCCACCGGCCCTGTATCCGTAACGCAACGACAGGTCTATGCCGAGGACAAGGATATGCCAGATGTCGCCGGTCTTGTTACGTTCGGGGTCGAGAGAGATGGCAACAAGAGGTGCTGTCTTGGTCTTTTCAAAGAGGACAAGTGTCAGGGACGTAGCATGTCGCGAAAACACAGAGAAGTTCACCCCTTCCGGTGTCACCGTTGCTCCCAAAGGGAGGCACTTGCCGGTTCGACATTCAAATCTGTGCGCGGTCTTATGGTTTTTTGTCATCTCATTCTGCAGTCGTCAAAGCGGCTTTGACAAGAATTCTTATGAGGCGCCTTATGTTCCCGCCCTGCGAAGACCCTTCCTGATGGCAACGGACGCGTCGAGCACGAGGCTCAAGAGGGCAGGAACCAGGAAGATCGTAAAGACTGTGGATACCAGGAGGCCACCCACCACCACACCTCCAAGGCCCCGGTAAAATTCTGAGCCGGCTCCCGGTGTCAGCACGAGAGGCATCATTCCAAAAACACTCGTCACGGAACTCATGTATATGGGCCGAATTCGTGAACGCACCGACTCTCGAATCGCGTCACGGGGGGCCATATTTGAATACCGGATGTTGTTGAGGGTTTGATGAACAATGAGGATGGCGTTGTTCACGACAATTCCGATCAAGATAACGAATCCTAGCATCGTGACGATATCGAGGGCCTGATAAGCGATAAAGAGATTGACTAGCAGTAAACCAATGAACCCACCTGCTGCTGCAAGAGGTACGCTAAACATGATAATAAAAGGATAGAAGAAGTTTTCAAAAAGAGCTGACATCAGAAGATAGCTGATCACAAGGGCCAAAATGAGATTCCACTGAAGCGCACACCTCGTGAGTGTCAAGTCATCTGCCGTGCCGCTCAAGTCAATCCGATAGAGGCTCCCAAGTTCTCCCCTCGCCTTGATGGGACCAACCACCTTCTCCCTGACGATATCCATGGCAGTCTCCAAGGGGATCTCCCGTGGCGGAATCACCTGAATCGTTATGGCCCGCTCTGAATCAATATGGTTGATCTGGGTTGGGCCCTCCTCTAACCGGATATCGGCAAGAGATCCCAAAGTCAGTCTTTCGCCTTTGGGTGTTTGTACGAGCAGGTCTTCGAGGTCCTGGGTTCGCCCTAGTTTTGTTTCTTCTGCCTTGACAACGAGATCTATCTCTTCGCCGTATATCCGATAATCACTCGCCTTGGCACCATCTACAAGCGCGTCCACGGTTAGCCCCAGTTCAGCCGTGGTCATGCCTACACGCGTGAGACGTTCCCTGTTCGGTATGACGCGCATCTCGGGATTACCCAGGTCAAGGCTTGGGATAGGCCGTAACTGAGCGTTTGGTAGGTGCTGCATCACCCGTCCGAAAATCTCTCGCCCCACGGCAATGAGACGCTCCAGCCCAGGCCCCTTGATTTCTATTTCAATGGATCTCCCGCCTCC
>CP070769.1:771944-776370 GCA_020347085.1 Desulfobacterales bacterium
AAATGCAAACCCATACCCTGGATGCCCCTCGGATCAAATGGGGCCATCGGCATCCCCTTGACACCCATAAAGCTGCCGGGTTGACCGTATTCCTCGGCCAGGGCCTGTCCCCCTTTCCCAATTCTCTGGGCGTGGCCCTTTTTTGTGGCCATGAGCTTCAGGGCCTGAATGAGATCTTCTCCCTGCCCAAACCTCAATTCAAGTTTCAAGTTATCCCTGGAAACGACCCCCTTTTCCACCAACTCCATGCCTGTAGCTAAGGTCCCAGCTGCCGTAATCGGGTCGAGCCCCATCTCGGCGCAAATAATATTGGCCATACCAATGATACCCAGGTCCCTAATACCGCAGTTAAGCCCCAGAGCCCCAATAGCCCAGTAAGTAGGTGCCATGCCTCTGCCTTTGAAAAGGGGATAATTCACATCTGTCTTCTTGAGACAGGCGATAGGGCAGGCAAAACACCCACTGCTCCTCAAAGCAAAAGCATTCGATAGGGCCTCGGTCCCGATATCTTTTAATTCCGTAAAAGCAGCACCCTGAAAATTCTTCTGAGGCAGTATCCCTTTTTGATAACAGAGATCTACAAAAAAAGCGGACCCCCATGCAGACATGGAATGAGAGGTGAGCGGGGCGCTGTTCAATTTGTTAATCAGGTTGGTGACTATGCGAACAAACCGATCACTATCTGCAACTGACAACGAACGGCTGCCTCTAACCGCGATGGCCTTGAGATTCTTAGACCCCATGACCGCCCCGATGCCAGCACCCCCGACAGACAAGAAGCCGTCATTAACGATGTTTGCCAAGGGAAGCAACTTTTCGCCAGCCGGGCCGATAGAGACCAGATGCGTCTCCCGGGCCGCCCAATCGTCGGTGAGATCATTCTTAAAGATTTCCTCAGTCTCCGATGTGGTCCGGCCCCAAAATTGAAGGCCTGGCTGGATGCTGATTTTGTCGTCCAAGATAGACATTATAACGGGTGATTCAGCCCTTCCTTCAATGATGATCATGTCGAATCCTGCAAACTTCAGCTCTGCCCCAAAGTGCCCCCGCATCTTGGCGCAGGCAATGGTTCCGGACAAAGCGCTCTTTGTCACCACATTACAAGAGGCCCCGGTTACAGCACCCGTGCCCACGAGCGGGCCGGAAACAAGAATCAATTTGTTTTCAGGCCCCAATGGGTCCGTTTTGGGGTCGACTTCGTCTGAGTAGACTTTGACCCCGAGACCCCGTCCCCCCATAAATTGGGTCAGCAACTCGGGGGCGATCTCTTCAACCGAGTGTTTTTCTTCGGATACGTTGACCCGAAGGCAACGACCGGTGCGTCCGTACATAAAATAGCCTCTATTCGGTCACGCTTTGGAAATTCTACGACGTATTGAAATTATAGTCTCCTTGGTGTTGCCCGATTCATGCCACCCACACGAAGTGATGGAGCGGGCGGGGCGAAACCCTTGAGTCGTTTTATCAATGACCAACGAAAAGTAACCAGTGACAGGGCATTAGGCAGAGCCCTTGAGCCAGTCCACCGTCTTGTCTTTTAGAGCCTGATCATACCCAAAGGTCACGCATGCCGTGCGACAACATCCACAGCCAATACATTTTTCGGTCTCCACATATATGGAACCTTGCTGGTCTACGATTGCATCCACAGCGCAAACAGGTTCAGCATAACATGACTTGCAGTTGTGTTTGCAGATAATGTTCAACATAAGCATTACCTCCTTAGGTTTATCGAGTTCGTTGGTAGCAGCGTTTATTGGGTTGGGATCTCCAAAATCTCCATAGTCGCCAAGAACCGGCTATCCCAAAATCTTTTCAACCTCGTCAGCATCACTCTCCATGACGTAGGCAATACCAGAGACCTCTGCCGCGTCCCGAGTAAGGGCAACAAGGTCGTCACGGTCGATATACTGAAGGGCAAACTTTCGAGCCCCTGCCATGAGCTGTTGCAGGCCTTGTTTCATTCTATCGATGTACGAATACATACCAATGGCTCCTGGCGGGACCTTGGCAAAATCATCGCCGAACCGTTCTTTGAGTTGGGCTGCCACAGCAAAAAGCTTGAGGTATCCTTCGCTCGGGTCTTCCCCTTCATCTTCCATCTTCTGTGCCATCAATTTACCGTGGGTCTTGCCCACCATGGCAGAAGTCAACACGGCCCTTCCCAGGCAGATCGCCTTCACATAGGGAGCGCCTAGCGCAATGGCCTTAAATATATGGTCTTCCAGGGAGAGTCCCCCTGCAATGGCAATGGGTGGGATATAAGCCCCTTTGGCCTTCATTTTCTCACACATCTGATAGGCCAGACACTCCAGTTGCACCGTAGGAATGCCCCATTCGTTCATCATTCGCCATGGGCTCATCCCAGTGCCTCCGCCAGCCCCATCTATGGTCAACAGATCAATCTTAGCATCAGAAGAATACTTAATGGCGCGGGCCAGGTCAGCAGGCCGATATGCCCCGGTCTTCAAGGTAACATACTTTGCGCCCACGCTCCGGAGCCGCTCCACTTCTTTATGGAAGGCATCTTCATCGACCATCCCGAGACGGGAATGGCGCTCAAACTCGGTAATGCCCCCTGCCTTGAAAGCCTTCTGGGCAGCAGGATTGGTGGGATCCGGAAGCACGATGTAGCCCCGTTCCTTGAGCTGAAGGGCCCGCTCTATGGACGGGAGCTTCACCTCACCCCCAATGTCTTTTGCACCCTGTCCCCACTTTAGCTCAAAAATCTCTATGCCCAGTTTTTCAATCACATATTCGGGCACGCCTAACTTGGTATCTTCTACATTGGCCTGGACGATGATCCCGCCCGTGCCATCATACCATTCCTTGAAGGCTTTGATCCTGCGCTCCATCTCAGGGGACCGCGATATTCTTCCATTACTAAACTCCGCCTGGGGGTCCATGCCGCAGATATTTTCTCCAGCTACTACGATGACCCCGGATATGGCAGCACCAACAGCCACGTCTGTCCAGTTGATCCGGGCAATGTCGGTTGATCCCACAGCGCCCGTGAACACCGGAAAATCAAGCTTGATGCTTCCATCAGCACCCAGTGCCGTGGCGGTATCCACAACCGGAAAGGTGGCTTTGTCAGGATCGGCCTCAACGCCCATGGCCCCAACGGCAGTCCCTTGGATATTGAAATGGGAAAAGTCCACAGGGTAATCCTTTTCAGAGCCGGCCGTGATCTTTCCAAATGGGATGGGATAGAGGACCTCTCTCCCGCTAAGGGCGGAGCGCCCGATCTCACACGGCCCCTCACACCCATCTACACATGTGACACAGATGCCGGAGATCGGTGCAGGTGTTACCCTCGTAGTCGTTAGGGTCGCTGCACTTCGATTTGGTTTACTAAATGACATGGCCCATTCCTCCTTCACTCCTTTTCTTGACAAAAAAAAGCCCAACTACCCATGCGGGCCAGTTGGACCTCGGTGTCGTCGTTTGAGAGTCACACCATTGTGACCCTGAAACCGCTTATACTTTATTAAGAAAGTTCACACCTGTCAACAGCTTTTGTACTTCGGCTCTTGTGATATCCCATAAAATTTTAAGTGTTACTTACATATCATCGGTCAGTATAATTGCCTCTGAAATTTCCTTCATGGACTTGCGCGCATCCATACTTCGTCGTTGAATCCACCGATATGCGTCCGTCCCCGACAACCCCCTACGCGTCATCAACAAATCTTTTGCCCTCTCGATAAGCTTTCTTGCCTCCAACTCCTCTTGAATCACTCTGGTTTTTACCATCAGCTCTGTATTTTCAATGGCCACGGCTGCTGCATTGGCCACGGTGGTCAACACATTCTTCTCGGTTTCTGTAAACTCATGAGGTTCGGATGTGTAGCAGTTGATCACGCCAACGACCCTGTCTTTGACCACCATCGGAACGCTCAGCATTGAAACCAGCCCCTCTTTCCTGGCTAGTTCCTTCTCTTTGTAATCGGGTTCATCTAAAACATTCAACACGGACCTGGCCTGTTGGGTGAGGGCTACCTGCCCCGCAATACCCTCCCCAATCTTTAGAAACCGTTCCTTCAGATAGTCTTCGCTAATGCTCTGGGTTGCCCGAAGTTGCAGGGCATTTTCGTTTTCATCCAAGAGCCAAAGAGAGCAAATCTTGGAACGCATGGTCTCAGCCGTCACCGTAACCACGAGCCGCAGGATGTCCTCTATGTAACGCTCTGAGGTAATTGCCTTGCTGATTCGGGTGAGGGCTTCGATATGTCTTTCAGAAGCCTCGATGTCTGGCATAAAATTCAATATATTGGGGGCCGACCTCACTGTCAAGAGTTAAGGGGCTGGGTGTTTCACCCCTTGATGGGCAATGTATCAGTAAGTCGATGAAGTCTCCGGGGGCAGCGGTTCGATCGGCTGTCTATCAATGGGCGTGTCAATCGCTTTGGCGCAAGGCCTTATC
>CP070769.1:776470-787491 GCA_020347085.1 Desulfobacterales bacterium
AAGAACTCGGACCGGATGAACATTCCCGGATCGACAAGCATCTGAAATATTGTCCTGCCTGTCAAAAGGTGCTCCGAGCAAATCAATCCATCTCTACCCTCCTAAGGGCCGGTTTAGAAGAAGAGCTTTCTCATGCTAATGTTGAAGACTTTGAAGAAAGGGTGTTTGATCTTATCCAAAGAAAAGGGGTCCCATGGTGGATGAAACTCAGGGCCCTGTTTATGTCCAAGAAATTTTATGTTCCCGCTGTGGCCGTGGCGACCGTATTGATACTCCTTTTCTCTGTTGTAAGACGTCCCGCCCCCGAATCTGGCCCGAGTGCGATTATAAAGTCTTTTACAGGAGAAATCTCATCTGTTATGATCATACAAACGCCGAAGTCACAACAGACAATCCTGTGGTTTAATGAAACTCTGATTCCAGGTGATGAAGATGATGAGATTCAAGAAGCTTAACATTTCGTTCCTGCTACTTATTCTAATGGGGGTGCTGGCAGGTCCGCTCTGGGCCGAGCATAATACCAAGATCGTTGTCAAGGCCGTCCTGGCATCTCAGGGTTCCGAATACATGGACCCCCGTCTCTCCAGCCTCACAGAGGAACTGCAATCTGTTTTTCGGTATTCTTCATACCGACTCCTCAGCGAGAACCGCATGGAACTGGCTATGAGAGAGACGGGCACAGTTTCACTCCCAGAAGATAGGGTTTTGAAGATCACGCCCTTGCAGATTACGGGAAACAGAGTAGAGCTTCTGCTTGTGATTTTGAAAAAGAAGAAGGAGGTCTTTCAGACCGTGAGCCAGCTTCTCAACCACAGCAGCATTATTGTGGGAGGGCCTAAATACAAAGACGGTTACCTACTGTTTAATATCTCCGCCTCATTTTGACCTTTTTCTGTATCGCTCCCTTTAATATTCTTACCTATCAAGCAGCTTTTTGTCATCGTCCAGCAGGACGCGCTTCTCGAACTCCCCTGTTCTGGTCAGGTAGGTTTTTCAGAGAATTCTTAACAATATGGACAAACCAGCAAAGAGTTTAGGGGCAATTTCTGCTGGGTTTGGAAGAGGCAGGGCCAGAAGCATCCCCTACCTTTCTTTTTGTAATTGAGCTTTTTTGGAATAATCGGTGTCTAACAAAGCAAATAAGGACTTCCTTATGAGGACAAAAACCCATGAAAATGGACCATAATTTCTGTGATCCTGCCGTCTTAAGCCGTTTTCTTGATAAAGAACTCGGACCGGATGAACATTCCCGGATCGACAAGCATCTGAAATATTGTCCTGCCTGTCAAAAGGTGCTCCGAGCAAATCAATGCATCTCTACTTTCTTAAGGGCCGGTTTAGAAAAAGAGCTTTCTCATGCTGACGTTGAAGACTTTGAAGAAAGGGTATTTGATCGTATCCAGAGAAAGGGGGTCCCATGGTGGATGAAGCTCAGGGCCCTGTTTATATCCAAGAAATTTTATGTTCCCGCTGCGGCCATGGCGACGGTATTGATACTCCTTTTCTCTGTTGTAAGACGCCCTGCCCCCGAACCAGGCCCTAGTGCTATCATAAACTCTTTTAAGGGCGATGTCGCATCTGTCATGATTCTGGAGACACGGAAATCACACCAGACCATTCTATGGTTTAATGAAAACCTAATGTCAGGTGATGACAACGGCGAGATCTGAAGAAAATCAAAGCATCCTTTGAACCTTTTCCGACAAACGGTGTCGAATGTATTAAAACAAGAAATAGGGAGGCACAAAAATGAACGCAAAAAAATTGCTTGTCATACTACTTACAACGATCTTGTGTTTTTCCTTTGTCGTAACTTCAGCTTGGGCAGGCTCCACACAGCGTCATAGGTGGGAAGGCGTAGCTATAGGACTAGGTATTGCCATAGTCGGAAATGCTCTCTTGAATGACTATTATTACTCTCGGCCCAGTCCAACGGTTGTTTATTATAGCGCGCCACGTGTTGTCCGTTGTTGTCCGCCGCCTGCTCACCGTCATGGACATTATAGGCATTCGAGACCGCATCATGGACATCATCATGGTCACTGGTAATTTAAGAAAGTGGGTATGATGTAGTGTCGATACTCAGGGCGGAGACAAAGTCACTTTATGGAAAGGGGGTGAAAACGACTCATGAAAAAGCCATCGTTACTGGTGTTTGCTCTTGCAGCCTTAGGGGTGGTGCTTTTCTTTGCAGCCGTCCATGCAGCTCAGGAGGCATCTGAAACCATGACCATGAATTCAGGAGTTTACGCAAAGCACACCAAGGCTCTGGTCACCTTTACCCACAAAAAGCATAATGTGGATTACAAGATTGCCTGCTCAGATTGTCACCATGTTTACGAGGGCGGCAAGAATGTGTGGAAAGAGGGCCGTGAAGTCAAGAAATGTGAGGCTTGCCACACCGAAGCTAAAGCACCCAAAGACGATAAGACGCCTAAGGTCGAAAAAATCAAAAAATATCACTATTCAGCCATTCATGCCAACTGCCAGGGGTGTCATAAGGAGTTGAAGAAGGCTGGCAAGCCCACCGGCCCCACAGCCTGCAAAGACTGCCATCCCAAAGCACAGTAACAGGCAAAGACGAACATCAAGAATAGGGTAAGCCCCAACAGGGCTTACCCTATTCTTTTAAATGACCGTCCCTCCTATCCTATGCACTCCCAATGTCAATATTGCATGACCGTCCTCGCCTTTTCACGTTTCTCGGTCTTCGGCGTCATCTTCTTCTATAGACTCATCTTCAGAGTCATCCTCGTCCTCGGAGGGCTTGTGAAAAGTGAAAAGGGGGACGCCTATGATTTTATGCTTTACTTCGAAAGAACGGGGTAGCGGCTGCACTCTTAACAAAATGGAAGCTTATTATTGGGCGGCTGAAGCTTTTGTCTTTGGCCGCTTTTCGTTTTCTGGGAGGTCTTCCTTCGTCCGCCACCCGACTCCCTTCCCTGGCCCTTGAATCAATACAGATACTGTCTTATAAAGTATAGGAGATTTCGGCCCAACAGTAGTGAGGGCTTGAAACCTCAGGCGCATGGCGCATGGCGTAAGGCATAAGGCGAAAGGGAAAAGAAGGTCCAGCCTTTGGCCCATTGTCTATAGCCGATTTTCGCACGGAAAATCGAAATGATATGAAACTCTTGGGGCATTCCATTGCTGATCTGGTGGACATGATCCGGCAGACCGAGGGGCGGGTCAATTGCACCGGGCTGTCAGGCGGTGAGCAGGGATATCTGTTGTGTCGGCTGTATGATGTGCTCAATCGTCCTCTTTTCGTGGTATGTGCCAAAGCCAAAGAGGCCGAGCTTTTAGCTGCGGACATTCGCTTTTTTTCCGGAAAGACAGACGTTCCGGTTATTACCTTTCCATCCTACGACATCCTCCCATTCCAGCCCGTAGCCTATCATCCCCAGACCGCATGCCAGCGCATTGAAACACTATATAGGATGCTGACCGACACCGAGCCCCCCCTTGTCATCACCACTGTCTCTGCCCTGCTGCAACGGGTGCTCCCCAGGCAGGTTCTCTCTCAATATGCCGAATATATCGTTGCCGGTGAGGAGATGGATCGCGAGGCGCTGATCCGCAAACTGATTCAAGGCGGGTATCAAGAGACCGTCCTGGTGGAGGACCCTGGAGATTTTGCCATCCGGGGCGGCCTGGTTGACCTCTTCCCACCCCTTTATGCAGACCCCATCCGCATCGAGTTCTTTGGTGACATGGTTGAATCAATGAGGGCGTTTTCAGCAGCCGACCAGCGTTCGCTTAAGCCCATATCTGAGGTGACACTCCTTCCGGCTGCTGAAACGGTCCTTGATCCCTCGGGCATGGACCAGGTGGCTGAACGGGTTCGCGAAATAGGAGACGCCCTGGTGATGCCCGGCCTGCGTGTGGAAGAGATCGTGGGTCGGCTTGAAAATCTGGATCAGTTTCCGGGGATCGGGGGGCTCATGTCTCTGATACACCCTGCGCTTGATACCTTATTCGATTACCTGCCCAAAGAGGAGGCCCTGCCAATCGTCATCGATCCCGGGGCCATGGAGAACGCGGCATGCGACCTGGAAGAAACCGTCACCAAGAACTTCCTGGCTGCCCGAAATGACAACAGATTGTGCGCAGAGCCTGAAGCCCTCTATCTGGCCTGGTCTGATGTCGATGCCAGATTCAGCCAAGGGGCGCACCTGGCCTTCAGGATGATTCCCGTGACAGAGCCAGGTGCTGTGACCTGTAACCTGGCGGTTGAAAGAAATGATCTCGTCATCCAGCAGCTCAAGCAACGCGGGCAGCCCGAAGACCTGTTGCGGCCCGTGGTTGAGTGGATGAACCAGGCCCAGGAAAATGGCCTGGCGCCGTATCTTCTATGCCGCACCAAGAAACAGGCCGAGCGTGTGGAGGATCTCCTCTCGCCGTATGAGATACAGCTTCGGCGCTTCAACGCGTTTCCGGCAGACACAGATAAAGACAAGGTCCCGAGCATCTGCTTGGGGGAACTCTCCTCCGGGTTCATCTGGCCTCAGGAAGGCCTGGCCATCATTACAGACGACGAGGTCTTTGGGTCCAGGCACCGGCTTTCAAGGGTGTCAAAAAAGGAGCCAAGGACCCGCTGGCTTACCTTTGAGGACCTGAAAGCGGACGATCTTGTGGTTCACACAGACTACGGTATTGGCCAGTACAAGGGCCTCGTGAAGCTTGAAGTGGCAGACATTGCTGATGATTTCCTGGTCATAGAATACAGGGACCAGGACAAGCTCTACGTGCCGGTGGACCGCATGAACTGCGTGCAAAAGTATGTGGGCGTGGACGGCATCACCCCCCGTCTGGACAAGATGGGGGGAAAGTCCTGGGAGCGGATCAAAGAGCGGGTGAAGAAATCGGTCAGAAAGATGGCCGGGGAACTCCTCAAGCTCTATGCGGCGCGGAAAGTTCAGAAAGGACACGCCTTTTCACCGCCGGACCGTTCTTTTGAGGAGCTTGAGGCTGGATTCGAATATGCTGAAACACCCGATCAGAGCCGGGCCATCGCGGACGTCATGGCCGACATGGAGTCGACGGTGCCCATGGACCGGCTGGTCTGTGGTGATGTGGGTTATGGAAAGACCGAGATCGCACTTCGTGCTGCGTTCAAGGTGGTCTGGGACAACAAGCAGGTGGCGTTTCTGGTTCCAACCACCATCCTTGCTGAACAGCATTTTAAGACCTTCAAGGACCGGTTTGCGCCCTACCCGGTGGAGATAGAAACGCTCAGCCGGTTTCGCTCTTTGAAAGAGCAGCGGGCCATTGTACGAAAACTCAAGGAAGGGAAGGTCGACATTGTCATCGGGACGCATCGGCTCCTGCAAAAGGATATTGCCTTCAAAGATCTCGGCCTGGTTATTGTTGACGAAGAGCAGCGTTTTGGTGTGGCCCACAAGGAAAAGCTCAAGCAAATGCGGCGTCTTGTCGACGTCCTGGCCCTGACAGCCACGCCCATACCCAGAACCCTACACATGTCTTTGATGGGGATCAGAGATCTGAGCATCATTGCAACCCCGCCTGAGTATCGATATGCGATCAAGACGTACATCAGCCCGTTTGATGATACTGTGGTGGCAGAGGCGATTCGCAGCGAGCTTCAACGAGGCGGCCAGATATTTTTTGTCCACAACAATATCCGAACCATCTGGGCTACGGCCCGTCACCTTCAAGAGCTGGTCCTTGGTTTGCGTGTCGGGGTTGCCCATGGGCGGCTCGGTGATGACGAGCTGGAAACCGTGATGCTGGCGTTCTTGCACCGCGAGATCGATCTCCTCGTGTGCACCACGATCATCGAGTCCGGGCTGGACTTCCCATCGGCCAATACGATTCTGATCAACCGGGCGGATAAGTTCGGCCTGGCCCAGATCTATCAACTTCGGGGTCGCGTGGGGCGGGCGGACGAGCAGGCCTACGCCTATCTCTTCATACCGCATGAGGGGGCTCTCACAAAAGATGCCCAGAAGCGGCTCAAAGTCCTGATGGAACACAGCGATCTTGGGGCCGGGTTTGAGATTGCCATGAGTGACCTTCAAATAAGAGGGGGTGGCACCATCCTGGGGCCCACCCAGTCCGGGCACATTGCATCGGTCGGCTACGAGATGTATTTGCAGCTTATGGAACGCACCATGCGTGAACTAAAGGGAGAACCAGCTGAACCAGACGTGGAACCCGAGATTAAGGTGAATTGGTCAGCCTATATCCCTGAGGATTATGTGTCCGGTATTGACCAGAGGCTGGTATCGTACAAACGCTTGGCCAGGATGACAGAAACATCCGAAGTTGAGGCGTTTCATGAAGAGCTCAGGGACCGCTTCGGCCCGCTTCCCGAACCAGCCAAGGCTCTCATGGAAAAGATCACCCTAAAGGTGATGTGCAAGAAGTTAGGTATCGAGCGTTTGGACTTGGCGGATCAGAGGCTCGTGCTTTCCTTTTCCCAAGATTGCCACGTGAGCCCGGAGAAAATAACCGGGCTGATCCAGAGGAATCCAAAGCGATTTCGCCTCATGCCGGATGGCGTGCTTGAGGTGTCTATGCCAACCGGTGAGTATGTGGAGACCATGGAAGCCACCAAAAAGGTATTGCAAGATCTGACCTGACATGGTAGCGGGTTTTGGCGTCGCGTGTCAGATTTACTTACCGCAGAGGCCCAAAGGACGCTGATAGGATCTCTCGCCCGCAGTCGCGGGAACTGATTGATAGCATTCGTATGGTCAAGCAGTATAATTATTTCTATCTTTGGGTCCTGGACTGCTTACCCATGTTGTCCTGCTTCGCGGGACTGAGTTGTTGGCATGGTTTTTCCGCCCCTGCCTCGTTAAATGCGCAGCCTATTTAACCGGGGTCAAAAAACCAGGCCAAGAAAATAATCTCTGAGTGCTCTGTGGGCTCTGTGAGAGACATGGAGGGGGTCTGCGTGTGTCTGCGGCTTGAACTGCTACAGCGAGCGCATTCCCTGTAGCCTGCTGCAGGGTTAGCGAGCGAATCTAAAAATGGCACCTTTCCTTACAGTCGGTGCGAAGCACTGCCGTCAGGCAGAACATTCCCTGCAGCTTGCTGGAGGGAGCTTCAAATCTTTCACCTGGGTTAGGACTTAGTGATGTTGAAATGTAAGAAGATAGCCATTGGATTTCTTACATTGCTTCTGGTTTCTGGATGTTCCACCAAGACGGAGACATCGGGTGAAGATCGGATAGCCATTCGTGTGGACAACCGTGTGCTCACCCTGGCCCAATTCAATGAATACTTCGAAGTGATCAACATGGGCTTTGACAGAGAGGACGATAAGGACGGTATTGCCATCCGGCAAGCGCGACTCCGCTTCCTTCTGCAACTCGTCGAGGAGATGATCATTCTGAGACGGGCTGATGAGCTCCATCTAGAAATCTCACCCCAAGAATTGGATGAGGCCGTGCTCGATTTCAAAAAGGACTACCCTGAAACAGCCTTTGAAGACCTGTTGTTCAAGCAGGCAGTCCCGTTTGAAGCATGGAAGGAGAGGCTAAAAAGGCGGCTGCTCGTGGAGAAGGTTATCCGTAAAGAGCTCTTGAATGAAAATTCAGCTACACCGGAAGAAATAAAGGATTATTATGACAAGCACCGGGAAGAATGGAGCCATGGGGAAGAAGTACGGGCACATCACATCTTAGTTCCTAGTGAGGGTCTGGCAAAGAAGGTCTTGGAACGGCTGCAAAACGGTCATGACTTTGCCACCCTGTCCCGCCTCCATTCCTTAGCACCAGAGGCCTTGGACGGCGGGGATATGGGATATGTAGACCGCGGTCAACTTCCCAGCTCCCTTGAGGAGCCCCTTTTCGATCTTGAACCTGGGGATGTGAGTTCCGTAATCCAGACACCATACGGATTCCACATCTTTTGTGTGGTCGAGAAAAGAGAGACACGTGTGCCGAACATCGAGGCGAGGATTGAAAAGATTAGACAGGGGATGCAAAAGGAAAGAATGGAGACCGCCTATGGCCCATGGTTGGCTAAGCTCCGATCACGCTATCACATTGAGATTAACAAGGAGATCATTTGATGAAGGGACGGTCTATCCCAATAAGGCATTTCTGTTTCCTGTTCATTCTGTGCGGTTTGGCCTGGGGCGCTGTGTCAGGATACGCTGAAGTGGTAGATCGGATTGTGGCTATAGTCAACGATGATTGTATTGCCCTTTCAGAACTAAATGAAGCTCTTAAGCCTTATGTCGAGCAAATCCGTGGAGCCCACTATCCGCCCGAGGTGGAGCGTGAGATGTTTTTCAAGCTTCGTCAGGACATGTTAAACAAGATGATCGACCAGAAGTTAACCAATCAGGAGAGCGAAAGGTTGAACGTCGTAGTGGATGACAGGGAGGTGGATCAGCAAATAGAACGGATCAAGAGTGAACATTTTCTGACGGATGAAGAGCTTAGAAAGTCGCTGGAGACAGAAGGGTATGCCCTGGAGGAATATCGGAAGCGGATCAAGGAGCAGATGCTTCAGATGAAACTTATCAATATTGAGGTAAGGTCGAAGATTGCGATTACTGAGAAAGACATTCGAGACTACTATGAAGCGCACAAAACAGACTATCAGGGGATGCAGAAATACCACCTACGCACGATTCTTATAAGGGTGCCCCCTTCGCCCAGTGTTGATCAAAGAAAGGCAGCTCGTGAAAAAATCGAGTCCATTGCTGATGCGTTGAAGTCCGGCGCAGCTTTTGATGAACTGGCCAAGCAGTATTCAGAGGACGGTACTGCAGCAGAAGGCGGAGATCTTGGCCTATTTACCCTGGACGAGCTTTCGGTTCAATTTCGAGACACGGTCGCCTTGATGGCGGAGGGTCAAATCAGCCCCGTGTTGGAGACTCCTCAGGGGTATCAGTTGCTGATGCTTGAAGAGATCAAGGGAACGCCTGGGAAAAACTTGAAGGAGGTGAGCATAGAGATTCACGAAAGACTTTACCGAGAGCTTGTGGAAGAAAAATACAAGGCTTGGCTGAAAGCGCTTAGAGAGCGATCGTATGTAAAAGTTATACTGTGAACCTTGATGGGTTCGTAAAAAGTCCGTCTGTCCCGACAGGTCGGGATTACTGTGCCGTCTGTTTACTGACTTTTCACGAGACCATCAAGGTGTGTCCATTGTCATTGGGTGTTTGGCGCTGAAAGGTAGATTATGGGAAAAGTTACGATCGATACCATAGGAAAGTACGACAACCAGGATGTTACCGTTTGCGGATGGTTGACCCACAAACGCTCCAGTGGTCGCATTCGTTTTTTGGTCCTGAGGGATGGCACGGGCACCATACAGGCGACCTGTATTAAGGGTGAGACTGATAACCAGGTCTTGGACTTGTACCAGGAACTGACCCAGGAGTCTTCACTGGCTGTGACCGGGACGGTTCATAGAGACAAGCGAGCGCCAGGGGGCTACGAGATCCTGGTATCGAGCATTGAAGTGCTTCAGATTGCCGAAACCTATCCGATTGCGCCGAAGGAGCACGGTGTTGGGTTCTTGATGGATCACCGCCACCTGTGGCTTCGGTCCTCACGACAGCATGCGATTTTGCGTGTTCGCCACGCTGTGATTAATGCAGCGCGCAACTTCTTCGATGATCAGGGGTTCACACTGCTGGATGCCCCGATCCTGACGCCTTCGTCCTGTGAGGGAACGACCACGCTCTTTGAGATAGATTACTTTGGAGATAAAAAAGCGTTTTTATCTCAGAGCGGACAGCTGTACATGGAGGCCGGTGCCATGGCCTTTGGCAAGGTTTACTGTTTTGGCCCCACATTTCGGGCTGAAAAGTCAAAGACCCGTCGCCATCTCACTGAATTCTGGATGATAGAACCGGAGATTGCATTCGCGGACCTTGAGACCGTCATGAAGCTGGCCGAGGGGTTGGTTGTGGCTATCATAGAGGAGGTCCTCCAAACCCGAAAAGAAGAGCTCCATCAACTGGGGCGCGACCTTACCAGGCTTGAGCAGGTGCGGCCCCCGTTTCCTGTGGTCAGCTATGATGAGGCCGTGCAAATTGTGCAGGATGCCGGGGAATCGATGCCGTGGGGGGAAGATTTTGGGGGTGCGCACGAGACGATTGTCTCAAATCATTTTGACAAGCCCGTGTTAATTCACCGGTATCCGGCAGAGACCAAGGCCTTCTATATGAAAAACGATCCCGATCGCCCGGAGGTGGCGCTGTGTGTGGATATGCTTGCTCCTGAGGGCTACGGAGAGATCATCGGGGGAGGCCAGCGCGAGGACGATCCAGCCCTCTTAGGGCAGAAGATCGAGAAGGCAGAGCTCCCGGCTGAAGACTTTGCGTGGTACTTAGACGTGCGACGTTACGGAAGTGTCCCACATGCTGGTTTTGGCTTAGGTATTGAGCGAACCGTGGGCTGGATCTGCGGGCTTGAACATGTCAGGGAGTCGATTCCGTTTCCGAGGCTCCTTGATCGGCTGTATCCGTAGTCGAAATCAGGGACTCGGTCCTATTTGCGTGAGCAGAATGATGGATTACAGAGTAATGAGCTGTAACTCACCGGTGCAAGGCCCAAGGCCCAAGGGGGGAAATGTTGGACGGGAATTTGTCTTGTTTTTTCTTTGCGATGACGAGGGAATCTTCCTCGAAAGCCGTGATAATATTTATCGAGATAGATTGAAGCATTTTGCCAAGCCCACGGTATCACGGCTTCCTCTGAAATCCCCTCGTCATCTTGGAGGTCTCTAACGCACAGTTTGGAATAATTCGAGATTCAGAACACACCGGTACAGGGCTTGAGGCCCAAGGCGCAAGGAGAGAAATATTTTTCTTGGGCCTTATGGCTTGCGCCTTATACCGGTTTTCATACCCAACACTTCAATAGGCTCTCTCCTGAAATTCCTTGACCACCAGCACGGTACGAGGTTAAGGTTTAATATTACTTGATAATCGCTGACCTACTGATGACTGAAAACAAAACGGTCTGTTAGAGAGTAGATATGTCTGTTGACCGAACAAGACTCCTTTTGGACACCATCAAGAGACTCCT
>CP070769.1:787591-794497 GCA_020347085.1 Desulfobacterales bacterium
CAGCGTTGAGGAGTTGTTCGTCCATGCAGCCGAGGGCTTCTTTGACGCCTTGATATCACTTAAACATGTTGAAGTAAAAGAGGAAAGGGTTATCGAGGTGGTGGCTGAGGCCCTGGACGATTTGATGGTCACCTGGCTCGCTGAACTCCTATACCTGTTCGATACCGAAAAGCTGGTCTTTAAGCGTTTTGAAGTCAACCGGTTAAAGGATAACCAGCTGGAAGCGATGGCATGGGGAGAAGTCTTAAATCCTGCACGCCATGAAATCAAGACAGGGATCAAAGCGGTGACTTATCATCAACTTTATGTCAAGGAAAGGGAAGGGGGCTGGGAAACCCAGGTGATATTTGACATATAAACCGGACCTGGGGGCTTAGCCCCAATTGGCCTGCCCTGGCGCACACTTCATGCATACAAGCGCATGGCCTATTAGCCAGGTCTGGGCCGGGGAGTATCGGAGCCATGGAGTGCTGGCGTGATGGGTCAATAATAGCTGGCGTGAGGCCCAAGACGGACGGGCAGAACATCGTTGAGCCTTAGGCCTTGCACGCATTCCGGTTTTAACACCCATTACTCCATCGTTCCATGCGGATGGCATAAGTATATTGCCAATGAATGGCTCATGATGTCAAAGGGTTATAAAGTGTCCGAGACACAGATCTTGGGAGGTGACCCCCATGCCAACCCATATAGAAATAAAAAAACTGGATGATTTTCGATGGCTCATTCCCAGAAAGGGGAACATGAGAACCGAGGGCCTGGTCTATGCGGATGCGCCGATGATAGCTGTTATCAGAAAGGATGCAAGCCTAGAGCAGGTGGCCAATGTGGCCTGTCTGCCGGGGATCGTGGGCCGTTCTCTAGCAATGCCAGACATACACTGGGGATACGGATTCCCTATTGGCGGGGTGGCGGCCTTTGAGATGGAGGATGGCATCGTATCCCCCGGGGGGGTCGGTTACGACATCAACTGCGGTGTTCGTCTCTTGCGCTCCGGTCTGGAGGCAGTCGATATAAAGGACGAGATACGGCGTCTTGTCGACGCTTTGTTCAGAAATATTCCTGCTGGTGTGGGGTCCCGGCGCAAAGACCTGAAACTCTCGGCGCATGAGATGAACAGTGCCCTCACGAAGGGGGTCGGTTGGGCTGTTTCTCGCGGGTATGGCAAGCCGGAAGACCTGGAATACATTGAAGAACGGGGTTGTATTCAGGGCGGAAGGCCAGAATATGTTTCTCAGAGGGCACACACGCGGGGTAGGGATCAACTGGGAACCCTAGGCTCAGGCAATCATTTTGTGGAAGTCGGATACGTTGACGAGGTCTATGACGAGGCTATTGCTAGGGGATTATCGCTACACCAAGGGCAGGTGACCGTGATTGTGCACACGGGTTCAAGGGGCTTCGGACACCAGGTCTGCGACGACTATATTAAGGTGCTTCTCAAAGCCTCAGCCAAGTACAAAATAGACTTGCCTGATAAACAGCTTTGCTGCGCACCCATTACTTCTGAGGAGAGCCAGCGATACCTTTCGGCAATGGCCTGTGCGGCGAATTTTGCCTTCTGCAATCGCCAGCTGATTACCCACTGGGTCCGGGAGACCTTTGAAGAGGTTTTTCAAATGGGTCCCCGAAGGCTTGGGCTCGATCTCGTCTATGATGTTTGCCACAACATCGCCAAGGTGGAGACCCACAAAGTGGATGGCCAGGAGCGCAAGTTATGTATACACCGCAAGGGGGCCACGAGGGCCTTTCCTCCTCATTCGCCCTTTTTGCCGAAGGAATACAAAGAAGTGGGGCAACCTGTGTTGATTCCCGGAGACATGGGCCGCTATTCCTATGTGCTGGTGGGCACTGACACTGCTCTAAAAGAAACCTTTGGAAGTACCTGCCACGGCGCTGGACGGGTGATGAGCCGGCGCCAGGCAGACAAAGTTGCCAGAGGCCGCGCCATTATCCGCGAACTCGAAGACCAAGGGATCTATGTTCGCGGTGCGGGAAAAGGGACCATCAGGGAAGAGATCCCTGAAGCTTACAAGGATGTGGCCGATGTGGTGAACGTTGTCCACCAAGCCGGGATCGGTAAAAAGGTTGCAAAGTTGAGACCGATGGGGGTCATCAAAGGATAAAGAGGTGTATTGGTTCCGAGGTGCTTTGACCACTTTGCGCCGACGTGTCATATATATCGTTCTTCTGCTCGGGATGGCCGTCATTGGAGGAGTCATTGGCGGTTTCTTTTTGGCGATCACGCACGACCTGCCGCAGATTCGGACCCTGGAGTCCTTCAAACCCGCAGCAATAACCCGTATCTATTCTGCAGACAGGGAATTGCTGGCCGAATTCTTCACAGAAAAGCGGGTGCCTGTGCCACTGCACCTGATGCCTCACTACCTGAAGCAGGCGATCGTCGCGACAGAGGATCGTCACTTTTATGAACATGCAGGCGTCGATCTAAGAGGGATTCTTCGAGCCATCATCCAGGACATCAGGGCGGGTCAATTTGTGCAGGGGGCGAGCACCATTACCCAACAGCTGGCGAGGACCCTGTTTCTGACCCCTCGGAAGAGCCTCATGAGGAAGCTCAAAGAAGCCTTTTTGGCCTTTCAAATCGAGCGCCGCTACACGAAAGATGAAATCCTCGAACTCTATCTAAACCAGGTCTATTTTGGCAGCGGAGCCTACGGCGTAGAAGCCGCAGCCCAGACATTCTTCGGAAAATCGGTCACCGAGCTAACCCTCCCTGAATGTGCCCTGATTGCGGGCATGCCCAAGTCGCCTTCTCGTTACTCTCCTTTGGTCAACAGATCTCTGGCACTGAAGCGGCGCGCAGTGGTTTTAAAACAGATGGCTACAAATGCCGTGATCACACAGGAACAGTTCATGAGCGCCAAGTCTTCGCCGCTCATCCTTGCAAAGGGAGAGGGCATTTCGATGAAGGCGCCGTACTTTGTGGCCCATGTGAGGAACCTGCTTGAGGAGGAGTTCGGAGCGGCCCGCTTATATCGCACGGGTCTGACCGTATACACGACGCTCAACTACAAGATGCAAGAGGCCGCTGAGAAGGCTGTTGCAAGAGGCCTTGAGGAGCTTTCCACCCGGATGAAAAAACGCGGCCTTCTTAAACTCGAAAGGCCTCAGGGCGCTCTAGTCAGTTTGGATACGAGGCAGGGGGCGATTCTGGCCATGGTGGGTGGCAGAGATTTTCACGAAAGTTCATTCAACCGCGCAACTATGGCCCGAAGGCAGCCAGGTTCGGCATTCTAGCCTCTGGTTTACGCCTGTGCCATGGAACACAATTTTGCTCAAAACCATCTGATCTGGGATGCCCCGGTCGTATACCAGGGTGCCAAGGAAAGCCAGAAATGGACTCCGAAGAACTTCTCCGGCAAGTTCAGGGGTGAGATGACACTCCGGGAGGCCCTGGCTGTGTCCCAGAATATTCCAGCTGTGAAACTCCTTGACAAGCTTGGTCCCTTAACTGCTGCACAGTGGGCATACAAAATGGGAATAGAGTCTCCCTTGGAGCCAAACCTCTCCTTGGTGCTTGGAACCTCAGATGTGACTCTGCTCGAATTGACAGCGGCCTATGCCGTTTTCCCTAACGGAGGGGTGGCTATGAGACCGTCTGCAATCCTGGAGGTCCTGGACCAGGAACGGCGATCCATCTGGCGGCCAAGGCTTGACATGCGCACTGTGGTCAGTCCTGAGACTGCAGCTGTCATGACCGATATGCTCCGGGCGGTGGTAGAGTCAGGGACCGGCAAGGCGGCGAAGTGTATTGGTCGGCCCGTGGCCGGCAAGACCGGAACAACGGATACTTGCAGGGACGCCCTTTTTACAGGGTTTTCTTCCACTATTGTTGCAGGTGTGTGGGTTGGTCTGGACCACCATGGTACACTGGGCAACAAGGAGACAGGTGCGAGAGCGGCCCTCCCCATATGGATCGATTTCATGGAGCAGGTGCTCGCGGGTAGACCTTCTCATGATTTCTCTTTGCCAAAAGGGGTTGCGAAGGTTCAAATTGACGCCGAATCCGGGCTTCTTGCGTCAGAGAACTGCCCGAATGCGGTGACGGTCGTGTTCAAGAAAGGGACCGAACCCAGGCAATATTGTGAGCATGCATCAGGCTCACATTTGGGAGGGCTATAAAAAGGATAATACCTCAATTGAGCGATAGCGCTCTATTGCAAGTTATTTGTTATTCGCTATTTGAAAGAATTGCAGATAAGATTTTATATCTCTATCAAAAGCGAGATAATAGTCCGTACTTTTTTCACCGAGAACCAATAACTATTAAAGGATAACACCTGATTGAGTTGTAACTCGATTCAGTTTCTATTTGCTGATTTCAACGGAGGCCTGAGCCATGCCAAATGAAGCATCCTATCTGACAATCACCGTCGATAAGACCCATATTATCACTATCGGGGAGCGACTTTATGAACAGAGCATTGAACTCATCAGAGAACTGGTCAACAATGCCTATGACGCGGACGCAACCCGGGTGGACGTGAGCGTCTCGGACAAAGAGATCGTCATTGTGGATAATGGAGATGGGATGGATATTGAAGGGCTCAAGCAGTACTTTAATGTTGGATCTGATGACAAGCTTATGAATCCCGTGTCTCCCCGATTTGGGCGTGACAGAATCGGCCAATTTGGTATCGGTAAGTTTGCCAGTCTGGCTGCTGCTTCCCGTTTTGAGATCACTACGCAGAAAGGAAGCTTTGCGGCCCGAGTAGTCTTCGACAAGGCACGCTGGATTGAAATGGAGGATTCGTGGAAGATCCCTCTTACTCTCCTGGACAGAGATTCGAGGAGAGGCGACGGAACGACCGTGCGGCTTGTGGATCTAAAGAGGAGCTTTAAGCCGGAGGATGTCACCCAGAGAATAGCCGAAGGAGTGCCCATCCGCGCTAAAGATTTTTCTGTACATGTGAACGGATATAGAGTGACTCCGAGAATTCTGACAGGGAACCGAATCCCCGTTATGCACGGAACCGAATACGGCATCATCCATGGGGAAATCATTATCCTCCCTGCTTATCGCGCTTCAAAGGATGAGATGGGTATTGAGATCAAGGTGAAAGGCGTGACTGTTCGGCGGGAGCTGTTTGAGATGGGTTCTTGGGGAAAGGCGGCAACACGTATTAGAGGGGAGGTGAATGCCGACTTTCTCCCTTTGACGAGTGATCGATCGGGATTTGTAGAGGATTCCCAAGAATACGAATTATTCCTCAAGGCCATGAAGAAAGCGATTGCAGAAGTTAAGAGAGCATACAATCAATTGGCCTCCGAACGCGAGAATCGAAGGGTTAGCCGCGCAGTCAAGGAAGCTTTGCAGCGCATTCACCATGCTCTGGCGCTGAATACGGAGTTTTCTCCGTTCGGCGTTGTTCCTCTATCGCAAGAAGGAATGCGAGGTACTGGTGAAACGGGTGTCGAGACACCTAACAAGAAAACCGAGCTTGACGGGATCGAGGTAGAAGACGTGGAAGAAGAAAGCCATTCGCAGCCAGATGAGATGGATTCCCAAGCAGAGATCGGCACCGAGAAATCCAAGAAGGAGAGAAAACCCTCTCTCCGGATTGCCACACCTAACGCGGTGGTGAAAAGGCTCAAGTTCGGAGATGCCGGGGTGACTTGCTGTCTGGATCACCTGGGAAAGGACGGACCGGAGTGCATGACAGAAGGGACCATCATCTATATTAATCGGGATCATCCTTTATACAAGCGGGAGTCGAGCAAAAGAGAGGCCCACATACTGAACATAGCTCGTCTCGTGAGCCAAGAGATATCGCTGATGAAAGCTCCACAGAACCCCCGTGAGGCTTACAACCGTCAATCCAGACTACTTCGTGATGCCTTCAAAGAGGACAAGTGACGATGAGATGATTTAAGCGACTTCCGCGTGAGCCTATCATGCGGAGATTGATGTATTCTGCTTCTACAGAGGGTGACTGAAAAGCAGTTCGGGTTGAAGATAAGAAACCCCAATCAAAACAGTTTTAGAGACGGTTTAACGTAGCAATAAATAGCAGAGAGATTGAATTTGGCTATTTTAGAGATTGTTTCTTGCTATCGCAAACTGACAGACGTGACGTCTGAAGCAAGGCCGTACTTAAAGATATGAAACCGCTATCGAAAGGAGTTCAGCAGTCGAGGGGGTAGAGACAATATGGCATTATCTTGAACCGCAATAGCGAGCGCATTCCCCGTAGCTTGCTGCGGGGAGCTTCAATCTGGCCTGATTCGAGATAAATACCAGTTATTAGAACTTGTCCCGCTAAACTGGTCATATACAACATATGGTATTTCTCAAAAAAGCCGAGCTATTTCAAGACCGCCTTGCTGTCTATGATCCATTGGGTCTTTGAGTTGAGCTAAATTTCGGCAAGCATCTCCGCCTGAATCCCATGGCCTACTTTGAAATCAGGCGGCATAACTCTCAATTGCATAACCAGAACACGAAGGGATTTAAGAATCAGTGTAGTCTGTGTGAAGCTCTCCAGGTGGCCCATTGGCTCTGGGTGGGGGCTTGGATTTCAGAAGCCATAAACCGAGATGCTTGAGTATTTTTTAGATGACCTCGTCGTCCTCAATGAAGATGATCCGCATTTGCCCCTGACATTTGGAACATGTTAGGGGATCTACTTCGTAAATTTTTTGTATCAATCTTGCCCAATTCTTACGGTATGCCTTACATGATTTCTCCGGTTCCAAAGGGTATCAAGCAATCTTGGTTATCCTTTTTGCGTTTACGAAAACATGCCAGAATGCCCCGCCCCTTGGGGCGGGGATGAATGACATCCTTATTGATTCCTCTCCCCTGGAGGGAGGGGAAAAAGGGGAGGGGGAAGATTGACGAGTTCTTCACCCCCACCTCGGTCCTCCCCCATCAAGGGGGAG
>CP070769.1:794597-797262 GCA_020347085.1 Desulfobacterales bacterium
ATCCCTCAATTGTCTCCATAGCCCGCCAAAGGATTCGGGCGGCAATATACCCCTCCAATGAGCCAAAAGTGGGTTTGGCGTATGCACTCCACGTTTCAAGTGCTTTTCGGTAATCAGCAACGATTGGCAGATCTGCATCAAAATGCGGTACGACTTGTGTGACGATCACCCCATCACCGTGCTCTCCGAGCTTTTCGGCCAGTGGTTCGGCACCCACAAAGGATACGTTCAGGAAGATGGCTTCTAGGCCACTCTGTTTTGCAAGCAGAATGAATGCGGCACAGGGATTGTAGGCTCCGACCATAATTACGGCACGTGGCTGCGGATTCGCCAGGAGAATGTCAGCCAAGGCGTTTTCTACCGCTGATGTGTTTCGCTCATAGCGGCCATGGACGACGGAGTTCTCATCCTCAAGACCATGAAGCTTAAGCGCTGCAATACCTCCCGCAAATCCGGCGTCGCCATATGCATCCCGTTGGGTGAAAAAGGCAATCTCCTCGGGCTTCAGCCCACCCCGCGTTATAAGCGCATCCACCATGCTCATTGTCTCTTGAGCGTAACTCGCACGGTAATTAATAACATAACGATCGGGCGGCGTTTTTCGTAAAACCCCGGCGCCGGTGAATGCTCCGAAGAATGGAGTTTTGTTGGCGTTGGCAATAGGAATAGCTGCCACAGCTGTAGGAGTTCCGACATTGCCAATGACGGCTAAGACCTGTTCCTTTTCGACCAACCTCCGCATATTGGGAGCTGTGCGGGAAGGCTCATAGCCGTCGTCTATAGAAATGAGAGCCAACTTGCGCCCACCTATTCCTCCTGCTCGACTGATCTCTTCAATCGCCGCTAAAACGCCTGTTCGCATATTGATGCCGAGGATTGCTGCCGGACCGGTCAATGCGGTTGACATGCCCAATACGATATTGTTTTCGCCGGGGGGTGCTTCATTTGCAGAGCCTTGGACCGAAAACGTCAGCAAAATGACAATAACTGTCAGAAAAATCGTCTTGTAGCATCGCCCATTTCTGCAGAAATCTGGTAGAAGGCGCAGTCGTGACGATTTTGGGATGGGTAGCAGAAATGCGGTGAGACACGGGAAGGGGGTTTTTGAAAAGAAAGTCGTTACCAGATTACTCATGGAATCACCTCCACCCACAAATGGCAAGCTGTTTTCGTGTAGTGCAACAGCGACCGTATTGCCCACAGCTTGCCTTGTTGAATCCGCATTCGGAGGTCCACAACGCGCAATTCAACAGGGCTTGCCGCGGGGAGCTTTAATTGAGAAACCTTACCTTGATGCGTCGGACAATATTGATAACCCCAGGTTCAATTTCCAGGCCTGAAGACGTTCGGTCTTCCTTTGCCCAATTCAGGCATTTTCTAACAGTTATAAGTGTGTGGGCGCTTTCCCCGGGTTTGAGCATAGCCTGCATGAATCCGGGCGCTACGCCTCCATGCGGGGGCTTACCCTGGGTTGCTTGTTTGGTGCAGGAACCATGCCATTGGGCCAAGTAAATATGGAACTACAAATGTTTAGGATAATCGAAGCTGTCCGTACAGATGTCTCAACACGGAAATACAGGCTTAGTTCCTGGGCTGGCAAAATGAGAGGTTTTTCGCGTCAGGATTCGGAGATCTGGCAACCTTTGGATTATGACTCAATTCTGATTCTTTTGTGTGGGAAAGACACAATACAATGAATCGTTAAGGAACAGCACAGACATCACGTTTTATCTGCTCAGGAAATAGATGTAGCACTGTCAACCGAGTCGAATCATGCGTACGCCTGTGTTTTACGTCCTTTTTGGCATAGTTTGTGCTTCAAAGCACAGATAATCCCACATCACCATGTTCAAAGCCCTTATCACGTGAGTACGCTGAGATTTGTTGAAGAAGTCCCTCGTTTCAGGAAAAGCAACCAAGTAGAGAAGGACATTATTTCAGCGGCCCAATAAATTGGTTAGTGCACGCTGATTAGCAACAGTTGGCAAGTTGCACTGTATGGAATTTTAGGCTTTTAAAGGTGGCGATTGGCCCGTGAGGTGATGACCGTAGGCTACAATAATGAGCAATAAACGCGAACTTGAGATCGAAAAGGTGCGTCGATTACGTGAATCTGGTTTCTGGAAGATAGACGAGACCCTATTCGAAAGTAAGGAAGATTCAGGACAATGATATCCATGGTGAAAAAAGAATTGTCTAACTTGTGCATTGTCTTGATTATCTCGGTCACCTTCACACTATACAGCATATCCATCAGCCTTATTGACAGGATTCGTGACTCCATTGAACGGTTCAGCAGCCTACCCCTTGCCGAATTCCTCATAAACTTCGGGTTTCTCTACATGGCCGGGCTACTCTGGTTAACTTACCGTCGCTGGAAACAGGCTTCCACGAAAAAGGACGAATTAGAAAATATCATCGAAAGCATCAATCCGGACGTGCTTCTCGTAGTCGATCTAGACAGAAATATCGCTATGTGCAACCGTGCGGTAAAGAGAATGTTTGGCTACTCTGTAAATGAAGTCGTTAACGAGAAAACCGATATGCTCTATTTTGACAGACGTGCTGATCCGAATAAGCGCCATGAGATATTTGAAGTTCTTAAAAGCGAAGGTTTTCACTTAGGCTTGGCTGTGGGCAAAAAGAAAAATGGTGAAACAATCCC
>CP070769.1:797362-802328 GCA_020347085.1 Desulfobacterales bacterium
GGACGCAGGGGAAGGCAATCCGGAAACGTTCCTTGTTGGTTTGCAGAACCCATCCTCCGAGACGTATGGTTTTTTTCAGCGTCTTGCAATAAGAAACGATTACGGTGCATATAGGGTGCATTTGGCCGTAAAATACTAGCACTTTCAAGAAAACCTGGCCAATAAAATCAAATACTTGCCCACCAGCACAAAATGTGCTATTTGGTTCTCTCAAAAGACCCCTCTATTCCAACTCCTTGGGTCCAAACATACAAACATGCACAATCAGGAGGCGACCTGTATGGACACGATACGTCATGCAACCTTTGAAACAGGGCGCTGCATGCTGGGGAGACTGCCACACGGCAAGGATTTGGTTGGGACCATAGAAGAGTTCTGTGCACAGAACGGAATTCAAACCGGGGTGTTCTCAGTTATGGGAGCCGTAACGTCGGTCACATTGGGTTCCTATGATCAGAACCAGCAAGTATATGTTACCTACAAGAAAGAAGAACCGCTCGAAATCGTCGCCTGCACGGGCAACGTATCATTCAAAGACGGCAAGCTTGCTGTGCATGCTCATGCCATATTAGCCGATATAAGCGGCCAGACCATTGGTGGGCATGTTTTTTCAGAAACCCTAGTCTACGCAGGAGAGATTTACTTCCGGGAGCTTTTGGGTAAGCCCCTCGAAAGAAAATACGACGAGATAACGGGACTCTTATTGTGGCAGCTATGACGCAAGCGTTTCAATTTTTTAGTTGGCTCTCTTTGGATTGCTTTTTCCCGCGAGTTTGGATACGGCATCCATAGACTGTGATGGATGGATACCCCGAGACAAGGGAGGAAGGCAAGCAATGAACCTCAAGACGACGAAGACTGAATCACCTAAGCAGCTTCCGGATGATTCAAAGTTGGGTTTTGGGCAACTCTTCAGCGACCACATGTTCAACATGGACTACAGCCCGGAGCAAGGCTGGCATAACGCACGTATAGAGCCGTATGCTCCGATCGTAATGGATCCGGCCACCATGGTTCTCCACTATGGTCAGGCCATCTTCGAAGGACTGAAAGCATATTGGACCAGCAACGGAAAGATTCAGCTGTTTCGTCCGGAACGCAACATGTCGAGGCTGAATCACTCGGCAAGGCTGGTATGTATCCCGGAAGTCGATGAGGCCTTTCTCCTGTATGCTCTCAAAGAGCTCATTGCCATTGATAAAGAATGGGTCCCGAGGGCGCCTGAGACCTCTTTGTATATTCGCCCAACCGTTATCGCCACGGACCCGTATCTCGGTGTGCGCCCGTCCCATACCTATCGTCTCTTCATTATCTTGTCTCCGGTGGGTGCTTATTATCCGGAAGGTTTCAATCCGGTGAAGATTTGGGTGACAGATAAATATGTCCGGACCGCACCCGGCGGCGTCGGCGAGGCCAAGACGCCGGCCAACTACGCAGCCAGCCTTTACGGAGCCGAGGTAGCCAAGGGCTTGGGTTATACCCAGGTGCTGTGGCTCGACGCCATTGAGCACCGCTACATCGAAGAAGTGGGGACCATGAATATTCTCTTTGTTATCAACGGAACGCTTGTTACACCCCGTCTTGGTGGGAGTATATTGCCTGGGATCACACGAGACTCAGTCCTGACACTTGCCCGAGACTGGAATATCCCCGTACAAGAGCGTTCCATCACCATCGACGAAGTGATGACGGCGCATAAGGATGGATTCCTTCAAGAAATCTTTGGCTCTGGGACAGCAGCGGTTATTTCCCCTGTGAGTCATCTCGCCTGGCGAGATGACGTGGTGATGGTCGGTGACGGCAAGGTTGGCCCCGTGGCCCAAAAGTTTTATGATGCCATAACAGATATCCAATATGGCCGGGCTGAAGATCCTTTTGGCTGGATCGTGCCGGTTGAAGAGGAATGAGAGAATGATTATTAAGCAACTCAAGGTCGGTTTTATGGAGGTATTTTGTTATATTCTGGGATGTGAACAGACTTCCAAGGGGCTCTTGATCGATCCGGCTGGAGACGAAGAGCGCATACTTGAAACTGCTCAGAGCTTGGGACTTACTATTGAATCCATCGTGAATACCCACGGCCATCCTGACCACTCCTGCGGAAACCGCAAGGTCAAGGAACAGACCGGGGCAAAAATATTTATGCACGCCGATGATGATCGTCTCTTCAACGCAACTGAAGGGGAATCCATGGCCATACAGATGGGCTTTTCACCATCTCCTCCAGCAGACGTTCTCGTGCAAGACGGAGATACCATACCCGTTGGACAAAGGGAGCTGACCGTGCTTCACACCCCGGGGCATTCCCCTGGCGGCATTTGCCTGTATACGGGCAACAACCTTTTCACTGGAGACACGCTTTTTGTGGGCGCAGTCGGCAGGACTGATTTGCCCGGGGGCTCTCTGGAAATCTTGCTCAAATCGATTAAAGAGAGAATACTTCCTCTTCCTGACGACACCATTGTCTGGCCTGGTCATGACTATGGAGGGAGCCCGACCTCTACGATTGCTGAGGAAAAAAAACATAATATCTACATTACCGACTTTCAACTAGTGTAGAAGGGCAGGCTTCATGACCTTCCCCGAGCTGGACACACCAACCGAGTTTTCACCAGACAATTTTCTTGGTAGTTTTTTTCGTACAGCAAAGGCCGTTTTGTTCTCCCCAAGGCTTTTTTATGAGAATATGAGAACCGAGGGAGGTTTGAGAAATCCGCTCATATTCCTCGTTTGCTGTGTTCTCATACACACATTGCTTATCAGCTTACTCGTTAAGAATCAGACGATCGTATTCCGTAATATCACTTTGGGTATTGGTATGCCGTTTTTGACTGCGGGCATCTTTTTTTTGATCATCACACGACTTTTCAAGGCACCAGGGACTTACGAAGCGGCCTTCAGGGTAACCGCTTATGCAGCGGCCCTTCATTTGTTTTCGTGGATTCCCATCCGTTGGGTGCTTGTGCTGGTCGAGTTTTATCGGCTCTATCTGTTTGCTGTTGGCCTTGGTTATGCATTTTCAATCAGAGTCTCTCGAGCTGGGTTGGCTGTTGTCATAGCAGTAATTACTTATGCAGTTTTGGGCTCGATTTTGGGATACATCCTCATTGGTAGCCAAGCGCCGACTCCCAATCCCTAGAACATGGAACGAACTGCCATAAATGACAAATCGATTACGAACAGAAACAGCTGCACAGTTTCAGCCCTTCGCTGAGAAGATGCAGCAACACGGCCTTCTTCCGGTAGTAATTGATACCTTTAGGCACTACTATTGCCTGCTAGTGCGAGGCGAAACCGGCCTTATTGCAAAAACAGAGATGGATCCTATCCAGGAGGATGAATTAGCTCATGTTGAAAAACTGACGGGGTTCAAGCAAGCAGGCCAGGCAGCCCTGGAAAGACTGGTCGTTATAAAGCTTAATGGTGGCCTGGGGACGAGCATGGGGCTGTCCCACGCCAAATCGCTGCTGGCGGTCAAGGACGGGCTTACCTTTCTGGATATCATTGCTAGGCAAATCCTCGCCTATAGGCGCGAGTTCGGGGTTAAGCTGCCGCTTGTGTTGATGAACAGTTTCAGTACAGAAGGCGATACGCGGGAGGCCCTTTCTTCGTTCGAAGAACTTTCCTCAGAGATTCCCCTGAGTTTTGTACAACACAAATTCCCAAAAGTGCTCCAAGATACGCTCACTCCTGCTGTATGGCCACCGGACCCAGATCTTGAATGGAATCCGCCTGGGCACGGTGATATTTACACGGCGCTGGTAACCTCTGGCATGATTCAAGAGCTTCTTAATGCTGGCATCCGTTATGCATTTATCTCAAACTCCGTCAACCTGGGTGCAGTCGTAGACGAAACCATCCTTGGCTATTTTGTTGAGAACAATTTTCCCTTCATGATGGAGGTGACAGATCGAACCGAGGCAGACAGTAAAGGGGGACACATTGCACGCCTAAAGAATGGTCGATTAACGCTGCGGGAAATTGCTCAATGCCCCGAAGACGAGATTAAGGAATTCCAAGACATCCATGTTTATAGATACTTCAATACGAATACGATCTGGATGAACCTATTGGCGTTGGGAAAGTTGCTTGAGGCCCATGACAATGTGATCCACCTACCCATGATTAGGAATCCTAAGACGATTGACCCCAAAGATGACTCCACGCCTCCTGTCTATCAGATAGAGACTGCAATGGGATCGGCTGTTTCTTTGTTTGACGGCGCTGCTGCTATTTGCGTGCCAAGAACGCGATTTGCCCCTGTAAAGAAATGCCAGGATCTTCTTGCGGTTTGGTCTGACTGCTACATGCTCAAAGACGATGGGTTTGTGATTCAAAATCCCAGAAGAAAGACAGGGGCGTTGGCGCTGAGACTCGACAGCAAGTACTACAAGAAAATCGACCAGCTCAAGGCCCGTTTTCCCCATGGTGCTCCGTCCCTGGTCGACTGCGAGTCCCTTGATGTTGAAGGAGATGTGCTATTTGGAAAGAATGTTGTAATCAAAGGCAAGGTGGTGATTGCCAATTGCTCTGACAAACAGGTGGCCATTCGTGACGGAAGTGTGATTAAGCAGGATTTGGTCTTCCAATAGCATCAATATCATCCTAAAATGATAGGGGCTTTGTATCGGTTCCCTTTCTAACGGTTTCGGTAGCGCGCGATTCTAGAAAAGGATCAGGGTTATGAGCCTGCGATACAAGTTTAGCCGACTCGAATTGGCAGGGTCGCTGGGAGACCTGGGTACGCTTCTCCCCTTGGCCATTGGTATGATCATCATCAATGGCCTTAGTCCCGCCGGGCTATTTTTGACTGTGGGCCTCCTATATGTCTTTTCAGGGGTCTATTATGGTGTCACAGTTCCCGTCCAACCCATGAAAGTCATCGGGGCTTACGCTATCGCAACAGCCATGAGCCCTGCCCAAATTATGGCCTCAGGGGCCTTGATCGCCCTTTTTCTTCTGGTTA
>CP070769.1:802428-814980 GCA_020347085.1 Desulfobacterales bacterium
CCCTTTCATGCAATGTTCATTAATGCTCTTGGGGGCAGTGGGTATATACTATCTCACATCTCGCCTAAAGGCGCTTTCACTCCTTCCGCTTTTTTTGGCTGTCGTAACTGTCTTGATAGTCAACACCCAAGTCCTTTCTATTTCTAGCTGGATAGCGTGGAACTATTCAGGATTTGAGCAAAAGCTTGTATGGCCCGCTTTTTGGGCGCTTCACGAAAAGCTCAAAGGGACCTGTCAGGATCCAAGGGTAGCCTATGAGCACGACCTGAAACACCGGGCCGCCGGATCGGTTCGAGCCTTTGAGATGCTACCCTATTTTTCAGGGCGCTCCACGCTGGAAGGGCTCTATATCCAGTCTACGATCACCTCCCCTTTCGTCTTTTATGTACAATCTGAGATTTCAGAAAAGCCTTCCTGCCCCTTGCCAGACTATAACTATTCAAGGCTGAACCTTGAGAAGGGCCTCAAGCATCTGAAGCTATTTAATGTGAGCCACCTGGTCGTAGTAACAGACAAGGTCCGCAAGGCGCTTTCAAAATCGGCTGAAGTGGTTCGCGAAGCCGATTTTCCGCCCTACACCATCTACCGGCTGCCCGATAATGGTGACCGCTATGTGTCTTTACTCGACTACGAACCTGTGCTGCTAGTGACCAGAGAATGGCAGCAGGAAGCATTTCAGTGGTTCAGAAAGAGCGACCTTAAAACCTTTGTGGCCTTTAAGGAACAGCTTGAATCCGGAGATACAGATCGCTTCAACAGAATTATTCACGGTAAGCTGCCCGACACGTTGCCCCCGCTCCCTATTTCCTACGAAGCCAGTCATCCAAGCCTGTTACGTAGGAACAGCCCGGAATCATCTGGAAAGGGAGCAAACTTAGGATCCCAAGATGAATACAGGGCCACAAGGCAAGCAAATCAAGGCAAAGGCCTCATCAAGGAGATCATCCGGCCTGAAGAAATCGTGATAGAGACCCAGAACATTGGATTACCGCATCTGGTGCGGATCTCGTATCATCCAAACTGGCGTGTTGAGGGAGCCGATCGCATCTATCTTGTCTCACCCTCCTTCATGTTGATCTATCCGACACAACAGCGTGTTCGACTCTATTTTAACCCATCATTTCCCAATTATCTCGGATACGCCTTGAGCCTCCTGGGGGTCCTGCTGGCCATTGGTTGTGCGTTATTGGAACATAGGTTTCGGATTTGCGGCTCACGCCTTGAAAACAGTACGAAACTCGAATCTCGAATGCTGGATCGGGTGCAAGGGCTCCTGCCTCGTCGATTGCACGATGTGGTGTGGAAGAAAAGGTTGTTGTGGGCAATTGTCATCACCATCATAGGGGCAATGACAGGGTTCATATTGCTGGGCCAACAAAATGATGCCACGATTCTATACAACAAGGGGCTCGCCCATTACACCAAGAAGGATTATCAAACGGCTCGAAAGATCTTCGAAGAGGCCATGAAGCTATTCCCCTATTCGCCAATTATTGACCAGACCGCCTTTCACTATGCCGCGGCCTATTTCAGGGAAGAAAAGTGGCAGGATGCCCTTGAAGCCTTTGAACAGATGGCAGCAGATTATCCAGAAACCCGAAAGCTCTCTGAGGTTCTTTATCATATTGGTATATGCAAGATGAGGCTGCACCGGACAGATGAAGCCGTGTCGGCGTATGAAAGGGTTATAGAGGAATTTCCAGACGACCGTTGGGCCGGATATGCCAAGGAACGCCTGAAAGAAATAAGGAAAATTTCACCGCAGACACAGAGGACCCACTGAACTAAAGCCATGAAGCATATTGGAGCGGTGGAGTAACGAAGAACATGTTTCACCACGGGGAAACAGAGACCACTGAGAATGCAAATATTTTTGATTTGCCGGGAGATGCCGGCAAATCAAAACCCTCAGTTCGGCTTAGCTGAACGAAGTTGCTTGGGTTAGCATGGGCCAAATGGACATAAACGAACTTACAGGTAGGGTCTCATAGGAGCAGCTATTGAAGTTCACAAGACGCTTGGTCCTGGGCTGCTGGAGTCGACTTATGAGGAGTGTCTGTGCTTTGAACTTGGGCGAAGAGGAATCCCCTTTGAAAGGCAGAAGGAGCTCCCTATAAAATACAAAGATGTGAAATTAGATTGCGGGTATTGTATTGATATACTCGTAGCAGATCGGCTGGTTTTAGAATTAAAGGCCTGTGAAGCTCTTCAGCCAATTCATGAAGCGCAGCTGCTGACCTATCTGAAACTGACTGGTTTCAAGGTGGGGCTGCTTATCAACTTCAATGTTCCTGTTTTGAAGGAAGGAATAAGACGGTTGGCAAACTAGGCTCGCAGTTTACGATGCCGCATTCTGAAGAGCTAGGCCAACTCCGCCTTGGGCGGTTAGCTCTTTCATCCAATCGGCATCTCTCCGATTGGATGAAAACAAGGGGAGACTCTGTGCTCTCCGTGCCTCTGTGGTAAATCAAATAGGCACGATAGCTCGGAGTGCTGCGACGATGCACTGAATGAAGTGTTATGAAGAAAGTACTATTGATTAATCCAAGCTGGCCGGGGCAAGTCAGCCGGCAGGGTAAGCGGTTCAACCGAGCGTGGCCGCCCCTCAGCCTGATGGTATGTGCCGCCATGCTGCGAGAGAGAGGATGTGAGGTTCAGATCATCGACGGCCGGGTGCAGCCAGGCTGGCGCCGACAAGTCAATAGAATCGGCCACCAATATGACTGGATCGTCTTGACCTCATCTCCCATGGACCGCTGGCAGTGCCCCAACCTGGAGGTCGACCACTTCATAGCCGTTGCACAGTCATTCCCGTCGGAAAAGCTGATCATTGTTGGGGCTCATGGCTCGCTCTTTCCACAGGCCATGTTGGAGCAAACAGGTGCCGCGGCCGTTGTGGTGGGTGAGCCCGAGCCGGCAGTGGTCAGACTCATCTCAGAAGGCGACTGGAGTGCCACCCCGGGGGTCGTTTTCAAACCAAACAATACGGTCACATCAAACGGCCGAGCAGTGCCACTGAATATGGCCCAGGCTCCCGTACCCGCCTTTGATCTGATCGATTTCAGCAGGTATTATTATGAACTCTTGGGGAAACGCTTTGCCTTATTTGAAAGTTCTCGGGGTTGCCCATATCCCTGTCGCTTCTGTTTGAAAGTCATGTTCGGAGACGGTGTCCGGTTCAAGCCGGTGGGTCGGTTGATCAACGAGATAGATATAGCGGTCACCAAATTCGGCGTGCGCACAGGATATTTTATCGATTTAGAGTTTACAATGAACCGAGATCGCACAGTGAAAATCTGTGACCGGTTGTCTGAACAGAAGTATCCCTTTATCTGGTGCTGCCAGACAAGGGCGGATGCTGTGGATGCTAAGCTCTTATCCAAGATGAAGCAAGCGGGATGCCGCCTGATCCACTTTGGCGTTGAATCCGGCTCAGAAGATGTCCTGCGTGATACAAAGAAAAGGGTCGATCTTGCCGCCATCCGGAAAGGGGTGCGGCTAACCCAGGAGGCAGGAATCGACACCGCCTGCTTTTTCTTGTTTGGACTACCCGGAGAAACACCAGCCGATATGCAAAAGACCATCTCATTTGCCAAAACGCTCAATCCGACCTACGCCTCGTTTCACGTCGTCACCCCTTACCCCGGCACCCCCCTTTACAAAAATGCCTTTTCTGCCTCATCCAACGCAAAGTCAACGCCAGACTTCCCTCTGTATTGCGCTGAGCACAATCCGCTTCTGCTCAGTGAAATGACACGAGAGGCCTTTAAGCGCTTTTACTTGAGACCCAAATATATTCTATCCCGCATCACCCAGGGAAATATCAGCTCATGGATACGCCAATTGCGTCTGTTTGGAGGATTCGTCGCTTGAGGCCGTTTAGCATCATCATTCCAGTCTACAATGAGCAAGATATCATGGTTCAGAATACGGAGAGCCTCATAGCCCATCTGAAAGGGCTTTATGAATCGTTTGAGATTATCATCGGAAGCAATGGCTCAAGGGACTACACCCCACTGCTGGGAGAACGTCTGGCCGGTCAGTATCCCATGGTTAGGTTTTTTCACGTGGCACAAAGGGGCGTTGGGCACGCGTTCAGGCAAGGTGTTCGTTTGGCGCGACATGACTTCATCGTTTCCCTTGACATGGATCTTTCCGTCGAGCTTGGCTTCATTGAGCGAGCCCTGAAGCTGCTTGATGAAGGTCATGAGATCGTAGTGGGTTCAAAGAGGATGGGACACCAAAGGCGTTCTCCTTTCAGACTCATGGGCAGCGGCCTTTTTATTCTTTGCGCTCGGTTTCTCCTTGATCTTGCCTTTGAAGACTACTCCATCGGCGCCAAGGCATACCGAAGATCAGTCCTTCTCGGGCATTTGGACAGGATAAATCATGGCACGTCGTACGTGATTGACATGATCGCCCTGGTGCATCGAGACGGTGGCAGGATTATCGAGATACCTGTATGGTGTGAGGACTTCAGAGCAAGCAAGTTCAATATCGTGCATGAAGGCGTTTATCGCTATGCACATCTCTTGCGGCTCTGGTGGGGTCTGAGGAGGTGTCCTTTTCCTCGCTATTTCTGATAGTAAGAATACGTGGCGCTCGTCGTTTGATTCCCCAAGCGGTCCACTCCAATGATGTAATAGGTAATCATCTGGTTATTTTTCCTTGAAAGATTCCCACAGTACATGTCGCCAGCGTAAAGGGACATCGCAACGTCTCCATGTTGATCACTGTGCAAGGTGACGCTCGCTACACCGGCAGGGTCAGCAATCGCCGCACACACAATGACCGCCTTATTCCTTGGTATGGGTGACCCAGCGGGAACCTGACTGATCTCTGAAATCTTAGGTCCTTCCATATCCTGCGTGGTTGTCGTGGTTGTGGTGGTTGTCGTGGTCGTGGTCGTCGCCGTCGTTGTTGTCGTCCCTTTTGTCGTCGTGGTCGTGGTTTGCGGTAATTCTGTGGTCGCCGTGGTCGTCGTGGTCGTCGTGGTCGGGACCGTTGTTGTCGTCCCTTTTGTCGTCGTGGTCGTGGTTTGCGGTGGTTCTGTGGTCGTCGTGGTCGGGACCGTTGTCGGAGCTGCAGTTGTCGTTGGGCTGGTCGTTGTTGCTTCGGTTGTCGTCGCTGTCGTCATCCTCCTGCCAGCGCTGGCTAAATGGGGCGCAAGCACATCGGACGTCAGCGTCCATGTCCGGTAACCGTCTTGTGGGTATCCAGGGTCAGATTTGTTGGCTCTGGCAGTCAATTTGACGGTCATCCGCGCCACCCTGGCACTCTGCGCAGGCGACAGGGGGGCACCCGTCAATTGGTTGTCATTGCGATCGAAATATGTGAAAACAAGTTCATCGGCTGGCATGTCCATAGCCAGTGGCTGGCCATTCCTGGTCAGCTGAAGCTGGCTCCGGTTCACAGCAAATGTCACATCTTCATCCGGATTGGTGTCGACGACATCGCCGTCTCCGTTAAGGTCCATAGTGAACTGGATCGTGTCAGGACCTGCCACGACGAGACCGGCTCCAGCCGTCCCGGTAGGATCATACCCTGCCTTTGAAAGCTCTTCGGTCATTAACCGCAGGCCGGCTCTAACATTTTCCTGCATCTGAACAATTTGTGTCTCTTGGTTGTAACCCCTTTCTAGAAAAATAAAAGCAGCGGCAATCGCGCCCAGCACAACCAGAGAAGCCACGATGGCAATCAAGAACTCAACGAGTGTAAATCCTTTTTCAGACATCTTTACAATCTCTTCTCTTTTAATCTGTTAATCTGTGGAAGACTCCGGTCAAGCAGGAGCCTCCCCCCTCAAGGGCCAAGGTGTCCAGGGAGACAACAACGGAATGCACGCAATCCTCCAGCTGCTTATACAATGGCACATTGATGGGTCGTTTTCAACATTAATCATGAAGCCGAATGCACGTTTCAACCTCCCTGCAGTCCCGATCAATCGGGACGGGGAATGCGCTCGCCTTTGCAGTTCAACATGCACGGTTGATGAATTAGCAACCCCGCTGACCAGTCATTGAGGCTTTTCTTACGAACGCGTCCGGGCAGAGTCGTGAGACCCTGAGAAGACAAGAGATGCGCGTTGATCGACACGCTCTTGACTTTGGGTTAAGGCATGGCTAAACTTTAAAACAACCCATGGGCTTTTTCACGCCTTCACTTTGGCAGGTTGCAATGCCGGCCGTGAGGGTCAATCGACGGACTCTATTCGGCCCCGTACCGCCAAACAGATATGAGTCAGGAGACCGTTATGAAAAGAATGCTCGCCGCGTGGATCGCCATCGCTCTTCTTATCTATCCTTCCATCTGTATCGGTTCCTATCTCATTGAGCTGAAAAACGGGAAGAAGTTTTTCGTTTCCGAGTATTGGGACGAGGGCAGCCAGGTGAAGTTTCCTTACTACGGAGGCGTTGTCGCCATTCAAAAGGATCACATCCGTACCATCCGGGAATCAGACGTCCCCTACATAGAGGTCCAACCAGTGCCTGTGGAAGAACCTGAAACTGAACCTGAACCAGCCCCGGCTCAAGCCAAGCCAGAGGCGGAGGAAGAGGCGGCAACAGTCCCCAAGGAAGAAACAGAGGAAGCAAAGAAACTGCTGGAAGAATTCAAGGTGGCTAAGGAACGTTTCGGCGCGTTTCGCTACATCATGACAGACGACGAGCTTTTCAAGTTCTCAGGGGAATTGAAAGGCCTTAGGGAAAAAATCATCCGCAAGGGATTCTACCGTGTTTACCGGGATCAGGTGGATGAAATACTTGCCATGCAAGATGAGATACGGGTCACGCTTGACAAACGGCGTCAATGAACCTCTCTCCAACTGATGATTTTGGGCGAATGGGTCTGAAAAGCGGCCAACACATAACAACTGTTATATTGGGCCTCGATGGAACCGTTAATAGTCACGGTTCTTTCCGACATCAGCGCCCCTTCAACGTTCAGTCCTGCACCGCCACCACCCGAAGCGGTGGTCGTGCCTGCAACCAGAATCAGCCCGTTCCAATTGGTGGTGCCTCCAAAGGCCACATCCCCATCCACCAAAAGGAGGCCCCAACCAGTAATATTGTTGAATCCCATAACACCGCCGGGACAGCCTGAGGGATCCACGTAGACGGTAACAAAGTCGGAAGAAGACCCATAAGTGTCGTTGCCGGGGATGCCTGTTTGAAGGCAACCATCAGCGCTCGTAAGCGTGATATCTCTCGCAGCCGTGTAGGTTCTGACAAGGGTCGTGATGTCATAATCCGCCGGGCCCTGCACCGGGTATGCCGGATTCCCGTTAAAGGTGCTCGAGGACGCCCCGCTCGGATCGGTCACAGATGGCGTCTTTGTATAGACCGGCGGCAGGTCATCCCCCCCGCAATTTGTTCCACTACCGGCATCCATGCCGTTGATGTCGGCAGCACCCCCGTTGAAACTCACATCTTCCTCTGAATATAGGGCGGACGTTACTTCCGGGCCCGGGTGACGCACCACCTCGATTTCAATGACCTTCATACTCTGGTCATCTCCGGCCAAATTACCGCCGAATCCGTATGCCCTGATGATTTCAACCGGCTCATAGTTTGTGCCGCCTGACGTGGTGAATTGAACCAGCTGATACGGGCGGGCTGGATCTTCATACCCATAATAGACAATGCTGCCACGCGACGAAGTGGTGTGGCCGCCAGACGTGCTTCCATCATCATCAATGTAGTGGGGCGCTCCCGTGGTGTGTCCGTCCTGCTCGGCGTCGTATTCTCTCTTGTGTCTGATTTTCACCCCGAATTGGATACTCGTGGTCTGCGCCTTTAGGTTCCAAATGTTATTGGCCGTAATGCTCGTCCCCGTGTAACTGCCTGCAACCGGAAAATAATTCGTTTGGCCGGAGTCGTACTCGGCGTCCTGACTGTAGTCAAACCCTGCCGCGATTTGAGGCGTTAAGATATAAGCTGACCAGTCTGGATCCGGAGTTCCCCCGTTTGGATCGCCTGCCCAATAAGTCTCTCCGCTTGAGCCCTTAAGCCGCGCCCTTCCCTCTTCCAGCCCGCCTTCGGCCGAATAGTACGCCTCTTTGGCGAGCCTGTAATTCTTGCTGATCTTCAGCTCGTTGGAGGAACTCAAATAGGCCGCCGTGCCCATGATGGCCAAGATTGCCACGAATAACAGACCCGTGACTAAAACCGAGCCACGCTCGTTGTCATATGGTTTTAGAAATTCCATGGTATCCTCCTGAGGCCTTTTTAGGCATGCAACGCATTCTAAAAATGCGGACCCTGCTCATACGTGAAAGAGGCACTCTGCGTCTCATTGGTTAGGGTATCCTGTGCCAGGATGTAGTATGTCGTAAACTGGTTGTTGTGGCTTGGAATCACTCCGCAGTATGTATCGCCACCTTCTGCTGTCATCGTAATCGGGTCATCTCGATCCGTGTATAAGAGGGCAAACCCTAGACCAGAGACGTCAGTGATATCGGCACAAACAGCGACATCTCGATTATTCATGATCTGCCCCCCGGGAGGAGACTGCACGATATTCGCAATCGTAGGGCCTTCCGAATCCACGGGCTCTGTGGTCGTCGTTGTCGTGGTTCCTGGTTCAGTCGTTGTTGTTTCCGCGGTGGTCGTCGCGGACGTCGTGGTCTCGGACGTCGTGGTCTCCGATGTTGTGGTCTCCGACGTTGTGGTCTCTTCTGTTGTCGTCCCCACTGTGGTCGTCCCTTCGGTCGTAGTCCCCACGGTTGTCGTGGCCGTCGTGGTCGCGGCGCTGATGGCCAAATTCGGCACGACCACATCAGAGGTGAGTGTCCGTGTCCGGTAGCCCCCCGGATAATCCGGGTCGGGTTTCTGGGTTCTGGCTGTTAACTGGATGGTAATCCGCGTGACCGCGGCAAGGTCTCCCGCGGAAAGGGGGGTGGTCAATTGGTTATCATTGCTGTCGAAATATGTGAGCACAAGGCCATTTGCTGGAATATTCTCGGCCACAGGCTGACCGTCCATGGTCAGTTGCAGGTCGGTGGTGTCCAAGGCAAAGGTGATGTCCTCATCTGGATTGGTGTCGAGTATATCGCCATCCCCGTTGAGGTCCATGGTGAACTGAATGCTGTCAGAGTCTGCTGCAACGAGCCCTGCCCCGGTTGAACCGGTGGGATCATAGCCTGTCATGCGAAGCTTTGCAGTCAATATCTGCATGGCAGCACGCACATTTTCCTGCATATCAACAATCTGGTCCTCTCGGTCGTAGCTCTTGTCTTGTATGATAAAAGTAGCGGCAATGGCCCCGAGCACAATGAGGGAGGCAAAGATGGCTACCAAGATCTCGACGAGTGTGAATCCTTTTTCAGACATGACCGGAATCTCCTTTCATGGTTCCTGGCCCAAGGAAATCAGTCTTATTTGATAATGATTGTACCAAGTTCGATCTCATGGGATCTGTTCTGCCACTGGAATGTCACCTTCACATAAATGGTCTTCATATCATCATGAGGCTCGTTATCGTAAACCCTCCAGGATCGGGTGTAGTGGGTCTCAACGGTTTCATCAGAAGCTGAACTCACAATGCTATAATAATCGGCATTCTGAAATTCCTCTATTTTGTCCTCAACCAAGGTGGTGGCCTTTGTCATATGATCGGCAAACTTGTTGTAACCCATGATAGAGCCTGCCAGGGTGGCCATGGCCAGGAGGGCGAACGACAAAACGATGATCGCAATTAAGACCTCCAGCAGGGTAAACCCTGTGGCGGAATATCTCCCTTTTTTCTTCATCTCTGCACTCACAATGATATGACTTCCCTTCCCTTCAAGATTCGCCGCGTGTAGTCATCATACTGGACAAGCCTCTACTCCCAAGTCGTCCCGTTGTGGGCATATAACCGCACCCGCCCGCTCACTAACACGGTGAGACCCCTTTGCCGGTCTTTCCTGGAGGCACCGATATCCTCTTTTGGAATGAGATACACAGCACCGGCTTTGTTGGCCAAACCTGTCGCCCTGAATGCAAACTTGTCGTCCGTAAAGGTTACCTTTCCCTTGATCGGGCTGCCGCTCGGATTGTTGCATGCAATATACCCGAACCCGATCCCCTTGTAATGATCTCCTATGTAAATCGTTTTTACCTCTTCACCCGATTCTGGACCATCGTTGTCCGCATCATTGTAGATCGTATAGCTGTCATTACTGGTATTGAAAGTTATCACATAGTCGTTGTTGCGAGATATTGCCTTCTGCCTGGCCAACTGCATCTCAGTGAAGAGTTCCCTGGCAGCGCCGGTAGCCCTCGCTTTGGGCAAATAATCCCGATAGTTAGGAACCGCAATGGCCGCAATGACAGCCAGAACAGCCACCGCAATCATGAGTTCTACCAGGGTGAACCCTTTTTCCTGTCTCATCATCACTTCACCTCGGGTATCTTAACAGCAAGTTTTATGCCATCACGCACAATACATGTTTTGCTGGCCATTTGTAATAAAGATATCAGTATGTTGATAGATAAATGGGGCGGATTTTGGCGCAGAATGCTTATATCCTCTATCTATTAAGCTTTCTAATAACTATTAAATTATTTAAAGGTCAAAGCCGTATCATATCACGGCTCCCGGGGAGGCAACGCAAGCGCCTCGGCTATGGCCTCGGCCGTCCGCTGGACAAAACGATCAAAGTCTTTCCCTTCAAGAGGCTTATCTGGCGTAGGGACCGCATCCAGGTCTTGAGGGTGCACAAGCCGCGGGGCATTCTGAAGGGACGCTTTTGGCGCGATCTCGAATTCCGGGGGAAAGCGGTTTTCAAAATACATGGCCTGAAAACCGGCAAACTTCAGGGCATGGGCGGTGGCATTCAGGACGACCACATCGTCTTTGCCCACAATACCGCGCCCTTTCGCCTCGACCAAGCCGGCCAAGGTCTCACCCCCTTGGGTACAGGCAATGTGTCCGTTGCGGTTGGCGGTGAGCTGCCAGTCCATGATCGCCTGCTCCTCCACTTCTGCAAAGAAGATGGCCTGGCTGCCTGCTTTATGGTTGTAGGTCTCCACCAGCTGAATCACGCGCGGCATGGAGACTGGGTTTCCGATCATGGCCGCTTGGGCTACACTGGGCCGGACCTTCACGGGCGCGAAGTGTCGCTTTGCAGGGTCGGGTTCCAAGTAATACCGATACACAGGGTTGGCGTGGGTCGATTGCACCCCAATGATCTTGGGAAGCCCGTCTATGATGCCAGCCTCAAAGAACTTCAAGAAACCGCTGATGATGGCCGTGATATTGCCAGCGTTTCCAATTGGCACCACCATGACCTTGCGGTCCATGTCGTAGTCAAAATCCTGGGCGATCTCGTAGGAATAAGACTCCTGGCCCCATATACGCCAGGCGTTCTTGGAGTTTAAAAGCGCCACGTTGTATTGTTCAGAGAGGGCTTCCACGACTTTCATGGAATCGTCAAAGACGCCAGGGATCTCAAAGACCACGGCGCCACTTCCCAGTGGCTGGGCCAGTTGCTGGGATGTGACCTTCTTGTGGGGAAGCAGTACGGCAGACTTCACCGCTGGCTGAAGATAAGCGGCATACAGGGCAGCAGAAGCAGAGGTGTCGCCAGTGGATGCACACACGGCAAGCACATCACCCAGCTTGCCGGTGTTGACAAGAAGGTTGATATAGCTCAGGGCACTTGCCATGCCCCGATCCTTAAAAGAGGCGCTCGGGTTTTGACCTTCGTTCTTAAAGTAGAACCGGGCACCCACAAGGTCCTGGAGGTATGCGTTCGCCTCCACCATGGGGGTGTGCCCCTCGCCCAGGTAGATGATTGCATCAAGGGGCATCATCGGTCCGATAAACTCGTGGAATCGGTATATTCCCTGGAGTGCCGGGATATTGAGCATCTTCCGATAATCAAAGATCTGGTGCCAGGTGCCCGAGGGGATCTGCTTCAATCGGTCAAAGGCAAGGTCAGTCAGAAGAAGCACGCTCTTGCAGGCAGGACAGGTATAGAGGAGGCGATGGATGTCATACTCTGTCTCACAGTCCAGGCACCGGTAGACCACTTGACCGCTGACGTTAGGGATCAGGTAGGGTTGTATATGGCTTGGAAAATCGTCGACCTTCATAGCAATGATTTGTGAAAGTGAGCTAAAGTGTCTAAAATGAGCTAAACTCAAGTGCCAATAGACATGAAGCTTGACGATAACCGAATGACTCGTTCGGCAAACTGGCCGGTTCGCTTTTCCAGCTTCTCTCCAAACTCCTTGTTATCCATGCTAGGGTTCCATTGCACCGGGTCAACTTTAGCTCATTTTAGGCATTTTAGGCACTTGTTATTCTTTCCACCCCGTCCATATAGGGCCTGAGCGCCTCCGGGATGATGACGGACCCGTCTTCCTGCTGTAAGTTTTCCAGAATCGCCACCACGGTCCGGCCCACGGCCAACCCGGACCCGTTCAGGGTGTGAACCAGTTCAGTCCCCTTTCTCCCTTTTCTCCGAAAGCGAATGTTGCCCCGCCTAGCCTGAAAATCCTCGAAGTTACTGCACGAAGAGATCTCCCTGTATTTCTGCTGCCCGGCCATCCAGACCTCGATATCATA
>CP070769.1:815080-819927 GCA_020347085.1 Desulfobacterales bacterium
AATAAAATTATGTGATGAAAAGAATGGCCGAAGAACATACAATAGTGTCTGATTGGTAGGCATAAAAACACAGTTTTGTATGTTTTTATAGAGCTGGCTGACAACGCGGTCCCGAGCGGAAAGACGAGATTCCCCTCTTTAAATTATTTCTTTATCTTAAGGTTACCAATAACGCTGCTTCTTTTCCAGGGGCATCATATCCGCATAAAACCACTCCCTTTGACCACTAGCCTGACGAATAACTCCTGCATATCAACTCCCTTTCCATTTGGGTCTTACCCGTTTTTTGTCTTAGAGTGTTCGTTTTCCGTCAGTATTTCCCTGCAATAAAACAAGTATTTTCCCCAATTGCCTCAAACCAGAACCATGGCATAGTATATCGTAAACTGGAATAGGGAGTTCTTCTATGACCCGTGGCAAACAGATAATTGAACGAAGGAAAAACAAGCGATTCCAGGCGCCAAAAGGTGTATTTGCTGTTCTGAGGCCAGGTTATACCAAAATGGGTTCAGTTGTAGACGTGAGCACAGGTGGGCTGGCGTTTCGTTATGTTGACAAGGAAAAACCCCCAAACGGAACGTATATAGACATATTTATGATCGGTGAGTTTTTTCACTTAAGTAAGGTTCCGGTAAAAACCATTACCGATTTCGAAGTGGTTAACGGAAAACCTTACTGTTCGTTCACCATACGGCGGTGCGGCGTGCAATTTGAGGCACTGACGGACCACCAGAAAGCACTGCTGGAACAATTCATCCAAGAACGCATCGTAGGTGAAGCGTAAGCCTAAGAACTAGACCTACATGCCATTCTTAAAGGCCGGAGCCGGGTTAGCATTAGTCCTGCCTTTCTTATTCCAACATCCCCCTCAACGGCTTGGTCAAGTAATCCTCTATCCCAAACGAATACCAAACGGGCCTGATCCAACAGATAAAGGGCAGTTTCAAAACCCTTTACCGAGTCCATTTCGACCGGCCTGCTTCACGAACCTTCATGTGCTCAGATTGCTTTGAATCACAATATGTTGTGAGACTTCATGCCTTGACATATAAAGCCCTTCCCACTATATTAGACCTTGTTGCGGCAGGCCCTGTTTAATTCCCCTTGGCGGACCTCCGAAGGAGGATTGAAGCTCCCTGCAGCAAGCTGCAGGGAATGCGCTCGCTGTTGCAGTTCAACAGGGCAAGCTGAGCGGAATGCGCCCGCTGTCGCGGTTCACTTCATCCAAAAGCGGTGTCTTATCACCTGGCGATTATCTCTCCCTTAGCCAACAACGTATGAAAAGCAATAGCATTTATGGATGACTACACAAAAAAAATAAAAGGCAGAATCGTTGCATTAGGCGCGGACGTCGTTGGTATGGCTGGCATTGAGCCTTTGAAACAGCTCAGAGTGACCCCGCCTGAGCTGCTAGATCCATTTAGCCGGGCGATTTCCATTGGTGTAAGACTACCAGCATCCGTATTTGAACAAATCCTTGATCGCCCCACTGCACTGTACGCCTCTGTTTACCAAACCGCTAATCGTATCCTCGACGAAATTGCTTTTCACACGGCCAACATCCTTCAGAATGACGGTTTTCATAGCCTGCCGATTCCAGCGTCGCAGGTTCAGGATTGGAAAAACTGGTATGGTGCTATTTCCCATAAAGCTGTGGGCCGCATGGCCGGACTGGGATGGCAAGGAAAAAGTTTGCTTTTGGTCAACCCGCAATACGGTCCCCGGATTCGCCTCGTAACTGTCCTCACCGACGCCCCTTTTAAGATAAACGGGCCTATAAAGAATCGGTGCGGGAAGTGTATGGCCTGCCGCGATGCTTGTCCGGTCGGAGCTATCAAGGGTATAGGCACGAAAGACCATTACAAGACGCGAGGCAGGGCCATCCGTCTTTCGCGGTGTGCGGAAAAACTCGCGGGTGAGTTTTCAGAACTTCCTAATGTAGACGCCCCGATCTGCGGTATCTGCATCAAGGTCTGCCCTTTTGGACGTAAGAAGGGTGAGACGGGCAAGTCTGTAAAGAATAAAGGGTGAGTCACTTTACAGGGCAGGCCAGGTCTGCTGGCAGAATCTGCTGTTTGGGGGTTTGCCTTGATATGATTTCGGGAATAAACTCTCGCCTGTCGGAAAGCCTATCCCCTTTTTTCTTCAACCATACGAATACGCCCGAAAACGCAAGCAAGCCAAAGAGGGCCACAAGAATATTCTCGTCAACCGGAATCAGCCTGGACAGCCAATACCCAATGACTATGCCTCCTATCAGAGCAATGATGGGTAACATATAAACCAGGAAAGATACCTTGACTAATGATGAGCCTTTGATACTTATGGTTACAATATCCCCTACCTCAGCGCCGGCAGTGTTGCGGGCCCTGACCTGTGTATTGGCGCCACCACCTCCAAGGCTGAAACAGGCATCCTTGGCCTTGCAGCCTTCACATTCGGGTTCCATTCTAGTCATTACCAATGCCATGCGACCCTGGACCGCTTTTACCACGCCGGTTCTCGTCAGCACATCGCCCATATTTGCTCGTCCTGAAGACTTGGTCTCAATAACGTGACCGTTATCGTTCGCTCAGGGCCCAAGCGCCCCGTCAATCAATCAATTTCTGTTTGACTGATTCTTATTATCCGTTCTAAGGTACGCTCTGATTTTCCGACAATGAGGAATTTTATCATGGAATCCTTCAGAAATAAAGTCCTTGAGGCTACCGAGTTTGTTCGAGCCAAGATCCCACATCGCCCACGCATTGGGCTACAAATCGGCACGGGCCTCGGTGACTCCGCCGATGGCATGGATGAGGTCACATCGATAGACTACAAAGACATACCCTACTTTGCAGTCTCCACCGTCCCAACCCATCATGGACGCCTGTTGTGTGGCAACATAGCAGGGAAAGCGGTTATCGCCATGCAGGGGCGGTTTCACTACTACGAGGGATATAGCATGCAACAAATCACCCTCCCTGTAAGGGTTATGCAGTTGCTAGGCATTGAGACCCTTATACTGTCCAATGCAGCAGGCGGAATCAATCCCCTCTTTAATGTTGGTGACATTATGGTCATTACAGACCACATTAACCTTACAGGCAATAATCCCCTTATCGGACCGAATGTGGATGAGTGGGGCCCTCGGTTTCCTGACATGTCGCAGGTATATGACCCCAGCCTCATAAAGCTTGCCGAAGAGGCTGCCTTTGAAAACGGTATCCGGGTTCAGAAAGGCGTGTATGTGGGGCTCGCCGGTCCATCGCTTGAGACTGGTGCTGAAATTCGATTCCTGAAAACCATTGGAATCGACGCCGTGGGGCTTTCCACAATCCCTGAAGTGATTGCAGCGGTCCACGGAGGGATGGCAATCCTTGGATTTTCAGTAATTACGAACATGAACCTTCCAGATCATTTCAAGCCTGCCCGGGTGGAGGAGATTATTGCCGCTGCCGAGCGAACCGCACCTCGCCTGCACGCGATTATCAGGGGGGTTTTAGAAAAGCTACCAGCCTAAGATCCCGGGGAACGCATTGTTGTCACAAGTGGAATCGATCGACATTGTGGTCAAAAATGGATGGGTCCTCACCATGGACCCTCAAGACACGCTCATTGAAAGAGGGGCCGTGGCAGTGTCCGCAGATCGCATTGTTGACGTGGATACAGAAGATGCTTTGACCGCCTCGTACCAAGCCGCACAAACGATTGATGCACGAGGTGGAATCATCATGCCGGGCCTGGTAAATGCCCATACCCATGCCGCCATGACCTGTTTTCGCGGGCTGGCCGACGATCTGCCTCTCATGACGTGGCTGAATGATTACATCTTTCCTGCTGAGGCCAAGCTCACCCCTGATATTGTCTATCAAGGGACGCGCCTTGCTTGTTCTGAGATGATCCTCTCCGGGACGACCACTTTCTGCGACATGTATCTTTTTGAAGAGGCTGTAGCACGGGCTGCGAAAGAGGTCGGGATACGCGCTGTGGTGGGCGAGGTGATCTACGATTTCCCCTCTCCGAATTACGGTCCCGTGGAGGAGGGCTTAAAGTACACAGAAGACCTGATTCAAAAATGGCGAGATGATTCTCTTATTACCATCGCGGTGGAGCCCCATTCGCCCTATGTCTGCTCCCCGGAGTTACTGCAAAAGGCCAGGGCCATTGCTGAACGAAACGGGGTGCCCATGGTCATCCACCTTGCAGAAACAGAGCGAGAGGTAGCTGAGATCAGGAAGAAATATGGTCGGACTCCCGTGACCCATTTGGCAGACATTGGCTTTCTGAGCTCAAGCCTGATTGCTGATCATTGCGTCGTACTGTCTGAAGAAGACATGACACTCATGACAGACTATGACGTCAAGGTGGCCCACAACCCGGAGAGCAATATGAAGCTTGCTTCAGGTATTGCCCCAATCCCTGAGCTCCTTAAACGTGGTGTCACGGTGGGGATTGGGACTGACGGATGTGCCAGCAATAACAATCTGGATATGTTTCAGGAGATGGACTCCGCAGCCAAGCTTCACAAAGTGCATGCCCTTGATCCTACGGTCATGGATGCCCGGACTGTGGTAAGGATGGCAACCATTGATGGGGCGCGGGTGTTGGGGTTAGACGACACCACTGGTTCACTGGAAGCGGGCAAGAAAGCCGATATCATCACAATCGACATTACCCGTCCGCACCTGATCCCGATGTACAATGTTTACTCTCATCTTGTCTATGCGGTGACCGGCAGCGACGTGGTCACAGCTTTTGTGAACGGCCGGGTGCTCATGGAACAGCGGGCGTTCACGGCGCTCGATGTGGATGAAGTGATAGCATCTGTAAACCGGATTGCACACGATATTGCATAGGATGATGAA
>CP070769.1:820027-823151 GCA_020347085.1 Desulfobacterales bacterium
AGTCGCTCTACAGAAAATGCCCCGGAGGCTGTTATTCCTATAATATATTTCTCTATCTGTTCGCCGAACAGGTTCTGAGAAGAAACCAGTTTCGGGGTCATCCTCAGCGAGATTCTATTGTTGCCGCGCAATATTTCGACTTGCAACGGACGACCACCACTTTGTTTGATCAGCGCTGCCAACTCGTCCCATCGACTCACTGGTTTGCCGTTGATAGATACAATACTGTCCCCAGCACGAATACCGCTCTCATAAGCAGGCATCCCCTCTTGTACTTCTCCGACCTCGGGTTTCATGATCGGAAGGCCAGAAACCTGAAAGAATACAAAAAAGATGACAACGGATAGCAGGAGGTTGAATGCCGGACCTGCGAGGACGATCAGGCTTCGTTTAAGAAGACCTTTATGGGAAAAGGATAAAGGGACAAGCGAGTCATCCAGCTTTGTATCTGGCTCTTCCCCTACCATTTTCACGTATCCCCCCAGAGGAATGGATGAGATCATATACTCGGTCATGCCGATTTTTTTGCTCACGATCTTGGGACCAAACCCCAGAGAGAACTTCTCTACCCCAACACCCATCAGTTTTGCCAAAAGAAAGTGACCGAACTCGTGCGCAAAGATCAGCACACCCAGAACAATGACAAACGAAATAATGTTGGCACTCATATAGCTTCCTCTGCCGCCTGTCGCGCCCAAGCCGCCGCCTCGAGGATATCCGAAAGCCCAGGCTCGGAAACCGGTGTATGCTTATTCATAACCTGTTGAACCACATCGCCGATACCCCTTAACCCGATCCGGCGTTTCAGGAAGGCTTCAACAGCCACTTCATTGGCAGAACTTAACACCGCTGGCATGGTCATTCCGACCTCGCAGGCCTCAAGCGCCAAAGCGAGACATGGAAATTTTTCCAAGTCGGGTTCCTGAAAGGTAAAAGAACTTGTTTCAACGAAATTGGGAACAGGTAGCCCTAGGGGAAGTCGTTCGGGATGGGACAAGGCATAAGCAATCGGCACCCTCATGTCAGGCAAACCGAGCTGCGCTATGACAGAACCATCCCTGTATACCACCATCGAATGGATCATACTTTCAGGATGGATAATCACTTCAATAAGCTCTAACGATACATCAAAGAGCCATTTTGCCTCGATGACTTCAAGTCCCTTGTTCATGAGTGTGGCCGAGTCTATCGTGATCTTGGGCCCCATCTTCCACGTAGGATGACATAGGGCTATCTCAGGTGTAATCTTATCAAGATCTTCTGCGGGTCTATCCAAAAAAGGTCCTCCAGATGCGGTGAGAATGATCTGCTTGAGATCTTGTCTGCGGTGTCCGACAAGGCATTGAAAAATGGCGCTGTGCTCACTGTCCACAGGGACCACTGAGACTCCCTTCTTCCGGGCGGCGCCCATCACCAGTTCCCCCGCCATCACCAGGCTCTCCTTGTTTGCTAGAGCAACCGGCTTGCCAGCCTAATGGCAGCGAGAGTGGGAAGGAGGCCAGCTGATCCCACCATGGCCGAAACCACTAAGTCAGCCGATGTCCACGCTGCAGCAGTTCTATAGCCATCCAAGCCGTGCAGTATTTCCACGCCCGTTGAAGGCATGACCATCTCTTTCAGCTGCCCGGCCAGATCTTCATCCATTACCACGACTACGTCAGGGGTGAAACGCCTGGTTTGCTCGGCCAAGAGCTCCACGTTTTGGCCCGCTGCCAGAGCCGCAACCGAGAATCGCTCTGGGAACTGCTCCACCACACGCAGAACATTCCTGCCAATCGAACCCGTAGATCCAAGTATCGAAAGACGTTTCATTTTCGTTAACCGATGGATGACTGTTGATCTGTCTTGTTGAGGCTCCCTGCAGTCCCGATAAATCGGGACAGGGAATGCGCTCGCTGTTGCAGTTCAATCATCAACGGCGCTGTTGCCCAAATAGCTGTCCAGACAACATTCAGGGAACCGCCAGGGCAAGAAAGCTGCGCAACACTAGCAACATCTTCAAGAGAGCGCTTTGGACAACAGCCTGTCAATCATCAATTTTACAACAAATAGGTCTTAAAATAATAAAGTGCCGGTGCTGCAAAAAGCAAGGCATCAATCCGGTCCAGGAGCCCTCCATGCCCCGGGAAGATGTTGCCAGAATCCTTCAGTTGGACTGAGCGTTTCAACATCGATTCAAACAGATCACCGGCTTGCCCTAAGGCCCCCATGACCATAATTAAAGCGATCCAGTAACCCCAGCCAAATTCCGGAAAGCAGCATTTCTTGAAAAAAGCACCGATCAACAAGTTGCCCGCCAGTCCGCCCAGTGCCCCTTCAACGGTTTTGCCGGGACTTATGCCAGGCGAAAGCTTGTGTCGACCAAACGCCTTTCCAGTGTAATAGGCAGCGCTATCTCCGGCGATTATGACTGCCATGAGAAAAAACATCCACGTAGCCCCCTGATACCAATCCCGGATCAGTATCAAGTGGCCCAACAAGAAAGGGACGTACATAAGGCCCAAGATTTGCTTGTAAAGCATTTCCGGCACCGGTGTCTGCGGGTCGAACCGTGCAATGCAGATCACAGCAGAGCCCAGGAAGGCAAGGACCAGCACGGCAGAGATCATGCGAAGACCGCCGGTATAAAAAGAGACGATCAGGGCCAAGCCAAGGACCAAACCAGCCGCTCTAGCGGCGATTGTCTCTCGGGACAGAACCAAGGCGTAATACTCTATCAGCCCCACGGCTGCTGCCAAGCCTACGAAAAAGGCAAAACAGGTTCGACCCCCCTTCCCTATCAACAGGGCCAAAAGGGGTAAAGCCACTATCGCGGTGAGCCATCGCTTTGAATGCGAAGATCCCATATTCTGAATTCAGAAGTTTGGCCCCAATCGGAGTATCCTAGCAACGGATTAATAGGCCGGACGCAGATGGCGTGAGGCTCAAGGAAAATGGCGCACAGGAATCATATCCCCCTTATGCCTTGCGTCTTCTAGCAATTTTGATACCGGCTATCCCAACACTCCATGTCCCCAAGGGTAGATAAGCAGATAGAGATTCCAAGATTTTATTGCTTGCGAAGCGCTTGTTTTATCTGGTCTCCGGTCACCCCGAACCGACGCTCACGCTTTTGGTAATCATG
>CP070769.1:823251-827227 GCA_020347085.1 Desulfobacterales bacterium
GAAACACTCGCAGGTTCGAATAGAGCGCCAACCCTGTCAATACTGTTCAAACGAGGAGTTGGTGTTTCTTTACGCCCACTTATGCGCGCGTTTGAAGCGGTTTAGAATTGGATTGCTTGTATGCGGTGGTTAGATGTTTATCCTCCGTTTTGTTTATAGATGCGTAATTTCTTAAGGCTTGGCTTGGCCAAGAAGTTTTGGCAAAAAGCGTTAAAATGGACTCGTGAACCGGTTTCCAAGTAGGCTCTAAAAGCATTTGAGGCTTGACATAAGAGGAGAAGGAATCTTCATGAAAAAGCGTTTCATGCCAGCAGTGAAAACAGCACGAGAACTGCGGGAAGTGCAACGGGAAGGGCTTAAATGGACCGTAAACCATGCCCATCAGGGCTCATCCTTCTACAGAAGCAAAATGGATGAGGCTGGGGTACGACCAAAAGATATTCGATCTTTAGACGATCTGAAAAGACTTCCTTTCACGACGGCCCAGGACCTTCGGTCTGATTATCCATTCCCGCTCCTTTCTGTTCCGTTTGAAAAGGTTGTTCGCATTCATGCATCATCCGGTACGACGGGCAAGAGAAAAGTGCTTTGTTACACCCAGAAAGACCTGGATGACTGGGCCAATATGTTTGCCCGGTGTTACGAAATGGCGGGGCTGACCCGAGAAGACCGGGTTCAGATTGCGGTTGGCTATGGGCTATGGACGGCCGGTGTGGGATTTCAACTGGGCTGTGAGCGCTTCGGTGCCATGACTGTACCCGTGGGGCCGGGGAGTAGAGATATGCATTGTGAACTCATGGTGGATCTTCAGAGCACCGTGTTTTGTTGCACCGCCTCAATGGGTCTCCTCATGGCAGAAGAGATTCACCGGCGAAACCTTAGGGACAAGATTTCCGTGGGAAAGGTCATCTTTGGTGCGGAGCGGCACAGTGCGGCCATGCGTAGGAAGATCGAGGCATATTTTGGGTTAGAAGAAACCTTTGACATCCCAGGTCTCACAGAGCTCTACGGCCCAGGCACAGGCCTTGAATGTGAAAAGCATGAGGGGATTCATTACTGGGTTGATTACTACATTTTGGAAATCATCGATCCGGACACCTTGGAGTCCGCCCCGCCAGGTGAGACCGGGGAGATGGTGGTGACTACCCTGCGCAAGGAAGCTGCTCCCCTTATTCGTTACCGGACCCGCGATTTGACGCATCTCAAACCCGAACCATGCTCTTGTGGAAGTATGCTTCCCAGGCACGGCCCTCTGCTAGGCCGCACAGACGACATGTTCATCATTCGAGGAGTGAACATCTATCCCGGTCAGATTGACGATATACTTTCCCGAGAAGATAAAGTGGGAAGTGAATATCAGGTTATCCTTATGCGCAGGGATGGAAAGGACCACATGACGATCCGCGTGGAGCACGCAGAATCTGCGAGTCTCTCCGAGAATGAGGAGATCGCTGCCAGGCTCGAAGATAGCGTTAGGAGGAAACTGTTTGTGCGATGTAAGGTTGAACTGGTTGATTACGGAACCCTCCCGCGCACCGAAAGGAAGAGCAAGCGGGTCCTTGACGAAAGAGATAAATCGTAATTGTTTTCGCGTTAAAGATCAGATAACCGACCTAGTCTAAACCGGTATATATTCCAGGATAGTAAGCTAGTGTCGCGTCTCAGGAGTTTGTTCCAAAAATATGGAATCGCCAAAAAGCCATTTTCCTTGCTTCGTGAGCATTTTCAGGACGTCAGCTTCGCTCCGCTGAATCATAAAGACTCGGGCTAAGGCCCTCAAACAGTTTATGATTCTTAACGCTTCACTCAGTTGACGTCCGGCTCTGAAAATACTCAATGTCGCTCGGAAAAGGCTTTCGGCTCCAGTATCAGTAATTGACCTTATTCCTGGCACACGACTCTTGAAGGTCAAAGCAAGTTGGCTAGAGCCCTGAGCAAAACAGGTAGGTCAGGACCGAGGCTTCTTAAGAGATGCGATTAGAAGAAGGGGAGGACATGGGGATTAGCAGTATCTATATGCTTTTTGCCAGAGATAATAATGGGCTCAATATGACCTTTGGATGAGGGTTCAGATCCGGAACTGGATGTGGAACTTAAAAGGACAGCAGCTAAAACGAAACAACACGGACGGGCTTCCTATCTCCGCCGGGCGACCTTCTTGGCTTCTTTTTCTGACTCCTCCCAGCGGACGCACCATTCTCTATACTTGCATTCAATTTGATCGCAATATTCCCCGGCTCGTCCAAAACAATCAAAATTGCCTTCCTTGAGCTGTTTCTTGTGAATGATAGGAGAGATAACGACTCTAAAGCATTTGTCACACAGGGACGACGTGAAATCATCGGGGCCCCAGGAGATCGAGGATTCCTTTTGCCACTCTTTTCCGCACTTCATGCACTTAACCCGCAACTTATTCATTACATACACCATGCTTCGCTCCGGCTCTTCCTGTTTGGTGGTACGCCCCTCCTGTTTTTCTAAGCCACGAGCGAGGTCTATTACAAGAATTAGTGAAAAAAATCAAGCATTTTTTTAACTTATGAAAAAAATGGCCGTTGCCTGACGCGCTACAGTGGGAAAAAACGGTCCCAGAAAAGGGAGGGCGGACTATCGGCCGTGTCATCAATGCTGCATACAACGCTAATGCATCATGTGTACCATCTTTTCCCATAGGACGCATTCGTACACCATGTTGCAACCCAGGCCTTGCGGTCACGCCTTGTCAGGTCATTGATTCGAGTCCCAAATCTTGTTATAGGACGGCATAATAGAATTTTGCCACGACGGGGTACCGAGACGCTTCTCAAGGAGATGTGACACTCTACTAACACACAATACAGGATATGTCAAGCATATATTGTGGCTTGATGTCAATAAGGCCCAATATATAGTATTCTGAGCCCTGAAAAGGGCACGTGCGGGAGAGAAGGATGTGCTATCACCTCATGCCATAGTAGCGCTGTTCGGTATCTTTGGAACTTCCTTTGTCATTGCTCTTTCCGGTGCTTTGATGCCAGGCCCGGTCTTGACGGTCACCATTAGCGAGAGTTCCAGGCGTGGGTTTTGGGCCGGGCCTTTAATCATGGTGGGGCACGGTATACTCGAGCTTGCTTTGGTCGTTCTTCTCCTCCTGGGACTTGGACCCTACCTGAACAAGGACATTGTCTTTGGTATCCTTGGCCTCTGCGGCGGCCTGATTTTAATGTGGATGGCTGTCGGCATGTTTCGCTGTATTCCTTCTTTGAGGTTAGATCTGGAGCCAAATATCGAGGAAAGTGGACATCCCATCCGGGCAGGCGTCCTCATGAGCCTGGCTAATCCTTACTGGTTCATATGGTGGGCGACCATTGGTCTAGGCTACATTGTTTATGCGATGAAGTTCGGCGCGGCGGGGGTGATCGCTTTCTTTGCAGGGCACATTTCAGCGGACTTCGCATGGTACTCCCTTGTATCCCTTACGGTTTCAAGGGGCCGAAGTTTCTTCAGCGAACGATTATACAAAGGGATTATTGCAGTCTGTGCTTCTGCCCTGGTGGGGTTTAGCGGTTGGTTCGGTTTTATGGGTGTGCAAAAACTCGTTTCCTCTCTGGCTGCCTGAGTCAAGGTCAACCATCTGCTGACAAGGGCGAAAGTCCGCGATCTGCACTGCACCGGCGAGCGCATTCCCTACAGCGTATTTGGATGCTTCTAAGGCTTGCTCCGGACGCCCTGACACGGAGTGCCTCTTTTGGCGCAAGCTTCACTTTGTGTCAAGCCGTCAGGCGCAACCTTTGCGCCAAAACTCGTCCCGCTTCGCGGGACTCAAAGACTTCAGGCGCTGCCCGTCCTTCCGCCAAGAATCATCAAAAATACGGTGCAATGCTCCCTCAGGAAAACAGGCCCTACGTTTCATGCATTTTAATCTCATTAGAAGCTATCTCAAAAAAGTGGATCAGGGTTCAGGGCAAGGGGCGGGGCGGCGAAAAAGCGCAGCATA
>CP070769.1:827327-836135 GCA_020347085.1 Desulfobacterales bacterium
CACTGCAAAAACTGCGATATCACCATGACCCTCCACCAGGAGGCCAACGCCTTGAAGTGCCACTACTGCGGCTACACACGGGCCCAGGTGGTTGGGTGCCGCACCTGTGGCAGCCCCAAGATTAAGCTCCTTGGCCTCGGAACCGAAAGGGTGGAGACCAAGATCAAGGAAATTTTTCCAGAGGCCAGGGTGGCCCGCATGGATCGGGATACCACCGCCCGAAAAGGCGCCCTTGTCAAGATCCTGAGAGACCTTAAGGCTGGTGACATAGACATTCTCGTAGGGACCCAGATGGTGGCCAAGGGACATGATTATCCCAATATTACTCTAGTCGGGATTATTTGTGCCGATCTTTCGCTCAATTTTCCCGACTTTCGGGCTGGGGAGCGGACATTTCAGCTCCTGGCCCAGGTGGCGGGACGGGCAGGTCGAGGTACGCGACCCGGCCGAGTTATCTTGCAGACCTACAACCCTGAACACTTTTGCATCTTGACTGCAAAGGACCAGGATTACAGAGCGTTTTATGATCATGAGATCCAATTTCGAAGGACCTTGAAGTACCCTCCATTCTCGCGCTTGATCCACATCCTCATTGTAGGTAAGGACAAGGAACAAACCGCTATATGTGCTCAGAATCTGGGGGAGGTCTGTCAAGCCTTGCAGTCAGAAAATCGGACATATCGAGAGCAGGTGAAACGCCTCGGTCCGGTTGTCGCCCCGCTGCCCAGGCTCCAGAAGCAATACCGGTGGCACATTCTTTTTAAGGGGCTGAAGCCAGGACCTTTGCATAGCTTAACCCGGGCCCTCATGGACAAGGCGGAACGATCCATTTCAAAGGCTGGCGTAAAGGTGGTCGTTGATGTGGACCCAGTAGATATGCTCTGATCAGGACTGCCGGTTCACTATAGTTAGTAAAGCCTCCCCGCCCTAAAGGACGGGGCTTGCGAGGAGCGAGCCGGTCAAATGAAAGAATTATTCTGTGAAAAAGGAGGGATAGAGCGTGAAACTTGCCGTGATGAGTGATACCCACGACCACATCTGGAATGCAAGGAAGGCCCTTGAGTTCGTAAAAGAGCGGGGTGCTGAGGCAATTATTCACTGCGGGGATTTTGTAGCGCCGTTCATGTTAAAGGAGCTAGATCAAGCGCGGATTCCCGTACATGGTGTATTTGGTAACAATGATGGCGACCAATACCTGTTAACCAAAATGTCTCTTACGGAGTTTTCCAATATCACCTTGTACGGGCTGATGGGAGACCTGAAATTTGCCGATTTTAGGGTTGCCTTTACCCACTATCGAGCCGTGGCCGATGGTCTGGCAGCAAGCGGACAGTTCCACCTCGTATGCTTTGGCCATTCGCACGAGGCATTTCTTGGGAAGACAGGAGAGACCGATCTTTTGAATCCAGGAGAGGTCATGGGAAAAGATGGCTCACCCGGATTCTACTTGGTGGACACATCGGCAAGGGAGTATGAGCCGATTTCCCTGCTGTAAGGAATATTCGCGAGACGTTCAGCGACTTGAACCGCAACAGCGAGCGCATTCCTAGTAGCCTGCTTTGTTGCATCCTCAAGAAAAACCTTTTGCTTGCAGCTGTTTTTGGAATATTGGGCTTTGGGCTTGGACTATCGGTGTCTTCTCACAGGAATAGGGCGCTTGTGCGGCTTTTGTGTCCACGCTTCATTCAAGACCTCTACTGACATGATTCCCGAAGCCGGGGAACGGAAATGACTGATCTCTCATAGGCTGTCCCTCCAATCACAGGCTGGCAATAATAGAGCCCGTCTTCGAGGTGTCATAACCGCCCAACTGATGCACAAGCGCTTTGAATGGCTCTGATCGAATGATCTCCAGCATCAATTTGATCTTTTCATCCTCAAGGAACGCCTCTGGAATGACGAGGTCATATTGCTCGGTAATAATCGGAACAAAATCAAGATCCAAGGCCTTGGCCGCTGCATATATGCCAAGCCCCGTATCTGCTGCGCCACTGAGCACACTCACCGCCACAGACATATGGGTGAATTCCTCCTGCCTATACCCTCGAATGCTTTCTGGCTTGATGCCACGTTCCATCAGCTTATAGTCCAACAGGACCCGGGTGCCAGATCCAGCCTGCCTGTTGATAAAGGTGATATCGTCTCTTGCCAGGTCTTGGATCCCTCTGATGCCTTTGGGGTTTCCGCCGGATACAATCAGGCCTTGCTGACGTAAGACAAGATTGACCAGGTTCACTCTCACGTCTGGAAGGTATTGTTTGATATACGAAATATTATACGTACCCGTGTCTGTATCAAGGAGGTGAGAGCCCGATGCATGACAATACCCGTTTCTGAGGGCCATTAGACCCCCCAGGCTCCCCACGTTGCTTGAGGATACGCCGAAACGAGAATCCCGCACCCGCATCTGATTTGCCAAGATATCGAGGGTGTTGTCGTGGCTTCCGACGATGACTAGGGTGTTTTCAATGTCTTTAAGATCCTTCAAAAGCTCGGCTTCCGCCAGTTCCCCGGCCTTGATCCCTTCCACGTGGTGGGGAATGCGAATAATCCCATCCGCCTCGGTCAGAGTCGTTACAGAACCTGCGCCCCTGGGAAGGGCAGAGGCCACGATCGTATCTTTGACTCGGCCAAGTTTGACCCGAACAAATTCTTCAATACCAAGCTTTGACGCCATCTTTCGAGCCGTTCTAACGCTTAACACGGGCCGTTGTGGCTCGCGTATGCCAAGCATCCTGCAAATGAGTGGCTGAACAAACTTCTCAAATGCCATAATGGCCGAGACCGTATAACCTGGATTTCCAATCACGGGTTTATTGTCTATAATTCCCAGCACAGTTGGCTTCCCGGGCATGATGGTAACGCCATGTACTAGGACCTCTCCAAGCTGCGCGATCACACCTGCCGTGTAATCCTCAGAGCCGGCAGAAGAGCCTGCGCTGACAACGACAATGTGGGCATCTCCGGCTGCAGCCCTACGTACTGTATCTAGAATCTCTTCGAAGATATCAGGGACAATCGGGTGGGGCACATACTCTCCACCACAGGCCCTGATCAAGGCCCCCAGGATGGCAGAATTGCTTTCAACTATCCTGCCCGGAGGTGGCGCACTGGCTGTCAGATCCTGCTGGGCAACGAGTTCTGAACCGGTTGGGATGATGACCACACGGGGCTTTTGTTTGACCTTTACATCAAAAACACCACCATTTAAAAGAGCACCAATTTCATACGGCGTAATGAGATGATTTTGGGGGAGGATAAGCTCGGTGGCCACGATATCCTCGCCCACTCTTCGGACGTATTGCCAAGGGTATGCTGCCGACTCGATCTGGACCGATTCCTCATTGACGATCACTACGTGCTCGATCATAATGACCGCATCTGTTCCCTCGGGCATGATTTGGCCAGTATTTATGTAAAAGGCATCCTCTCCTATGCGAAGCTGCTTGGGCCGGTCTACCGTTGTACCGAAGGTGGTATTCGCCCTTACAGCAATCCCGTCCATGGCTGCTGCATGGTAACTGGGACAAGAGAATCTGGCAAATACCGGTTCTGCCGTGACCCGTCCAGCCGCCTCTCGAGCCGGAATGGTTTCCGACTGGAGGTGTTGATCAAATGAGAAACGACCAAAGAAAACTTCCCGGGCGTCCTCCAGGGATTTCATCTGCAGATAAATATGTCTAGGACTTTGCATGGGCATCTTTCATTAAAGCTCCCCGCAGTCCCGATAAATCCCGACATATCGGGACAGGGAATGCGCTCGCTGTGGTAGTTCAAAATATCTTTTCAAACTCTTGGTTACAAACCTTGACAATTTTTTGTTTTAGACGTCTGTAGCTTTTGAGGAGTTTCTTGCCGGTAGGGGTTAAAGACGAGCCGCGCTCCTTTCCGCCGCCTGGTCTTGCTTCGACAACCTTAGTCCCCATCCGTTCCTCTGTCGATTTGATCCGCCCCCAGAGGGCACGGTACGACATGTTCAGCTCTTTGGCTGCTTTGTTCATCGAACCCAGGCGATCAATCGCCTCGAGCATGCGTTCCCTACCGCTTCCGAAGATGACCTTCCCGTGATCGTCTTCGATCCAGAGCTTTGTTCTTATTCTCATGGCGCCCCCCCTTCAACAGTTTTCGCTAAACGGAACAAAAACACATCTGGGAACCAGTTGAAATCTCCCTGCAGCATGCTGCAGAATGAGCGCGAGCTGCTGCAGTTCAAAACTCATTTCCCGGTTTGGTTTGAACATTGTTCAAATGAATAGGATCTTGAGTAGCTTGACACGGCTGCCCAATATTGATTAGTTTTTGAACCCAAAGGCCTTCCGTGCTAATCAGTTTGTGGGTCTTCGCGGGGCGAGACAAGCCGATGAATGCAAGCTTAGGCCATGCCCGCCGACTATTACTACGCACCGCCTTACAGCATTGTAGACGGACGAGAAACAGATCCTTTTGGCCCAAATGGAGAACCAATAAGAAACCCTTATACCAAAAATTTTAACGGCTTACCATAGGATTCTACGGCATATGGAACATGTAAGGATGGTAATTTTTGATTGCGATGGCGTGATGTTTGACTCCAAAAAGGCCAATGAGGCGTACTACAATCATATTCTGTCTCAGTTCGGAAAGCCACCCATGAGCAGCTTGCAGTGTGACTATGTCCACATGAACACAGCAGAGCGGTCTGTAACATACCTGTTTAAGAATGACCGAAAGTTGAAAGATGCGATCGCCTATTGGCGCGAGATGAGCTATTTACCATTTATTCCTTTAATGGAAATGGAACCATACTTGAAACTCTTTCTGGAATATTTACGCCCTGCGTACAAAACCGCAATATCCACCAACCGGTCCGACACAATGAATCCTGTTTTAAAGCACCATGGGCTGGAAGGATATTTTGACCTGGTCGTTTCGTGCCTCGACGTCAAAGACCCCAAACCCAATCCCGAGTCGCTCATCAAGATACTGGACCATTTTGGGCTGTCCCCGCAGGAAACCATCTATGTTGGGGACTCAGAGATCGATGAAGCGGCAGCCAGGGCTGCCGGGATTCCCTTGGTGGCATATAAGAACCCCTTGCTTTCGGCTGCCTACCATGTGACGCACTTCAAAGAGATAGAAGATCTACTGGAGAGAAACAGAACCGCAAGGTGACAGAAATACCGTTGCCCCGTTACCTTCTGCAATTGTTAAGGAAATGCTTTTCGGATGTTTAGGCCGCATGCCATGCGCGGTTAAGTCGTCAAATGGATGAGTCGTTGCGTTGCATTTTCTCTGACCACGCAACTAGTCGACTACTCAACGGTTAACCAACCATGCTATTGATCTTCCGTATAAAGCACAGCCAAAATAACCGTTTCTTTGTCACCATGGCACCGAACCAGGTGTGGAACCGTGGAATCGTAATAGATGCTGTCACCCGGGTAAAGCACATCGGTATAGTCTTCTAGGATTACCTCCATAGCCCCCTCCAAGATGTAAATGAATTCCTGTCCTGCGTGCGCAGAAAGTTCCTTTCTTGCTTTGGAAGGAGACAGGGTCACCATGAAGGGTTCCATGTGGCGATCCTTCTTGTCCGGCGCCAGAGACTCGTAAGTATAGCCGTACCGATCCCCCTGCGCAGAGGTAAATCTGGAGATGACGCGCCGCTCGTGCTTTCGGATTACCGTAAAGGGTTTAACCTCACCGGTTGAGATAAACCGGCCAAGCTTCATGTCAAGTGCCTTTGCAATCCTAATCAAGGCACCCAACGGCGGAGAAGCCTGATCCGTCTCTATCTGGCTGAGATATTCCGAACCTAGGCCGGTCCGCTGGGCAACATCTTCTATGGTCAGGCCTTTCTCTTCCCGCACTCTGTGGACCCGCTCTCCCACGGAGGCTAGTTCGCTGCGCTGATCGGCCTCCTCGGGGGCTGCAGCAGCCTCTTCTGCCTTTTCAGAAGAAAATTGACTTATATCTTCCAAGAAATCTTTGTAGGCATCCGCCGACTTTTCATTACGCATGACAAAAAACCTTTCTTGTCGAAATGTTTTGTCTTGAGCCTGGTTTAAGCTTCGGCCTTCAGAAAAGCCTCCAGCCCCTTCATGCTATCCACATTATAGACTGCATGTTCATAGGTGTCAGGGATGATTTTGCGCAGTAGTCCGGTCAACACCTTCTTGGGGCCCACTTCGGCAAACACCTCGACTTTCTCCTCTTGCATCCTGCACACCGAATCATACCATCGAACCGGGCTGCACAACTGGCTTGCCATGATCTCCTTGATCTCGTTGGGGTCTGATTCAGGGGCAGCGGTCACATTGAACAACACAGGCCGCTTTGGCTCGTTCAACGGGATTTCTTCCAAAAACTCTCTAAAGTCCTTTTCAGCTCCCCGGATTAACTCACTGTGCCATGCTCCGCTGACTTTCAGGGGAATCGCCTTGGCCCCTTTGGTTTTTGCCACTTCAGAGACGGATTGAACAGCCTCTGGAACCCCTGTTATAACGATCTGCTCAGCGGTATTATGATTTGCCACGGCGACCACGCCGTTTCCCTGAGCTTCCTCAACAATTTCTTGTACAGTATCATTAGGTAGACCTAATATGGCATGCATGGCCCCCTTGTGCTTGGTTCCTTCCCGGTGCATCAGTTGACCCCTTTTGAATACCAGTCTGCAAGCCTCTTCGGAGTTCACCACCTCAGAAGCCCGCAAGGCACTGTATTCTCCAAGGCTATGACCGGCAGCGAGGTCGGGTTGAATATCCTCGCTTTCCAGGGCTGCAAGACAGGCCAGATTGACTGCTGTCATTGCAGGTTGGAGGTTCACAGTCAGGGTGAGCTCTTCCATAGGTCCCTTGAAACACAGTCTGGAGATATGAGATTTGGTGACTTCGTCAACCATATCAAAGATCTCACGCACAAAAACATACTCTTCATAGAGGTCGAGGCCCATCCCGACCACCTGAGAACCTTGTCCAGGAAAGAGAAAAGCTACCTTTTTCTTCAAAATTCGCCTCCTTGTTCGTTATTCCTTACGGGCTTCACGATTCAGATCATTCCGTTCATCTATCTTAAAAAGCCGCCGGGTGATGTCTACATAAAGAGACTTCTTATCTTTATGCCCGCTTTCCTTCAAAAAGACGGTGGGGTCGTGCAGGATTTTCTTGACAAGGGCCGCTGTCAACCGATCAATGGCAGCCCGGTCCTCCTCGGATGCTGATGTAAGTGAGGCAAAAGTTTTCTTGAGTTCTGCTTGCCGGATCTCCTCAACCTTTTCTCTGAGCGCAACGACGGTCGGCACCACATCAAGGGATTGGAACCATCTTCGAAACTGGACAACCGCGCCATCTACAATGCGGTCCCCCCGGCGTGCCTCCTGACGCCGTTCTTCTATATTTTCCTGAATGGCCCCCTTGAGGTCATCTATGTCGTAAACGTACACGTTGGTGATCCGGTTGACCTCAGGGTCTATGTCTCGGGGCACTGCAATGTCAATGAAAAATAGAGGGCGATTCTTCCGGGCACGCATGACGCCTTTGAAATCGTCACGCACCAGGATATAGGTGGGGGCACCTGTCGAGCTAATCACGATATCGACCTCTTTAAGATAGTCAAGAACCTCTTCAAAACGAATAGCCGTACCTTGAAACATCTCCGCAATCTCCAGACCCCGTTCAAAGGTACGGTTGGCCACAAATATTGGCGCCGCCCGATTGGTCACGAGATGCTCGACAGCCTGTTCCGCCATTTCACCGGCACCAATGAGCAACACCGCTTTTCCTTCGAGCTCACCAAAGATCTTGCGTCCCAATTCCACCGCCGCATAGCTGATAGAAACCGCATGGTCGCCAATGCCGGTCTCGGTACGTACCCGTTTGGCAACGGAGAAGGAGCGATGCATAAGCCGATTCAGGATCACGCCGCAAGCCTTATGATCAGAAGCCTCCTGGTAGGAATCTTTGATTTGGCCAAGGATCTGAGGCTCCCCCACCACCATAGAATCTAAACTTGATGCCACACGAAAGATATGGCGAACTGCCTCATCGCCTTCATAAATGTAAAGGGCATGTTCAAAGGTGTCGCGAGGCGTTTTCTTGAATTTGGCAAGGAAATCCTTAATGGCTTCTGCGGCCTTGAATGTGTCCTTTGTGGCTAGGAGAAACTCCACGCGGTTGCATGTAGAGAAGAGAACAACTTCATCCACGTACGGCTCTTGGCGCATGATCTCCAGCACCTTAGGATTGTCTTCACTGGCAAAGGCCAAGCACTCTCGAACCTCGACAGGTGCTGTCTTATGATTCAGGCCAATGATTACGATTTGGCTATTTTCCACCATGACCCTGACTCAATCGAATAAAAACTCTTTTTCTCACCTAATGATGTTGAGGCCCCCGGTCGGTCCGTGTCCATCAGAACGATGCTGGATACCGGATGATTGATCCAGTATCAAGCATCTAGCATCTGGTTGTCCGAACTGCAGGCCTCAAAGGCAGTCCTCTGAAGGGCGCTAAGCGCAGCACACCTCCATGAAAATTTACCCCAAAAAGCGTAAGAAAAATGTAAAAATAAGTATCACAAAGCCCACAATGATCATAATGGCGGCCCGCCTTCCCTGCCATCCCACAGCCAGGCGTTCATGGAGCAAGGCGGCATAGACCAACCATGTGATCCCCGCAAAAATCTCTTTGTGGTTCCAGCTCCAGAACCGGCCATGGACCATCTGAGCATAAATAACGCCAGTAAGGATCCCACAGGTCAGCATGGGAAATCCTGTGATAAGGCACGTGTATCCCATGGAATCAAGCAAGTTCAGAGAAGGAAGTCTACGGA
>CP070769.1:836235-842226 GCA_020347085.1 Desulfobacterales bacterium
ATGTGTTCGAGGAAATACTCGAACTCGTGGACCAGGTGAAAAATGCGTGGAAGGTGGACGTAGCGGTGGTCCAGAACACGGACGTAAGCGAAAAGGCCCAGAAAGTGGGCGACCTCATTAGAGTGGCAGACCTGAATGAAAGGAACCGAAAGGAGATAGAAAAACTCGGGTTTACGGATGAGGCCTTCCCGTTTGAACCTGAATCGTATGTAGGGAACCACCTGATGAAAACTGTTGCCATGAACGTGTTCTTGGAACACAACGGGGTCAAGGCGCTATCCACGGCCATCCGCTGGGACGAGCAGGAATCACGGGTGGCGGAAGACTATTTCAGTCCGAGAATGGATCCGGATCACACAAGAGTTCATCCGATATTGCATTTAAGGGAACGGGACATCTGGGACACCATCCACAAGTACAAAATCCCCTTTTGCTCCCTTTACTACCAGGGATACCGATCCCTGGGCGCTAAAGGCTCCACCACCAAGAACTCGGACATTCCAGCCTGGGAGCAAGACCTTGAAAACACGCCCGAGCGTGCGGGCCGCGGCCAGGACAAGGAGCAGATCATGGAGCAGCTCCGCACGCTGGGATACATGTAACATGAGAACTCGGCCAAGGGCTCTGGGTTCAGGACTCAAGGGGACATCTTTGGACAAAGAAGATTTTTTTGCTCCTTAGGCGTCGAGCCTTGCGCCTTGCGCCACACATCGCATAGATTGACATCAACGCTATGAAAGCCGCTTGTTTGTGTCTAGAGACCGGTTGAAGGAGGAAATTACATGGGGTTGTTTGACAAGCCGAAGAAGAAAAATTCTCGTGCGGTTGTGGTCGGTTTGGACGGTGTCCCTTATACGCTGCTCAAGGATTTGAAAGCTAGGGGCCTTATCCCCAACATGGCCACGATTTTTGACGCCGGATATTTTGGCCAGATGAGCGTATGTATCCCGGAGATTTCTTCAGTCTCCTGGTCATCGTTCATGACCGGGACCCAGTCTGGCGAGCACGGAATCTTCGGGTTCATGGATCTGCAACCCGGTACATACAAGATGTATTTCCCCAATTTCACCAATCTCAGGGCCCCCACCCTGTGGGATGAACTGGCTTCCCGGGGCAAGAAAACCGTGGTGATTAACATGCCGGCCACCTACCCTGCCAGGGAAATCAGTGGCGCGCTCGTATCCGGATTTGTGGCCATCGACATTAATAAGGCGGTCTATCCACACTCTTTGATCCCGCGTCTGAAGCAGATGGAATATCGCATCGACGTGGACACTATGAAGGCCCGGGAAGACCATGACTTCTTGTTCCGGGACCTGGATGTAACACTTGCAAGTCGTGAACGAGCAGTCGGTTTACTATGGGAGGATATAGACTGGGACCTATTTATCGTAGTCGTCACGGGGACTGACCGTTTGATGCATTTTCTATGGGAGGCGTTCGAACAAGAGACACATACTTACCACCAGGCCTTTCTGGATTACTTGAAAAAGGTAGATGCTTTTGTGGGCAAAGTACACGAAAGGTTCTTGGATCTGGAGGGCTCCAAAGAATCAAAGAACAATTTTTACATGCTCTCAGACCACGGGTTTACGAAAATTAAAACGGAAGTCTATCTTAATCGCTGGCTGCAGGAAAACGGGTATCTTAAGTTCAACAAGGAGCAACCTGAAACCATTATGGACATCGGCTCCGGATCAACGGCTTTCGCCATGGACCCTTCCAGGGTTTACGTCAACCTTAAAGGTAAATACCCGTTGGGAACAGTGGATCCGGCAGACTACGAACAGGTGCGGGAAGAACTTAAGGAAGGCCTGCAGTCACTGACTTTCGAAGGTAGTGAGAAGGTTGTAAACAGAATCTACTTCAAAGAAGAACTTTATCAAGGCCCCCATGTGGGCATGGGACCTGACCTGGTTGTACTGGCGCATTACGGCTATGACCTAAAAGCAAAAGTAAAATCGAAGGAGGTTTTTGGGCGGACAAACCTCGTTGGTATGCATACGCAAAATGACGCCTTTTTCGCAAGTAGCGCCAATGTAAGCTGCAAGTCCATTTTTGACGCAAGGAACATCATCCTGAAGTCCCTCACATGAGCTTTCTAGCCTGACAGCGGCAAGTTAGAATGGCAAGAAAGCCCTCTACGTTGGAACACTGCTGAAATGACAGAGAAGGGTATCGACTGATGGCTTCGGCTAAAATTCAAACGTGACGGAGCCGTCTCCGGCCTTGGCTATCTCAACGAGATCATCAACAGCCATCTCTCCAAAATTCCTGAACGTCACAAGGACTTCGGAATCTGCTGCAGCACCAGCAATGGTCACCAGTTCATCCTTGGTTCTCGTCCCCACATCTAATGTCACAGAGGCTCCAGCGCCCACAATTCTGATCAACTCGTCTGATGTCATGCTCATCTATAAGTTCTTTACCTCCTTTTCTCAGTAACGTTTTTTTTCGGTACCTTCGGCTTTACATGCACCTCCCAGGGAAGCAGGCGCCCGAAAAATAGTTCTCATTTTACCGCACAGCCAGTGCAGCCAAATCAGTTTTCGTCCAATAGTTCCTCTTTGTATACATCCAACCCCTTAACATGGTTATAGAGGTCGGCACCATTCGGGAGGCTTTCTCTGAGGTGTTTGATCTTGCCCTTTATGCATGCTTCACAACACACGAGTAGCTCTTCCGCAAGCTGGTCTGAAGGAAAGCTCGCACATTCTAGACAAATAGCGATTCGGTTTGGACCCAGCAAGATCACCTTTGGGTATCCCTTGCCAACGTGTTTGCAGGCCAGCCACATCACCTGTTCCCCATGCCTTGGACATTCCCCCATCTTCTTCTCGTAATTGTCTGCTTTGTACGTCATCCTTTTCTCACTTTATCCTTTGCTAAGGCTTCTGTCTTTGTGGTCTCATCCTTACGAATGACCGATTTGCCATGCCTCAATCCCAGGTATTAAATGGCATCTCCAGGTCTTCAAGGTATACCCCAATGTCTGTGTCCCTCTTGATGCGCTCTCCGCGCCGCAGTTTCGCCAGGAAAGTCTCAAGCAGAACAATGACTATCTCATTCTCGGCGGCTGCCTCGTTGACGTCTTGGGTGAACACAGGCGTTTCCAGACGTTTCCTAAGAAGGGCCTTCAACGCGTTCATTTGCTCATCCACGGACGAAGCGAGGAATGCGTCTGAAAACTCCACGCTAAATTTCTTGTCCTCTGAGAATACGACTCGGAGAGAATCATTTTGCTCCATGATCTGTGCTCCTGAAAACAGTCTTTGCCACGGAGTGGAAATCCATCATTGCTTTTTTGCACAGGGCACCCGGTACATGACCCATACGTCTCCGCTCTCTATGTCCCAAGTCTCATAGCGCTCTATGGTTGATTCATCTAATAGCGGCTCTAAGCCTTTCTCCTCTAGTTCCCCAACCAATTCCCCTATTTCCTTTTCAAATTCGACGTCCACCTCTTCATCAAATAATGGCTTATGAATCTTGAAAACCTTGCCATGATAGACCATAGAGGCGCCTGTCTGTTGTTGGGTTACACCCTTTGTTGTGGAATAATATGCAATCGTAACCTTGCTTCCCATAATCAGCCTCTCTTCCTGAGCATCGGCCCGTTTTTTTGCTAAACTCCCTAACCCAGAAAACCAGCCCTGTCAATTAAGAACGGGCATACCCCCAACCTGTATACCCCAGCGTACTGCGCACAGAGGCGCTCAACGAAAAAGGGCAAAGCCCTTTGTAGGCCCTGCCCCTGCTATTCCATGATTCACATTTGCCCACTTATTTAACCTCCGCGAGAACCTTACCAGACTTAAGTAAGACCCGGGCAGGCTCAATGGCGGCGGCTAGCTTGCCGGTTTTACAATCTTGTAAATTCGCACCACGAATATAGTAAGCAAGGCAACCCAACTGTAAATGAAGATTTCGTAATGCTTGCAAATTGAGATGGACAACTTCTTGCTGAGTCCCCGCTCCACTAACCGGCAATAAACGTGAAGTGGATTCAGACAGTGTTGAATATTCAAGATGTTCTTCAGCAACGTATCTTCTCCCGCAGGCGCTCTCGGAGATAAGCAGAACGGTTTATCACCATCTTTTGGACGCCTAGTTTATGCCTCTTGAACTCAGGACTCAATTGGGAAAAGTGTGGGTTTCCCATGCCAGAACACCTGATTTTTAAACGGGAAACCCCTGATCTATAGTGATTCTCAGAATAATGTTCCGTTATCCAATTGCCAGCCAGGCCCTTATGTCTTCCGCCTTGGTCAATCGGAACATATTTTTGAGAACTGCTCTATGAGGCCTCGGAGGCCACCATGACATGACGCAAAAACTTATACGACACGCGATCTTATATGCCACCTCTCCGTGGTATGATCTCTGCGAGACGTCAGGTCACTGCTTCAGCGGGAGAAGTTTTGGCTCCTTTTGGCTGAGTATTCGGTTTGGTTGGGCAGTCGTGGGGCTTTAATACGTGTTGATACGTGGTGGCCACATCATGGGCACCGTCTCGCGGGCTAAGCGTTATGAGAAACAATCCGTGTCATCCTGTCCCCCGTCCCTTTAGGCGGCTACGTCAGCCGCCTAACTAAACCTGGTCTTCTCAAGGGCTTATCAGGCATCAAAAGTGTCGACGGTCTTTCATACAAGTAGTTTTCCCAGGTAAAAATAGGCTTTTTTCCCATTTGAAATCAGTAATACGCCGGATGGATATATTGGAATTTAACCGCTAATCTGGGCAACACAACATGGCAGGCGCTCTTTGAGAGAGAAAACTGTTTTTGATCCTTAAGAAGGGATCAGTGATCGAAGGGATCACGAAATCTGTTGTTAGGGCTATTGGCAAAGAAAGGAGAACTAGACGGTACTCAATCCCGAGGGAGTCATGTTTCAAAAATTGACGTCTGAACGGGATGGAGTTTCCCCACCCGTTGTTGTTGGCTAAGTGGAGTCGAGTTCACCTGTGGAGGGCCTAACGTGGGTGGAAAATGTTAGGAAGGCGCCATGAGTATAAGAATCTTGTTAGCAGACGATCATAGGATCATGAGAGAGGGGCTGCGCTCCCTGATTGAGAATGAGCCCGATATGGAGGTTGTAGCCGAGGCAGCGGATGGACGAGCGACCGTGAAGTTGGCCGAAGAAGTCTCTCCGGATGTTGCTGTCATTGATATCACCATGCCTGAGTTGAATGGGATCGAGGCGAGCAGCCAAATCCTTGCTAGAAATCCTCATACCAAGGTGCTAGCCTTGTCCATGCACTCGGACGAGCACTTTGTTACAGGAATGCTGCGAGCCGGGGCATCGGGGTATCTTCTAAAGGACTGTGCTGCTGAGGAACTGTGTCGCGCCATCCGTTCCCTAGTTGCAGATGAGACGCACCTGAGTCCCAAGATTGCAAGCATTGTGATAGAAGACTATCGGCGCGGATTGTCACAAAGCCAACCTGCACGGGGCAAGCAGCTAACGTCGCGGGAACGAGAGGTCCTCCAGCTTGTGGCTGAAGGCGAAACTTCCAAGAGAATTGCTGAGCGACTCCATGTGAGCGTGAAGACTGTGGATGCCCACCGTCAGCAAATCATGGATAAGCTTGATATTCGAACGGTTGCCGGGCTCACGAAATATGCGATTCGTAAAGGAATAACTTCCATCCAAAGCTGACCACTCCTGAGCCGGCCAACGAAACTAGTTTTCTATATATTCTGTATACCTATTATATATAGGTAAAAGTAAGGCACTTCCAAACGAAAGATCAGCATCCTTCCCGAGGCATCTCCGCCAAATATGAGTAACCCTCCCCTTGTTCCCTTCCCCCATATGCAGCAGAACGCCTTATAACTGATGTATGGAGGTCCGAGAGGTCTCATGCCATCGAGGTTTGTTCGTTTTCCTCTGGTCAAATGCGTTTCAAGCTCCCCCAGTCCCGATAAAACCGGGATGAGGAAAGCACTGGCCGTTGCAATAGAAGACTCCCTGCAGCCCCGACAGGTC
>CP070769.1:842326-847426 GCA_020347085.1 Desulfobacterales bacterium
CATCAGAAATTTTCTATCCACCATCGGGTCCTGCTACGGGATGTTAAGTCAAGAGGCAGTCAACTAATAACCAATGACTAAAGACTAATGACCGGCTTTTCTTAGCTGGGGGAAAAGGATGACTTCACGTATAGAGGCTGCGTCAACTAGCAACTTGACAAATCGATCAATCCCAACACCTTCGCCAGCCGTCGATGGCATGCCGTATTCCAGTGCCATCACGTAATCCTCATCCATATAGTGAGCTTCCTGATCGCCAGCCTCTCGGTTCACAACTTGATCCAGGAACCGACTTTTTTGGTCAACCGGATCGTTCAATTCTGAAAATCCGTTAGCAATCTCCCGTCCTCCGATAACGAGCTCAAATCGTTCCGTCATGTTGGGGTCTGAACTGCTTCTCCTAGCAAGGGGCGAAATCTCTACAGGATAGCCCACAACAAAAGTCGGCTCAATGAGCTGGGGTTCCACCAACACATCAAATAGTTTTGTCAGGATCTTGCCCACTCGCCTTGCTTTTCTAATCTCGACACCTTTTGATCTGGCAAGATCAAGCAGACATCGTCGATCATTCCACATAGAAGGCTCAATGCCGCCCAGTTCCCTCAAAGCATCTTTCAACGTTAACCGACGCCATGGCCCACTCATATCGATCGTGTTTCCCTGATACGTAAAATGCGTCTTCCCCAAAACCCGCTTTGTCACAAATCGAAACATCTCCTCAGTCAAAGACATCAGGTCTTCATAAGTCGCGTAGGCTTGATAAAACTCCAACATGGTAAACTCGGGGTTGTGCTGGGTCGAAATTCCCTCGTTTCTGAAACTGCGGTTAACTTCAAAAACCCGGTCAAACCCTCCGATTACCAGTCGCTTCAAATAAAGCTCCGGTGCAATCCGCAAGAAAAGTTCCATCCCGAGAGCGTCATGGAAAGTCTTAAAAGGAGTTGCCTCGGCACCCCCGGGTATGGGTTGCATCATGGGAGTCTCCACCTCCAAGAAACCGCGCTCCGAGAGGAAATACCGGAATGCTTCAATGATACGAGCCCTTTTGATAAAGATATCCCGAACATTTGGGTTCATAACGAGATCAAGGTACCTCTGGCGATACCGTTTTTCTGGATCCCTCAACCCGTGGAACTTCTCAGGAAGCGGTCTAATAGCCTTACAAAGAAGGCGAATCTCCTTTGCCAATAGGGTCCACTCACCCGTCCTCGTCTGAAACACATTTCCTGTAATCCCAATAAAGTCGCCAACATCAAACTGTTTAAACAGGGCGTACTGCTCTTTGCCAATCTCATCTCGTTTTATGTACGCCTGAAGCTGTCCGGTATAATCTCTGAAGTGAATAAATGTTGCCTTCCCAAAACTTCTGAGTGCCATGATGCGGCCTGCCATGGCAAACACGGCGGTACCCTGCTCTGCCCCTGTCCGCTGACGAATGAATTCCCATACAGCATCAATCGTGTGTGACACCTTAAAGTCGTTGGGATAAAGCTCAATATTCTGATCAGACAGAGCCCTTGCCTTTTCACGTCGCTGGCGTATTACTTCACTCGTTTCGTCCATACGGCGACGAGATCCTCCCGGAGATCGTTATGTGTCGGTACAAATCGTTGTTGGATCCCCGATTTGTAATTGAAGTTCCCTGCAATCCCGATTGAATCATGACGGGGGATACGCTTGCTGTTGCAGTTCAGCTAACGTATTTGCCTGGTGGTGTCAAGGTAAAAGGCCTGGTGGGGCTATTCGCTTGAGGGATAGCCGATACTATGATTTCAGGGGGTTACAATACATTGTGCCCAAATCGTTACCCATTTAAGCTTCAGACATCACGTTTTCATACGCCGATACATCATTCCTCGTCAGGCTTGTTACGAATATGAGAACCGCTCTCTATCTCTTGAAGGTTGGAATTTGAGAATCTGAATTATGTATTTGAAGTTCTCCAGATGGGACATTGGCCTTGGTTGGAAGCTTGCATTTAACAAACCACAAACCCAGGTGTCTAAGTTTTTCTTGACCACTTCTCGTCCACAATAAAATTGCCTACTTACGTTGGTGGGTCTATTCTCTTGAGGTATATAGTGAAGGTACTCCCCTGGCCCTGTCGACTTTCAACGTCCATGCGTCCGTTGTAAGATTCCAGAACCCTGTAGACAACAGAAAGCCCCAAGCCAGTGCCATGGGTCTTGGTAGTGAAAAAAGGATCAAAGATTCTGCTGATCGTCTAGTTAGACATGCCACAGCCATCGTCCTCCACTGTTACCTGAACCATATCTTCTGCGTCCTTCGAAGAAACCCGAATGACCCCTTTGCCATGAATGGCCTCAGCAGCATTCAAAAGCAAATTCCACATGATCTGGTGGGCATGTTTTGAGTCCATCTCTGTCCACACCTGGGGTGCAAGGTCTTGGATCACGGTAATCCTGTCTTGCCAAATGCCGTTTTTTCTAAAGAGCTCCAATGTATCTCCAACGGCTGAACTCAGCTCCACAGGTTCTACGCTGTCCGATGTGGGACGCGCAAACAGGAGGAAATCATTTGCCAGGGCATTAAGCCGGTCTGTTTCCCTGAGCACAATATCCATCAGTTTGTTGGCCACAGGAGTGACGTCCACCCCTTTCTTGAGCAGCTGGATCGAGCCGCTCATGGATGCCAGGGGGTTCTTCATTTCATGGGCAATGCCGGCGGCCATCTCGCCAACGGCAGCCAGCTTCTCTACTCTTTTGACATGATCTTCCATGTTCTTGAATGCTGTCAAATCCTGAAAGATTAGCAAGTTGCCTATAGATCTTCCATCAGGCTCTTTCAACAAAGACATAGAAAAACCCAAATAACCGACAGACCCGTCTTTTTTCTTGAACTCCATCTCATAACGGTATGGCCCCTTCTTGAGAGACGCGTCCGGAGAGGTCACTGGTTCCACCACATCTTGGAAGATGCTCGACAAAGGTGTTCCCAACACTTCTTCCCGACTAAATCCAGATATTTCCTCAGCTGCACGGTTAAAGGTCGTTATCATTCCTTCAGAGTTCAACGTAAGAAGCCCGCTATCAATACTGTGTATGATACTAGCACTAATGGCCTCCAGCTGTTCCAGGTCTTTCTGTTTTGCCTTTAGCTCTCTCTCTGTTCTGAGGGTTTGCTGCGCAAGGGAACTGCTCAGAAAGGCAACCAAGAAGCAGGCCACCACGGTCATAAGGATCTTGTAAAGCACATAGGACTCCTCGTATTCTTGCACACCCAGACTCGTCATGTCATAAAACGGTTTCAGAATTCCATAGTATTCCAGGTCTATCATGACCCCGTATTGCACGCTGCAAAGGGCTGCCGTGATTAGGCTACCCTTTTTGTAAAGGAAAATACTCGCATAGACTATAACTGCCAAGTAAAGGAAGGAGAACACACTGTCAATGCTGCCAGTTACATATATCAGAAAACTGACTAACACCGTGTCCAGCCCGATTTGGACATAAGCAAACTTGAAACTGGGACCAAATCGTTTGAAGATTACGGCGTATGCAAAGGTGAGAAGATAGACAACTGCGATCAGCCCATAAAGAACCAACATAGGGGGGGCAAGGGATTCACGCTCCTTGAATTGGACTAGGATACTTGAGCCGAGAAGAACGGTAATAAATATGACTCGCCAAAACATCAACCACTGGAGTCTTCCATACAAAACGTCCTGTGAAGCGTGTTCCTTAGAAGCAACTCCAGCCACTGCCCTATCCGGCAACTACGCCGGCCATCTTAAAGATCGGCAAATACATGGCAACAACTAGCCCGCCGATGGTAGTACCCAGAAATACCATCATAAAGGGCTCAATCATCGACGTCAGACTCTCAACTGCGGCATCCACCTCGTCATCGTAAAAATCGGCTATCTTTCCAAGCATAGCATCCAGAGCTCCGGTCTGTTCTCCTACCGCCACCATCTGCACCACCATGGATGGAAACACCCCGCTCTCACCCAGGGGCTCTGCCATTGTGCGACCCTGCGTGATACCCGAACGGACGTCATAGATAGCCCCCTCAACAGTCTTGTTGCCTGAGGTCTTTGCCACAATGTCTAGTGATTCCAAGATGGGCACTCCGCTGCTTATCATGGTGCTCATGGTGCGTGTGAACTTGGCCACAGCGACCTTGCGCATGAGGGGACCGATGACCGGAAACTTGAGTACAATGTCGTCCACCAAGGCACGCCCCTTCTCAGTGGAATAAAACCGTTTAAATGCGTAAACGAGAATCCCAAGTCCGATAATTATATAAAGCACATTCCCTTTGACAAATCTGCTTATGCCTACCACGATCTGGGTGGGGACGGGAAGCGTCCCCCCAAAGTCAGCAAACATCTGCTCAAAAACCGGGATGACAAAGATCAAAATAACAGCGATGACCAAGAAGGCAATAACAACGACTATAGCAGGGTAGGTCATGGCTCCCTTGACCTGTCTCTTGAGCTTCAAAGCCTTTTCCATGTAAGCCGAGAGGCGGTTCAAAATCGTATCTAAGATGCCGCCCACTTCGCCTGCTGCGACCATGTTAACAAACAGCTCGTCAAATACTTTCGGATGTTTTCCCATGGCATCTGCAAGCGTTGAGCCCTCTTCCACATTCTCTTTGATCTCTTTCAGAACCTTCTGAAATGTCTTGTTCTCTTGCTGGGACTGAAGAATATCGAGGCTCTGAATCAGCGGAAGCCCAGCATTGATCATGGTTGCAAATTGCCTTGCAAACACCACCACATCTGGTGTTTTCACCTTGGGCTGCATGAAGGAAACCTTTTCAAAGAGATCCTTGGCCTTTGGCTTGATCTTGGTAGGCCTTACCTGCATGCGACGCAGCTGTGCGCGCACTGCATGCTCGTGAGGAGCCTCTATTTCACCCTTCTGGGTTGCCCCCGTCCTGTCCTCTCCTTTCCACACGTAGACCGGCATAGTTCACCTCGCTCTGTGATTCATCGGACAGCTCATATAATAACGCCCAACTACTTTTTATATTTTTTCGGGTCTATAAACAATATTAAGGCCACCGTGACGGTTGTGGTCACAGTCCCATCAGTTTGGGGATGTGAAACGCGTCCGCGTGAGCATACAGGCG
>CP070769.1:847526-851713 GCA_020347085.1 Desulfobacterales bacterium
AGGGGAACTATTTCATGGCATTCTGGGCACTCCTGCGATGGGAGATCACCATTGCAATGAGGACACTTCATCATGGTCTTGTCCTTCAAAGGAAGATCTTCTATCCCAAAGGTCTTTAGGTCTGTCCCTAACCTCCGATCGTTGACATGGGGCGAATGCACTCGCCTTGTACCAGGACCTCTGCATGATGCCGCTTTGGTTTTCTGGCAATAGCCAGTTGAAACACTTCTTTTAAATCTTCCTGGCTGCGCCCGTTTCTAAGTGGCGACTTGATGTCCACCTCATCGTCAGCAAAAAGGCATGGGCGAAGCATGCCGTCTGCGGTAAGCCTGAGGCGATTGCACGAGGGGCAGAAGTGGTGGCTCATAGCACTGATAAAGCCGATTTCCCCAACCGCTGATTCAAATCGGTATCGCTCTGCGGGCCCGTCATGGACGGCGCGCGGAATCTTGTGTAGCGGTCCAAAGGTTTCAAGTTTGCACTTTATCTCGTCCGAAGAGATATATTTTTCGGGGCTCCAATTACTATCCCGCCCGATCGGCATGTACTCGATGAACCGAACATGGTAGGGCCTTTGCACGGAAAGCTCCGCAAAGTGCTGTAGTTCGTCATCGTTAACGCCCCTGATGGCCACGACATTCAGCTTGATGGGTGAAAACCCCACCGCCTCGGCGACTTGAAGCCCCTCCCAAACGGCATCGAAACAATCCCGTTGGGTGATCTTCCTATACTTCAACGGATTCAGTGTGTCCAGGCTAATATTGATGCGACGAAGACCCGCCTCAAACAGTGGCACAGCCATCTCCTTTAAGAGTATACCATTAGTAGTGACACTCACGTCCTCGATCTGAGAAATGCGACACACGGACGCAACGAAGTGCACAACGTTCCTTCGAAGGAGAGGTTCTCCACCCGTCAGACGGACCTTTCTCACGCCTAAATCACTGGCTATCCGGATCACCTCAAGAATCTCTTCATAGCTCAAGATGTCTGTATGATCCAAAAGCTTCAGGTCCTGCACCGGCATGCAGTAGATGCATCGCAGGTTACAGCGGTCTGTTACAGAGATCCTAAGGTAGGTAATCTCGCGGTTGTATGGGTCTAAACTTTGAGCCATAAGGGACTGCCACTTTCAAGCCCTTGTTTCTGAGCCAGCAGGTCCATGTGCCAGGTCGAAATTTGCTCCACGAGCTAATAGATCGGGTGCTTCATGCCTGTGGTATCAACAGTTTTAAGGTACTTCTTGCACGCATCACACACATCCACCCGATAACCCTTTTCTTCTTCACTGAAAAAGTAATGTAAGGTCTTGTAGTCTTTATTCTCGCAGAACGGGCAGAATATTCTTTGGGCGTGCCACTCGTGGCCGCAAAAGCTGCAAACCAGAGATCGTTCCCCGTCGTCTCGAAGGATTGACAGCGCCGGGGGGCTGCCGCAAATAGGACAATACCCCCTTTTCCATGGGCCATCGTTATCGAGATATGTCGCCAACTGTTCGGCACAAAGACACAGGGAAGGTCTTATGCTACTGTAAACAAAAAAAGCGAGGATCTTCTTGTCGATCTTAAGTTCTTGGGCAGCTTTCTCCAGGTCGGTTTCATCTTCACTCAAAATCTTTGAAAACAGGGCGACTTCAAGCATTCCTCTGTCCAGGGCCTCCGCAAGCTTGTTACTGGCTTCGGCCAGCAATTCATTCGTAACCATGGCGAGCCGGCAGATCTCTCTTATCAGGGTCTCGGATGCTTTTATGTCTATTGCAAAGTCCCCCCTGTTGATCAGAGGCAACGACTCTTTTCGCTTAATTAAAAGGAGTTCTTCTGAAATTTGGATCGGTTCGAGCTGCACGCGGCCCTTTGCTCCCTCCTGGGCCAAGAAAAGCTTTTCGAAAAAATCGAGTAGTTCTGTATAGGCAGGCCGTTCCGCCTTTATCGCGGCCACGGCCTCTCTGATCTCATCCACAGTCACGATGTCCTTTTCCTCAGTCTCCACAATGCCTCTTTATTCATAATTTGACATAACACAAAAAGGGGGGGAAGATCAATCGACCTTCTCCCCCATGCTTGGGATTTTCCATTTTTGTAGTTCGTCTCTGTCAGAAGCGGGCTGTCAGGCTGGTCAATGGCCTAAGAAGCCTCTTCAAGGCCACGGCCCTCGATATATCAAAGGCCCCGATAGAGGCCGTGGCAAATGGGTGATAGAGCTGGGGATCCTGTGTGACCAAGAAGATCACACGAATGTCGTCAGGATCCAAGAGCTTGGCTTTGGGGTGGGTCCTCTGCACCATGGCCAGACGCTTCCTGGCCATGGCGAGTATCTCGTCTCGATTGGCGAAGTTTATGGCACCTGTGGGACAGGTCTGCACACAGGCCGGCAGCAGTCCGTTTTCCACCCGGTCAAGACACATGTCGCACTTGGCCAGGATTCCATCTTTGGAGGCCCGCGGGATGTCATACGGGCAGGATTCGATGACTGCCTGCGCATCCACATTCTTTGTATTGGCCGTATAGATCACCGCACCGGTTGTCGGATCCCTGAAGATCGCCGTAGGGTCATCAGCCGTTATTTGACAAGGGGGCTCCAAACAGTGGCGGCACTGATCCGGAAAGAAGAGCCACTTTAGCTTGCCACCCACCATCACTTCACTAAACCTTACGAGCTTGTATGTCACAAAGGAGAGATCCGCCGGGTTCTGATAGGTCCCACGGTTCACTGTTTTTTCTGCAGGCAGGTCATGCCACTGCTTACAGGCGACCTGACAACCCCTGCATGCTGTGCAAAGTGTCGTATCAATGAAAAATGACTTACGCGGCATATAGATTACCTCCTTCTATAGTTTGGATACGTTGCACATGAAGGCCTTGGTTTCAGGGATCCTGGTATTAGGATCGCCTGTTGCAGGCGTCAGCAAGTTTGCGCTTTCTTCTGTGCCGCTTTCTGGCCAGCGCCACCCAAAGCACCAGGGGAAACCGACCTGGTGAATAACGTTTCCTCCAATCTTAAAGGGTTTGAATCGTTTGGTCACAATGACGCTGCACTCCAGTGAACCCCGCGCAGATGTGGCCAACACACGGTCGCCGTTCTTGATGCCCTTCAGTTTTGCCAGCTCCTCGCTCATCTCCACAAATACTTGGGGCTGCGTCTCAAGGAGCCAGGGTTGTGGCCGGGTCATGACGCCGGTCTGCCAGTGTTCGACCACGCGGTAAGTCGTACCCACAAGCGGGTATCTCGGATCGCAAGTCAGATAGGTATCTACATCTGTTCCGTAGACAGGAGCCGTGGGATTCATCCTCTCCTGGTTCATGAGGTTTTTCTCAATGGGGCACTCGAGTGGTTCGTAATGCTCCGGGAACGGACCGTCCGCCAATCCTGGTCCGAATATCTGGGCATGCCCATGTTTCCTCATAATGAAGGCCCACTTGCTCTTGGGGTTGGGTTTCTCCAGGCTGCCGAGTGGCGGCCAGCCGCCGTCTGGCACGTCTCCGATCCACTTGTCTCCGGTCCACCGAATGACCCAGTCCTGCTTATCCCAGGGCTCTCCGTTGAGGTCCACCGAGGCGCGGTTGTAGATTATCCTGCGGTTGACCGGCCAGCACCAGGCAAACTCCGGATAGAGCCCAATCTTGTTGACTGCATCCGCCTGGCTTCGTCGGCCCGCCATGTTCCCTTTTTCCGTATAACTATTACAGTAGAGCCAGTTTCCTGAAGACGTGGAACCGTCATCTTTGAGGTAGGCAAAGCTGGGCACAAGCTCGCCCTTCTTGAAGCTCTTTTCCTTTGCCGGAAATGAAACGTCTTTCAAGAAATAGCCATTGATTTCTTTGGCTACCTTGTGAGAATCGTACTTGCCGTCCAAGGTATAGTCCCACTTCAGGTTCAGGATGGGCTCAGGGAAAGTACCGCCTTTCTCATACAGTTCTTTGACCTTAAAGCCCAGTTCCATGATAATGTCGCCGTCCGCCTTGCTGTTCCCGAGCGCTTTTGGCCCCTGGTAACGCCATTGCATCCAGCGGCCACTGTTGGTAATGCTTCCTTCCTTTTCGAAGGATACACAGGCCGGGAGCATAAAGACCTCGGTCTTAATCGTGGGAGGATCCATCCCGGGCCCACGCCAGAAGGAACCGGTCTCATTGTCAAAGATATTCACGTTGACCATCCAGTCGAGATTGGCCATAGCCTTGCGGTTCTTG
>CP070769.1:851813-864515 GCA_020347085.1 Desulfobacterales bacterium
TCTCATCCAACCACTCCGTTTTCCAGCGCTCGAGCTGGCTAATCGCCTGCAAAAGCGATTTAACCACTTCTTGCAGGGATCGCTCCCTTGCAAGTATGATTGCTTTAAGGTCGGACACATGATCGTAACCGTAGCCTGCGGTGTTCTTCAGTGTCTCAAATTGCTTAACGATAGTTTCAAGACTTTGGCCTGCGGAGGACAATCGTTTCTCAGCTTCAGACAAATCAAGAAGTGTTGTAACCTCGGTTTCCAGGATGGATTCACGCTCCGCTAGTTTTGTAGCAAAAGGAATTAAATCGGCTATGCCCCATGGAGACGGTACGCCTTCGTCTTGCTCGGTTGAAATGTTGAGACTTCTGGACTCCTGCGCAAAGGCCATACTACTGACTGATATTGCCGAGCCAAACAGCACAGTGAGCGCTAGGAATATGCTCACGGTTTTTCGTTTCATAGATATACCTCTTTATCGCGACGGTATTTGCTCGTGGTCACGACGCCAGAAAGGATGGTCGAATCATCTGTCTCTTTGACCTCTCAAGGCATGTGGCACTTCCCAAGTTTGAACGAACTGTGCCGGCAAGGGTCCTTAGGCTCTATTCCTCCCCAAAGAAGTCGGTCAATATGAACTTGAGTTTCCTTTTGAGATTGGCGTACGAGTAAAATCGTTTCGCCAGACCGTAATTATGGTCAACCATCTCTTTGACTCTCGACCTGCTTCTTAATACTTCTATAACATTATCAACAGTTTCTTCTCTAACGAATTCGTCAATCTCTACAACTTTGAATCCTTTAGGTCGAATGTCGTGAAAGTATATCGAGTAATTGTTAACCAGCACAGGTTTCCTAAAATAGACAGCCTCCAAAAAGGCGTTCCCGAAGCCCTCGTATGTGGATGGATAAGTCACAAGATCAGCGTGTGGATAAACATCGAAAAGCCGGTAAACTTTCTTGCCAGTTTCTGTTACTCCCCGTTCTTCACGAATTCGATTTGAAACAAAAACCGTGTTGACTTTCATGAGTTTAGAGTATTCTTTTAAACGGATTTCATAGTCGCTGCCTTCGTCGCCAGCGGCATGAGATATCACAAGTTTAGCCTTGACACCTTTGCGTTCTAAACGTCTTACAAGCTCTATGGAGTGCTCAATGCCCTTTCTCTGGACAACCCGTGTGGGCTGAAGGATTAGATACTCGTCGTCGATGCCAAAAGCTTCTCTTACAACTGATGCATAGTCGTCCGGGGGCCCTGGTGGCTCAGCATAGTTCATCACATTAGGAATCACAATGGAGGCAGAGCCCCTTCTCATGGCAATTTGCCTTCGCGCTTCCGAGTTAATAACCACCTGCCGGATGTACGGATGACGTGGCGGAAATGCCTTGTTCAGGTAGTCCCAAACACAATTGACAGAGAAGCGCTTTCTTTCCCAGTAGAAGTCGTGATTATGGGCGATGGTGGGTGTGCAAGTTTCTGACACAATCTCGGTGAGGGCAACACCCAGAGGTAAGTTAATTGGTATGGCAAAAGCATTCTCGACAATGACAAGGTCAAGTGCAAAGCTTTTGATAAACCGCAACAGGTCGTATTTTAGCTCTTGTTTTAATTTCTCTATTTTGTCTGTCAGTTCCCCTGGCCGCTTCATGTTTCTGAATACAAATTCATTGATCGACGCTATTTCCGGATGGGAAAAATGCGCCTTAGCTGAAAGCATGGAACGTTCAGCCGGTTTGTCCAGCTCCCCGGCAAAATAGAAGCAGGCGTACGCCATGTCTTCCAGCACTTCTGCCCATTTGGATGTTTCCAAAGATACCCCGTCCGTGCCGGCAAGCCTGGTGGAAATGAAACCAATGTTCTCTATTTCTGACATTTTCTTTGGCTTAGGCATTTATTATAACCCTTCCAAGCCTGTGACGATGCTTCCAGTAAAGAATGGGACTTCGTGAACAGGCATTTTCGTGTAAAAACCTATCACCATTCTTCGTGAGGCCAAGGCCCTTATAGCAAAAAGCGATATTTGAGACTGCCGCAACACATTGCATCAGTCCATTTTTTTGACATATGTTCTTGACGAACTGAACTGCCGATTTCGCCAAATCGGTGACGACACTGGCCGTGGCAGGCTGGGAATGACGAGGAGGCTTTAAGCTCAGGGGTATAAAGCAGGAGCAGGGTCCATGTCTGACCCTGCCCTTGCTCTTTGACAATTACATACGGACTTCACTTTAATTCAGGCTTCACCTACAGTCTGGCTTTCGATAAATTCTTTTAGCTTGGCCCTATGCTGGGGGGTGAGCTTCTTGAATTTCACACAGCACCGCCTTAAGGTTTTAGAATCTGGAGACATCTTCTTGAACAGTTCAATATCAGAAATGTTCTTAATTGGCAGCTTACCTATATAGAAATCACCTTCGCTGCTAAAAAGGTCCACATATGACCCGTTCAAAGCCTCACTGTTCCCAAAATAACCAAACGCGAGGCCATCCACGCTCACGTCTGTAAGTCGTCTCACTTTGTCAAAATCAGGGCCGACTCCGACAAATATATTTTGGGCGGCCTGGAATCGCTTGTGTCTTCTGTGTTCTTTCATCTTGGCCATAACGCAGCCCTCTAACAAGACTTAAGACTCTTCGGCATCGCTATCCGCTAGGGGCTCCTCCTCGGATGGCCACTCTGAAGAAGATTCCTCTTCTGTCTCCCCCGGGGCCTTCTGAAAATCCTCCATCGCCCCTTCACCCTCTTCGTACTCACTGTCATCCCTGCGTCTCGATTCGCTTGATTCGCCTGCCTCCTCTTGGGCCACAATGTAAGTGCCCCCGTTGCGTGCTTCAGTTTTCGTTCTGTCGTCTGCTATCCCAATGGTCGATGCAACCAAAAACAGCATGAACAAAATACCAATACCAACAACACAGCATTTCTTTTTCCTTTCCATAACAGTACCTCCTTTGAATGATGGTAGGCGGCATCGCGGTGTGACGATGTGGTCTTGCCGCCTTGGCGTTTTTAGACATCGCAACACTTATGCCATATTCTTAACATGTTGAAATTATTGGACTATAGACAATCTTGAGAATCAATGTTCGGAACTGGTGGTTCCGAGTTTTTTGGGATCACACGTAAAGAAAGGGATTATGGGGCTGCACACGCAATCCAATCTATTGAAATGAATAAGAAACCAGTAATAGGAACAGGCAGTTCCGCTTTCCACAGAGGGCAGAACCCAAAGTTCTGATTCTGTAGAACTCCCCCGGAATTGCATCTACCTCCCTCGGAAAGGTGTGCTGGGATTTGCGAAAATAATGACACGACATATGTTGTTTCTTGTTATCTTGAACCGGGAGTTGGTTAATGTGAATGAGGTCTACCGGGGTGTTGGGTCCTTCGGGAGAGCAAAGTAAAAGGTTGCACCTTTTCCTCTCTTAGACTCCACCCATACCTGCCCCCCATGGCTCTTTATTGCTTTTTCCACAATGGCAAGCCCCAGACCTGTTCCCTCAACCTTTGCTGACTCCCGTATGCGATAGAACATATCGAATATCCGTCGGTGGTCTGTTGGATGGATACCGACACCATTATCGCGCACAAAAAACTGATGGACTTCTCCTCTGTCTTCGTAGCCAACCTCAATTTTGGTGTTGTTGGTATTCCCCAAAAAGTTCATGGCATTCACAAGAAGATTTTCAAATACCTGATAGATCCGGTATGCATCACAGTGGATGACGGGAAGGTTATCTCCCAAAACTACTTTTATTCCGCTTTCCCTGAACCTGTCTTGTAGGCCAGCCAGCACGTTTTCTACTATTTCCAAACAAGACGCATCTTCGAAGTCGGAGACTGCGTGACCAATGGTAGATATTGCTAGAAGGTCAGAAACGAACATCTCCATTCGTCGGGCGCTCGCATTGATTTGCGTAACATAACCTCGGCCCCTTTCACCAAGCGCTTCTTCGAAGTTCTTGAGAAGGCGAGAAGCAAAGCCCTCAATGGAAATTATGGGCGTTTTGAGGTCATGGGAAACAACCCGCACAAAATTCTTAAGCTCCTGATTAATTCTTCGGAGCTCCTCCTCGGCCCGCTTTTGTTCTGTGATATTCACAATGTTACCCAAGATGGCAGGTCGTCCATCATACCGAACGACGGAGTTCCGCCGGAGGATCCATATAGTTTTCCTATCCTTCGTCAACCCCCTTGCTTCATATTCCCGTGGTACCTCCTCTCCCCTAAACCTCTTGGCCCTTATTTCATTAGTCCAGGCTCGGTCCTCAGGATGGGATGAACCAACTTCCATGATTCCAAGCCCATTAGTTCTTCTCTTGCGTACTCGTATATGCTAGCAAATCTGCTATTGGCAAAAGCAATCTTTCCATCCTGGTCTATATATATGCCCGTTAGAGAGTTCTCCACGAGACTGCTGTATTTCCTTTCACTATCTTGTAATGCAAGCTCAGCCAGCTTACGCTCGGTGATGTCTTGTACTAGCCCGTCGTAATAGATCAGCCTGCCTTCGGAATCATAGTGTGGGACGCTTGTATTTCTCACCCAGCGGGCGGCGCCATCTTTCCGCACTATTCGGTGCTCTATCGGCTGCACCTTTGCACCGGATAGCAACCGGTTCGCATGCTGTTCTACTGCGTGGCGATCCGTCTCGTGCACCACATGTATCCATAAATATGGGTTGGCCTTAAACTCTTCAGCAGAGTAACCTGTAACAGCTATGCAGGCAGGCCCGTGAATTGTCTCGACGGGTCGCCTATCTTGTATGCGCACAGTGTAAATATAATCAGTGATGGCATCGGTTATCCGTCTGTACCTCTCCTCGCTCTGCCGAAGCGCGGACTGGGCCTTCTTGCGTCCTGTGATATCCACAAATGAAGCCATTCTTCCAACAATTTTGCCTTCATGGTCAGTCACGTTCGAGGACGAAACCTCCACAGGAAAAGTCGTTCCATCCTTCCTTCCGGTGGGCTTCAAACTCTTCTGTCTCCCCTTTAGTCTCATCGATGATCGCCTGAACGTCGGAAAACTTTCTGACTTCATCCGTCGCAAACAGCATCGCGGCATTCTTGTTTAACAACTCGCGTTTATCTTCATATTCGAATATTCTCAGAAACGCAGGATTGACATAGGTGATCTTTCCCTCATGATTCGTTATGATCACACCGCTGACTGATGAGTTGAGCGCGTCATAGACCACACTCAGCTCTTCTTGCACCCGTTTACGCTCCATGGCCTCAGTTTCTAGCGTTTTCAACGTTTCTTCGAGTTCTTTTCGGGTAAGCTTAGAAGGCATTAGCATCCTTACTGGACATACTCATTCGTTGCCGAGTTAAAGACAACACATAACCTTTTACCCTTGCAACATTTCTGTTGCCTCCGCGACTTCTCCAACGAAGTGCCGTCGAAGATCATCTTGCCATCAGCGGCGGACTATGACATGAACCTTTTCTCAAAGTTTGAGTACCATGGATCTTTCTCCCTGTGTTATTCATTTCTGACAGCATCAGGATAGAACGTCTTTACACAATCCGGACAGATGCCATGAGAAAACTCCGCATGAGAATGATCGCGAACATAGACTTCAACCTGATGCCAAAAGCCCTGATCATCACGAATTTTTTTGCATGAGGCACAAATTGGCACTAGGCCTCGCAATGTCTTGATTTTGTCGAGGGCAGTCTGGAGTCTACAAATCAGGTCTTCTCTTTCCATCTCGGTTTGTTTGCGCCTGGTAATATCGACAAAGGAAGCCATTCCACCCACCACATTTCCTTTGTCACTTGTAACATCCGAAGATGAGACCTCAACATAAAACTTTGTCCCGTCTTTGCGTACAACAACAAATTCTTCAGTCGCGCCTTTTGTCAAATCAATAATTGTCTTCACGTCAGCTAGGCTCTCAACTACCTTTGAGGCAAAAAGATCGGCAACGCTTTTTCCGAGGACATCTTCTTTGTGAGTGTAATCGAACATCCTGAGAAACGACGGGTTGACGTAAGTGATTCTCCCTTCAAGGTTGGCTATCAGAATACCTCCTACGGTCGAATCAATCGCGTCATACACGATGCTCAAAGCCTCCCGGACTGCATTGCGTTCAGCCTCCGATGCTTCTAAGTCACCAATTCGATGCCGCAGTTGAGACAACTCGTCTATTAATCGCCTTCTCGTCTTTTTCTCTTTTATATTTGATCCCACTATGCATGACCCTATCAAAAGGCTTTCACTATGCCCATATCAAGATGAAACGTAAAACCGTATTCTCGTCCTGTAGGCTCGGACTCACTCAATCAGATAGCTAACTCGAACCCAAGACCCGGCTTGTTGTTCGGGAAAAGGGTCCCGTTGCGGATGATGACAGCCCCCTCTGAAGGGTCGTTACACAGTGCCAGGTGTCCATCTAAATCAGCATAGATCACATTGGGACGCGCAAGAGCAAACTGCAACGCGGCAGCTATGGCCAAAGCCGCCTCATCCATGCAGCCCACCATAACCCCGAGGCGGGCTGAGCGGGCGACTGCATTAATCTGCAGGGCTTCTGTAATCCCACCGACCTTCATAAGTTTCACGTTCACCATATCGGCCAAACCGCGTCTGGCAATCCGAAAAGCGTCCCGCAAGGTAATAAGGCTCTCGTCTGCCATGACTGGAATATGTACAACACTCGTAACGCGGCCCAGCAGATCCGGTTGCCCCCTTGGAGTCGGCTGCTCAATAAGCTCAAGATCTGCCTTGCGCGTTTCCTCGACAAATTTGAGGGATTCCTCCATTGTAAACCCTTGGTTGGCGTCGAAGCGCAATTCAACCCTTTTGCCAACCGCTTCCCTTACCTTAAGCACCCGTTCGATGTCGGCATCTACATTGCGCCCGCCTTTCAGCTTCAAGGACGTGAACCGTTGCGCAACATAGTCCAGGGCATGTTCCACTGTTTCTTTCACCGGAAAAATGCCTATGGTAACGCTGGTTTTTATGCGATCACGGAATCCGCCCAATAGCTTCCAAAGAGGCATATTGCTCACTTTTCCCAGGATGTCATAGAGAGCCATATCCGTAGCAGCCAGAGCCGAAGGTTGAAAAGGCTTATGTCGTTTCAGCCTTTCCAGCAACATGGCCAGGCGAAGCGGGTCTGCCCCTTTTATGGATGGATTGACCACATTCTCTAAGAATCGGATGGCGCTTTTAACTGTTTCACCGGTCACATGCTCATCAGGAGCCGCACATCCATAACCCGAAATCCCATTGCTGACTTCAACGCGAAGAAACACATTGGCAGCTGCATGAACGGTCTGATGAGCCATTTCATAAGGCTCGACAAGCGGCATGGAAACCGGCCAGACGTCCAACTTGGTAATCTTCATGTGACTAATACCGCCGCTGGTAGAGCTCGTCCAAGCTAATGCTCTTGAGGTCTTCTACAAATTCTGCAAGATTCTTTATCATCCGGCCCCACATGCGCCCGCCCTTTTCTGCAGTTGCCTTGGTAGGATCTCCCAGCACGCCAGACGCAGAGATCTTAGCTGTATGGGCATACCATCCTACGCGCCTTTTGGACGTAAAATTGAGATATCGACTAGAAAACCGCGGGATGAATTTTTTAGCAGCGTCCAACTTTACCATTTCCGGACGAACTGCTAGTGTAGTGCTGGTCTCAATTTCACCTGCATGTATGTCATTTGGGGTCTCGACCATAGCATAAATGTCAGGATCGCTAGACTCGCCAGTATCCACACAGGTAAAGATGTGTGCATCCCGGTTAATCATTTGAGCAGCATAGTGGAGGGCAGGGCTGTTTCCGCCGTGTCCATTGATGATGACCAGTTTGATGATGCCGTGGCGAGCTGCGCTGATGCCGATGTCGTAAACAAGCTGAGACAATGTCTCCGGACTTACGCTAATGGTCCCACTAAAATCTTCGTGATGATAGGACACCCCATAGGGAATTAAGGGTAAGACGACTGGTTTCGGCTCTTCGCAGGCTTGTGCCACTTGGCGAGCAAGATACTCTGCGTCAAAGGCATCCGCATCCAAGGGCAGGTGCGGCCCATGCTGTTCAATGGCTCCCACGGGCAGAAGGGCCACATCCACTGACTTGAAAATCTTCTGTGCCTCAGGCCACGTTAGTTCTCCCAGGATAGGGCTAGCTTGAGATCTGACTTGTTCATCTCCGTTGAGTGGTTCATCTCGTGAGATCGCTCTCGTTCGTTCGAATGCATATGGCCTTTTAAGGGCGGGATCATTTAGCACGTCGAACTCAAGCCATGCTTTTCCTCTCCTTCTGACTGCCCCATCTGCGTGTTCAAGACAAATTCGGTACAAGGGCCGACGAAGGTCAACCGGAATCCCCTCTATGGGAGATTTCTCGCGATCAAACCGCAGTTTCATGATTTCCCCTCTTTCATTGGCTTGAGCAGATCCAATCGATGCCCCAGAAATGAGTCCCTTCTCTTTCAGCAAGAAAGTCATATGTTCAGCGGCTTCGGTTTCCTGGTTGATGCCTTTCTTCGGCAGATCTTTCAGACAACGTTCTATTTGCTCTGCGGAATAACCGCACTCTTTGGGATCTGTTCCAATAGCCAACAACATTCCAACAATGCGACGGCACTTCTCACAGTAACCGCAAGGACGAATCCGGTCTCCATCATAGTGGGTAGCATGGCATGAGACTTGGAAAGACTGCAGTTCGGGATAGCGTTCAACCAGAATCTTTTCAATCAACAGTTCTGATAGAGGTCTCAATACAGAAAACTGTTTGATATTCCAGCCCTTACTCTGAAAATACCGGGTGAGAACGTCGTCAAAATACCGGCTCTGGTCGTAAAGGCCGTCATAATGGTTAATTCCTTTGAAAGACAATCGATGGGTTGTGTCAAACTCGTCTCCAATGAGGAGGCGGCCAATACTTCTTTGTCTCAGAATAGGAAAGGCTCCGAAGAGAAAGACGCCCACAGTCCATAAACGGATTGGGTATTCGTCTGACCTAATCTTGTTAAAGTCCCTCCGCACAAACGGAAGGCGTCTCAACATCCAGTTGAATACCTGGTCCGAATTGGTCCAGACCCGCGCCGTTCCCGGAACGTGAGAGGCAAAGTGGCGGTAAGCACCTAACGCAGTAAACCAGTGTTTGCCCGACTCGTTAACAAAAATAGGATCAACCTCACATCCCATTTCCCTCAGCACTCCGAAGGTCAAGAGGCTGTCCTTCCCCCCACTCGACAGCACAGCGTGCCGGGATGGTTCTACTCTCCAAGTTGGTCTCCGCTTCTGGTCTTTTACGTATTGAACAAAAGGGAGTACCTCATCATCGACAAACGTCAGACGTGCTTGAAGGTAGCTTTCACGTTTGACGGGAGCAAGCTCCGAAGCAGCGCCGTGCAGAAATCGATTGGGCTGGAGAAACTTCTTCACAAATATCTCACGTGCTGTATTACGCATCATGTCTTCAATGAACCGTCTATCATAGTTGTCAAACCACCCATGCAACACGATTTCATCGCAAAACAGACCGTAGTTAAAAGCGACTTGCACAGACAACATGCTTGCCAGATTCAGCGAAGCTAGTTCTTCTGGAAGGAACACATCGTCCTCAAACCGGTAGGCCAGTTCTAGGGAATCTACCTGGCCATTTTGGGAAACCACGTAAGGCACTCTAAGACGGCGGGGTTCTAATCGAATAGGGCCCACCTCAAGGCGGTCAATAACTCTCAGAGTCGTGAGCGGGTCCCCTTGGACGGTGTATCCATCATTTGTTGGACCACTTTTCAACCTATTGCCCCTTCCTTTGAACGTTCCAGGTATGGCATGAGGGCGTGAACAATTTGACTGGCGCCGTGCAAAAGTATGTCGCACGCGGGAAGTCCTGTGTCTTTCCTAATCTGTTCACAAGCCATCGAGACTTGCCGGACATCCAACTTCTCGTGGTTCAGCGTAACCGCCACAACCGGCTTTCCAGAGAGGAGTTCGATAGCTTCAATCTGTTTTCCGAGGGAATGGATGGGGTATCCAGGAAAACCGTCGTATTCCTGCCTGGCGGGAGCATGTTGAAGGATAACCACATCGGGCCTCCCTGCAGCGAGAATCTCATAGCCGCCGGGATAGGCAGGATTCATAAGGCTGCCCTGCCCCTCTATAACGATAACCTGGGGTTGGGATTCCTTCCATGCAGTCCAAACAATGTGCTCGATCTCACCAGAAACAAAGTCATTGATAAGCGCATCGAGCATAATGCCATAGCGGCACCCCTGCATCCAGGAGGTTTGTCCTGTCCCGATGAACTCAACAGCACAGCCAGCGGCCTGGAGGGCATCGACTATGCCCCACGCCGTGGTCCGTTTGCCAACGGCTGAGTCTGTTCCGAGAACTGCTACTTTGAGTGCGGTAACTTCTTGGATCTTGCCAGAGAAGAAATGCAGATCCTGGCGGGGAGGCGACTTGCGAATGTCACGAATTCTTATCCTACAGTTTGAAGCCAATTGTGCACTTTCGAAATCCTCAGAAAGGAAGTCATGAAGGCCAGAGTCAATATGTAAGCCCATGCGAATCGTCTTCATGATATCGCTTCGGGCATCATCGTTAAACCTCCCGCCATCCGGAGCTAGTCCAATGACCAGGTGGGAAGCAGGGTCGCCGTTTTTTCTAGCTGCTCCAACCGCTTCCTCAACGTCCCTGTATATCAAAACCCCGTTTGCATGCCCGTCTAGAATTACCCCAGCATCTTTGCTGGCGCAGTGCGACTCCACCACCGAGAGCACATGGTAACGCTTGGTACCACGAACAAGGCCATGGGCAGTTTTGCCGCGGGGAGTTTGGAAGCAGCCTTCACAGTAAATGATTGCATTACCCTCCGGAAATGAGTTCATGATTTCCTACCTGTCAGAATGACCACATATCGATCACTTGGTAAAGCTTCCTGTCTGTGCCGGTCAATTAGGGCAATCAATCCAGCGGTAGAGGCAGGTAACACATTCAACCCTTCCAGATTGCTCAGCAGCCGCGCATAAGAGAGCATTCCTTTATCGCTGGCATAGGAAGCCCAACCTCCGGTGCTCCTAATTGCCTCTAAGGCATGATCACCATCAATAGCGTGCCAGTTAATTAGAGGTTCGTTCACAGGGGTTTCTCGAATACGTTCTTGCCTGAGGTCATCACATCGAATGGTATTCTTCATAAAGGCTCTGATAATAGGGTTTTTGCCGTGTGAGGACCCAGCAGACATGCGGGGCATTCGAGACGTCTTCCCGCGTCGATAAAGACTGAGAAAGCCTCTGTAAATCCCCGATAGCGTGGAGCCATTCGACACGGGTACAGTTACTACTGCAGGAGCATCGCGGAGTTCGTCGTAGATTTCGTAAGCAATCTCGCCATATGTTTTTAACTGCAGCGCCGTGTTGCTCCCACCAGGGTTTGCGTCATACAATTCGTCAGATTCAGCCCTCTTGCGAGAAGCTAGCACAGCACTTTCATAGTCACCTGTTACACGGATGATTTGAGCACCGGAATCGTGCATCTCCTGAACACGCTTTGTGCGGTAACCTTCTGGGATATAGACCATACATTGCAGGCCTGCCATTGAAGCGGCAAGTGCCACGGCTACACCGTAGTTGCCGCACGTGGCCACGGTCATGGCATCAAAGCCTCTCCGCACAGCATCCATGGCTTGTGCAAAGGCAATGCGGTCTTTCTGGGTTCCCGTTGGATTACCTCCTTCAAATTTCAGATATATCTGACGAAGCCCCACTTCACGTTCGATGTTGCGCGCCCGTGACAGGGTTGTATCGCCGACCTCGGAATCGATAATATCCTCAAAAGCCTCGAGTCGATTACTCAACGGCTGGCTTTTGTCTGAAGCCAGTTCAATCTGTCTTTTGAGCTCGGGTGCAATTATAGGCGCCTGAGAACTTGCTCCATCCAAAAGGGATAATAGGGTGGCATTGGTTTCCATTTTAGACATAATAGGTATATTTCACTGGTATTGGAGTCCCCAAAATACATATGGGCAAATTGTGTATTGAGGACCAGTAATCCCACCTGATTTCTTGTTCATTCGGCCTGTTGTTCACAGGCCATCGCCGCCATGGGTTAGGTTGGTGCTCATGACTCGAAAATGACCTTTCCTTTCCCGGCCGCTGCAATCTTTATGAGGGCATCTGTCTTCCTGACAGCCATATTTCTAAAAACTACGGTGGCACCAGAGTGCTTAGCTCCAGCCGCGATTCTGATTAACTCGTCTGTTGTTCTCCGACCGGCCTCCACCACAAGCCCTCCTCCTGCAGCCGCAATTTTTGCCAACTCATCTGTGGTCTTCATACTTAAACTCATCGTTCATTTCTCCCTGGGAGCTTTCTGGCATCATAACGCACACGAAAAAACGCCTATGCGTGGACCAATACTTCACGGGTGAAACCCAAAGGGCGGTAAGAAGTAATGTTAACACAATAGTTGCCATCGTGATCTGGTAACCGAATCGAGTGATGATCCCTGCCTGATGTCCGACTGTGGCCAGTACAAAGCTGAACTCTCCTATCTGGGACAACAGAGCCCCACCATACAAGCTGTCTATCCTGGTGCTGCCCAAGAAGCGCAAAATGAGCATGTTGATCAAGGTGTTCGTTAGGAACACAACAACAACTATCACCGCGATTTGTGGCCAATGTGCTGAGAGGAACTCAAGATCGATCAACATTCCAACTGATACAAAGAACAGAGCGACAAACACAACA
>CP070769.1:864615-868515 GCA_020347085.1 Desulfobacterales bacterium
ACACAACCTGAATGTGAGCCCTTTCTCGACGTGTGTGAGCCGTCAGGGGGTATCTCTTTTTGAGTCAGGTCAAATCTCATCCTGCTCGCCAGGGCCAGAATGCATCGGGCGACACGAACCAGGCACACGCGGATGTGGCCTACAAGCTCAGGCGCTCATTGTAAAAGCGGTAAGACCGCATGCCGAATTCTGTGCCGTTGAGGCACCGGCCAGGCAATATTTAGTGACCGGACTTCAAAAAGAGATAACCCGTGATGACTGACAGACATACGGCTACTTGGATGCAAACTATTAGACGCTCTCCGTAATATCTCTCACAGATCACTCAGAGCGCGGGCTAGTGTCGTGTCCCAGGAATAAGTTCCATTACTGATATCTGGAGCCTGAAGCCTTTTCCGAGCGACATTGAGCATTTTCGGAGTTAGACGTCAGCTGAGTGGAGTGTTAAGAATCATAAGCTGTCTGAGGGCCGTAGGCCCGAGTTCTTATGATTTAGCGGAGCGAAGCTGGCGTCCCGAAAATGGTCACGGAGCAAGGAAAATGGCTTTTTGGCAATTCCATATTTTTGAAACAAACTCCTGAGACGCGACACTAGAATATGGTGAGCAATCCCGCAGATGGGTCAAAAAGTTCACCGGTTTCGGCCACTCCTCTCGCGCAAAGAAGTCTGAATGTTTGAGCTCTGTGAGAGGCAGGATCTCTTATGCAAGATTCAACACTCACGTTCTACAAGATGAGCGGCAGCGGAAACGACTTCATCCTCGTTGACAACCGTGCCGGCCTGGTTGACGAGGGAAACCTCGGCCCATTCATCGCCTCGATCTGCCGCAGGAAATTCTCGGTAGGGGCTGATGGCGTGATTTTCATTGAAGCCTCAGACCGGGCGGATTTCAAATGGCGCTACTTCAATGCAGACGGCGGAGAGGTGGAAATGTGTGGCAACGGGGGCCGTTGTGCAGCAAGGCTTGCCTATCTAAAGGGGATTGCCGGCCCTCGTCTGAGCTTTGAAACCAAAGCGGGCGTCATCCGGGCCGAGGTGTTGGATGGGCAGGTCAAGTTGGAGATGCCGGGTCCGACAACACCGGAACTTGATTATCCCCTGAACGTTGAAGAAAAGACGCTCACGGTAAGCAGTATCACGGTGGGCGTCCCCCATGTGGTGATCTGGGTCACAGACCTGGAAACAAGTCCGGTTTTCGAAGTTGGACGAATCATAAGGTATCATGAACGTTACGCGCCGGGGGGCACAAATGTTAACTTTGTAAAACAACGCGATGATGGCACGTTTGCAATTCGCACGTATGAGCGTGGCGTAGAAGATGAGACCCTGGCTTGCGGCACAGGCTCGGTGGCAACGGCTCTCCTTGCTGCCACAAAGGGAATGACTTCATCACCCACTGTCCTGCATACCCGGGGAGGCGAAGCCCTGAAGGTGTATTTTGATAGATCCGGAGAGGGTTTTGAAAATGTGTTTCTTGAAGGAGAGGCAAGGCTTATTTATGAAGGCAAGCTCTGGAAGGAAGCCACAGCATAATTAGCCACAGGCCACACAGACAAATAAGTTAGACAGGATTAACAGGATATACAGGATTTAATCTAGTTTTGGTTTCCCAGTTTCATTTAGAAACTGGGAAACCAAAACAAAAAGATCATGTAAATCATGTCTATTGGCTCTTGTATGGTTTTTTCGCGTTAGCGAGGCATGGTTTTGTTCGGTCGGGCCTGCCCCGTGAAATACTTAAAGGCATTTCACGGGGGTCGACCGAACAAAAAGATCTTTGTCTGCGCCTGTCGGCGTATGTCTGTGGCTAAAACCATCTGCACCGATTATCGAAAATCAGGAGAGAAACTTGAAAATCGAAAAAGCTGAGAGATTAAAACGGCTCCCCCCTTATCTTTTTAAGGAGATTGACCGCCAGAAAGAAGAGGTCCGGGCCAAAGGCATGGACATTATAGATCTTGGGGTAGGGGATCCAGACCTTCCCACTCCGCCGCATATTATCGAGGCATCACAGAGAGCGGCTTCAGACCCGGCCAATCATCGGTATCCTTCCTATTCAGGGATGCATGACTTTAATGCCGCAGTGGCCAGATGGTATCAGCGACGTTTTGGGGTGGAGCTGGATCCTGGTGAAGAAGTGGTGACGTTAATCGGATCTAAAGAGGGGATTGCCCACATCCCGCTGGCCTTCATAGACCCGGGGGACGTGGTCCTGGTGGCCAGTCCGGGCTATCCTGTTTATCATATTGGCACCCAGTTTGCAGGGGGTGAACCGTATTATATGGATCTTTTGAAGGAAAACGGATTCTTGCCTGATCTTAAAGTAATTTCTCAAGAAAGTGCCCAAAAGGCAAAGATTATGTTTATAAACTATCCAAATAACCCGACGGCAGCCGTGGCCACCAGGGAGTTTTTTGAATCGGTAGTCGCTTTTGCCGAGGAATACAACGTGATTGTTTGTCACGATGCCGCCTATTCAGAGATGGCCTTTGACGGGTTCAGGCCGATGAGTTTTCTCGAGGTGCAAGGGGCCAAATCTGTTGGCATCGAGTTTCACTCTCTTTCTAAGACCTATAATATGACAGGCTGGCGCATCGGATTTGCGGTTGGATGCACAGATGTGATCAACGCCTTGGGCCAGGTGAAGAGCAACATCGATTCGGGTGCGTTTCAGGCCGTTCAGATTGCAGGAATCACCGCTCTCGAAGGAGACCAGGCATGCGTGGAGGAGATGAGGCAGACGTATGCGGAGCGCCGAGATATCTTGGTAGCAGGCCTTCACGCCGCGGGCCTCTCAATAGAAAAACCGCGTGCCACATTCTATCTATGGGTCGAGGTGCCGCAAGGATACACGTCCGCAGGATTTGCCAGCCTCCTTTTGACGGAAGCTGGCATTGTGACCACTCCAGGAAACGGGTTTGGAGCAGCAGGTGAAGGGTATGTTCGAATGGCTCTCACCGTTGACCGTGACCGAATCCGTGAAGCCGTGAAACGGATAGAAGGGATTGGTTTATAAACCCTGACCGTCACAACTGTTTGGGATCATTGTTTATTTTACTACGAAGAGCATCTAATAGTTTACATCCGAGCAGCTGTCAGTCTGTCGGACATCAAGGGGGTATCTCTTTTGAGTCAGGTCAAACCCCATCTATCTTGTCAGGGGCAGAATGCATCGGGCGACACGAACCAGGCACACGTCAATGTGGCCTACAAGCTGGGCAGCAATTTGTAAATGGGTCAAGACCGTATGCAGAATATGGTGCCGTTGAGATACCTGTCAGGCAATATTCAGTGACCTGACTCAAAAAGAGATACCCTCTTGATGAGTAATTTTGTGCGTTATCTACTGCAAAGAATATAATATATTCTGGGCGTTTTTTATGCAAAGTCAGGGTAAACATACAGCATACATAGGGCTTGGATCGAACGTTGGGGATAAAGCCGAGAATTGCCGGAAGGGAATTGCAGCCATTGGTGAGACCGAAGGTTGCATGGTTGACGCCCAATCCCCCCTGTATGAGACCGAACCAGTTTACCTGGAATCTCAAGACTGGTTCATAAATGGTGTCATCAGGATTCGCACTGAGCTTGAACCAGAAGCCCTTTTCGCTCAGTTCAAGGCCATCGAGCATGCCATGGGACGCCGGCCGGGTGGTGCCAGGTTCGGCCCCCGAATCTTGGACCTGGACATTCTGTTTTACGATGACCGTATCTTGCGCGAAGGATTATTACAGATTCCCCATCGGTATTTGCACGAAAGGCGGTTCGTCCTCAGGCCCCTTTGTGACATCGCCCCAGAACTGGTGCATCCTGTGATTGGGCGGAATATAGAATCGCTTCTATCTGACCTGAACGATGAGGGAAAGAAAGTTGTCCGCTATAACCTTAATTGAGCGAAG
>CP070769.1:868615-871428 GCA_020347085.1 Desulfobacterales bacterium
GAGTAGTCAAACTCACAGGCCTGGCTGATAATAATCGGGCCGGAACCGATGATCATGATCCTGGATATGTCCGTCCGTTTTGGCATAGATTACTTCTACCTAACCACAATTCCGTATACAGGAAATCCCTATTCTTTCAGTATGTCTGCAGGACGCGGACAAGGCTGAGGGCGAAGGGCACGAGGCCTATGGGTCTCCCCCTGCGCCTTTAGCCTTTGGCCTCCGCTCCAACCCGAAGACTCTGTTTGGCTGAACCTGCCAGTTCCCGATACACGCGTTGAAGTCCCTTGGAGATTATTCCCACTCAATCGTACTCGGTGGTTTGGAGCTGATATCATAGACCACGCGGTTGACGCCTCTGACTTCATTGATGATGCGGTTTGAAATCCTCCCGAGCAGGGCATGGGGAAGCTTCGCCCAATCAGCCGTCATAGCGTCGGTACTGGTCACCGCCCGAATGGCCACAATGTGCTCATAAGTCCTCTGGTCCCCCATGATCCCCACACTTTTGAGAGGAAGAAGCACCGCAAACGACTGCCACAATCTCTTGTATAGGCCCCTGTTTGTTATCTCCTCAAGGAGGATACGATCCACATTCCGTAAGATAGAAAGTCTCGCCTGAGTGATATCAGCAATGATTCGAATAGCCAGCCCCGGTCCAGGGAACGGTTGCCTCCAGATCAGATCCTCGGGTAGCCCAAGCTCCTTTCCAAGAACGCGCACTTCATCCTTGAAAAGGTGCTTGAGTGGTTCGATGAGCGTGAGCTTCATCTTTCTTGGCAAGCCCCCCACGTTGTGATGGGATTTGATCACCGCACTCGGGCCTCCAAAGGCCGACCTGGACTCGATAATATCTGGATATAGGGTCCCCTGCGCCAGAAATTTTACTCCGCGAAGATTGCGAGCTTCGCCCTCAAACGCCTCGATGAACGTGCGGCCAATAATCTTTCGCTTCTTTTCCGGGTCTACAATTCCCTTCAGTCTGTTCAGAAACCGTCGTCTGGCGCTGATAAATCTCAAATTCACCTTAAAGTGTTTCCTGAAGAGCCCCTTGACCTGTTCAGCCTCACCCTCCCTCAGCAGGCCGTTATCCACGAAGATGCATGTCAATTGCTTTCCAATAGCCTGATGTAGGAGCAGCGCGGTCACTGAGGAATCCACACCCCCGCTTAATCCAAGGATCACCTTCTTGTCTCCAACGACCGACCTGATCTCCTGGACGGACTCTTTGATAAAAGACTTCATCGTCCAGGACCTGCTGCACCCACAGACTCGGAAAAGGAAGTTCCTGAGCATCTTCTTTCCCTTGGGCGTATGGACGACTTCTGGATGAAACTGCACGCCGTAGAACCCTTTGGACGCATTCTCCGTAGCCGCCACCCTGGTATTGGGTGTAGAAGCCGTGATCCTGAAACCCTTAGGCAACCGTCGAATGGTGTCCCCATGGCTCATCCAACACCTAGTCTGTTCCTCAATGCCTTCAAAAAGGCCCGCCGCATCCTTCATATGAAGCTCGGCAAATCCATATTCTCTCTTCTCGGCCTTTGTTACCTCCCCACCCAAAGCATCCACCATGTACTGCATACCGTAACAGATACCCAATACGGGAATACGTAAGTCAAAGATGCCCGGGTCTATACTCGGACTCCCCTTCTCATAGATGCTTGCCGGACCTCCAGATAGGATGATCCCTTCGGGGGATAAGGCCCTGATTTGGCCCAGGCTGATCCAAGGGGCGTCGATCTGGCAATATACGTGGGCCTCGCGCACCCGTCTGGCAATGAGTTGGTTGTACTGAGAACCAAAATCAATGATCAGAATCACGGTTTTGCGTCCCTTTTCTTTTCCAGGAAGGTTATAAACTGATCAAACAGGTAGCTGGCATCGTGGGGCCCCGGGGAGGCCTCGGGATGATATTGCACCGAGAGGACGGGAAGCTTTCGATGCCTCATCCCCTCAAGGGTCTGGTCGTTCAGGTTGATGTGCGTTATTTCAATGTCTGGATCTTTGATCGATTCAATATCAACACAAAAACCGTGGTTTTGAGATGTGATCTCCACCTTGCCAGTGAACAGATTCCTCACAGGATGGTTTGCACCCCGATGGCCGAACTTCAGTTTGTACGTCTTACCACCAAAGGCCAAACCCAACATTTGATGACCTAAGCAGATACCAAAGATGGGATAGTCCGGAATTAAGCGCTTGACTGTATCAACGACATAGGTGAGCGGCTCGGGGTCGCCGGGACCATTGGAAAGCACGATGCCGTCTGGGCTCAAGCTCCTGATGTCGTCCGCACTGGTATGTGCCGGCAACACTGTCACACGACACCCTCTTCGGGCCAGGCTTCGCGCTATGTTGAACTTCATGCCGCAATCGAATGCAACCACCTTAAAGCGCCCCCCATTCTCCTGCGGCCACACGTAGGGCTTCTGACAGGTCACCCCCTCGACCAAATCCCGACCAACAAGCCCCTGGGAAGCCTTTGCCTTTTTGATCAGGGAACTCGGATCCTGGTCGTTCGTTGAAATGACCCCCTTCATCGCCCCTGCCAGCCTGATATGCCGTGTCAGCGCGCGGGTATCGACGCCTTCAATGCCAATGATCCCCTGCTGACTCAGGTAATCCGTCAGGGTCTGTTCGGCTCGCCAATTGCTTGGGACAGGTTGGTACTCTCTCACGACAAACCCTTCCAATTGAATCCTTTTCGATTCCACGTCTTCAGAGTTAATGCCGTAATTACCAATGAGGGGATAGGTCATGGTGACAATCTGTCCGTTATAAGAAGGGTCTGTCAGGACTTCCTGGTAGCC
>CP070769.1:871528-876409 GCA_020347085.1 Desulfobacterales bacterium
ACTCGTCCGAAAATATCTCTCTTTCCTTTCCGCAGTTGGGACATTGACAAATGAAGGAATGCAAATGCTTAAACTGTTGAAAGCCAGGACAATGTTGTGGTGTGTTCATCATAACCTCCCGACCCAATACCGGCAGTTCAGCCTACTCAAAATCATGCAAGAGACCGCAAGAGGCCATAACAGACGACGTATACCGAATACCCCCGTATCCCCCCTGTTTCAGACAAAGCCAAGTTCTGGCTCAGAGGCCTTTGGAAGCCATAAGGTTTGCCAGGTCGGCTACCCGGCAGGAATAACCCCACTCGTTATCGTACCAGGCCACGACCTTGGCCATGTTACCCTGCAGGACCTGTGTGAACTCCATGTCTATGATGGAGGAATGCGGGTTGGCCTTGAAATCCATTGAGACCAGCTGTTCTTCTTCACAGGCCATAATCCCTTTCAGCGAGGTCCTTGCTGTCTTCTTCAAAACGGCCAGCAACTTCTTGGTGTCGGTCTCTTTCTCCAAACTGGCCACAAAATCTACCACGGACACGGTCGGGGTGGGCACCCGTAATGCGTACCCGTCAAAACGGCCCGCCAGGTCGGGTACCACCAGAGCCACAGCCCGGGCCGCCCCGGTGGTAGTGGGAATGATATTCAAACCGGCCGCCCGTGCCCGTCGCAGGTCCTTGTGAGAGAGGTCCAGGATGCGCTGGTCCGTGGTGTAAGCGTGCACGGTGGTCATCAAGGCCTTTTTGATGCCGAAGGCGTTGTGAACTACGGAAGCCGGTGGTGCCAGGCAGTTCGTGGTGCAGGAGGCGTTAGAGATGATGTGGTGTTGCCTCGGGCGATAGGCTCGGTGATTGACCCCCATAACCACTGTCAGGTCCTCCTCCTTAGCTGGCGCAGTGATGATAACCTTCTTGGCACCGGCTGCGAGGTGGGCCGAGGCCTTGGGCCCAGTTCTAAAGAGACCGGTGCTTTCGCAAACGATATCCACGCCCACATCATCCCACGGAATCTCTGCGGGATCCCGCACGGCATAGTTTTTGATGGGTCGTCCGTTTATGGCAAAGCCATCCTTCTTCACCTCCACGCTTCCGTCAAAACGACCGTAGTTAGAATCATACTTTAGCAGGTGGGTGTTGGTCTCCACGTCAAAAAGATCGTTGATAGCCACGACCTGGAGGGTTTTAGGATGCCTTTCCAAGGCTGCTTTCAAAATCTGGCGGCCAATACGGCCGAAACCGTTAATACCAAGGCGTACCATGATTCCTCCTTCAACTAATTATCGTCCAGGCGGTACTTATGGGCTAGCAAAAGGTCATATTCCATTTGTAATGCCTGGTGGAGCTTGGCATTTTCTAAGGCAATGGCACTTAAGTTCGCAACTGCTTCTATGAACTTCATATCCCGCTTGCCCAATTCAAGGGTCCTGTCAGCGTACAACTTCAAGACTCCTGTCACCTTGTCCTGCACCATCAGCGGAACGGCAAGTACGGACTCGACCCCCTCTGACTTGGCTCGGCCCTTGAGATCTGTGTCAGTCCGCACGTCCTTGAGGTGGATGATGTTGCCTTTGAGGACCTCCTGGTCGAGCCCACTCTCTTGGACCGAAATAGGACCTTCACACATACAACCTGCGGACAGTCCGCAGACTGCTCCAAAGAGAAGCTGGTTCCTTCGGGCATCCAGAAGTCGAAGCGAGCATGCCTTGACATCCATAGCCTTGGTGACCGTCTTGACAATCTCTTCTAAGACCCGGCATGGATCCAAAGAAGCGTTGATAACCCGGGCTACGTCATAAAGTGCGCTAAAATATTCCCTCTCTTTGCACGCCATACCTCACCTCTTCTTGCTTTCAGTCATCCCACCGAAAATCCTCTCGGTGGGCCCAAATCGATTATGCTCCCCTTACTCGACTTTCTCCTCTTGGTCCAATTTCCCCTCGTGCTTGGTCCCGCAAATGGGGCAAAGCATATCAATCGCTTTGTTGTCTCCCAAAAACCTCTCCTGAAAGCTTTCTGGGCCCACACAAGTGACATCACCATAACCGCATTGAGGGCACTTCGCCCTTATTGTGTATTTTGTCGTGGATCTTTTTCCCTCGGAAGTGATCATTCAAAAGCCGTCAAGCTTTCTTGCGTGGTGTGGGCGGGGAGTAATGCCCACAAGAGACATCATCGGCCTCAAAGCAATTGGAGACCGGACAGACACGGTTTTTCTTACTTCGACTGATGAACCCCCTTAAGCTTCTTCAGCGCTTTAACGAGCACCTCGAGAGAGGGCCTCTCGTTAATGTCGTGCACGTCGATATAACGAATCATACCCTTTTTGTCGATCACAAAGAGTGCCCTTTCTGAAACCCCATCTGACCGTAACACCCCGTATTTGTCGGCCACTGCACCGTGGGGCCAGAAGTCCGACAGTACTGGGAACCATAGCTCGCCACCACCTGCGACCATTTGATTGGTCCATGCAAACAGCGTGGGAATGTTGTCAACGGTGACGCCCAGAAGGACTGCGTCGTACGCGTCAAAAATGTCCTTTACAATATTGTATCCGGGCCACTGATCCGAACAAACGGGCGTCCATGCTGCCGGGACAAAGGAGAGAACAACATTCTTTTTCCCCAGGTAGTGGCTCAGAGAAACCCTTTCCCCTGAAACGGCCGGAAGCGTAAAGTCAGGGGCACGATTTCCCACCTTTACCTTCAAAACGCTATCTGTATGCTTGAGTGATCCCGGATCATAAATGTTGCCTTTGAATGCTTCCGAACCGCCATAGGGGCCACCGTAGGCACTGGGGCTCAAACAAAAAAGTGCCATGAGCGCCAATATCAACAAGAGATTCTTCTTTATTCTCATGGATACCTACCTTAATTCAGACGATTTGAGCATCAGCTCCAAGAAGACACTGGCCTTCCTGAAGCCACCAAGCTTTGAATAAAAGACTTCATGCGTGCCGTCATTCTTGATCTTGACACCTATGAAGTATGGCGTTCTAACCTCGCCAATACGCTTATGAATAGAGAAATCTCCGTCTGGGAACAGGGGAAATGGAATACTGTACTTCTTGCGAAATACGTCAACTTCAAACGCGCTATTCCCTACTCCGATTCCAATGAGTTTAACCCTGCCTTTCACCTTGGAGCTTTTCTGTATGATCTGATACAGCTCGTTCACCCGGAACGCCTCTCGCTGACAATGAGGTCAGTACATACTGAAGATTTCAATGATCACCACCTCCGCTTTGATCTGCGGTATTTGAAACAGACCGTCGCCCGAAAGGCCCAGATAGCTTTTGTGCGTTGCGTCTTCAGGTACAGGCAGGTCTATATCCGGGAGTACATCCCCTGTTTGTTGGCCCGATGCGGCCGAAACACAACCAGAATGCAACATCAGGACAAGCATTGCGATAACCATCGTTCGACAAATTAACATGCTTTTCATAACCTCTTTACCGCGGTTTGGGATTTCAGTGACTAATTCGGCAGTTACCTGCGTAACTACTCCTTTTTCTTTAGCTTAAACTCCAACCAGTCCACCATTTCTTGGATGTTCTTAGACATGAACCATCGACCGTTAGCAAATGAGCCGTAGTCGGCCCCCGCCATGGCAGAGGCATATCGGGTGGAATTGGCAAAAAAGAGCCACTGCTCTACCCACTTCTTTTCAATGGCCTCGTTGAAGATGCTGTCCGCCTGGGCCAACCCTTTGGCCGCTCCCCTCTCCCAGGCAGAAAGGAGGATCTTTGTGGCGGTCAAGGTCGCCGCATTGGTTGTCTTGACGGTGTTTTCGAATCGTGCATAATGACCATCAACCCACCCCGTGCTGTGGCAGGCAAGACAAACCTTTTGCATGGTCTTTCGCCTCTGGTCTTGCTCCTTTGCGTCAATCAGGTATTTAGCAACCGGTTCTCCGGTTAGTTCTGTCGGCAAAGGCAATCCGGCCTTGTTCTTGATCATAGTGGTATCCGGGGATTCCGGGTGTGGATGTGCATAAATCAACCCGAATATCCTCCAAGAGAGACGATCGTTCATCTGGTGGGTTCGCTCGGCCACCACGTCACCGTCTTGAGAGACCACAAGGCTGACGTGGCAGGTCGCGCAGGTAGGCCCCGTGAAATCTTTTCCCACAGCCCAGGGGACGGCGTTAAAATTCCATTTCTTGGCAAGCGCTGACTGAAGGTTTCCATGTTTGCTGACCGAATAGACTTTGTATGCCGGCACATCAGGACCCTTGTGACACTCCGAACAGGTATAAGGCTTTCTGGCCATTTCAATAGAAAACTGATGCCGCGTGTGACAAGCCGTACAGGATCCCTTGCTCCCATCAGGATTGATTCGCCCAACCCCCTGATTTGGCCAGCCCGAAAGAATGGGAAATGACATCTCACCCTGGGCCGTTTTCCTGGTCTCTGTACCCTTCACCTCAACCACCGTGCCATGGCAGTAGAAACAGGCGTCTGCATAGGTCTGATCGTCAGGCCTCTTGAGGATTGTCTTCATGTTCTTGAAAGACTGAACGTCAAGCGCCGAATCTACCAGGCCATGGTAGACAGGGTTGTTCTTCAGATTTCCGACAGCGTTATACATAAGGTTCTTGCTGTATTGCCTCGCCTCAACAGGATGACACGTTGCGCAGTCTTCGGGAGTTACTACCACATTGACCTGGTAGCCGTTGTGCTCGAAGGTATCTTGATGTTTTTTCGGATTCATGGTGTGGCACTCGGCACAGCCTACGACCACACTAGCCAGTTTACTGGGTACCTCCTCAAATGAGACCCGGCGCTTCTTTAAAATCATACTCCTTGCGGCCCTCGGTGTGACCCTGGCCATCCGGCTCTTTTCCCAGTCCGCCACGATCCCAGGGTGCACTGAACTGTGGCATTGAATGC
>CP070769.1:876509-879531 GCA_020347085.1 Desulfobacterales bacterium
CGACCTTTTATTTTACCTTGCCTAAGATATCCTAATCCTCTTAGACGTCCTTGGCGTTTCCTGCAGAGTTTATTCTATGAAAGTAACCCTCTTCTTCTAAGGGGACCGGCCTGTCTCGGCAGATTGCCTAATCTCTGGTGCTAACGGAACCTTGCAGAGAAAAGTGGCTTCAAAGCGTCTCTGTTGCTAAAGGCCTCAAAAGCGTCACACGTATGACGCGACATGTCCCCCATATGGTTGATGCCCGCCTGCTTCCGAATGTTCGGACATAGACCTTGCAATTTCCTGGGATATCGTATTAAAGGCAAATGGCATCTTTCTGCCGCAGAGTGAAGAAATCACGGCCGGTAAGGTAGAAAAAACAGCTTAACCGCTGAGGAACCCATGGCAAAGGATATCCCCTTAAACGAACGGATTATTTTTGCCCTGGATGTGTCAAACACAGGTGAGGCTAAGAGGTGGGTCGAAACCCTCGAAGGGCATACCAGGTTCTTCAAGGTGGGTCTGCAGCTTTTCCTCAGGGGAGGTTTTGACATTATCGAGTGGATTCTCCACCGGGACCTGAAGGTATTTATGGATCTGAAGTTTTTTGATGTGCCCGAAACAGTGAGATTGGCCATGACGGCCCTTTCAGACAGGGGCATCACTTTTGCTACAGTCCACGGAAACGACGCCATCCTGAGGGCTGCTGTGGAGGCCGCAAAGGATGTGCAGATTCTTGCAGTGACTGTCCTTACGAGTCTGGATGAGGCAGATATGAGAGATCTCGGTTTTAAATGCTCTATACCAGATCTGGTGTTTTCGCGTGCCAGGCGTGCACTTGAAATTGGTTGCAGTGGGGTGATTTCTTCAGGGCTTGAGGTCCCCATGCTAAGAAAAGGGCTTGGAAACAATTTCCTCGTCGTTGTTCCGGGAATTCGTCCGGTGAAAAATGTGAATGACCAAAAACGCACAGTGGATGCCGGGAAGGCTTTTGAAAACGGGGCGGATTACATTGTGGTCGGCCGTCCTATAAGGGATGCCTCCAACCCGGTTGCCGTGATAGAGGGTATGCAGACCCAGATACAGTTGGCACTTTCACCCTGATTGAGGCTTCACATGCCTAGTAGCGGTTTGAGCCTGCTACGCGAAAAGAAGGGGCATCAAGGAGGTGCAATGGCCAAGAAGAAGCGGGTTACAAGAAAAAAACTCTTGAAGGAGCCGGATGAGTTCCTTACCTTTTCGGCCAAGGCCATTCAGTTTATAGCCAAAAACCGGCGACCAGTTCTTGGTGTCGTGATTGGAGTACTTGTCGTTGCCCTGGCCTTTGCAGGGTTTCGGTATTTTTCAAATTTGTCCGAACGCAGGGCTTATGCCGTGTTCGAACAGGGACGTTCATCCTATGCTTCCGAGATCTCAAGGGGGAAAGCGCCCCTATCCCGAGAAAAAGCCAGCGAACTATTCGAGAAGGTGCTCAGAAAATATCCATCAACCAAGGCGGCGCGATTGACGCTCCTTGTGTACGCAGACATGAGCTATCATGGGCGTGATTACCAGAAGGCGATTGAGCTATACCAAAAGGCACTGGTTGCCTTTTCAGGAGATGACGCTATTCAAAAACTAATCTGGAACGGCCTCGCACATACCTATGAAGCCAAAAAGGCCTACCAGTCTGCTGCAGATTACTTTCAGAAGATCACAGAGTCACAAGATAGTTTCATGAAGGGAGATGCTTATTACAACCTAGCGCGGATGATGGAAGCCTTGAATCATCAAGAAAAGGCGTTCGAAGCCTACAACAAGGTGGTCGAGGCTTATCCGGACTCGGTTGGCTTTCAGATCGCCAAAGACAAGGTACTTCACCTCAAAGGTGCCTTGGGAACTTCGGAATAGCTGGATCGTGAAGATGAGCTCGACGCAAAAACATATTATTTCCTTGACATTAGCCTAGAAATACTTTAAGGGGTCACTTCAATGAAGCGGTGCTATTGCTTGGCAGATTTTGTGACAGCGTTTCTTGGGCGATCCCGATTCTTTTTGGGGAAGTCTGCCCATGGATCTGCGTAGGATCTGCACCGCTGACCAACATGAACCATGGGTAGATGAAAACAGCACCCCATGGTTTTTTTGTGTTTTTGGAGAGCACAGACCATGGGACAGAGCTCCATGGTCTGTTTGCTTTTGTGCATGTAGAAAGGTTGCATGTGAGAAGTTTCCCGGGAATGAAGGGTTCGGAAAGGAGTTATAGGGAATGATCTATGATGAAGAGTTTGAAACCCTCCCACGTGAAGCCCTGGACGCTATAAAGCTATTACGGCTTCAGCATTTGGCCGAAAGGGTTTACGCCACAGTTCCGTTCTATAAAAAGGCCTTTGATGAAAAGGGGGTCCAACCAGATGATATCAGGTCTCTTGAGGACCTGCAAAAGCTCCCCTTCACCATGAAACAGGATCTGCGAGACAATTATCCATTTGGCATGTTTGCCACCCCGATGGAAAACGTGGTGCGTATCCACGCCTCCTCAGGAACTACCGGTAAACCCACAGTAGTCGGTTACACCCACCGAGATATTGACACATGGTCAGAGCTTATGGCTCGTACCCTGGCAGCTGCAGGCACGCACAAGGGAGACATTGTCCATAATGCTTATGGGTACGGCCTCTTTACTGGAGGTCTCGGCTTTCACTATGGCGCCGAGCGATTGGGGGCGTCCGTTATTCCGGTTTCCGGCGGCAATACCAAACGGCAGGTGTTGTTAATGAAGGACTTTGGTCCCACGGTCTTGACGTGCACTCCCTCTTATGCCCTGCGCCTGGCTGAGGTGGCCGCCGAGGAGGGTGTCGATTTTAAGTCGCTGAAATTCAGGGTGGGGGTCTGCGGGGCAGAACCCTGGAGTGAGAACATGCGTGCGGAGATCGAGAACAAGCTGGGGCTCGATGCTGTGGACATCTATGGTCTAAGCGAAATCATAGGACCAGGAGTCTCCGTTGAATGTGTCGAGGCCAAACAAGGTCTCCACATCTTTGAAGATCATTTTATTACG
>CP070769.1:879631-886467 GCA_020347085.1 Desulfobacterales bacterium
GCCTTGCTGATTCGGGTGAGGGCTTCGATATGTCTTTCAGAAGCCTCGATGTCTGGCATAAAATTTAATATATTGGGGGCCGATGGTACTGTCAAGAGTTAAGCGGCTGGGCGTTTCATCCCTTGATGGGCAATGTATCAGTAAGTCGATGAAGTCTCCTGGGGCAGCGGTTCGATCGGTTGTCTGTCGGTGGGCGTATCAATCGCTTTGGCGCAAGGCCTTATCTGTTCTTAGATTCCACACATAGCGCCAAGTGACTGGTGAGAGCTGTTATCCAGGAGGGCGATTTGATATGAATGTCTGGCCAGATTTATTGGGTTTCTGTGGGGTCAAGACCATCAAAGCACTTCAGGCAGAGTTGTTGTTTGGGGATGCCTAAAGCTGAAACAAAGGCATCAAGGCTGTTGTATTTGACAGAGTCTGCACCGATCTGATCGGCAATTAATGCCTCCAGGTCCCTCAGCTTCTTCATGGAAGTGATATTGCCCGTTTTGAAATGCCGCCTGGCTGCCAACTCTTCGTAAGTACGGGTGGATATGCCGAAATCACAGGGGTACATGAGGGGAGGACAGGCAATGCGCACATGCACCTGTTGAGCACCAGCCTCTTTCAGGTCCCGCACCTTGTACAGGATCTGGGTGCCCCGGACGATCGAGTCATCGCAAAGGACAACACGCTGGCCTTTCACAGCATGCTGCAATACAGAGAGCTTCCGTTTTGCCATCTTTTCCCGGGCAGGTTGGTTGGACTGCGTATAGCTCCGGTCTGCATACCGATTGTAGAGGAACACCTCCTGGTAGCTGATCTTGGATCGCTTGTGGTATCCGAGTGCATGCCCGATCCCAGACATTGGCACGGCCGCCACAATGTCTACCTCGAGGCCTCCTTCATCCATATCCCGTTGTGCCAAGCTCCCGCCCAACTGGTTCCGAGCTTCCTGAACATAGACACCGTCAATAATTGAATCGAGGCTTGCTGTGTAGGCCCATTCAAATGCGCAATGGGCCCTGCGGGGGGAATCAAGCTGTGCAAGGGTTTGAAACCCCTTATCGTTCACCAGCAGGATTTCCCCCGGCCGAACATCTCGAATGAATTCCATCTCCAAGTTCTGAATAGCGCGAGACTCGGATGCAATAACATACTTGCCGGGACCCTGACCCAAAACGAGCGGTCGAAATGCGTAGATGTCTCTAGCAGCATAAATGCCGTCCCTCGTCAAAACCACGAGGGAATAGGCCCCTCTAATGATCTTAGAGAGAGCGCGGATGCCCGCCACAACATCTCTTTCCTCCATGATAATCTTAGAAATTATCTCCACATTGTAACCATCATAGAAGGCCCTACCCCGACTCTTCATTTCTTCAATCAGCTCATCAGCATTGACGATGTTGCCACCAAACGCCACGGCGATTTCACCCAACTGGGACCGCCACCTCACTGGCTGCCGTTCCCGCAGACTGACATGACCTATGCCCCAAGTCCCCTTTAAGTAACCCAATTCTTGGTCTCTGAACGTATTGGCTGCCTTTCCGTAATGCGTTACTATGCGAATACCCTCATCAAAGGTGGCAATCCCACAGTACTCCTGCCCCCGGTGCTGAAGAAAATCGATTCCCTGAAATATATCGTGAACACATTCGGTTTCTGCATACAAACCGAACACACCGCAGTTGTCTTGCAGTGACTTCATACGCCTATTCCCCCATCACTATGATCCCTTCCACTTTATATCAGCATGGTAGCTCTGAAGAGACTTTACTTGACCGTGACCCTGCCGGTAAGCTGCAATCCCCTTGGCGGCTGCAACGGCTGCAGCCGGCGTGGTAATATAGGGCACCTTATACTTAATCGCTGCCTTTCGGATATAAGAATCATCGTGTTTACTGAGTTTGCCGCTGGGCGTATTGATGATTAGGTGAATTTCTTTGTTCATTATCCCGTCAACAATATTGGGCCGACCTTCGTGTAACTTCCGGATGGCCTCGGATTCAATGCCGTGGTCGGCCAGGAACCTCTGCGTCCCCTCAGTGGCCTTGATGTTAAAGCCAAGTTTGTTGAACTGGCCCGCCGCGCCCAGAACAGCTTCCCTGTCTCTCCGAGATACTGTGATTAGCACGGTCCCATCGGAAGGAAGATACTGCTGTGCACCCTCCTGGGCCTTGTAAAACGCCAGTCCAAAAGAATCGGCTAGTCCCAAGACTTCGCCCGTGGACCGCATCTCCGGCCCCAGGAGCGGATCGACCTCTGGAAACATGTGAAAGGGAAAGACCGCCTCCTTCACGCCAAAGTGTGGGATGGATTTAGGCTCAATATCAAGATCGGATAGCCTTTTGCCGAGCATGAGCTGAGTGGCAATTCGAGCCATCTGAATGTTGCAGACCTTTGATACGAGAGGCACGGTTCGAGATGCGCGGGGGTTGGCCTCAAGGATGTAAACCATATCGTTGGCTATGGCGTACTGGATGTTCATCAGACCGACGACGTTGAGTTCCACTGCAATCTTTTTGGTATATTCGTAAATGGTATCGAGGTGTCTGGCAGGAATGCTGATGGGAGGAATCACGCAAGCAGAGTCTCCGGAATGCACGCCAGCAAGTTCGATATGTTCCATGACCGCGGGCACGAAAGCATCTGTGCCATCCGCGATGGCGTCTGCCTCTGCCTCAATCGCATTTTCCAGGAATTTGTCGATCAATATAGGCCGCTCAGGTGTCACATCCACCGCCGCAGCCACATAGTGCTTAAGCATCTCTTCATCATGGACCACCTCCATGGCCCGTCCACCAAGGACATACGACGGTCTGACCATGAGGGGATAGCCAATCCTTTCGGCTACATCAAGGGCTTCTTCCAGAGTGCTCGCCATGCCGGATTCAGGCTGGGGAATGCCCAGCTTTCGCATCATTTGGCGGAAGCGGTCGCGGTCCTCAGCCAGATCTATGGTCTCCGGTGATGTCCCGATGATTCGGACGCCTGCCCCGCCTAGCTCATTGGCTATATTCAAAGGAGTCTGGCCTCCAAACTGCACAATCACGCCTTCCGGCTTTTCCTTTTCGTAGATGCTCAACACGTCCTCTACAGTAAGTGGCTCAAAATATAGCTTATCGGAGGTGTCATAATCGGTTGAGACAGTCTCGGGGTTACAGTTGACCATGATCGACTCGAACCCCTCGTCACGTATGGCGAAGGCTGCATGAACACAACAGTAATCAAACTCGATCCCCTGGCCGATACGGTTGGGCCCACCCCCCAGGACCATGATCTTGCGCCTTTTGCTACTGGTCACCTTGTCAGGGGCGTTATACGTAGAAAAATAGTACGCCGCATTTTCCACGCCGCTGACCGGCACGGGCTCCCAACCCTCGACTACGCTTATAGAGGTTCGCCGTTCCCTAATATCCTTTTCCGGAATGTCAAGGATCTCAGACAGGTACCGGTCTGAAAAAGCGTCCTTCTTGGCCCGCACCAGCAGGTCGTCTGGCACAATATCGCCCCTGTATTTCAGGATCTCTTCCTCCAACCCAACAAGCTCCTTCATCTGCTCGATAAACCACGGCTTGATATAGGTCTTCTCATAAAGCGCTTCAACGCTGACACCCTTTCGCAGAGCCTCGTACATGATAAACTGCCGCTCGCTTGAGGGTTCGGCCAGCAGCTCCATCAGTTCGTCCTGGGATCTCTCATGAAAATCTTTGGCAAAGCCAAGCCCATGGCGACCGTTTTCCAGGGATCGAATCGACTTCTGGAAAGCCTCTTTATAAGTCTTCCCGATGCTCATGACTTCGCCAACAGCCCGCATCTGGGTGCCGAGCTTGTCCTCGGCGTCTACAAACTTTTCAAGGGCCCACCGGGCAAACTTGACCACAACATAGTCCCCCCACGGTGTATATTTCTCCAGCGTACCTTCCCGCCAGTAAGGGATTTCGTCCAAGGTCATTCCCCCTGCCAACATGGCGGAGATAAAGGCAATGGGAAAGCCCGTAGCCTTTGACGCAAGAGCAGAAGAACGCGAGGTTCTCGGGTTGATCTCGATCACTACGACCCGACCCGTCTTTGGATCATGCGCGAACTGGATATTTGTGCCGCCAATGACCTGGATAGCCTCCACAATATCATAGGACCATTTTTGAAGACGGTTTTGGAGTTCAGGATCAATGGTGAGCATGGGCGCTGTGCAATAGGAGTCGCCGGTATGAACGCCCATGGCATCCACATTTTCGATAAAACAGACCGTAATCATCTGGTTTTTGGCGTCGCGCACCACTTCAAGCTCTAACTCCTCCCATCCCAACACCGACTCCTCAACCAGTATCTGGCCCACAAAACTTGCTGAGATGCCACGGCTGGCAACGACGCGCAATTCTTCCACATTGTAGACCAAGCCCCCGCCGGTTCCCCCCATGCAATAGGCAGGGCGAATAACCACTGGGTAGCCAAGTTCGGCAGCAATCTTTTCAGCCTCATCCACACTGTATGCCAGGGCGCTCTTCGGCAATTTCAAGCCGATCTTCTTCATGGTGTCTTTAAAGGCGCTTCGGTCCTCACCCCGCTCTATGGCATCAGCCTGAACACCGATGATCTGGACCCCGTATTTGCCCAGCACCCCCCGACGATACAGCTCCGAGGAAAGGTTAAGACCGGACTGGCCCCCCAGATTAGGCAAAAGGGCATCCGGCCGTTCCTTTTCGATGATCTCCTGCATGGCCTGGAAGTTGAGGGGTTCAATATACGTCACGTCGGCCATGCCCGGATCTGTCATGATCGTCGCCGGATTCGAGTTGACCAGAACAATCTCATAACCGAGCTTACGGAGGGCCTTGCAGGCCTGTGTACCGGAATAATCGAACTCACAGGCCTGCCCTATGATGATCGGCCCGGAACTGATAATCATCACTTTCTTTATGTCATCACGTCGTGGCATAGAAGGACACCTATCTCCATCAAAAAGTTTTTTGTGACGGGAGGGTCTGGGCTGGCCTTTCGTAGCAGATTGGGTTGGGCCCGTCAACAGGAAGAACATGGGGGTCTTCATGTCGTTTCTGAAGCCTTCTGTTATTTGGAGTATACTCGCGTCGGGGGTACGGTTCGAATCAGGTGTGAGCAAAAAGGAAGGCGGAATGTTATGCCCAGAATTTCCAGGCTATGGGGTACCTTCTTCCATAGCCAAAGGACTTGGTGGTCACCTTAAGCCCGGGGGCGGCCTGGTGCCGCTTGTACTCATTCCGATCAATCCAGAAAATGGTCTCTCTAACGATCGTGGGGTCGAACCCCATAGCAATGATTTCGTCCGGCCCCTTGTTCTCTTCAATATACGCCATTAATATGCCATCCAGAACGTCATAAGGCGGCAGATCGTGTTGGTCCACCTGATCCGGCTTCAGTTCCGCGGAAGGTGGTTTTTGAAGTATTCTATCGGGGATAATTTCTTTATCGTTGTTGATCAGTCGAGCCAGCTCGTAGACCATCATCTTGGGGACATCCGAAATGACGGCCAGTCCCCCACTCATATCACCATAGAGGGTGCAATAACCAACCCCGAGTTCGGATTTGTTTCCTGTAGAAAGAAGGAGAGACCCAAGCTTATTCGAAAAGGCCATAAGGAGGGTCCCCCGGATGCGGGCTTGTATATTCTGCCCGGTAACCTCAGTGGTCACATCTTTCAGAACCGGAGACAGTTCTGCCAGGAATTTCTCGAATATCCCGCCGACTGGCACATGAACGAGTTCAATGCCCAAATTCCGAGTAAGCTGCCGGGTATCTTCAAAGTTGTCCTTGGAGGTATACTGCGAGGGCATGAAAACGCCCATCACGTTTTCCATGCCCAAGGCCTGCACTGCAATGCACGCAGTCACGGCCGAATCAATTCCCCCACTCAATCCGACCACTGCCTTGGCAAATCCGCATTTATGCACATAATCTCTGGTACCCATGATCAGACCCTTCAGGATGGACCCTACCTCTGTTCCACTGACTGCGTGGAGATCGCCCTTTTGGGTATCCGTGTCATAAACAACCATGTCCTCCTCAAAGTCACTGCAATGGGCTCCGATCTGACCTGTTGCATCAAAGGCGGTGCTGATTCCGTCGAAAAGCACACTGTCATTGCCTCCCACCTGGTTGACATAAAGGAGAGGGACCAGATATTTCTTGGCAATATTGCCGAGCATAGCCCACCTAAATTCTCTCTTTCCTGCATAGTAAGGAGAGGCTGATATATTGATGATAAGGTTAGCCCCGTCCTTGACCATAAGCGCCACCGGGTCAATTGGGTATAGCCGCTTAGAAAAGAAATCCTTGTCGTTCCAAATGTCCTCACAGATGGTCAGCCCTATCTTCCGGTCGTTATACGAAAAAGACGGGCACTCCGTACCTGGTTCGAAGTACCTTCTTTCATCAAAGACGTCATCATCGGGAAGTAACCTCTTGTGGACTTGATGGAGGATCTCCCCTTGATCAAAGAGTGCAGCCGCGTTGTATAGCGGGTTCCCCTCCTGATCCGGGTTTTCGTCCACAAAGCCGCAAACAACACCAATCCCTGTCACCGACTCAACGACTCTGTGCAGGTGGTCCAAGTTCGCAGCCACAAAGTCTCGCCTCTCCAGAAGATCCCGTGGCGGATATCCAGAAATAACCAGTTCCGAGAAGACGATGAGGTCGCAGGAAAGGCCCTTTGCCTTTTCCACCATCCTCAACATCTTTTCCGTGTTCTGTCTGAAATCTCCGATGGTAGGATTGATTTGTGCCAGTGCAATCTTCATGACGTGGTTAAATACTGTAGGCGCTTACATGATCGGAAGATATTTTTCTATCTCAAAACGGCTCACGTGGGTGCGATA
>CP070769.1:886567-891805 GCA_020347085.1 Desulfobacterales bacterium
ATCTCCTCCCTTAGTTTGACGAAACTTATCATATGGGTTAGAAACCTTTGACAGGCCTGTCGGATTGGCAGGCATCAATAATGGGAAGTAACTCGCAGAATCCTTGGCTTCAAATATTAGAGATAATGTAAAGCCGGGACACACCTGAGAAACTCCTTTTCCACTCCGAATCCGGATTCTATATCTATACGATATAGTAAGGTTTTACGCAATTAAAGAGTATGGGAAAAGAACCAGAAAGTTCTAGTCTGGACTGCCATTACCAAAAAGAGTGGATATCTTAAAAACGATCTCGACTTGATATTTACAGTTCAATATTGATAAACAATAAATACTACAACAAAAACACAAGTCATTGTCTAATCGTGGAATTGAACAACCCGACCTTTAAAGAAAACATTTCGTTGATCATTAAACAGTGGAACATTTAACTTTTTCCAATCCAGCGTTGACCATCGCTTTAGGGCTGGCGACGGGGATCTTTTCTCAGTCGGTAGCCCATCATTTGCGCATTCCCGGTATCGTTCTTTTGCTTATAACCGGCGTCCTCTTGGGACCCGATGTCGGCGGCGTTATTCAACCCGAAACATTGGGCTCCGCACTTGGCATCATTACAGGATTTGCTGTGGCCGTAATCTTATTCGAAGGCGGTCTGAACTTGAAAATTCAGCGCCTGAAACGCGCAAAACGCGCAATTCGACAGATGATTACCATTGGAGGGGCAGTGACCGTTGTCGGCGGCATGCTATCCACACACTGGTTTTTCGGCTGGGATTGGCGAACCTGTGTTTTATTCGGCACGTTGGTCATGGTAACCGGGCCCACGGTCATAAATCCGCTCCTCAGGCGCTTTAGGGTTAAACGTAACGTAAGTGCCGTTTTAGAGGCCGAGGGGGTATTGCTGGACGCGGTAGGTGCTGTCGTGGCCATGGTAGCACTGGAAGTGGCGCTCAGCCCCAAAATAGGCCCTATGGCCACAGCTGTCATGTTCGCCACCCGTCTCGGGTTCGGCACGCTAGTTGGTTTATTAGGTGGTGTGTTATTGGTTACACTCTTGAAGCGTCGCAATGTGGTTCCCGAGGGGCTCGAGAATGTCTTCACCCTATGCATGGTTTTTGCAATGTTTCAGGGAGCAAATGCTCTTCTTCCAGAAAGTGGCATTGTGGCGGTTACAGTTGCCGGGGTCTTGGTGGGCAATTTTCAAACTTATATTCAGCGGGAACTTTCTGAATTTAAAGAAGCTCTTACCGTGATGCTGATCGGCATGCTGTTCATACTGCTGGCTGCGGACGTCCGGCTGGATGAGGTTTATGCGCTAGGGTTTCCTGGAATTATCACGGTTCTGGTTCTCATGTTCGTTGTCAGACCTATTAATGTTGTCGTCGGTACTTTTGGAACCCAGCTCAACTGGCGCGAAAAATGTTTTATCGGTTGGATTGGACCTAGGGGGATCGTCGCAGCAGCCATAGCCTCTCTATTCGCCGTTGAGTTAAATAGCTATGGAATCGCTGGCGGCAACGAACTTCGCGCCTTGGTGTTTATGGTAATTACCGTGACCGTTCTTTCTGCAGGATTGACCGGTGGCCTATTCGCTCAGATCTTGGATCTGCGGCGACCCAACAACTCGGGCTGGGTCATTCTGGGCGCCAATGAACTGGCACGAGCAGTCGCCAAGATTCTACTGGAAAACAACGAGGAAGTGATTTGCATCGATGCCAATCCTGATGTTTGTCGTGCTGCCGAACAGGACTGCACACGTGTTATTTTCGGAAACGCACTGAAAACCCATAATTTGTTGAGAGCGGAAGTCGATACCCGGGCGGGTGCGCTTGCCATTACTGGCAATGAAGAGATGAATCTGTTGTTCATTCAAAAAGTAAGAAAGGAGGCCAAACTTCCTCATACATTTATGGCGCTTCGACAACGATACGAAAGAGTTACACTTGATATGGTCCATCAAACCGGATCCCAGGTAATGTTCGGCAGTCCACGTGACGTAGACTTCTGGTCGGCTTGTATTCGCAAAGGGATGGTAAATCTAGAACGGTGGCAGGTCCAAGAAACAGACGTGCATACAGAAAAAGGAATGGAGAATGTGCCCGGTAATCCATTTCTTAGTGATCATTCGGGGATTCCTTTGACATTGCGGCGCAATGGACGGCAATTTCCGATAGGGGATTTGACCCGATTTCGCGACGGCGACGAAGTCGCCTATATCGTGTTGGTCGAAAATGCTGAAAAAGTGAATAAAAAATTGCAGACGATGGGATGGCAGCGAATCACATCTGATCAAGATAGGGCCTTTACACTGGGATTATGTCCGTCACCATCGTACGTAAAATGATTTACATGTTTTGCCCGGTATGCGGCAAAGTGCTGTCTCTGGAGCCAGAGGAGGGATACCTCTCAGGCTGTGCGTTTTGCAGGTCACGGCTCATCCTTAGGATTGAAAATGATGATTTCGTCTTGCGCCTCCGAGACGAGAATTGAGCTGTTTCGATTTTCTTTAAACCGTTATGCATGGCGAAATCCTGCATAGTCTTCTTCATCTGTTGCTTGGCCATCAATCTTTACCGGTTATACAAAACCGTCAGGCTTGACAGCAAGCACAGAACAATCCACGTTGTTAAGAATCATTTCGGCCGTATTTCCAATAAGCAAGCCCAATATCCCGGCTCGGCCGACTGTTCCCATTATGATCAGTTCAATATTATCGTGACGTGCGATTTCCGGAATCAGACGGCCCGCCTCCCCCCGCCGCATATGTATGCAGTTTTTGTCAACCTCAGGGGCGTGCTTTGCGACCAACTCAAGAATCCGTTTTTCATGTTCCTTTTTCGTATTGAGGAATAGCATTTCGATTTCTTCCTGCGAAAGCCCTGACTGAAATCGGATATGATTTTCGTACAAGACGGACCAGGCATGAAAAATATAGATCTCGCCCCCCTCTGAGTGCGCAAGAGAAGAACCAATTTCCAGTAGCTTTATGCTAAGTTCGTCTTTCGATGAATCATACTTTCCATCAGGGTAAATGCGGGGATCGAGTGCGACAAGTATCCTGGCAAAATTTCTGCGTTGCTCACGTTTGATTATCCATACCGGACAGGGGCATTTGCGTAACAAGTGGAGGGACGTGCTTCCGAATATGCTTTCGCTCAGCCCAATGCCCCGTTCCTGAGGCACCATTACGAGATCCCTTCCATTCCGTAACACTTCCATTATGATTTCCATAAATGGTTTCCCGATAAGAACCTTTGCACTTGCCTGCACTCCTTTTTCCCTGATAGGTTCAAGAAAGTCTTCAAGACGCGAAAGATGCTCTTGAAAAACAGCTTCATGCAAATCTTTTGACATCTTGGATTTGACGTATATTTGCAGTTCATGTGGTATATTTTCCATAACACTAGCAAAAGTGAGAGTAGCCCGGTTGTTGATTGCTAATTGTACAGCCCGGTTAATGGTTCCTTCATGTTTTTTTTCATCGTTGATAACAACGAGTATGTTCTTGAATCGTTTCATTGTTTCCCCATTTTCCTATGAAAATGTCATCTCAAGAATCCTCTCATGCAGGGTAGCGTGTCACAAGAAGTATTCTCCTTTCATCATTTCATTTGTAGATTATACACTGAAACTTAATGACAATCTCTTGGTTGTTCCAAGTGGTTATGATATATAAGGAATACTCCGGAATGGCAAGCCCATTCAAGAAGCAGAGCCTAATGGAAGGCAAAGAACATCAAATTGATAGCCCTCGTTGAAATGTGTCATGCAGGGGCATTTGCCGACAGAGTGAAGGAACTTGGTTTAAAGTATATGAGAACACATCGAAACACTTGACGATTCTTATCTGGCCAAGATCGCCCGAACGCCCTCGTCCACCGGTTTGGCCCCTCAAGGATACGCCTTTAGCGGAGGCGAGGCATGATCAAACGGACCCTGAATCGGTGCGTTTGAGTTCACGAGGACTTTGCAGAGGGACAGGCGTTTATTTGATAAGCTCCGACTTTGCAATCATATCTTCATTCTCGGAGATTTGCGCAGACAGGGACGTCCGTTTTCATGATATCAAGAAATTATCTCTAAAATAACCAAATCCGAGATAATGCCATATTATCTCTGCTTCTGCCCACCCTCAAAACCTTACAATATGATTCTGTTATCTTTACTCTAAGCCTCATTATGAGTGGGGGATTAGCACACCGCTACCACGGGTATTAGACTTTGAAAGGTCTGCGCATGTCTCTTAGAGAACACCAGATGGTTTTACATCTCCATTACTCCAGGCATCCCCGCAAAAGGATTTTTCGGTTCTCTCTCTCGGTTCAACCCGAGTCTTTCCCAAAGCTTTAGGAAAGATTGCGTAGCCTGTTGCTCAACCTTAAGGACTGGGTTCAAATGCGGAACTCCTGTTCGTTTTGTCTTGCTAGTGAGACCTTCTTTCATGCGTTGCTCCCGCGCTTGCTCGGCTAAATCGAAGTATTCGAGTGCTATCTGAAACAACACAAGCCTGGTGGGTCCCCTAACCCGTGTCCCCACTAGCTCACACCACAACACTTTGGAGCGTTCGGAGAGATGCGCTGGGGGTGCTGGCCATTCTTTTTCCTCAGTTACTTCCATCGTAACACCTCCTAAGAATTATAAGTTTTGGTCAAAATGCTACTTTTTTGCGAAAACTGCGATAAAATTTTTAAAGTGCGAAAATCCTTACAAACCTGACACCGCGGTCAAGGAAGGAAAAGGCGTGGTGATGTTGATGCGCCCTCCCCTATGAAACGGCATGAGTCTTGCAATATATCTTCCTTACTATCCAAGGAGGTATTGCCATGGCACTCTCAAATTTCTTTCGCTTTTGTTCATTTTTCTATACATCTTGCTCCAGCAAACATGCTGGTAACGGGTCACGCATGAAAAAAGACCACGAGAAAAAACAAAAGGAAATCATGAGCAGCCTGGAATGCCCCAAGGATTTCGAATGCTACAAACAGGGATTTGAGAATCTGTGCATAGCAGAAGATGTTGGAGTGGAAAACTATATAGAGTGCTTGGAAGCGCGCCCCCACAAATGCTCATTCTCAACCCCTCATGGTCCCTATGATGCTATATTCTATTGCACCTGCCCCCTCCGTGTTTATATTTGCAAGAATCTGGAGAAGTAACCCAGGCGTTACGCCTCTTCACTGAATTGCCCTCCCTCCCACAGTTTGAAATTCCTTGCTCCATTGCCTCAAATATGCTATC
>CP070769.1:891905-895258 GCA_020347085.1 Desulfobacterales bacterium
GAACTCATCTGCATCCCAAGCCTGGCATTCTTCCCAAGTCTTCCTTGAGCTGGAGGGCTTTGAACCTCAATATGCTGTGAAGCTTTCTCTCTTGACACACAACTTGATTTTCCCTAGACTTCACCACGAAAAAGCGACGAGTGATCCTTAACTGTTGCAAATCACTCTAAACACCTGACAAAGGAGAGAGCCATGCTGCATTTCATGAAAACCCGCAAAAATTTGGTCGTGCTTATCATACCGTTCCTTTTCAGCTGTGCCACAGACCCGTATACCGGTGAAAGAAAGCTCAGCACAACGGCCAAAGGAGCCGCAGTGGGTGCAGCAGTTGGAGCCGGAGTCGGTGCCCTGGCAGGCCGAGATACCAAAAGCGCATTAATCGGTGCCGGAATCGGTGCCCTGGCAGGCGGGACCGTCGGGAATTATATGGACCGGCAGGAAGCAAAGCTTCGCCAGCAGCTGGAAGGCACGGGGGTAAGCGTCACCCGCCAGGGAGACAACCTGATTCTGAATATGCCGGGCGATATCACTTTCGATCTAGACCGGTCTGATATTAAGCCCCACTTTTACGACGTGCTCAATTCGGTCACCCTGGTCCTCAAAGAGTTTCGAAAGACCAGCATTCATATCGTCGGTTATACGGACTCAACCGGCAGTTTCGAATATAACATCAAGCTTTCAGAAAAGCGGGCTGAATCCGTTGCAGCATATTTGAAAGCCCAAGGCATCCATCCTGCACGCGTGTTAACCCAGGGCAGAGGCCCGCAGGACCCGCTTGCCAGTAATGAAACGTCAGCGGGCCGGGCACTTAACAGACGGGTTGAACTGACCCTGTTACCGCATGTAGAGTAGAATCTAACCGCCAATGTCCGCTGTTTAAACATCTCCATGGTATCAGTAGAGGGGGGCCTTCACTATTGCCCCCTCCAGCTATGTCCCCCTGGCCAAGGGGAGCAGATATCTCCGATTTTCCCCTGTAACCCCATAAGTTTTGCAGGAGTTGCTTCATTGAAAACTTAGATACCCGCCATGTATAAAGCAATCAGGTCACGTTCGATACAGTGCCATATAAGGTCGCAAAATTAGCAGCCGAAAAATTTGCCATTTGCAGCGGTTATCTTTAATTTCCTGACATGAACATGGATGTAGACCTCAAGCTACTCACACCACGTGACTATTTCGAGCGAACATCGCACGTGGTCAGACATCTTTATTTGGGAATCGGTTCCTGTCATCAATTGTGGGAAGAAGCCACAGCCTTTTGGACTCCACGTGAAGGGGGTCCGCCTAAAACGGAAAAGGAAAAAGCAGATCTTGATATATTTCTGGCAAAGGGTCAGGAGTATTTCGGCAAAAAGCTCTCAGAAGGCGTCTTGTGTGGCGCAATCCTTCAAGTTGCCGCGTCTGGAATTCTCCGGTTCTCAAAGAACGCAACCTTGCCCCCGTCATGTCGTGACCTGTTCAAAGGCATCAAACTGAAAGAGAGACAGCTGAAATTCTGCATCGGTCAAGAGAGATATGGGGTTCCTGAGGGCCTAATTATTTATGCTGGGCGGAACCAATATGCTCACTGGGAGGAGGAGAAACTCCGCGATAAGCTGAATGTCCGGATATTTGACAAGCTGAACTCAGCCTTTCAAAAGCACACGTTCATGGACTTGGCGTTTGATCTGTCCAATCCAACGATTCACATATATGCAGATTTCCTCTTGCTCGGAGTCCTGGAATGGAAAACGTACGGTGCCTACCTGCGAGGAATGAAAGAACTACTTGAGGCTGTCCAAACAGGTCCTGCCGAAAAACAATAGGTGCGGGCGTCCATTGCTTGTGGTTGGTCTATCTTTTTCCATCTTTACAACGCAGACTGGCTTGGGGGCTTGCGATATGGTTATGATATTATAAGATTTCGCCAACTTATATATTTGGGAAGCAAGCTCGAAAAATTCTTGGCTTCAAATATCCAAGATATGGCAAGTATCTGAACTCTCGGCGATCAGTCTCCACCGACAGGAACAAAGCGTGTTTGCTATCCGAATAACAAATTCCAAGAATTATGCAGAATCTACATAACTACGCTATGAGAATGAAAAAGAAGAAGTTTTGCCTTCATTTCACACCCAGCAAGGCAGAATTATTGCCTGCAACGCTCTGTAATCTATTTGACACGCAGGGATTGCTGTATGGTCGTGGCCACATTCATATAGGGCTGATAACTTCGTGGGCTTGTATGAAAAAGAAGAGTCTGTTCAATATATAATGTTAGAATCTACTGTAAGGTCTATTAATAATGATCGATCCCAGATTACATGAGAAAGTTGCACTGATAACAGGTGGCAACAATCCCTATGGTATTGGCGCAGCGATTGCCAGGGAATTCGCGACTCATGGTGCTCAAGTTTTTATTCATGGATATCGCCAAGAGTTCGATCTTCCATCTGACAGCCAGATACAGGAACCAGGATTGCACTTCTTCTTTGAACAACAGAGAAAAAGTGCCGATGAAGTGGCTGCATCTATCCGGAAAGTCGGCGGAAAGGCGGAGCATTGGGATGGAGACCTGAGAGATCCTCAAAACGTTACTCTGTTGTTTGAAAAAGCGGAGAAAGCATTTGGGCGAATTGATATTCTTGTAAATAATGCGGCTGAATATTTGGCGGATACATTTATCCCGTCCGATACTTCTGAAGAAATGGGTGAGCTATGGGAGGCAGGGCCAAGCACTTCTACAATCAACGTGGAAACGCACGATCGTCATTTTGCGGTGAACTCACGTGCCGTTGCTATGCTCATGGCAACCTTCGCCAGTCGAATCATTGAAAGAAGGGCTAATTGGGGTCGGATCGTTAACATCAGTGCGGATTGCGCGTGGGGGTGCCCGAAGGAAATATCTTATCGTGCGAGCAAATATGCCCTGGAATCGTATAGCCGTAGTGCTGCCGCAGAGCTAGGTTCTTACGGTATTACAGTGAACGTTGTTTCACCTGGGCCGGTTCAATCTGGATATATCGCCCCAGAGCAAGAAGAGGCGCTTATTCCCGACATCCCTTTACGAAGAATTGGCCAGCCAGAGGACATAGCAAATGCGGTTGTGTTTTTTGCCTCCGAACAAGCCGGGTGGATTACTGGTCAACTGTTGTTTGTCCATGGCGGTCATCGAATGGCTTTAGGACAACTGTGAAACAGATAGGGATAGATTCTAACATTTCAATCCAGCGAGAGAGACACCAGGGCCGCATGGGTGTTTTCCTGTAGCCCTAAGCCTGTTCGTCCAGGACTACCGATTTTCCCTCCGTATTTTCCCCCTAAAGCTTTTTCCAAATTATGCCGATAAGCGTAGTAGGGTGAGAGCGTGA
>CP070769.1:895358-898121 GCA_020347085.1 Desulfobacterales bacterium
CATCTTCCTGCCCTCCCAGTCTTGTTCTTAGTCCCTTGAGCCTGACTTTTTTTCTGGAGCCCACGACCGGGCTCGAACCGGTGAACCTCTTCCTTACCAAGGAAGCGCTCTACCTCCTGAGCTACGTGGGCGACCAGCATATGACAAAACAACATGGAGCGGGAAACGGGATTCGAACCCGCGACCCTCAGCTTGGAAGGCTGATGCTCTAGCCAACTGAGCTATTCCCGCGCCTAAACCGTCGATATCCCCGCTTTTAATCCATTGATTCGTTTTGGCGGAAAGCGCACATTTTCCGTCACTTGGGTGCGCCAAATAACGAGGCTTTAGATTATCCTTGCAAAGTCCTTCAGGTTGAGGTTATGGCTCCTTGGCAAAACACAGTAAGGTGAATGCAGGCAGTGCATGTAGTCCACACGATGCCGAGGTCAATCCCCCGCGATCTCCTACATACTACTTACTATGAGGCTTGGTGGAGGGGGGAGGATTCGAACCTCCGAAGGCATCGCCGACAGATTTACAGTCTGTTCCCTTTGGCCGCTCGGGAACCCCTCCATGGACGCTTCCGTATACATTATTTGGAGCCAGCGAAGGGACTCGAACCCCCGACCGACTGATTACAAATCAGCAGCTCTACCAACTGAGCTACGCTGGCCCTTTTGCAAGGCGCGAAAAAATAAGATCGTCGAATAGCCTAGACGATCTTCTGTGAAAAGAAACGTGCCCATATGTAGGCTGCAATCAAAAACTAATTTATCTAATATCATCCTATTTTGATGGCAAGTTCTTTTTTCGACGGATAAACCGGTCAACAAGCAATATATTGGTGTTAATGCAAACAATCTTCTATTTTCGCTAATTGTCTTGACTTATCTATGTTTTTCTTCTATTACAGCTTTCCCAGGTTAATCGTTAGTGCACAGTTGACGATATTTTGTCATTCTGTTACTTAACTTCATAGCACATAAGCTTACATTTTTATAATCATTTTATGGCCATAGGAATCAATACTCCCGGCAAGACCAAACCCGTGATGTCTGATTGTTGGATTCAGATATGAAGCCAATCCGCGCATTTGTCATCAAGCATCTGGTCCGCCCGAAGGCCACGAAGTTCCCCCCTTGGCAGGACGCACAGGGTGCTGGGGCACTCGGCACAGAAGATACAATAGTCGGTTATTCGGCAAAGAATGTTCGTGAATTCTATGGGTTACTGAAATCATGAACCTTCTGGTGGCACTTGTTTAATGCCGTTCCCATTGGCAGGGACGGAAGCTTGTGCTCATTATGGCGTTTTTGCGTGTCGTATGGGGTAACAGCATAAAGAAGTTCTTTTTTGTCCCTTTAAACCGATCATTCCACCACTTCATCGCTGTAACACGTCAACTGGTGTAAAACCTTAACTGTAAAAGAGGTGGCCGATGGACTTTTCACTCTCCATGGAGCAGGAGATTCTAAGGGAGTCGGTACGGGTTTTTGCGGAGAAAGAGATTAAGCCCGTTGCACGAATGCTGGACGAGAGCGAAACATTTTCTTATGAGTTGACCAAGGCTATGGGGGAATTGGGTCTCTTTGGGACATTTGTCTCCGAGCAGTACAACGGCCAAGAGCTTGACTATTTGTCTTATATCATAGCCGTAGAAGAATTAGCAAGGGTAGACGCCTCCCAGGCCGCCACAGTGGCTGCCGCTAATTCCCTTGGCATTGGTCCTATTTACTACTTTGGCAATGAAGAACAAAGGAAAAAATACCTTCCAAGACTTTGCACCGGAGAATTGCTTTGGGGCTTTGGCCTGACAGAGCCGGATGCCGGGTCGGATGCAGCAGCCTGTCGCACGCATGCGGGTATGGATGGCGACACCTGGGTCATCAACGGCAGCAAGATCTTTATCACGAACGCCTCCACAGATATTTCGGGCGGTGTGACTGTGATGGCTCTGACCGGCAAGCGAGATGATGGTCGCAATGAACTAAGCTGCTTTCTTGTCGAATCCGGCACGCCCGGATACACAGCCCAGCCCATGCATGGAAAAATGATGTGGCGAGCCTCAAACACGAGCACCTTGTATTTTGAGGACTGCCGTGTTCCCAAGGAGAATCTTCTCGGAAAGCGCGGAGAAGGCTTTCATCAAATGTTGGCCACGTTAGACGGCGGGCGCCTCAGTATTGGCGCCATGGGTTTAGGTGGTGCCCAGGGATGCTACGACATGGCCATGAAATATGCCAAAGAGCGGGTTCAGTTTGGAAGGCCCATATCAACTTTTCAGGCCAATGCCTTCAAACTGGCTGACATGGCCATGGAGATTGAATGCGCCCGGCTACTCCTTTACAGGGCGTGCTGGCTGAGGGATCAAAACAAGCCTTTTAGCAAAGAGGCCGCCATGGCAAAGCTTTACTGTTCTGAAGTCATGTACCGTGCCGCCAACCACGCGGTGCAGCTTCATGGTGGCTACGGTCTCATGAAAGAATACGATGTGGAACGTTTTTATCGCGATCAGAAACTCTTGGAGATTGGTGAAGGAACCTCAGAAATCATGCGCATTGTCATCGCCCGGCTGGTAGGTGCATATTAGGTATCTCAAATGCTTATGTCGCTCACTCGAACCGCCAGGTTACGCGCAACTTCCCGAAGCTGTGGAATCGCAGGCTGTGTCGGATTGATTCGCTGGAAAGCGGCTGTGGGAAATCATAAAGCCTTCGCCCGATAGGGTCTCAATGAAGTCTATCTTCACGGGTTTCACTTGTTCAAACAGGTGTTTATTAA
>CP070769.1:898221-901226 GCA_020347085.1 Desulfobacterales bacterium
CCGCAGAACGCAGCTTTTCGTACGCTAACGCGGTTGAGCAGGTCCATGCGAACCTGTACCAGAAAGCCATAGATAACTTGGAGGGTCTCGAAGAAACCGACTACCACGTGTGCTCTGTATGTGGCTATACCTGCGAAGGTGAGCCGCCTGACAAATGCCCGGTCTGTGGTGCTAAGCCGAAGGCATTCTTTAAGGTAGATTGACAGAGAGGCAACCATATCGCTCTGTGATGAGCCCATGTGCCAGTGCGGAGGCATAGCGAGATCGGTTGTAAGAATCGGCCCTGAGAACAGATTTTGATCCACATGAATTAGCGAAAGGGGTTTGACGATGGAGAAACAAGCGTTGATTGACATGCTGAACAGGGATCTTGCCGATGAGCATGCGGCGATTATACGTTATCTGGTCCACGGGTGGATGGAAGGGGAAGACACCCCTCTTGGCTCAAGCCTTATTTCCATGTCCAGGGAGGAGATGTGGCACATGCACTGGCTGGGAATGATAATAGGCCAACTGGGGGGCGAGCCGAACTTCACACCGGCACCGTACCCTTATGATCCGACCAGCCGGGCTACTATTCTCAAGTCGTATGTGGCATATGAGGAGAAGTTGATCCCTCATTACAACGAAGAAGCCAATAAGGTGGACGATCTCCACATCAGACGGGTCCTCCATAGAGAAGCGTGGGAATCAGCTATCCACGCGAGGAAGTTTCAAAGAAAGCTGGACAAACTAAGTCCGGAAGAAGCAGCAGGTCTCCCAGGGGGAGAAAGCGAATTGCCCAAGGACCTGCTGGATAAGCTGCAGGCAGAGGTCACAAGCAAATATACTGAAATGTTGCAGCACATCCGTAGCTCCTGGCTCTTCCAACGCGATGATATCATGGGGTGGAAGCTTATGGACCAAGCCATGGAAAAGATGAAACAACTTGCCCACTTTGCGGAAGATATCGCAGAAGATGGCATTCCCCCCAAGTTCAAACCCGGCGACATAGACAAAAGTCATACCATTGGCGTAGCCCTGAAAAAGGCATTGGAAGATGTCCAGGCCGCCGGGGAGCGTCACGTGAAACTCGGGGAAGATACGGAAGTCAAGAAGCATTCAGGGCTTGTCATCAATCTCGATCTGACCGTCCGACAGGAGCAATATCAAGGCGAAGAACTCGAAGACTGGCGTAAAGACAGGTAAATAAGGAGAGAAACCATGTTACAAATTGAGGATTTGCAGGTCAAGGTTGGCGATAAGGAGATCTTGAAACACATCGATCTAGAAATCCGCCCGGGTGAAACCCATATCTTGTTCGGCCCAAACGGCTCCGGAAAAACATCTTTGCTCATGACTATCATCGGTTATCCTCAGTACACGGTCACCGGAGGAAAGATTGTCTTCAAAGGAGAAGACATAACCCATGTGCCTATCAATGAACGGGCCAAGCTTGGCATCGGTGTGTCTTACCAGCGCCCCCCGACCATTCATGGGGTGAAGACGAAGCAGATGGTCCAAATCTGCGCCAAGGAAGACGTGGATGCAGAAGCCTTGGCTTCAAGAGTAAACTTCTCTGACTTTCTTGATCGCGACATCAATGCGGCATTCTCTGGTGGCGAGATTAAGCGCTCAGAATTGTTGCAGTTGATGGCCCAGGATGCTGACATAATGCTCTTTGATGAGCCAGAGTCTGGTGTGGACCTGGAAAATATTTCCCTTATAGGGAAAACGATCAGTGAATTGCTTCAACGGGACTTTAAAGTGAGCGCTGAAAAAACACGGAAGGAACTTCATGAAGAAAGGACCAAGATGGGTCTGATTATTACGCACACCGGGTTCATCTTGGATTATGTCACAGCGGACAAAGGCCAGCTTCTCTATCAGGGCGAGTTGACTTGCGCCAGCAACCCCCGCGAAATCTTCAGGTGTATCAGCGAAGTTGGATATGAGGAGTGTGTGAGATGCGCGATTTAGACGAAAAGGCTTTACGGGCTAAGAAAAAGATAGCGGCACTTGGGTCCGACATTGACCTTGATACCTTTCAATCCGATCCCGTCACCCATGATTACGTTGATGATTTGGCTGATTTATCAGAAACCGATAAGGACCTGATGATCAAAGCCGGGGTAGATGCCAAGGAAAGGGAAAGGTCGGGCAGCTTCGTGCAAAAAGATACTGCTGTTGTCCATTACCGTTCAAAGCAGGAGGGACTGGAGGTAATTCCGATTAAGGAGGCATTGAAAAAATATGACTGGGTGAAGGATTACTACTGGAAATTGGTTGCAGTAGAAACTGATAAGTACACGGCCAGAGCCCAGCTCGAGTTGCACAACGGCTATGTAATTAGGGCTCTTCCTGGCAGCAAGGTCCTCTATCCGGTACAGGCATGTTTGTACCTCGAAAAGGAAGGTTTAAGTCAGAACCTCCACAATATTGTCATCGCCGAAGAAGGGTCTGAACTGCATGTCATCACGGGTTGTGCCACCGCTGTACATATGCGGCGAGGGCTCCACATCGGAATCACTGAGTACTATGTTAAGAAGGATGCAAAGCTTAGCTTCACGATGATCCACCACTGGGCCGAAGAAATGATGGTGCGGGCCAGATCAGTGGGAATGGTTGAGGAAGGTGGTCTTTTGCTCAATAATTACATTAGCATGAGGCCGGTGAAATCTGTTCAGATGTATCCCACCACGCATCTGGTTGGAAAGGGGGCAGTGGCACGATTCTACAGCCTCCTCGTAGGCAGCCCTGGCTGCGAAATGGATATAGGCGGCCGCATCGTATTGAAAGAGGCCGACACACGGGCTGAGATCATTTCGCGAGCCATTACCAATGGCGGAAACATTATAGCACGAGGTGACCTGGTGGGAGAGGTGCCTGGGATTAAGGCCCATCTAGAGTGCCGGGGTCTCATACTTAACGGGGGAGCCATTCATGCCATACCAGAGCTGGAAGGGAAAGTCGACGGCGTGGAGATGTCCCACGAGGCAGCCGTAGGCAAAATAGCGCAGGTGGAG
>CP070769.1:901326-904503 GCA_020347085.1 Desulfobacterales bacterium
GAAGACGAGGCTTGGACCGTGCGCCTTGCTGCCGTGGAGAGGCTCACTGACCAGGCCTTACTGGCCAAGATCGCCGTGGAAGACAAGGCTTGGACCGTGCGCCGTTCTGCCGTGGAGAGGCTCACCGACCAGGCCTTGCTGGCCAAGATCGCCGAAGAAGACAAGGCTTGGACCGTGCGCCGCGCCGCCATGGTGAAGCTTGCTTACCAGGCTGTGAAGCCTATCGACCAAGAAGCCGCAGCACCGGTCACCGAAGAAGGTCCACCGAAAACGGAAGCCCCAGAGTTGTCCCCCTGGAACTGGCGGAACTGGCCGAAGTAAAGCCGCCAGCCGATGAAGAAGCACCTACCCCCCAAGTCAATCAAGATAATGCCATATGATGTCTACTTCTGCCTAGCACAAAAATCTTATGATAGGGTTCCGCTATCTTCACTCTGACCGCCATAATGAGGGAATACACACGCCGTTTTTTCGGAACAGCTTAACCTACGACCCGTGGGCGGACACGGTGTTGCATCGAGTTTTCTTCTGTGAATTACAACCGACTTCCGGCTGGTTGCTATCTCATCGCCTTCGACGGGTATTGGGTTTTCAAAGAACGATGGGCTAACGCGAATAACTATTGGGCCGACTTAAAATCAAGTCTTGAAAGGTTTAGCTATGGGTAGTCCTTATAATTTGACGAATCTTATCATTTGGGTTGGGGAATCGTATGCTTGAAGATATGAAAGCAATGTTCCAGTGCCATGGCATGCTGAGGAATTAGATTGACGAATTCTACACCAATGGCGTTGCCTGTAACATGGGCAATTCGGGGTCTTACCTGAATAGCGGACTTCTCCAAGGGAAGCTTTATCATAAGATCGATCTCGTCTCCTGTCCTAAGATCTGAAGCAGCCTGAGTTTGAACTAATAAGCCACCAGGACTGAAATTCTTAATCACGTGTGAACCTTCGTATCCCACTATTTCTATAGGTAGATTAAAATCTATTCTAGCGTGTCTTCTTCTTTCTTTCCTCACAAGCTCACCCCCCATAACCACAAAACTCCACCTCTTTATGAGAAACGGGGCCTTGGTAATAGGTTCATGGCACCCCCTGGTTAGGGTTCAGGGACTATTATTAAACTTCAAGATCGCTTTATCAGAAAAGTGTATTTTGGGCAAGAGTCCTCGAAATGTGTTGACTTTTTGAAACAGGGTGTTGCAGCCCTCACACACCACGGGACTTGCATTTTTCCGTAAGGCCCACGATCTAAAAACCCTAATGGCTTACGAAAACAGGCACCATAGAGGCCGTTTTATTGGACAGAAAGAGCTAAAGTGGGAGCAAAGACGGAAAGTGCAAAATTAAAGGCCACAGGGCCTCTTTTGAGTGGGCGAGGAGGGGGAGAACCTATGGCCTTATTGGGTTTAAAGTAAGTCTGGGGGCAATTTCCTTTCCTTCCTTAGAGAGCAGGTTTTGGGTACGGAACACAATTGTTCATCTCCGCCCCCAGACTTTGAAGAGAGATAAAACAACCTAGTTATGAACATCCTTAGTTGCTAAGTTACATTGGTAGAACCTCCATACGTGGTTGTAAATCATGTATAGCCGTTCATATGTGGGCAATTGACTGCAAAACTTATGCCGTTTTTGGACATTTGAAATTGGGTGATTCTATTACATTCAGGCAAGGGTGACGGAACAAAAAAGCCCCCGAGGGGGCATCAACCGGGGGCTTGACAAAAAGGAAGTCATGACAAAAGTATCGGAAGCCGTCATGCCTTACTAATTTATATCTGAAAGCCTTGAGAAATTCAAGAGGCCGACGCTGGAAAGCCCCGAAACCAAGCAAGACTGCTCCAAGTGAGTGGGCAGCAGCGGGTCATGAAGAAGGAGCCTTGGAATCGGGGCTCTTTGGCTAAAGGCACAGCCATTTCTGGCTCAATCTGGGCTTGAGCCTAACGTGTGCCCTATGAGAAGCGATCATTTCTGGCCAGTTTGTCTATTTGTTATTCAGAGTAAAGCAATCGCTTCTCCACAAACATGCCTCTTCCTGACAAATGTTTACCCGTTCGGTGCCGTAACACTCTATATTGTTTTCTTCCCTTTGAATGGCCCGAACTATATCCGTCTTTTTCATCCTGTATGTCCCGATGCCCATTTCCTTAGCAATACCTCGAATGTCCTCGAACCTCATTTTATCCCCCTCAACTTCTGATTTGCTTGACTTTGATAGATTAAGAGGCCGTGCACCACTCCCCTGAAAGAAACATGCCTCTTCCTCCACTATTTCTTGCTCTTTGACAATTGAATATAGACTTAGCTCTTAAACCACCTACCCTGAAGTGTAGTTCTTGATGAAATATTCGAGCTGAGACACCTGCCACGGCGACAACTCACCATATTGAACGGCACATTGCCTCATGTTTAAAGGAGCGTAAGGACTCTCGTGGGTCTTCACATCCGAAATTGTTTTACACGGCACCTTTTCCAAGTAGAAGTCACCATCGCTCAAGAATATGTCTAATTCAAACGACTGGCCTGACGGCTCTTTTCCTGCTATATAACGAAACTCAAGTCCGTCCTTGCCAATATCTACAATTTGTCCGACTCTGTTATAATGAGGCCCCAGTGCAACAAATGCATCCTTGGGGGCGTTAAACCGCCTATTTTCGCCTTGTTTAGCCAGCTTTTTCTCCTTGGTCATGACGCAAACTGATCATGTGATTCTGTAGTCTATGATGCATAAAAATCGTCTGAAGACAACACTTTTTTTTGGGGATAGAATACGGACGACAATACCGTAATCTCGCATTCAATTAGTTAAAAACAAAGGAAAACGGAGGCTAATGAATAGGGGTAGCCGTCAGGCAAAAACTCGAAGGCAAGAGAAAGCCGTGGGGGGTATTTGTCGCCCACCCATGGAGAAGCCGTTAACGAAAAATCAGTAGTGTTGGATTAAGGGTGGGTTACAGGAAGACAGAGGTTGGTCACAAGATACGGGGTTTGTTTGCCTGAATCTCAAACTAGTGTCGCGTCTCAGGAGTTTGTTCCAAAAATATGGAATCGCCAAAAAGCCATTTTCCTTGCTTCGTGAGCATTTTCTGGGTGACCAGGGTTGGACATTCTATGGCATTATGTTGAATCTGGCCTGATTCGAGATAAAGAGCAGAGATTGTTGGTTCCGGTTTGA
>CP070769.1:904603-911218 GCA_020347085.1 Desulfobacterales bacterium
CTTTCTTCTTTAAATCTTGTTCCCCAGTGTCTTGATTAAAAGAAATCAGCTTTGGGCAACAGCCCGTACACATTTGACAAAACTGCCCCCGCCTGATAGCGGCCTTAACCTTCATGAGCAAAAGGGACGCCCATGTGAGTAAAGGGGTCAAGTCTGCTCTTAGCTGATGTTCAGCTTTTGCTGGAATTCAAATTACGTTATAGAAACTTTTTTCTTGATTTCATTTCATGATAAAACATTCTTCAAAATGCATGATCCGGATGCCCCAATCTCATAGATGAGTCAAGAGCAGACTTGACCCCTTTTGACTACTTTTTTCATTGTAAGGAGTCGGGGCATGGTGATGAATAATGAACCATGGAAAGCACGAAAGGTGGTTATTGTGGGCGCGGGTACAGTGGGGTCCACCTTCGCATACGCCCTCGCCCAGAGTGGACTTGCTGACGAAATTGTGCTCATTGATCAGAACCGAGAACTAGTCCTCGGCCAGGTACTCGACCTTGCTCATGGCCTACCGTTTCTTCCTGCCGTCCGTATGCGTTCAGGCGAAGTTATTGACTACGCCGATGCTCACGTGATCGTGGTAACAGCCGGAACAAAGCAAAGACCCGGTGAATCGCGACTCAGCCTTCTTCAGCGAAACGCCGGCATCACAGGGGCCATTGTCGATGACATTGTGGCGCAGAATTCGCAAGGGGTCATTCTGATAGTCACCAATCCTGTTGACGTACTCACATATCTTGCTATCAAGAGGTCAACATGGCCGCGTGAACGTATTATAGGTTCGGGTACTGTATTAGACAGTTCACGTTTCCGCTATCTGTTGAGCCAACAGTGTTCGATCGATGTGCATAACGTGCACGCATATATTCTCGGAGAGCACGGTGACAGCGAGTTTGCCGCATGGTCATTGACCCACATTGGTGGCATAGCCATTGACGAATATTGCCCCATCTGTGGAAAATGCAGCAATTGGAAAGAGCAGCGGGATAAGATTGCCCAGGAGGTGAGAGATTCAGCTTACCATATTATTGACTACAAAGGGGCCACATATTATGCAATCGGTTTGGCACTTGTCAAAATTGCCGGTGCAATTCTACGCAACCAAAGAAGTGTCCTTAGCGTATCAACACTGCTGGATGGAGAGTATGACTTGCGAGATGTGTGTCTGAGTGTGCCGACTATTGTCGCACAGAGAGGTATAGAACGCATTGTACAAGGCAGTCTTTCATCCGAGGAAGCGGAATGCCTTGCCCGATCTGCCGCTGTTTTGAAGGAAGCGATTGCCGAACTAGAGCAAACAGACAAGTAAATTGCCTGCAACAAAGGGGGTCAAGAGCAGACTTGATCCCTTCAAAAACTGCCCGCGAAAGTAGGGACGTCCATAAATAAATAACTCAAGTTTCGCACCCTTTTCAACTATTTGAAGTAACGCAAAAAAGTGAGAAATTTTCTCTTCAATACGCGATAATGATGACTGACGGCTTTTACACTAACCGGAGCTTCGCAGGTAAGGAAATTCGCTTCACTGCGGCCTCCAATGCCTTTAATAGCCTTGCATATGTTGTGGCTGGAGATGGCTGTAAGCCTTCGTTCAGCGAAATTCCTTACCTACCTATGATTCCCCCTATTTTGGACGAAAACCTCCAGCATACACGTTACAGGCTTCATTCAGGGGTGCGAAACTTGAATAAATAACTATATGAACACGCAATCCGTGAAAACGCGGAGGAAGAATCAATGGGGCTATATGGAAAAAAGATGAGTTCTCAAACTTGTCTTTCTGTTCTTTATGCCCAGTTTGGTTCTGATTTTTCTCCTATGAGTTTCGATTGTTCTATGGGACAAATTCAACAGATCTGCTATCTCTTTTGTGGTCTTTCCCATCTTTATAAGATGTCCTATCTGGATTTCAGCAGGGGTCAGGCTCTGGTATCTTGAGGACAATCGGTATGCAAAGGGTGATACGATGTCTTGAAGGTTTGACTCCAGTATTCTTAAATAGGCCACCTGTTTATCACCCACACGGCTCATCTTCAATTTCTCCACATACGGCAAGATGAGTTGATTGACGTTGAGCAACACCCTTTCTTCAAGCTCCCTCTTATCGTCCTCTCTTTGCCTCAGCAAAACCCCTAATGCGATAACCGCTTCCTCAAGTTGACTGGTCCTAAACTCCAGTTCAGCCTCTCTTTGTTGGAGTGCCTCTTGCGCCCTCCTTTGCTTGCTCGTCTCTTTCACGAAAGCACCCAATTTTTTGGACTTCCCGGTTTCTCTTTGATGACCCGGCCTGTGCAGGATACAGGAGTTATCTTTCCGGCCTTCCTATCTATTTAATATCCTATCATAACAACCACGAAAAGCAAGCAAAATGCCATGGGGGCTTGTATTGCCGCCGGTCGAAACTCTCATTTTGCCCTTCTGTTCCTCACGATTTATAGAAATCAAAATCTTTGCCTGATGTATCGTTGTCGCCATATTATATTGATACCCTGTCGAACCCGCTATCATCTGCAGCCGGAACCTGAATGTTTGCCTAAAGGAACCCCTTTCCGGTCTTCTTTTACAATCCCATATCCTCGTTGATCAAAACAACCTTCACCCTTCCTTGAGGAAAAGATTTCTCGGTAATGGTCCATGTGTTGCAGATACGCTCTGAACTCTTGCAATTCTCACAGTAGGAGGTTTTCACGCACGGTGTTTTCTTGTCTAACCGCATGGCGTTAATAGGGGCCACATAGTTTTTGATGCGGAACATGGCCTCCTGGATATCAGGGACAACCTTGTTGCGGCCCACAAGAATTATCACATTTTTGGGGCCAAATGTGACGGCAGCGATCCGGTTTCCATACATATCAAGGTTAATAAGCTTGCCTGTTTCAGTCACTGCGTTGGTTCCTGTAATAAATAGGTCAACAAGAAGTGCTCGTCTGCGCAGTTCCAACTTTTCGTCATCGGAGAGACCCTTGTCGAACACGTCTAAGGTTTCCAGACCTAGGTTATTCTTGATCGCGTCGTAAAGCCCTGAAGACGTGAACGTCATGGAGCCGCCCCAAGAAACGCTTTTTGCCCCGGTCTTAGGAATGATCTGCTTCTCCACAATTTCCTTTGCCTCGGCGGCGTTATCTGCCAGAAACACCTCAAAGTTATTCTCTTCCAATGCTTTCTTGAGAGATACTAAACGACCCTTCCAGTAATTTTCGATAGGCTTTTCCATCTAATCCTCCGCTTTCCTTCGTACTATTGCTCAAAGCCGTTTCAAAACCTCATTGCCAGCCCACTGCTGGTTATTTTGCTACCAAGTTCTTTGCAAGGCGCAGCGTGAAAATCGTAAATGTTTGATCCCGATTTATCGGGAGAGTTTAGCGTAAAGGTTGCGCCTGACGGCTTGACACAAAGTGAAGTTTGCGCCAAAAGAGATACTTCGTGCTCCGATTTTAGTAACATGAGGTTATCCCGATGTTGTCGGGATCAAAATGGCCAACCGGCGAGAAAAAAGGTTTTGAAATCACTTCTCATCACATTAACCCTGAACCCAGAGGCTCGCCCCCAATTCCCTTTTGCAGTTCCCTCGAGCAAGCCGCATAGAATGCGCTTGTTGGCGTAGTCCAAGATGTAGCAATCTATCCATCAGCTAAACCACTTTGTTGAAGACCAGTGCACGGCACCAATTAGGGTTTGGATTCAGGCTTGTGCGGGGGCATTCGATGGGCTCGGGACTTTTTGGATAGGCCGGGCGGTCTTTGGTCAGCCAGGACATTCACAATAATCATGACTATGAAACCGAGTCGCAGTTTGATCTATTGCAATGCCACGCCGTATTTCTTTAACATTGCCTGGATGGCGTTATACTCGTCTTTTCCTGCGTCCAGAGGTTCACCTGTTTCGCAATACTTCATCAGGGCAGCCTGTCCGCCTCCAACGACCACACAATAATACTTGGTCTTGTCCCACTTTGGAAACTGGTTTAGTTCGTACTCTAGCTCCAAGGAGGTTTCCACGCCTTCCTCTTCGCCTTCAGACGTTATGCTTGTCAAACAAAGGATATCCTCTACGATGACCGCCTTTCCCTTAATCCAAGACAGCTTGTCATCTTTGGAGTCCCACGCTACGTATTCATGGGTGCCATCTTCACTTTCCAAAATGGCCTGTCCCTGCAAATGATAGACGTGTTCTTTATCAGCAAAAAGTTTTCTCATGCTGCTCCCTCTATACCAACAGCCTATTGGGTTCTGACCTAACAGACCATGGGGTTGATTCTTTGCAATCGAGGATAACGAACAAAGTAGCTGTGTGTCAAGGAGTTCCAAAGGACATTCTATCAAAAGACAGCATTATTATCTCCAAGAAAACACTTTCATAGAGGCTTATGCGGCTTTCTTGGCCTTCATTTGTCGACACCGCGTCCAAGGAAGTTCAATAATCTTTTTACATGAGTAATCCAGGACCCGTTTACCATCCAACAGGGCCAATAAGAGCCCTTCTTCCCGGCAACGGCCTGCATAGGCACATTTTATTCGGCTGCGTTCAATGTAGTAAAGCGGTGCCAGACAATTAAAGGCGCTCATGTGAATGCTGTCCCGGGACACCTCGTCCCCATACGCGACTTTTTTCTTGCCCCGAAGGACCTCTCTGCCCAGTTTCAGATCAGGGCAATCATCGCCAAAACGTGCGCACTTGGCACAGTGCTCAAAAAATTTAACAGGAGCCGGATGCCTGAACTCCAAAACGCTTATGTTCTTTGGCACTCTCGCTTTCATAATTTCCTCCTCGCCCAAAATCTCCGTGGACTAAATACCAGTTCAGAGCGCCGACACAAATACTAACAACCGTTGCACGTTCTTCTCCTCACTATGGTTCCCGGAGATGAGCTCGCTTACATCGGCAACCATCAGAGCATGCGTTATTCCGATCTTTATCTATACATGACGAGTGGCGTTCATCTTTTTGCTTGGACTTTCGCCACAACCTCATGACGCGTTGGGCAAAGCGAGAGCGTGCTCTAAACTCACCATCCCTGCCTTTGGCCCTTTCCATTTGAACCCCTTCAGTTTGAACTCCAACAGCGAGCGCATTCCCTGCAGTCCCGATTCATCGAGACTGCAGGGAGCTTCAATCTCAAATCCAGCGTAGCTGGGTATCTCAAGTAAAAAAACCCATCCTTCTCACCAAAAAATGGGTTTCAACGTCCATCTAGTTGGCAGTGCGGCAGTCCCGCTACCCATCGTCGTCGGGCCGGAGACTTTGCGTCCCATCCTTTCGGAAGGTTTGCCTCGTTCACACCTGGTGTTGCTCTAATGGATTTATCGGAACGTTACAGGCAAAACTTTAGGACTTTCTCATAACCAAGGAAACTACATGGAAGGCCACGTAACTGTTTGATATGTTGCACCAAAAATGGCCTATAGGAAGTAATACCCGGTTTTCGGGTTCTCCCTATGATGGTCTCACAGCGGTGATCGTAACTCCCCAGTGGAGCTTCTAATACATAAATATGAGAAAGCGCTATCATGCGTCAGGCTTTACACCCTGTACCACTGGCCCTATCAAGTCGAAGGCGAGATGCGTATCTTCATCTCGCCTCTGCGGCGCTTCGTTATGTGAAGAGGAAGCTTCATCTTGGGATAGAAACAGGAGCCGCCTTACCAATACCCCATTGTCTCTTCATACTTAGCCCTCATGTCTACGTATACTTCATCAAGGGCTTTCTTATAGGGGTGCCCCTTTTCCCATCTCATGAATTCTCGACTCCATATCCTCGACGAGCATATGTCTATCGGGAACGTTGATAGGTTCCGACAATCTCTGCCTTTGCCAGGATGTGCTCCCCCATGGCTTTTTCAAGTTCTTGCTTGGTCGGCTTACCCAAATCTGGAAGGACAACATCCAGAGCATAGAGCTTATGAAAGTAACGATGGCGGCCTATTGGTGGGCAGGGCCCTCCATATCCAGTGCGTTTCCAGTCGTTAAGCCCTTCTTTTGTTCCCGCGGGAAGGTCTTGCGACTGCACAGCTTCAGGCAACCCGGGGGCATCCGGAGGGATATTGTAGAGTACCCAGTGCACCCACGTCATCTTCGGTGCGGCCGGGTCAGGCGCATCGGGGTCGTCTACAATTAGAACAACGCTCTTGGTTCCTTCAGGTAGACCTGACCACTCCAAAGGAGGTGAAATGTCTTCACCATCACACGTGTAACGTAGCGGAATTTCCCCGTTATGTGAAAATGCTCGGGATGTAACTTTCAGAGTCATTATGCCACCCCCTCTGTTCGTGTTTGCCGTATGAAAACCTTTTTCTGTGGCGTATCCAAAAGTGCAAAAGCCCACGAAACAATACACACATCCCAACAAGAATATAGTTGACATATTGCGAAGACAATCTCTCATGACGGCACCCCCACCCAACACGAGATATGTGCTGCGATCGATACGGTAGGTCCAAACGCTTTGAATACCTTTTACATACATATCATAAACCTTCGGCCATCTCAATCCTCCAGCTTGGTAGCAGCTATACGTTGGTTTTTCAAAAAATGCAGCTGCAAAACATATAAAGATTGAAGCTCCCTGCAGTCCCGATAAATCGGGACAGGGAATGCGCTCGCTGTTGCAGTTCA
>CP070769.1:911318-916729 GCA_020347085.1 Desulfobacterales bacterium
CTCAGCGCCACTTCGGCAGCTCGTTTCGAGGCCCCTGGAACGCCCAGCCTCTCTGCCACGCGTCGCAACTCAAGACGCGTCTGAACAAGCCTTCTCTCATCTCTGATCATTCTCAAAGCCTCGTCAGCAATCTGTTGGGCTGAAGCTTGATGTTGAATCAACTCGGGGACGATTGGCTTTTCAGCGACTAGGTTTGCCAGCCCTATATGCTTGACGCGAATCATCCGCTTTCCAAGCCAGTAGCTAAGAGGCGATACCTTGTACACAATGATCATAGGAGTTCCCGCTATGGCTGTTTCCAATGTCACGGTTCCCGAAGCTGTTATAACCAATGTAGCCTCACTCAAGACTTTTCGTAGGCTATCAGACAGGATCGAAAACTTCGCCCTTCCTCCCTGGACAATGTTCTCCACCACACGCTTACTGACAGAAGACGCTACAGGTATCGCAAAACGGACCCCTTTGATCCCTTCCGACAAAATCTCTGCCGCCTCAACCATCGTGGGAAGAAGACGGGTGATCTCCTCGTTACGACTGCCGGGCAGAAGGCCCACGAGCACCCCCTCGTCCCTCTGGGCTTCAGTTTTCTTCTTAAGGCCTTCGAGTGGCATACTGTCCAGTAAGGGGTGCCCTACAAAGGTAACCGGTACACCCCACCTTCTGTAGAAATTCACCTCGAAAGGAAAGATAACTACCATGTGATCCACCAGCTTTTTGATCTTCTTAACCCTAGCGGTCCGCCAAGCCCATATCTGGGGACTGATGTAATACATGACAGGGACACCCAGTTTTTTTGCCGCGGTAGCTACTCGGAGATTAAAGTCTGGAAAATCTATCAAGATGAGAAGAGCGGGACAAACCTTTTTAAGGTCTTGCTTAGCCAGCCTAAGGGCTCTAAAAAGGAGGTTTATCTTGGAAATGGCTTCAGAAACCCCAACGACAGCTATCTCGGAATTATCGACTCGGACCTCCATTCCAGCTTGTCGAAGCGCATTGCCACCGATCCCAAAGAAATCAAGATGCGGATTAAGGCCCCGCATGGCTCTTACTAGATGGGCTCCGTGAAGGTCCCCGGAGGCCTCTCCGGCAATGATCATTACCTTTTGATTTCTGTCTCCAGATGGACGATTGATGGATTGATCCTTCAACTAATCAGGGATATACCATTGTCCCAAGGACACGAAAGGGGCACCGGCCACAGTCCTCGCCAACGGCGTCATGACACGCATGAATCCTAAAATGACCCAGTCTTTCCCAGAAAGTTCCTGTTGGTCGCTTCGATCTGCTCAACGATGCTAAGGGCAACCCGGAGGGCATTCCGTCCTTCCTTCCCCGATACCAATGGTACCTCGCGAGTCCTCACCGACTGGACAAATGCCTCCAGCTCAGATTCTAGGGAATCACTATCCTCAAAGGTTTTTCGTTGCAAAAACATACCTGGAATAGGAAGCGGAGTGCCCTTCGCCCCTCTTTGGATGATGGTAATATCATGATTAGCATAATCGACCGAAACGTAGGTATCTCTCTGAAAAATACGTATCTTTCGCATATTCTTCAAAGAAATACGGCTGGCGGTTATGTTCGCCACACAGCCATTCTCAAACACCAGCCGTGCATTGGCAATGTCCACATGAGGGGATATCACCGGCACACCGGCCGCGTGGACACTCTTGACCTCCGACCCCACAAAGTTCAGTATGATGTCGATATCGTGGATCATCAGGTCCAAAATGACGTCCACTTCGGTTCCTCGCACCTTCCTGTCTCGTCCAGGCTTCTTGGGAACATGCAAGCGGTGAGACTCAATGAACAACGGATGATCCACGATTTCTCTCAGGGCCATAACGGCCGGGTTGAATCGCTCCAAATGCCCCACCTGAATGATTGGGCCGCGGGAATCTGCAATCTCTATGAGGGCATCCGCCTCCTCAAGAGTCTCTGTCATCGGTTTTTCGATCAACACATCCACATCATTTTGCAAGAAATCACGGCTAACGGAAAAATGAAGGGGAGTAGGGACCGCCACGCTCACAGCATCTACCTGACCTATGAGGTCTCTATAGTCGGTAAAGGGTTCCGTCCCAAGACGTTTAGCCACATTTTCCGCCCTTTCAGGAATAATATCCACCACACCCGCAAGCTTTACTCCATCTATCCGGGCGTATTTTTCCGCATGAAACCTTCCCAGATATCCAACCCCAACGACACCAACGTGTAATGATTTCATAGGTTACCCAATCAATATGAAATGCCCAAAATTATGAGCATTACAAAACATGATGAAAAGGCTCCTTCATACTATCAAGTTCAATTCTCTTTGGGCACGTCAAGAAGTATGGCTCACTTACTCAATGTCTATGATGGCAATGCCGTTTTCATCCGCCAATGCCACCATCTCTTCCCTGTCAAAGGCCACTGTCTTGCCAGCCTCAACCGCCAAGACCGAAGCCCTAACATGACACATCACTTGAATGGTCTTGAGTCCTACAGCAGGCACGTCGAATCTCATATCCTGATTTGGCTTGCTCGCCTTTACCACTACGGTCTTTTCCTTTCCGAGTTTACCTCCTCGCCGAATCGTAGCATCCGTGCCATCTATTGCCTCCACCGCCATCACCGAGCCGTCCCGAACCACCACGCTCTGTCCAATGTCTAATCTTCCAACCTCTTTAACGATACGCCACCCAAAACGTACATCGGCCATCTCAGACCTGGTTGGCTTCCGCCGCGTCCAGCATCCTTTTTTTGCAAGAAGTTCAGGCAACAAGAAAGTAGAAGGACGAACGGTTATTCCTTCTTTTTCCAGCTCGCCGGCAAACGCCCGTAGGAGTCCATCATCCTGCGTATGATCCATTGTGGCAAGGACCTTCAAAGCCTTCAAGTCTGGCCTCACCCCTGAAAACATCTTGGTCTTGGTAATAGCCCCAACCATTACCGCATCATGGACACCATTTTGCTTAAGAAACCCAATGAGACGCTTCACTTGACCGATCTTCACCCACCTTATCGCCTCAACAAGGGTTTCCAGCCTGGGGTCTGTCTCCCCAACATGAGCGACTGCAAAAACCTTTAACCCTCTTTCCTTGGCGGCCTTTGAGAAAATGCCGGGGAACTGCCCGCTCCCCGCGATCAGTCCAATTCGTTCCATCCAGACTACCTCGTTATCCCCCGCTCAGAGGACTTGATAAACTCTATAAAACCAACAATCTCTGGCACCTGATCCACTTCTGCAGAAACCCTTTGAATCGCTTCATTCAAGGTCAAGCCCAGTCGAAACACGATCCGATAAGCCTTCTTGAGGGCAAGTGTGGTTTCCGCTGAAAAGTGATGGCGCTTCAAGCCTACGGAATTCAATCCGTGGAGCCTGGCTCGGGGCGAGCCGGATGCCAGCACATACGGCGGGATATCTTTTGTCACACCAGTCATGCCACCCACAAAGGCATACTGCCCAATCCGCACAAATTGGTGCACAGCCACAAACGCACCCAGTGTGGCATAATCTCCCACGCTGATATGGCCGCCAAGGCTGGCAGCATTAGCAAAGATAACGTTGCGCCCCGTGAAGCAGTCATGAGCAATGTGGGTGTAGGCCATCATAAAATTCTCTTCGCCAATCTCGGTTATACCGCCACCAAACCCAGTCCCCCTGTGAATTGTCCCAAATTCGCGAATTGTGGTCCCTCGGCCGATTTTCACAACCGTTTTTTCCCCCTCGAATTTCAGGGCCTGAGGAATCGCACCTATGGCCGCGTGTTGAAATATTTGACAATCAGGCCCGATGGTCGTGTAGCGGTCTATGGTGACGTGAGGGCCAATGATCGTGCCACTCCCTATTTGAACGTCGGAGGCTATAACGGCATAGGGTCCAACCTGAACATTAGTACCGAGTTCGGCTCCAGGATCAACGATTGCGGTGCGATGTATCATGCTCCCTCTCCTACCATGGCCATGACCTCTCCCTCTGCGACCAAAATTCCATCCACAGTTGCCTTGCCAGACATTTTACAAACATTTCCACGCCTCTTGGTCCAGATTATTTCAAGGACGAGCTGGTCTCCCGGAACCACAGGCTTTCTGAAACGGGCCTTGTCAATACCCATAAAATAGATCAACTCTTTAAGCTTTTCCTCTGAAAGAGACGAGTAAACAAGGACACCCCCAACCTGCGCCATGGCTTCAATAATCAACACGCCCGGCATAACGGGCATCCCTGGAAAATGGCCTTGGAAAAAATGTTCATTGATGGTCACATTTTTCACCCCAACTATCCGTTCATTCGGCAATATCTCCAGGATTCGGTCTACGAGGATAAAAGGATACCGGTGTGGCAGAAGCTCCATAATCTTGCGAATGTCATATACCGTTTCCATGCCTCACACCTCTCAAATGAGTTTGCCTTTGATTGACCTGGCTCAGGATCGGACGAAAAAGCCTTCCACATGGTGTGCACCTAAAGTGAACTATAGTGCTAAGCTTTAAGGATGAAGAGCTTTTTGAACCGTAACAGCGAGCTCATTCCCCGTCCCGATTTATCGGGACTGCAGGGAACTTCAATCGTATGTCTGTGCCTCGAACTTTAGTTCATTTCATACAGTTCAGGCTATTTAGGCACATTCCGGTGGCTAATCCTTAGAAACCTTTTCCAGCCGTTCGATACGTTTCTCCAATTCTGTTATCTTTTTCTTCATGTCGGGAAGCTTAGGGATGATGTTGCAGACCTTCAACCAGAGTCGGTGAGGCATTTCCGGCGTACCAGATACAATCTGATCGTCAGGTACGGATTTGGTAACCCCTGATTGGCCTCCGACAGTTACACGGTTACCAATGGTGACATGTTGTGCAACCCCCACCTGGCCGGCTAAGATTGCGTGGTCTCCAATCGTCACGCTCCCCGCAATGCCTACCTGTGCAACCAGCACAGTATCTTCACCCAACACCACATTATGAGCAATATGCACCAGGTTGTCTGTTTTCACCCCTCGTTTAATCCAAGTGTGGCCAAAAGTCGCACGGTCAATTGTATTACATGCGCCGATCTCAACGTCATCGTCAATGCGGACAATTCCCGTCTGGGGAATTTTATAATATTGCTCACCGTTGGATGCAAACCCAAAACCATCGCTCCCGATCACAGAACCCGCATGGATGATTTCCCTATTGCCAATTTCACAGCGTTCCAAGATGCATACGTTTGGATATACAACCACGTCATCGCCTATCATCACACGATTATCAATCACCACCCCTGGGTAGATCGTCACACGGTCACCCAAGATCACATCATCCCCGATGAACACACCTGGGCAAATGGATACATCAATGCCATACTTAAAGTTTTCCCCCACAACAGCATTCTGGTTGACCCCTATCAGCGGGCGGTGAACTGGATGGAACAGACTGGATACCTTAGC
>CP070769.1:916829-922730 GCA_020347085.1 Desulfobacterales bacterium
AAGAGGAGGGGGAGCAGAAAAAGCCCTAGTACTTAGACATCACGGCATACATAATAAGACCACTGAAAAGGGGCTCGTTCCGTTTGGAACGAGCCCCTTTTTTGTTGCTTCTGGGTCTGAAGCAAAGCCTGGTCGTGTAACACTCCTCATTAAGGGCCATCTTAAGGAGGCGGGAGGTCAACGAACATGTTTAGTGCCCACTCGGCGCAGATTTCCCGGCAGTATTAAAAGCGATTCTGAGTGCCAAGAGAACCAGCAATATTTCATAGATCCATACAACCGGCCAGCTATGAAACCAGTGAAAGACAAGGCCTCCACCAATGATGGCAGGTGCCCCAAAAACGATGATAATTCCAATGAGTCTAGCAAGATCCATATCCAGTTCCTCTCCAGTTCCTCGCTTTTCAGTCCTTGAAAGTCTCACGTCAATGATGCTCATCATGCCCATTCTTCTTCTTGCAGATCAAATCAAGAAAAGCACGAATGCCCCAATAGTGAAGAATGATGATCAAACATATCAAAACCGTATAAGTTGAACCCATAAAGACGAAGTGAACAGGGTCGTTTACCCATTCAAAAGCAAATGGAAACATGGCAGCGTCCTTCCTATAGTGGATTTAGCTCCTTCTCTTGAGGAAAGATCGGCAGATACCGGTACGAGATCGATATCACAATGGCACCCGCCCAGACAAATAGGAACGTGCTCGCATATTCTACCCAGTTTGGAGCATAGGGCACGAACTTGTCGAACGACATGACCGGTACCGCAAGCGACTGTACGGTCATGATCCACCGATTCATAAAGATTCCCGAACAGTTCAGAAAACAGGCCAGGATCAGGAGATTCTCATTCTGTCGCGCCTTGGTACTCAGCAGGATAATCATCGGGATTACACCCAGGATTCCAAGCTCCATAACCAATACCCAGTAACCGTACGGCTGATTGGCATAAAAGCTGCTAAAAGGAGCCCCCACCTTCCCGGCAAGAGCAATCCAGTACAAGGTATCGACAGCTTTCAAGACAAGATAAACAGCCAACAACCTGCCGGAGATCCTGGCCAGAATATCAATCACATTTCTCTTGACGAGCTTTTTTTGGGCACATTTCTCTGTGATCCAGGTGATCAGGATAGTGAAGCACGGGCCACAAGCAATGGCCGAAAGTACGAAGAGGAAGAATGTCCATGGCCACACCAAGAACCCTTCCCGAAAGGCAAACGGCCGACCGTAAAGCACACCCGGAACGCCACCCAGGGACCCTTGATGAAAGAAGGAAAGAAACACACCGATTGCCGCAATTGCGGGCATGGTCTCATGAAGGTGATGTGCCATACCGTGGAAGAATCCAACCTTGTTTATCTGGCGATTCTCCAAGATTAAGGGAAGATACTCAATGCACAGGACCATGAAGTAGCACGTGATACAGAAGGCCACCTCTGTGAGCATGGAGTGAACGTTTGCGTGCCAGAAAATAAACCAGCCTCTAAGGGGTTGACCAATGTCAATGCCAAGCATGCCCTGCGCTGTTGCATAGCATATGACCCCAATGACGACCGCATAATTGACGATGTTCTTAAGCTCGTCTATCTTTATGATATACCTAAGAAACCCTGTGAAAAAAGCGCCAGCCCCCAAAGCGATGATCCCCAAATCAGCGGCAATCCACAATCCAAACGGGTAATTGTTATTCAGATTGGTCACATTAAGGGCCAGGCCCCAGCACATGACTGCGGCGAGGACACCCACTGTAAGAGGGCCATGCAAGGCGGCGATCCACAAGAGGAACCATTTGAGCTTACAGCGTTTAGTGCCTTCTGGGAATAGTGCGTGATCGAACGGAAGTGATGCTGAATCCATAACAGAGACTCCTTCTGAAATTAAGGGCTATCCGGGAATGACAACGTCTCCTTGCTTACCTGTATACGCGTCTGCTGCCTTCCGGACCCAGTCCTTGGTTGAAACGTAGTAGATCTTAGGATTGGTGCCGAGCTTTTCCAGAAGCCGGAAGGCATTGGGATTCTTCTTTAGCTTATAAACCTTATGGTGGGGATCTTTTAAATCCCCAAAAGTGATGGCGTCAGCCGGGCAGGCTTGGGTGCAAGCCGTTTGATATTCCTCCTCATGAAGCTCGCGGCGCCCTTCTGCATAAGCCTTGTCTCTTGCCCGCTGTAGCCGATGGTAGCAAAAACTACATTTTTCCACGACACCCCGCATACGAACCGATACGTCTGGATTGAGGTACTCTTTCATCCCTTTTGGCCACGTTGGATCCCACCAGTTGAAAACACGCACATGGTAAGGACAGGCAGCCATACAGTAGCGGCATCCAAAACAGCGCGTGTATATCTGACTCACAATTCCCGTCTCATGGCTGTAATCGGTAACTGTTGCCGGGCATACAGATACGCACGGCGTCCCATGATGGTGGTCTTTGCCCTCACAGTGCTGACAGGGCCTGGGAATATAAGAGATGTCTGCATTTGGAAAGGGGCGACCATTGGAGATCTTATAAACCCGCATCCAGAGCATACTGCGGACCCGGCTACTATTGTCTTTCCTGAAGGGTAAGTTGTTTTCGGCCATACAGGCTACCATGCAGGCGCCGCAACCTGTGCATTTGTCCAGGTCAATGACCATACCGTACTTATAAGTCTTCTTGTCTCCTTCGCCGTGATGTGCCTCTTTCATGGTTACCCCTTCTTAGTCATTAAACTCTAGTCAGTTTGGCCCTAATGCCCCAGGTTGCACACAGGCCGGAGACCGGGTCCTCCACAACGCCCATGAGGCTATTCGCACTGACACCCTTGCCTGCCAGGTAGTCGTCATAAGCCTTATGGCCAAGGCCCTTTGGGATCCCTATCACGCCCGGCATGATCCCCTCAGAAAGGTTCACGAGCACCTTGGCCTTCCCCTTGGGCGTGGCGAGTGTGGCACGCACTCCCTCGGAAAGACCGTGATTAGCAGCTGTCACAGGATTGATCTCCACGAAAAGCTCGTTCCCTTTTAACTCGTTTTCTTCCAAGGTCTTTGTGCAAAATGGCGGGTTTCCAATAGCGCCATCTGCCAGCCGCATCAATTCCGTGGGGATCAAAATGAGCGGATACGCAGCAGCATCGCCCTCCGGCTTCACCGGCTCGTAGTGGGGAAGATATTCCACGTCCTTAGCCATTTTCATACCCGCTTGGTCAAAGGCTGAGACATAAAACTCCAACTTGCCTGACGGCGTTGCAAAGCCCGCCGGAGGGGTGTAATCTGCCTCCTCCACGTAGCCCGCTTCCTCCAGGGCATCCCATTTTTCGCCCACGGTCTCCCTCAACACAGTTTCGTAATCTTCCCACGGGAAGGCATCCGCAACCTTTCCGTCCAAGGACTTCGCCACAGTCATAAGGACGTCTCCCACATGCCTTGTATCAAACTGGGGCGACACAACTGGTTTGAGCAAGCCCAGGACGGGTTTATGCAGACCCACAGGCGTTGGAATATCTTCCCATCGTTCCAGATAATGATGGTTAGGCAGAATCAGGTCTGCATGATAGGCGGTCTCGTCCAGATAGCTGGAAAAGCTCACCACAAAGGGAACGTGCTCGAATACCTTGGCCACAGCTGCAGAATCCTGGGTGGTAAAGTATGGATCAGCGCCGTGTACAAGGAGGGCCTTGATCGTACCGGCTCTCCCTCCATCCATGACCTGAGGCCATCTATCAGGGAGGTACCTGGTTAAGGGATAACGACTCGTACCCGCACCATCTATGCGAGGCATGTTGCTACCAGCCACCGCCGTGCCATCCTGAACGACTTCCGGCCATGGTTGGGCGGCCATTTCGGGACGGGTCGACACCCCCCCTGGCTGGTTGATGTTGCCCACCAATGCATTCAGGGCGTGAACGGCCATGCACTCGTTAAGGCTTCCGGACGTGGTTCCTTTGCCGCGACCCCAGACCGCCAAAGGACGGTCTGCCTTTGCAAAGGCTCGGGCAAGCTCGGCGATTTTGCTGGCTGAAAGACCCGTGATCCCGGATACGGCCTGAGGTGAATACTCGGTCAAGGCCAAACGCTTGAAGCCCATATATGTCTTGCCGGTAACGTCACTCCAATCTTCAAATCCAAAGGCATAGTTTTCTACAAACTCAGCGTTGTACAGCGATTCCTTGATGATGACATGGGCCAGTCCTAGAGCTAACGCCCCTTCAGTTCCGGGCTGAATTGGGTACCAATTGTCGGCCTTGGCCGCTGTGTTGGACAGACGTGGCTCAATCTGAATCACCTTGGCGCGGCCTCCGTTGCCTGATCGCCATATGCTGTGCGCTCGAATGACCCGAACAGGTGAGCCCCATCCTTCGATGAGGCCGCTTCCAAAGCTCAGGATGAAGTTTGCTCGTTCCAAGTCATAGCCCACTGAACCCGAGGTTCCCTGCATCAGGTTGAGGACCAGTTCATACGTATCATCAGCAGAAGCTGCGCGAATAAAATTTGGAGAACCGTATGCCTTCAGGAACCGACTGAACAATTGCGGCACGGTCCCGCGATCCGAATCCAGAATAGCTGCCACAGCATGGGCCTCGCCCTTTAAGCGCAAATCGGTAAGCTTGTGAACAACCTCATTGATTGCTTCTTCCCACGAGATTCTTCCAAAACTCCCCGAGCCCCGCTTTCCCGATCGTTTCATTGGACCGGGTACCCGCCACGGGCCGTAAAGGAGTTGGAGACCTGCTGCGCCCAGGATACAGATACCTCCGTTGTTGACCGGGTATCCCTCTCTTCCCTCTATCTTGGTGGCACGGTCTTTAACTTTTCTAACCGTGATACCGCAACCACCAGGGCAAAGTTTGCAGACCGTATCTGCGTGGGTGACTTTTCCCCGTTCAGGAAGACGGCCTTTCAGACCTCCCAACTGGTACCGTGGCCAAAGCTCCTGCGACCAGATGGCCATATCGTCCATCAACTTCCAGTTTACGGGTGTGAGCATGAAACCGCCGCCGGCCCCGGCCGAGAACCCAATCAAGATCTCCAAAAAAGTTCTTCTGTCCAATTTCATAGACCTTCCCCTTGCGTATAGCCTATAAGCCCTATGTTTGACACGTTACTTGTGGCATTGAAAACAGGCACCTTGGTGCCCTGTCTTTTCCTCGTGACATTCCGCACAGTCATCCATCTTCATTCGATCCCAGGTGTGCTTCTTGTAGCCTGCGGGATTTGAGCCCCAGATATCCCGGCTGTACTTTGTGAGGCGATTAAAATAATACGGCTTCGTGTGATCCGAGTCCCCCACCGGCCCGTGGCAGGTGGTGCATTCCATCTCGCCCTTTACCACATGGGCTGCATGGGAGAAAAAGACACACTGAGGTTGGCGGGAATAAACAAGCCATGGGATCTCCTTGCCCGGCTCAACGTACTCCTTGATGAGCTTTGCCTCTTCAGGGTGCTCTCCCACCTGTTCTTCGTGACACTCGAGACAACTGGCTAACGTAGGAATGCCCGCGAAGGTCCCATCCTCACGGAAATAGTGACAACCCTCGCACTCGCCCATCTCTTCCACATGAAGCTTATGGTTAAAGTCGATGGGCTGCTGTTTCTTACCATAAAGAAGTTGCGGGAAGATTACCCAGCCGACAAAAAGGTGGGACACAAAGCCCACTGCAAAAGCGGCTATGGGAATAAGAAACCGCCAGGTCCCCGGCTTAACTGGCTCCACCGAAACCTCTTCTGCGGCTTCCTCATCGCCTGTCTGTTCCTCTTCAGCTACAGCCTGCTCTTTTTCGTCTGTTGTGCTCATGGAAACTCCAAATCGTTAAGTTTTGAGAGTTTAATATGGTTGTTATGCGTCTACAGCCGGTACACCGGTACGCAACAACGAAACGTAAACGCCTTAATCCACGCCTAGTGCATCCATTTTTAAAAATG
>CP070769.1:922830-929506 GCA_020347085.1 Desulfobacterales bacterium
CCCACCTGGAGGCCGTCTTTGAGGAATCGTTGACCAATCCCCATGACGGTCAGGTTTTTGCCTGCATACCCCTTTGTGGATCCAACATATAATGAAACCATTTTTCCTTATCCCCTCATTGCTCCGTCATTTATCCCCCGTAAGTGCCAAAAGCCGGCCCTGGCGCTTCAGCTTGTTAACATGTATTAAGCTATTCATCCAGGTCTGGGCCGGGGTGGGCTAAAGTGTGCCAACGTGTTTAAAGTGCCTTTCTTCCTTCCAGCCTTGAGCCTTCAGCTTTGAGCTGCTGCATTCCGAAATCGAGGTCCCTCACTCTTGTATGGTAATCCTAGCATCCACAGCCACTGCCCCCTGACCTTCGGGACACACCAAGAGCGGATTCACATCTGCCTCAATGACTTCAGGGAAATCTACGGCCATCTGGGATAGCCTCAGCAGTGCATCCCGTATCCCTTCGATATCTGCGGGTGCCTCGCCCCGAACTCCGCGGAGCAAAGGGAAAGATTGAATCTCGCGAATCATCGCATCAGCGCTCTCCACACTCAACGGGGCGATACGAAAGGCGACGTCTTTCAATACCTCCACATAGATTCCTCCGAGGCCGAACATGATCATCGGACCAAACTGCATGTCTCGTGTAATTCCTACAATAACTTCTCTGCCTTGCAGTATCATTTCTTGAACCATCACCCCCAGAATATGTGCCTCGGGTTGTCGAAGTTGAATGTTGGAGGTAATCTCAAAAAAGGCCTCTTCCACCATGGCCTCGTCTTCAAGTCCAACGCGCACTCCTCCCATGTCGCTTTTGTGAAGTACATCGGGTGAGGCAATCTTCAAGACAACTGGATACCCGATTTCTGTGGCGGCTCTCACGGCCTCCTTCGTCGTTCTGGCGATGCGGCTCTCAGGGAGTCTGAATCCATAAGCCCTGAGAATTTCGCGCGCTTCGCTTTCGATTAGATCGTGTCGGCGTTGCTTGATGACCGAGGCAAAGACCTGGCGTACCTTGCGGGTGTCTACTTCATATTGCCGGTATTGCATCGGGGGCTTTTCTCGCCAGCGACGATAGGAAAGCATGGCATCTAAGGCTGATATGGCATCTTCAGGATAGTCATAACTGGGTATGGCGTGGTCTTGGAGAATTTTCCGCGCCCCCCTTATACTTTTTTCTCCCATGAACGCGGTGATGATTGGTTTATTGGCGTTCTTGGCCAAGCGTACAATACTCCGGGCAACAGTCTCTGCGGACACGGCTACCGTAGGCGTCAGGAGTATCAGGACAGCGTGGAGCACATCGTCACTCAGGACCACCTCTATGGTTTTTTCGTATCTTTCCTGTGTGGCGTCACCGATAATGTCGATGGGGTTATAGACTGAAGCAGTGGGAGGGAGAAACGCTCGGAGGCGATCGGCGGTCTCCTTTCGAATCGGTGTCAGGTGAAGAGAGCTTCTGTCACATGCATCGGCGGCCAGGATGCCCGGGCCTCCGGAATTTGTGATGATGGCAAGACCCGGCCCCTTGGGGAGCGGTTGCGCGGCAAAGGCCATGGCGTACGCAAACAGAGAGTGCATGGATTCGGCACGTATGATACCGGACTGCTTGAAAGCGGCTCGATAGGCGTGATCAGAGCCCGCCAGAGCGCCAGTATGAGAAGAGGCTGCCTTAGCTCCAGCGGTCGTTGTGCCTGACTTGATGATGATAATCGGTTTTGTTTCCGAGACCTTGCGGGCCGCCTCCATGAAACGTGGCCCGTCCTCAACGCTTTCCAAATATCCAAGGATCACCCGGGTATTATCATCCTCTGCCATGGAAAGCATGATCTCTGTTTCTGAGATGTCCATCTTGTTGCCAAGGCTCACGAACCTTGAAAAGCCGACATTCTCTCCCAAGGCCCAGTCCAGGATAGCGACACAGAGGGCCCCGGATTGCGAAAAGAAACCGATATGGCCTGTCAGGGGCATACCCGCTGCAAAGGATGCATTCAGGGAACTTGCTGTGTCGATGATGCCGAGACAGTTCGGCCCGACCACTCGTATGCCCAACTCCCTGGCCTGCATGGCCAGTTCCTCTTCGAGGCGGGCACCTTCCGGACCGGTTTCTTTGAAGCCAGCGGAAATGACAACAACTGAATCGACCCCTTTCTCCCCACACTGTTTGATAACATCCACAACTGCCGCTGCTGGTACGGCAATAATTGCGAGATCTATCTCGGAAGGGACGGAGACGAGGTCGGGATACACCTTATGTCCCAGGATTTCTTGTGCCCTGGGGTTGATGGGGTAGACGGCGCCACCATAGTTGTACCGGAAGGTGTTGTTCAAAATCTCATAGCCAATCTTGGCGGGATTTTGCGAGGCACCGACAACAGCCACAGAGGATGGATTGAAAAAGTGTTGTAGCATCCGATGTAGGCGTTCAGCCCTTGTCAGTTAATGGTCAAACCGGTTCTGAGATTGTACCCGTGATTGGGAAACACCCCGTCACGGGTTCAAGGTTGCCCAGTTCGTTTTTGACCTGGAACGAATACACCACTGGACCTTCCTATAACACATCCTTACGGGTTGACGATATGAAAATCACAGGCGATTCCGAGTACAGGGTCCGGTTGAGAGACCTTATTTCCCCTTGACCTTGAACAGTCGGTTTCCTATAAGACTCTCCACCATGAATGTTTTGTTGATTGAGATAAATCCTTTTGCTCCAGCCACAACGCCAATCTCCCTCGGATACATTGCCTCTTTTCTTAAAACCAAGGGATTTGCTGTCAAGATATTGACCATTGGACAGGACACGTCCGTCTCCCGTGCCGGTCTTTACCGGCTTGTCACGCAGTTTGGACCTGCCTTGGTTGGGTTGTCAGCCTACCAGAGAAGCATGCTTTATGTAATAGGCCTTGCCAGATTGATGAAATCAATAGACACCAACATCAGGATAGCCATTGGAGGTCCGCAGGCCACGTTTATGCCGTCGGCTGCCTTTGCCGAACTTGCTGACGTTGACTACATATGTCGATCTTCCGGGGAGGTGAGCCTGTTGCAGATTGCACAGGCCATCCAGGATGGAACGCCCTTTTCAAATCTTCTTGGCGTGACTTATAGAGACCCGGATGGGACTGTCCATGATACAGCGGAGATTGAGGGCTTCACCGATCTAGATCGTTACCCTTCCCCTTATCTGAACGACGTTTTTGACTACTCACGTATGGGGGAGGCCATCATGCTGACATCGCGCGGATGCCCTCACCACTGCATTTACTGTTACACTCCCCATGCCTTCAAGCACAAGGTAAGCTTCCACTCCGTGGACAGGGTCATTGAGGAGGTAAAGTGGATCAAGAAAAAGGGTATTACAAGGCTCTGGTTTGCGGATCCAAATATCTCTTTTAAGCCAGCACGACTTATTGAAATTCTTGACAGGATTTTGGAAGAGGGCCTCAAACCCGAGATGTGGCTTCAGACGAGGGCAGACCTTGTCAACCCAGGGCTGATGAAAAAGATGAGGGAGGCAGGCGTAAGCACCATTGCATTCGGGCTGGAGTCTGCTTCTGAAAGGGTCATGGCAAGGCTGGATAAACATGTATCAATTCAAAGGGTGGCAGAGGCGATCAAGCTCGCCCAGAGCGAGAATATTGAAGTCGAGCTTTTTACCATGTTCGGTCTCCCCTACGAAACGTATGAAGATGCAGTGAAGACCCTGGAGTTTGTGAAAAGAAATAACGTAAAGATCATGGGGAATACCAATTCCCAACAGATGCAAATCTATTTTGGGACACACATGGCGCGACATTACGGGGAGCACAACATTCGGCCCTTGAACAACAATCGCCCTGCCTACCTTTCCATTGGGTGTCAGTATGAGACCGATCACATGAGCTGTGATGAGATTCAGAAGATTCAGGGCCTATGGCGAGCCAACTCGCTTGATGGAGGGAAGCGGATTGTCTCTTAGTCGTTAGGATGACGTATATTATGAAGAGTCGTGACTGTAGAGCTTTGTTATTCCGCTGTAACACGGACGGCCAGTTGTCAGTGGTTCGTTGTGATTAGCTACTTGTGTGTGCGTTTAAGGCTTCTCTTGAGCTAGCAGCTCGCGTCAGCTGTTCTTGTGTCTTGCTGGATTAACTGACTCTGCGATCTTGGCAACGGACAACGGACAACAATCAACGGACAACGCGCAATGCTCAAACCCGCTTTACAAAAAATATATGTGATCCTGGGAAAGCAGGACGAAGGGCAGCTTGAGAAGCTTTACCGGACGCTCTTGGCCCTATGCTCACATGTGAGCCTGACATCTAATCTTTATCTTGTGGCCGGGAATTTGCCTGAGAGCATGCCTCACGTGGAGGGTATACTGAAGGGCGTGAGCAGATTTCTCAGAGAGAGTCTCTTTGCTCGGCTTTATGTCCATCTTGTCCACCCTGTGTCACAGGGGTCCATGAAGGAGATAAGGCTTTGCTACCATTATCTAAAGCGGGCAACCAGCGCGTTTGACCAGGAAGGTTACATCCACCAGGAACTGCCACGGCTCATGCTGCTGCCGATTATTATTCCTAATGAGCAAGATGAGCTTGCTTCTCTTAAGAGCCTCTTGAAAGAGCTCAAAGAGTCCTTTTTGTTACCGAGCCTTTACCTGGACAGTGCAACCTTCTTTCTGAGACAAAATGAAGGAGTCCAAGCCAAGGCTGAAAAGATTTACTATGGCCACGGGGACTCCGGGAACTTGGCGGATATCGTTTGTAGCCTGCACCATCAGGACATCGTAGACGATTCATGTGCCATGTTGGGCTCTGACTCCATATTGATGACCAACCCATGCCCTGCTTCGCTTATTGTGTCGGCCCAAGACGGGAAGGTCTATGCCTGTCTGAATGCATTTCGCAATAACTGGAGCCTCGGAGATATTTTTGGAGAGATCAATGGGGATGGTATCATGGCGCGGTATGATGCACACGATCCGTATAAAGGAGATTGCCTCGTGTGCAGAGAGCGGGTGGCGGAATGCTTTGCAGATATGCCTCTGCCAGAAGAAACCGCACATGAAATTGGCGCGTTGCTTTATCATTTTGGTGCGTTGAATCAGGAGGCGGAAGACTATGTTCAGGCCGTAAAGAACTATACACAGTCTCTGAAGCTTTCGCCAGTAGAAGAGGTCGAATCCATATTTTTTAGACTTGGTTTCAGCTACACTAAGACTGGCGATTACGATAAAGCGCTTGAAGCATTTGACAAGGCTGAGCCTGCGTACCAGGAAAAGTACTATTTCCATTTTTTCAGGGGGCTTTGTTATTTTGAGCAGGGAGACTATCACAGGGCCCTTGAGAGGTTCTCAGAGGCTCTCCGTCTAAAGCCCCAACAGGAGGACTTGGTCAGGATTCTGATTTACATCGGCACATGTCACAACTGCCTCGGCAACTACGAAAAGGCACGCCTCCAATTGGAAAGGGCAAAAGAAGCGACGGGCCCTGTAAAAGAGATCTATAATGCCCTCGGTTTTTCTTACTTCCAACTCAAAGACTACGACCGGGCGATTCAGAACCTCAGCAGGGCTGTTGAAATAGATCCTGACTCTGCGATAGATTATGCTAGCCTTGGGGCGAGTTACCGTGAAAAGGGGGACACCGACAGGGCGATGGCTATGTATGAAAAGGCCCTGGCATTGGATCCAAGCATCCCATCTGCACGAGAGAACCTTGAAAGGTTGAAGGACAAACGTAACTAGGTAAAGGGATAAAGAAAACCGCTTCTCTTTGGCTCCCAATGCGATGCTGTTATTCTGGATGGAAATGGCTGGAGGCCTATGTTCAGCGGTTTTCTGTATCCCCTCATGGATTTTTAAGCCATAAGAGACCAATCATGAATGGACAAGAACTAACATCCCTAGAAAATGAGCTGGGTTATCAGTTCAAGGACATCGGCCTGCTGCGTGAAGCGCTGCAGCATAGTTCCTATGTGAACGAACAACAGGATCTTCCCCTGCAAGATAATGAACGCTTAGAATTCTTGGGTGATGCTGTCCTTGACTTGGTGATCACGCATATTTTGATGACCCACTTTCCGGAGACCAGGGAGGGTGACCTGTCAAGGATGCGGGCTGCGATCGTTAACGAATCACAGCTTGCTGAGGTCGCTCAAAGACTGAATCTTGGCCAGCATCTCCTTTTGGGAAGGGGGGAAGCACTCAGCCACGGAGAGAAAAAGAGCTCAATCCTTGCTGATGCCCTTGAGGCGGTCATTGCGTCTGTATACTTGGATGGCGGCCTGCAGAACGCCTTTGATGTCATTGAAAGACAGTTTGCTCAGGTCATTTCCCAGGTTGGGGAGGGGCCGGGCGAAGAGGATTTCAAAAGCCCGCTTCAGGAGCTCGTGCAGGTCCGATTCAAGACAATACCTGACTACGAAGTGGTGGCCGAAAGCGGTCCGGACCATGACAAAACTTTCGAGGTTCGCCTCAGCATCGGCAGCTTTGTGACGACTCATGGGACAGGGAAAAGCAAGAAGGCTGCTGAGCAGGCAGCAGCTCGGGTTGCGCTCCAAAAGCTGAATCAAGAAGTTGAGTAGCCCCCTTACTAAGGTCAGCATCAAATAATTTGCATCTACTGTCAGCTGGCAAGGGAGATCTCTTTTTGAGGCTGGTCACTAAATATCGCTTGACACGTCCCTCAACGGCACCATATTC
>CP070769.1:929606-937145 GCA_020347085.1 Desulfobacterales bacterium
AATCGGGGCATACAGCAAGGCCCTGGAATTTTGAACCGCAACAGCGAGCGCATTCCCTGCAGCTTGCTGCAGGGAGCTTCAATTGCTGGTAGGTGCCGGCAAAGGGCAGTTTGCCGTGCAGTATGATGCGGGTCATCTGCTCCATGAACTTGCCGCGAAAGACCAATGACAGAGCCTCTTCGTTGAACAGATAGCTGTCGCATGGGATCCACTGTGCCCAATCCTCTGACACCGCCTCGCCGGCAACCAGACAATGCAGATGAAAATGGGCATTGAGCCGCTGGTCCCAGGTGTGTAATATGGCAATGAAGCCCAGCTTTCCGCCCAACTTGTTTTTGCCAAAGGTCAGAAGGGTCCGAGAAGGCTTGAACAACTGGCCCGGGCCGGACTCGGGCGGATTCATGTGGGGCTCGAATCGGGCGATGACATCACACTGAAAAAGATTCGCAAGGGAACCCACGCTCAGCAGCAGATAGAGGCTGGCAGGTGGGCGATGGCCGCTGGCATTCAGCTGAGCCTTTATGTCATCTTGGGAATCGGAGGTGAGGAAAGGACTCAGGAGCATGCGCTGGAAACAGCCCGCGTCATCAATGAAATCGCACCAGACTTTGTGCGGCTGCGCACCTTTGTACCGAAGATCAATACCCCTCTGTTGCAGGAGGTCATGGAGAAACGCTTCAGGATGCTCACGCCTCACGCGGTGTTAAAGGAAACAGGCTCCCTCCTTGAAAATCTTAGCATCTCCACCGCGCTGACCAGTGATCACTATACAAACTACATTAACCTCTGCGGCCACCTTCCGGATGACAAACCCAGGCTCCTAAGCGAAATAAGCCACGCCCTCAAACGGGACGAATCTAATTTTCGGCCGTTCTTTGTAGGTACCCAGTAGAGACCTTTGCAAAGCGTCCCCTTTTTGCCCAATCTCATCAAAGCTCAAGGCTGAAAGGGCAATTTCCCATGAGATTCGTCTGACGCCTTTGAGCTTTGGACTTTCAGCTTCAACCTTGCCTGGCGCCCGGTCTGGCCATGACATTCACGCCATTCAGGGCTGTATAATACGGATCGTTAACAGGCGGTTCGCGGTAAAGATATGAAAACCTTGTGGAAGAATTCTAGGGATGGTTGAAACAAGAGATAGCAGCAACTGTTAGTTCGGGGCCGGATCGCACGCATACAAGATATGGACATTCCCGGCATTGTCCTCAGCCAGCAGACGAGATTGTGAAGTAGAATGTCGAGCCCTTTCCAGGCTCAGATTCCACCCAGATACGTCCGCCGTGGCGTTGCACGATCTTCTTACAAATTGCCAGGCCGACGCCTGTGCCCTCGAACTCCTTGGGATAGAGCGGCTCGAACACATGGAATATTTGCTCGTGGTAGCGAGGCTCGATCCCGATGCCGTTATCGCGGACAAACAGTTTATAGTGCTCATCGCCTGCCGGGAGCCAACCGATCTCGATACGTTTGCGTGGTAAATGATTGAATTTGACCGCATTGCTAATCAGATGCAAAAAGATCTCCTGAACAAGGGCCGGCTCAGCCTCAATGGTGGGCCATTCATTGCCCATCACAACTTCGACATCCGACGGCAAATCAAGAGATACTATCAGTTCCTGAAGAAAGACACCGACGTCGATTGTCTCAATCGGACCGCTCCTTCTGCAGACCATAGAGAATTCCAACAAATCATCAACCAGTTTTGCACCCTGGCGGACCACACGGGTGAGACTGTCGATATAGGTTTTTTGGTCTCCATTGAGGGTCCCTTCGAAGTCTTCGCGCAAAAAGTCGCTGTAGAAGTGAATGGCCCGTAGGGGCGCTTTGAGAACGTGGGCTACAATGTGATCGTACTGTGAAAGTTCCTCGTTAGCCGCTTCGAGATCGGCAGCCTTTTTTGAAAGGTACTTGTGCGCGAGACGCAGCGCCTGCTCCACCCGCCCTCGTTCAGTGAGTTGCCGTTTCAATTGCTCAGTCATGTTGACAAGCTTGATGGTTCGCTCCCTAACACGCTGTTCAAGCTCGTCGTGAGCCTTTTGTAGAGCCTTCTGTGCCTGCTTGCGTTGGGTGATTTCTTCGTTGAGTTGCTGTGCATAGACCGTGGATTGGTCATACGCAATTTTCAGACGGCGAGTACTCTCCCGCAACTTCTCCTCGGCCCGCCTGCACTCCGTGACATCACGAAGCATCAGAACGAACCCGACCAGCTTCTCTTCATTGTCCCAGATTCCCGAGACCATTGCGTCAATGAACCGTTTGCCGTTCTTCTTATCTTGTTCAAACGTGAACGTCTGACTTTTGTTTTTCGGGATGGTTTCAGCGATCGTGTCGAATGGGGGCAATCCGACGTTTTCCTCAAAGTGAATTTCCCTTACATCCCGGCCAATGACCTCTTCGGCCGGGTAGCCCAGTATTTGCTCTGCACCCGGGTTGTAATAGGAGATGCGGAAATCCAGGTCCGCGACGACAATGCCCATGTAGATAGATGAACGAAGAATATTGTCGAGATACACGGTTTTGTCAGCCAGATCCCTTGAGGTGCTTTCTATCTTGATATCTTTTTCTTTAATAACCTCCTTAAGAGTTTCTATGTACTTGACTTCAAGCCCTCTGACGAGATCAGTTTGGGTAGTCAACCCAACGATTTTGCCGTCTTCGTCAACCACTACCACCCTGCGGATATGTTCTTGTTTCATGATTTCGGAAACTTCATGGACCGAGGTATTCGGAGACACGGTTCGGACCGGAGAGCTCATGACCTCTTCGACCTTCAGCTTCCAGATGTCCTTGTGATCGACCAGCAGGTTGACCACATCGCGTTCAGTCAACATTCCCAGTGGACGGTTATCCTGCGCAATGATCAGGCAACTTACGGAGTTACGAGCCATCTCGGTCACGGTTTGGTCCACGGTAGCGCCTTTCGATATGGTGAACAAGACCTTGGTCATTACCTGGGAAACTCTCCTGATTTCGACAAAATACTCGTACCCGAGGTGTTCAATCATGTTCGATTGGGTCACCACACCAACGGCCCGGCTTTCATCGTCGACAACGACCAGATGGCGTACTTTGTTGTTCTCGATCAAATTGTAGGCCGTGTATATTTCTGTGTCTTTGTTTGCAGTTTATACGGGCGAACTCATCAATTCCCGGATCTCACAATCTTCAAAGTCCACCCTCCGCTGAGCGGTGAACCACACGATATTGCGTTCGGTAAGGATGCCAATTGGCTGGTTCTCTTCAAGGACCACGATGCAACTAATATGTTTGCTCCGCATCATCTGCATCGCCTGAGATACAGTTGTCGTGGGGGAAACACTGATCACATTGGGAGTTAATACTTCCTTCAAGCGTCTTTTCAGCATTTCTTATCCTCTCCTCCCCTTGAAAACATGTGTTCGCTTTTTCAACTGAGTCGAGTAGACCAGTTTCTTCTCCACGATACTACGGGACAAGGTTTGTTTTCTCCGTTTTCAGCCTGGTTTCCCGGCGGTGCTACAATATTTCAACCATATATCAATTGGCCTGGTCTCCGTCTTAGAATGGGCATAGCTTTATCGAGATGAGGCCTAAATCCCCAACAGAACAGACCACGTCCTGTCAGGAGTTGAGCGGGCAAAATTTAAGGTTTTTCTCCATTGGGATGACTGGTGATGAGGTTAAAAAGATAGGAAAAAAACAATTATTGTGGCGGTAAGCACAAAAATCGTCCAAAGTCAAGAGATTCCTTTGTCCTTTGTATTTCTACGGACTTTGCTCCGAATTGCTCTTAAAAGATGGAACTCACAATATTGGCTACGTCAGCTGAAACATTTGGGGGGATTAAGCGGGTTCGTAGGGGGAAACACTGAGATGGGTTCGCCCTAAGAGGCCGGTTACTGGCCAGCGACGATACCACAACATATTGGGGGGCAGCTCAGACGGGCGAGGGTAATGAATACTTACCTTATGTATTTAAATTCCTCCTGAAGTCTTAAGTCTTTTACGTAAGCAGATTCACTACAATTTATTAAAGCAACCAGCATGATCAAAATTATTAGGAGAGAATGGTACAGCGGCGGGGAGCTTCATTCTTCTGTCCTATTTATACCAGTCTCTGCTGGCTCTTCTTTTACGGCAGGCATAATTTCCTCTTGGCCTAGTTCTTCATCCATATTCATAGCCTCGATATTCTGCTCCTGTGCTTCTATTTGCTTGGTTAACTCCTGGATATGCAGCTTTGTAGTGGCCAGATTGGAATCGATCTTGACCGGCATGCTCCCCGCAAGCCCCGCCCGGAAGGGCGGGGAGGCTTCACATTTTGGATCCTCCTTTAGATTAAGGCCGTAAGGTCCAGGCATATCACTTCATGAGTGCATCATAAGCCTTCTGAATGGCGACGAACTTTTGGTGGGCAAGTTCCTGAAATTCCTTCCCCAGATGCTGGACTTTATCGGGGTGGTATTGGGCAGCGAGTCTCTTATAGGCTGCCTTGATCTCTTCTTTAGAGGCACCAGGCTGCACAACGAGTATCTTGTATGGATCTTCCTCGGGGGCTTCCTCCGGACCGGGCGCACTCTGCTCTTTCCCTGCATGGGCCGAAGAGGCGCTGGCTGCCTGGGAGGCCGTTTTCAACCTGGACACCCACCACAGGATAACAGCAATGACTGCGAGGTCATCCAGCCATCCGGGGCCCGCTACAAAATCCGGCACCAGATCATAAGGACTAATAAAATATAACAGGGCGATAAGCCAGGGCAGGTATTTCTTAATCATGGCTAGCACGGGTTGACCGGCTCGCTCCCCGGACACGCAGTGCTGCCGCAAGGCAGAACCCCCATCCTTTAGGGCGGGGAGACTTCACATAAATCAACAAAAGGGGTTGCAATACCGGGAAGAATGGTTAATCATTATGGTAGTGAATACCTGTTTTGTCATAGTGATCTGGAAAGCGTTGTGCGCAACGCAGCCCAAGGAGTCGTAAATGCCACTGTACGAATTTTGGTGCCCAAAATGTAAAAAGGAATTTGAGCTCATTGTCTTCTCAAGTGACAAGGGGTCAATAAAGTGCCCCAAATGCGGAGCCTCAAAGCCCGAGCGCCGGCTGTCGGTTTTTTCTTCAAAGATTAGCACGAAAGGTGTCGGGACCTCTCTGTCATCCTTGTGTGCCACCCCATCTCGGGGATTTTCGTTAGCGTAGGTCATCTCAGCCGTGGGCTGGAGAGAAACAAGATGTCCAATATATTGATCTTACTCGGCGTTGTCGTTGTCTGGATTTTGCTCCAGGTGTATATTCTGCCAAAGCTCGGCATTTCCACGTGAATGAGAAATGTCTGCCAGTTTGGCGAGCAGATCGAACACATGGAAAAAGAGAAAACGCCGGCTGATCGTTCAAAGCTCAAAGCTCAAAGCTGAAACGAGACAGTCCACAGTTTTTTGTGTCAACATTAATCTGGTCTGCCTCGTGGCAGAGGCAAGATCAGTCATTGACACTATTTCACCATATGTAATCCTGAGCAATTTCACGTTTGTCCTTGCCTGCCAGGACATGGAGCGTCCGTATCTGTTTCAGCCTCACGGGTGAAAGTTGGCCGATCGGGATGTACACGATCTGTTTGCCCCATCGGCCTGCTACCTGTTTGATAAACGAACGCGGCGGCTTTTTACCAACGTAAACGACATGCTTTTCCAGGCTGTATTCCAGGCCTGCCAAAAGGAGCCGTTCAGCCTTGGTTTGGGCCCAATCGTATTCCGGATCTCCCCAAACATCAGCAAGCCGAAGCGGGGGATACGTCATAAGAAAACCTCCGTACGTGGATCGGCAGATCCCCGGTCCCACAATATGATTCGCAGGGTCAGTGGCATAAAAGGCCATGTCCGACTCCTGATCGTGTTCTCCAAGCCATGTCATCAGATAGGGATATTTCTCCCCGGTTTTGTCGTGGTCAAAGATGACCACCACTGATCCAACACCACCCTTGATGCGCTTAAATTCCCGCACATAAATTTGCCCTTCGTGGATGTGCCTCACGGTTTCGCGCATGTCAATTCCGTCCAAAATCGTGGTCTCAAATGGCACGGAGACAGTATCATCGGCCGACAGCACATGGACGCCCGTGGTCTTGAGAAAGTTGCCATAGTCTTCAATCACCAGGTCCTCGGGAGGGTACGAGCAAATATAAGGATCGGCAAAACCCTCAAGCCACTCTCCTGGTCGGCGTTCTTTCATTCGGCGTTTCTTCGGGATATAAACCGGCCGGCGCTTAACCCTGGGTAGCCGCCTACGGATATGGATCTTTCGAGTTCCCAACCATAACATCTCTCCACTAATGCGGATGGTTGGAAACGAAGACTGAGGCTTTTGCCAGGGATAAAAGGACCCTAGTCGCCAAAAGGCGTAGCAGAAGTTGTCGTCCACACATCCTCGGGCCGAAATAAGGAGTTGATAAAAATCAGGCAAGAGCCGGTTTTCCAGGAGGCCATAGTTTCTCGAAAAACGGAAAAAGGTCCTCCTTTGCCAGCGATAGACCTCTTCCCCTGTATCCTGACGATAATGTCGTGCTGCCTGCTGAAAGAGACGGTAGCTGACCTTCTGACGGTCGACCGGGCCTGGCTTCATGTGATGCACTGTCCAGCGTATTGAGGCATCCAAGGCCTCCTCTTCAGAACACGTTTCCTTGCCACCGCTGAAGAGGGTGAGGAGACCCATCTTTTTTCGGACCGTAAACTTGGAGAGTTCAGGTTTGGGAGGAAGTTCGCCCCTCCGGTATTCATATACGGCTGATAGAAAGGGGTATTCGGTCATTAGCTCAGGGAGATCGTCTGGGTGAAGATGAAAAAGGCTTACCTCATTTCGTTTCTTCTTCTCAAGGGGCTCAGCCTGCGGACGAAAAAACGCAGTCTTGACACCCTCAAGATGAGTCAGACCACAGACGAAGAGTATCTTGTTATATTTGGCAGACAGCCTCTGGAGATAATACGCCATGCCGGCTTCACGCCTCATGTCTGCTGGGCCTCTCTCAAGCCTGGGCATCACCTCCCTGGAGTAGATGTGAAAGTAGGTCTGGATTCCCAAACGGTGGGCGGCATAGGTGTCGGGAACATAGTCGCGGTAATGAGGGTAATCATCCAGGTCAAGATCCACAAAATGTACTGGAACATTGGCCTCGAGACCGGATCGTATGGCTTCTACGACCGGATCGGTCGGTTCAATCGGGAGATAGATCGTCTCTCCCTTGTCGTTCTGATACAGTACGACCGAAACCTCAGGAAGGCTCTGGACGCCCTTTTGGACCAGATCCCGAAGGGAGTTAGGAAGTTCCACGGCCACGGCATCCGGTTTGATGCGTCTAAACAAGTCCTGGACCGCACTCGCGAACTCTAAGCTGTAGTGGACGATTGGGACTGGATAGACCGGGCCAAAAGGTTGTGAATACTCGCTGCTCATCTCTTTACGAAAACATGCCAGAATGCCCCGCCCCTTGGGGCGGGGATGAATGGCATCCTTATTGATTCCTCTCCCCTGGAGGGAGGGGAAAAAGGGGAGGGGGAAGATTGACG
>CP070769.1:937245-939964 GCA_020347085.1 Desulfobacterales bacterium
ACCCCAATCGCTGTATTTCATTGCCGATACCCCAAACCCCAAAGTGAATCGTTCAACCGGATAAACCCTGTGCTCAAAAAATACCCCACTGCGCTCACGATCGTGATCACCCAGATTGGAGCTCTCCAAGGTTTCAAAGGCGACTTCACCGCCAACAGCCGTTGTTCCCAACTCAGACCTAAACAGGGAATCGACTTGCACCCCGTAGGCATCGGTTTGGTGCTCATTTTGAAACCAATCGCCTCCGATCTCTATCTTGAAATCATCGTTATGGCGACGCCAGAACACCTTAGGCGTTACCTCTAATCCCCCCGTCTTTAAATGGGCGCTGCTATGCGCTAACAGGGTTTCTGTTCGCTCTCGCTGGTTTGGAAAGGTGTCGCTATAAAAGCGATAGGCGCCAAAGTCTTTGGCTGTGTGTCCCATTCCGAGTTGAAGCGTTTGGTTTCCAATATGCACACTACCCTTATAAGCCAGTGTCTTGATATCGAAATCAGTGTCTTCATCTTCAATGTGGCCTGTGGAAGAGCGACGTGACACGGAGCCTCGGTTGGACACATTGCCGGTTTTCAAGGCCCCGTGGGCACCGATATCGTAGTAATCGTACTCGCCGTATTTTGCATGGCCACCGATTGCGCTGTTATCAACGTCGCGCGTGATAATGTTAATGACGCCGGCCATGGCATTGTGACCGAAAATCCTTGCCCCTGGTCCTTTCAGGATTTCAATGCGTTCAATATCCTGCAGATTGACGGGTAGATCAAGATTATGATGCCCGGTCTGGGCATCACTGACGTTGATGCCGTCTATCAAAATCAATGTTTGTTCAAATGAACTGCCTCGGATTCCGACATCCGCCTGAACACCATGTGTCCCGCGTCGACGCACGTCCACACCACTAATAGTTTGCAAAAGATCTGCAATGCTATCTGCTGGCAAGACCTCGATATCTTCTCGGCTAATGATTGAGACGGATTGACCAACTTTTGAGAGATGTTGTGGGATACGGCTGGCCGTCACAACCACCGGATCTAATGTATGACAAGGAAGCCCGGCATCTTGTGCCATCAAAGAACCATTGTATGCCAGAATCAGGCACATAATGCTGGTAAGGCTCAAACGGACAAAGCGCCTGGAGAATTTCTTTTTAATGTTAACCCACATCGTGTTTCAATTGAACTGCCGGCCACACTATGTATAAAGAGGGACCGTGAATTCCAACAACGAGCGCTATCCCCGAACCGACTCCACTGAGCTCGCCGAACTCCCGCTGCAGTCGACTTCAATTCGTGGGAGGATACTATGGGGAGATGCCGCGTATCTGGATGTATTGCCTGTGTGATATGGACCTGTTGGAAGGGCATATCATATCCCGCCCAGTTGCCAACCACATCCCTTTTTTCTCACATAACACTATACCAACTGGAACGGGTAAATGGAGCCTAATCCCATGATTTGGGTTAACTCATCAAGGGCGGTACGGTTTTCACCCAACAGCTGTGGATCGTTGAGATCTTCAACACGCATTCGGTCACGATAGTTCTTCTCCACCCACAAACCCAGCTGTTCATATAGCCAATCATTCATCAGGACCTTAGAGTTTATGGCTGCCAGTTCTTGCTCGTTTAGTACAACGCGCAAACGCAAACAAGCCGGCCCTCCCCCATTGCGCATGCTTTGCCTGAGGTCAAAAGACCTGACATGCTTGATGGGCGTGCCCTGCTGAATCAGTTCTTGTAAATACTGCGACACCGATTCAGTCTCCTCGCACTCCTGCGGGATAACCATCATCATCTCTCCGTTGGTGAGTGTAACCAACTGGCTATTGAAGAGATAAGATCCTACAGCGTCATCCACACGCACCTGGCTATCTCGTACCTCGATAAAGCATACGGCCTTCTCACCAAATTTGCGTTGAATTTCCTCAAGGATTTGATCCGAGTTGAGAAAAGCTCTCTCATGGTAAAACATCACATCTTGGTTGCCCATGGCGATCACGTCGTTGTGAAACACGCCAGCATCGATCACATCAGGGTTTTGTTGGATAAAGACAACGCGCTCGACAGAAAGCTTATGCAGACGTGCAATCGATTCTGACGCTTCAAAGGTCTGCCGAGCCGGAAATCGTTCAGGCAAGCGTTGGCTTTGGTCAACAGCATGCCTGCCATACACAAAAAGTTCTACCCCTGCGTAACCGTATTCACTGCACAGACGGGTGTGGTTGGCAGCCCCTTCATCACAAAAGTAATCGCTATGAGGCAAAGGTGCCTCGTGTCGAAAGTATTCGGGATCGGAAAAAATTGCCTGCAGAATGCGTCCGGTCGTAGCTGTCTCCAATGAACGGTGGAAATTGCTAGCCAGATTGGCAGGCGTAAAATGGACCTTTCCATCTGCAGCATCTGCGCTGGGTGAAACAGTGGCTGCATTGGCAGCCCACATGCTGGATGCGGAGCAACAGGCCGCAAATATTTTAGGTGCATCACGGCTTGCTGCACGGATCACCTCGGCATCGCTGCCGCCAAAGCCCAATTTGCGTAAGGTATGCACATCGGGCCGCTCCTGCGGCAACAGCACGCCTTGCTTCAAGCCAAGGTCATGCAGGGTTTTCATTTTACGGAGGCCTTGTATAGCGGCCTCCTTAGGGTTGGAGACCCGATGAACGCTGGCCATGGAGGCTACATTTCCGTAAGATAGGCCGCTATAGTTGTGTGTGAGGCCA
>CP070769.1:940064-943044 GCA_020347085.1 Desulfobacterales bacterium
GCCCTATGGTTTCAATGGTTGTATAGATTCCGAAACGATTTGTATCGGGGTTCGACGCAGGAGGATTGGAATTGAAAATTGCGATGCCAAAACGACTGATTGGATGCATCATACTGTTTTCTTTGGTCCTTATGGCTGCCGGGGGAGGCATGGCTGACGAGCCTTCCCGTGTGGGGCTTGTGCCGTTCAAGATTCATGCGGACAGGGATCTTACATTCCTGCAGGAAGGTATCCTCGAGATGCTTACGTCCCGCCTATCGTGGGAGAATAAGGTAGTCGTTGTTTCAAGGGAAGACACGAATGAAGCGATCAAGGATCTGCCCATGCCGCTTAATGAGGAGACTGCACGGACTATAGGTGCCAGGCTTCAGGCCAGCCATGTCTTGTTCGGAAGTCTCACTATGTTCGGCAGCAGTGTCAGCCTTGACGGCAAGATGGTAGATGTCTACCAGAGGAGGCCGACTCTTACCTTCTTCAAGCAGAGCGACGAAATCGACAAAGTTATTCCCCAGGTTAACCTTTTTGCCAGCGAGATTCAGGAAAAAGTGTTTGGACGTCCTGTTGCAGTTCCGCAGCCGGTCGCACCAACCCCGGAGACCCCTGACATCTTTGCCCATCCGGAGAAGCTTCTGGGTCAGGAACCTGGTGATCAGGCCGCGGTTTCAGACGACAAACCGGCTCCGGCCGGCGTGGGCGGCTTCGTGGAATCCGGTGTTCAGGCACCTCCCGCAATGGTGTCACCCGAGTTGTGGAAAAGCCAAAACTTCAACACGGTCATTAAGGGAATCGCCCTCGGCGACGTGGACGGAGACAGAAAGACAGAAGTGGTCTTCATCAGTGATCGGCGCATCTACGTTCATAGGCATGAGAGACAATATCTTTCCAAGATATGGGAAGAAGATGGGAAAAGGAACCAGAGGTTTATTGGCGTGGACGTGGCCGACGTGAATGGCAATGGCCGCTCGGAAATATTTGTGACGAGCATCAAAGGCACCGGGGAACGCCTGGATTCATTTGTGCTTGAATGGAACGGTGACGATTTTGTTCGGGTAAGCGATGACAACCCCTGGTATTATCGGGTGATAAACGTGCCCGATCTGGGCCCTGTGCTGCTTGGGCAGAAGCGGAGGATGGACCAGCTCTTTGCCGATGGGGTTTATCAGTTGACCTGGCGTGATGGCGAATATGGACCAGAGGAGCGTTTGGCGTTGCCAGAAGGGATAAACATCTTTGGGTTTGCTCTGGGTGATGTGATGAACAATGGGGAGCAAATGATCGCTGCTTTCGACGGAGGGGACCACATTTGTCTTTTTAGCCTGTCTGGCGAAGAGCGATGGAAGAGTGACGAACGGTACGGGGGCAACATGAATTACCTTGCGTTCAGCAGCAGCAGCGCGGATGACATGGTGGATCGTCTCTATTTACCGCAACGGATTTTCATCTCAGACCTGGATAACGATGGCAAGAACGAGGTGATTGTATGCAGCAACGAAGGTCCGCTTGGACGATTATTTGCCCGGTTTCGACAGTTCAAAAGCGGTCACGTAGCGTCTCTTTCCTGGAACAATCTCAAGCTTACCCTGAACCGGCGTACAGCCGAGTCCTCCGGTTATATTAGCGACTTTGCCATTGGCGATTTTGACCATGACGGCGGAGATGAAGTGGTTACAGCCCACGTTGGGAAGCAAGGAACAGCCCTAACCTCAGCCGGGAGTTCCATCATTGCGTATGAGACTCCGGAGCGATCCTCCTCGGCCCATTAAAGCCCGCCCCCCCGCCTCATTGTTGATCTTTGAGCTCTGTTCCATTCTTTTTGCAGAACCAGCCTTGATCCAGAACCTGTCGTGAGAGCGTGATAAGCACAAAAAAAGACCCCGAGAATTTTTCCCGGGGCCTTACAGCTTAAGGTTAACAGATTAGAAGTCCATCCGCCACAGAAGCCCTACCCACCAGGCCTCAGCTTCGTCGTTCTCGTTGGCATCCTCCATGTGGTCGTAAAAGGAGATCTCGGGTACCACAAAAAACGTCTCCGCAATAGGGATCTTGGCATTGGCAAAATAGGACTGTTGCTCATCATCCTCTCTGCCTGCTGCGTCGTTTTCGGACTGGACGTACCCATACCCCAGGGTGATCGTTGCCGGATCGACCTTGAAAGCCACCTGCAGGTAGCCGCCCCAGCAATCGCTGTCTTCTACGTCCCCGTCAGCCTGAATTTGTGCGGTGGCTGCATTCTCTCGGTTGTAAAGCCCAAAATCATCCAGGTTCTGCCCATAATGGATGCTTCCCTGAAGATCGGCCATGCCCAGGGCTATTTTACCGTTTAGGTAAATGAGCCAGGAGTCGACGCTTTCATCAAATGTGTCTCCCGGTGTAGTACTCTCTACGTCATAGGTGTTATAGGCCACACCGGGGTTCAAATACAGGCTTTCGGTCTTGATGTCGTACCCCAGGACGATCTTGGGCAAGGTCGTGTCCACGTCATCAACTCTGAGATCGTCTGCGGCTCCCTGGCTGGTTGAGGGTTCGATCAGGGCCGCGTAGAACCCGTTCGCCAGCTTTAGCTTAAGTTGCGGCTGCCGACTGTCCCAAAGACAACCGTAGCCCACAAAGCCATTCTCGGCCTCGTAATTGGAGGGATTCCGGCCAAGAGGAGCCAATCTTGGAGCAATCTGATCGGACCAGTACGTGTATGGGGTCCAATCTTGGCCGACCAATAGCGTTCCGCCTCCAAAATCCCACGTCCCATAGATGAGACGAGAAGATATGTCATTGCCCTCGCCCCTGATACCGAACTCTACACGGCCTCCAAGATCTCCGGTTTGAAACTTGGCTCCAAACCGGCTAATGTCACTCAACGCCCACGTCAGGTCTTCATCGTCATCCTGACCAGCCACATTGGGGTCGTAGTTGCTCCAGCCCGTAAGAAGCCTTACGGAAGCATAAGGCTTGAATTCAGCCATTGCAGGAACGGCCAAAAGCA
>CP070769.1:943144-949362 GCA_020347085.1 Desulfobacterales bacterium
AGTATTATTTCATGAGCATCGAAAGGACTTGACTTTTTCAGGTAGGATGCTGGAGCCTTGACACACCACGGGAATTTCTATTTTGGCCGTGAGGCGCAAAATCTCAATACCTTTAAGGGGTAAGCCTTTTAATCGAAAACAGGCCCCATAGAGGCCGTTTTGTTGCACAGAAAGGGATTCTCCGATGGTGTTGGAAGCAAGAAAAAGGAAAGGCCACAAGGTTCTCTTTTGGGTGTCCCTAAAAAGGAGGGAATGTAAGGAGAACCTATGGCCTTATTTGAGCTAACGGAAATGCGGGGTCAGCGCAAGAAGACATACGAGAGGAATCAATAAGAGCGCAACTGCGACCAAGAAGTGGAATAAGCATAGGCTCCTTATTATAGAAAAAATCTCTTCAATCAGGGACATTATTAAGGCTCCATTTGACTGCTGACACCAGGCAGTTACTGTTATCGGCATTTGTTGGAAAGACTTTAGGGAAAAGGGAAGGTGACATTATAACGCTCAGACAAAAGGGTCACGAAAATAGGGGAATATGGATTATTATTAAAGTATAACTTTAGGGGGGTGATTTGAATGGCAACCAAGATGAAAGGAGTCACCTGTATTGAACGCAACGGAACCCTTTACTATTATGCAAGGGTAGGGGGTCAGCGTGTATATTGTGGCAAGGGTGACAAGGGCCTGAAGCTGGCTGAGGCTGCAAGGGCGAAAGAGATTGCAAAGCGGTATGAGAACCGCGAGATGATCGCGGGATTGAAGGTCAAGAAGGTTGATCTAAAGACCGTGAAGGACCTCGCCAACTCGTATATGACACTGCCCACAGTACCAGATCAAAGGAGCTACAGCCGCAACGTTCTGGCTGTCAAGAACGTACTCGATTATTTTGGGACAAGGCCGGTTCATGCATCCGAGGCAGACGAGCAGGAGCGTTACCGGAAATTGCGTAGGGATCACGGGGCAGCCGATGCAACCATTGATGTTGAAATTTCCGTGCTAAGCGCCATGTACCACGAAGCCAGAAAGTGCAAAAAGGTTAATCCTGATGCTATGCCGGGACAGTTTGTCATTAAAGCAGAAAGGAATCCCCGCCGGATAGTGACAGATGAAGAATTTGAAAAGCTCGTAGACAAAGCTGATCCCGATTTCCGAGATGTTCTGATATGTGCCTATGAATCAGCTATGCGGTCAAGTGAGATTGCGAGGCTGACAGCAGGCTAGGTGCATCTGAATGTGAGACACATTTCTGGCAGAGTAGTTGACTACGTTGACCTTGGGATATTCGACACCAAAACAGGAGCAAGGCGAACCGTACCAGTGAGCGCAAGGCTTAAATGTGTCTTAGAACGGAGGCTTCACAACCTTGATCCCGAGGACTATGTGTTCAGTGATGAAAAGCGTGCATATACGAATGTTCGGATTTCACACAAGATGAAGTGTCTTTGCGAAGGGGCAGGGGTCCAACACGGCGACAACCTGTTAAACAAGAAGGGTGAACGCGTGGGGATTGTGTTCCATTGGTTCAGGCATACCAGAACCTCCAAATGGGTTGAAGCTGGCTTTTCGGATGAGATTGTCAGGCGTGCAACAGGTCACAAGAGCCTGGAGGCATATTAGCAATATGTCAAGCTGGACCCATCAGTAGTCATGAGGCTAGTGGAAGCTCAAAAAACAAAACGGTATAAGAACGGTATAAAAATCGCGCAAAGCCTTTAGGAATAAGGGTTTACAAGGATATTCCACTTCTTTTGCATGGTGACCTTGTATAGCCTAAAGATGGGATTTGTACAATAGGGCTTTTTTCATTGAAAGGGGAAGGGGTTGGTGTTAGTTTGTTGAAGAAGATATAGATGATTGTGTTCGGAACATATTGTCACATGTTTTGGTATGAGACAAACAGAACGCTTTCGCATGGTGAGAAACACGGTAAGAAGGTATTATCGCATAGACCGGCGGCAGATTCATTTCTTGAAGTTTGTTTTGGAGGGATACGACGGGGTTGCTGTACTCAGGACCATAGATCCCTCAGAAGGATTGGTTGTGCTGCACATAGGACCCGGCTGACAAAGCACGGTAGACATATTTATTCAGGATCTTCAAAGACAGTTGAGAATCGAACCTGTGGAGGATCCCATTTCGGTTCATAGGGTCTTGGAATAAACCGGAAACACGAGGCACAAAATCCATAACAAATCCAAATAGTAAATGTGCACATGTTCAAAACAGCGGGGGCGGGCGCATGGGTGATTGAAAATGTCAGAATGTTTCATTGTTTTTCTGTTTTGAGTTATTGTCATTCCATATTTCTATAAAAAAACGAGACCTTTGCATAACTCCTTGGAACGCCACTCATGAGGTTTTTGGGGTACCCATCCGAGCGAAGCGAACGGCCCACGTCAGTGGGCTTACAATGAGGTTTTGAAATGGCTCCTAACTGTATGGTGAGGTAACAAACCGTGCAGACGCAATGAACACGACGATGATCATTTTACCCAAGGAGGCAGTATGAGAAGGGCGGGTTTTGTGGGCGTGTCCGCGTTGATGTACATATGTCTTGTCGGGATGGGTAACGTTGGAACCCCTCTCTCGGTAGAGGTACCGGAGCCGGCAACCAATTATGCTGCTACCGTCGTGGATCAATCGGATATGGCCACACGTCTTGAGAAGTTCAGCTTCGGGGGCCAGACGTTTATTTCTGGCAAAATGGGTGATGCCAATATCTCCATCAAGTTTGATAAGGTTGGATCGATAGGCTTCACAATGAAAGACGGGACGTTGACAGCCGAGGTCCGGTTGAAGGACGGTGCATTGGTCCCTGTTGTTGTGCGCAAGGGCACAGTTTGCTACGGAGAGTTTACGTACGGAGATTTTAGGATTGCCTTGGAGGACATCAGGTCGATCACGATACATGGGGAGGTTTCCGCGGAAAAGGAACCGTAGTTCACATCCACGGTGTCTCTTGCGAATCATCGTTTAAAGTTATTTAATTTAATAGGGTGAGTGGCTGAGATTTCCTCCGAAGAATCGGACAGTACTTCTCTGTGAAGCCCCTGCGGTCTCCAGAGAGAAGAGGGCGGGCGAGAGAGCGATCACAATATGAAGCAAAAACGTGTCCACATAATCACCATGGGCTGCCAGATGAACGTTTATGATTCCGAGCAGATGCTGAGACATCTAGCCCCGCTGAACTACAGGCCGACTGCACAGCAGGATCGTGCCGATCTTATTCTGTTAAACACGTGTTCGATTCGTAAAAAGGCCGAGCACAAGGTTTACAGCCTCTTGGGCCGTCTTGTCCGTTTGAAACGTCTCAAGCCGGATCTGATCATTGGTGTGGGTGGGTGTGTGGCCCAACAAGAAGGATATCGTCTTGTTGAACGGGCGCCGCACATTGATATCGTATTTGGCACCTTTGCCCGTGGGCGTGTTGCCTCACTTGTACAGCAGGTCGAAGGTCAAAAGAAACGGGTCGTTGACATAAATCCAAGAGGGGCGTCGGAACCGCTGTGTGTTACCGGACCAACCTTTAAGACCGGGCGTGCAACAGCTTTTGTGACCATTATGCAGGGTTGCGACAACTTCTGTACCTATTGTGTCGTACCGTATGTGAGAGGGCGTGAGATTAGCCGGGCTCCCGAGGAAATACTTGAAGAAACACGGCTCTTGATAGAACATGGTATCCCCGAAGTAACACTCATAGGCCAGAATGTGAATGCATACGGCAAGAAGAACGGCCATGGATGTGATTTTCCGGCACTCCTTGAAAAGGTAAATGATATTGAGGGATTGCGCCGCATACGTTTCACGACTTCGCATCCCAAGGATCTGTCGGATCGGTTGATAGAGGCTTTTCCGAGGCTGGACAAGCTTGTCCCTCATATTCATCTTCCGGTTCAGTCCGGGTCGGATCGTATTCTAAGGCGCATGAATAGAGGGTATACAAAGGACTTCTATTTCAAGAAAGTCGAAAAACTACGGGATATGCAGCCTGATATTTCAATAACCTCTGATATCATTGTTGGTTTTCCAGGAGAACAAAACACTGATTTCGAAGCAACCTTGGATCTTGTCCAACAGGTAGGATTTGACAGCCTCTTTATGTTCAAGTATTCTGATCGTCCAAATGTGCCAGCTGCCAAGCTTTCCGATAAGGTCCCGGACGCCGTGAGCGGTGAACGCTTAAGCGCCCTGTTGGAGCTTCAAAACGGCGTTACGCTGAAAAAGAATGAGGCCTTGGTGGGGACCATTCAGGAGATCCTAGTGGATGGTCCTAGCAAGAGATCGCCTGATCAGTTGACAGGACGCACGGCTTGCAACAGGATCGTTAACTTTGCAAATAATGGCGACAGCCAAGTGCGGGTGAGGCAGATCTTGTTGGTAAGAATTGTGAAAGCGTTTTCACATTCCTTGTTTGGGCATCTTGTTGGCGAGGGCCACCGAGAACACGCTGGCGAAAATGGAGGATTATCGCATGCTGCATGAAATGAAGGTTTCTGGTTTAACGGTTGATCAGGTTTCAAACTCTCCCATAGTCATCTTGAAATCTGTTCAGGGGGATCACGCACTTCCCATTTGGATCGGTATCCTTGAGGCGACGGCCATTGCCACAGAACTTGAGAATGTTCGCTTCGCTCGCCCCATGACCCATGATCTGTTCAAGAATTTTATCGATATGTTAAAGATAAATATCTCTAAGGTTGAAGTGTGCGATCTGAAGGATAACACATTCTTTGCACGGATCTATTTCTCGTTTGATAACCAGTCATACAATATGGATGCCCGTCCTAGCGATGCCATTGCATTAGCCCTTAGGGCTGGTTGCCCTATATTCGTTGATGACAAGGTACTTCAGAAATCAAAGCAGCTGGATGGAGAGCCTGAGGCATTTGACAAGAGTGAACAAGGGCTTAAATGGAAGGAGTATCTGGAAAAGCTCTCGCCTGAAGATTTTGGCAAATACAAGATGTAAGCGGCTTTGGCAAACTGATTGGGCGGTGACTGCACCCTTCGTATCTACATCGCCAGGAAACCGAATAAGCAACTCACGTAGTCTCGCTTTGCCCCACACATATTTCCAAGTTTCCGAACGTGGTGACAATGTCCACCGGATGATAGCCGTCTCACTTGATATCTTGAAGTAATAATCCTGCCATGCGCTCACCTTCTCCTTTCCAGGCTTATCCGTCACCCTTGCGTGAACTGCAACAGCGAGCGTATTCCCTGTAGCTTGACTTTGACGAGCTCAGTCGAGTCGCTGCAGGGTTAACGAGCGAATCTAAAAATGGTACCCTTCCTTACAGTCGAAGGTTCCCTGCAGCTTGCAGCAGGGAGCTTCAATCTGATGGATCCCCCTTTTTTGGGTTTCCTGTTTAGTGGTTTTCCTTCACAAAATTAGTATTTATTCCGCACGACATTAGTATCGCCACGTATAAAGTGTGCGGGTGAAGTGTCCGATACAGCAATTGAAGCTCCCTGCAGTCCCGACAAGTCGGGACAGGGAATGCGCTCGCTGTTGCAGTTCAAAAAGGGTTGCAGATGATCTCAATGATGCCAAAAGGGGTCAGGGCGGGAACAAGCACGTGTGCAAGAAGTAGAAAAAATCATAAACGGACCCAAACTGCTTGAAGAGTGTAAATGGTACACGCCTAAAGGGTTTCTCTGTAAAGCAAAAGATGTTGGACTCCACGCATATGTTGAATGTCTGGAGAAGCATTCATGCAGGTGCCCATTCTCGGTGTCTTATGGTCGTTCGTATTACTGTACGTGTTCCCTTCGTGTCTATGTCGCTAAGAGCTTGAAGAAGTAACCTAACGTGTTTGTCAAAGCTCCGAACCAAGCCTGGCCATATACCTCATTATAGGTGGGTACAGAGTGCTTGCTCTTCGGAGTGGAAGGGCAAGTCTGGGGTCAGTGGCAAAAAATTTTCTCTCTGCACATAAAAAAATTTGAGGAGAGAAAAACGACCCTGACCCTGGATTTCCCTTAGCCCATTTAAGGCCCGGGGTTCCCCCTAACCCCCCATCAATTCCCATTTTCTCAGACAGCCAGGAAGGGGACCTATGGCTTTTTTATTTTGTCCTTTCTCCTTGCTCCGAATTAGCCTCTTCTGACAGCTAGTGTCGTGTTCCAGGAATAAGATCAATTACTGATACTGGAGCCGAAAGCCTTTTCCGGGCGACATTGAGCATTTTCTGAGCCGGACGTCAGCTGAGTGGAGC
>CP070769.1:949462-955171 GCA_020347085.1 Desulfobacterales bacterium
CACAAGGGTTTTCGTTGAGGCGTACAGATGGTACTCCGCAGACGGAAACCCGTGGAGAACGCCGCTCATCGGAAAAAGGTCCATTTATGGATGGAAACTAAATGGTTTTTGCCCCAATGGGAGTCTTGGCGTGACTAGTGTCGAGTCCCATGAGTTAGTGCAAAAAGTAAGGAGTGTGCTGAAAGCCATTTCCCTTGCTCCGCGACCATTTTCGGGACGTCAGTTTCGTTTCGCTAGATCATAGCACGAAGTGAAGCCTTGCGCTAAACTCGGGCCTAAGGCCCTCAAACAGTTTATGATTCTTAACGCTGCACTCAACTGACGTCTAGTTCCGAAAATGCTCGATGTCGCTCGGAGAAGGCTTTTAGCTTCTGCAGTACTAATTGAACTTATTGCTGGGACAGGACACTAGAGACACAGATCCTGGTTTCCCTTGGAGTGGAGAAGGAGCGGGCGAGAGATTTTGTCCGGGGCTGGGGACTTTCCTCGGTATGAAAGAGATGTTCCAGAAAAAAGTTGAGATATCCCATCATGTCCAGGTAGGACCGGGCTATTTTAGAATGGGCTTGGTGTTTCCTGAAGTGGCCCGGATCGTCCGGCCCGGGCAGTTCGTGATGGTGAAGCTCCCGGACCAGCGCATTCCGCTCCTGCGTCGACCTTTCTCCATTCACAACCGCCTCGTTGAAAGGGGAGAGGCCAGCGGTTTTGAACTCTTGTATAAAGTCGTTGGGCAAGGTACCCAGGCCATGTCTGAATTGAGGGCTGGAAATGTTTTAGACGTTTTGGGGCCTCTCGGAAATGGGTTCTTTTATCCTGAGAGCATTCGTGATGCTTTTCTGGTGGCTGGTGGTATTGGCGTTGCTCCGCTTTACTATCTTGCGCTCGACCTTGCAGAGCATCGGGACGTCAGAGCCACGGTTTTCTTGGGTGGGTGTTCTGCTGCGGATATCCTGTGCCAGGAGGAGTTCGCGTCGATCGGTGCCAGGGTTTTCATCACAACAGAAGACTGCAGCCTGGGAGACATGGGTATGATCACACCCCAGGTTCAAAAGGCTGTCGAAGGTGATGGAAAGCCGGATATCATCTATGCATGTGGCCCGCACGCCATGCTTAAAACACTCAGTGATATGGCTGCAGCCCAGAATGTGCCCTGCCAGATCTCTATGGAGACAATGATGGCCTGTGGCTTTGGGGTGTGTCTGGGGTGTGCTGTGAAAAAGGCTGGTGGAGGGGAAAGCTATCTTCATGCATGCACTGAAGGGCCCGTCTTTGATTCCCGGGCCATCTTGATATAATTCGGTATCCCAAAAATACACCATTCGCAAAGGAGTTGAAGATCGTTGCCACGAGGTTACCTCGTTTTTGTAGATAGGCCCGTTCTCCTTTGGTCATTCAAAATTGTTTCGAGTCTCAATATTGGAATTTCGAATATCACCAGCCTTGACAGGTGGAGTAAATCCAAGTACTCATCCAACATTTCATCTTGCCATGCCAAGATACAGGATTTCTGACACAGGGCACTCGGCTTCATAAAGTTCGGGTACGGACACTATGGTATAGAAGGAAATCATGCACAAGGAATATGAGCCTGAATCTGTAGAACTAAAGTGGCATGAGATCTGGGAACAAAAGCGACTGTTCCGGGTGGAAGAAGACCCGGGAAAGGAAAAGTACTATTTGCTTGAGATGTTTCCGTATCCATCGGGTAACATCCACATGGGGCATGTCCGCAACTACGCTATTGGGGATGTAGTGGCGCGATACAAGCGCATGCAGGGTTTCAATGTCCTTCACCCCATGGGGTGGGATGCGTTTGGTATGCCGGCAGAAAACGCAGCCATTGCCCACAACGTACATCCGGCCAAGTGGACATATCAGAACATTGACACCATGCGCTCCCAGTTAAAGCGTCTTGGATTCAGCTATGATTGGGACAGAGAGCTGGCTACATGCAAGCCTGAATACTACCGTTGGGAGCAATGGCTTTTTGTCAAAATGTATGAAAAGGGCATGGTTTACAGAAAAAAGGCTTCTGTGAACTGGTGCGAAGACTGCCAGACAGTCTTGGCCAATGAGCAAGTGGAAGCGGGTTTATGCTGGCGGTGCAGCCAGGTCGTCGTCCAGAAGGAGTTAGACCAATGGTTCTTCCGTATTACTGATTATGCCGACGACCTTCTTGAATATTGTGATCAACTGCCGGGCTGGCCTGAAAAAGTGGTGACCATGCAAAGGAACTGGATCGGAAAAAGCATCGGGGCTGAGATCCAGTTCCCCATGGAAAGCGGGGACGGCTATATCCCGGTATTTACAACACGCCAGGACACAGTCTTTGGTGCCACCTTTATGGTTATGGCTCCCGAACACCCTTTGGTCATGAAGCTTGCCACCGGAACCCGCCAAGAAGATAGCGTGAAGGTTTTTGTTGAGCGTATGAGGGCCCAAGACAAAGCAAAACGGACTTCTGATGATTATGAAAAAGAAGGCGTCTTTGTCGGGGCGCATTGCATCAATCCATTTACCAAGAGACAGATGCCCATTTACACGGCCAACTTCGCACTCATGGAATATGGAACCGGTGCAGTGATGGCAGTGCCGGCCCATGACCAGAGAGATTTTGAGTTTGCCCGAAAATATGGCCTGGAGATCATTGTCGTCATACAGCCCAAGGGCGAAACCCTTGAGCCGGAAACCATGCGTGAAGCTTATGTGGATGCAGGGATATTGGTTCGATCCGGGCCGTTTGATGGGTTGGAGAATACACGCGCTCTTGATGCCATTGCAGACTATTTGGAAGAGAACAAGATGGGGGCAAGAGCCGTTAACTTCCGGCTCAGGGATTGGGGAATTTCACGTCAAAGATACTGGGGGGCTCCCATCCCTGTTGTCCATTGCAAAAAATGCGGGGTGGTGCCGGTCCCGGAAAAAGACCTTCCGGTCATACTTCCTGAACATGCTGAGATGCTAGAAGGGGGAAAGTCGCCTCTTCCGACACTCGAGAGCTTTGTAAAGACTTCATGCCCGCAATGCGGCCAACCTGACGGCCGTCGGGAAACCGACACCATGGACACCTTTGTGGAATCTTCATGGTACTTTGAACGGTATTGCAGTCCTGGTCACGGTGACGGGATGTTTGACGTAGGAGCCGTTGGATACTGGATGCCAGTGGACCAGTACATTGGGGGTATCGAGCATGCGATTCTTCATCTCCTCTATTCGCGATATTTCACTCGCGTACTCCGGGAGTTTGGGCTGGTGACGTACAAGGAGCCTTTTACACGTTTGCTGACCCAGGGAATGGTCTGCAAAGAAACACTGAAATGTCCGAACCATGGCTTCTTGTATCCTGAAGAAATTGTGAAGGAGAATCAAAGGCAAACTTGCAAGCATTGCGAAAGCCCGGTTGAGGTTGGGCGGATCGAGAAGATGTCTAAGTCCAGAAGGAACGTGGTCGATCCGAATATCCTCATAGAGAAATATGGGGCTGATACCCTGAGACTATTTTGTCTCTTTGCAGCGCCACCAGAGCGGGACCTGGACTGGAGTGATCAGGGGGTTGAAGGGGCTTATCGCTTTCTCAAGAGGGTATGGCGGCTGGTGGCAGATCATGTGGCAGACATCCGGGGCGTCGAGCCTTTTGCCGGGGACCGAGCCCTTACTGGTGACCTCAGGACCCTTTACAGAAAGACCCATGTCACAATCAAGCGTGTAACCAATGACATCGAGACAAGATTTCACTTCAATACGGCAATCAGCGCGGTTATGGAGCTTGTGAACACGATACAGGCTGTCAGGGATCGTATCCTTTCGACGCCGGAGGGTACCTCTGTCTTAAGGTTAGCTCTGGAAACAGTCGTTGTCCTGTTATCACCCATCGTACCGCATTTGGCCGAGGAAATGTGGGCGGCCATGGGCTGCTCCGGAAGCGTGCTTGAAGCTGCATGGCCCACATATCGTGAGGAGGCTATTGCAGAGGATGAGATCCTGATGGTTGTGCAGGTTAACGGACAAGTGCGGAGTCGATTTCATATCTCTGTGGACGCGGATGAACAAGCAATAAAGGCGGCAGCACTCGCTGATGACAGGATCGTGGCACGCATTGCCGGGCGACCGGTAAAGAGAGTGATTGTGGTGCAGAACAAGCTGGTGAATATTGTCGTGTAGCAATGGCATCTTCTGCCCCGATACGGCGTTCTCCGCAGGTTTCTATCCTCGACGTAGCGCTGCTACGGCTGCGGTAAAAACCTTTGTGCGGCCTGGTCTCGGGACAGAATCTACCATTGCTGGACGGACATTAAGTAGATGGGAGCAAAGCCAACTTCTGTTGGAGAAATAGAGCATGTATCTTAGGGACATGAGGATAGCATCGGTCGCCTTATTTCTTTTCGGACTTGTTACCGCCTGTGGATATCATTTCAAAGGAGCTGGCCTGAAAGCACCTGAGGGTGTGCGTACGATTGCCGTAACGGTCTTAGAGAACCGAACGAGGGAATCAGGGATTGAGCGGGTCTTTACGAACGATTTGGTCTTTGAGTTTACCCGAAGCAAAGTGCTGCGTGTGGTGGAAAAGGATCAGGCTGATGCCATATTGAGCGGTGTCATAAAATCTATGGGTGAACGGACCATATCACACACCGCCAGCTACGACTCTGGTGAACGCCGTGTCGTGATCACGCTTGACTTAGCCCTAAAGTCTCAGGATGGCGGGATTCTCTGGTCAGATGCCGCTCTTTCCGACCGAGAAGTCTTCAAAGTCTTTCCGGACGACAGGTTAGCCACCGACAGGAGCAGAAGGGAAGCCATAGAGGCCATATCCAAACGGTTGGCGGAAAAGGCCCATAACCGAATCTTCACGGGGTTCTGAGCTATGTTGCGTCATACGCAAAGCGATCAGCCAATGCTTTTTACCCTAAAGCTGATGATTTCGCAGAAAGTCATCAAATGGACGGCACAGTAAAAAGCTCCGGATGCAAGGCGCGCAGATCTTGAGGAATGAGGCGTACATTATCGTACGTCGCAATGACGAAAGATGAAGCGCAACGCCGCAGATGGACTTTTTACGAAGCCGTCAAAGCTTAGGCAGAGTCTGCACTAAGGGCATTGACCTGTTTAGTCAGGAGGGAAATCTTTCTGGAAGCTGTGTTACGGTGGATGGCGCCCTCTTGAGCCGCCTTGTCGATCACTGGTATGGCTGCAGCCAGGGCGGTCTTGGCCGCTTCCGGCGATATTTCATCAATAGCAGCTCTGACCTGTTTAATGACGTTTTTCACCTGCGTTCGGTTAGATTTGTTGCGAACGTTTCTATCCTTGTTTTGCCTGGCCCTTTTAATGGCCGATTTGTGAGTTGCCAAAGTCGTCTACTCCTTTTTACTTTAGTTAGTGCCCATCCATAAATAACGTGACAAGTGGTGGGCGCAGCGTAAGTTTCCAATTCATAAATGAGGCGTTTTTCTGATGGGCAAGGCCGCACAAGGGTTTTCGTTGAGGCGTACAGATGGTACTCCGCAGACGGCCTTTTCACAAGCCGCAGGCGCAAACCCGCGGAGAACGCCGCTCATCGGGCGCGAAGCGTTGCTCGGCAACAAAAGGGCCATTTATGGATGGAAACTAGCTGGCAAATTGGGCCGGGGGCATGCTTTGATTGGGTACAGATTGATGAACGTAAAGCAGTCTTTATCAGCCAGTGGAACATTTGCACGGAAGTGAAAAGAA
>CP070769.1:955271-958393 GCA_020347085.1 Desulfobacterales bacterium
GCAACATCTTCAAGAGAGTGGTTTGGGCAACAGCCCGTTCAGAAGCGTTCCTATCCGTTTTTTCCGGCAAATTCCTTCATAAAGTCGGTCAACGCCTGTACTGCCTCCAGGCTTGTGGCATTATAGATGGAGGCACGGCATCCACCGACCGAACGGTGCCCCTTGAGTCCGCTCAGGCTATGCTCAAAGGCCTCCTGCACGAATTGTCTTTCCAGCTCATCTGTGGGAAGCCGGAAGGTCACATTCATCATGGACCGGCTCTCCTTTTCCGCGGTTCCTCTGTAAAACTCGGACCTATCAATCGTGCGGTAAAGGAGATTGGCCTTTTCACGGTTGATCTGTTCCATTCTGTCAAGCCCGCCGACCGTCTCCTCCAGCCATCTTAGCACCAGCTGAATGGCGTAAACTGCAAAACAAGGGGGCGTATTGAACATAGAGTTGTACTCCACGTAGGTCGGGTACTTGAGCATTGTGGGAAGGTTCTGGGGCACACGCTCCAACATGTCGTCACGAATAACCACCAAGGTGGCTCCGGCAGGACCTAGGTTCTTTTGAGCTCCGGCATAGATCAGGCCAAAAGGAGCGACGTCAAAAGGCCGGCTCATGATATCCGAAGACATATCACAGACGAGGGGAATGCCACCCGTGTCAGGAAATGATGCCCACTGGGTGCCCTTGATCGTATTGTTGGAAGTGATGTGGGCATACGCGGCATCAGGGCTAAAAGAAATCTCCTTGGGAATATAGGAAAAACCCTTGTCTTCAGAAGAGGCAACCACCTTAACTGGCTTTCTTTGAATCATGCATTCTTTAATCGCCTTGGTTGCCCAGGTGCCGGTGTTCACGTAATCGGCCGACTGGCCCGCAGGGAGCAGGTTCATGGGAATCATAGAAAACTGCAAACTCGCTCCACCTTGAAGAAACAGTACATGGAAGTTCTCATCGAGCTTAAGCAGGCGTCTGACACGCGCTGTGGCGTCTTGAATGACCTCATCGAACCGTTTTGATCGATGGCTCACCTCTATAACGGACATGCCTGAGCCTTTGAAGTTTAGAAACTCCGCTTGAATCTTCTCCAAAACTGGCAAGGGATGAGCTGCTGGTCCTGCATTGAAGTTATGGATTCTTCCTTTCATTTCAGCCTCCTGCATTTAGCGGCGAAGCTATAAGGAGAGGCATCGCGTGTCAAGGGGAAAACCGGTCTCTTTGGCAACCAACCACTTGACAAGCCAAATGTTTTGAAAGTAAGTTTACAGCTTAAAATAGCAAAACAGGCTCTAAGGAGAAGGTAATTTGAGAGTTCTGGTGAGTGACAAGCTGGCAGGGGTCGGCATTAAAATGTTCGAAGAAACCCCTGATATTCATGTTGACGTAAAGCTCGGCCTCCCATCCGAAGAGCTAAAATCGATCATAAAAGACTACGATGCCCTAGTCATAAGGAGCGTCACGAAGGTGACCAAGGACCTCCTCAAGGCGGCTTCTCGGCTAAAAATAATAGGGCGGGCGGGTATTGGGCTTGATAATGTGGATATCCCGGCGGCCACCAAACGCGGCATCGTGGTGATGAACACACCGGGGGGAAATGTGGTAACCACGGCAGAGCACACCATTGCCATGATGCTCGCCCTTTCGCGGAATATCCCGCAAGCCACTGCATCATTGAAAGCTGGTCGTTGGGAAAAGAGAAAGCTGCAGGGCAGAGAGATCTTTAACAAAACCCTGGGGGTCCTCGGTTATGGCCGGATCGGCAGTATTGTGGCCAGCCGGGCCAGGGGGCTCAAGATGCAGGTCATTGTATACGATCCCTATGTGAGTAAGGAACTGGTGGAGCAGGCGGGTTTTGAGCTGGTTTCTTTGGAGGAACTATATTGGCGTTCTGACTACGTCACCATTCATTTGCCCAAGTCAGAAGAAACCATCAACTTCATTAACCAAGAAGCCTTTGACCAGATGAAGCCCGGCGTCATGATCATCAACTGCACGCGGGGCGGTATTGTGAATGAAAAGGACTTGGCCGATGCCCTTAAGTCCGGAAAGGTGGGGGGTGCCGCCCTGGATGTCTTTGAGACTGAGCCTCCGGCTGACTCCCCCCTGTTTGGATTCGATAATGTCATTTGCAGCCCCCACTTAGGAGCGTCTACGGTCGAAGCCCAGACGAATGTGGCTGTGGCCGTAGCGGAACAGATCATCAAATACCTCCGCAGTGGCACGATCGTTAATGCAGTCAATGTTCCATCAGTAAGCGGAGAGCTGTTGGCTAGGCTCAAGCCCTATTTGACCATGAGTGAACGCATGGGTTGTCTTCAAGCCCAGCTGGCAAGAGGGCCGATTAAGGCAGTTACCATGAAATACCTGGGAGATTTTGAAGACCTTGATATGATGCCTGTTACCACAGCTGCCTTAAAGGGCGTCCTTACGCCTTTCCTCAAAGATGATGTCAATTTCGTCAATGCCCCTGTGATTGCCAAGGAGCGGGGGATCAGGGTCACCGAGTCGCGCAGTATAGAGGCCGAAGATTTTACCAACCTCATTACGATTCATGTGCAGGCTTCTCGGGGCTCCAACACGGTTTCGGGGACCATATTTGGCAAACAAGAGCCGAGGATTGTCAGGATCAACACGTTTAGACTGGAAGCCATTCCTGAGGGTCACCTTCTCCTTATTCATAACGAAGACAAACCGGGTGCGATAGGCAGCATTGGGACCGTGCTGGGGCAACACAACATTAACATTGCTCGTATGCATGTAGGTCGAGAAGAGGAGGGTGAGCGAAATGTGATTTTTCTGGATACGGATACACCCACACCCCCGGAGACTCTCGACGAGCTTCGAGCCCTGCCTTTGGTGAAGTCAGTAACCCCCCTTGAGCTGTAAAACCGATTCTTCGTTGGTTCGCCACGCTTGTGAGTGACACCTTGAACCTCATTGACAGACAATTGAGGGTGACCACCTGCTGATCACAGATGAGCGCCTTGACAATATTTTATACAGAACATAAAATAATGTGTATTGTTAGTATGTGATGAACTCGAAAAAAGTTAGGAAACAGAAGGCACAGTGATCCCAACAAGTCGGGACAGATGGACTTTTTGCGAAGTCGTCAGTCTTTCTTTGACATGCGA
>CP070769.1:958493-964009 GCA_020347085.1 Desulfobacterales bacterium
CTGGACAGCTATTTGGGCAACAGCCCGTTGAACAATAACGTTTATCACTTTTTTTGTAAAGCTTGGAGATCTCGTTAAGACTCGACCGACCTACATGCATGTTGTGGATTTGCGGATCTTGATGGTTGATTAGAGCAGTGAAGGAGGGGGTCTCGTGAGTGAATTTCATCAAGAAGGCTACATTACGACCATCCACGGTTTTTACGATCTTTTTGACCCCGAGGAACACCTGGCTCGGCTGGAGAAGAAATTAGAGGAATTTTCGAAACACATGTGTATCAGTCTTCTTCTACCCTCCCTTTATGATGAAATTCATGCTCCACAGGTCTTGGAAAATATCATCGATCAGATTAACAGGGTAAATTATCTATGTTCTGTGGTCGTGGCGCTGGGAGGTGCCAAGGAAGAAAAAGAGTTCAGGGAAGCCAAGGCATATTTTGGCAGGCTAAAAAAAGAGAATCGGGATGTGAAAGTTGTTTGGGTGGAAGGGCCCAGAGTTCGCCAGGTCTTCGAAAAGCTTCAAGAACAAAAGATTCCGACTGGTGTGCCGGGCAAGGGCCAGTCCGTATGGATTACCCTGGGATATCTCTTTGCCGCCGAAGTCTCTGATGTCATCGCCCTGCACGACTGCGACATCGTCACCTATGACCGGTTGCTCCTCGGTCGCCTGATTGAGCCTACCGCAAATCCGAATAACGATTTTGAGTTCTGCAAGGGCTATTATGCCCGGATTTCACCCACAGACATGGAGATGAAGGGAAGAACCACGCGACTTTTCGTGGCCCCCTTTGCAGAGAGTTTGGCTATAATCATGCATGAACGCCACCACCACGTGTTGGAACAGTTTTTTCGATATCATCGCACCTTTCGTTATCCTCTGGCTGGTGAGTTTAGCTTTTTAACCCGTCTTGCACGGGCCATAAATATAGCTTATGACTGGGGTCTTGAGGTAAGTACCCTGTCTGAGGTCTATACTCGTCTTACGCCCAAAAAGATCGCCCAAATCGATCTCTGCAAGAACTATGACCATAAACATCAAGAGCTTTCTGAAAAAGATGCCAACAGGGGCCTTCACAGGATGGTGGTGGACATTGCCAAGTTCTATCTGAACTACATTCGTTCACACGGCATGCCCGTTGATGATGCCTTTATCGATATGCTGCAGCAGACTTATTACAGCACGGCCATAAGTTTTGTGAAGAGCTACAGCGACGACGCTGAGTCGAATGACCTGGCTTACGACCGGCACCAGGAGGAGTTGACCGTCCGGTACTTCAGAGACTTCATCGCCACGGCTTGGAAACAGGCAAGGAAAGAGAAAGAGGGTACGCAGATTACGTCATGGAACCGTGTAATCTATTCTGCGCCTGACATCTATGATGATTTGCTTAAGGCTGTGGAAAGAGACAATGAATAGGAACCCTCTGCGCAAACAGCCGGGGTTAAAGCCCCCCGCAGCCGGGACAAATCCCGATTTATCGGTTTATCGGGGGGGTGCGTTTGTTATTTTAGTTCACCTTACGCTCATTTTTTGTTAACCGCAAACGAACACGTGGAATGAGGCCCTATTCTGAGAAGTAAAATGGCGATGAGAATCTTTTTGAAGATACGGTTGACTGGACGAAACCAGTAAAAAAACAGCATGAGCCCAACTTTTCGGGGGAGAGATCGGCCCCAAAAATATTTTCTGTTGTACGAGAATACGAGAACGTGAGAGGAGCTAAGAAACGTTTGGGCACTATCCATGGTTAGCAGTTTTTGTGAATTGGAGCCGTAAAGAAGAGGTTGCCCATATTCCTAAAGGAGGGAGCAATGGCTAGAAAAGTGAAGGAGCTTGCTGCAAAGGACCTGCGGTTGCACATTGATCCAAAGAGTGTGCAGGTTGCTTTCACCAGAGAACTTTGTCCTGTCGTACATGGCGTAGTCGGCCAGGAAAGGGCCATCGAAGCCATAAAGTTTGGCGTTGGGATGACCGATCCTGAATACAATATCTACGTGGCAGGTGCCACGGACACGGGAGCCACATACATGGCTCGGGCGTTTTTGGAAGAAGAGGCAAGAAAACAGCCGCCGCCTCCCGATTGGTGCTATGTATACAACTTCAAAGAATCTGACAAGCCAACGGCCATGAAACTGCCCGCTGGCCGAGCAAATGAGCTGAAAGCAGGAATGGATGGGCTGGTTGAAGCCCTCATGGTCGATATTCCTACTGCGTTTAGCTCAGACGATTATCGGTACAAGGAGCAGGTTCTCCGTCAGGAATTTGAAAATAAGCGCCGCAAAATCATCGATGCTCTGAGGGAGAAGGTGGAGGCAGAGGGTTTCCTATTGCAGGTTGATCCTCAGGGTGTGTCGATCATACCCGGCAGGGATGGCAAGATCATTCCTCCCGAAGAGCTTGCCAAGTATACCCCTGAGGAAAAGAGCGCCCTGCGGGACCGGGGTGACAAGTTGTCGGTAGAGATGAATCAGGCTATGAATGAGATAGGGGGGCTCGAGTCCGAGTACATGGAGCGGCGCAAAGGCCTGCACCATGGGGTTGCCCTTGCCGTGGTAAAGAAAAGGATGCAGACACTCCAGGCCAAATTCAAGGACGAACGCCAGGTGTTCGAATATCTTGAAGCTGCGAGAAGGGACATCTTGGAGAACATCGCCGATTTTCGGAGAAAGCCTGAGGCAGAGACTCCCAAAGGGCCTTTTCCAGCAGCGGCAGCCACGGCCACGGCTATGAACAAATATAGAGTTAACGTACTCATTGACAATTCTGAAACCAAGGGAGCGCCTGTCGTCTATACCTCAAGTCCGACTTACCCCGCCCTTTTTGGCAGGATTGAACGGGAAGCAGTCTTTGGTGCCCTGATCACAGACTTTACCATGATCAAACCGGGTGCCCTGCACGAGGCCAATGGGGGATACCTGGTCTTGAAAGCAGCCGATATCCTCAAGTGGTATTTCTCCTGGGAGGCCCTTAAACGGACGGTTAGGCACAAAGAGGTAAAGATAGAAGACTTGAGCGAGATGTACGGCTTCATAACGACCAGGACCCTGAAGCCCCAACCCATTCCTCTGAACCTTAAACTCGTGATAACAGGTGATCCGTATCTTTATGAACTTCTCTATGTCTATGATGATCGTTTTAAGCAGATGTTCAAGATCAAGGCGCATCTGGATGACAGGACCGATCGGACCAAGAAGCGGATCCGGGAGTGCCTATGCTGCATGGCCAGATTCTGCGAGGAGGAAGGCCTTAAACACATTGACCGCACGGGGATCGCCAGAATCCTGGAATACAGTATGGAGGTTGCCGGTAGCAGAGACAAGATGACGCTCAGGTTGGGAGCCATTGCTGATATCATCAGGGAAGCTAATTACTGGGCCGCGCAGAAAAGGAGAAGATATATCGTTGCATCCGATGTAGAAAAGGCCATAGAGAAAAAGATCTATCGTTCCAACCTGATTGAAGAACGTGTCCAGGAAATGATCAAAAAAGACATCTTTTGGGTCGAGACCGATGGTCACAAGGTCGGCCAGATTAACGGATTAGCCATTCTGCAAACGGGTGACCATATGTTCGGCAAGCCGGGACGGATTACAGCCAATGTCTCCATGGGGAAAGATGGCGTCGTCACTATCGAGCGAGAATCCCGCTTAAGTGGAAATATCTACACGAAAGGTGTAATGATCCTAAGCAGTTATATCCGAGAGCACTTTGCGCACAACAAACCTCTGGCACTCACTGCCAGCCTGTGCTTTGAGCAGACCTACGGCATGGTTGATGGGGACAGCGCATCCAGCACAGAGCTTTTTGCTCTCCTTTCTGCGATTGCCGGTGTGCCGATCTTTCAAGGGATTGCCGTAACCGGCTCAGTCAGCCAGAAGGGGGAAATTCAACCTATTGGTGGGGTGACGCGCAAGATCGAGGCGTTCTTTGACATTTGTAATCACAAGAGGCTCACGGGCAAACAGGGTGTGATTATTCCCGCCAAGAATGTGAAGGAGCTCATGCTGCGAAAAGACGTGGTCCAAGCGGTCAAAGATGGCAAGTTTCACATCTACCCAATAAAGACCATAGAGCAGGGGGTTGAAATACTCACGGGCATGAAGGCGGGGAAAAAGCGCAAAGACCGAACCTACGCCAAGGGGACGCTCTTTAGGTTGGTGGATGAGCGCCTAAAAGAGCTGGCTGAACGGGCCAGGACATTTGGGAAAGAAAAAGAGGAAAAATAAGTATCTACTGAGCTTATGCCCTGTGTGGTATGCGGTGTTTGCCTTAAAAAAGGCGTCCTTTCGCGCTTGTCTAGTGTTTGGTTTTTGATTTCACAACGCCTGCAAAGGGAAGGGGGTCCCTCCGAAATCATGGACACCCTTTCCAAAGGGACCTTCCCGAGAGCTCCCTACAATGCCTCGCCTACACACACATTTTTCTCACTAGCTGCAGCTCGGCCGCACATCGTGCAAACGAATTTTGGATCCTTTACGAGCTTTTTGTATCCTTCAAGGTTCTTTGTCAGTTGTCCGACATTTCGCAAGAAACACAGATGTTGTTCATGGTCTGGATGAGGCATTTCTATTCCCAGGGCGGACGGATCTAAAGTCTCCATTCTGAATTCCTCCTTTCTTTTGAGACTCCGAAACTGTTTACACTGCTCTCTTCTATCAAAACCACCGCAAATGTATATAGGGTGAATACTGTATTTTAAACAGGTAAACCGTGTATTTTGAGGCAACTCACTTGGAAGGCTGTGGCACGGAGATGCAGGAAGGGGGACCCGGTAAGAATGTAGTGAAATTATGATGGCGTGTTGGTGAGCAAAATCTGGTTTTGAATCGATCGGGATTCTCCTGCTGCAATGACCCTTATGGCCGGCTGGCCTTTGACCGGGCATTTGGTTTCGCAGATACCACACCCGACACATTTCTTGAGGTCTAAATAGGGCGCATTCACTTCCACCGGGGCCTGGCTGAGATCGGGACTGCGGATCACTTGTTTTCTCAGATAAACGGCCTTTGGCGAAGTGGGACAAACTTCCTGACACACAATGCACGGCCCGTTGCCGGACCACGGAAGACATCGTCCCCTGTTGATATAGGCAGCCCCGATTCTAATAGGACGCTCAATCTTTTCTCTGGATGATATCTCGCTGATGGCCCCTGTTGGGCAAACACTCCCACACAGGGTACAGGTATATTCGCAGTAGCCCTGGGTCATGATGAGATGGGGCGTCCAGAAGCCTGCCAGTCCCGCCTCTCCGAGGGCCGGGTTGATAACATTTGTCGGACAAGCCTTCATGCAAAGGCCACACCGCTGACAGTGCTTTAGAAAATCTTCCTCGGGCAGGGCACCCGGCGGCCTGATCAAGCGGGGATCTGAAACATGGTGCTCCGTGCCATCGAGCTTTGCCAGAAAGGGCAGGGAAAGGCCTGCCACCAACCCCCCGAGCACGGCCCGCCGGCCCATGTCCGGTCTTTTGTTCAGTTTCGGCGCCCATCTGAATCGAAAAGAGAGGGCGCCCTCA
>CP070769.1:964109-967943 GCA_020347085.1 Desulfobacterales bacterium
ACTTGTCGCAACAAGCTTGAGTGCGAAGACCACCCCGAGGTGCTGTTTCACGGTTTTGCGCACTTGACTTACGGTTACCTCATGAGAGAGCTCGTGCTCCATAGATGTCATCCCTATATCCTGAAGACCACACGGATTTATCCAACTAAAAGGCTTCAGCCAGAGATTGACATTGAATGCCGCCCCGTGGAAGCAAATCCCCCGGCGAATAGCTATCCCGACGCTGCCCAGTTTCTTGTTGCCAACCCATGCGCCTCTGTTCATGGGGTTTCTTTCTGCCCTAATTCCCCAGTCTGCAACGGTCCGAATCATGACCTCTTCGAGCTGTTTTACATAATCAGCCACTTTCATCCTGGCACGATGCAGATCAATAATAGGATATATAACAAGCTGGCCAGGACCGTGAAAAGTAATATTGCCGCCCCGCTCCACCTGAATGACCGAAATGCCTGCTTTTTCCAAGAAATCCAAGGGAACCGTCAAGTCATCCAGTCCGCCTCTTCGACCCAAGGTAAAAACAGGGGGATGTTCCAACAACAAGACCACATCCGTGGCAATCATTCTGTCTTTTACGGCAGCCACAAGATCAGTCTGCAGGTCCCATGCCTCCCTGTAATCCATGGTGGGAAGCTCTGAGCAGAGCCAAGTCTTATCTGTTTTCCCATACATCAGCGTTTTTTGGTCAATGTTTATGTTGTGTTCAGAAACCGCATGACCGTTTTGCTGAACAGCTCCGGCGTTTCTGCTGGAATGGAATGGCCAACCCCAGCAATATGTTCATGGCTTCCGTTGCAAAGCTCCGCTAGCTTCCGTGCCCCCTCTTCTGTCACGATTGGGTCGTCAGAGCCTGAAATTACAAGGCAAGGGGCACGAATATCTCGAGCGATCTGAGAGACTGGGGGATACGCCATCATCGCTTCAAGTTGCGTAGCAAGCGCTTCTCTTCTATTTCTTGTAACGATGCCTTTCACGACAGCATCAAGGCCCCTCTCTTTCTGCTGCAGAAAACTCTCGCCAAAGGCGATCGGAAGTGCAACCCATACCATCGCCTCAAGGCCAGAACTCTCCAGTATTTCCAGCCATGATCTCACAATGAGTTTAGCACGAGAGCTGGGTGCTGCGCTAATACTGCACAACACCAGTCGATCGACACGTCCAGGTGAATGAGCAGCATAGGCAAGTGCAACCTGCGCCCCGTGGCTTAGCCCCACAAGATGGGCTTTTTCTACCCCGACATGGTCTAGTAATCTGCCAAAATCCTCAACGTGCCCTTCCAGCGACAGTCCGCGTTCCCCTAAATCGCTTTTGCCTTGAGCCCTGGCATCGTACAAAAGGACCCGAAACCGGTCTTCAAGGGCGTTGGCGTGCGGTTTCCAGTATACCGTCGTCAACATGGTGCCGTTTAGAAAAACAACCACTGGTCCGGATGAATCAAACCCGTATGTCTCGTAGTACAGAGAGCAATCATCTTGTGTCCTAAAATAAGGCATAGCAGATTAGCCACGGACCCTCTTCTGTTAGCCACAGACACACACAGACAGACACAGACACTTTTCTGTGCCGCCGCCGGCACAGAAAAAGGTCTATTCTCTGGTCGGTTACAGAACAAACCTCCTTATTTCTGCTTTGGGGTGGGTGAAGTTCACTAAAAGGCCTACCTTGTATCCTGTGGCCTTAAGGTAGTTCAGCAACTGGGCTTCGTGGATTTTTTGCAGCGAATCAACCGCCTTAATTTCCAGAATGACTTGGTCTTCCACGACGATGTCTGCGTAATACTCCCCAACTTCCTTCTTCTTGTACATAACCTCAATGGGAACTTGACTTTCCGCCTTGAATCCCCTGTCCGCTAACTCCACCAACAGCGCATTCTCATAAACCTTTTCCAGAAATCCCACCCCGAGTTCACGATTCACCTCAAAAATCGCACCGTTGATTTGATAAGTCAGCTCGTTGATATCCATTCTTCTATGAGTCACACATCTATTTGCCACAAACACACACAGACAGACACAGACACTTTTCTGTGGCCACGCACAGACTGAGCCCTCAGACAGGTGTGCTGAGTGGAACTCCATATCGCGTGAGCGATGACTGTTTTGCCCCTGCGAGGTCCGCAGGGGCAGAATCTGTGTATGTCCGTGTGAGTCTGTGGCTAAAAAATATTCTGCAGGTTTCCATCCAGCATCCAGTTATCCCGCAAGGCACGGCTTCCGGGCGGCTGTTGTCTCATCCAGCCTTTTCACCTTGCAGTTCCTTGGTGCGTCGTGCAGGAGGTCAGGATCTTCCCTTGCCTCGTTCACGATGGCTTTGAATGCATCAATGAACTGATCAAGATCCTCTTTCGACTCTGTCTCAGTGGGCTCAACCATGATTGCACCACGCACGACCAGGGGAAAGTAAACCGTGGGCGGATGAAATCCGTAATCCATGAGTCGCTTGGCCATATCCATCGTGGTAATCTTCTGAGCGGTTTGATGTTTATCGGAAAATACGCACTCATGCATACACGGCCTATCGTACGGAAGATGCAATGTCCCCTTCAGCCTTTCCTTAATATAATTGGCATTCAAAACAGCAAGCTGGCTGGCCTTTTTAAGGTTCTTCGGTCCCATGATTCGAATATAACTATACGCCTTGATCATGACACCGAAAGCCCCATGAAAGGCCTGGATTTTGCCAATCGATTCAGGATAATCCTCGGCAAGGCCATACGTACCGTTTTCCTCAACCACCCGGGGAACAGGCAAAAATGGTTCAAGATGCTTTTTGACACAGACCGGACCCGAACCAGGCCCCCCTCCCCCGTGCGGCGTTGAAAAGGTCTTATGAAGGTTAAGCTGCATCACGTCTACTCCCATGTTCCCCATATTCACCACACCCATGACGGCATTCATGTTTGCACCATCACAGTAAACCAGCCCGCCTTTGGCATGGATTATTTCAGCGATTTCTCGGCTGTTTTCTTCAAACAGGCCGAGCGTGTTGGGGTTGGTTATCATGATGCCGGCTGTGTCTTCGTCCATAACCTTGGCCACGGCCCGCGCAGAAAGGATCCCCTGTTCATTGGAGCTGACAGGCACCGGACGGTAACCGCACAGAGCGGCACTGGCAGGGTTTGTGCCGTGGGCCGTGTCCGGCACGATGATCTTTGACCGGGGCGCGCCCTTCTTTTTGTGATAGGCATGGATAAGAAGCATTCCGGTGAGCTCTCCATGGGCGCCAGCCGCCGGCTGGAGGGTGGTCGCGTCCATACCGGTGATTTCAGTGAGATATTGCTTAAGTTCAAACATTATCCTGAGCGCCCCCTGGGACAGAATATCTGGCATCAAGGGATGGGCACCAGTAAAACCAGGAAGGCTTGCATATTTCTCGTTGGCTTTCGGATTGTACTTCATCGTGCATGAACCCAACGGGTACATGCCCGTATCTACTCCGAAATTCCATTGCGAGAGCCTAGTATAATGGCGGACCACGTCAACCTCGCTCAAATCCGGAAAATCCGGGCCTTCGCCTGTAAGCTCTGGGCTGAGAGGCGCGGATTCCACGTCGCGCCTGGGGAGGGAAAACCCGCATCGTCCCTTTCTGCCTTTTTCCCAGAGCAGCGGATCATTGAGTACCAAGCCGGTGCCACCTAAAGATTCTTTCATGATCTAACCTCCCTATAATATAGCAGTTGTCAGAATAACATTCCGATAACAGCATGACGATTGAAAATACTATTTGGCTCGCTTCTGGCTGTCCAATTTTGGGATTTTTGACAATGACTCTAGTTCATCATACGGGGCAGGGAATATCGCTGAACATAGGCATCCAGCCATTTCTACTGAGGATAAC
>CP070769.1:968043-972292 GCA_020347085.1 Desulfobacterales bacterium
ACGTGGGCCGGGCAATGAAGCTGGATGGGTGCAAAATTGAGAATGCCGCGAACGCCAGCTCTGACCAGCATGTCAGCAACCTTCTGAGCCCATTCCGGCTTTACGGCAATCACGCCGATTTCAACACCCATTGTCTTGACCAGACGATTCATGGCTTCTATGGGTGAGACCTCTACGTCTCCAATTCTGACGCCTATTCTCTTCGGCTTTCTGTCGAATGCGGCTACAAAGGTGTAGCTCCCACCGACGAACTGGGCATGCCTCAGGAGGGCCGAGCCTAAATTTCCTGCCCCCACGAGGCCCAAACGCCATTGCTTATTCAGGCCAAGGATCTTTCTTATCTCCAACAAGAGTTCTTTGACATAATAGCCTACGCCCCTAACCCCGAACTGACCAAAGTAGGCAAGATCTTTCCGGATCTGCGCCGGATTGATACCACACGCGTCAGCCAGGCGAACCGACGAGACAACCTCTACGCCCTTTTGGTTCAAGCGCTCAAGACTCCTTGTGTAAACGGAAAGGCGAGCGATTGCAACGGAGGGAATCTTTACAGGTTTCACGAGTATAATTCTTCAACGGGTACGTATCAAAACTGCTTGAACCACAAAAGCGAGCCCATCCCCTGCAGCGACTAGACAGAGCTTGCCGAAGTCCTGCTACGGGGTTAGCGAGCGCCTAAATAACCATATGCCTAGCAGGTGGCTTTGTGAGAGGCTGCAAGCCGAAAAACAAAGAAGCACGAAGTGGTATTGTTTAAGTTTGTACGCCCTTGCGGAGCAAGGGGATGGAAACAATATAAAAATGGCAGAGTTCCTTACGGTCGAACGTTCTCTGTAGCTTGCCCTCTTGAACTCTCCTTCGGGAGGTCCGCGACGCGAAATTCAACAGGGCTTTCCGCGGGGCATCTTCCGTCTTGCGGGGTAATCTTTGAAAGAAACGGGTCAAAACAGAGTAAGAAAGAAAAACAGGGTTGCACACCACCATAAACTGGCAGCTGCAACCCTGCCCTCTTTATTCCCTGTAATTAATGGACCGCAAATAGTTTCGAGATCGGGTCAGAGTACGGATGCGCGTAAATCAGAATTAAGGCGATAACCAGGGTATAAATACACAGGGCCTCGATCAAGGCCAAACCAATCAACATGGTTACGGTTACCTTACCTGAAGACTCTGGGTTCCTGGCAATACCTTCGACCGCACTCTTGACTGCAGTGCCCATACCGATACCGCATCCAAAGGCTGCGATGGCAATAGCAAAGCCGGCAGCAAATACGGATACCGTGAAGTACTTCAAGGCGCTAATGCCTATCTCGTCACCTGCAGCATAGGCCACTGTAGAAAAGGCAAACAGCCAAAATGCAGACCCCAACGTGGAAAATGACAGCTTCTTGAACATAGACTCTTCCCTCCTTTACTCTGAAGTTTTATTAATGGGCTTCTTCCAGTGCAAGCGTAAAGTACATGGTAGAAAGCAAGTAAAACACAAAGGCCTGAATAAAGCACACAAGAAGGCCCAGGACCAGCATGGGGAGCGGGGCTAAATAGAGACCGGCCAGCATGAACAGAATCCCCAAAACCAATTCCTTGCCCATCATGTTTCCAAAAAGTCGGATTGAGAGCGACATCACTCGGGCTAGGTGGCCTATGGATTCAAGTACTAACATAAGAGGTGCCAACCACCATATGGGTCCTGTAAACTGCTTGATGTAAGCAAACCCGTGAGTCCTGAAGCCAATTATATGGGTCATAATAAACACAGGGATGGCACAAGACAGGGTTGTATTAAGGTTAGCAGTTGGCGGCAGTAAGCCTGGCATCAGGCCTATAAGATTGCACACAAAGATATAGAGGAACACGGTGGCAAGGATTGGAAAGTAGGGGCGGCCTTCCTCACCGGTAATGTCCACAGTGAAGTCTTCCATCGTACTGATGACAACCTCGAAAACGCTTTGCCACTTGGCCGGTATCATGCTGATTCCTCTGGTGGCAAGAAGTCCAAAAACAATCAGGATGAGCATGACAAACCACGAGTAGATTACGTGTGGATAGTGGTGAGCAAAATCGCCCAACCCTATAATCTCAAACAGTTTCACCAGAAAGAGGATGGGATGTTCCATATCACGCCGCCTCCTTAAAGATGATTTTCCTTATTTCATTAAACGTTGCTATGAAAATGCTTGTGACCACCACCGATAGGCCGATAATGAGGCCCAAGGGATTTACATAATGGTCTGCTATAAGCACATATATAATGACGACACTGATCAAGAAACGAAGATAGTATTTACCTAAAACCACCCTTGTATCGGCAAGATGTGGTGGCGTAAGGGCCGACTTGAGGGATCGATACATCAGCTGAAAATTAATGGTCACAATAAGACCGCCGGCCAGGATTCCCCACGCAAACGGCCCTGGCGCCAGAATAAAGCCGGATGTTGTAACTATACAAAAAATGATCCAGTTCGTCAGTGTGATAAATCTAAGCAGTCTCTTTTCTATTAGCACAATCTGAAGCCTTCCTCTTACAGCTTCCGGCTCCTTTTCATAGCCAGATATATATTTCGAAATCCGGCAATCACACCAAGGCCAAGAAAGATGAGGGTGAACCATGGGGAGGTATTAAATACCCGTGTGTCGAGCCAGTACCCAATGCCCAAACCGATCAGCATAGCGAGGGCAATGGAAAAACTCAGGCTGCTGTAATACCACAGCTCCCTGAACAGTTTCTTGGTGTCGTCTTTCATGACAAAGAGCGCTGACCCAGAGTACCGCTTACGTCAAACAAGCCGACCTCTGAGGAATAAAGCGCCACCTATCATATCATCGCCTGCAAGTCAATCTCTAAATTTGTAAAGTGCCAAAAACCTCTTGTGCTGCCAAGATCGTTGCCTGGATGTCCCCCTCGTTGTGGGCACTTGAGACGAATAGGGCCTCATATTGAGACGGGGCTATGTAGATACCCCGTTCCAGCATACCTCTAAAATATTTTGCAAACATCGCCAGATCGCTTTTTTGAGCGCCGGGAAAGTCTGAAACGCGCTCTTCAGTGAAAAAGAGCCCCATCATAGATCCAACCCGGTTGGTTACTGCAGGGAGCCCAGCCTTTGCAACACCCTGTCTGAGGCCTGCCTGCAGTACGGCTGAGCTGGCTTCCAGGGTTTGATAGAACCCAGACTGCTGCAAACGCTTCAACGTTGCGATTCCGGCTGCCATGGCCACTGGGTTCCCGGAAAGGGTTCCGGCCTGGTAAACCGGGCCCTCAGGGGCGACTTTCCTCATGATATCTTTCTTCCCGCCATAAGCCCCTACCGGGAGCCCACCCCCTATGACTTTACCCATGCAGGTGAGATCTGGCACGATATCATACAGGGCCTGAGCGCCACCATATGCAACCCGGAAGCCTGTCATGACCTCATCAAATATAAGGATGATCCCATTGTCCTGGGTCAACGCCCTCAACGTCTCTAGGAATCCCGGCTCGGGCGGAACAAGCCCCATGTTCCCGGCCACAGGTTCAACGATAATGGCCGCAATATTGTCGCCCTTTTTGAAAACAACGTCGGTTACTCGCTCAAGATCGTTGTATGGGAGGGAAAGGGTGTTTCGAACGAACGCCTCGGGGACCCCGGGGCTACCGGGAATGCCCAGTGTCGCCACCCCAGAGCCCGCTTCTACCAGGAGTGTATCTGCGTGGCCATGATAGCAACCGTCAAACTTAACAAGCAAATCTCTGCCCGTGACACCTCGGGCTAGGCGAATGGCGCTCATAGTGGCCTCAGTGCCAGAGTTGACCATTCGGACCATCTCCACCGATGGAACCGCTGCAATCACCAACTGGGCCAGTTCTATCTCAAGATCTGTGGGGGCCCCAAAGCTAGTTCCTCGCCCCAGCACACTTCTTATGGCTTCTATCACGTCGGGATGGGTATGCCCCAGGATCATAGGACCCCAAGAGCCAACATAGTCTATGTACGCATTGCCATCCGCATCGAACAGCCTGGAGCCCTCCCCTCGCTGGATAAAGATAGGCTTTGCCCCCACCGAACGGCAGGCCCGAACAGGACTGTTTACGCCCCCTGGGATGACCCGTTGGGCCTGTGCAAAGAGTCGTTCAGACACATCTTGCTTCATTTGCAACCATGTTTCCCTTCTTTCTCTATTTGATCGGCTTGCTCCCCGCGCGGCCTGTCTTTTCAGCGCGGGGTCAAGAGGTGCGTCACAAAGACGCCTACATTCCTTTCCGGGGAAC
>CP070769.1:972392-975007 GCA_020347085.1 Desulfobacterales bacterium
AGTTTTCTTGCCGCCAGGGGACATCCTTTTTGAGGTCAGGTTACTGATAATACCAGACAGGCTCCTCAACGGCACCATATTAGACAAACGGTCCTGACGCATTTACAATAGGCTTGTCAGCTTGTATGCAACGTTTGCGTGTGCCTGGTTCGTGACGTTCGACACCATTTGCCACTGACGAGCAGGATGAGAATTGTCCTGCCTCAAAAAGGATGTCCCCCTGGCGATTCCCTGAATGTTGTCTGGACAGCTATTTGGGCAACAGCCCGTCTATCAATGACCCACGTCTACCTTTTATCAGGACGTTTTGCAAAATAACATGTGTCAATCCCATCGCCCCGATCATCTTTCACAACGGTTACAAGATTAAATCCAAGGCGTTTCAGAATCTTCAAATGTTTCTTGTTAGTACTCCACGTCCTTGTGGAGATAAAGGGCTTCTTTAGTTGATCGGGAAGCCTGTGCGAGAGGAACTGGTACAGACGAAAAGCAATTCCTTGGCCACGGAACTCTCTCGACACACAAACCGTTGTGACATGGTTCGAGGGGCACCAGTCCCGAAGCAGGTCATTGCAATAGCGGACCCGAAAGGAAAGAAATCCGACAACTGAGCCGCCATGAGTGGCAATCAGCAGTTCTTGCTTTTTAAGTTCTTGAAAGTACGAAGTGGGCACGACTCCTGGTATTTCAACAAGCAGGTTGGAAGAAAGTAGACTATCTCGCGCACTTAAAGGGGGAACAAATTCGGTGTCGCAAGCACACAGCAGCTCCCAAACTTCAGATTCGATCTTTGCGTCGAATTCATTGACTAACGATATCTCGGGCATGGCCCCATCAGTATAAGCCCAAAAGCATTTAAACTCCATTTGGGAGTTGGGAAAAAGACACTTTTTCTCGCTCTGAAAGGCGATTCTACCGCAGATCTAATCACCGAATGCAGAAGGAGAAGGGGGCTGTCAGCTCAAACCGTTTGTTTGGTGGGGATAGACTTCCAAGAACCGCTTCCTTACGTCTTCCGGTACAGTGTTTGTCGGACAATGAAAGTGAATGCATCGACCGCATTCATACCGCCTTATGGTAGCAATCAAAACGATCAAGGAAACAATATAGATGGCGAGCAAGCCTCGATCCAAATACAACCAATAAAGTGGAAATGCTACCCAAATCAGCAACACAGCTGCCACGACGGCCTTTTCGAGAAGGTCGTAAGGTCCTGGCTTTGGTTCGAAATATCTAGGCACCCACCGGACAAACATGCACTTGAGGGTATTTTCGCTTTGAACGTAATGTGGACAATGGGTACAAAAGAACTTGAATACGACAATGGCAAAAATCAGTACAGAAGTTGCAATATAGATGATCATCCAAAGCGTTGAGCTTTTTACAATGGCTATGCACGCAGTGATAAAAGGTATGGCCATGAAAAGATCCCAATAAAGGCAGTCATAAAATCTATGGCTGGTTTTTAGCTGATCTTCAGACACGTTCAAGGTCTTTCTCCTTTCTGTATGAAAAAGTTGCCCATCATTTGCGCTACCCAATGCTATCTCACGCAACAGATGAACCATCAAACCGACCTAAATCTGGGCTCACGCGGGCCTAACCCGCTAAACGACGGAGCGGGTCAGGTCTCAACGGCCTGTTGCCCAATTGGCTTGAGATCTATATACCTTGGTTCCTTCCAAGTTGATTTTAACAACAGTCGAACCCAGCTCCACCATCCTCTCTATTTGTGTAGGTTTAAGGGATTGATTTGTCAAGAAATTTGAGAGGCACTGGGAAGCTTCTGCCCAAATCGTGTCAGGGGTAGAAAGCAATGACAGTATGTGGGAGCAATACAGTATATTGGGTCTTCTCATCTATTCTTCCCTATATATTGTGTTTTTTCCTTGACATTTTCATAATTTTTGTTCTATTAGCCGAAAGTTCTTGAAGTCGTGCCGGTCTAACCCAACAAAAGAGGAGGAAGAGATCATGACAAAGGCACAACTCGTTGAAAAGATGGCAAAGGATGCGGGTATCTCAAAGGCTGCTGCGAACAAGGCCCTAGACTCGTTTGTTGGCACCGTGAAGAAAGGCCTGAAGCAGAAGCCCGGTAAGGTCACGCTGGTCGGCTTTGGTACATTTTCCAAAGTGCGTCGTAAGGCTCGGAAAGGGCGCAACCCGCGAACAGGCGAACCCATCAAGATCAAGGCAAGCAGTACAGTCACCTTCAAGCCTGGAAAAGCTCTGAAATCAGCCGTTTAGCTTAGTTGGCCCAAGAGATAGCTGGCTGAGTTATTCGACATTTCTGCTTCATTTTATTGGCCCCATCACAGGGACAGAAGGAGACTTTTGTCCTTATTCGGGTTGGCTCGGCCAAAGAGAGCTAACAACAGTTCACTTGAACCATGATTCCCCTCCCCAAAAAATATCAACGAATTCCTTCCAAGCCCCAAGAATGTTTGCATAGAAGCGTTTTTGCTTTACAGGTAACGACAAACGGAGAGAGGGCCGTATGCGTCGTCCTTTGTCTCCAGGGCCCTTTCCAGCCCATCCCCTATCAGGCCCTTTGCCAAAGACCTGATGATTCCACTAAAAGACGAAAACACGTCCAAGACAATACCAATCGTCAA
>CP070769.1:975107-983566 GCA_020347085.1 Desulfobacterales bacterium
ACAGTTTTTTGCCGGTGTGTCTCTCAGTGGAGGTAACATATAAAGCACGCATGATGTCTCCTTTCCTCAACAGTCAACAAAACCGTAACCCCACCAGAACTCATCTCAAAAATGTGGATCAGGGTTCAGGGCAAGGCGCGGGACGGCGAGCAGTCCCGCCGTGGCGGGATAATCATTTTAAGTCCCGATACATCGGGACAACGCCGCCATGGGGACTTAGGCCCATTTTTGAGATAGGTTCTAATACAGACTACAGGTAAATTCATCACACTCGCGCTGAGCTAAAACCTCAAACGCATAAAGAATCCTTTTTTCCTTTTCCAGTCGTTCTTCAGTCAGCGTCTCGAATTTGACTGTAGGTAAGCTTTGCTGAGCTTCAGCCTTCGAAGGGATGTTTTCAAGCCCTTCAGCTATTACTTTGCCAGATCTGGTGTCGAGCACCTCCGCTCCTTGACCGTTTGTTACCACAGTAATAGGGACTTCATACCCTGCAACAAGCCTGGCTGCAGCTAACGCGGGCCGCTCTCGAGTGACCAAGGAACCAGGTCCAAAGATGACGACCATGAAAGACTTACCTGCTACCTTGATCACAAAGTTCACCGTGAAAGTGCCCCTTTTCCCAGCTACATCGAGTGTAATCTGTCGCCTCGGTTGTAGGTCATCTTTCGCATACCCCTTCTTTTCGACGAGAAACCGTGCAATCTTTTGTCTGGCTCTTTCGTCAATGGTATCGACAAGAGTTTCGCCAGTTATGAAGTCGACGGTTTCTCCCAAGATGAGTTCATGCGCGCACATTGTTCCTTTCCTTGCACAGGATCGGGCGTGTGGAAGTGAGGAATTTCAAGGCCGGATAAGATGCCAAATTCCCTTCTAAGCAGCCATTTTGCATTAGAGCGAATACCTTTCCCGACTAGTATTATTACCATGACTACAGAGAAATACCAAAACAATATTTTGAAGATTCCGGGCAGCTTACTCCAGGTTATGTTCGGTGGTAAGGAACTTTACGACTTTTGGATTTGCTGGCTAACCCCGCGGCGACTCGACTGCGCTCATCGCAATCAAGACGTGGATAATGCCCCCACCTTTGCGGTTCAAACCTTTCCCACAAATCCTGGAGGACAAGGCGTTGCGGATCAATCGTGGGAGGTTTCAGCTTGATTCCTAAAGGACCCTCAGGTATGTTTCTATCACCACCGGATTGGACCAAGGGGCGTTTGGGCCGGAGCTTCAACCCGTAGGGTGCATGACCAGCGAGATGACAAAAGTATCTCTCCGTAATGCTCTGCACAAGGGGCACGAGAGTCACCCATGGGAGCCCCCGATAGTTTGCATCTGAACATCGGCCGACCGTCAAGTGTGACCGCTTTTTAAGTTCAGGTCATTGATATAGCCTGACAGGCCCAAGGCTTTGACGACAAAATGAAGCCATGGCAAGGAACTATGATAAGCAAAAGAGAAGCTATGCTTTGGCCACGCTGCTGCTGCGCATAGCCGATGGACGGAGGGTTGGTTTGGCCCAGGAAGAAGGATTTACCCTGGTCGAGATTCTGATCGTCATTGCCATCGTTGGAATACTCGCCGCGGTTGCCATTCTTGTCGGGCGACACTATACTGCCAAGGCTCACTACGCGGTCGTTTTGAGCGAGTGTGACAAGGTCTATAAAGCTTTTTCCCTCTTCTACATGGACAATGAGATGTTCCCGAATGCCACCAGCAACCCGGCATTTCAGTTGGATACGTTCAACCCCTTTCGAAGTCAAGGATACTATAACGGGAATATCACCTCAAGGCTCCGCAATGGCCGGGCCGACTCGTACGATTCCCCAGATGATCAGGGCGCGAACCAGGAATTTTGGCTGCAACTCACTTTGGATGCCGATCAAAATGTACGTTTCCTGGTGGTGCAGTCCGACAATGCTCCTCTTGGCGGGGGACAATGGCTCGCAGGGGTCTACGTATTCCGCAATGGGGTCCTGTCGTCACCCTAGGTGCGGGCCAGGCCGCCTTGAAAAACGCCGCAAAATGGCCTTTCCTCTCGGCTAAATTTAGTCTGACCCCGAGGTTCCATTCGTATGTGCTTAAGGTGAGGTGCCTCAGATGAGATGAGCATGGAACTTCTTGGGACTGCCGCCCTGTACCGTGAGAACCTCAGAGCCGCCGGGGCTCTTCACTGAGACGCAGGCTGGCTGGCCATCTTGAGCCCGGCTGTAAGCTGCGCATAGGCATGCCGCTTCATGCACGACCTCTGTAGGGGCGCCAAAAGGGATCACAGCGGTAGGACCCGGTATGTCCGTCAGGTGAATCAGAATGTCTTTGTCAGGATACGTGAGTCTTAAGATTTGTGCATTCTCTTCCTTGGTGCGACCTACAATAACTTTGTGATCTTTGGCGAGGCGGAAATGCCGGCCGAACTTGAGGAGCTCGAAGTCTCTGGCCTGTAATTCTTTCTGGTGTTCGAGCAAATCCTTCACACGCCTGGAAAAGCCCGGGTCCGTCAGGAGACACCCGCCCCCGGGTGAGGGATAATCGCTGATTCCAAAGGCCTCGGCGAGCTTTATTTGGCGCTTTCGGGAACGACCCGAAAGGTCTAACAGGCGCTCTCGATCCACCAGGCCACGTTCTTCGGGAATCGTGGCTGGTAGGAGTTTGGCACTCAAGGGGCGAAGAATATGGCCCGCAAAACCAGACCTTTTTTCAACATAACGAAGCGACGGTTTGGTCTGCGACATGGGGCGCTGTCCCAGGACCTCGCCGGTAAAAAGAAAATCGAATCCCTCACTTTTCATCATGGAACCGGCGATTTCAAGCATCAGGGCGTGACAGTCCAAGCACGGATTCATGTTGGTGCCATAGCCGCAGTTGGGATCTTTAAGCATCTCAATGTAGACCTGGGTGATGTTTTCCACTCTTAATGGGATTCCAGTCATACGGGCGGCACGCCGGGCTCTGTCTGAGCCGAAAAAGGGCGTTTCGAGATTAACCCAGGCCACCTCGATCCCTTGTTCTTTAAGGACCAGTGCAGAAAGGACGCTGTCGAGCCCTCCAGAGGTAAGGCCGAGGGCGCGAACCACCCGAGAGGTTGACTGCCGACTCGTTGACTGAAATGAACCTTCTTGTTGAGAGGTAGTAACCATGGCACACAAGCTCACAAAACAGCGAATTCAAAGAATAGTAAAAATTCTAAGTAGAACCTATCCGGATGTCAAGACAGCCCTACGTCACAGAAATCCAGTGGAGCTGCTGGTTGCCACAATTTTGTCGGCCCAGTGCACGGATGAGCGTGTCAATCAGGTAACCACGACCCTGTTTAAAAAGCTACGAACCGCCAAAGACTTTGCAGAGGTTCCCCTTTCTGCTCTGGAGGAAATGATCCGCCCAACCGGCTTTTATCGCAACAAGGCAAAGAGTATCAAGGCGTGCTGTGTAGCGCTGGTGCAAAGACACGGTGAAAAGGTTCCAGACAATATGAAGGCTTTGCTTCAACTCACTGGCATCGGACGAAAGACGGCCAACGTCATACTCGGGAGCGCTTTTGGCATCCCCGGAATTGTGGTGGATACCCACGTAAAACGCGTGTCTCAGTGCATAGGCCTGACCACAGAGAGTGATCCGGTCAAGATCGAATTTGATCTCATGCCTCTGATTCCCAAGAAGGACTGGATCGCCTTCTCGCATCAGATGATCTGGCACGGCAGAGCCTTATGCAAAGCCCGCAAGCCAAAGTGTCCTGAATGCCCCCTGCTTGCCCTGTGTGATTACGGGCACGAGGCGACTTAAGCTCTCGTCAAATGTTCCTCGGGACCGTTCACCACCATGACACCTCTTTGACAGGTCATTCGTTTCACGTGCGGAGGGAGTTTTCAGAACAAGCCGTGACACCGAGGTGGCAGGATGCTTCAATTAAGCTCGACGGATATCATCACGGCTTTTGAGGAAAATTTCCTCCTCAGTGTCCGACGCCCTTAACCGATATGGCCGGGTTCAATATCCCCCAATCCGAAGCACGCCTTTGCATTTTGCGTGGTCTGCGCTGCGATTTCCTCAACTGAAACGCCCTTGACCCCTGCTACCTCCTTCAGGGTGACCTGGACATGAACCGGCCGTGCAGCCAGTTCCTGGTATTGAACAGGGGCATCGGTTTCTAAGAGTAAATTAGAAAGAGGAACTGCCCTGATGGCTGCAGCATGATAGGGGTTGTACAGAAGAGCGGGCGTGGCAGACATATAATAGCCGTCACCTGCTATCACAGGAATCAAATCGAGCGGTCCGCTGTACCAGTGAAATATCGCCTTTGCCAATCCAGCCTCTTTTACCATACGGAAGGCGGTTTCGTGAACGTACCGGCAATGAACGATGACGGGCTTGTCATGTTTCTTGGCAATGGCAAGGAGTTCTCGGAAAATGGCCTTTTGAACCTTCTTTTTTGTCTTGGCTTTGTAGTCAAGACCTACCTCACCTAGAGCCACACAGTGCTTCAGGTTTGTGTCAATATAGGCAAACGTCTCTTCATCATGATCAGCGTCAAGACGCCAGGGATGGTATCCAACAGCGGGAAAGACGAATCCTGGGTGCTGACTTGCAATCTCTAAGGTCTTCTGATTGGAACGAATGTCCTGCCCAACTGCTACAATACCCAGGACAGCCCCCTTCTGCGCTTCTTGGATAGCTGCTTCAGGGTCGGGCAGTTCATCCAGATGGGCGTGCGTGTCTATGGCCGGGGGTAATTTTTGCATGTAGTATTTTTGATGGTCTCGTAAAAAGTCAAATTCGCTCACTCCATGAGCATTTTTGGGATTCATTCTTCGCTCCGCTAAATCGCGGCACCGAGTGCCTCTTTTCAAGCCGTCAGGCGCAACCCTTGCGCTAAACTCGGTCTAACGCCCTCAGACAGTACGCGATTTTGACGCTACGCTCGTCACGAATCTTCTTCCAAAAATGCTCAATCTCGTTCGCGAAAAGACTTTTTGCGAGTCTGTCATTCTTCGTAGACATAAATATGTTCGATTCCCGGCTTGAGAAAGAAGGTGCTTAATTCCACCTTTTTCTTGTTCGGCGAAAAGCTGATTACAAATTTCTTTTCACAGGCCACCCGTTCCAGACTCTTTATGTTGGATAGCTCAACTGTTGGGTTGCTGCAAAAAGCGACTTCTACGGCGTGATCCTCCTTGACACCCACCATGTCGACCGGACCTTCTGGATAGCGGGGATTGCGAAAGGCGGGCACGGGTTGAAGGCCTTTTTCCTTCAGCCATTCGTACAGCACGCAGCGGATGGTCTCTTTGACGACAGCATCTCTAAGGTATCCTTTTGGAATCGACCTAACCGAAGCCAGTATTCTCTTTTTTATCTCCTGTTTCATCGCGCACCTAAAGAAGATCCTCCTTGACGGGTTTTTGAAGATCAGCTACTCATCTGTCGGAATAACACATGTTCATCATTACCTAAGACATTATGTGCGGTCAACCTGTAATTAGGTATAGGCTTGAGTAATCATCTTTATCAGACACTAGAATTTGACAAGGTTCTTGATGATCTAGCCAAGAGAACCTGTTCTTCCCTTGCCGCTGAGCGCCTCAGGAATCTGAGACCGCTTCCAAATCCGGAGCTCGTGCGCAAGAGCCTTGGGAGGATTTCTGAACTCCGCACCCACATAGATTCTGGCAAGTCTTTTCCCATCAGAGGGTTTCAGGATATAGGCGGATACCTTGAGTTGGCAGCGGTGGAAGGGAGCTATCTTGAGCCCAATGCCTTGTGCCATATTCATGAGGTGTTGGACTTGTCGGACAGCATACATATCTTTTTTACAAAAAACCAGGCCAATTTTCCCCTCCTTCGAGACATCGGTGCACGTCTGGTTCCTAACGTTCCGCTTACCCAGGAGATCAGCAAATGCATTGATTTAAAAAGTAAGGAGGTTCGTGATCAGGCCAGTTCGAATCTGGCTACCATACGGCGTCAGATGACACAGGCACGTGAGAAGCTACGAAGAGATCTGGAGTCTCTGCTTGACAAACTGTCGCGGACAGGTGTCTTACAGGAACGCCTGATTACCATGAGACAGGGACGCTGGGTCCTTCCCTTAAAAGAGACGCACCGACACCGGATTAAGGGGGTCCTGCACGACCAGTCGGCAAGTGGGGCGACCCTTTTTGTGGAGCCACTCGAAACCCTGGAGCTGAGTAACCGTATCCGTTCCCTGGAAGCAGATGAACGCCACGAAATAGAAAAGATCCTCCGCCGACTTACAGATTTTGTTCGCGCAAACCGCCCTGACCTTGAACAGAACCTTGAAGTACTGATTTCTCTGGATTGCGTTTATGCCATGACCCTGACTTCAAGGGCCTTGAATCAACATGAACCAGCCCTTAACACCCGTGGATTGCTCAAGATTAAGGAGGGGCGGCATCCCTTGCTCGCATTGAGGGAGGATATGCAATTTCCTGTGGTCCCTCTGGATATTTCCATCGGTGAGGGTTTTAACACACTCGTAATCACGGGGCCCAATGCTGGTGGAAAGACCGTGGCACTCAAAACCGTTGGGCTACTTGCTCTGATGGTCTCCTGCGGACTTCATATTCCGGCAGATCCAGATTCCCACATACCCATCTTCAACCGAATCTTTGCCCATGTGGGAGATGCCCAATCGATTGAGATGAATCTTTCCACCTTTTCTGCCCACCTGAAGGACCTCAAGAGGATCGTGGATGAAGCAGCCTCTCAAAACTTGGTGCTCATTGATGAGATTGGAACCGGCACAGACCCGCAGGCAGGAGCAGCCCTGGCCATGGCCGTGCTAGAGATTCTTACCAGTAGGGGTGTTCTGACGGTGGTTACGACGCATCAAGGAGCTTTGAAGGCGTTTGCCCATGAAACGCCTAGTATGGCAAACGGATCCATGGCCTTTGACAGTAAAACCCTCACGCCGACTTACAGATTCTGTCCCGATATCCCCGGTTCCAGCTATGCCTTTGAGATCGCACAGCGTATGGGAATCAGTGACACCATCATTTCGCGATCCGCATCTCTGATGGGTGATCAGGCCCATCGATTAGAGGATCTGATTTCAAAACTCCAGGGTCAGGTAGAGCTGAATGAGCGATTAGAACAGGACTTGAAGGCAGAGAAACGCATACTTGAGGGATTGGCTAGAAGGTACAAAGAAGAAAACGATCGTCTCACCCGGGAAGCGAAACGATTGCGCCGCAAAGCAGCCGAAGAGGCTAGCGCGATCATTGAACGGTCTAATGCTGCCGTAGAAAAGGCGATACAAACCATACGGGAGAAGAGGGCCACTAGCCAGGCCATTCGCGAAGCCAAAGCCCTTATCCGGGAGGAAAAAAAGATACTGAGAAAGGCGCTTGAAGCCAGCTCAACCAATGAAGAATATCGGCACAAGGATCGAATCATGGACCCAGTCCGAGCGGGAGACCGCGTTTTCTGGACACGGGGTAACGTGGTGGCGACCGTGCTGTCTATCGAAGACGCTACTGGTCACGTCGTCATCGCCAGTGGCAGCCTGAAGGTGCGTGTACCAAAAGCAGAACTGGCTCCGGCAAAAGAGCCGGGGAAAGCCTCCCCTGATCTGCATTCAGATGTTGCTATCCCTTTCCCAGAGAACGTACGCACCGAAATCGATGTTCGAGGAATGCAAGTGGAAGAGGCCTTGCAAGCGGTGGATAGATTCGTGAACGATGCCCTGCTGGCAGGCTTAAAGGAAGTTCATGTCATCCATGGCGTGGGGACTGGCACGCTGCGTAGGAGCGTCATACCATTCCTGAAGCAGCATCCTCTTGTTGAGGCAGCCCTGCCGGGAGGTCCCCATCAGAAGAATCTGGGTGTCACAGTGGTAAAAATCGCTGGAAGATAGAATCCTCATTGATGCCCTATCTCCAGTGTTGTGAAGGGTTGGCAGCCCCAATTCAATGACGCCTTGGATCTGAGACATCCTCGACTTTTGCTCAGTTCGGGCAGAATCATTCCTCAACCAGTAGGCTCTGATTGCCCCCTTGGTTTTTTGCCTTGTACATGGCCTGATCGGCCCTCTTAACAAATTTGGATAAATCTTCACCCAATCGGTATTCCACAACGCCAATACTCAACGTGGTCCCAACACCCTCGTCCGGCACGAGGTCCTCATGCACGGCTGGAAAGCTCGACCTGATTCTTTCGGCTACGTTCCACGCCTCATCCCCTTGGGTTTGGGGCAGAACAACGATAAACTCATCACCACCATATCTGTATGCGGTGTCACTCTTGCGCAGACACTCTCGAATAACCTCACCCAGCTTAAACAAAATCTGGTCTCCCTCTAGATGGCCGAATGTATCATTATACTGTTTGAACCGATCTACATCCAGGAGCAAAAGCGACAGCGGATTTTTATAGCGCAAAGCTCGATCTATTTCTTGTTGAAGCTGAGCGTAAAAGTGCCTCATGTTATAGAGCCTTGTCAGACT
>CP070769.1:983666-986802 GCA_020347085.1 Desulfobacterales bacterium
CGCTCAAAGCGGGACCCCGTTTAGAATCGGATTGTCTGTATGCTCACGCGGATGCGTTTCACATTCCCAAACTAATGGGACTGTGACCACAACCGTCACGGTGGCCTTAATATTATTTATAGATCCGAAGATGAATGCCCTGTATGGTGGGGGACCCCGGGTGCCAACCTTATGGCCTGATGTCAAGAGGTCATTATTCGGAAGACTTGGGGTGCTTGGATATGTAGGAGACGGTCCAGGTATGAAAGGACCCAAAAAAGGGATACAGACCTTTTTGGGGCCGGAAACGAGCTTGGAAGGGAAGCTCTCGTTTGAGGGTACCGTCCGACTCGATGGCCATTTGAAGGGGTCTGTGGAGAGCAAAGAAGGGGTGATCGTTGTAGGAGAAAACGCCCTCATCCGGGCCGACATCTTCGTGTGCACGGCTGTGGTGTTCGGGGAGGTGAAGGGCAACATCCGTGCCACGAACTGCATTGCGTTACACGCTCCAGCACGGGTATTCGGTGATCTGTGTGCGCCCGCGGTTGTCATTGACGCTGGCGTGGTCTTCCATGGCAACTGTAGTATGAAACCTGGGGATCTTCCTTCCGGCAAGCCCATTGAATTGTCAAAGCGGCACGCATGAACGTGCAAAAAAAGAAAAAAACCTTTGACAATGTGCCCCTATTGGTGATATGGACGGTCAACTTTTTTTGGGAGTGTTTTGACTGGTTTCTTTGCTGTTCTGTGAATCCTTCAGATTGAAAATTGGGAGTGTGGCATGATTAGTGTTGATTCCAGCATACTGATTCAGATTGCAAACTTCGTCGTGCTGATATTCATCCTAAACGCTATCTTCTATAAGCCTATTCGCAACATACTCCAGGAAAGAAGGAAAAAGATACAAGGCTACGAGGAAGGTATTCAGGCGCTTCACGACGAGGCTGCCGAGGGTGAGCAGGCCTTTCAAACAAAGGTTGGTGACGCGAAAACCAAAGGCTTTCAGGAAAAAGAAACCTTGGTACAAGCTGGCCAGGAAGAGGAAAGGCGCCTTTTAGATGAAATAAACCAGAAGGCGCAGGCAGATTTGGAGGCGGTACGTGCTCAGATTGCCAAAGATGCGGAGGATGCCAGGCGCAGCTTGAAGGGACAGGCAGAGGCTTTCGCTGGGGCGATTGCTGAAAAGATACTAGGGAGGGCTGTCTCATGAAGGCGTTTACGAGGATGAGGAAGACGCACTATGTGATCAGCCTTATGGTTGTCGTTTCTGTACTCTTTGCTTTTGGATCGGTCTGGGCTGCTTCTGGAGGAGGGGGACACGGAGGTGAAGGGGGGCTGGACAAAGGTAAGGATCTTATTTACCGTGTTCTGAACTTTGGCGTGCTTGCTGTGGCACTGATCTTTCTTTTGAGGAAACCGATTGCTAAGGGCCTTGCATCCCGGCGTCAAGGGATTAAGGATCAGTTGGACGACCTGGAGAAGCAGAAGCAGGATGCCGAGAAGCACCTTGCAGAATATAAGGAAAAATTCGGCCGGTTGGATCAGGAAATGGAGAGAATCATAGCGGAGTATATCCAGCAGGGAGAGGCAGCAAAGGCAAAAATCCTAGAAGAGGCGAAAGCTGCGGCTGAGAAGCTCCAAGAACAGGCGAGGAAGAACATTGAGCATGAATTTCAGCAGGCCAAACTCCAGCTCAAGGCAGAGATGGCTGAGCAGGCCGTGGCCATGGCAGAAGGAATAATCAAAAAGCATATCAAGGACGAAGACCAGGAACGCATTATTGACGAATATTTGACAAAGGTGGTGGTAGTTCAGTGATAAGCATTAGGATCGCCAGACGGTATGCCAAGGCCCTATTGGCGATTGGCAGGGAAGACGGCCAAGCAGAGACGTACAAAGAAGAGTTGGGAGGCTTTGTAGAGCTCCTGGAGGAACAGAAGGAGCTGGAACAGGCGATTTCCAACCCATTGTATGATGCTGAAGGCCGGAAACGGGTCTTACAGGCAGTGGTAGAGCGTTCAGGGGTCTCCAAGGTCATGACGTCCTTCTTATTCCTGTTATTTGACAAGGGGAGGATACAGTATTTGAAGGACATATATGACTTTTATGAGAAGCTGACCGACGAAGTCGCAAACATTGTCCGTGCCGATCTTGTGTCAGCCACGGATTTCCCCGAGGAAACGATCGAGAAAATTCGGGCTGCCTTGGCTCAAATGACGGGCAAAGAGGTAAAAATGGACGTCAGGGTTGACCCAGCCCTGGTCGGAGGTGCAGTGACCAAGATCGGGGATTTGGTGTTGGATGGAAGCGTTAGAACCCAGCTTAAGACTTTAAAAGAATCTTTGCAAAGGAGTGAGAATATCTGATGGAAATTAGAGCCGAAGAAATCAGCGACATTATCAAGGGTCAGATTCAGGACTATGACAAGAAGGTAGACGTCAGCGAAACAGGAACCATCTTGTCTGTAGGAGATGGTATTGCCAGAGTGTATGGCGTGGAAAAGGCCATGGCCATGGAGCTTCTTGAGTTTCCCCACGAGATTATGGGCCTAGTCCTCAATCTGGAAGAGGACAACGTGGGTGTGGCAATCATGGGCGAAGACATCGAACTCCAGGAGGGTGACATCTGCAAGCGGACCGGCAGGATCGCTGAGGTCCCTGTGGGAGATGCGGTTGTAGGGAGGGTCATTTCGGCCTTGGGTGAACCTTTGGATGGCAAGGGGCCGATTGAAGCCACAGAGTTCCGCCGCGTCGAGATGATTGCGCCAGGGGTTGTTGCCAGGCAGCCGGTCAAGGAGCCCATGTACACGGGGCTCAAGGCCATCGATTCCATGACGCCCGTAGGCCGGGGGCAACGGGAGCTCATCATTGGCGACCGCCAGATCGGAAAAACAGCTATCGGGGTGGATGCCATTATCAACCAGAAGGGCCAGGACGTGATCTGCATTTACGTGGCCTGCGGGCAGAAAAAATCAACGGTGGCCCAGGTGGTGGATGTGTTGGAGAAAAGCGGTGCCATGGAATACACCACGGTCATTTCGGCCTGCGCCAGTGATCCTGCGACCCTTCAGTATATCGCTCCTTATGCGGGTTGTTCCATGGGAGAGTACTTTCGGGATACCAAGCAGCACGCCCTGATTATTTATGATGACCTTTCA
>CP070769.1:986902-997133 GCA_020347085.1 Desulfobacterales bacterium
ATGTCTGTGGAGATTTCCCAGGTCCCCTCGCAAGTATGGACCCGTCAAGGAACAAGTCTGTCAAGAACTAAGGGATCTGCGTGTTAATATGAAGCATATACCACGGGGAGAAGCATCCCCGCGGCAAGCCGCGGGGCATCCTCATATTTCCTCCCCCTTGATGGGGGAGGACCGAGGTGGGGGTGAAGAACTCCTCAGTCTTCCCCCTCCCCTTACTCCCCTCCCTCCAGTGGAGGGGAATCAATAAGGATGCCATTCATCCCCGCCCCTTGGGGCGGGGCATTCTGGCATGTTTTCGTAAATTGGTACCTTGACATGCTATGAATCTATGCCCCGCAGCCGAAAACAACAAGAGCTCTTGAAGGGGGCACACCGGGCCAGGCCATGGGTCAAAGATCAGCGGGAATGTTCTCAGTGTGATGGAATGACTTTCCGTTAAGGGGCCCTAAGATGCCTTATGTCTCTTCCTCATCCTCGACAGAAGATAGGCCCTCAGGTTCACGTCAGAGTGCTTGATGTTCAGTTTCTTGCGAATGTTCCGGCGGTGGGTTTTGACCGTGTCTGGTGAAATGTTCAACTGGTTGGCTATTTCCTGGCTTGTCAAATCGTTCATGATCATGGAGGCAATGCGCACCTCAGTGGGTGTCAGCCTGCTGGATATTCTACTATCATTGGCCAGACTTAAGGTCAGCTCTTCTATGTGATCCATCAGCATACGCAATTCAGTTCTGTAGCCTTTCAGCTTCCTGTCGCGCTGAAGCTTTTCCACAATGGGTACGATCAATAATCTGATCTTTCGGACGATTCGCTTTTCCGATTCCTCGCGGGTCCTTTCCAAGTTTTCAGCCAAGACAGACAACGCCTTATTGGTCTCCAACAGCTGTTCGTTTATCTCCTCCAAGCGCCGTCCGTAGACCAAACACTCACCCTGGCTGCGTTCGAGCTCTTTTAAGGTCTTCTTAAGCTCCCGTTCGACTTTTTGGGAATCCAACGCACGCTTGACTGTATGAGAGAGCACCGTCATTTGGATCGGCTTCTCCAAGAAGTCAAATGCGCCCGTCCTTAACGCCTTGATGGCTTTCTCTTTGTCAGCATAGCGAGTCATAAGCACTACTTTCGCGTCAGGACAAACTTTTTCTATTTCCGGAATCAAATCAAAGCCAGACTTTTCAGGCATAACAACATCGAGAAGCACAACGTTATAAGAAGTATTTTTCAAATGATCCGCAACCCGCCCTGGCTCGCTCATCGTTTTGACCTTGATTCCCCAACCAGTAACTGTCTCCTGAAGGGCGCGGCATAGCTCATGGTCATCGTCAACGATCAGCAGACGAGCATCTTTGTGTGCTCCTATGGCATTCGTGTCAATCATGACCCCTTACCATGTCAGGTGCCTTTGTCTTCTGCAAACATCATGCCTCACACACCCCAAACCTCACACAAGACGTCTCATAGATGCCCTACCCTATCTTGAGCCTCAATGAACGATCCGGATTGGCAAGTTTCTCACATCTACTGTATAGAATGCCAGAAATCCGCCAAAACACAACACTCTTTTTATGCGCATAAAATATGAATATATAATCAGTAGACTTAGACGGACAAAAGGTGGGATCTGAGGTTGGCCCTTCTGTTTCTTATGCCCATTTTCATTCTGATACTCTGTCTATGAGACTCGACAGTTCTATGGGATAAATTCAACAGGTCAGCTATCTCTTTTGTGGTTTTTCCATCTCTGATAAGAAATGCCATTTGAATTTCTGTTGGAGTAAGCGCTGAATATTTCATGGATAACCTATGTGCAAACGGTGAGACAATCTCGTTTAGGTTTGATTCGAGTATGTTTAAGTAGGCCTTCTGTTTGGCGTCCGAAATCATTTTCTTCAATTTCTCTACATGAGGCATGACCAGTTCACGAACATTCAAAAAGACTTTCTCTTCGAGCTCTGCCTTGTCCTTGTCTCTTTGTTTCAGCAAAACCCTTAATGCGCTATTTACTTCCTTAAGCTCATCAGCCTGAATCTTTAAAACGGCTTCACTTTCTGCCAGCTTATTCTCCGCGTTCTTCCGGTCGGTAATATCAACCCAGTAACCAACAATCTCCAATGGCTTACCTTTAGCGTCACGGACAAGGCGCATTTCGTCGCGCATCCAGCGATACGTGCCGTCCTTGTGTCGGAAGCGGTATTCATGAATGTGATACCCGCCTTCGAATAGGCCTTGCAACTGGTCGATGATGCGAACCTTATCTTCAGGATGGATATGCTCAATCCAGAACTTGGGCTTCATAAATTCATCTGGCTCATAGTCAAGTTGCGTCTTGACGTTTTCGCTGATAAAAGTTGCCGGATAATCGCCCCCTGGCTCACAGGTATAAATGACTGCTGGCGAGACTATGAGCAAATGTTCCAGTCGGGCTTTGGCGGTAATGACCTGCTCCTCCATCCGCTTACGGTCGGTGATGTCGGTGAACACTCCAAAGCTTCCCTTATAACGACCTTGATCATCAAAAATTGGCTGTGCAGACATGAGCAACCTAAGCTTTTGCCCGTCTTTGCGGGTGGCTTCTAACTCGTACCGCCCTCCTTTGCCTTTCCTTCGTCTGGCTATTTCTTTTTGCAGTATTTTTTGATTGGCATCGTCTAAAAAGTCAATGGCAGCGTGCCCAATGAATTCATCCTTTGAATACCCGAGCATGTCGCAGGCATTATCGCTGATATAGATAATTTTACCATCCTTATCTTGTATGCACACGCCATCGTTCATTGTGTCAACCAACCGGCAGTAATATTCCTCACTCTCCTGCATCGAATCCATTGCCCGCTTCAGTTCACCGGCTTCTGCTTCGAGCACCTTGACCCTTTTTTCCAGTTCTTTGTACGAAGGTTTGTCAGCCATCATCACTTTCTCGAATTGCGTTCAACTATGCAAAAGCTGGCCAGGCAGTTGTGCCTCTGGCTCCACGGCTCAGCCACCTATCATCTCAACACGGTTTTCGTGTTGTGAAGCCTCCCCGCCCTAAAGGACGAGGCTTCTGCCCTGCGGCAGCACTGCGGGTCCGGGCAGCGAGCCGGTCAAGCAAAGTTATGTTAAACATATTGGTATTTATACGGCAGGAATTCTTGTATGTCAAACTCAATTCTGTGAACGTCGTCACAGTAGGCAACCTGTGGCGGCTTGACGCCAAACTTCAATAGCCATCTTGCGGATACTGCGATCTCGGAAGTATTCTGCTACAAAGGGTCTGAACTTCTCTTGTCTGCGTCGTGTGGCCTGGTCTGTGGGTGTTTTGAAGGGCTTACCTATTTTGCTTTGTGGAGACTTTAAGGGCGCTGTGAAAAGCCTACTTGGTAGCTGAAGGTTGGTGGTAAAGTATGGTCATGACTATCCAGGCAAGGACCACCAAAGCTGGCACCACGATCACCACGACAGACACAATTCTTTGCTTTAGTGAACCTTTGCGCCTATTCACCGCCTTTTTCTTTGATGAGGCTGACATGCTAATGTCTCACTAATCTTGTAATCTGTTCCGGATCATAACTCTGTGGATAACTCTTTTCCACTGTCATAGACATAGTAAGGAGTGACGAGTAAGCAGTAGGGAGTATGGACTGAGAAGTAAGTGTATGGTGGAATGTAGCAAAGCTGAATTCACCTTCCATGTCTCTTACTGTCGAAAATCCATGTTACCATACTAGTAACACAAAGCGCCACAATGCCTGCCAGGGCTGTTCCCCGCCATGGTGTTTTGGCATGTATCAACCCAAATGCGAGAATAAAAACCAACAGCCAGCAAGCAATATGCCAGGGCTTCACGAGGCTTCCTACAAACCTGCCTACCAGTATCTCCCAACTCCTCTGGAGATTTCTCTTCTGAATCTGCCGGACGATCTCGCTTGCCTCAAGATCAGTATGAATGGAGTAGCCCCGGTCTGGCTCATGGCGATGATCGTAGGTTTCAACTTTTTCCACATCGCCCTGCATGCCCCACCACGTCCAATTCCCATCCCTTTTGCCATGAATCCAATGACTTTCCTGTGCCTTTTGTCCGTTCACATACCAGTCTGTCCACCTGCTATGCATCTTTCCATATAGAAACTTCACCCTCTGTAATCTTTGCTCCACGCTCGTCCCATTTGACCCATGTGCCTGTTTTCTTCCCTTTTGTGTACACACCTTCTAGTTGTTTTTTCCCATTCCTGTACCAGAATACCCATCTTCCATGCCGGTTGCCGCTGAGTAGCTGGCCCTCAGCATACTTGGCTCTGCGTTCCCAGAAAACAAGCCCCCTCGGCCAGTACAGTGCAATTCTTTCAGGTTCTGACATTTGTCGGCAGTGTGAAGCCTCCCCGCCCCAAAGGACGGGTTCTGCCCTGCGGCAGCACTGCGGGTCCGGGGAGCGAGCCGGTCAATAGAACCTTAATAGCGTGGTACACAAAAAAGAGAAACTTTGGATCAAATTCACATTAAACGACATTCTCGCCTTAATTGAGGTGAAAGTCTAGTTCAATCTCGTCAATATTGCCGAGAGGAACTTTTCCGAGAGCCCTGTACTTCGGAGGAATGCTCTTTGCTGACGTCCATATTTTTTGACTCGGATCATACACAAAATACAACGGGGTGGTATACCTGAATATGGGAACTCCAGGAATCCTGTAGCGCACTGCAAGCTTCATGTAACAGGCGCGTTGGTCAAGTATTTGCTTACCAGGTAAGGGAATATCAGGAATCTGCAGTTTCACCGGCCCTGACCCCGCCTTAACCCGTTGATGAATACCAGGCATATTCGCCAACAAAGCCACCTGACCTGCCCAATACCAGAAGCCGTTTACCTTGTGAATAAGGGCATCTATGCTCCCGGTTTTCTTGACATAAATCCCTACTCGGTCCCCGTCGAGAATGACCGGCCTATGAACCGCCAAGTACCCCAACCCAACGAAAACGACGAGCAAGCAGCAACCACCAAGAACCGCCCATTTTCTGTTCAAATTGCTGAGTTTTTCCTGGAAATAATTGACTTCCTCACTCATGGTATCGCCTAAATACTGACCGGCACGTTCTGCATTCAGCCCTGACAGTTCAACATGTTGCCCGGACGTAACAACCGTTGCAAAAATTGAAGCTCCCTGCAGCAAGCTACAGGAAATGCGCTCGCTGTTGCCGTTCAAATTGCCGTTTTTGGATGTAGCAGTTTTGAAACGACCTGCTCTTATGACTTCTAAGGCAAACTCACGACGGGCGAATCTTGAACTTGGGCTCAAGCTTTTCCATCTTCTTCACGATCCCGCCATATTCAAGTTCAGAGTACGGCAGCATAGCCGCGCCTGAAAAGCCCTGCTCCCTGATCTCAGAGGCCTTGCGGGAGGCTTTATCCCGAACATGATCCCAGAACGGATGGTCAAAAGCGTCGGCAGGATGTGTTAACTTTCCGTTATGCACACAGAAGGCCATACAGGATACAATGGGTGGACCATCGAAATAAGACACACTGGTGTTTCGTTTTACAGGCATCAAGGGGCCTGTATGGCTTCCGCGCATGAATCCTGCCACATAGTGACAGATGGTGAAGGGCGCAAGAACCTCTCCAGTAGCGGGAAATGAACCCTGCACCCGCACCAGCATGACTGGATCGTCCTTTCCCGTGTACTTGCCCGCAATATTGTGAAGACGTGTTGTGCTCACGGCGACGACCTGTTCTCCGTCTTGTCTGGAGTGAATCGACTCAATGACAAATCGTTGATTGTCTCTCAAGAGTGCTGCAATGTCATACAGGTCCTCCGGTGTGTTCAGCTCGATAACTTTATCCCCTTCCGTGTAAGAGACATCCATGACAGTAAATTGGAACCCTTTTTCCATTTTGGGTGACAGGATCAAACCCGAATTGTACATTGGGTCTCCAAAGGCTAGGTAGACAGGGAGATTATAGGCACCTGGATCGGTCTTATCAGCAGCAAACATAAGGAAAGGCTCGTTAGGCCGCTCTTCAAATTCTATTTCAGCAACGGCCGGCCCCATTCCCTTTACATTCCCTGCAAAAGCATCCTTGAGCAGGTCCTGGCCAGCACCATAAAGACCTTGTTCCTTGGCTCGTTTGGTCCCCTCAAGAAAGGCATCCCATGCCAGCTTGTGAATCTCTTCGTTCAAGACACCGTGTTGATGGCTAATCAGCAGGGCAATGTCATCCCCGGTGCTAGAGATAAAGGTGTCATCGATGAGTCCAGGGGGGGCATTTTTTACATGGTCTTTCACAACAGAAAACAACTGCCTGCTGGGGGCGATGTGTCCGCCGACACTACCAATATCGGCCTTGATGATACTAAGCGTAGTTTTCATGGGGCCCTCCTTTCATACCGGCCGGCATGCGGCCCGGGAAGAAATGATCAGTGAATCTTCAAAAAGCCAAGGCGTGTCTTAAGTTCATCCTTGACATCACGCCTCGTTAGCTCTGTGGACAGAAGGGAATCCAATTCGTCGTAATTTTCATTTAACCTGTTCCAAACGATTTGCTTGGCAATACGCTTTAGCTTCGGCATGGAGGGTTTGGCCAGCGCCTGCAGAAAACACTCCTCAAAAACAAAAAAACTGAACAACTTCTTAAAGCTTCTCAGATCATACAGGTCAATGGACAAGTCGTGACGTTCCTTGTCGGATATGGCGTCGCCGAGTTGTTTCATGTGCTTAAACAAAGGAACGCGTATTTGGTTTCTTGCAAGTTCTTCGAAAGCAGCATATTCCGCAGCAATGAAAGCGTAACTCATAGGTGGATATTCGTTCAACATGAGATTTTCCCTGAAATACCGGGCAAACGCAGCTTTGAACCTATCAACGAGCGTCATGAAGTCTATCTCGGTTCGTAAGAAGGCCAGTTCAGCCGGGGGGGCCGACACGATGTTGGCAATCTCAGAAAGAGAAAAGGTGCCAACGTAAAGGTGCATGAGGGCGGCCGCAAAATGCCTTTCAGGCAATATGATATGCCTTCCCTTCAAGGGCACAAGTTTACGGTTGCCCTTCCGGTACTCGAAAATCCAGTTTTCAATCCACCCATATCCTAAGAAAACAGGCTCAAAGTCATCGGGTTTTGTTTCACGGACTCGCATCATGGAGAGACATATTACATTGATTGAAATGTGGGGGCGCGGTCCCCAGAATGGCAACAGTACTGTATCAAAACGGCAAACCAAAAGGGAGGCTATTACAGGTAGGCCAAGATGTCAAGGCGAAGACGGAGAGGTGATAGAGGTTGGGGATCTGTTAGCGGCTATGGTGCTTTGTCGCGACTAAAATATAGATCTTCGGCTCGTCAATAAACTCTTGAATCAGGAATCCGTACGGCTCGAGCAAACCCTCAGCCTCAGCCTTCTTCGGAAAGTTGTCCAGGGGGAACGGTGATTTTTCTTTCAGCAAGTCAATGAACGATTTTCCCATGGGATGGCTGATGACCATACGGCCGCCTGATCTCATTATCCGGCTAATGTTTTTAAAGCTTCCTGGCTTGTCAACCACGTTAGGATAACAAGCATTGAGAAAGACGATGTCGATGCTTTGATCCGGTAGCACAAGGTCGCGAACGTCTGTAGCAATGGTTTTTGCATACGGATACTGTTCTCGCAGATGTGCCAGCATCGCCTCTGAAAGATCACATGCAAATATGGTCTCAGGTTCATATGCTTGAATCAACGGGACCAGTATCCCAGTCCCTGTGCCCACATCCAGAACCACGTCACCTTTCGCTATCTTGGCAGATGCCACAATTTTCTTCAGACGTTCCGGCACACCTTCCGGCAAAGGCGGGTCAAATACGTGGATGCGTTGGCTGAAAAAGTCCCGCTGAAGTTGGTTGGTCGTTTTGATCTGATGTTCGGTTGGCGTTTTGAAAGTACCCTTGGCCAAGCCTATCTCCAGTCAAACAGAATTCCTCGATTGATATTGGTCAACCGTCAAAAGCCTCTACCCGGTTTCGACCGTTTTCTTTAGCCTTGTACAGTGCCTGATCAGCATATTCAATGAGTTCTTTGGAATCGTGGATTTTCTCGTGGGGAAATGTGGCTATCCCCAGACTAATGGTTACACGCAGAACTTTGCCATTGTCTTCGACCTCATTACTTTCCACCTCCTGCCGGAAACGTTCAGCCGCTTCATAGGCTGCCTGCCCATCGGTATGATACAAAACGATCGCAAACTCTTCACCCCCGTACCTAGCTGCTAAATCGCTTTCTCTTGTGGAGCGCTGTATGACACTTGCCAAGGCCCTGAGCACAACGTCGCCGGTCTGATGGCCATAGGTATCGTTAAATTTCTTGAAGTGATCTATGTCAAACAGAATGCACGACAAATACTCATGATACCGTTTGGCGCGCAAAAAATCCTGTGACAGCTTCTCATGAAAATATCGATGGTTATACAAACCTGTCAGTCCGTCTCGGTTGGCCATTTCCTGGAGCTGCCGATTTTGCTCCTGAACCGCTTCATAGAGCTCCCTCAGTCGCAGGTGAATATTCACACGAGCAACCAACTCACCTTCGTCAAAGGGTTTGGTCACATAGTCCAAGGCACCCATCTCCAGCCCCTTGACTTTGTCAGCGGCCTCAGCCTTCGACGTCACCATGATGACAGGTATCTCCTTGGTGCTGTCGTCCTGTTTTAAATGCTCACACACCTCATACCCATCCATAACAGGCATGATCAAATCCAACAAAATAATGTCCGGCCGTTCAGATTTTGCTGCTTCCACGCCAGCCTTGCCGTCCTTAGCCAAAATGACCTCATGCCCGCGCTTTGTCAGGATTGTTTTCGCAACGTGAGCAATCAATCGACTATCGTCCACAATCAATATTCTACCCATGACCCTACTTTCCCTATGAGAAATTTAGTTCAAACAAGACAAGGTAATGCCCACTGTAATCTGTGACATTGAAGCCTCCCGAGGCAAGCCCTGTTGCAGTTCAACAGGGCATGCTATAAGGAGTCTGTGACTGTAAAGAATTCGGCCGTTTCTGAATTGTTTGCATTCCCCTGCTCTTCACGGGCATGCGACCTTAGACAATTGTTCTCCGAGCCTGCAATCCTAAGATTGGGCATTACATTACGATCTAAGCGCTGAAAGAACAATACGCGGTATATCATCCAAGGCAGCCACGACTTCAGCAGCACCCTGTTCTATGGCTGACTTAGGCATGCCAAAAACAACCGACGTGGCTTCATCCTGGGCGACGGTAAAAGCGCCGACTTCCTTCATGGTCAGCAGCCCGTCGCTCCCGTCAATGCCCATCCCTGTTAGGAGTATGCCAATTGCATCGCGGGTTGCAGCCTTTGCAACCGATTGGAATAAGACATCTACGGAAGGCCGTTGATAATTGACCAGTTCCCCGTCTTGGAGCTGGACGTAATATCCGTTTTTGTCCGATGCTACTTTCAGGTGCCACCCACCGGGTGCAACGAGCACCTTGCCTCTATTCACGCGATCCCCGTGCTCGGCCTCCTTGACATCCATATGGCACGACGCGTCCAAATTCTGGGCAAAGGTCTTTGTGAAACGTGCCGGCATGTGCTGGACTATGACAATCCCATTAGCATTCGCAGGCATGGAACCCAGTACTCTTTTAATAGCACGGGTACCGCCTGTTGAAGCCCCTATGGCAATGATCTTATTCGAGGACTCAATTCCTGCCGCAAATACACGTTTTTTGGGTCTCTCAAATACAAGAGATGGTTTAATTCTCGCTTTTGCTGCCGCTCTTATCTTCCTGGTAATCTCATATTTCAATACCTCAAGATCCGTCTTCACACCCTCTGAAGGTTTGGCAACAAAATCGACAGCCCCAGCATCCAGGGCTTCGAAGGTGCGGCGGCTGTTTTCGCGGGTATATGAACTGATCATGATCACTGGAAGAGGGCGGAAACTCATGAGGCGTTTTAAAAAGGTGATTCCATCCATTCGAGGCATCTCCACATCCAGAGTGATCAAATCTGGCATGACTTTCTGCATTACCTCCTTTGCCTCAAAGGCATCCGAAGCAGTCCCCACGACCTCAATATCAGCTTCTCGGGCAATAATACCCTTCAGCACCGACTGCACAGTCGGTGAATCGTCAACAATAAGAACGCGAATCGGTTTCATGTCTTAAATAGCATCACCGGTGATTTTTCGAATCGACTTTGGAATACCTTACTCTTATAAGTCTCCTCTGATCGAACAAACGGCCGCTCTTTTCTTACGTCAAACCGTTTCAAG
>CP070769.1:997233-1000304 GCA_020347085.1 Desulfobacterales bacterium
CAGTCTTTCGCAGGCATATCTGGCCTGCTGGGGAGCCCGGTCTCGATGAACGAGTTGAGAGAGGGCGTCAACCCTTTCTCCGTTTATCAGGATATCCAGTCTGACCAAGTCGCTGTCCCGATAGTCGAGTATTTCGTAATCAAAAGAGCCGTATCCTTGGGTACATGTCTTCAGCTTATCATGAAAATCGTATATGACCTCGGGCAGCGGAAGCTCACAGGTCAGTTCAAGCCTGTTGCCGTCCAGGTACTGATGCGTCACACCGGTTCCCCGGCGTTCCAGGCACAGCTTCATCACAGCACCCAAATATCGGTCTGGCATCATCATGGAAGCCCTGATGTACGGCTCCTGCGTGGTGGCGATCCTCGTGGGATCAGGATAGCGTGAAGGATTGTTAATTGTGATCGTGGTGCCATCTTTCATGACGAACCTGTACTTTACCGATGGCGCGGTGACAACAAGAGAAAGCCCGAATTCTCGCTCCAGACGCTCCTGAACGACTTCCAGGTGAAGTAGCCCAAGGAAGCCACACCGGAACCCTGAGCCAAGCGCAACAGACGTATCTCTTTCGTAGACCAATGAGGCATCGTTAAGCTTGAGCTTTTCCAGGGCCATTGCCAAGTCTTCATACCCCTCAGAAGCCGCCGGGTAGAGAGAGGAAAAGACGACCGGTTTTACCTCCCTGAAGCCGGGCAGCGGCGTTTTACAGGGGCGATCATCGTGTGTGATCGTATCTCCGCATCTGGTATCACTTACAGTTTTTACCCCTGCAATGACATAGCCGACGTCCCCGGCCGCGAACACGTGTTTGGGAATCCTGTTGATCCTGAAAGTCCCAACCTCTTCCACCCGATAGGTGGCATCATTGGACATAAAGCGTATGGTGTCGCCGGGCTTTAGGGTTCCTTCAAAGACTCTGCAACAGATGACCGTGCCTCGGTAGATGTCGTACTGGGAGTCAAATATGAGGGCCTGGAGAGGGGCCCCGGAGCTTCCCCGGGGTGGCGGGAGCCTGGTGACAATGGCTTCCAAAACTTCTTCTATGCCAATGCCCTTTTTTGCAGAGGCAAGGACCGCTGTGTCGGCGTCCAGCCCCAGTTCCTGTTCAATCTGGCCCTTGACCCATTCCACGTCAGCCGCCGGGAGATCGATTTTGTTGATAACCGGAATGATCTCAAGGCCATGATCCATGGCTAAGTACAGGTTGGCAACGGTTTGCGCCTCAACACCCTGGCTTGCATCGACAAGGAGGAGCACGCCTTCACATGAGGCCAAGGATCTGGAGACTTCATAGGTAAAATCAACATGACCCGGTGTGTCAATGAGGTTCAACGTATAGGTGTGGCCATCCTTGGCTTTATACGGCAGGGATACAGCCTGACTTTTTATGGTAATACCCCGTTCCCGCTCTATGTCCATGGAGTCAAGGATCTGATCCTTAAAGTCGCGTTGGGAGACGATTCCGGTTGCCTGAATGAGCCGATCAGAAAGGGTTGATTTGCCGTGGTTGATGTGGGCAATGATGCTGAAGTTCCGGATAAGTTTCACAGCGCCTCATGATCCGTCGTAATTCACCATTGGGAATAAGCAATATCGCTTCTCTTGGGCCCCGAAGGCCGTTACCTGGCATGCTGTTAGCTTCGGCAGAAACGGCTGTGGGCCTCTGTTCAGTGGTTTCCCTTATTCTCTGTGGTACTGCGGAAAGCCAGGTCAAAGGCTCGTAAGTTTGTCTCCACAAACTTGGCCTTCGTCTTGGTGCGGATGGTTTCCTCAAAGGCCTCCTTGGGAATGGGGAGCACGCCGCTGTTGGATAGAGCGCCAAGCATGACAATATTGGTTGCCAGCCGAGATCCAGCTTGTTCTGCTAAACGCTGAGCACTCACGGTGATGAGCTGCTTAACCTGGCTGCGGATGAAGTCGAAGAGCTTTTCTACATTTGGATAGGGGCCCTTGCCGATGGCCACGCCGTACGGGGTGACAGGCACAGTATTTGACACCACCACAGAATCTGCTGAACATTTCCTCATGGCCCGATAGGTCTCCACGGGTTCGAATCCAAGGAGGACATCGGCCTCGCCGTCCGAGATGATGGGGCTTTTGATATCCCCCATCATGACCGTGGATTCCACCACGCCGCCACGCTGCGCCATGCCATGCACCTCACTGGTTACGGCATGATAACCCGCCTGGATGGCGGCCTCGGCCAGGACCGTGGTAGCCAAAAGCGTGCCCTGTCCGCCAACGCCTGTCAAGTAGACCCGATAGTTGTCCATTAGTCGCCCCCTTTAGCCCGAATCTTCTTCGGTCTGATCTCCTTGCAGAATTGTACACATAGCCCGCATCCAATGCACATGTTTTCGTTGATTATCATGGGCGTGTCCGCATCCGGAGCTGAGTCCTTGTATAAGGCCGGGCACCCAAAGGTATCGATACAAGTGGTGCAGTCTGTCATGCACCCGGGGCCTACCGCAAAGGCTCGCCTTTTCTTCTTCTTGTCTGTAACTCTTCGCTCGTACAAGGGGCATGGGGCTTTAGCCACAATGACTGACAATTCGTTTGAATCGAGGGCTTCCTTCACGGCCGCCTTGGTTTTGGCGAGATTGATGGGATTGACGACAGATACTTGTTGCACACCACACGCTCTTGCGATGCCCGCGATGGAGATAGACGGCTTGTCCCATCCAGGTGGGGTAAGATCTACCCCTGGATGGGGTTGGTGGCCGGTCATGGCTGTTGTCCCGTTATCAAGTACCACCAATATGAAGTTGTGTTTATTGTGTACCGCATTAATCAAACCCGTGATGCCTGAGTGAAAAAACGTGGAGTCACCGATGAAGGCAATGACGCGCTGATCCGTGGCTCTGGAAATGCCTGCTGCTGAGCTGACGCTGGAGCCCATGCATATGAGAAAATCGGCCGTTTGCAGCGGAGGCAGGAGCCCAAGGGTGTAGCACCCGATGTCCGTGGGAAATATCGCCTCGGTCTGGGTTTCTGCCAGCACGCTGTTTACAGCAAAGTACGTGGCCCGGTGGGGACACCCCGGGCATAGGTTTGGAGGCCGAAGTGGAATC
>CP070769.1:1000404-1003847 GCA_020347085.1 Desulfobacterales bacterium
ACGGCTCAAGGAAATTGAAGGGATTATCTCTAAGAAAGGCTTTTGGGATACTCCAGAGGAAACTAGAGACATCCTTAGAGAGAGAACAACTCTCTCCGATACAATCAATTCCTGGCAAGAGCTTTACCATGAACTGGACGATGCTCGGGTCCTTTTAGGCCTTGCCGTAGAAGAGAATGACCAAGCTTCCGTCCAAGAGGTCTCTGAGACAGTTCATAGGGTGGAACATGCCGTTAGTCAAATGACTCTGGCCCGGATGCTTAGTGGCAAAGACGATGAAAAAAATGCCATTGTCTCGATTAATCCTGGTGCAGGGGGAACCGAGGCCCAAGACTGGGCCGAGATGCTCTTTCGTATGTATCTTCGTTGGGCTGAGCGCAAGAACTACAAAACCACCGTTGTCGATTTCCAGCCAGGCGAAGAAGCTGGTATCAAGAGTGTCACTTTTATTGCTAGTGGTTTGTATGCTTACGGTTACCTGAAGGGCGAGACCGGGATCCATCGCCTTGTGCGCCTGTCCCCATTCGATACCAATAGACGTCGACACACCTCCTTTGCTTCAGTCTCTGTTTCTCCGGAACTGAACGAAGAAGTAGTCATAGACATTGACGAAAAAGATCTGCGAATCGACACCTTCCGTTCAAGTGGCGCAGGCGGTCAGCATGTAAACAAGACCAGTTCTGCTATTCGTATCACCCATCTGCCAACCGGTATTGTGGTGCAATGCCAACAGGAGTCTTCCCAGCACCGCAACAAAGCTATTGCCATGAAGGTTTTGAAATCGAGGCTTTATGAGCATGAGGAAGAAAAAAGGGCACAGGCAAGGCAGGCAGACTATCACGAGAAGGAAGAGATTACCTGGGGGAGCCAGATTAGGTCCTATACCATGCAACCTTACCAGATGGTCAAAGACCATCGAATCGATCTTGAGATTGGAAATGTTAATGATGTCCTTGACGGAAATCTGGATCCTTTAATTGAAGGAGTCCTACTTGCAAAGGCGTAAGGGGTTTGCCCCGGTTTGGAATATTGGAGTGATAGAATACTCGATTGTCTAATGGCCGTAAACTTAAAATAAGAAATACGAATTCTCTGAAGATCAAAACGTTGCTAATCAAAATTCTGAATACGAATTTTCGGTCATTTGTACCGCAATGGGAAGCGCATTTCCCTCAGCTTACTGCAGGGTTGGCAAACCAATCTAGAAATACCAAAATTCTTTGGAGTCGAAGATTCCCTGCAGATTGGCTTGTTGAATCCTCCTTTGGAGGTCCACGACGCGGCATTTAACGGGGCTGGCTGCAGGGGGCTTCAGTTTTGAAAATTGTCTCGGATTTGCGGCTCGCGCCTTCACCCGAAGTGAATCTCTACGCCAAAAGTATCTGAAGGTTTAAACTTGGTCAAAGGTTGGGCCTGACGGTTTAAGAAGTAACACTTCGCGTCTGATTCTTTAGGTGGCATAAATCGGACGATACTGAAGATACGTAAATAGGGGGGGTATTATGGCAAAGGTATTGGTTGTTGATGACGAAAAAAGCATCAGGACGCTTTGTGCAGAAGAACTTGAAGAAGAGGGCTACGAGGTCATCACAACTGGTAAATGCAATGATGTGTTGGAACTGATTGCTTCTACGCAGCCCTCTGCCGTGGTCTTGGATATTCGTATGGAAGACTGCGATGGTTTGGACCTGTTACAGGAAATACGCAACGCCCATCAGGGCCTCCCCATCATTTTGAACACGGCCTACGACTCATACAGGGAGGACGTAAAATCGGTCGCCGCCGACCACTACGTGGTCAAGTCCTATGACCTGGCAGAACTCAAAGTCACGCTTGCCAAGGTTTGCAAAGGGAAAAATCGCCCATGAAAGCGATCTATATATTTAACGTACTGGCTAGGCTCCCTGAAAGGTTGAAGCCCTTGGAGAAGCTGGCTAATAATTTGTGGTTCAGCTGGCATCATGACATAGGAAACCTGTTCAGGCGAATGGGTGCTGAGCTCTGGGAGTCTTCAAGACATAACCCGGTCTACATGCTAGGGGCTATCAGCCAAGAGCGCTGGGAGGAATTGGCAGGAGACGCAGGCTTTTTGGCTCAGATGGACCGTCTTAATGAGGAATTGGAAAGATATGTCTCTGTTCAGCCTTCCCAGGTGGCTGAAGCTAAGGACTTGGATCGATTCTGTATTGCCTATTTTTCTGCAGAATTTGGCTTGGCCGAGTGCTTGCCAATCTATTCCGGGGGCTTGGGCGTTCTCGCAGGGGACCAGCTTAAGTCTGCCAGTGATTTAAACTTTCCTGTCGTTGGAGTTGGCCTTTTTTACCATGAAGGCTATTTTCAGCAGTACTTAAATGCCGATGGGTGGCAGCAAGAAGCTTATCCTGAAAATGACTTCTCCACCATGCCGGTCCAGCTCATGAGGGATAAGAATGGGCGTCCTGTCATGGTGGACGTATTCATCCAAAGCGACTCGGTCAAGGTCCAGGTTTGGCGACTCATGGTGGGGCGAGTGCCTCTTTATTTGCTTGATACCAATGTAAAAGAAAACCCCGCCGAACACCGTTATATTACTTCCAGACTCTATGGTGGTGACTGGGAGGTACGGCTCAGGCAGGAGATTGTCTTGGGCATTGGCGGCGTACGAGCACTGCGGGCTCTCGGCATAGAAGCCTCGGTGTATCACATGAATGAGGGCCACTCTGCTTTTTCCGCCTTGGAACGGATTCGAATCCTCAAAAATGATCATGGCCTATCTTTTGATGCTGCAAGGGAATTCGTGATTGCTACCAATACCTTTACAACGCATACCCCTGTGCCAGCGGGAATCGACATGTTTTCACCGGAACTTATGCACGCACACTTTAGTGATTACGTCCAATCCCTCGGCATTGCATTCAAGGTGTTTTTGGGCTTTGGCCGGCAGGACCCGACTAATGATCATGAGGCCTTTTCTATGCCGGTGCTGGCCCTCAGACTGTCGGCCCACGCCAATGGCGTGAGTCGATTACACGCCAGGACTTCTCAGGACATGTGGAAAAAGATATGGCCCAAGAATCCATTGGAAGATGTGCCTATTTGCCCTATCACCAACGGGGTTCATATCCCCTCTTGGATCTCCTTGGATATGGCGGAGCTATTTAACAGATATCTGGGACCAAACTGGGTCGAAGATCCAGATAGCCAGAAAGTCTGGAAACAGGTGGATCAGATTCCAGACTCAGAACTGTGGCGCACCCATGAGAGGAGGCGGGAGCGCCTAGTCGCGTTTGCAAGGCAAAAGCTTAACGCCCAGCTGAAAAATTGGGGGGCCTCAGCTCGGGAAATCGATGCCTGTGCAGAGGTGTTGAACCCTGAAGCGCTGACCATCGGATTTGGCCGTCGTTTTGCCGCTTACAAGCGTGCCGCACTTATGCTTCACGATGAGGAGCGGCTTATCAGGTTGC
>CP070769.1:1003947-1007950 GCA_020347085.1 Desulfobacterales bacterium
GGAATCCAGAAGAAAAAAAGCGATTCTGGATGCGGTGAAACAGTCTTCAGCTTCGGTCAAGGCCACACTTGAAGATCTTGGGCTTTCCCAGTCAACCTATTACACATGGTTAAAACGTTACAAAGCAAAAGGCTTGGACGGACTTGAGGCGGGGAACCCGGTATCTAATGAAGTGTGGCAACGATTCGTCGATCTTGAAAAGAGAGAAGGAGAATTATTAGCCGAAAGCAAATTGTCCATTGAGGAGACTCAGACCATGACAAGTGAACAGGACAACGAAAGGATTAGAAAACTGCTGTTTAAGCGCTTTGATGAAGAAGCATCAAAAGCGGCTGAAAAAGCGGCTGCGCCGGAAAAGGAGCCGCCACCTAAGGAGGCTGAGCCCAAGACGGTGGAAGAGCCACCCTCGCCTCCGTCCTATACGCCCCCCCCACAAGAGCCTATGGACAAAACCTTTAAATACGCGATTGGAGCTTTGGCATGCGTCATCGCCATCCTCTTGTTGGCGAGTTTGTCCAATTCGAACCAATTTCAGTTCAAGCAGAACGACCAGATGGTTGAGCTCTGGCAGGGCAGGTTTGCACCTATGGGAATCCACCGTGTGGCCAGCTTCTCGGATCCCAGGATCCTTGCAGGTGTCGATCAGCAGAAGTCTTACAGCAAGAAGAATGCGTATGCCATCCTTTCTGATTACTTTATCAAACGGGCAGATGATATATTGAAGACCGGGGAAACGCCAGACCTGAAGGCGGCAAAATCGTATCTTGCGCACGCCTCAAAATACGCCGTTTCTGACGCAAGGCGAAAAGAGGTGCAGATGCGTTTGAACAGAATGAATTTCTTAGTCTTACTGGGCAAGGGAGAGCTTGCTCGCAGCAAGGGGACGATACCGGATTTCGAGACGGCTAAGGGATATTTAACGCAAGCCATACCTTTTGCGTCAACCGACCTTGAGAAAGACATGATAACAAAGAGTCTTGCGGCGATCGAATATGCCATAGCCAAGAACAAGATCAGCAAGGGGGAGAAACAGCTTGCAGATCTGTATCAAGAGGCGTTAAATCGGCACCTGAAGAAGGTCAAGGAATATGACCCTGACAAGGCCAAGGCAATCGATCAGGAGATTGAAAAGATCAAGAAATGGCTAACCGAGTTTGAGGGTCAAGAAGGAAAAGGTGTTGGCCATTAGGGCTAAATAGACCAGAAAAACACATAGAAGGAAGAAGGGGTGGGGCGACAGTCTCCCCCTTTTTTATTTGAAGGTTCCCTTTGCCACGACCACAATCCCGCGAGGCGTGACCGTAAATCTCTTTCGGTCCTCTTCCGGGTTGTATCCTATTTCAGTACGCGGGGGTATGCGATTGCCTTTATCGATGATAGCTTTCATGATCTTGCAATATCTGCCGATTTCCACATCGGCCATGACCACCGACTCACACACTTCGGACCAGCTGTTGACAATCACATTATGCGAGAGTACCGAACTCTTGACGATACCGCCACTGATAATAGACCCGTGTGATACAATGGAGTCCAAGGCCATACCGGTTCTTTTTGAGGCTTTATTCCGGAAAATCGTCTTGACAGGTGGATATTGCACTTGGAATGTCCTGAGCGGCCACTTGGTGCCGTACAGGTTGAAGATGGGATCCACACCCGTCAGGTCCATGTTGGCATTCCAGTACGCATCCAGATCACCGACATCCCGCCAGTAGGAGGAATCCCGTATACGGGGCTCCAGGACGCGAACCCGGCTGCCATCCTCGTCGATTGTGTAGACGAAATCCTCAACACGATTCTCCTTCCTATATGGAAAGGCATAAAGGGAATACCTTTCCAGTGCCATGGGAATGATGTCACGGCCAAAATCGTCCTTGTCTGTTGAATGAAGGAGATCCATTAACACCTGGGTCTTGAACATATAGACCCCCATGGAGGCGAGAACATAACGAGGATCTCCAGGCATCGGTTTTGCGGAAGCAGGTTTTTCCTTAAAACCCGTGATACCATAATCTCCCGCAACCTCCACAATTCCAAAACGACGGGCCTGCGACACCGGAACCTCAATCACCGAAACAGTGATATCCGCACCCTTTTCTTCGTGATAGGCCCTAAAACGGGCGTAGTCCATCTTATAGACGTGATCGCCTGACAGGACGAGCAGGTATTGGGGAGTTTCGCGTTCTATGAGGTAGAGATTCTGTCGAACCGAATCGGCCGTGCCACGGTACCAGTCTTCCCCTACACGCATCTGGGGGGGCACGATCTTCATATAGTGGCCAAGGGCATAGTTGAATATGTTCCACCCTGCTTCCAGGTGCTCGACGAGTGACTGCGCTTTATACTGCGGCAGGATAATGATCTTGAAGATGTTGGAATTGATGCAGTTGCTAAGGGTGATATCTATGATTCGATATATACCCCCAAATGGCACCGCGGGCTTTGACCGATCCAAGGTCAATGGATAGAGGCGTTCCCCCTTGCCGCCAGCCATCACAAGGGCTAAGACATCACGCATCCTTAAACCCCCTTCAGGACGTCGATCATGGAGAAGACACGCCCTTTAGCCCCCTCATCGACTTTCTTCGCCAGATAGTGAATGGCGTCCACCGTGCCCCAGGCGTAAATGTCCCGCCCATTAACATTATGCGTGAATTGAAAGAAGACCGTGCCGTCTTCCGAACGCAGTGCATAAGTGTGCCACCCATGTCCACCCAAATAAGGTTCAGGGACACCCCATTCGGACCGCTGAACCTCTGGATCGCGTTCCATTTTTATCTGATCCTTGGAAAACGGGACACCCAAGCGATTAAAATAGCCGATCATGGCCTTGGCAGTGCCACTGGTATCGGCTTTGCCTTGCTGGTGGCTTTCTTTAATTTCCAGATTATATCCCATGAAGACACCAGGAAAGGTGTCAGCAGCATATTCCATCATCGCCTGAAAGGCCACGATCTGTTTGGCCATGTTAGGGGCGATCACAGCGGCGACCTCGGACTTTTGAACTGTCTCCGCCAGGAGCGCTCTATCTCCGCCAGTGGTGCCCATGACAAAAGGGATGCCGTTTTCACAGTAAAAGGCTGCATTGTCGTTGACGGCATTCGGATGGGTGTAGTCCACACAGATAACTGCTCCTTCGTCCCTTTTGATAGATTCTATGGTTTGTTGTCTATCGTCTGGCTTAATCAACTTCACAGCCTCAGAACCGATTTGGATTTCGGCGACTTCAATCTCAGGTCCCGTGAGCGCATAGGGGATGAGTTTCAGACTGCTGTCTTGAACAATATGTTGGGCTGCTTTGGTGGACATGTTGCCAGGGAGTCCATTGACCATTACCTTAATTGCGTCCATGATGCATCTCCTTGCTTAGGTTATAGAACGAGGCTGAGAAATTCTTCTGTATCATAAGCCTGTCTGGAATTCAAATCAGCCCTCCCATCCCACAGGCATGATGATGAGAGGTTCGTGGTTGTTTTTGGCATCGATAGACTTGGCCACTTCCTTGTCGTAAAAGGCCCCCACGATGCCTGCTGCCAAACCGAGTGCTTCACATTGCAAAAAGATGTTTTGACCGATGTGACCAACCTCGATCATAGCATACCTTTTACCCCGCTCACCGTACTTGATGGTGATGCGACCGTATTCGGTCGTAAGCACAAAGATCACAGGCGCGGCGGCCACCCACATCTGTCTCAAAGCAGCAACGGCAACATCTTCTCGCTGGTCCGTGTCAAGGATTTTCTGGATTGAATGACGGGGTGGATCATAGTGGTATACCCCTTGGACTAACCCCTGGATGCTATTCTTTCCCGCAACGACGTAGACGTCTATTGGGTAGAGGGCGCCCCCGGAGGGGGCTGCCCTTTTTAGCCCCCTGTCGTCTGTGATACCTTGGGCAGCCCATAGCATTTGTGAGAGCTGATCGACTGTGAGGGGCTCATTAGTAAAGGACCGCACAGTTCGCCTTTGTTTGATGGCCTTTTCCACGTTGAGATTTCCATCC
>CP070769.1:1008050-1012435 GCA_020347085.1 Desulfobacterales bacterium
GCAACGTATTTTCAGGGGCTCATCCCCGTACCTGTGCCTCCACAAGATGCGCTTCTCACAACCGACGACCGTCCTCACCTTGAATTCAATCTTTGGAGGTCTTGGCGAAGTGGTACCCAGAAACTTCACCCCCCTGTGTATTGGTGATCGAGATGTCGTTCTTTGTACTGAGGATGCGCCCGGTCGTCAGCACGAGACTATGTCTTTTGTTTTGACAATTTGTTAGATGAGGTGTTAGAGTTAGATATTATTACGGATGCTGATTCTATTCGGTTTATTGAGGCTCCCTGCATCAAGTCGCCGACGCGCCAATACCCCCTCCTGCCTGACACAGGACGTTACGCCATGCATTGACAAGCTGAGGTATGAAGGGAGGCACTCCTTATCTTTCTCACGCGAGCGCGCCACCACATCTCGTTGGCAGGGTTAAACTCAATATACAGCCACAGAAGGGAGACACAAGATGAATCAGAACCAATCCGGAACAGGTCAGAAGGAGACGGCTGCATTCATAACATCCAGAGACACCCTGGATGGAGCCTATCCAGGGCTTATATTAGGCATCAATGCAAGGCGACTGGGCATGGAAGCCCGGGTCTTTTATACATTTATGGGAATCAACGTCATCCGAAAGGGCTGGATAGAAAAGGCCAAATTCCAACCTCCTGGGTTTATGGGAGCAATACCCGGCATGTCTGCCCTTGCCACATGGATGATGAAAGACAAAATGGAGAAGGCTCAAATCCCTACCCTTCCCGACGTTCAGGAAATGGCAAAAATCGAAGGCGTTCAGTTTATTGCATGCAAGATGACCGTGGACATGATGAAGTTCACAGAAGATGATTTCCTGGATGGGGTTATTATACAAGCTGCCGAAGACTTTTTGAAATACGCCAAGGATTGCAAAATCTGTTTGTTCACGTAATCATGAGCATGCAGAATACGTTTGCCGGATAAAAGTGGTATGTTGGGATAATTCTGTTGCGGAGCCGAGGACTATCCCCGGCTGGTCCGGCGAATCGAGCAACAGCCCGTCGAGATCTGACCCGACAGATCATTAGCTTGATGGAGGATCCACTGCGTCGTAAGCCATTTGCCATAGCCAACTGGAAAATGGCGATGACCGTCACGGAAAGCCTCTCTTTTGTGCAGGACTTCCGCCCTGCTGTTTGGAGTCTTGCGCAGTCGGTTCAGATTGTCCTCTGTCCGCCATATACGGCCCTTTACCTTTTGTCCCAGGCCCTGGCCCACTCTCCAATTGACCTGGGAGCCCAGAACCTGTGCGCATCACCTGGCCCCAGCCACACCGGTGAAATCTCGCCCCCGCTTCTGGCTGACAGTGGTTGCCAATGGGTCATACTGGGCCATTGGGAGATTCGCCGTCGAACCGGCGAGACCGATGCGGACGTCAACAAAAAAATGCACGCCGCGTTTGAGGCCGGGCTGCGGCCCGTCCTTTTGATAGGAGAAGGGGCAACAGAGCGGGGTCGGGCCGAGCAAGCGCTGGCAGCACGGCTACCCAATTTGTTTGCAGGCTGTGACCCTGCCCAGGCAGGTCAGGCGGCCGTGATCTACGAACCAGAATGGACCATCGGCGCACAAGAACCTGCCCCACCCGATTATGTTGCAGCCGGCTGTTCTTTCATCCGGCGCTGGACGGGACAGGCATACGGAGCTGAAGCGGCAGAATCGGTCCGCATCATTTACGGTGGCAGCGTGGCGCCGGAGTATGCCAAGAGCCTGCTGGCGTCGCCGGATGTGGATCGGTTAGGGGCAGGCCGCAAGGGTCGCGACCCGGTCGCTTTTGCTCAAATCGTACAACTCATTGCAGAGGCCAAGGGACTGATATAGAAAATTGCAATGAAACGCCTTGTCGTGGATATAAGGGGGCTGTCGGCGTTAAGGGCCTGGAGTAAAAAAGGCTGTGTCAGTCGAAAAAGCCGAGCGGACTGACACAGCTTTTTTAGAAATTAGAAAGAATAAAGCAAGCTATTGAATCGGACCAATAGGGCGTACCATCGGTTTCCCTGGCCTACAGCCACCCTACAGGTTAGGGCTTGCGTGGGCGCAATTCGATCGGAGAGCCACCGTTTACCGTTAGATAACATGCTATAAGCTTATCGTCGCTCGTCTTGTGGGCATTGATTACAACCTCATCGTTTTCTGCTACGATTTCCCAATCCGCTGGGACACCGTAAACGATAATATCATAATCAACCGTAATAGCACCAGTTGCGGTAATCTCAGTAACCTCCCCGCTCACTACTTCATTACAATTTAAGCCTTGTGCCTGCACTATAGTAAAACTCATAAGCACTGCCAAAACCACAAACATTGTCTTTACAGAACCCTTCATGGTAATCCTCCTTCGATTAGTAATAAGTTTTTGTGTTTATCTTCGGCCTTGCACCATATGTCAAGGTCAAGGTCCGTGCACTCTCTCTTTGCGACTCCAGTGAGTAAAACGGAGCTCCCGCTTTCGCCCTTGCTTTCTTTTCGTCACCCCCTCCACGCTAAATTTCGTATGGAACAAAAAGATAAAATAAGCAGAAGAATATCTTGATTATCCTCTAAATCCTGTCTCATCCAAAGGACGTTCATACGCAATTACTTGTGCGAAGAAAAAAGGCCGGTCGAGAAGCACATGTTCCTTTTGCTTCCCAACCGGCCTTCTGTGGTGCTCGTGTTGGTAGTTTACTTAAGTCTTATTCGGATTTTACTTTGATAGAGATTTCCTTTATACGAATCATTCTCAAATCAGGCTTGTTCTCATGCTCTACCGTAACCCATAAGCCGTGCTGACGGCACAGGGATTGTATTTGTTCCAGAAGTTTAAGCGCCTGTTCTTTTGTCATCATACGTATTTCCACCTGTAGTTTTCAATTGGCACGCTGCCTCCAATAATGTCCGCCACGACCTCCGCCACCTGACCGGCTCCTGACTGAACCACCATTGCCCCCTGAGCCAAGATCGCCACCACCTGAAACACTGGTGCCGTCTGAGCCACTCAGCCCCATTTCCATTGCTCTTCGAGTACCAGCTGCTTCAATCCTGCTTGAAGACCAGAGCATTTCAGGGCCTTCTCCACGCCTGATTGAGTTAGCATAGCTCTTGGCAAGATTGGTAGCCGATGAAGCGTACGTGATGTTGGTTACGAATGAATCCCTCATCGTTTTGACATCTTTTGCGCTATAGCGATGGTCTATGGCCTGCCACACGGTATCGGTGGCTGCCATCGAAGTAGCACCGAGCCGTGCCATATCCCTTGCAGCCCTGAAGGCCTCTGTGGCAAGCTCAGTCGCCTCGGCTTTCGTTGCGTCATCTTGAGCCCTCTGCTGCAGCTTGTACGCGATATGCCCTACATCCTCATCACGCAGACCCGCTGCAAGACACTGGGCTATCATATTGCGTACACGGTGTATATCACCCGCCTCTTTTGTGAGCCCCTTGGCGTGCCTATGGGCGTAACGATAGCGGTTGGCCACCCTCTCCATCGCCTGTAGAATTTGCTCGGCCGGTACACCTTTGGCCATCCCCTCGTATGCCTTCTCCAAGACGGGCTCCACTGGTAGTCCTTCCTCCTTGGCCTTCATGATCATCCGTTGGGCTTTCAATGCAAAGTCCTCACCAAAGCGGCTCCTGAGCCTGTTTTGGACGTCTTCATTGTAGATGCGAGTTTGTACAGTCGATCTATGTTGCTGTAACTCGCCGCCCATCTTGTGCAGTCCCTCATCCGGTTCATCCGCAAAGGCCACGGAAGCACACAAAAAGGCAGCCATTATTATTGTAAGTATCTTTTTCATCTTCTCTCCCCTGTTAGCGTCTTCTAACCCCTATAACGTGTAATAGTGAAAAAGGTTACATGCGCGGAACATATATACAGTTCTCCGCGCCGAAATCGTCATGTTCCTTAAATGCGCAAACGGGAACGTACACAACTTCGTCAACGATATAGAAGTACCTGAACTCGACATTTTTGGGAACCGTGACCTCCCATGCCTCATCACCATTTTGCTTTGCCATGACGGGCTCGAACCCGTCGAGGGAGGACGCAAAGTATACTGCCTTGGCATCAGGCTTTCTGAGGCACATCCTTACAACGTCTTCTTCAACGGTGAAGTAGTGGCGGCTAGCACAGCCTATCAATAGAAACAAGAAAGCAATTACGAGCAAAAGATATCTTTTCATAATAATTCCTTATAAATCCACCAGAAGGATTGAATTTTCACCGCCGAAATCATCCTGCTCACGGATCAATATGGTCGGATCAGCAAACCTCTGATGGCCGTCAAGGATATAGGTGAACCGGTGTTCTCCCTGTGCAACATCGAGGGTGACCTCCCAGTACCCGCTGGAGCCGGCCCTGTTCATGGGAATCATCTTCC
>CP070769.1:1012535-1015566 GCA_020347085.1 Desulfobacterales bacterium
CCGGCCCCGTTCATGGCAACCGCTGTGACGATGCCCCGCTCCATCATGTCCATGACCACAGGGTTGAGCCCCGCCTTGATGACATGGGCCCCCATGGCCATTACCACGCTCTTGCCACCCTTGTGGGCCTTTGCTATGGCTGAAATGACCGCCCTGAAATCCTTAGCCGCGAGGATGTCCGGGAGTCGCTCCAAGAAATCTTTTAGGGTCCCGTCTGCTTTCCATGGATGCGCAAAATCCGCCCGGTCCACCTTGCTCTTTCTGGATGCCAGCGGATAGGTCTTTAAGGATGTCAGGTCTATGGGTTTAGGCTTGTCCATAGTCAACGAGCCTTTTTAATAATGAGTGCAGGCTATTTCTATCTCTCACAGAGTCCACAGAGCTTCTTGCGCTAAATCCTTGAGCGGAGGATTTAGCGCAGACTGCTATCCCTCGGCTTGCTCGGGACACAAGAAACAATTATTTGCCCCGGTGGGGGCTGAGTGTTTTTTCTGATTTTTCCCCTCAAAAAATCAGACAAATGATTTGTCATCTCTGGGGCCTCTGCGAGCTCGAGTGCCAGCGGGCGAGAGACATAGCATTGCCCCTTGCGCCTTAACTAAGTTTCTATAAACCTGTCAGGGAAAAGGATTCGGTCCACGAGTTCGCAAAGGATATGCCCTGCTGTAATATGGGCTTCCTGAATACGCGGGGTTGTCTCAGAATCGACAATCATGGCGAGGTGGCAACATTGACCCAGCTGGCCTCCACCACACCCTGTCAGGCCGATTGTGTAAAGACCCATGTCTCGGGCCGTTTCCACAGCCTTGATGACATTTTTGGAGCTGCCACTCGTGCTGATCCCCAAAGCGATATCATCCTTTTTTCCAAGGGCCTTGATCTGCTTGGAAAAGACTTCATCAAAAGAATAATCATTCGAAATACTGGTCAAAATGGATGTGTCCGTAGTGAGCGCTAGCGCAGGCAGAGGTTTTCGCTCCACAGAAAAACGGTTTACGAATTCTGCTGCGATGTGCTGGGCATCGGCCGCACTGCCTCCGTTGCCAAAGATGAGCAGTTTATGGTCGGCAGCAAAGCAGGTGGCCAGCTGTTGCGCTGCTGTGAGAAGCCTATCCATATTCTCTTTGACAAAGCGTTCCTTCACCCGAAGGCTTTCTTCAAGCGTCTGTAGAACAATGTCTTTCATGTGCGTCGTTCTACCTCCGCAGAAATTTTCTGTTTAGCCACAGACTCACACAGACTATTGTGGCGACGACCCCAGTTAAATAGCCTATGCCATTTCACGGGGCAGGCTTGTCGCCACAATGGTTGTCATGCCCTTCGGGCAAGTACAAGATAGATCTCTTTTTTCGCGATAGCGAAGGGCGCCTTTGTCCGGTCAGGTCGACCGGACAAAACAGTCTGTGTCCGTCTGCGTGTGTCTGTGGCTAACCCCCTCGTTCTTCTTGACCTTTATGCCTATCACTGTTCGCTGTCAACCGATGGATCCGCGTCAACAGGGCCACCCATAACGTTTTCCGTGTCTTTTATGAGATCCGTGCAATCCTCTCCAAGTTCTGCCGCCATTTTGAACTGCTCTAACGCATTCTTGTAATCCTGACTTTGCTGGTAGAGCTTGCCTAGTCGGCGTCGGTAGAGACCATTATTTGGATCAATTCTTGTACTCTCTCGAGAAAGGACAACGGCGATTTCAAGGTTTTCTCCCAGAACGCCGTACAGATGACCCAGGGCGCTCAGGCTCTTTGCATTAGTTGGGTTCAGCTTGATCGCTTTTTCATAGGCCTTGACAGCCTCCCGAAGCATCTCTTTTGCCTGGTAACATTCTGCAAGCGCCGTAAATATGTGTGCCCCTTTGCGCGTGTTCTCGGCTGCTTTTTGGAAGTACTCAAAGGCGGAGTCGGTTTCATCCTTCTCTCGATAACACAGGCCAATCTGGTAAGCCACGTCCGGGTTGTCTCCGTCGAGACTGTGGGCGTCAAGGAACAGTTCAAGGGCTTTTTCCTGATTGCCTTGTTTATGGTGGGCAAGTCCCAGGTTGAATGTGGACATGACATCTTCCGGATCGAGATGGATGGCTGTTTCAAAGGCATCAATCGCTTCATCCAACTTGCCTTGCACCCCGTAACAGACGCCAAGACTGTTATGGACATTCACATTCTTTGGATCTACGGCCAAGGCCTTCTTGAACTCTTCAATGGCTCCGTCGATGTCCCCGTATTGATAGAGCTTGTCGGCGCTGATGTTCAAGCTGACAGCATCAAACGGTGTAACCGTATTTGGTCCGAAAAAAGCAGCATGGTCGAGGGCCTTGCGGGCATTGTCCACAATGTTCGTCTTTTCGAAGGGCCAGAAAGGATATACAGCCAGACCAATCGATACGGTTTCTTCACCAGCTACTTGAAGCTTCCTCTGTAGCTCCTTCGCCAGTGCAAGACCTGAGACTTCATCCATGTCCTGGCACAGGCATCCCAATTCGTCTTGGCTAATTTGTCCCCATGACATAGGAAGCCTTTTGCTCAGACCCTCTATGGTGCGTGCCACGCTGATGAGGAGGTTTGAGGTAATGTTTTCTCCGAGGTGTTCAAGGGTTTTGTCAAAATCGTCAACCCGGACAACCAGCACCGCAAACCGGTTGCTATTTGCCGCGAACGACTCAAAAAGCCCCGGGAATTGCCCAGGTGCTATCAGGTCTGGAAACTCCTCTTTCAGGGCATTTGCTCCAATCAGTTGGTTCTCCACTCAGTCCTCCGTAAGTATTCTTTTGAATGTGGAGGCAATGATGGCAACTTCTTCATCCTGGATGGTGCGCGCATCCATCACAAACAGGTCCTCCTCAATATATCCGATAATAGGTGGTGTTGACTCTCGCATGAGGCGCTCTATGGTATTGGTCGAAAGTCCGTCTATTTTGATACCTACGCACTTGGTAGGGAGTTCTTGAAGTGGAAGGGCACCCCCGCCAACACGGGATGAGGCATTCATAATGACGGCTTGGAGTCGGTCATCTCCCAGCTTCCGCAACCGATTTCGA
>CP070769.1:1015666-1020264 GCA_020347085.1 Desulfobacterales bacterium
ATCCCAAAATCTGTAATATACCGATTCAGAGTATCATCGTGCGCAGGAAACTCGAATCAAAACGCTTCCTGGAATCACACAGGGTTTTGTACAGCGATTCTTTACACAGAAATTATGAACTGTTATTAGAATGTTATGGCCAACCCAAGGAGCAGGCCATCCATTTTTGCGTCGAACAAGAATCCTCCCTTGTCGTATTCGACGTCCAACATGCGGTATCCGAAAATGGCTGAATACCGATCGTTGAAAGCGTAGTTCACATTGCTCAAGAATGCGTACGTGAAATCGGAGTTCACCCCAAACCCCCCAACGTCCATACCGAACCTGATGAAGAGCTTCTCCGTTGCATCTGCCCTGATGCGAAAGCCAATTATGGGATCCACCCATTCCTCTTTTTTGCCGATTGTGGGTACGCCGGTAAGGCTCACATCCGTATCCATGTGCAGGTAGCGTCCCCCGGTATAAACATCAATATTCTGGATCAGGCGTTTCCCGACGACAAACGATGCGATACCAAAGGTGACGTCTGCTTTTACTCTAGCCCCCCCCGGGCCAGTGCCTTTCTCTTCCAATTCAAGATACTGACCCTCCACGGCAAACCACCAGTCCTCCTTGTAGGTAGCGTCGATTTCGCCAGTAAAGCCCGCTTCCGTCATTTCAAAAAGATCAGAGAAATCCATGTTGACCGTTGCCGGCCTAGTCTTTGGTCCGAGCTCCCCTGTGAGGCTGGAGGCCCACAGGAAGGGCACAAACCGGAATTCCCAATCACCATCCGCCCAGCTATTGGTCCATGGAACGAATGTGATGATCAGGGCGCCAATTGTGATCATTACATATTCTCTAATTTCTCTCATCCTTTCCTCCTATCTGCTGAATCCCCCCGGCATATTTGTCCCCGCTAATGTGAGGCTCTGTTTTCTTAGCGGCAGCGCTGAACGTCATCAACGTGAATGATGTACAAGTCAAAGGATTGACCAGGAAGCAGACCGGACTGAATGAGTTCTCCGGCAAGCTCACAGAATCTGTCTTGGAGTTCGGGATCTTCGAGTCCGTCTGTGCGAATATGGACGACAATCCGTGTTGAATCTTCTAGCCAATTCACTGCGCTCCACATAGCTTTCGGGAACTTGCCCAGTTCGGACTCCCTGACTTTTTGGCGAATCTGTTCTATCTGAGTGACTGAGACCTGGGGAACGTCTGACTGCTTAGCAGAGATCCGGGAAGGGGATTCGTCCGTTGAATCTTCCCTGGGAGAACATGCTGATAGACTCATCACTAGCGATACAAGTATTAAGATCCCGTATAAGAGTAGTTTTTCTTGGGACTTCATAATAATTTTCCCTCTTAATATGCAGCCTAACTTAAAGTCCATAACGGATCTTCACCAAAAACTGCTATGACTAGATCAATCATTTTGAATGGAACGTCTCTACATGGACATGAGGCTAAGGGCGGCTCTTAATTGCATCAGCAATCTCGCGACTGAGAGCCGTCACCAATCTGCTCTCGGCTAACACCAACTCCTCGTAACCCCGCCCACCTGTAGCCTCGGAAAAACTTGACTTCTTCACCCATAGCACCTTTGCCCCATCATCTCCTAGAATGGTCCACCGGGCAATCAATGAAACGTTGCCACCGGGGGTTCCGTCAAAGCGAACAACATCGACCGTCACTTGGTAGTCCGTTGGCGTCGACTTCTTCTGAGGGTAAGGGATAATGCGATCTGTAGAAAGCAGCACTGAAAGGTTCTCCGCGAGGACGCGGGAAAAATTCTCTTTCAGTGGCTCTGCCCACCTATGAAACTCGGCAGCCTTGAGCTCATTTGGGCTGACCCGAGTTACGATCTGCGGCCGATTGAGATACTCTGGAAACTCAAAAGGGCCAAGCCCGATGACTACACCTCCCGTGTTGCTACGAACTTCCTTTTCCACTTCCCCGCTCGACAAGGCACTTAGCATATAAACTCTCGTGCTTTGCTTTGTGCCCTCACCAAGGTTGAGACATCCTGTGGAAACAATGAGAGAGAGGCCAAGGACAAATACCGCGAATCGAATAGATATATGACCCATCACTTACCTCCTGGTGAAGTTTTACCTCGGATTAACGCATCAGGGTTTTGTTCCAAATAGTCAGCCAAAATCCGTATGGATCGGTTTGCTGAAGACAGCTCCCTTAAGGCGTTTCGCAGGTCGTAAACCAGGGCAGAATCCGCGCCGATTCCATCTTCAAGCGTTTTTAGCGTCTCCTCGCCCTGCACCAAAGCAGCCTTAGCCGCATCAGCGGCAGTCCGGATGCTCGACACCACAGGTACGATTTCCCGGTCTACGTCCTTAAGCAGTTTTTGAGCGTCCATGGCAGTTACCTTGATACTCTCTGCCATAGGTCCGATCTGACCATCAACATCCTTGACAAGCTTGTTCGCACTCGTCATCAGTTTGTCAGCCCCCTGAGCAGCCCCCTTAAGGGAGGACATAATCTCCTTTAACTCCGGAGCATTAAGAACCTGTTGCAGGCCGTCAGCAGCATCTGAAAGTTTCTGGAAAATCTCTTCGATGGGAAGCTTCTCAACAACCTCTGTGATCTGTTCGACAGTGGAAGGTATAGTCGGAATCTCAGGGTACTTGACGTCAGTGCCTACTAGTTTAGCGGGCTTGTCGGGGTGGAAATCCAAGTCAATCATCAACTGGCCTGTGACCATGCTTTCCATGGTAAGCTGTCCTCTTAGTCCGAGATCTATGAGTCTTGGTATATTCTTCTCCGGAGAGCCTCGTACTCCGCGAGTCAGACGAATCCTGTCCGGCTCTACCTCAATGATCACAGGGATCCGGATATTCAGGGTTTCGGGATCCGCATGCAGGACAACACTTTCTACTGAGCCGATTTCAACGCCTCGGAAAGTGACCGGTGATCCGGCATTCAAACCTTTCACAGAGCCCTCAAAAAAAAGAACATACTTGTTGGTCTTTTTGAAGAACTTGCCGCTGCCAAAGATCAGTACGCCCACGACCAAGAGAGCGATGGCGCTGATGACAAAACCCCCGATGACCGTTTTGCTTACTTGTTTACTCATGATCTATCTATTCCCCCGATGTCTGCAAAAGAACCCGGAGTGAAGAAGTATCGGAACGGACTCCATTACTCCAACACGCCAGATAGGGTTGCTCAATTCACACCTCACTCTGTCTCTCCCCTGGTAAGAAAACTTTGCACCTTTGGGTCCTCAGATTCTGCCAGAAGCTCTTTTGGATCCCCACCGGCAATCATGGTTCGGGTCTCCGGATCCAGGAAAACCGAGTTGTCTCCCACCGCAAAGATGCTCGCCAGTTCATGTGTCACCACCACCACAGTGGCGCCGAGGCTCTCTCGAAGTTCCAGTATCAGATCATCCAACCGTCTTGCGCTCACCGGATCGAGCCCGGCTGATGGCTCATCAAAACAAAGAAGTTCCGGGTCCAGTGCCATGGCCCGTGCTAGGCCGGCCCGCTTGCGCATGCCACCGCTGATCTCAGACGGGTAAAACTCCTCAAATCCAGCCAGGCCCACGAGTGCCAGCTTCAGGGAGACCACTTCGCGGATTTCGCCGGGATTTAGATTCGTATACTGCTCCAAGGGGAGGGCCACATTTTCCGCTAAGGTCATGGAACTCCACAGGGCGCCACTCTGGTAAAGAATGCCCACCCCTCTCATAATGCGGTCTCTTTCCTGAGGCGGTGCTTCCCAGAAGCTTATTCCATTATAGAAAACCTGCCCCTTGGCAGGGGCTTTCAGGCCCACGAGGTGCCGCAGAAGCGTGCTCTTTCCGCAACCACTGCCTCCCATGATAATGAAAATATCACCACGGTTGATGGTGAAGTTCAGATCTCGCATCAAGACGCAGCTCCCGTATGCCATGGTGAGATCGCGGACTGTTATGTGAGGTTCTCTTTGATTCATCTCTAATAGCTTACAGGGGTCAGGGATTGGGGGTCAGCTTTCTTTCAAAATCTTGATAGCTAGTGAAACCGGTTTCCTGATGCCTGTGGGCTATCAAATTCCTATCACATCACACATCACAGTTATGATAGCTGTGGCCACGATGATGGCGACAATTCCCGTCACTACTGCAGAGGTTGCTGCGCCCCCTACTGCGGATGCACTACGGCCGCACTGCATGCCCCTGAGACAGCCGGCAAGGGCCACCAGCACTCCGAAAACAAGGCTCATAAACAACCCTATCCCCAAATCATTCAGGCCCACGGCCTCTTTGGTGCGGTTCAAATAGAGCATTGGATTCACGCCATAGACGCCCACGGTGACCGCTGCGCCACCCAGGATCCCCATCAGGTTGGCATACAGGCATAAAAGGGGCATCATCAGCGTTAATGAAAGCATCCGCGGGAGTACCAGAAATTCCATGGGGGGATGCCAAGCGTCTTCAGGGCATCGATCTCCTCGTTAACCTCCATGGTGCCTAGCTGGGCCGCAAAAGCAGCGCCTGTGCGACCTGCCATAATTATGCCTGTCATAATAGCCCCCATCTCGCGAACCATGGCGATTCCCACAAGATCGGCTACGTAGATCTGGGCCCCGAAGAGCTTCAACTGGATGATTCCAACAAA
>CP070769.1:1020364-1023880 GCA_020347085.1 Desulfobacterales bacterium
ACCCCCAAAAATCCTATCCTGGGTCCGGATCTGAATCCTGCGACCCCGGAGTGGCTGGGCAAAATGTTCCCAATGAATCTGCTCGCTCAATCCATAAGCATGGACCGCTGGATTGACATCCCCGAAGAAGTGTTGGAAAAATACCTCCTATGGAGACCGACGCCGCTTTACCGGGCGCGAAACTTTGAGAAGCTGTTGGATGCGCCTGTTAAGATCTACTACAAGAATGAAGGGGTGAGCCCTCCCGGATCCCACAAGCCTAATACGGCTGTCGCACAAGCCTATTACAATAAGGCTTTTGGTGTGAAGCGACTTTCTACCGAAACCGGCGCAGGCCAGTGGGGAAGTGCCCTGAGCATGGCGTGTCAGATGTTTGGCCCTGAATGCAGGGTATTCATGGTAAGGGTCAGTTATGAACAAAAACCTTACCGGCGCTTGATGATGATGACATGGGGAGCCAATTGTATTCCCAGCCCGAGCGATAAGACAGAAGCAGGAAGAAAGATCTTGGCTGAAAATCCTGATTCGCCAGGGAGCCTCGGCATAGCCATCAGTGAGGCGATTGAAGATGCGGTAATGGATGAAAGCGCGCGCTATTCCCTGGGAAGCGTTTTAAATCATGTTCTGTTGCACCAAACTGTAAATGGTTTGGAGTGCCAGAAGCAGCTGGAAAAAATCGGCGTTTATCCTGATGTTGTCATGGGTTGCGCGGGCGGGGGTAGCAACTTTGCCGGGCTGTGCCTACCGTTTGTACGTGACAAGATCCATGGGAAGGATATCTCCATTGTGGCTGCTGAGCCTACGTCATGTCCGACCATGACGCGAGGCCCCTTTTGCTATGATTTTGGGGATACGGTTCAGACAACACCACTGTTGGCCATGCACAGCTTGGGCCACGATTTTGTACCTGCGCCTATCCATGCTGGTGGCCTGAGGTACCATGGTATGGCACCTATCATGAGCCATCTTGTCAAGGAGCAGATCGTTGAGGCCAGAGCGTACGATCAGTTGGAGACTTTTGATGCCGGCGTGAAATGGGCAAGAACCGAAGGGTATATCTCTGCGCCGGAAACGAACCACGCGATCGCGGCCGTTGTTGAAGAAGCCAAGCGTGCGAAAGAGGAGGGAAAAGAGAAAGTCATCCTGTTTAACTGGAGCGGCCACGGATTGGTTGATCTTGCAGCTTATGACGCCTTTCTCTCGGGTGAGCTCACAAAGTATGCACTTCCGGATGAAGAGATCCAAAGATCTCTTAAGTTGATTGAGGGACTGCCAAAACCGTAGGAATTGTTGTTTGAATAGTCGATTAGTCGAGTGGTTGGATTGAAAAAAACGACTCAACGGCTCAACCATTTTGCAATGTACGACCATTTAGAGATCAGGTGTCCAAAACTGGGGGGGGAGGTAACCTTTGCCTACTGTCAAAGAGAGGGAGGCGACCTCCCTTGCCCGCGTGTCCTGGCCTGCTGGCAAAGACACTTTGCAGTTGAGACCTATCTTAGAAGGAAACTCACCCAAGCTGATTGGGATCGCTGTTTCAATCGACCGTCCAAGGATAAGGTCAGCACTTTGATTGAGCTAATAGAGGCCGCAAAGAAGCGTAGAGGCCTTGCAGACTGATGTTCCTTTTAGGTGTTACACCCCATATCTTGTCCTCCTACTGAAATTAAGATACTGTATAAGCTCAAAGCTGAAGGTTCAAAGTTAGAAGCCGCCTTGTCGCGTTTTACATATCAACTTTGAGCTTTCACCACACTCGCGCAACCCGTAACTCGAAATCCGCGACTCTAACATGAAACCTATTGTTGCCATTGTGGGACGCCCAAACGTCGGCAAGTCTACTCTCTTCAACCGAATAACTCGTTCCCGCAAAGCCCTTGTGGATGACTTTCCCGGTGTTACTCGCGACCGAAATTACGGGGATGCCTGGTGGGATGAGACTGCCTTCACCGTGGTGGACACGGGGGGATTTTCTGGTTTTGAGTCAGATGCGTTGAGGTCTTTGGTCACATACCAGGTGATACAAGCCATAGAAGAAGCAGACGCCATAGTCATGCTTTTTGACGGAAGGGAAGGGGTTACCCCGATCGATGAGGATTTGGTCCAAAGGCTTCGTGAGTCAAGTAAACCGGTTTTTTACACGGTTAACAAGATCGATGGGCCGAGGCATGAACTGTTATTATCTGACTTCTCCGTCCTGGGCGTGGACCCTCTCCATTCGGTCTCTGCTGAACACGGTTACGGCATGCACGATCTCATGGAAGCATTGACCGCTGTTTTGCCTCGAGGTGTCCCGGAAGCTCCGACCGATCGGATCAGACTGGCTGTCATAGGCCGCCCAAACGTGGGCAAGTCCTCCCTGATCAATCGCCTCCTTGGAGATGAGCGTCTGTTGGTGAGTGAAATACCGGGGACTACCCGGGATGCCATTGACACGGTTTGCACTGTGAACGGGAAAGAGTACGTGCTGGTTGACATGGCTGGAATCCGCAGGAAAGCTCGCGTACGAAAAAAGTTGGAGAAGTTTTCGATTATCAAGGCGCTGAGGAGCCTTGAACGATGCGACATCGCATTGGTCATGATGGATGCCTCTGAAGGGGTGACAGACCAGGATGCCAACATCGCCAGTTATGCCCTGGAACGGGGGCGAGCATGCATCGTGCTGTTGAACAAATGGGATTTGGTTGAAAAGGATTCCGCGACGGCCAAAGCATACGTGGATGCAGTGAAAGAGCGTCTGAAGTTCTTGAGGTTTGCTCCGGTGTTGACGGTTTCGGCGCTCACGGGGCAGCGGGTGTTCAAGATCTTCGACTGGGTAGAGACCGTTTACGAGCAATATACGACACGCATCAATACAGGACGGCTAAACAGAGTCCTTGAAGCTATCATCAATAAACACCAGCCTCCTTCCTACCGTGGTAGGCTCATCAAGTTCTATTATGCCACACAGGTGGTTGCGGCACCGCCAACGTTTGTTTGCTTCGTGAACTATCCAAAAGGTATTCATTTCTCTTATGAACGATACGTGGTCAACGAACTTCGAGAAGCCCTTGGGCTGGGCTGGACGCCTATGCGGCTTATTTTTCGAAGGCGAGAAAAAAGATGAAATGTATTTCCGGGACATGACACCAGAAGCCATCTCAAAATTCCGGATCAGGTTCGAGGGTAAGGCGCAGAGCGGCGAAAAAGCGGAGCATACACGGAAGTATGTGAGCATTTCGAGCCGACTTGCAACACCGCCATCGGGCCTGAGACGGGTTTTTGAGATGGCTTCTAGAAGGCTGTAGCCATGGATCTATTCAATCAATCTGGAAAAGAGACAGAAGGGGCTGTCCGTCCGCTGGCAGACAGAATGCGGCCCAAAACGCTTACGGATTTTGTGGGTCAGACACGTCTCCTCGGCAAGGACTGTTTACTGCGTCGGGCTATAGAAGAGGATAGACTATTTTCGGTGATTTTTTGGGGGCCGCCGGGTTCAGGTAAGACAACCCTGGCTCGTATCATGGCCAGTGAGAC
>CP070769.1:1023980-1026521 GCA_020347085.1 Desulfobacterales bacterium
AGAAAACGCACAAATGGTTGATCCACTTTACTTCTTCAAAGATTTGCGCGTAACCGCACTTCGGACAGTGCTTCTCCCGCACGACGCCACCATCGACTTTGACCTTACGAGGCTTAGTGCCCACTATGAGGAACATGTCAGACTACCTCAACTTTGCTCGACATCCTGAAAACCTTCTTTTCGAAACACCAGGATTAAAAGGAGCGCCGATAAGAAGGACTTTCGGATTGACGCAAAAAACATATTCTCTTGTTCTGCCTATGTTTCCGCCACCGCAATATGCCTCGGCTCTTCGCCAGCAACAAAGATTTCCCACATTTCTTTGTATGCTTTCTCTAAATACTTGACGAACCTCGCTGTGTCAAAAAGCGGGGCCTTGGAGCGATTTCTGGCAATTTTCTCCTCAATCGCCTGAAGCTCGTCAGGTTTATGAGCCAGCCGCACCGATAGGCTTTCATACTGGGCCAAACTCTTCGTAATAAGTTCAGGCAATCCAATAGCCCTCAATATGCTAGAGGAAACCCGGGAGGCAAAATGAGACCCTTGTAAAGCGATCACAGGAACACGCGCCCATAAACAGTCACTCGAAGTCGTATGTCCGTTATAGATCCTGGTGTCCAGAGCCACATCCGCCAGGGCCAACCTGGCCAAATGGTCTTGTTTTGGCAACCTCTCGGCAAAGAAGAGCCGTTCTGGATTTACACCCCTTGCTTCAGCCTCCTGCTTCAAGTTCTTTTCAGCGGTCTTGCTCTTCACAAACAGCCAGAGAACACTATCCGGCACCCCCTCTAAAATCTTCATCCACACATTGAACATGGTCGGGTCAATCTTGTAGCCCTGGTTAAAGGAACAGAAAACCATGCCGTCCTCGGGCAATCCAAAATAGGTCTTCGTCCATTTCTTTTCGGCTATCACTTGGGCATGATCGTTGACCTGATAACAGTGCGGCAAGTAGACGAGCTTTTCACTGTAATAGGGCGCCTGATCCTCGGGTACAACAATCCGATCGGCGATGATGTAATCCATGAAGTCTGCCCCGGTCGTTCCTGGAAAACCAAGATAACTGACCTGAATGGGCGCGGGACGAAGGGCCGCAATCTGCATTCTGCCTCCGGTTGTGTATCCCTTGAGGTCCACCAAGATATCCACCATTGTCTCGTGGATATGCTCTGCAACCTCACAATAGCCTTTATGTGCTACATCAATGAAGCCGTCACAATCATGCTGTATTCTCTTTCTGTAGACGCTTCCATCATCTTTTCCGTATGAATAGCAGAGAATCTCAAATTCGTTCCGGTTATGCAGCCCGAACAGGCTGAGCATAAGATGTGCTGTGGCGTGGTCGTGAAAATCACTGGATAAGTATGCAACGGTGATTCTTCTCTTAGAGCGCCTTCTATCGTCAAATGAAAAGCGGGGGCCGAAACGTGATACCTCTTGTGCAATATTGGCACTCCACAACCGAGCAACCGCGTAGTTGCGATCAGGCCGGGCATACGTTGCAACGCTTACAAACGGTGATTCAAAATCGACTCTCTTAACGTCAGAGGAGTTTGCTACAAACGCATCAAGCTCTCTTTCCAGACCCTCTATCTCTTCCCAGCTACACGTTTCCTTTAACAAAAAAAACAGTTGGCAATATGCCTCGGGGTAATATGGCTCTAACTGCAGCGTTTTTTTGTAACAAGCAATTGCCTCATCGAGCTCGCCCAAATCCTGAAATGCATTGCCCATGTTGGTGTAAGCTTCCGCAAAGTCCGGTTTTAGTTCTAAGGCCTTTTGAAAACAGGAAATTGCATGGCGCAGGTTGCCGTGGTTGAGCAATGCATCCCCCATGTTGTAATGAGCGTCAACATAGCCTGGATCGATTTCCACGGCTTTTTGGTAGCAATGAATCGCCTCTTTCCACCGCCCCTGTCCCTTCATCAGGGTTCCGAAGTTATGGTGGTAAATGGCATTTTGAGGAAGAACCTTGATGGCCTTCCTCATGAGGAGTTCCGCTTCATCCAAATTACCCAGTTGGCCTGCAATAAGCCCAAGAAAATGGACAGCGTCCGGCTGATCGGGATAATGTCTGAGGATTTTCCTGTAGATTCTCTCAGCTTTGTCGAGGCGTCCCTTCTGATGGTATTTTAGCGCTGAATGAAGCGCCTCATCCATATCCATCGCCCCAGAAGCCCCCAGCTTTTTACCTTTTCTCTTTCGGCTCATTGCAGGTCATACCCTCGTATCTAAAAAGCTAAATTCTATTCATATCAGAATATGGGATATTTTGCAGGAGACTAGAAGCTATCTCAAAAAAGTGGATCAGGGTTCAGGGCAAGGCGCGGGGCGGCAAAAAAGCGCAGCATACACGGTAGTATGTGAGTATTTTGAGTCGACTCGCAACGCCGCCATGGGGCGTCAGATGCATTTTTGAGATGGCTTCTAATTTAGGCTGATAGTTTTGGGGATGTGGAAGGGTCAGCGAATTTCCTTACCTGCGAAGCTCGGGTTAGTGTAAAGGCCGCCAGTCATCATTATCGCGTATTGAAGATAAAA
>CP070769.1:1026621-1035348 GCA_020347085.1 Desulfobacterales bacterium
CCGGGGCGGATGGAGATCTCAACACTTCCTCGGGGCACTCACCTTATCAATGATACGTACAATGCCAATCCGGGCTCTGTGGCAGTGGCTATCGAGACGCTGTGTTCCTTAAAGGGTCGTGGGAGGGGCATCTTTGTCATAGGAGACATGATGGAACTCGGGCAACACGCTCAAAATGCCCACAAGCAGATTGGAATCTTAGCGGCCCGTGCCGGCATGACTGGCCTCTATGCCACGGGTAATTTTGCGCATAGCGTGGCCGAAGGTGCCATAGGTGCGGGCATGGACCGTAGAAGGATCTTCATTGGAACCCGGGAAGAGATCGTGGACGTCCTTAAGGATCGTTTAGGACCCGGTGACTGGATACTCGTGAAGGGATCTCGCCTCATGGTCATGGACCAGGTGGTTGAAGGATTACGATCGGGTACGCGCTAATCGTGTAATCGTTAATCGGTCAACGAATCACGTATGTCGAATAACTAATAACAAACAACAGGTCCGACATGCTTTATCACTTGCTCTATCCGCTCCATACGGTCTTTTCGGCCTTCAACGTATTTCGCTACATTACTTTCAGGACCATCTATGCCAGCCTCACCGCCCTGTTGATCTGTTGGTTGTTGGGACCATGGACAATACGAAAGCTTACAGAGCGGCAGATTGGCCAATACGTGCGGGCTGACGGCCCTCCAACCCACAAGACCAAGACTGGCACGCCGACCATGGGAGGGCTGTTGATCCTCTTTGCGACTGTGACAGCCACACTTCTATGGAGCAACCTGACTAATGTCTTTGTATGGATGGTCCTCCTGGTGACGATTAGCTATGGCGCTATCGGGTTCGTAGATGACTACTTGATGCAAGTCAAGAAGGAAAGCAGGGGGCTTCGCGGACAGATCAAGATTATCATTCAGGTAGCCATAGGTCTGCTCGTAGCTGGGCTCCTTTATGCACGTGCTGACTTCGATACACATGTAAGCGTTCCTTTTTTCAAGCAGATGGCCCCTGATCTTGGCTGGGTCTACATCCTTTTTGCCGCTATGGTCATCGTGGGAACGTCTAATGCAGTGAATTTGACGGATGGGTTAGATGGTCTTGCAATCGGGCCCGTGACCGTGGCCGCCGCGACCTTTGTTGTGCTCTCATACGTGGCAGGCCATGTGAAGATCGCTCGTTATCTTCAGATTCAGTATATGGCAGGGAGTGGAGAGCTATCTGTCTTTTGCGGCGCCCTCGTGGGAGCTGGAATGGGATTTCTCTGGTACAACGCATATCCTGCCCAGATTTTTATGGGAGATGTGGGATCCCTTCCATTGGGCGGAGCATTGGGAACGGTTGCAGTGATTACAAAGCATGAGGTTCTCCTGGCCCTTGTGGGGGGTATTTTCGTTGTAGAGGCCCTGTCCGTGATCTTTCAAGTAGGTTTCTTCAAGATTACCAATGGACGCCGTATTTTCAAGATGGCTCCTATTCATCACCACTTTGAGTTACAGGGCTGGCCTGAGCCTAAGGTGATCGTAAGGTTCTGGATCATTGCTATTATCCTGGGCCTGCTCGCAGTAAGCACCTTGAAGTTGCGATAGGTAGGCGTCGTTATTCGTGACCTGGCAGTTAGGAACAGGGAGTGAAGGTGCATGTTTTCAAACCACCAGGTGGAGGCCAAGGCCGCAACACATAACGATTCAGCGCAAGGTTGCGCCCGCCGGCTTAAAAACATTTCACTTCGTGCCCGAATAACGAATACCGGGATTGCTCAAAGTGGTTGGACAGACGAACAGATAATAGGGAAAACGTCTTTGAACCTGAAGGACAAGAAAGTTATAGTAGTTGGCCTGGCTAGAACAGGACTTGCGGTCGCCCGGTTTTTGAAGGATCGGGGGGCGCAAGTCACAGCAACCGACCTAAAGCAAGAAGATGAACTTGGCTCCTATGCTCAGGAAGCTCTCGCCATGGGCATTTCTTTGAAGCTTGGGGCACACAAGATCGAAGGCTTTATGGGCTCAGACCTTGTTGTAGTGAGTCCCGGGGTGCCGCACAGCATCACACCCCTGGAGGTGGCAAGGAGAGCAGGGATACCGGTAATTGGTGAGGTGGAATTGGCTTCTCGCTACATCAAAGAACCAATTGTGGCCATCACGGGGACCAATGGCAAGACCACGACCACAAGTCTTGTTGGAAAGATGTTGGAGGCTTCTGGCCATAACGTCTTTGTGGGAGGCAATATAGGTGCTCCACTCATAGACTATGTTAATACCAGCGTGCGTGCAGAGACGATCGTTGCCGAGATAAGTAGTTTTCAACTCGATACTATCGAGCACTTCAGACCGGAAGTAGGTGTTCTTTTGAATATTACAGAGGACCACCTCGATCGATACAATGACTTTTCTGACTATGTGCGATCAAAGGGAAGGCTATTTGAGAATCAAGGGAGCACCGACGTGGCGGTTTTAAATGGCACGGACCCCACAGTTTCAAAACTTGAATCGCTTATTGATAGCCAAAGACTTTACTTCAATATCAATAACTCAGGGCTGCATGGCGCGGTGATGCGGGACAAGGAGATGACCTGCAGCCTGCCCGGAAGGCCCCCTGTTGTCCTAAGTCTAGCCAAGTTCAGGCTCAAAGGAAGTCACAACCTGGAGAATGCTGCAGCTGCCAGTTTGGCAGCGTTCGTTGCAGGCGGCAATCAGGCAGGTCTCCAGATGGCGCTTGACACCTTTGACGGCCTGCACCACCGACTGGAGTATGTGAGAGACGTAAACGGTGTCCAGTACTACAACGACTCCAAGGCCACCAATGTGGATGCTGTCAAACGTTCCCTGGAGAGTTTTGACTCTCGGGTGATATTGATTATGGGGGGCCGTGACAAAGGTGGCAGCTATACACTCCTGAAGGGGCTCATCAAGGAACGGGTCAAGAGGCTCATCGCCCTCGGGGAGGCGCGGGAAAAGATTTTAAACTGCTTGGGGGCCCTAACCTCTACTGAAGGGGCAAGGAACCTCGCCGAGGCGGTATGTCTCGCCCACAAGGGAGCAGCCCCTGGGGACATCGTACTCCTCTCCCCCGGGTGTTCCAGTTTTGATATGTTCACAGACTATGCCAAGCGTGGTGTGGCATTCTGTGAGGCAGTGAAGGACTTGCATGACCAATTACCATTGATGCGTCGTAAGTGTTGCGTGGACGGTAAAAAGTAGGCGGTAACAATTAGGCAGTACGCACCAAGGACTGGCGAGTACCGCACAACGACTAGGCAGCAGGTAGCAACAAGAACCCAATGACCAAGGAAAAGCAGGCAAAGAGTCATGTCGCCAATGAGCGTTTCCTCGTGGTGGGAACACTATTGCTACTCGGAATCGGCGTCGTAATGGTCTACAGTGCAAGCTCGGCTGTTGCCCTAGAGCGATTCGGAAGCGACACCTACTTCTTTAAAAAGCAGGTCGTCTACGCCCTCACAGCAATCGCGGTTCTTATAATCTGCCGGCATATACCATATCCTTTTTATAGGAAGATGGCATACCCGGTGCTGGCGGTTGCCTTCTTGATGCTCATTGCCCTTTATTTTCCAGGGGTGGGACACCCGGTTGGGGGTGCCAGACGATGGTTAAGGATTTCTGGGGTTTCCTTTCAACCATCGGAGCTTGCGAGGTTGGCTCTGATTATATATTTGGCTTACTCCATGAGCAAGAAACAGGATAAAATAAAAGTTTTTACCATTGGCTTTCTTCCCCACGCTATTGTGCTTGCAAGTCTTGGGGCCTTGGTCGTCATGCAACCCGATTTTGGGGCGGCAGTCATGCTCGCGCTGGTGGCTTGGACGATGCTCTTTGTTAGCGGGGTGCGTCTTTTTCATCTTCTCACGGCACTGGCGGCAGTCCTTCCTATAGTCTACTATTTGCTGATTCATGTGGGATACCGCGTGAAGCGCCTTGCAAGCTTTCTTGACCCCTGGAGATACGAGAGCGACGCCGGATATCAGATTGTGCATTCACTGATGGCCTTTGGATCAGGAGGCGTCACTGGGTCAGGTATTGGAAATAGTTACCAGAAGCTCTTCTATCTGCCGGAGCCGCATACTGACTTTATCATTTCCGTGATGGGCGAAGAATTGGGTCTTGTGGGGATATGCTTTGTCGTGGGTCTTTATGTCATGCTCGTCTGGCGGGGGTTTGTTGTGGCGATGAAGGCCCGAGATCTCTTTGCAACCTATTTGGCAGTAGGATTAATTTCCGCTCTTGGCCTGCAGGTGTGCATTAACCTGGGTGTCGCCATGGGTCTATTGCCTACGAAGGGACTCACACTGCCGTTTGTTAGCTACGGAGGAACGTCCCTGGTGATGAATGCCGCTGCCATTGGAATATTGATGAATATATCAGCCCGACAGGCGGTGTGACCATGAGAGCCCTTATCGCTGGGGGCGGCACTGGAGGGCATCTATTCCCTGGGATCGCCATTGCTGAGTCATTCAGGGCTAAGGAGCTTGAGGCTAAGGTTTTGTTTGTAGGGACGGGCAATCCCCTGGAGGTATCTACCCTTTCAAAGAAAGGATTTGATCACGTGGGTATTGTAGCGGAAGGCTTTAAAGAGAGAGGACTGTGGAAACAGATCCGATCGTTGCTCAAGATCCCGGTTGGGGTATGGCAAGCCTTGCGAATTATCTGGCGCTTTGATCCTGATATCATCATTGGCCTTGGGGGATATGCCTCCGGACCTGTGGCCATAGCGGCAAGGCTTACGGGGAAAAAAATAGTTATCCATGAACAGAATATACTTCCAGGCTTGACTAATCGGATACTCGGGCATTTTGCCGACCGGATATTCATCTCCTTTCCGGATGAACTTGGCGTGTTCAGGCCATCGAGGACAGTAACCACTGGGAACCCTGTGCGACGGGAACTCCTCGTGAGCAAATCGGGCGAGAATGCAGCCGGTCCGTTTACGGTCCTGGTATTAGGTGGCAGCCAGGGGGCTCACGCTGTAAACCGCATCGTAGTTGAAGCCCTTGACCATCTGAAGAGCCCTGCCAAGATGACCTTTATCCATCAGACAGGGGCCGAGGATGTAACATGGGTCGCAAGGGCCTATGAAGACCGGCGCATCAAGGCCAGGGTGGAGCCATTTTTTGAGGACATGGCTGGTCCATACAACACCGCCGATCTGGTGGTGTGCAGGGCCGGGGCCACGACTGTTTCAGAATTAATGGCCTTGGGCAAGCCTGCCATTTTTGTCCCGTTTCCGTTTGCAGCCAATAATCACCAAGAGCTGAATGCTCGGTATGTGGCTAATGCTGGGGGGGCTGAGGTCATCCTGGAAAAGGATCTGAATGGTGCTGTGTTGGCAGCCAAACTCGATCATTATGCCTCACACCATAGCGCTCTACAGGATATGAAAAATCGGACGTTGGCACTTGCCCGCCCCGATGCTGCGGACGTTATCGTGGATGAATGTCAGAGGCTATTAGTCATGAGTCATTAGACACTGGTTAAATATCCTTTGTCAGTTGTGAAGCCTCCCCGCCTTAAAGGACGGGGCTTGCAGGGGGCGAGCCGGTCAATCATCACTCGTCAATGGTGATATGTATCAGAAAAAGTATCACATTCATTTTGTGGGAATCGGCGGAATTGGGATGAGCGGAATCGCGGAGCTCCTCTTGAACCTGGGTTATGAGGTAAGTGGCTCAGACTTACGCTCAACGGAGATTACAAGACGCCTGGCTCAACTTGGAGGGAGGATATTTCAGGGCCACCGCCCAGAGCAGATTCAAGGAGCAGATGTCGTCGTGATTTCCTCGGCCGTCGGGGAAGACAACCCTGAAGTTGGAGCTGCCAAAGACGCTATTATTCCGGTTATTCCCAGAGCCGAGATGTTGGCGGAACTCATGCGGCTAAAGTACAGCATTGCCGTAGCTGGTGCCCATGGCAAAACCACAACGACTTGGATCATTGCTTCGGTTCTTGACCACGGGGGGCTTGATCCCACGGTAGTCATCGGGGGGAAGCTCGATAGCCTGGGTACCAATGCGCGTCTGGGTCAAGGCGAATACATTATAGCCGAAGCGGACGAAAGCGATGGCTCTTTCTTGAAACTCAGCCCGACCATTGGGGTCGTGACGAACATTAATGCTGAACACCTCGATTTCTACGGGAATCTGACAAAGATTAAAGAGGTGTTCCTGAACTTTATCAACAAGGTGCCCTTCTACGGTATGGCGGTGCTGTGTTTGGACAACGAGGGAATTCAGGACCTGATCCCAAGGATAGAGAAACGGTTTACGACCTATGGGATGACCTCACAGGCGGATTATCATGCAAAAGATGTGACCTTTGACGAACTCACGAGTCAGTACCGTATAATGTATCGCGGTGAGACCTTGGGTTCCGTAGAGTTAAACCTGCCGGGCATTCACAATGTGTACAATTCCATGGCGAGCGTTGCCATCGGTATGGAACTCGGAATTCCTTTTGACAGTATCCTGGGTGCGCTCAAAGATATTGAAGGGGTCCAGCGCAGGCTCCAGGTAAAAGGGGTTGCTAGGGGAGTGACTGTCGTAGACGACTATGGACACCACCCAACAGAGATAAGGCTCACGCTCCAAACAGCCCGCCAGTGCTGGCCAGATTGCCGGATTGTTGTGGTGTTTCAGCCACATCGGTACTCACGAGTCGCTGCGCTTTTTGACGATTTTACGCGGGCCTTTTACGAAGCAGATACCCTTCTGGTACTTCCCATCTATTCGGCAGGCGAGGCCCCAATAGAAAATATAGACAGCCAAAGTCTCTATGAAGGCATCCGTGAGCACGGCCACAAAGATGTCGTATTCCATGAGGGGCAGGATGCCGCTTTATCGTACCTAAAGAAAACCTTGAGGCAGGGGGACGTACTATTGACCTTGGGGGCAGGGGATGTCTGGCAAGTAGGAGATAAGTTCCTTGAGGAGTAACAATTGGTTGAGTGGTTTAGCTGTCGATTGTTTGAATGGTACAGAATCACTGGATAACTCAACGAGTTAACGACTTAACGAGTCAACTATGAATCAATCGGACAGAAACTGGCTGTCAGAGCATTTTGGTCCAAACGTCTTGTTTGACGAACCGATGTGGCGTCACACGACTTTCAGAATTGGGGGGCCGGTAGATGCCCTGGTCACGGTGAGGACCGAGCAAGAGATAAAGGATGTCCTCCTGTGGGCTGAGGACAGAGATCACCCGATCACGATCCTCGGAGAGGGAAGCAACCTCCTCGTCCGGGACGGTGGTGTTCGGGGCCTCATGCTCAGGTTAGCCCATGATTTTGAAGCCATTCAATTTGTGCCTGGTGCTAATGGCACGAGCGCTACGGTCAAAGCAGGGGCAGCGGTCTTGGTTCGTCGACTCGGTAAATATGCCCTCGACCAAGGTTTAGCCGGGCTTAACTTCGCACTTGGTATCCCCGGAACAGTGGGGGGAGCACTTCGAACGAACGCAGGTGCCTGGGAAGGATGTATGGCGGATTGCACCAGTTCGATTAGGGTGCTTAGTCGATCTGGAGACATTGCCAGCCTGGGTCGGGACCAACTTCAATTCTCTTACAGGAGGCTGGAACTTGAAAGAGGGGCTATTATCCTGAGTGGCCAGTTTAAGCTTAAACCCGCAGATCGACAGGCCCTCCGGGAAGAGGCCATTCGCCTGCAAAAGAGACGAAGGGTGACTCAACCCCTTTCCCTTTCCAGTGCCGGGTGTGTGTTTCAAAATCCACCGGGACAAAAGGCCGCTGGCGAACTTATTGAGCAGGCAGGCTTGAAGGGACTTTGCGTCGGGGAAGCCGAGGTTTCAACAAAACACGCCAATTTCATTGTAAACAAGGGGCGGGCCAAGGCTTCGGATGTGATTGATTTGATGAGACAGATTCAGGAGACCGTGTTTCAGAAGTTCGGCATTAACCTTAAGCCAGAGGTGACCATCGTTGGCCAGGAAACAAGTTCGTAAGAACTACTACAAAAACAGCCTGGCACAAAGAAGACAGCGATTCATAGGACGCTGTCTCCTGAGCCTAAAAATTATGTTGCTCACAGGGGGCATGGCTGGAATAAGTCTGCTCCTTATACTGGCATATGATGCCGTAACCCAGACTTCCTACTTTGAGGCTCACGAAATCACGGTTGAGGGAAACAAAGAGCTGTCAAAACAGACAGTTTTGAAACAGGCTGGGCTAAAGCTGCACGAAAACATCCTTGCTGTCAATCTGAACACGATTCGGTACCGGCTTATGGCACATCCGTGGGTTGCCAGTGCCGCGATCGAGCGAGCCTTGCCTGACACCATTCATATTCGGGTAAAAGAACGGGTCCCCATAGCCATCGTTGACTTAGACCGCCTTTTTTACGTTGACGAAAGGGGTGAAATCTTTAAACCGGTGGAATCTTCAGACAGGGTGAGGGTGCCCGTAGTGACCGGCCTATCTCTATCAGGCATCTAAATTGAGGACATCTGGAGTTGGCCGTTACTCCTGGCTGTTATGGAGGTGCTTCGCTTAAGCAGACATCATGAAGATGTGATTCCATGCTATGCGTTACACCGTGTTCACGTTGACAGGGAGATGGGAGTGACCCTTTATGCCTCTCTCGCTCCTCGCAACCCCTCTGTCACTCCTGTCTGTGCTCTTACCTATGCTATCAAAGCGCCCAAGGAGCAGCGGGCTGTACCAAGCGCGGTTACAATCAAGGTCGGCTTTGGGGGCTACGAGTCAAAATTC
>CP070769.1:1035448-1038153 GCA_020347085.1 Desulfobacterales bacterium
CGTCAATCTTCCCCCTCCCCTTTTTCCCCTCCCTCCAGGGGAGAGGAATCAATAAGGATGCCATTCATCCCCGCCCCAAGGGGCGGGGCATTCTGGCATGTTTTCGTAAAAGAAAAACCACTTACCACAAAGCCTTTGGCCGTTTTTTCAAGATCCTATAAGCTATCTCAAAAAAGTAGAAACCATACCCCACCCTAGCCTGGGGCCGCCGAAAATCCCCCAAGTACTGTGTTTCTCGTCACAAAATACAGTATTTGCCCCATTTACTTCTCCACACATTATGGCTAATGTAGCCATGACAGATCAGCTAAAAACCTATTACCTCAATTGAGCCTAAACAAAATGAAGAAACATTGGATCTATTAGAAGCCATTTCAAAACCTCCTTCATCTCTGGTTTGCGGCTTTTGTAAAGCGCTAAGCTCGCTTCACTAAATCTTGCACGCAGTGCTTCTGTTCAAGCCGTCAGGCGCAACCGGAGCGCTAAACTCGGGCCCAAGGCCCTCAAACAGTTTATGATTTCTTACGCTGCACTCAACTGACGCCTCATAGCGCAGAGCTTCACTCCGTGCCCGAAAATGCTCAATGTCGCTCGGAAAAGGCTTTCGGCTGGCGTTATAGTAATTAAAGTTATTTCTGAGACGAGACAATAGTTCACTTTAGCTCACTTTAGGCACTCAGAATGATAAACATTATGATTCGATATTTCGCTATTTGTGTTCTTCTCTTTGGTCTGTGGCCTAACACTTGCTGGGGCTTGGAGGCCGCCGACATTCTGAACCGGGTCCAACAACGATATACTGCAGGCGATTTCGAGGCTGATTTCGTCCAGGAGGCCCATTTGAGTGCGATGGGGATGGTCGATACAGCCAAGGGTCATCTCTATTTCGGAAGTCCCGGCATGATGCGTTGGCACTATAAGGTGCCAGAAGAATATCTCATCATAACGGATGGAGATACACTCTGGATATACCGGCCAGAGGACAACCAGGTAATGTTGGGTCGGGCTACGGATTATTTTGGCAGCAAGAAAGGTGCGGACTTCCTGAGCAAACCCGGGGAACTTTCCAGAGAATTCGTCATGGCACTGGCACCTCAGAACCTTCAGGAAAAAGAACAATATGTCTTGAAACTTGTTCCGAAGGTGGAGCTACCTAGTTTGACGGAACTCTATCTGTTCATTTCAAAACAGACTTTTGACATCATCAAGACGGTCACCTGCAATGCCTTTGGAGACAGAACGGTCATCCGGTTTGACCGCTATAGGTTTAACCGGGGGCTGAGTTCATCATTGTTTGTATTTGAGATTCCGAACAGCGCGGACGTGCTGGAACTTCAGGGGGAACAAGAAGTCGGGGATTAACCGTGACTGATAGCTTGGCACAGGAGATCAGGGCGCTTCTGAAAGAGCACAATGCAATTTTGCTCGCCCACAACTATCAAAGGCCTGAGATCCAAGACATTGCTGACCTGACCGGGGATTCGCTTGATCTGAGCATCAGGGCAGCAAAGACGGATGCAGGCGTGATTGTTTTCTGCGGTGTACGCTTCATGGCCGAGACCGCTTCCGTTGTATCACCAGACAAAACCGTTCTTATGCCTCGCATGGACGCGGGATGTCCCATGGCTGACATGATAACCCCTGAAGCCCTTAAGGCCAAGCTGGCGGAATTAGGTGAGATGCCTGTGGTCACCTATGTGAATTCCACTGCTTCTGTGAAGGCCCATTCCACCATCTGCTGCACCTCTGCCAATGCGGTTGCTGTGGTGAACAGCTTGGCAGAAGATGAAATCTTGATGACCCCAGATCGGAACCTTTGTCAATACGTGGCTTCCAAAAGTACCAAAAAGATCCATTGTTGGGATGGGTACTGCCCGATCCATGATCAATTAACCGATGAGGAAGTCATGAAAGCAAGAGCCGCCCATCCCGAGGCCCTTTTTATGGCTCATCCAGAATGCCGCCCCGAGGTATTAGCTCTGGCGGATGCAGTACTGAGTACGTCAGGGATGATCAACTTTGCCAAGCACTCGGATAAGGCGTCTTTTATCGTGGGTACGGAGGAGGGCCTTATCCATCCGCTGCAGAAGGCAAACCCGCACAAGTCGTTCTATGGGGTCTCTGAATCGATGGTGTGTCAGGACATGAAGCGCACCACGCTTGACGACGTCCTCACGTCCTTAAGGACCATGACACACGTGGTGAAGGTTCCGAAGGAAGTGCGCGTGCCGGCCTCCATGGCGGTGGAACGCATGATAGGCATTACGAGCCGGTGAGGAACCTCGGCAGAACACTTCCACCCATCAATCTGTGCGTAAGACGCAGGTTTCGTGCGAAGTGCTTCTACACAAGCGCCTGCGCGCAACTGTCCGTGCTAAACCTTCGCGTTGACCGGGGAGCACCATGCCCCGCGTCCCTGTAGGCAGCCCGAGAGCTGTCCAATTCCACTGTCCTGCGGCGTTGTCCTTGACCTTTAACTACAGTGAAGATTCTAGTGTCGCGTCTCAGGAGTTTGTTCCAAAAATATGGAATCGCCAAAAAAGCCATTTTCCTTGCTTCGTGAGCATTTTCGGGACGTCATCTTCGCTCCGCTAAATCATAGCACGAAGTGCCTCTGTTTAAGCCGTCAGGCGCAACCCTTGCGCTAAACTCGGGCCTAAGGCCCTCAAACAGTTTATGATTCTTAACGCTCCACTCAGCTGAAG
>CP070769.1:1038253-1042429 GCA_020347085.1 Desulfobacterales bacterium
CATAGCCATCAATCATCCAAAAGATGTCCTTTCTGCCATGGATGAATGGAGCAGAAGGCATCATCAAGCTTCCGGTCTAACGGATAGAGCCAAAGCCTCTCCTTATGACTCTGCAGGCGCTGAGCAGGAGACGCTGGAATTTCTTTCTTACCATTGTGAGGAAGGGAAATCCCCACTGTGCGGCAATTCTATCTGGCAGGATCGGCGGTTTTTAGCCAAGCATATGCCCTTGTTGCACGAATTCTTTCACTATCGAATTATCGACGTGAGCTCAATCAAGGAACTGGTTAAGAGATGGTACCCATCACTCCCGCCCTTCGAAAAGCAGAAGGCCCACCTAGCACTCATGGACATCAAGGAATCGATAAAAGAGCTGAAATATTACCGCCAGAACGTGTTCGTGCCAGTAGGTCAAACCTAAGCACCTGCTTTCCCACACCTGCGTGGCAGAGAAGCCCTCTCTGAAGTTGGGGCAGTTCTCAAAACGTGTTCCCTTTCAGATTTGGCGGAAGCCATCGCTCTCCAAAGAACAGAGGTAATTCCGCGACACAGATGGGCCCAACGGTGACATTCCAGCCCGTTGATTGTCTCAGCTGACTGCAAAGAGCTGCAGCCAGTCCGGGAATCACAATCTCCTGATGAGCAGTCCTTTCCAGAATCCCTGATCTGATGACCTCCCTGTTGATCACTTCGACGGTCAGGCTCCCAAGGATCATGGCCATATCTACCGTGTCTCCCCTCGTATCAGCAAAAAGCACAAAAAATGGACTTTTTGTCGTACCCAGAATCGAAGTGATTACATCTTGAGTATGGACATTGTTTCCCGAGATCAGGACCGGGCTATCGTCGCCCGTGACATTGATTTCCATTAACCCGGCCGGGCCTGGACGGGGCGCAGTCAGGCAGGGAAATTTCGGAAGAAGCTTGTCAGCATTCAAAGAAACCTGAAATGGGTAATAGAGACTCTCCGGGATGTCAGGACAATCCTCGGGCCCTTTGGTCCCAAGCTTTAAGTCCTCCAAGAATTCCTGACAGCTCCTTGCCCCGCATTCTCTGCAATCGGTTTGAGGCAGATATTTCAAGAAATCGATCCGGTCTATGTAAGCATCAGCAAGGAGCATGGTTACCCTCTAGATAGGCTCTGGCATCACCCACAGTATATAGCGATCCGGTGATGCACACCGCATCTGCGGCACTGGCTTCTTCCAGGGCAAGGGATAGGGCATCCGGCAGATGGGGCATGACAACCAGATCCTCTTTAAAGGGCCGCACAAAAGATGCCAATTCGTGGGGATCAGCACCACGTTCATACTGAGGCTTGGTGAGAATCATGAGATCAGCAATACGAGCGAGCTCTCGCAGCATGAGCTTCCATGCCTTATCCTCTAAGATCCCCACAACCATGATTAACCGACGGAACAGACCTGAGTTCTCCAGGAACTTCCTGAGCATCCTGATGGCGGACGCGTTGTGTGCACCATCCAAAAGGACTAACGGCGCCCTTGACAGCATCTCAAGACGCCCAGGCCAACGGGTGGAGGCAAGGCCAGCGTAGATCGCCTCATCCGTCAGGTGAAGCCCCTTTTCCAATAGGAGCTCCAGTGCCCCTAATGCCAGTGCTGCATTAGTCATTTGATGGTCTCCCATCAGTCCAATCTTGACCCGAGGCCACCGGTGATTAACACCTGTATAGTTGAACCCCCCTTCCCCGTCTCTCCGAATCCGAATATCCTTTCCCAGTCTATATAGGGGCACCCCCTTTTCTGCAGCTACGTGCTCAATCACCCACAGTGCGTTTTTCTGCCGAACTCCCGTCACGACATCGGCTCCGTGTTTGACAATCCCCGCCTTCTCACGGGCAATTTTGGATAGGGTGTTCCCCAGATAATTTTGGTGTTCCATACTGATATTGGAAATGATGCTCACCTCGGGCTGCACAACGTTCGTTGCATCGTACCGGCCACCCATGCCCGTCTCAAGGACAGCCCAATCCACCCCTTCCGAGGCAAAGTGGTAAAATGCCATGGCAGTGGCACACTCGAAAAACGTTGGAGGCTCCCCCTGGGTGTATATTCGCTGAACCGCTTCTGCAACCCGCACCACATCATCATCCGATATGGGATGCCCATTGATTTGTATTCGTTCGTTGAAACGGACAAGATGGGGGGAAGTATAAAGACCCACCTTATACCCTCCGCGGGTAAGAACTGAAGACAGAAAGGCAGCAATCGACCCCTTGCCATTGGTCCCTGCAACGTGAATCGAGGAGAAATGATCCTGGGGATTTCCGAGGCCCCTCATCAGGCGCGATATCGTAGCCAGCCCTAGCTGAATGCCAAAGCGTCTGAGACGGTAAAGGGCGGACAGGTGCTGTTCAATGGAAGCGATCATGGCAACATATGGTGAAAAACACTTTTCGAACCACGTCAATCTGCCGACGCTTTTGTAAGGCCTCAGATACAAGGCGCGCGAATCTTGAGGAATGAGGCGTATTCGTAGATACGCCGCAATGACGCAAGATGAATCCCGCCATAGCGGGACGAAGATGGGCTTTTACGGAAGCGTCAGTGCTTGAAGCTCCTCTGGCCGGTATAAACCATGGTGGCATTGGCCTCGTTGCAGGCTTCAATGGACTGATAATCATTGAGCGAACCACCAGGTTGGATAACCGCGGAAATGCCCTCCCGTAAACCAACATCGACGCCGTCCCGGAAGGGGAAGAAGGCATCACTGACCATGGCAGCCCCTATCAGGCCGCCTTTTTCTTCGGCCACTCTCTGGTCGATTTCCTTTTTCTTGTTCTCGTCAGCAATCTCATTGTAAGGAATACTTAGCTCCTCAAAGCAGTAGCGGTCGGCCAACTTTCTATAGGCCTTGTCTCTGGCAATTTCCGCCACACCCACGCGGTCCTGTTCACCGGTTCCGATTCCCACGGTTACCTCGTCTTTAATATATATCACAGAGTTGGATGTTATTCCCGACTCCACCAACCAGCCGAACAGCATGTCAGCATACTCCTGTTCGGTCGGTTCCCGCTCGATACGGAACATCTTGCCACCATACTCGCATTCAGCCAGCCTAAGATCATCTTTGGACCGCGCCTGTGGGACAAAAGACCATTGGGCTATGATGCCGCCATCAATCAAGCTTTTGAAGTCCACAAAACGCTCTCCCACAAACGTCTGCAGACGATCGATGTTGGCAATTCTTATCACCCTGAGATTCTTCTTCTTAGCAAAGATGTCCATGACCCCTTCCTCCAAATCGGGAGCCACAACGACTTCTGCATATTGTTGGCTGATCGCCTCAGCCGTAGCCTTGTCAACCGAACGGTTAAGGGCAATACAGCCACCAAAAGCAGCGACACGGTCGGCCATATTGGCTTTCATATATGCTTCCTCAAGGGAGGCAGCCCGTGCAACCCCACAAGGATTGTTGTGCTTAACAATGACGACGCTCGGCTTATCGACAAAATATCTCAAGATGTTTAAGGCATTGTCCGCATCGGTCAGGTTTGTTTTCCCGGGATGTTTTCCGGACTGCAGCAGTTCGATGTCAGAGGCCAGGTATCGGCCCGGCTGAATGGTCTGGGCTTCCCCCAACACCAGGTTGCCGTTGATCAATCTATATAGGGCAGCTTCCTGGCCAGGGTTCTCCCCGTATCTAAGGCCTTTCTTTACGTCGTCAATGATCCAGCCCACCTTTTCGTAGAAAAGCGTTTGCCGCTCATTTCCCTCCACAAAGCTTATTTCCATGTTTGAGGGAAAGTGATCCTCCATAACGGTTCTGTACATTTTTTTGAGATCTTCCGACATTCTGTTAGCCCTCCATGATTTGGTAACACGCGCTCATATTGTTATAAGATTCCCTTGCCAAAAAATCTGCAATATGGCGGTCATATACAGCCGTATGTTCAAAGGCCTTTTGCGCCAGTTCGTATCGAAGCTCAAGAGAAATTTTCCCGTTGTTTGCCTTCATCTCAGAGATGACCTTACTATAATCAGCAGGGTCCACAACCGGTGCAACCCGTATGAAATTCTTTGCTGAAGCCCTTATCATGCAGGGACCTCCGATGTCGATATTCCCCCTGGCCTGTTCTACAGTGACGCCCTCTTTGGATATCGTCTCCTTAAACGGATAAAGATTTACCACCACCATGTCTATCGGAATAGCCCC
>CP070769.1:1042529-1047012 GCA_020347085.1 Desulfobacterales bacterium
ACGTCCTTCTTGAAGCAAATAGGCAATGCGACGGGCAAGTGTGAACGTTTTGCCGGTCCCTGGACCTGCAACGAGCAAAAGGGGACCCCCAGCATGTTTTACAGCTTCCTGCTGGGCTTTGTTCAGGTTGTGCGGCAGACGAACCCGGTCCTCAACACCCTTATCACTCGAAGGAGTCAGGGAGATGTTAAGGGGCAAGACGGCTTGGCAAGTTCGTACCTCATCCTTCTTACTTCTTTTCGACGAAACCTTGAAGAGACGCTTTTGCCCTAATAGGTGGGTGCGCTCCTCGTCGTCAAAAAGCGAGATGGTTCCGAATTCGCCATCATACCCCGGGGCAATATGAACCTGCTTATTCCGCATTCGGTTAATCGCCTCGGCAAACAATGGTGGTCCTTTCTGCTCAAGGACCTTTATGGAGGTCTTTCTCAGGATCTCGAACTCAGGGCCCAAGCTTTCAACAAGCATGCGGCAGGCATCGGCCACCTTCTTGCTCTTGGCTCCGACCTGGAAGACCTCTGATAGTATGTCGGTCAGGGGAAGTAGGCTCTGGTAGAGATGTGACATTTGTGGCTTCTCACCAGCCTTTCGGTCGGCCAGTTCTTCCACGCGATACAAAACGCCAATCGTCACCTGCTTACCGCAGACAGGACACCGCCCTTTGTTCTTCATGGTTTCATGGGGCGAAAGCCGCACGCCGCATTTTCGGTGGCCATCGAAATGGTACTTTCCCTCCTCCGCAAAGTACTCGAGGGTACCCAGAAAACGCTTTGGATCACCAGACGTCAGGGCATCTCTCACAGCAGAATAAGAAAGCTCTGTATTAAACAGATTGGCCTCCCTTCCGAGATTCGCAGGAGAATGGGCATCGGAGTTGGAGACCAGCGTGTAGCCGTCTAATGACGAGACCCGCCAGTTCATGGCAGGATCCGAAGAAAGGCCGGTCTCAACGGCGAAGATTTGGGGCGTGAGATCCTCAAAACATTCTTCAAGTGAGTCGAAACCTGATTTGGAGCCGAGCACCGAAAACCAGGGCGTCCAGATGTGAGCCGGGATCAGAAAGGCATCCTCGGAAGTTTCAAGGACGATTTCAAGAAGTTTCTTGCAGTCGAGCCCCAGGATCGGTCTTCCGTCAGAGGCAATATTGCCGATCCGGCTAAGCCTCTGGTTCAGTTTTTCTGCAAACTCAAGTCCTGGGACAAAGACAACATTGTGAACCTTTCGGGTCTTTCCATCCTTCTTGTAAATACTGCTGACTTCCCCACTCAGGATGAATCGGACCGTGCCTCGGCAGCTGGTCGGCACCATTGAAGCTGTTTGTGCTGCATGTTCTGGCTTCAGGTTAAAGAGGCCGCCTTCTGCCGGTTCAAGTTTCTGGGATAGCTCTGAAAACCACTGGGGGTGGGTAAAATCGCCGGTGCCAACTACCGTGATCCCTTTCAGCTGGGCCCAGAGGTTTAAGTGCTCCAGATTAAGGTTTTTGGCGGTTGCCCGTGAAAGGTAGGAATGGATGTGGAGGTCAGCGATGAATTCCATTTAACAGATGCGCGGTAACTGCTCTCCGGCCAGCATATCAAGGATCCGGGTGCCCCCGACGCCCGTCCTCATGAAGACTCGGCCCCGGTCTTGGGAAACTACACGCCCGATGATCGCGGCTTCCGTTCCATAGGGATGGGCCTTCATGCAATTCAAGACCTTTTCTGCATCCTCGGGTCCGACAATGGCAATTAACTTCCCTTCGTTGGCAATGTAAAGGGGATCCAGGCCAAGGATTTCACAGGCCCCGAGTACGCTTTCATGCACTGGAATCTGGTCTTCAAAGAGTTCGATGCCCACATTCGACTGAATAGCGATTTCATTCAGGCTCGTAGCAAGTCCCCCACGCGTGGGGTCCCGCATCACATGGATCTGGTCGCTGAGCGACATCATTGCTGCCACTAATCCATGCAAGGGAGCAGAGTCGCTCTCGATAGGAGCCTCAAAAGACAGCCCCCCCCGTTTGGAAAGGATGGTTACCCCATGGTCCCCCATCGTACCACTGACTAAAATCGTGTCTCCAACCCGGGCATTCTTCCCCGAAATATCAGTATTCCCCTTGATGACGCCAACGCCAGAGGTGTTAATGAAGATTTTATCGGCGCCACCACGATTCACAACTTTGGTGTCGCCCGCGATAATCTGCACGCCGGCCTCCGCGGCAGCCCGCTTCATGGACGCCAGAATACGGTTAAGATCCGCCATGGGGAATCCTTCCTCGATAATGAAACCCACACTGAGAAAACACGGCACTGCACCCCGCATGGCCACGTCGTTCACCGTGCCGTTGACCGCTAGGCAACCGATGTCGCCGCCCGGAAAAAAAATCGGATCTACCGTGTAGGAATCTGTAGAAATGGCAAGCTTTTGACCGCCTATTTCAAAAACTGTACTATCATCCAGCCCTTCAAGGAGCGCATTTTTGAACTGCGGTAGAAACACACCCCTGACCAATTCATGGGATGCCCTCCCTCCACTGCCATGATCCAACGTAATCGTATCTTCTATTTTCATATCTGTCTTCCCAACTCCGTTAGTTCTTTAAAAACTTACCTTAGGTACCTCTTGTTTTTCCTCTGGCACTTCAAAGAATGCAGCTTTTTCAAAGCCAAACATCCCGGCTATCAAGTTGGTCGGAAAGCTCCGAATCTTTGTGTTATAGATCCTTACCGCCTCATTGAAACGCCGCCGTTCTACGGCAATCCGATTTTCAGTCCCTGCCAGTTCGTCTTGAAGACGGATAAAATTGGCATTCGCCTTCAGATCAGGGTACCGCTCCACCACGACCAGGAGTCTGCCCAGGGCTGATGAGAGCTCGTTGTTGGCCGCGATCTTTTCACTGATGGGCCCAGCCCGGGCCACCTTAGAACGAGCCTCGGTCACTTTCAGGAAAACCTCTTTTTCGTGCGCGGCATACCCCTTGACGGTCTCCACATAATTGGGGATCAAGTCGTAGCGCCGCTGGAGTTGATTCTCTACTTGCGCCCAGGCCCCCTTGATCCCCTCGTCCATCCGGACAAGGCTGTTGTAGGTCCCCTTTAAGTAAGAATATGGAATCAAGACAACAAGCAGAACAACCCCTACAACGATGAGCGCGGTTTTTTGTCCTTGTGTCATGGAACCTCCTAAGAACGAACCAGGCGTTTCTATCTGCCGACGATGTCCCCTTTAGCCTATGGACTCAGTCCTGAGTAGATACATCCTCCTTACCCAACGTGTCCACGATTTTCCAGAGCTTTTGTACCTCTTTGAGATAAGCTTTGAAGAGGCTGTTCATTTCCCGACCACCCGGCTTGCTCCTTTTTTCTTTAATATCAAGGAGTTTTTTAAAGAGGTCTCTGTCCATGTGGAAGGCCTGACAAACCTGATTGATCACCTCACGCCTGTGACGGGGAAGCTCCTTTCCTTTCAGATGAAGCAACGCACCAAAGATGGCGACCATTGCACCCAAAGACTCTGCCATGACGTCCCGTAGGTTCTTTCCCTTGCCCTGGGTCCCTAAGAAAGCCTCCCTCAAAAGGAGTAACTTTCCCTTTACCTCCCTTTCACATTGTAGCCTCAAGAACTCCCGGTCAAAACAAAGGTCCTTCAGGATATCCTTGCCATAAACGAGTGTATAATTATTCTGAAAATTCAAATATTCAATCGGAAAGACATCCAGTGATGTCTCGACGTATGCTTCACTTAGAAACAGGGGGGTAGCAACGTTCCGTTTTTTCCACTTGGCAATGAGGTCAAAGGCCTGATCAATGAGATCGATTCCCCTTTCCGAAAGCACCATTATAAGATTAATGTCTGATCTGCCAGCTATGTAATCGCCGCTTGCAGCGCTTCCGTATAGTATGATGGAAACCAGGTCCTCCCCAAACAGGCCCTTGTAATCATCGATGATTCCGGGAAGTATCTCCTTCGGGTCTTTCGGGACCTTGGACATGAGGTGTCCTCCGTTAACCATAAGTCTCTATGCGCGAATCGTTATTCTCGACTATTCCTAGTGTTGTGTCGCAGCGAAAACTTACATAGTTCTCTTGGTCACCGTGCGTCCAGACACACTACTTCCACAATCCGTAATTTGAATATGGGACTGATTTTGCGCAAGCTTCGGTTCGTGTCGGATTTGGTGTGTCGAATTTAATATCCTGACAACTCGAGAACGATGATACGGCCCGACTGACCTCTGCAACTTACTTTTGTCTCACGATACTAGTGTCGCGTCTCAGAAGTTTCTTTAAGAAACATGGAGTCACCGTAAAGCCGTTTTCCTCACTCCGTGAGCTTTTTCGGGACGTCAGCTTCGCTCCGCTGAATCAGACACGCAGTGAAGCGTAGCGCTAAAACTCGGGCCAAGGCCCTCAAACAGTTTGTGATTCTCAACGCGTCACTCAGCTGCCATCTCATTCCAAAAACGCTCAATGTCGTTCGGAAAAGACTTTAAGCTGCCTAACGA
>CP070769.1:1047112-1050955 GCA_020347085.1 Desulfobacterales bacterium
TGACATTTGTCTGGTGTGAACTTTGGGTCATGTCTTCATAGCTCATTTATCATTTCCTCTCACCCACCCCAAATGTCAGGAGAAAATGCCGATCATCAGCTTTACCCCATAGTTGTATTGAAATGAGGGAAGGACCTGAATAACGCATCGCATCCGATGGGTGGTTGCTAAAAACTGATAAGAAGTCCCTTTTGGGTGGGGTGAGTATAGGAGAGTCGGCTTTGTGTGTCAAGGACAAAGAGATCACAACATAGGCCGTTTCTGAGCTGTTCCGTGGCGTAAAGGCTTGTGACGGATGCCGGTGTCGGAGAGACCATTGTCTTCAAGATATTGTGGTTCGATCCCGCAACTCAAAATCAAACATATCTTGCCAAAGTATTAAATATCTGGGGACTTGAGTTTTTCAAGATCACTCCCATTATCGTTACTTGGCAAAATGTGAAGATATCAAAACCATATCGAAACCTCATCTCTCTATCGGAAACGGGGTCTTCGATTCAGTACAAGTCAGCTAAGAAAGTACTAGTTCAGAATATTTCTCGTATCCTTTTGTTCTTAACCAATATTTCCCTTCACCCGACGTGTCTATTAGCTCTTCAGTTACAGCATAGTTGAGTATCCCTTTAAACTCTTCGGGATTCTTACAGTAGCAAATTGGGTAATCATATTCTGGTGCTATAGTAATAAGCTGACCAGGACTGTCGGTATTCTTGCCAATGAAAAGAATGAGCTTCTCTATTGGTTGCGCAGGATTCTGAGGTATATCCTTAGAATTTAGAATAGAGTCGAGATCCTGAGATCTCAGAAGCGGTGTCTGTTTGCCCTTGGAGAATTGTTCCCGAACGTATCCTGATAGCAAGTATCCTTTCTCTCTCAACGTGGAACGATTTTCCGAAACAATGTCCGGGTCAACTCGTACTTTTCTGCAAATCTTGCACTCGTATACAATAATGTCTGGATCGGGCTTGTGGTACTGCCATATTATCTCGCCTTTGCATAGGATACACTCATCTAATTCGTTTTCCATGGCACACCTCTCCTGCGAGAAACAGGGCTTGGTATTCAGTTCATGGCACCCTCTTGGTTAGAATTTGCGGATTATAGGTGAACTTGTCTTATTATCACAAACTGTCTCAGATACAACACTCTTTTTTTACTGTCAAAATCCGCATAAAAATTAGTGGTATTTGCGGCCAAGATGGCGGCGGTGTGGCGATCGTGGTGTGGTGTGTCGAGGGTGTGATCAGGGCCTTAGCGCTTGAGGAGCGGCTGGTCAGAAGGCGGGCTTTTGGCGGGGTAGTTGCCGTGCGTGGGATTCCAGTGCAGAGGGGCAGTCTTGCTAATTACTGTCCGCCTGGCCAAAGAGGTATGACCAAATGCTTATTTTCTCCAACCAAACAAAGGGTCTCGACCGGGGTTTGTGAGGGAGTTTCCTATACAGCAGATGGAAGAGACTGACTATGCCGAGATGGAGCATTAGCGCTATTGAAAGAGGCCAAGCTTGATAAGATAGCCCAAAGGTGCGAATGTGTACAAGAATTACAGCTACCATATAAAGAAAGCATAAGCAAAGTACATAAGTAGCAAAAAGAGAAAGCACTCTCATTGGCTTTACGATTTGGGCTATTGACAATGCTAATTGTTACGGTTCTTATTTGGGTGAATTGCGAACGGTCAAGCGCTTTTTAGGCTTGGTCTTTAGTCGATAGATAGTCGGCTTTTGGTCACGTGGCAGTAATGTCACGTAGCATTCAAGAACACCGACTTTGCCTTTTCTGAGTGCTTTTTCTGCCTCTTTATTAGTGTGCTTGGGGTCAATAGGAACGTAACTCCCCACAAAACTGTCAACCTCTAAGTAGAACTCCGCGTCCATCGGCAAAGTTCGCTTTATGCCGTTCTTAAATACATCTCTGGGAAACTTTATAGGCATCTTACCAGTGGATTCATCTACCGTTGCGATTGGATCCGGCCTCAGACCCTTAAGCTTTAACGAGGCGGATGAGATGTGGAGACTCTTTCCTGTGTGATTTGTGAATATAATAAGTATGCGGAGCGGAAAATTCCAGCCCTCCGCCCGTTCACATTCGTAAGAGACAAGGAAATTCTTGATGCTTTTTCGGGGTCGATAAAGCTTAAAGTACCCGATGATTGCACCAGAGACAAGTATCGTAAGACTAAGGAAGCTCCAAAGGTCATACGTTGCGCACCAGACTAAGAACCCTTTAATCATTTTGATCATTTCCAGGAAAAATTTGTGGCTAGCTACCTTGGCACTCAAGATCCTTTCTTGGCCCGCTTTTTGGTCTTGGCTGCTTTGGCCTCTTGCTCTGCGAGCCAGTCGAGGACGATGTTGCGGATCAGGTTGGACAGAGGACGCCGGTCCTCCTCGGCGAGTTTTTTAAGTTTTTGCTTGATTTCCTCAGGAACTTTGAACGTAATGGGATGCACAAATCGGCTCATATCAGATTTTCCGCTTGACAGATAGGTATTTTGGGTATGCCTGGTGTACTAAGTATAATTGAAACTGTCAACGTAACTCTCTGAATCGTAGGCCGTGAAAACACAACAACGACATACAGCACTTGAAGATACCTCACGTTGCGAAGCGTGGGGCGGGTTGCCTATGCCCGGGAGTACATCTTTAAGCGCTTTTCTTTTTGCCGTGAGGCCGAAAAGGGGTGATTCAATCACATTCAGGCAGGGGTGACGGATAGACCCCGGGCACGAAAGGGGGCACACATGGACTTAAATCTGATACAATTGGACAAACAAAAGGACCACGAAAATCTTGACACGGGCACTTTGAGGCTGTCGGACTTTACATTGAAAGACGGCCTGGAAGAAATTGTAACCTGGGGGGTTAAGCCAATAAAGTGGCTTGTGACCCTGCTTGATGATGCTTGTGCTGAAAGAGAATAACACGCGCAAGGGATTCTTTGAGCATGGGGACTTTCTGGTCTTGAGGGGTGCTTTGCCGGACTACCTGAAAGGGTTTGTCACCTTCGCCTATAAAACCGGATGGAGGGTTTCTGAGATTGCTGGACTAACGTGAGGTCGGGTGGATCTGGAAAATGGCATTGTCAGGCTTGAGGCGGGAGAAACAAATAACGATGAGGCCCAGACTGTGTACCTAGTCGATGAGCTAAGGGAAGTCGTTGCTTGCCAGTGGGAAGCTCGTCAGGAAGCCCTGAAAGAGAAGAAGAGACTTTTGCTATACGTTTTCTTGAACAAGGACGGAACCGACAAGGTGAAGCGTTTTGACAAGGCGTGGAGAACGGCTTGCAAGGACGCGAAAATCGGCAAGCGCCTGTTTCATGACTTCAGGAGAACGGTAGTCAGAAACATGGTGCGGTCGGGTATCCCTGAAAGAGTGCCAATGATGATTTCAGGGCACAATGATCGATCGGTTTTTGAGCGCTACAATATCGTGAGCGACACCGACTTAAGGCTGGCCGCACAGAAGCAGGAAGCCTACCTAAAGAGTGAAGCCTCCCCGCCCTTCCGGGCGGGGCTTGCGGGGAGCATGCCGGTCAAATGGTCACAAAAACGGTTACAATGGCAGATTTTGGCACAAAAAAAGAGGCTGGCACCAATGGCTAACCCCTTGTTTTTACTTGGTGCCCCCGGCAGGAATCGAACCTGCGGCGCAAGGATTAGGAATCCTTTGCTCTATCCCCTGAGCTACGGGGGCTTATTTTTTGAAATCAATCACTTAACCATTGGCGTTTTTGGCAAATTCCGCGACTGTGCCCGAAATTGTGCCCGTACACGACCCAAGGTAAGCTTCTTGCTTCTCCGCAGCAAGCCTTAAATCCGAATCACTCACAATGTTATAACGGTCAA
>CP070769.1:1051055-1054613 GCA_020347085.1 Desulfobacterales bacterium
CATTTTGCTTAGCCTTCGGGAAAGCCGATGATACCCCATCTCCTCCGTTATCAAGGGCTCGCAGTAGACGACTACAGCTTCGCCCTTGCTGCCTTGGATCTGGGGCATCCTCGACTTTCGCTCAATTAAGGTAATAGACTTGCCGTTTCTTGCAAAGGAGGCGCGGTATGCCTATCCGTCTCGTAACCTACGACCCAAACGAGCCTGGGCGAGATGACTCAGCACTTTTTGATGCGGTGAAAGGTTATGGTCCCTGGGCTAAATTGTCAGAATCCGCTTATGCTGTTGAGACCAGTGTTAGTCCCGAAATCATGATGGAGAAGATCAAAAAGAATATCGACCCATACGACATTGTTTGTATCATTACCTTGACTTCCCCGTATTCCGTCTCTGGGCATGAGGATTTATATGACTGGCTTTCTCGCAAGCTCTAAGGCCCCAGGTTTCATGCAAAGCCATGGGTATAGCCTGGATCTGAAGGTGCCCTTCCACCGTTCTTACTGGGTCATCCCTGGGAAATTTCTAGCGGGCTGCTATCCGGGATCAAAATATCGAGATGAAGCGGATCAGAAACTCACAGCGCTTCTTGGCTGCGGCATTCGTCATGTGGTCAATCTCATGGAACCTGATGAGAGGGACTGGAATGGACTGCCATTTGTCCCTTATGAGGATCAACTGGAATCGATCGCTGGATCCATGGGACATACAGTCACTTTTGACAGGCTGGCCATTAAAGACACCTGGGTTCGTTCAAGAAAGACCATGTGTCGGATCCTGGATCGAATTGATCAATGCATTCGGAACCAAAAGCACGTGTATATCCACTGCCTCGGCGGCAGGGGCCGCACTGGCACGGTGGTCGGTTGCTTCCTGGCAAGACATGGCATGGCTTCAGGTCACAATCTACCCGATCGAATTCAGGAACTGCGCAGAAATGCGGAAGACCATGATTTCGCGTCACCCGAAAGCATGCAGCAGGTTGAATTGGTATTATCTTGGGTAGAAGCTGAATAGAATTCAAGCTGTGGGTTACTTTAGACTTCGAGCTTTCAGCCCTTTGCCTTTTGCCTTACGCCTTTGGCCACGAGCCCTGGGCAGGATCGGCCAAATGTCTGCCCGCGTTCATCTGCGGCCATCAAACTACATGCTTATGTGGAGGGCGTATGCCCGGTATCTTTGAAGTGTACGTAAGAACCCATTTTTCTGCGGCCCATTCTCTTGAAGGTTATCCGGGCGATTGTGCTCGCCTGCACGGGCACAACTGGGCTGTGGAAGTCTTTGTCAAGTGCAAGGACCTGGACGAGATCGGTATAGGGATTGATTTCAAGGATATCGAGCAGGCTGTCAGGGCTGTGCTCAAAGGCCTTGATCACTTCAACCTGAACGAACTTCCTGCGTTTGAGGATGTAAACCCCTCATCTGAAAATGTGGCGAAGTTTCTATACAAGGCGTTGGGAAATAGACTAAACTCGGATAGGGTTCAAGTTTCCAAGGTCAAGGTCTCAGAGACGCCACGTGCTGGTGCTTCTTACTGGGAGGAATAGATGGCCCTGAAGGTGAACGAGATCTTTTACAGCATTCAAGGGGAATCCACATATGCTGGCTGCCCGTGCGTCTTTGTCAGACTGACCGGATGTAACCTGAGATGTTCATACTGCGATACACAGTATGCCTATGAAGCGGGTGAAGATCTTGCGTTCAGTGACATTGTCAACCAAATCGCATCACACCAATGCTCTTTGGTTGAAGTTACCGGTGGAGAACCCTTAATCCAAAAAGAAACGCCTGCCTTAATTCATGACTTACTAGAGAAGGGCTATAAGGTTCTACTGGAAACGAACGGCTCTCAAGACATCGGGCAAGTTGACGATCGATGCATTACGATCCTCGACGTGAAATGCCCCTCGAGTGGTGAGGCGAACAAAAACGATTGGGACAACCTATCCAAGCTGACAGAAGGGGACGAGATAAAATTTGTTATAGGGGACAGAGAGGACTATGACTACGCCAAGAAGGTTCTGGATCACAATAACATCAGCACCTCTGGAGTAAACGCAGTTCATCTCTCGCCTCTTCACGGGAAAATGGCCCCCAAGGATTTGGCAAAATGGATCCTGGAAGATCATCTAAATGTGAGACTTCATCTGCAGCTCCATAAAGTGGTTTGGGATCCTAATCAAAGGGGAGAGTAAAAGGAAAGCGTGGATGGACACCAATAGAAAGGCTGTTATCCTCTTAAGTGGCGGTGTTGATTCCACAACAGCCATGGCCTTCGCTAAACAGGAAGGCTACGAGATTTACGGCCTCAGCTTTCGCTATGGACAGCTTCATACCCTTGAGTTGGAGGCAGCCCAAAGGGTTGCAAAGGCACTGGGGGCTAAAGAACATCTCATGATCAATATTGACCTGGCAAAGGTCGGTGGCTCGGCCCTGACCGATCAAATCGACGTGCCAAAAGCTCGAACCGAGAAGGAAATGGCAAAAGATATCCCGGCTACGTATGTTCCAGCGCGAAACACGATCTTTCTTTCCTTGGCACTGGCCTGGGCAGAGGTTCTAGGGGCATCGGACATCTTTATAGGCGTGAATGCTCTTGATTACAGTGGATATCCGGACTGTCGGCCTGAATATATTGAGGCGTTTGAGCGCATGGCCAACCTGGCCACCAAAACGGGTGTTGAAGGTAGGACACAAATAAAAATCAGAACGCCTCTGATTCATATGACCAAATCAGAGATTATTCAAAAGGGAATTGAACTCGGCGTTGATTACAGCATGACCCACAGTTGCTATGATCCGTCATCAGACGGCACAGCCTGTGGCCAATGTGACAGTTGCCTCTTGAGAAAAAAAGGTTTCAGAGAGGCGGGTATCAAAGACCCCATAGACTATGAACGATAGCCAAGGTGATAAACCCGCGCAGTTGTCGTGTCTGCAACCCGCAACATTATCCCAAACTGCTTTGAGCAGGAATGGGTAAATTAGACTGAGGGTTGCTTTGAAGTATGAACTATGTGCTGATTTGCTTTGCGTTTTTCGCTTTTTGCCTTTGCCCTCGAGCAATCGGGCTTGAGCGCGAAAGCGGGCGAGGCGTTCCGAAGTACTGATTGTTGAAAGCTGAGAGTTGACCAGCTTGCACTGTGATTGTTGGGAACAAACGCAAAAGGAGGGATAGATGCCGCAAGAAAAAGTCTATAAAACGAGCAAACGACATTTCACGTTGTTTTGCAATGAAGTTCGCAAGTTCATTGACATATTTGGCCTGGCGGGTTGGGAGGTCTACTTTGAGCACAAACAGTACCTTTCAACTGAGCAGGCAGTCTGCATAACCGACCAGCAGGGTCGTACCTGCACAATTGCCCTTTCAACACAATGGATCGGTTTAAAGCCGACGGACTCAGAAGTACGCAAGGCAGCATTCCACGAGGTTTGTGAATTACTGCTATCGAGATTGAATACCTTTGCAAAAGACAGGTTTGTAAGGGAGAGCCAAATAGATGAAGAATCTCATAATATCATCCGCATATTGGAGCGGGTATTATGGCAAAAATATCATGA
>CP070769.1:1054713-1070112 GCA_020347085.1 Desulfobacterales bacterium
CAAAAGACCCTTTTCCGACAGAAAGGGAGAGTTAGAATTCAGGCCTCACCATTGCCTGGACCGTGACGGAGATGCGTCCTGGTCACCCTATGATAAGGAATTCCAGAGTTACAACGCCATCCTGGCTATGTGTGATAGACGGGGTGATCGTATTTCGGTCGATTACCTGTATTCTCGCGACGAGAGTGAAAGCATCTTTGCCACAGCCCTTGTAAAGCTTTTTCACCCTGTATCGGTTTACGGAGAACATGAACGCAACATCAAAGACGGAAAGAGCGTAGAAACGGTTATTGGGTTCATGTATGAACCTCAGTGTTGGTCCTTGAACGTAAGCTATACAGATGACAGAGCGATGGATACGCAAGAATACTTTGTAGAGGTGAGTCTATATGGCCTCGGCAAGATCGGGCTATAAGCGATCCAAAGGCGGCCTTTTGGGCGCTTTCCCCGTACAAGGATGACCTGCAAAAAAACTGGGGGCTAAAGCCTTATATGCTTGGTGTACTTGTTTTGGCTGCTCGATACGAAACTGGGCGGTGGGTCACTCATGTTGCCTATTATCCATCGACACGGCACCATTTCCGAAAAGACTACTGACCGAGTGGGGAACGCTCTTTTGGTTGCTCTTGGAGTAACGGTCAAAGCGTGCTAATATTCGAGGGAAACCTTTAGGCTCAGACGCAAGGCTCGTCATGGATCAAACTGATTTGCAGTCCGCCTGGTACGTGGCCCACACCCGAAGCCGCTTCGAACAGGTCGTCTTTGACGGGTTCGGCAAGAAGTCGCTTGAGACCTTTCTTCCGAAGATAACGGTCATGAGCAAGCGCCGGGACCGGCGCAAGAGGATCCGGGTCCCGCTGTTTCCTGGTTATATCTTTATAAGAAGCGATCTCAATCCGCATGAACGCCTCGAGATCGTAAAAACCACTGGCGTAGTCCGTCTTGTTGGAAACAAGGACGGCCCAATACCGGTTCCGGACGAAGCGGTTGACTCCCTTCGCATTATTGTTGCCGTGGACAACCCTGTGGAAACCGGCACCCGATTTAGGAAAGGGGATCGCGTTATGGTTGTTGAAGGGCCTTTTGTAGGTGTGATAGGGACCTTTGTGAGGTATCGCGGTTTTGGGCGGGTGGTAGTTGCCATCGAGGCTCTGGGACAGTATGCCGCGGTGAACGTTTCCGAAGAACACGTAGAAAAGCTTCCCGACTTTGGCTAGTCTGATGCGCCGGAATGTTTTGGCTGCTCGGATAGCAGCCAAAAGGGGTTTCTCGTTTTATCGCAATCATTCTATGACCTCTTCTTCTTCCATTCTGCTTATTTCTTCATCATCATATCCTAACCTCTTTAAGATCTCTTGGGTGTGTTCCCCATGGTTTGGTGGAGCAAGCCTAATGGTCCCGGGCGTTTCGGAGAATTTGACAGGTATGCCGATCTGGGTAAGTTTTCCCTCAGTGGGATGATCTGTTTGTAGAATCATGTCTCTTGCCAGGAGTTGAGGATCCACGAGGGCCTCTGAAACCGAATTAACAGGTTCGCAGCAGCAGTCTGCGTTCCTGAGAAAATCAATCCATTCCTGTCTGGTCCTTTCTTTGAAGATCTTAGAGACCTCAGAGATGAGGTACTCCTGCTTTTCGCCCTCGGCAAATTGGTGCCGAACAAGATCTTCCCTGTTTACCAGTTTGCAAAATGTTTCCCAAAACTGCGGCTCAAGGGCGCCAAGCCCCATGTACCGTCCGTCCTTGGTTTCGTAGATGCGGTAGCAGGCATACCTTCCTGTTAAGAAAGAATCGCCGGGCTTTGGGTCCTCCCCGTCACTTAAAGTCTTGCCAACCGGCATTGGCAACCAGGCAAAGGAGCCATCAAGCATGGAAACATCGATGAACTGGCCTCTACCCGTCTCTTGCCTGGCAATATAGGCTGCCAGGATACCTAATGCGGCCAGCATAGCTCCGCCGCCAATGTCAGCAATCTGGACCCCTGGGATGACAGGAGGACCTCCTCTATGGCCGGTCGTCCCCAGGACACCGGCGAGACTGAGGTAGTTTAAATCATGCCCTGCCCGGTCACGATAGGGACCTGTATAACCGAATCCAGTTATAGCACAGTAGATAAGCCCGGGGTTTTCCTTCTTCAGTGTTTCGTATCCCAAGCCAAGTCTCTCCATCACTCCGGGTCTGAACCCTTCAAGGACTACGTCGTGTTGCCTCACCAAGCGTAAAAATATCTCTTTGCCCCAATCGGTCTTCAGATTCAGCTTCATACTTTTCTTGTTTCTGTTGATCATCAAAAAAAGGCACTTTGTTTATGCATCCGTGGCTCCCACCATCTCATGTAATCACCCCGCTTGGGATCCTCTATTTTTAGGACGTCAGCCCCTAGATCCCCCAGGATGAGAGAACAGTATGGTCCGGGGAGGAGCCGTGAAAGATCAAGTATCTTCATTCCGGTAAGTGGTCCCGCCATGAGGTGTTCTCCTTTACAGTGGCTATTGAAGCTGTCGGCCGCAAGCCGTGTTGAACTGTGCGTCGCGGCCCCCCGAATGAGGATTCAACAAGGCAAGCTGTGGGGATACGCTCGCTGCTGGCGTTCAGTCAAAAGGGTCTTGCCGTGAGCAGAAATGTCCACAAGAATCAACGGCTCAGGAAACCTCAGGCGTAGACACTTTCACCTGGATCACGGGCATCTTTATTTGGGTAGCCTGGACAGTAGCCGTCAAAATCTGTCAGGGTTCTTTGGCAGAACGATTTACCATCCTGTTCAATATGCGTAAAAGATTGGTGGTCAGCAGCATACCACTCAGCAAAAGGAGCGTTATGGGTACCCAGCAGTGACGCTGGTATACGTGGTTTTCCAGGGCAACACTGATCCCCGCAAGACTGAAATAGAAAACGGCTGCGGCGAAGATCGAGATTATGAGACAAAAGGGGTCGGAATCATGCCAGGGGGCGGGCGCCTTTCGAAATGAGGGCCTTTTTTGAAGTTTCATCAAAGGAATATGACTCGGATAGAAATCAAACAATCAAGAAGAAGCATTCCGCAAATAAGGAAGCATAGCCTTAAATTCGGCAGAGTCGTTCCTTTTCAAGAGTTCATAAACGATCATCTCTGTTGAGCTGATTACAGCACCTGCCGTTCTCATTCGGTCCAGCCCAACTTTCCAGTTCCATTGCGTGCGCGAAGAGGTAGCATCTGAGGCAACGTGAACATTGTAGCCCCTTTCCAAGGCTCCTAGCGCTGTTTGCGTTACACAGATATGACTTTCTATGCCGGACAGGACCAATGTGTTCCGGGAATGTCCAAAGGCCTTCATGCGTTCCATAAATCGCTCGTTATTAAAGCACCCGAATTCAACCTTGTCTAAAGGAGTCAATTCGGGAAACGCTCCTTTGATCGCTTCTACAATGCTTCCAAGCCCCCTTTCATACTGCGTGGTCACCACAAGGGGAATCCTCATTACATGGGCGAGCTTGATCAAAAGGATGCAATTTGCAGTGACACGCTCCGGCTCAAAAACCCTGGGGAGAAGCTTCTCTTGAGGATCAATGACCAAGAGAACAGAGGTTTCAGAAGTCAGCAGATGGGGCTTCACGTCAAAAACAACCTCGGCGAATGTTACCAAAATGATTTTACATTATCTTAATGTGCACGCAGGGCAGCGTCAAGCAATAGCTGATCTGTTGAAGGTTTATTATTCTAGTAGTATATAGCCTTATTATGACCCTGAGAAGAGGACAGATTCTGGAGCTAAAGATCGAAAAGTTGATTCACGGGGGCAGAGGCCTTGCGCGGGTGAATGGCTTAGCCATATTCGTGGATCGTGCTGTGCCCGGTGATGAGGTTCGAGCCAGGGTATTTAAGAAGAAAAAGGATTACGCCGAGGCACGGGTTGTTGAATTAACGCGTCCCTCGCCCTTCAGGGTAAAGCCACCGTGCACCTATAGCGGTGTTTGCGGCGGGTGCACGTGGCAACATGTTGATTATGAAAAACAGCTCTTTTTCAAAAGAGAGGACGTGGTCGAATCCCTGGAACGCATCGGTCAGCTCAAGAATATTCTGGTGCATCCCGTCGTGCCGTCTGAGAAGATTTTTGGCTACCGGAATAAGATGGAATTTTCTTTTTCCGACCGGAGGTGGCTGTTGCCCGAGGAGCTCTCGAGGAAGGACATTTCCAAGGATTTTGCACTGGGTCTTCACGTGCCGGGCACCTTCAATAAGGTCCTGGATACCCATACCTGCCTCCTCGTGCCGGACACAGGAAACAAGATTCTAGGTGACGTGCGGCTCTATGTTAGGGAAAGCGGCATACCCCCTTATGGGCTAAAGTCCCACAGGGGATTTTGGCGATTCTTGATGCTCAGGCATGGCTCCGCAAACAATGAGTGGATGGTTAATATCATTACATCAGAAGACCAAATGCCATGGGTTCAACCCCTGGCAGACACGCTGTACTGCCAGTATGAAAATATTACCTCGGTGGTCAACAATATCAACACCCGAAAAGCCGGAATCGCTGTTGGTCAGTGGGAAAGACGTCTTGCAGGCGAGTCGTTTATCTCAGACAAGATCGCTATGTTTGAGTTTGAGATATCTGCTAATTCCTTTTTTCAAACGAATACCGCAGGAGCAGCCCGTCTCTACGAAGCTGTGAAGACTTTTGCCGGGCTCACGGGCCAGGAAACGGTGGTGGACCTATACAGCGGAACCGGTACAATTCCAATATTCTTGTCTGGTGGCGCGAAAAAGATCATAGGGATTGAAATCTCAGAAGGAGCTGTAAGGGATGCACAAAGAAACTGCGAGAAAAATCGGATCCGGAACTGTCAGTTTTTGTGCAGGGACATAAAAAATGGCCTTAAGGACATCAAAGACCGACCTGACGTGATGGTCATCGATCCCCCAAGAGCTGGCGTCCACCGCGATGTAATAAAGATGGTTCTCAGCCTGTCTCCGGGTCGAATCGTTTATCTGTCCTGCAATCCGGCCACATTCGCCAGGGATCTTGCTTTGCTAAAAGAAACCTATCACGTTGCAGAAGTCCTACCGATTGATATGTTTCCTCATACCTACCACGTAGAATCCGTCGCACGTCTCGAAAAACTGCCATAATCGCGTCCAAGAAGCCCTGGTCACTCAACTAGAATGGGTGTGTGAAGATGCACTTCGCTTGAGCTCCTCTACAAGCTCGTACGGTATTCTCAAATCCCCGCCTCCGAACCCCATATGCACCCCCGGCTTCACTGTTCCGTGAAAATCTGACCCACCTGTAATGACAAGACCGTGGCGATGCGCAAGGCGTTCATACTGGGCCGTTCGAACAGGGCCATGGCCCGGATAGTATGCCTCCAAGCCTTTTAGTCCTGCCTGTTTCAACCCTGCAACGATCCTGTCCAGGTCCGCCTGGGTCTTTGCATTCAGGGTGAAGGGATGAGCCAACACAGGGACACCTCCAGCCTGCAGAATCGTTTGCATTGCCTGCACCGGCAAAAGCCGGTACCTTTCGACGTAGGCAGGACGACCTTTTTTCAGAAGCTTGAAAAAGGCCTCGTTGATATTTTGGACAACCCCTTTGTGTACCAGCACTTGAGCAATGTGGGGCCGTCCAATCTGGCCTCCACCTGAAGCCTCTGAGATCTCGTCATAGCTTATATCAACACCGAGATCTTGAAGTTTTTTCACAATCTGCAGGTTTCTGGTCGCCCGAGCCTCTTGCACCACCTTGACGGTCTGTCTCAAAGGGGGGTCATCCAGACGGATCAGGTACCCCAATATATGCATGGCACCAAAGTCGAAGCTGGCGCTGATCTCGATTGCGGGCAGTATTTCAACACTAGAAGAGTCCTGGTGTTGCAAGGCTTCAACCGAGCCGTCAACGGTGTCGTGATCTGTGATGGCTATGGCACGAAGGCCTAACTTATCGGCGGTCTTGATGATTTCTTGGGGAGAAAGCGTGCCGTCAGATGCAGTGGAGTGGATGTGGAGATCAATATACGCGGGCTTCCGGGGTGTATTTACACGTGGAACGCTCAAGAAGGTTCAAATCCCAAGGGCATTTTCCATCGCCTCTTCCCTGGTCTTGCAATCAATACATTGCGTGGTTACTGGGCGGGCCTTCAGGCGTTTAATCGAGATTTCCGATCCGCAAGTATCACAAATCCCGTATGTACCGGTATCGATTCGCCCAAGCGCTTCCCGGATCTTTACGATTAATTTCCGCTCCCTGTCTCGTATCCGGAGCATAAAGTTGCGGTCGGCCTCAAGGGAGGCTCGATCGGTCGGGTCAGGAAAGTTTGCAATCTCACCTGTCATGCCCGATACGGTCTGACTCGCCTCAGATAGGAGGTTTTCCAGGCGTTCAGTTAAGAGCTTTTTGAAAAACTCAAGGTCCTTTTTTTTCATAGCAAAATGTGGTAACCAATCGTAATTATATTAAATATAATGTGCAACCCGTTTTAGCCTCTTGCCGAACGAAATGGATGGTGCTGACTGATAAAAGGGTTCTCCTTTACCACACCAAAAATTCCTTGTAAAGGGAAAAAGAACCCTTTCGATCCATCGCTATCGCCTGAGCTATGGCCGTTTAATGTTATAAGCTGGTACCCGGGAGTCGAGGGCTTTGGAACCCGAAATGACAAACTTCGTTCAATGGTCCTTCACTGGATGGTAACGCGAACCTTACCGAGACCTTTACAAATATCAAGCTAGTGGTTATTATGGTTCAAGCCTTCGAAATAAAAGGAAAACTGTGTAACTTCATGTCGGAAAAGAACACCGACAAAAGGAAATCTAACAGCCCACTCTAAAAGAGGAGTTATCCATGGAGTACATCAAAATACGATTTGGCAAGAATCTTGAAGAGATGCACAGCAGGCTCCAGAGGAGCATAGACGACATGTTTCGTCGGGTCAACCCTATGCTGATCATGCCGGAGCAAACCTGGCGCCCCCAGATCGATATTTATGAAACACCCGATGAGATTATCATCATTGGGGAGATCTCCGGTGTACAAAAGGAAGATCTCGAGGTGGAACTCGATCAGGGCGCCGTAAGGATCTCGGGCAGGAGGCGCGAAATCCCCCATGTTCCAGGGATGAGATATCATCTGGCGGAGATTGCTTATGGCAGCTTTGAAAGGATCTTGCTGCTACCGGTGCCAATCAATCCCGAAGGCGTCACGGCGTCATACACCAATGGCCTGCTCAAAATCACCATGGCAAAAAGACCTCGGGACCAGGTTCATCGGGTCCCTATCGAAGACGAATAGATTAAATGATCGGGAGACATAGTAATGGAAACAGAACATCATCGTGAGAGTTCCCCGCAGGAGGAGGAAACCCGTAAAATGCCAGAGGCCCTGCCGATTTTACCGGTCATGGATGCGGCGGTTTTTCCTAAGATGGTCCTTCCCTTGGTGGTGCAAGAAAAGGCATCCCAGTTGCTCGTGGACGAGGCCATGGCCAAAGACCGCTTGATCGGGCTCATTGTTTCTAAGAAGACGAACCTGAAAGAATCATATGAACCATCGGACCTTTACAGCGTAGGCACTGCGGCGTTGATCTTGAAGATGTCTAAACCGGATGAGAATGCCACCCAACTTCTGGTCCAGGGAATCGGTCGATTACGTATATTGGAGTACTTACAGGACAAACCATATCTTCGCGCCCGGATCGCGCTTATCCCTGAGCAAACGATCAAGGACATGGAAGTAGATGCCATGATGAGCAACCTTGTGGGTTTGTATCAAAAAGTCTTGGAACTTTCTCCGTACGTGCCGAAGGAGTTGGGAAGTCTGGCCAAATCTCTTGATGAGGGGGGCATGTTGGCAGATCTCATTGCCTCCAGCTTGAACATTTCCAAAGACGAAAAGCAGCAGATCCTTGAAGCTGAGGATATAAAGGAACGTCTGACAGAGGTCACCCGGTTGATCAATAGAGAACTCCAAGTCCTTGACTTGGGACAGAAGATCCAATCGCAGGTCAAACAGGATATGGATAAGGCCCAGCGGGATTTCTACCTGCGGCAGCAGTTGAAAGCGATCAAGGAAGAACTGGGTGAAAAGGATGAGGACAAGACAGCGCTTGAGGATTATCAGAGCAAGATTGCGGAAAAGGATCTTCCAGAGGAAGCGAAAAGAGAGGCTGAGCGAGAATTGGACCGCCTAGCCCGTATGCATCCGTCTTCAGCCGAGTACACAGTGGCGACCACCTACCTGGACTGGCTGACTGCACTTCCCTGGAACGAGAGCACGGAGGATATACTCGATATCAAGAAGGCCCAGAAGGTATTGGATGAAGACCATTATAACCTTGATAAAGTCAAAAAACGTATCATTGAATACCTGGCAGTTCGCAAGCTCAAACCTGATTCCAAGGGGCCGATTCTGTGCTTTGTGGGCCCTCCGGGCACCGGTAAAACGTCCCTCGGGCGTTCGATTGCCCGAGCTTTAGGGAGAAAGTTTGTCCGCATATCTCTTGGGGGCGTACGGGATGAGGCAGAGATTCGCGGCCACCGGCGGACCTACGTGGGTGCGCTGCCTGGACGCATCATCCAAGGTGTCAGGCGGGCCGAAAGCAATAACCCGGTCTTCATGTTGGATGAAATCGATAAAGTAGGTACCGACTTCCGGGGCGATCCCTCCTCGGCCCTCCTTGAGGTCCTGGATCCTGAACAAAACTTCTCTTTCTCAGATCATTACCTGGATGTTCCCTTTGACCTCTCAAAGGTCATGTTTATTACTACCGGTAATATCCTGGACACCATTCCCCCGGCCCTTCGGGACCGCATGGAGGTGTTGGACCTCTTGGGTTATACGCAGGACGAAAAAGTGAAGATTGCGCAGCGCCATCTCATACCCCGCCAGTTGGAAGCTCACGGTTTGGCGCCCGAACAGCTTAAGATCACTGCGGGTGCCATCAGGCAGGTCATATCTGGCTATACGCGGGAAGCTGGTTTGAGGAACTTGGAACGAGAGCTGGCAGCCATCTGTCGGGGCGTGGCTTGTGTGGTGGCAGAAGGGTGCAAGGGCCTTGGTTCTTCACGCGTGACCGCAAGGGACATCCATAAGTTTCTGGGGCCCGTCCGCTTTCGTTCTGAGATGGGCGAGCGGATATCAACGCCTGGCGTGGCAGCCGGGCTGGCGTGGACCCAAACCGGTGGGGACCTCCTTTTTGTAGAAGCCACGAAGATGAAAGGACAACGTGCCTTAACCCTGACTGGCCAGCTCGGGGAGGTCATGAAGGAATCTGCTACGGCAGCCCTTAGCTTTGTCCGTTCGCACGCCAAGGAGATTGGCATACCTGAAGACTTTTATGAGAATCAGGAAATTCATATCCATGTACCGGCCGGCGCGATCCCCAAGGACGGACCCTCGGCTGGCGTCACCATGCTGACCGCGTTGGCTTCCCTCCTGACTGATAGGACCGTGGCTAGCGACTTGGCCATGACAGGTGAGATTACATTGAGGGGCCAGGTGCTTCCGGTCGGAGGTATCAAAGAAAAGGTGCTGGCCGCGCACCGGGCTGGGATCAAGGCCGTCCTCCTCCCTAAGTGGAACGAGAAGGACCTTGAGGATGTCCCTAAGAAAGTCCGAAACTCTCTTAAGTTTCACTTCGTAGATACCATGGACGAGGTGCTAGATATCGCTGTGCCCGGGCATTAGGCCTCGGCGGCTCTCACCATCTTGAGGAAAGCAATTAGAAATCGAGACGTCTTCCTAGACTTTGGGCTTGAAAAACCCCGCCAATATGGTAAAGATCGACATAAGAAAGCATGAGGGTATTCAGACGCTGCTGAGTACCCTTTTTCTATAACCTTTGTGCAGCGTGGGCGGGTGCAGACGGCATTGCTCGGATGAAATCCGTGCGGTACGGGAGGTTCAAATCAGACCTGAAAACTAGCATCATAGAAAGAATGGGGAATCGTAGTCAGCATGAAGACCTTTGAACTCTCAATCGGAGACAAGACGTACAAAGTAGATGTTGAAAAGTTTGACGGCAAGCGAGCCATAGTACGGGTAGATGGCAAGCCTTACGAAATCGGGGTGAAAAAGGGCTCCAGCATAGTTTCGAGGCCCGCCCCACTATCAACGCCTACTCAGCCTGTTCCGGAAAAGGCGACACCGGCTGGCCCTGAGCCTCCCTTGGCTGGCGTGCCGTCTACCGCGTCAGGCGGAGAGGTAACCGCACCAATGCCTGGTCTGATACTCGACATTATGGTAGCGATCGGGGATCAGGTGGTGGCCGGTACGCCCGTGATAAAGATGGAAGCCATGAAGATGGAGAATCAGATTCCCTCACCAGTAAACGGAACGGTCAAGACCATTGCGGTCAAGGTAGGGGACAACGTTTCCACAGACGAGACTCTTATGGTGATAGAACAAGCATAGAAAGCATAAGGCGGGAGAAATCTCATGGCAAATGAAAACAAGATCCAAACCTTAATCGAAAAGACCGCGGAAGCCGAGGTGGGAGGTGGCGAGGATCGGATCGATGTGCAACACAAAAAGGGGAAATGGACAGCCCGGGAACGGATTCATTACCTGCTAGACCAGAACACCTTTGAAGAAATCGACAAGTTTGTCCTGCATCAATCCACAGATTTTGGCATGGACAAGAAAAGGTTCCCGGGAGACGGTGTTGTCACAGGGTACGGTCGTATCAACGGCCGATCTGTCTATGTCTTTGCCCAAGACTTTACCATATTGGGGGGATCATTAAGCCTAGCGGTAAGCAATAAGATCTGCAAGGTCATGGATCTTGCGCGAAAAAACGGCGCGCCACTCATCTGCTTGAACGATTCTGGGGGAGCCCGAATACAGGAAGGGGTCTCCAGCTTGGCAGGATACGGCAACATATTCATGCGAAACGTCCTCAGCAGCGGTGTGATTCCACAGATTTCGGCCATTATGGGCCCGTGTGCAGGGGGTGCAGTCTACTCTCCGGCACTGACTGATTTCATCTTCATGGTGGAAGGGACCAGCTACATGTTTATTACTGGCCCCCAGGTCATCAAGTCCGTGACCCACGAAGATGTTACCCCGGAGAAGCTCGGAGGCGCTGTGACGCACAATGCCACCAGCGGCGTCGCCCACTTTTCGGGGAAAGATGACTCGACGGTGTTAGACATGATCAAGGAGCTGTTGGGCTTTTTGCCTCAAAACTATCGCGAGCAGTCCCCTTGTGTTGAACCGACAGATGATCCGAACCGAGCCGATACAGGACTTCGGGAGGTTGTCCCCGACAGCCCCAGACAACCGTATGACATACGCAAGATTATCGACGCAGTGGTGGACAATCACCATTTCTTTGAAGTACAGGCAAGGCATGCTTTAAATATCATCGTTGGTTTTGCCCGCTTAAATGGTCACCCGGTTGGCGTGGTGGCCAATCAACCTTCTTTCTTGGCGGGATGTTTGGATATCAATGCGTCCATCAAGGGTGCTCGATTCGTTCGTTTTTGCGATTGCTTTAACATTCCCCTTATCACTTTCTGTGATGTCCCCGGCTTTCTTCCTGGCACGGCTCAAGAATACGGGGGTATCATCAAGCATGGTGCCAAGCTCATCTACGCATACTGCGAAGCGGTCGTACCCAAGATTACCGTCATCACCCGCAAGGCCTATGGTGGGGCTTATATTGTCATGTCAAGCAAGCACCTTTGGGGAGACATCAATTATGCATATCCGACAGCAGAGATTGCGGTGATGGGACCGGAAGGGGCCGTCAATATTGTGTTTAAAAAGGAGATCAGTGCCGCTGACGACCCTGCAAAAAAAGAGGCTGAGATGATCGAGGAGTACCGCAGTATCTTTGCAAGCCCTTACCGGGCTGCTGAAAGAGGGTACATTGATGAGATTATCTTGCCTGAGCAGACGAGACCCAAGTTGATCAGGGCCCTTGCGTCCTTGAAGAATAAGCAAGACAGAATGCCCGCCAAGAAACACGACAATTTGCCTTTGTGAAGTAAGAATTTGGTAAGCCCATTACTGGTTCGCAAAATCTTTTCGAAATCCGAAATCCGAATATCGAAATCCAAAACACATCCGAATTTTCAAATTTCCTAATGTTTCAAACGACAGCCCTGCCAATGTGAATTTGTTTTGAATGTCGTGTTTTGAATTTCGGATTTTTTCGAACGATAGTCTAAACCTAATACTCTAAGGAGTTCATAAAAGCGCCATTTATGAGCACACACAGCATATGTACGATGCCAAAAAGCTAAAAGAAATAGAAGAATCTTTGGATCCATGGGCCAGGAAGACCCAAGAGGTCCTTGATAAGCGCCCGGAGCGCAAGGACCGTTTTGAAACGCTTTCGGGGATCCCAGTGGAACGGGTCTATACCCCTCTCTCTGAACCTGAAATTGACTACATGGAAGACCTGGGATTTCCAGGAGATTACCCATACACCAGGGGCGTACAGCCCACCATGTATCGTGGACGACTCTGGACCATGCGGCAGTATGCTGGTTTTGCCAGCGCAGAGGAATCCAACAGGCGTTACAAATACCTGCTGGAACAAGGCCAAACCGGCCTGAGCGTGGCCTTCGATCTTCCCACCCAGATCGGATATGACTCGGACCACCCCATGGCCCGTGGCGAAGTAGGTAAGGTCGGGGTTGCGATTGATTCCCTTAAGGACGTGGAAACCCTGTTTCAAGGGATTCCCCTTGGGCAGGTCAGTACTTCCATGACGATCAATGCCCCCGCCGCGGTTCTGTTAGCTATGTATGTGCAGACAGCCGCTGGGCAGGGAGTTGATTCTGCGAAACTGAGAGGCACCATCCAGAATGATATCCTGAAGGAGTATTCTGCCAGAGGCACTTATATATTTCCACCTGCACCGTCGATGCGTATCATTACGGATATCTTTTCCTTCTGCTCCAAGCACATTCCGATGTGGAACACCATCAGTATCAGCGGGTACCACATTCGGGAAGCTGGCTGCACAGCTGTCCAGGAGGTAGCCTTTACCCTGGCTAACGGAATCGCTTACGTGGAAGCGGCTCTGGAGGCAGGCCTTAAGGCGGATGATTTTGCGCCGCGCCTTTCCTTTTTCTTTAACGCACATCTGGATTTCTTTGAAGAGATTGCCAAGTTTCGGGCGGCACGGCGACTGTGGGCTAGAATCATGAAACAACGTTTTGGGGCACAATCTCCCAGGTCTCTCATGCTCCGGTTTCACACCCAGACAGCCGGAAGTACGCTCACGGCCCAGCAACCACAAAATAACATTACCAGGGTTACACTGCAGGCCCTTGCGGCTGTTTTAGGCGGCACCCAGTCGCTTCATACCAATTCCATGGATGAGGCATTCTCGCTTCCGTCGGAAGAAGCTGTGCAAACAGCCCTGAGAACCCAACAGCTTATTGCCTATGAGTCAGGGGCGGCAAATACAGTTGATCCTTTGGGCGGCTCATTCTACGTGGAGCGTCTGACGAGTGGGATTGAAGAACGGGCACAGACTTACATCGACGAGATCGACAAAAAGGGTGGTGCTGTAGCCGCCATCGAACAGGGGTATATCCAAAAGGAGATACTGGAAAGCGCTTATGCATATCAGAAAGCCGTGGAGGCAGGGCACCAGATCGTGGTCGGCTTGAATATGTTTCAAGATGAGGAGGTGCCTCCCAAAAACTTGCTGCGTGTCGATCCTGGCGTGATGGAATCTCAAGTCGCCAAACTGGAGCAATTAAAGGCTGGACGGGACAGCATCGCAGTTGACTCTGCCCTTAAGAAGCTCAAGCAATGTGCCCAGGGAAGTGACAATCTGATGCCGCCTATCATGGAAGCCGTGAAATGTTATGCCACACTGGGAGAGATTTGTGACACGCTAAGAGAGGTATTTGGAGAGTACACGGCCATGTCGACCCTGTAGTTGTTATGGTGAGCTAAGGTTGGGTCGTTGAAGAAACTGTTTAATCACTCGCTGTTGCAGTTGAATCAGACCGTGTTTCATCTTTTAACTTTAGGCACTTTAGGTCACTTTAGGCACTGCGTTATTGACCAATGACCAAGAAAAAGATTCGAGTTTTGGGTGCAAAACCTGGCCTGGACGGCCATGACCGAGGCATCAAGATCATCTGCTGTGCATTACGTGATGCTGGCATGGAAGTCATATACACGGGGTTGCGGCAGACCCCGGAACAGATTGTGCAGGCTGCGATCCAGGAAGATGTGGATGCCATCGCGATGAGCGTGCTCTCAGGTGCTCACGACTATCTTTTTCCCAGGGTCATGGAGCTTCTAAAGGAAGCCGGGGTAACCGATATCCTTGTTATAGGTGGCGGTATCATCCCTGAAGAGGATGTTCCCCAACTGAAAGATGCCGGCATTCAGGCCGTGTTTGGGCCCGGCACACCGACAACGGATATTATCCGATTTATAGAAAATAACGTCTCTCCGTAATACATTTTCTATGTCTCCAACCTGGTACTTCAAGTCTGCGTAAGTCTCCAATCCTTCTTGCTAAGCTATGCTACACTCCAAAAAATCACCCTCACCCGGCTATCCCGAGCCCTATAGGATTAGGGATCGTCGGTCACTGGAATCAACTCTTAACAAATGTACGGGTCTTTAATGACCGCGGAATAGCCTCTTGGCGTGGGAGGCAATTTCATAGCCAAAAAGGCGGCATCTTCCGTCGTGTCCGAGTCCGGAAATTGCAAGAGGTTCGATAAAGTGAAAGCGTGTGAAAAGATTTCGTACCTATAAACAGAACTAGAGATAAAAACTTAACGATTTAAGAACACCACCGCATACAGGCAATCCGATTCTAAATCGGCTCAAACTCGCGCATAAGTTGGCGTAGAGAAAGACCAGCGACTGTGGTTGATGGCACTGTAACCAGTTCCTCTCAGCCCACAATATCTCTTAGAGGAATGTGCTCCATGTTTGTCCTCGGGTTACAAGGAAGCCCGCGCATCAAAGGAAACACCAGCATTCTCCTCTCCACGTTTCTGACAGAGGCCGAAAGGCTAGGCGCCTATACGAAGCGTCTGGATGTCGCCCGCGAGCATATCTCGCCTTGTCAGGAATGTGGCACCTGCGAAAAAAAAGGTTTTTGTGCCATTGATGATGACGACATGCAGCAGGTTTTTTCCATGCTTCGCCAAGCAGATATCGTCGTGATGGCCACCCCTGTCTTTTTTTATGGCGCCACGGCCCAGCTTAAAGCCCTCATTGATCGCACTCAGACCCTGTGGGCAAGGAAATATGTGCACAAGCTCACCGATCCAGGCAGAAAGTGGCGGCGTGGTTTGCTATTGTCTTTGGGAGCCACAAAGGGGAAAAATCTCTTTGACGGCGTGACACTGACAGCCAAGTATTTCTTTGATGCAGTGGGGGCGAGTTTTGATGGGAGCCTCACCTACAGACAGGTTGAGAAGGCAGGAGAGATATCAAA
>CP070769.1:1070212-1073521 GCA_020347085.1 Desulfobacterales bacterium
CCCTTATCACCGATTGGAAGATTTCATGGGAAAGCTTGCACGTCAACCTGTACATAGGCCGACAAATTCATCACATAAGACAGGGAAGCGTGCCACAATCGCTGTAAAAGGATTGGACAAAGATACGATGTGCGCCCTCAAGAGGTCATACAGTCCGCTATTCTATGATCTTATGCGCGTTCTTGATGCACGCAAATACAAGAAGGCAACCCATCGAAATCCTGCACTGATAGGGGATGCGAGAGAAGACTTGCTGAAGACTCTGAACGGCAGGGAATTCGGTGTCACATTTGAGATCTCTGATATCCAGTATGATTCTTGGTCACACAAACCGCACTGATCAGTGCAGCCGCCCGGTCAGATTGAAATATACATGAGCTACTACGCCGCCTTGATTCCAAACAGATTGAAATTGTGGATCCATGAGAACATACTTCTTCTCAGGGCTAAAAATCTAAGAAATATTGGGTTAACCAGCATGCATTGGTAAGAATTGATGAGCAGTCTTCTCAGACGTTCCGCCTCACCTCCCTTGCTATATTCAGGGCGATACGTATGGGCAGAGGTGAACCGCAAAAGATAACATGCTCTTCATATTAATGTGCTGCTATTGGCGCGTCCATGGTTCGGCGTTTCCACTTGCCTGTCCATATCGGGACAAGATTATGCTGCGTGGGAAGTTAGGACTGGAAAAGTAGGTAAGAGTTGTGTTTAAGAAGCGTTCCTTAAGACCTTTAAGGACTTCGTCCTTTTCGGTTTCAGCAATAAAGTTGCGAGTTTTCTCATAGTCATTAGTAACCTTTTCGCCCAGTGTTTCTCGGATTACCTCAAAAGAGGGACTTTCTGATCCTTGGCCTTCAAAGTATTCTGGCTTTACCCCGATGTCTATGTGAGCCTCAAGACTAACCAGCCACCGGCCTTCAGCCACCCGCCTTGAGCGGTCATAAAGTTGCAGGACAAGGCCGTTCTCGAGCTTTACTTTGTCAATCAGCTTACCTTCCATACCGTAATCAAAATACCAAGCGGAGACCAAAAAGCCCGCAAGCCAATCACAAAAACACAAAATGAAATAAGCTCAACTTCGTTCCGACATCATAACTCAAAAAGGCTCAGTTGTGGATCCTCTTTTTGGCGTGTTGGCCTTGCCGAAAAGGGTCTCTTGTATTCTTTTAAACCCTCTTCAACGGCCTCAAGAAATGGCGAGATACGCTGCTCCCTCCTCCTCCCGAACCGTAGCCTCCTTTTGGCATGGGTCAGATACACTTTTTCCTGCGCACGGGTCAGGGCCACATAAAATACTCTTCTTTCTTCGACAAGGTCTCTCAGTTCCCCCTTTTTTCCCTGATACGGGATCAGGCCATCCTCGCAGCCAGCAATAAAAACCACGGGAAACTCGAGCCCTTTGGCGGCGTGCATCGTCATGAGTGAAATCTTTTCTGCATCAGGGTCGTAACGGTCCTGCGCCCGCTCAAGAGCAAGATGGGCCAGGAAATCCGCACTTCGTTTCCCAAACAATTCGGACAGATTCAAAAGGGTTCTCAAGTCTTCTTCAAAGGCCTTATCACCATCCATGGCGTCCATAATGCTGAACTGGTTAAGAATGTAGTGAATCTGTTTGGACACGCTCATGTGATCACTGTTCTTTTCGAGTTGATGCAACTCCTTTGAGAATGTCCTGAGCCTTCCTCGTGGCCCTGGTTTGAGGTCGGAGACCTCGTCCAGGTGCCCGAGACCGGTCATGAGGGAACACCTTTTCCGCCTAGACCACTCCTTAATTGCGCTAACACTGTTACGGCCAATGCCCCGTGAAGGGAAATTGAGGATCCTTTCCACATCAGGGTCACACGCCAGCGAGCACCCCACCTTCAAGTACGAAACAAGCTCCTTGATTCCCTTTCTGTCTTGTAGCTTCTCATTTCCGACCATCTGAAACGGGATACCGGATCGTGAGAACGCTTCCTCCATGGCGTTTCCCTGCTCCTTGATCCGGTAAAGTACCGCAAACTCTGAGAAACTTCTTTCTCTTTTCCCCCCAAATCGGTCAATGCGCCCGCTGTCCATGGAAAAGTGGGCGATTCCGCCAACCTCCTGATCAATGGTCTTGACAATGTACTCAGCCTCAGCTCTTTCCGTAGGAAGCGCAGTAACCGTCAGGGTCTTGGCCCCGTGAATCCCCGACCAGATTCCTTCTTGTGCTTTGTCGGTATCCTCGACCCCGATGACCTGCCCGGAGGCTTGCAAGATGCTTTCTGCGGAGCGATAGTTCTGCGTAAGTCGAATGGTTTTCGCTCCTGGATAATCATCGCAAAACCTGTGAAAATATCGAACGTCGGCCCCCCTAAATCCATATATGGCTTGATCTGGATCACCAATGACGCAGATGTCATGCCCCCCTGGTGCAAGCAGCCGAATAAGGCGATACTGAGCATAATTGATGTCTTGATATTCGTCCACCGATATGAAAGCAAACCTTTCCAGGTACTTTTTTCTGATCGCCTGATCAGATTCGAACAGCTTAACCGTCTCAAAGATCAAGTCGTCAAAGTCAAAGAGATGGTTCTCACGCAGGACCTCCTGATATGCCTTGTAAACTGGCGGAAATTGCTCCAGGAAGGGCTTGGGAACAGGTCCCGCCAAATCGTGCTCCGGCAAAAGCAAGAGCTGTTTGACCCTGGAAATAAGGTGTGAAATCCTCTCCGGATCAAGTCTTGGACCCGCAGGGTCGTCCCATATCCTCTGAATGGCCGCCTTCACGAACTGGGGGCGGTCACCTTCGTCCAATATGGATACCGGGCGCGTTATTCCAAATGCATCCGCCTCAACGCATATGATATCCAGGCACAGGCCATGAAACGTCTTCACGGTCACCCCCTCCACACGCTTCGCGTCATCAAGAATCTGGTTCAAACGCGCGGCCATTTCCTGAGCGGCTTTATTGGTAAAGGTCACAGCAAGGACCTGCTCCGGCCGGGCACGTCCTTCTTGAAGCAAATAGGCAATGCGATGGGCAAGTGTAAATGTTTTGCCAGTCCCTGGACCTGCAACAAGCAAAAGGGGACCCCCAGCATGTTTTACTGCCTCCTGCTGGGCGTTGTTCAGGTTTCCCCGCAGACGAATCTGGTCAACAACACCCTTATCACTCGAAGAAGCCAGAGAGATGTTGAGGGGCAACACAACTTGGCCAGTTCGCACCTCACCCTTCTTGCTTCTTTTAGACGAAACCTTGAAGAGACGCTTTTGCCCTAATAGGTGGGTGCGCTCCCCGTCGTCAAAAAGAGAGATGGTTCCGAATTCCCCATCATATCCCGG
>CP070769.1:1073621-1076162 GCA_020347085.1 Desulfobacterales bacterium
AGTCGTCTTCGTCTCCGTTCAGAACGGTCCATGTAGCATCCGCGCGCCAGGCCGCATCTCCGATATAGCCCGTGCTGCCAAGACCTGCCACATAGTCTCTGTAGTGCCTGGCTCCCATGAGATCAAACTCAGTGGTTCCCACGGAACAGTGCCACTTTCCTGCAACAGAGGACGCATCCCATGCCACATCACGGTCCACTGAATCCCGCCTCGGTACATAAAGGAACTGCAAATCACCGATGCGATTTGCGCCAAACTGGGTGGTCACCATATCGGCCCCGACCTTGTAGTCCCGCTCGACATCCGTTGGTGCAAAAGGGTTAAATAGATCCATTGGATTAAACAGTAAGCCGTTTCCCCATGTTAAAACCTGCCGGCCAATGCGAACACTGCCCCACTCCGGCTGCAAGGTCAGAGAAAGTCTGTCTAATCGGTGATATAGAATGTAATCATCGTCTTCATCAATAATGCTAGTCAAGTCCATAACACGGAGGTCGTCATCCGGCGGGCCAGCGACAACCTTGAACTGGGTTGGATAAAGCTGTTCCAATGATTTCTGCGTTCGCCAGACGTCTCCACCCGACAAGACGGCTTCATAGTGGGTTTCAAAATACCCCCAGTGCTCAAAGAAAATTCCGTTCTTGAGGCGGAATTCGCCGGACCCATTAAAATAAGGGCCAGTCTCTACAGTTCCGTAAATTGATTCATGATCCGGCCAGGACACGCTGCCCCGGCCCCTGACATGCCCACCCCACTCAGTGGAAAGTTGCTTGTCCGGGGCGACGGTCTGGGATGCACGAGATGTTCCCGGCCAGACTAGAGCTATGAACATAAAGAACAAAAGAACCCGAATATCCAGTTCAAACCTCCTTCATCCGATCATCCACGACCAGGCCGTCTCTTAGGAGGATGAGTCGTCGGGCATGGTCCATGACCATCTGATCGTGCGTGGAAAAAATAAAGGTGACTTTTTTCTTTTCATTCATTTGCTCCATAATGTCTAACAGCCCGTGTCCTGTTTTGGAGTCCAGGTTGGCCGTGGGCTCATCTGCCAGGACAATGGCCGGATTTGATACAATCGCTCTGGCCACGGCCACGCGCTGCTGCTGGCCGCCCGACAGCTCAGCCGGGCGCCTGTCGTACATCCCCTCCAAGCCCACATCATCCAGGATGGACTTGGCCCGCGCGCGCCGCTCCGCTTGCGGAAGACCTTGCAGGAGCATGACAAATTCCACATTTTCCAATGCAGACAGAACTGGTATGAGGTTGTATGCCTGGAATACAAAACCCACTCTGTGCAAACGTAAGCTGGCCAACTCAGATCGGGTCATCTTATCGAAGTTGTGTTCATCCACGACGACACTTCCTGAATCAGGCGCGTCTAAGCCACCCATGATATTCAACATGGTGGTCTTGCCTGAACCAGAAGGTCCGGCCACGGCTACAAATTCCCCTTCATCGATCGACAGGTTCACGCCTCTGAGTGCTTTAACTTCGACTTTTCCCTGATGATATGTCTTCTTGATGTTCACGCATTCAACAATACCCATAATCTAGCTCCCATACTTTGTGATGTGGAATTTGCGATGTGTGATGTACCTCCCAGACTGCTAAGGTTGCGACCCATATCTCATGTCCCACAACTCTGCATGCAAATATTCGTTTCTTATCCTTTCAGCTTTCAGCTTTGAGCTTACGGTCATGTGTGCGCCAAGGCCTCTACCGGCGTGAACCTAGCCGCTTTAGCTGCAGGGTAAACGCTCACGAGGAGTCCTAGGATGAACACCACCAGGTTGGCCATGACCACGTCTTTGGGATGGATGGCCGGGTAAATCACCCGCGATATACCTGCGAACTCCGCGCCGGCTGCAAAAGAGGAGAGGTCGATCCCGCTTCCGGACAGGGCGAAGACACTCAGAAAGCTTAGGATGTTCCCAACGGCTGTCCCCATAACGAGCAGAAGAAATGATTCTGTTAACACTCCTCTTACGATCCACCACGGTTTCATGCCCAGGGCCTTGAGCAGACCGAACTCCCGTATCCGCTCGAACACAGCCATGAGCGTGGTGTTGACGATCCCGAAGCCCATGGCAATGAAAACCACCAGGAACCATATGAAGATGAAGATATCAAATAGGCTAAGGTATGCGTTTACCAAGGGCAGCAGTTCACGCCACGTATGCACCTCGTAGGTGGAGGGCGGCAGAGCGTCCCTGAGATCCTCGGCAACCCGTTCAACTTCATGGCGATTGGGTATAATGATGGAGAGTTCGGAAATCCGGTTTTCCAACTTTAGCATCTGCTGGGCAGCACGCAGGGTGACAAAGGCGAACTGTTTCTCCGTGGCCTCCATCTCGGCCGTGAACATTCCGACGATTCGAAAAGCCTTGGAACCGATCTCGCGGCCGGAGTCCTGAGACATAAGAACCAGCTTGCGACCCAGTTTGGTCTCAAACTTGTCCGCCATGGCTTTACCCACCACAATGCCGTGTTCGTCATCCGGCCCAAGGTAACGCCCTTGGGTAACCGACTGACCAATAA
>CP070769.1:1076262-1079842 GCA_020347085.1 Desulfobacterales bacterium
ACAAAGTGGGGCAAGTGTGGAGAGTTCCCTATCAGGAACGTGCTGAAGAGGCCAAGAAATGGGCAACCCAATACAAGATAGAGACTGCCTCCCAGGATAGGTTCAGAATCTGTCTTCTGCTGGTCGATGTGCAGAATACATTTTGCATCCCCGAATTTGAGCTTTATGTTGGCGGACGTTCAGGAACCGGAGCAGTCGATGACAATCGCAGGCTGTGCGAATTCATATACCGCAATCTAGATGTGATCACCCAGATCTGTCCAACAATGGATACGCATCAGTCCATGCAAATATTCCACAGCATCTTTCTAGTCAACGAGAGGGGTGAACATCCAACCCCTTTTACACTCATTTCCATAGAGGACGTTGAGAAGGGTGTCTGGAAATTCAACCCCAAGGTTGCTGCAGGCCTAAACATCGATGTAGACTACGGGCAGAAATTCCTGCACTACTATACTCAGCAATTACAAGCGGGAGGCAAATACGACCTCACCATCTGGCCATATCATGCAATGCTGTGAGGAATTGGCCATGCCTTGGTTTCAGCAGTTGAGGAAGCCATTTTCTTCTACGGTATAGCCCGCTACTGTCCGCCCGATTTTCAAGTCAAAGGAAGCAATCCGTTTACTGAAAATTACTCGGTTATAAGTCCAGAAGTGCTGGAAGATGCGCAAGGAAATCAAATTGCAGAAAAAAACGCCAGATTTGTCAGAGCACTCTTAGAATTTGATGCGGTAATTATTGCAGGGCAGGCAAAGAGTCATTGCGTGGCTTGGACCATTGATGACCTTTTAAGTGAAATAGGAACCTTGGATAAGAAGCTGGCTAAGAAGGTATATCTCTTGGAAGATTGCACCTCACCAGTGGTTATCCCCGGCGTCGTGGATTACACAGATGAGGCTAACGCAGCTTTTCAACGGTTTTCCGATGCAGGAATGCATGTTTTCCGTTCAACAGATGCCCTGGAGAGCTGGTCGGGTATAGCTCTTTGACGCACATCAGAACCTCGAGCGGTGATGTTATCTATGAGTTTGTTTAATATGTGGAGCTAAGATCATATGAGCCCCTTACCTGACAGAGTCGAACTCCTGACCGACCTCTATGAACTCACCATGGCGGCGAGTTACTTTGAAAACGGCATGGCCGACCCTGCCACATTTTCGCTATTTGTCAGGAAATATCCATCCGACCGCAGTTATTTCGTGGCGGCAGGGCTTGAGGACTTTTTGGACTATGCAGAGAACTTTCGGTTTTCAGAAAGCGATCTTGCCTATCTCGATAGCACGGGCCTGTTCTCCCATGGCTTTATAGATTATTTGAAGACATTGCGCTTCACAGGAACCGTTTATGCCCTTCCCGAAGGCGAGATCTTTTTCCAAGACGAGCCAATCTTGGAGGTGACCGCTCCGATCATAGAAGCCCAGATTGTAGAGACGTTTGTCATCAATAACAAAAACTTCCAGTCTGTGATTGCCACCAAGGCCGCCCGCTGTGTCCATGCTGCAGCAGGCCGTCGGCTGGTGGATTTCTCGCTTAGAAGGACCCACGGAATTGATGCTGGACTCAAGGTAGCCCGTAGCAGCTATATTGCCGGGTTTGTTGCAACCAGCAATGTGCTGGCTGGAAAGCTATACGGCATCCCAATATCGGGAACCATGGCCCACTCGTACGTGAGTTCCTTTGGAGACGAAATTGATGCCTTCAGGGCTTTTGCCCGTTTATTTCCTGACAACACAGTCCTTCTCATAGATACCTACGACACGATTGCCGGAGCGCATAAGGCCGCTGTAGTCGGACAAGAGATGGCCAGAGAGGGACGCAAGTTAATAGGAGTTCGGCTGGACAGCGGCGACATTGCCTCACTCAGCAAGGAAGTCCGAAAGATTCTAGATGACGCACCCCTTCCGGATGTGCATATATTTGCCAGCAGCAGCTTCGACGAGTATAAAATTGCCCAAACCCTTAAAGAAGATGCGAATATCGACGCCTTTGGGGTCGGGACCAGAATGGGCGTTTCTTCTGATGCCCCGTATTTTGACATGGCTTACAAGCTAGTCCAGTATGGGGAGCGCCCCATCATGAAGCTGAGCACAGGTAAAGTCAATTTGGCAGGAGAAAAACAGGTCTTCAGACGGAGAGACCCTCAGGGGCGATTCTTGGAGGATGTGATCGGCACCAGGGATGAGGCCATGGAAGACGCCTCTCCACTGCTTGAACATGTCATGCAGGATGGCCGGCTCCTGAGGAAACATCCATTCCTCGACGAGATTCGTGAGCGATTCAAGGAAAACTTTTCAGCCCTTGATGAGAAATACAAGGCCCTGCAAGGGGTCCCTTCCTATCCGGTGAAATTGAGCGCCCGGCTCAAGGCCGTGCAGAAGACTGCCTCAAGTTAAACCCAAAGATACACGGATCGCCCCCGGGTGTTGTTTAACAATGACAATATAGTTCCCTCAAAAAAGTCCTATCCTTGACCGGCCTGCTCCCCGCAACTCCGGTCCTTCCGGGCGGGGTCAAGGGGAGCTATACAAAAATGTTTGTCTTCCTCACTGGGGTGCGAAGAACTGCCTTCAGGCAGAACCCCCGCCCTTCAGGGACGCGGAGGCTTCACTTCTTCCACCTGCTTTGTGGTTTTCTGTCTTCCACGACCTTGAGGCAATAATAAAGGCAGCGATGAGCGTAAGTAACACCCAGTCCCTCCCTATCAGAATGAGGGAGGCCCAGGAGTATCCCCCATACGGTTTGCTGAGCTCGCTATACAGGTCCCCAAACAGGATAATACTGAGGACAAGCGGTACAAAGTACTTTATGAGTACATCCCACCAAAGACCCAGTTTAAAAGAGGATATCCTGTTGATATGCTTTCGCAAGACCTTCAATCTGAAGAACCATCCAACAAGAATACATTCAAAAATCCCGACTACAACCAGCCCATAGTGGGTCAGAAAATGGTCCACGATATCTAACCATAGCAGCCCTGCCTGGGTGGTGAAAATTATGGAACCTAAGAATCCCAGTATTGAGACCGACGTTACGAAAGGTTTTCTTCTCACGCCGAATTTGTCCACCATTGCAGCAGTGAATGCCTCAACGATTGATATCGATGATGACAACCCGGCCACCACCAGACAGAGGAAAAATATGGCGCCAAAGAGGCGTCCACTGGGAATAAGACTCATGGCCTTGGGGTATGCAACAAAGGCAAGGCCTATGCTCTGAGAGACCACTTCGGAGACGGGCTTTCCGTAGGATGTAGCCATAAAACCGAGTACAGAAAAGACTGCAAAACCTGCAAAGAGCGAGTATCCGCTGTTGATAAAACCCGTCAGTATTGCATTTCTTGAGATGTTTGACTTTTCGGGAAGGTAGCTTGCATAAGCTATCATGATGCCAAATCCAAGGCTGAGCGTAAAAAAGATCTGGCTGTATGCATCAATCCAGACCTTAGGACTGGAGAGCTTGGAAAAGTCAGGACTGAGATAAGCCCTAATACCCTCCATTGCCCCATCAAGGGTTAGAGACCAAAAGACAAGCACGGCAGTAAGAAAAAACAGCAGGGGCATGAATATCTTGTTTGCCA
>CP070769.1:1079942-1083026 GCA_020347085.1 Desulfobacterales bacterium
CGGGTTTGCGTTTCCGGAGTACCATCTGTACGCCTCAACGAAAACCCTTGTGCGGCCATGCTCATCAAAAAAACTCCTCATTTATGAATTGGAAACTTACGCTGCGCCCAACACTTGTCACGTTATTTATGGATGGGCACCAGCTAACCTCACATGTTTGTGCATGCATGTCCGATGAAGCCCTTTGTGGACAGATCTCTCGGCCACGGTCTTAAGCCACGAGAGGGTGTCGGTCATAGCCCCGGAAGAGGCTTTCTGCTATCTTGCCAACAACGGCTTTCCTTTGGCTTGAAGCGAAGACGTATTTTGGCAACAACCTGTTGACATGGACCTGTTGTTTGGGCGAATCTTAATGAGCATGCGCCCTATGTCAGATTCCAGCATGCGCAAAGATAAAGGAGACTGGCAATGGAACTAGAAGGGAAAAGGGTCATCATTTTGGTAGAAGAGATTTTTAATGATCAAGAGTTCTGGTACCCGTACTACCGGCTCAAAGAGGGCGGCGCCGACGTGGTTGTGGTGGGTTCTGCGATTCAAACCTATACCGGAAAAGCCGGAACGCAAGTAAAGTCCGATGCCAGTGCGGAGGCCATCTCGGCTGCTGATTTTGACGGGGTCGTCATCCCTGGCGGCTACGCACCCGACCACATGCGCCGAAACCCGGCCATGGTGAAGCTGGTCAGAGACCTCTTTGAGGCAAATAAAGTGGTTGCGGCCATCTGCCACGCGGGTTGGATGCTCGCATCGGCCAAGATTCTCCAGGAACGCACGGTCACATCATTTTTTTCCATTAAGGACGATCTTGTCCACGCGGGTGCAAACTATGTGGATCAAGAGGTCGTTGTGGACGGCAAGTTGGTCACCAGCCGAAAGCCAGACGATCTCCCAGCCTTTATGAGGGCCATTATAGAAGCCCTGTGAGGCATGTTTGACCGCCCTGGAAGTCCCTTTGAGAGAGGGGGAAATTTTCCCTACACTCCTCCTCCCTTTACAGGCAGAAGCCAGAAAGAAAGCCAAAACTTCTCATATTGATTTTAAGAGCCGTTATGTTGGCGTTTGAGGGAGGCCCCCATGGAAATGAATCATCCTATCACCAGAAGACAATCCCTGAAAAAAATTGCCCGGATATCGGCTGGCATGGCAGGGGCCGCTCTGGGCTTATGTCCTTTGGTGCCTCGGGGTGTAACACATGCCGCCACCGGGGATAACAAACTCCTCGTTCAAGGCGTGGGCTCCACAGAAGGTTATAAGGTCAAGGGCCTTACCCGTAAGGTATTTGAGGCCGCCGGCGGCATGGGTCGGTTTGTGTCAAAGGGAGATGTGGTAACAGTCAAACCAAACATCTCGTGGGCCAGATGTCCTGATCTAGCAGCAACCACAAACCCTGAGGTCGTTGAAGCAGTCATTGAACTCTGCCTTGACGCAGGGGCCAAAAAGGTCAGGATCGCAGACCATACCATCCATGATGCCAGGCGATGTTTTGCTCTGACCGGTATCGGTGTCGTGGCCAAGAGGACGGGGGCCGACCTTGTATTTCCAAGATCGTCCCTGATGAAACCGATGAAGCTTCATGGGCACCGTCTGGATGTGTGGCCCGTCTTTGTGCCCCTCGTGGAGGCTGATAAGGTTCTGAGCGTCCCGATAGCCAAGGTCCACAGCCTGAGCACGCTGACCCTGGGTATGAAGAACTGGATTGGTGGTGTGGGCGGAAGGAGAAGCGCTCTTCACCAGGACATTCACCAGAGCATTGTAGATCTAGCCCAGTTTTTCAATCCGGCCTTAACCCTTATAGATGCCACTCGGATCATGGTAAAGAATGGCCCGTCCGGTGGAAGCCCCTCAGATGTTGCCGTCAAAAACACCCTGGTCCTGAGCAACGACCAGGTTGCTGCAGATGCAAAGGCAGCCGGACTCTTTGGTCATGACCCCAGCCAGATCGGCTTTATACAGCTGGGACAAAAGTGGGGCCTGGGAACCTATGACTTTCAAAGACTTACTGAACAAAGGGTCGTCCTGTGAAAGCCAGGCACCTCGTCTGGATGCGTAGAATCAGTCAGGCCTTCTTTCTGGGCTTGTTCCTTTTTCTATTGGTGGAAAGCCGACTACCCGAGGATATTTACCTGCAATACTCGCTTGTTTTCGCCTGTGATGTCGATCTCAGACTCACGCAGCCGGTAACGTTCTTTTTCCAGCTGGACCCCCTGGTTTGGCTCTCCAGCCTTATATCGGGCCACCGTCTTATCACCGGATTCTGGTGGGCTCTTGGCCTCCTTCTCGTCACCGTCTTTCTTGGGAGGGCATTTTGCGGTTTTATGTGTCCCCTGGGCACCATCCACCATATGGTGAGCTGGATAAGACCTGCCCTCAGGGCGGACCGCATGATCAAGGCCAACCAAAAGACCCCCGGGCAGAGGATCAAGTATTTTCTCCTAATAACACTCCTTCTCACAGCCGTCATGACGGTTAACATGGCAGGCTTGCTAGATCCCATATCTTTGCTTTTTCGATCCCTAGCGTTGGCCATATTACCCGCCACGGGCTTGGGTTTAAAGGAACTCTTCGATGCGATGGCGACAAGCAACATCAAAATCTTTAACTATTTGAGTTACGGTGGTGAAACCCTTGTATCACCCATCTTCGGCTATGGCTATCCAGCATACAAAACTGGGTGGTTTATCGGATTGACTTTTCTCGTCATCCTGTTTCTGAACCGGATCAGACCCCGTTTCTGGTGTCGCATCTTGTGTCCACTCGGGGCCCTTCTGGGAATATTTTCAAGATTCACGGTCCTGAGACTCGAAAAGGATCAAGATAAATGCACAGACTGCAAATTATGCAGCGGAACCTGCCAAGGGGCGGCCTCGCCCATGCCAAGCCAGACCTGGGAAAACGCCGAATGTCTGTTGTGCTTCAATTGCTTTGATGCCTGTCCTGAGGGCGCCCTCTCTTTTCGATTCAGATGGGCCCCGAAACTGAACAGAAGACCGGACATGGGCCGGCGGGCCGTGCTCGGGGGGCTGGTGGGGGGCATATCCATACCCCTTCTTGCAACACTCGACGGCCATGCGCACCATGTTTCAGACC
>CP070769.1:1083126-1086260 GCA_020347085.1 Desulfobacterales bacterium
ATCATGTCCGCCTTTTTATCTCTAAGGATTAATTCGGCCAGCGCTGGCGTAGAGATCCGACCAGCCGTAATGACCGGAACTTTGACTTCTTTCTTCATAGCCTCCGCCAACGACACCATATAACCAGGCTTGCGAGACTTCTTGATGACTTCAGGAAGGAAGAAGGACTCATAGGTGCCACCCATAACCGATATATAGGCCACCCCGTTTTGGGCCAAGGCCTTTGCCAGGACCTTGGCTTCGTCTACCTGGAGCCCATCCGGCAGCCATTCATCGGCCAGGAACCTATATCCCACCGGAAAATCCCCGACCAGGTCCTTGATTTCTTTAAGCACTTCAAGGGGAAATCTGATTCGGCTCTCTATAGGTCCTCCGTAGGCATCGCCACGCTTGTTTGTTCTGGGTGACACGAATTGGGCTAGAAGGTATCCGGTTCCACCGTGCAACTCCACCAGGTCGAATCCTGCCTTTTTAACTCTCAAGGCGGCCCTAGCGTACTGCTTTTGAATGGCTTTTATCTCCTTCCTGGTAAGCGCACGTGGGGTTGTGCCAAAGGCAGAGACCGCTGACGGGGCAACCGGCTCAGCTACTTGGGCAAAACGGCCGGCGTGATTGATCTGAAGGGCCGCAAGGGCCTTTCCCCCCTTGATGGTCTTGGCAAGTGCTTCGAGGCCCTTCATGTATCGGTTATGGTCGCAGCGGAGGGTTCTGGCAGACCCACTTCCGTTGACCGTTATTCCCGCGCCTTCCACAACAATCAAAGCTGCGCCGCTATGAGCCATAAGTTTGTAATGGGCCAGCATCAGTGGAGAGACCGTCCCTCCAGAGGCCGCATAGCCAAGGTATAGCGGGGCCATGGTGATCCGGTTTTTCAGCCTCAAACCATCGACTTTCAACGGCCTAAAAAGGTTTGGATAGGCGGCTTTGCTCATTTTACACCTCGTGCTTCTTTGTCCCCGTCAATAACAAAAGGCTCCGACCCATTTCCCCACATAGTGGGTAATGATGATCACCAAAATCACAATGCCGACATGCTCAAGCACCACTTTGTAAGATCTTACACCTTGCTGAGTGGCCAAGTAATAACTGAATATGGTGACTAGGGCGAGACCCCAGACAACACTCACTGCAATGGCCAGAGAGAGCCCAAACGCTAAGACAGGCACCACGAAGCTCAATGCAATAATAAATTTAGAGGTCAATGTTGAAAGCGTAGACTCCCAGATTTCTCTTTCAGTGTGCCCGTTCTCCGATTCCTCCGCAATATGGATGCCTACCGCATCTGAAAAGGCATCAGCAATGGCAATGGCAATAATCCCGCCTATCACCGCAAGTTTTGATTGGGTGCTGGCATTTAACCCCACCATCATACCCAGCGTGGTAATCACACCGGAGTTCAGTCCAAACCCAAGGCCTTTCCTGATTGATCTTTTCACAAAAGAGTCTCCGTTACTAGTGGAAGTATAATATTGTTTGCAGCCAACAAAGCAGACATGTTTGTGATCATATTTTTAAATGTACATGACTAAATGTTGCCATGTTCTAAAGCGTCGAGAAGCATCTTGTAAAAGAGGCTCGGTTGGTCATCCATCATGAAATGACCACTTTTAGGGACAATAAAATACGGAATATTGTGTTGATCTAGAAAAGTTTTGGTGACAAGATTTGTGGACTTCTCGCCAAACACGTACCACTTCTGGACGGGCAAAGCCAAGAATCTTTGGTCGAGTTGACCCTCACAACTCTCTTTCACCAAGGATACTGAACTCAGGTAAAGGGCCCGGGGATAGGCACGTGAGATGTTGTGGTAATAATTCTTAAGACCCGGCGAGCGGGCTTCTTGGATCGATTCTCTCAGAGTACTTTTGAATTCTTCGAGGCCCTTGCTTTCGAAGTCTGCCCGACCGGCTGAGGCGACCTTGGCGCTGAACATGCAATCGTGGCGGCCAAGGTTCCCTTCAAGGTTAAAAAACGCCATGACTTGTGTGCCGAGGGCCTCGACCAGATAGAGGCAAATAACCCCTCCCATGCTATGTCCCACAAGGATGATGCGGGCAAGCGCCAAGCCCCTGATCCATTCCAGGACCAGCTCGGCCTGATCCTTCATGGTGTATGAAAAGTCCTTGGGCCGACTGCTTTCCCCGCAACCCGGCAGGTCAATCGCAGCTATGGTATAATCCCTGAAGGCATCCATCCCAAAGCAGCGGTCAAAGGAGTTCTTTGAGGCGCCCAGGCCGTGGATAAAGACAAAACTTTCAGGCCCATCCTGCTTAAGCCGGTAACGAAGTCTTTGATTGTCGATTGTTATGACAGGCATCTAAGAGGCGATGAGCGCTAACTGGGCGGGCGTTAGATACCAACGCAGTCGACCAGAGTGCGTGGGTAGTTCGTCCACGTCAATGCAACAGCAGCCGCCCATTTCAAACTGCACGGTTGCCCTGGAGCCTTCTGTGAGCAAGTAGGAGGCCACTTCAGCCACCGACGGCAGGTGTCCGGCAATCAGCACGCGCTGTGCCCCTGAAAGCTCAGATAAGGCTTGAACAGTATCCTCGGGCGGGGCCATTGCCTTGACATTCTTTGTTTCGATAATCTTCTCCAGCGGAAATCCTACCCCTTCTGCCACAATGGCAGCCGTCTCTTTGGAACGTTTCTTTGGGCTGGACAAAATGGCGTCAAAGGTAACCCCCATCTTCTTGAGGGCCTGCCCGCTGGCATGAATCCTTTCTTTTCCCTCGGAGCCGAGACCCTCTTCAGGATCCTGCTCCTTAGGAAGAGCTGGACCGTGTTGCATGAGATAGACCTCCATGTGCTTACCCCCTTATTTTGGTTGTTAACGGCTAGCGCCTTGATAAGATTGGGAACAGATAGCGAAATTTCATATCAGAATACACCTCAGGCGTCAACAGACACAGACTGCCCATACACCGCCATGCCTTGGCCTTCGGGGTTCAAGCTACAGACCTTTTGAAAAGATTTGCCTGCACCCTGCCTTCCACGAATAGAGATCGTAGCTGTCCCTGAATTGTAAAAGTGCTCGCTGTTGCAGTTCAAAAATACCAAAATTAGACACCCAGAAGTGAGCCAAATAGTATTTTCAATTGTCATCTGCTCTTATCGGAACGTTATTCTGACAA
>CP070769.1:1086360-1090395 GCA_020347085.1 Desulfobacterales bacterium
CCAGAAAGCAATACCTCCGGCACATCGGCTCCCTCAAAAGATTTAGGCCGCGTGTACTGCGGATGCTCCAACACGCCGGCTGAAAACGAATCTTGCTGCGCTGAGTCCTCACTCCCAAGGGTGCCTGGAATCAAGCGACTCACAGCATCGATGACAACCATGGCAGCAAGTTCACCGCCGGTCAGCACATAATCTCCGATGGAGAGTTCGTCATCCACAAGGTGCTCACGAACGCGTTCGTCAACCCCCTCGTAGCGGCCACAAACTAAGATGAGCCCTGTGCATCCTGCAAGTTCTTGGGCAACCCGCTGGGTAAAGAGCCGACCCTGAGGTGTCAACAGCAGGGTGCAAGACTCGGGATGTTTCTTCCTGGCATGCCGAATCGCTTCTGCCACCGGCTCTGGTTTCATCACCATCCCGCAACCGCCGCCGTAAGGTCGATCGTCTACAGTGCGGTGTCGGTCCTTAGCAAAGTCCCTGATGTTTACAGGCTCGACCGATATATACTCGCCCTCAATAGCCCTCTTCACAATCCCCCCTGATAGGAGGGCCGAAAACATCTCAGGAAATATGGTAAGAACCGTGAAATTCATCTGCCAGAAGTTAGGAGCTTTGCCCTAATTAGGCCTCCAGGCCTTCGGGAAGGTCCACCCGCAACACGCCGTGTATTGGATCGATGTCAACTACGACAGAGTCGATGGCTGGAATCAACACCTCATTTTCTCCGTCTCGCACGACATACACATCATTGCTCCCTGTGGGCAAAATGGCTGCCACGCGACCGAGGCAGCGGTCGTCCAGCGTAAGGACCTCCAGGCCAATCACCTGGTGCCAGTAATACGTGCCCTTTTCGGGTTCGGGAAGGGCGGTTTTATCGATGCAGAGGTCATAGCCGACCCACTCTTTAGCTGCGTCAAGAGAAGCAATACCTGCTAGGGCCAGGAGAATGCCATGCTTGTGTGGACGGGCCGATTCTATCCTGAATGTCACAACTGGCTTACCTTTGCGCCTCAAAGCCAGCTGCCTACCTGGTGAAAAGAAGTCCGCGGATTCAGCGTAGGAACTTACCTTGAGGTAGCCCTTAATCCCGTGGGTTCCCACAACTTTGCCAATGGGAATGAGGGCGTCCTCATGCATGGCACGTTATTCGATGATCTCTAACACGGACCGCTTTTTGATTTTGGCAGAGGCTGCGCTCAAAATAGTCCGTATGGAGCGGGCTGTACGGCCTTGCTTGCCGATAACCTTTCCCAGATCTTCCTTGGCTACTTTCAGTTCAATGACCGAGGTTTGTTCACCTTCTACTTCGGAAACTTCTACCTGCTCCGGATAATCGACCAGCGCTTCGGCTATGTACTTGATTAAGTCTTTCATCCCCCGACCTCCCCAGAGTGTTACAAGAGAAAACCGCTGTTCCGAAAAAAGGTTAGCTACTGTACAAAGCCCGTCTTAAGCATTTGCCGTTTCTGAAAAGAAGCCCTCTCTTTTCAATATACTCCTGACAGTTGCCGTTGGAGCGGCCCCTTTTTCAATCCACGCCTTCACACGATCCTGCTTTAAGGTCACTGCAGCGGGTTTCTTCAGTGGATCATAGGTCCCAACGAGCTCCAGAAATCTGCCGTCCCGAGGCGCCTCACTCGAAGCCACGACGATACGATAATACGGTTTTTTCTTGGCGCCGTACCTGGCCAATCTAATCTTGAGAGACATCCGACTCCTATTCCTCCTTATAACCGCAACCCTCCTCGCCCAACAGTGCGAAGGCCGCCTTTGTTCAATTTCTTTATCATCTTATTGACTTGCACATAGTTTTTCAGAAGTTGGTTTACCTCCTGTACGGTCGTGCCGCTTCCCGTAGCTATCCGTCTGCGTCGGCTTGCATTTACAATGCTGTGGTTACGACGCTCCCCCACAGTCATGGAGTCGATGATGGCAGTAATACGTACCAGTTCTCGATCGTCCACTTTGAACTGCTTGAGCTGCTTGAGTTTACCCATTCCGGGAATCATCGCCAGCAAATCCTCTAAGGAACCCATCTTTCTGATTTGTATCATCTGTTCACGAAAGTCCTCTAAGGTAAACTCGTTTCTGCGCAGCTTTTTTTCCAGTTCCTGCGCCTTTTTTTCGTCCATGCTTATCTGTGCCTTCTCGATGAGAGAAAGCACATCACCCATGCCCAGGATTCTTGACGCCATCCGGTCTGGGTGAAAGGGCTCCAAGGCATCCAGCTTCTCACCCACACCCACAAACTTAATCGGCTTTGAGGTGATCGTTTTTATAGATATTGCTGCGCCACCCCGGGCATCCCCTTCCATCTTTGTAAGAATGACGCCGCCAATATCGAGTGCATCATCAAAGGCCTTGGCCATATTCACGGCATCCTGTCCCGTCATGGCATCAGCCACCAACAGAATGTCAGACGGACGCACGGTCTCCTTGATCTGCCCCAGTTCAGCCATTAAGGCCTCGTCAATATGAAGTCGTCCAGCAGTATCAATGAGAAGGGCATCAAAACCCCCCTGGCGTCCTGTCAGGAGGGCATTTCTACAAATATCGACGGGGTCCATGTCCTTGGTGGCTGGAAAGACTTCTGCACCTACTTGGCTTCCGATCTTCTTCAGCTGGTCAATAGCTGCCGGACGATATGGGTCAGCAGGGACAAGGTAGGGTCTCCGACGTTGGCCCATTAGCAATTTCGCCAGTTTGCCGGCCGTCGTGGTTTTTCCGGAACCCTGCAGGCCAACAAGCATCACCACAGCGGGTTGACTACCAGTCAGACACAGCTCTACGTGTTTGCTTCCCATGAGCTGGGTCAGTTCTTCATTCACAATCTTGACAACTTGCTGTCCTGGTGTAACGCTATCCAGGACCCCCTGACCAATGGCACGTTCTCTAATAGAGGCAATAAGGTCCTTGACTACCTTGTAGTGAACATCAGCTTCAAGAAGGGCTAGGCGCACGTCTTTTAGCCCGACGTCGATGTTCTTCTCGGTCAATTTGCCGTGGCCCTTGAGCTTCTTGAAGGCAAGGTTTAATTTATCGGTAAGATTCTCAAACATGTCCATCCTCTATTATGCGTAAACTATTATAATTATTATCACCCAAACTATGTGTCAAGAAAATAGTTAAAAAATGTATGGCCAGGCAAGAATGTTTCGAGCCACCTCTTGGAGGTCTGTATTTCTCCTATGCCTTTTCAGCAGGATGTAAAAAACTTCACGGAAGCCTCTCTTGTGAAGTGGCTAGGGCAACACGATATTGCTGCTTATCGGGCTGGCCAGATTCTCAGGTGGGTCTATCACCGAGGCGCCTACTCCTTTTCGGAGATGACAGATCTTTCCAAGGACCTCAGGAGATTTCTATCTGAGACAATGGCCATAACTCAGCTTGAGACAAAACAGGTTCAGACCTCAACGGATGGCTCTAGGAAATACCTTCTTCGTTTGCAGGACGGCCAACACGTCGAAAGTGTCTTGATTCCAGAACCGGGCCACTGGACACTGTGTGTATCGACCCAGGTGGGCTGTGGCATGGGGTGCAAGTTTTGCCTCACCGGTCGCGGCGGGCTGGTGCGGAATCTTGAGCCTTCGGAAATCGTTAATCAGATCTGCGCCGTACGAGAGGATCTTCAAGGGCCAAACCCCCTGACCAACATCGTCCTCATGGGAATGGGAGAACCGCTTGCCAACTACAGCAGTGTCGTGCAGGCTATCGGGACCATTACAGGCAATAATGGTCTTCAGTTTTCTAGTCGCCGTGTCACCCTTTCCACGGCCGGGTTAGCTCCGAGGATAGATGATTTGGGGCGGGACGTGAACGTCAACTTGGCGGTTTCCCTGAACGCGGCAGACAACGACACCCGAAGCCGGTTGATGCCCATCAACCGGACCTATCCGATCGAGATGGTGCTTTCTGCCTGCAGAAGGTTCCCGCTCTCCTCTCGCCGCACGATCATGTTCGAATATGTTCTGATTGCTGGGGTGAACGACGCGCCTCGGGACGCAGAGCGTTTGGCAAAACTGTTGAGACCTTTGC
>CP070769.1:1090495-1094725 GCA_020347085.1 Desulfobacterales bacterium
AGTCGATCCACAATGATCTCGAGATGAAGCTCCCCCATGCCGGAAATCAATGTCTGGCCAGTTTCCTCATCAGAGGCAACTTTGAAAGACGGGTCCTCCATAGCAATCTTGGAAAGACCTGTGCCCAGTTTCGCTTGGTCATCCCTTGTCTTGGGCTCAATGGCTACTGACATGACAGGTTTCGGCGTGGCCATGGACTCCAACAGGATCGGGTTGCTCGGCTCGCAGAGTGTGTCGCCAGTCGTCGTATTCCTCAGACCTATTGCAGCAACAATATCTCCAGCATAGACTTCGCTGATCTCTTCCCGCTCATTGGCGTGCATTTTCACAAGCCTTCCGATCTTTTCCCTCGTTCCTTTGGTGGCATTGAATACTGTAGCCCCTGAACTTAACCGGCCGGAGTATATCCGCAAGAAAGTTAAGTGTCCTACATAGGGATCGGTCATCAATTTAAAAGCCAAGGCCGAAAATGGAGCAGCGTCATCTGCTAGCCGCAGTGCTTTCTTACCGTTTAGGTCTGCGCCAGAAACGGGCGGAATATCTGCAGGGGATGGGAGATGTCTCACTACGGCATCCAGCAAGGGCTGCACTCCCTTATTCTTGAATGCAGCTCCGCACAAGACCGGTATCCGCTTCAGCGAAAGGGTAGCCTTCCTGATAGCTTGTATCAATTGTTCAGATGAAACCGGTCTTCCATCAATGTAACTCTCCATAATAGACTCATCAACATCTGCCAAGGACTCTAAAAGCTCCATGCGTCGATCTGCGGCCTCCTTTCGAAGCCTTGGCGGAATATTGGTTTCTTTGAAATCAACCCCCAGGTTCAGATCGTCATAAAGAAAAGCGCTCATCGAAATCAAATCTACAACGCCTGCAAAATTATCCTCACGCCCTATGGGGATTTGCAGGACAACAGGCTCGGCCTTTAGCATGACCCGCATCATCTCGACGCAGCGGCCCATGTCGGCTCCTACCCGGTCCATCTTGTTAATGAAGGCAATTCGTGGAACCCTGTATCGATCGGCTTGGCGCCAGACTGTCTCCGACTGTGGTTCCACCCCTCCAACAGCGCAGAAGACCGCAATGACACCATCCAAGACCCGAAAGCACCTTTCCACTTCTATCGTGAAATCCACATGCCCAGGCGTATCAATGATGTTGATGCGATGATCTTTCCAGGTGCAGGTGGTTGCAGCCGAAGTAATGGTTATTCCCCGCTCTTGCTCCTGCTCCATCCAGTCCATCACGGTAGATCCCTTATCCACCTCGCCCATCTTATGGGATACTCCTGTATAGTAGAGGATCCTTTCAGTGGTAGTGGTTTTTCCGGCATCGATATGGGCAGCGATGCCAATATTTCTGGCCCTACTTATTGGAACTAACCTTGGCATTGTCTGTCACTTGTCTTACCATCTGTAGTGAGCAAAGGCCTTGTTTGCCTCAGCCATTCTGTGTGTGTCTTCTCTTTTTTTCATGGTAGCACCCCGCTGATTCGCAGCATCTATCAACTCAGCAGCTAGCTTTTCGGACATGCTCTTTTCTGAACGTTTTCGTGCAAACGAAATCAGCCATCTGATTCCTAGCGCGGTCTGACGGGTCGCTCGAACCTCCACGGGCACCTGATAAGTGGAGCCACCTACCCGGCGTGACTTCACCTCGATGCGGGGCCTGGCATTTTCCATAGCCTTTTCAAAAATCTTAAGCGGCGACTCCTTTGTTTTCTTTTCGATAATCCCAAAGGCGTCGTACAATATCGATTCGGCCACACTCTTCTTGCCATCTTTCATCAGGCAGTTGACAAACTTTGATACCAACCTGCTCTTGTACTTCGGGTCAGGCATCGTTGGTCGTTTGGAAATCTCTCCTTTTCTCGGCATATATAGCTCCTGGTGTTTCGTTATTCGGAGACCGTTATTCGTCCTTGCGATTCACGATTTGCGTTTTCCAATTCATGATTTTCGATTTACTTTGGTCTCTTGGCGCCATACCTTGAGCGACCCTGTTTTCGGTCCTGAACCCCAACAGAATCGAGCGTGCCTCGGACTATATGATAGCGAACTCCAGGCAAATCCTTGACCCGTCCCCCGCGGACAAGTACAATTGAATGTTCCTGAAGGTTGTGCCCCACGCCAGGGATGTAAGTTGTCACCTCCATCCCGTTGGTCAGACGAACCCTAGCCACCTTCCTTAACGCCGAATTCGGTTTCTTGGGTGTGGTTGTATATACCCGCGTACACACCCCCCGTTTTTGGGGACACGCTTTAAGGGCTGGTGTGTTGGACTTTTTCCTCACGCGCTTTCGCCCTTTTCTTATCAACTGATTGATTGTCGGCATGAACGTAACCTCATATGTTTAATAGTGGCCAGTCTCTCAACCTGCAACCAGCGGTGTTCTCTGGAATACGCATAAAACGAGAGCGATTAACATCTAGACCTTTGCCTGTCAACCATTTTTTACCCCGTTTCTTCACGCCTGGGCCACCTCATCCGCTTGGTCCACCCCTGATTCGTCTATGGCCTCCAATGCCTCATGCGTTTCTTCGGGTTCCAACACAATCCGGGTCCCTCTATATTTTTTCAACCCCGTGCCGGCGGGTATGATACGTCCCATAATGACGTTTTCTTTTAGACCCTTCAAGTGGTCAACCTTGCCCGCAATACTTGCTTCTGTCAGCACCTTCGTAGTTTCCTGAAATGACGCTGCGGAGATGAAGCTCTCAACACTGAGCGACGCTTTGGTAATACCCAAAAGCAGCGATTTAGCGACTGCAGGGTTGCCACCCTTGGTCACCACCTCCCGGTTGGTCTCTTCAAATCGCCTCTTTTCCACATGTTCTTCCAAAATAAAGTCTGTATCTCCTGGATCCACTATCTTTACTCGCTCCAGCATCTGGCGCACGATTACCTCAATATGCTTATCATTGATTCGAACACCCTGTAGTCGATAGACCTCTTGGACTTCATCCACGAGGTATCGGGACAGGTCATGCTCCCCTTTGATATTCAAGATGTCATGCGGGTTCGCTGAGCCCCCCATCAAGGGGTCGCCTGCCTTGAGGTAATCTCCCTCCAACACACTAACGTGTTTCCCCCTCGGAATCAGATATTCCTTTTTTTCTCCGACATCAGGCGGCACGACGGTGATCTTCTGCCTCCCCTTGGCTCCCTTTGAGACACTCACGTACCCGTCTATCTCACTTAAGATTGCAGCTTCTTTTGGTTTGCGACACTCAAACAACTCGGCAACCCGCGGAAGGCCCCCCGTGATATCCTTGGTTTTGGTTGTCTCCCTGGGAAGCTTGGCAATGACATCTCCGGCATTGACCGTATCTCCTTCAGATACCATCAGAATCGCTGACACTGGGAGAAAATAACGGGCACTGCCACCAGAGGGGAGCTTGGCAGTTTTTGCGTTTTCATCCTTTATGGAGATCCTCGGGCGAACGTCTGCATCTTTGTGTTGGACGATGACTTGACTCGCCTTGCCTGTCACCGGGTCCACCTTCTCCTGCATGGTCTTGCCCGGCAACACATCGCCATACTTCACCACACCGCCTGTCTCTGTAAGAATCGGGATGGTATACGGGTCCCACGTGACAAGCAAGTCGCCAGGCTCCACCTTTTGACCATCTCTGACCATAAAATGGGCGCCGTAGATGACCGGATATCGCTCTCTCTCTCTGCCCTGCTCATCCACAATGGCAAACTCTCCACCCTGGCGGTTCATAACGACGAAGTCCCCGTCGGCATTTTCAACGGTATTGATGCCTATGTACTTCACACGACCCGAATTTGCAGCCCTTCGATCTGCCTGCTCTGCTGCACGGCGGGCTGTGCCTCCAATATGGAATGTCCGCATGGTCAGCTGTGTGCCTGGCTCCCCAATAGACTGCGCTGCCAAGATTCCGATTGGCGTGCCAACTTCCACGGGCTGGCCATATGCCAAATCACGTCCATAACACTTGCAGCATACACCATCTCGGGATTTACACGTCAGTGCCGAACGGATTCTGACCTTGGTGAGACCGGCATTGTCTATTTTGGTAACCTTTTCTTCATCAATCTCTTCGTTGGCACTGACCAGCACTTCATCCGTGTAAGGATCTCGAATATCTTCCAAGGCGACCCGTCCCAGCACGCGTTCACCAACCTTTTGGATAATTTCACCTGCCTCTATGAGAGGTCCCACTTCAATCCCTGTCAGGGTATGGCAATCCTCTTCGGTCGTCA
>CP070769.1:1094825-1101995 GCA_020347085.1 Desulfobacterales bacterium
TTCTTTTCACTTCCGTGCAAATGTTCCACTGGCTGATAAAGACTGCTTTACGTTCATCAATCTGTACCCAATCAAAGCATGCCCCCGGCCCAATTTGCCAGCTATTTTCCATCCATAAATGGCCCTTTTGTTGCCGAGCAACGCTTCGCGCCCGATGAGCGGCGTTCTCCGCGGGTTTGCGCCTGCGGCTTCTGAAAAGGCCGTCTGCGGAGTACCATCTCGGCCTTGCTCATCAAAAAAACGCCTCTGCCCCCTCGGGCTTGATGGGTAAACATATCGGCATGCGTTTTGCATGCTTCAACCTCTATCTCGCATCTCAGATCCAAGATATCCAGTTAAGACTTGAGTGAAGGAGCTTCCATGAGTGACGTACACACAATGTATGAAGAGTTAATACGGTCTATTGGCAGAAATGTGCCATCTCTAGTGGCTTCACTTGTCCCTGATGACGCTGCACCGACGGCAGCACAGGATACGAACGAATCCCCTATAAAAGTGGATGGAAAAAGACAAGCAACTGTCACGAATTTGTCACAATGTTCCGTTTTGGATGCAGAGTAATCTTTAGAGGCAATTTCTGCGTTTACTTTTCCTGTCTTTCGGATAAATGCGTATAATTGGTGTAGGAATATCTGGGGTCGGTGGCGAAAAATTTTCTCTCTGCACACAACAAAAAAAAGCCTGAGAAGAGAATAACGACCCTGACCCCGGATTTTCTCCTTTGGCATTCTTCAATTATTGCTGATTTCAAGCTTTTCAAAAATCACTCAGCCAAACCGTCTGCCCCCGTGAACTGTCCTGCCAATCTATCAATGGGATTTTGCCATACCAAGCAGTCCCCTTACTGTTCACTGAGCCCATTTTGTACCCGCCATATCTCAAGAACCATGAAATAGCCTGTGGTTTACCCATGTCTTAGGCACAGAAAAAGCTAACGAATCAGAGCAGTTGACTGAAATCAATGGCTTTGTTAAGATGCGAGAGTTGGGTTTGGAAGTCCGCTTCTTTGTCCAGATGAGCGACAGACGCATGCTGTGTTAAGGTGTCATGACAGCATAGACATAGAAGCTTCTCCATATTTTGGTTTAAAGGATCTCGGAGCGATTGCGTCCGGGTACGGTGCAGATATTCTGGTCCTTTCTTCTTTGCGGCCGGTAAAAGTCGAAATGGTCATTAAAAGAGGCAAGAAAGTTTTTGAACATGGTCAGCTCACACATGAATTCCCTCTGGGGCTCGATGTGGATCAGCTCGGTCCCATGAACATTAAGCCTTATGGACCTGACGCATTTGTAATACGGCAAGACGGCAATCACGTAAGGGTCATAAGCCTCATCCCAGGTCAGATTCTTACCAGCAGCGTGAGAGCTGTGGCCCCGGTTGAGGATGGAGCTGTCACATCAGACGTGGGGCGTGACATTATAAAGGTGGTTGTGTTGGAGGCTTATGTCCGACAGGCCCCTCTTTGAAGTTGCCAGCGGATGGGAAAAAATGAGACAGGCAGCAAGGGATTTGGGATGCAAGTTTGAGGAGCCCTTTATGGCTTTATCGTTTCTGGCACTGCCAGTCATTCCGGAACTTAGGATCACAGACAGAGGGCTCGTTGACGTAAACCGATTTGAGCATGTGCCGCTCTTTACACCTTGATAAAGGGGTATGTGTTTGATATCCTTGTGGACAAAAAAGGAAAAAGCTTGGCCGTTTCGTTGCAAAACAAACGTTCTCTTAGTCCAAGTGACAAACAGAGCACTTGAAAAAGAAAAAGAAAGAAAATAAGAGGCCAGTGCCGCCTAAGAAAAAGGTTTCAAAAAAGAGCGACTCGTCTGTTGGTGCGTCTAAGGCGAGCCGCTCTCGGACAGATTCGGCTCTTGTCAAATTTGACCCCCTCCAGCGATACCTGCAGGAACTCAGTCAGTACGAACTGCTTACGAAGGAAGAAGAGAAGGAACTCGCCATTCAGGTCCGAGAAAAGGGAGACCGAGAGGCTGCCTATAGGCTTGTTACTTCCAACTTGAGACTCGTGGTAAAGATTGCCATAGACTTCCAGCGTCTGTGGATGCAAAACTTGCTCGACTTAATTCAGGAGGGCAATATAGGCCTTATGCAGGCGGTGCAGAAATTTGATCCTCACAGGGGGGTTAAGTTCTCCTATTATGCTTCTTTCTGGATCAAAGCCTATATTCTAAAATTCATTATGGACAATTGGCGATTGGTTAAGATCGGGACGACCCAAGCCCAGCGAAAGCTCTTTTTCAGGCTGAAGAAAGAAAAGCAGAGACTGGCATCTGAGGGCTTTGATCCTAAGCCAAAGCTCCTTTCAGAAAGACTTGGGGTCTCTGAACAGGAGGTCACCGACATGGATCAACGCCTGGATAGATGGGAAGTGTCACTGGATGCGCCGATCAAAGAGGGCTCGGATAACGAAAGGATCGAATTCATCAGCACGCAGGCGCCGTCTGCGGAGACTCAAGTAGCAAAAAAGGAGATGGAGGCGATCATCCACGAAAAACTCGATTCATTCAGGAAGGAATTAAGCGAGCGGGAAATCTATATCCTTGAAAACCGCGTTTTTTCTGACACGCCGACTACCCTTCAAGAGATAGGCGAGCGTTACGGTATTACTAGAGAACGCGTACGGCAGATTGAAAATAGCATGATCAAAAAGATCAAAGCATACTTCGAACGTGAAATACCCGATTTTGATACATTCATTGGAGAACTGGGTACGAATGGAATGTAGCGGTTTTCCACAAAATCGGAGCACGGAAAAACGCAAATTTCCCAGTGAGAAAGGGGACAGGCAAAAAGCTTATGATGCTGTTTAAAACATTCATATCTCTCTGCATGACACTGCACCTGGCTGCTTGTACCCTCCCCAAGAAAACTATGCCTGATGAAGGGGCGTTAGCGGAGGACAAGGCGAAAGATGCGGGGGGTTACTATTACTACACTGAATCCTGGCTGAAGAGGAGACATGGGCAGTTCGATGAGGCTACAGAACTTCTAAAAGAAGCCATCGTCAGAGATGAGGATTCATTATTTCTAAAAAATGAATTGGTGCGACTTTATCTCCATCAGAATGACTATAAGGCAGCCCTGAGCGTTACACAGGATATCATCGGAAAGCATCCCAAACATCTGCCGTCCTTAGTGATGCTGGGTGGAATTCACGCCGCTCTGAATCAGCATGCTGACGCGATTGAAGCTTATAAAAAGGCCTTGGAACTGGATCCAAAGTCCGAAAATATCCGCTTCCTGTTAGGCTCACAGTATATCAGAATCAAGCAACCAGAGAAGGCTATGCAGCTCTATCAGGACCTAATCCAAATCAACCCAGCATCATTTGCCGGGTATTTTTACCTGGGCTCCCTTAATGCCACATTGAAGCATTACGATAAGGCAGAGGCTGCCTTGCTGAAAGCAATAGAACTGAAGCCAAGCAATGAACAAACCCTTTTTGAACTTATCAGTGTTTATGAAGCGACCGGCAAACACGAAAAGGTTATCGAAACCTACAACAACATCCTTGCCGACAACCCGGACAACCTCAAAGCAGCTGTTGGCCTTGGCCGTTCCTACTTAAAGATGGGTCAATCGGAGGAGGCCCGGGGCGTGTTCGAGGAGTTAAAGCGTCAAAGCAAAGCTAATCCGCACGTTATCAAACAGATTGCCCTTATATACCTGGATGAAAAAAGGTATGAAGAGGCCTCTGACACCTTCCAGTTACTTTTGAAGAATGATGCTGATAACCCTGAACTTCATTACTTCCATGGGATGGCATTGGAGGGGCTTGAGAAGATAGACGACGCGGTCGCATCCTTTGAAAGGGTTCCGGAGACATCGTCATATCATCGGAGTGCTGTTATTCATCTCGGGTTCCTGTATAACGAACAAGGTGAATCTGAAAAGGCAATCCGGGTCATGAATGAAGCCATTGAAAATGAACCCAATGAGGCTGAGCTTTATTTGTTCCTCGGTGCCTTGTATGAAGAAATGGAATCATATGACAAGGCCGTGGCTTCTCTCAAAAAGGGGATAACCCTTGAATCTGATGCTGTAAGTCTCCGTTTTCGACTTGGTGTAGTCTATGACAAAGCCGGGGATAAGGATGCGTGCATTGAAGAAATGAGAGCCGTTATTCATGCAGACCCCATGCACGCCCAGGCTTTAAACTATTTAGGCTATACGTACGCAGAACTGGGCAGAAATCTGGATGAGGCTGAAAGCTTGATCAAGAGGGCTATCGCACAGGAGCCAGACGATGGGTACATTATCGATAGCCTGGGGTGGGTCTACTACAAAAAAGGGCTATACAAAAAGGCTATCCACTTTCTCGAAGAGGCCACTGCATTGGTTCCCGAAGATCCTACCATCTTAGAACATCTGGGCGATGCCTATATGAAAGAAGACAATCTTCGGAAAAGTTTGGAATACTACAAGAAGGCCTTAGAAAAAAAAGAAGAAGATACAAAGGCGCTTGAACAGAAGATACAATCGGTTAAAAAACTGCTGGGCAGGGATGCATAGGTACACTTTACTTATTGTTCTCGCCCTCTTTTTTCCATTATACGTGTACGGATGCGCCCCGAAACACAAAGGCATTGTGACGCAAGCCGGAGTTGATGCAGACCGGCTTTTGGCTTCCTTGCAGCAGCGCGAAGCTGATCTCAAGACCTTCAGGGGAGTGGGCAGGTTTAAGACCATTCGCGGGACCGATGTGAGGGTTTTCCGTGTGGTATGGGTCGGGTCTAAGCCACACAACCTGCGGGTGGAGACATTAGGGCCATGGGGCCAGCCCACCATGACGTTTGTCCTTAATGGGTCGAATTTCTTCCTCCATTCACGTCGAGATAACCATTATTTCAGAGGAGATGCCACGGCAAGTAATCTTTCACGTTTCGCTTCCATACCCGTGAAAGGCGAGGATCTATTTAAGCTTTTGTCAGGTCAGCCCCCGATCCTCCCGTTTCACTATGGCAAAATTCGCACCGCATCGGCGGATGGGAGATGGATTTTGAACCTTTATGAAAGGTGGGGGCGCCTGGTTGAAAAAGTTTGGCTGGATGACGCTGCAACGACAGTCGAAAAAGTTGAGGTGTTCGACAAGTGGGGCAATCTACGTTACAGGATTGCATTCAGTGATTTTCACCAGACGGAATCCTTTTTGCTCCCACACAGAATTGCGATCTCTGACCCTGAGAGATTGGTTTGTTCGCTCATGGTGGAACAGTTTTGGACGGATGTTTCGATCCCAGACGGAGCCTACAACATAGAGGTTTCCGGTGTACGGGAGACAGATCCCAATTATTGAGGAGTTTTGGTGAAGGGTTGAATAGTCGATTCGTTGAGTGTTTGCAGTAAAACGACTCGACCACTTAATGACATGCCCATGTGATACTATGAAGTTCGCTGCTGACCGAACGCTTGGAAAGCTGGCCAAATGGCTACGCATCCTTGGTTATGACACGCTTTATTCCCGCACACTGTCTGACGACAAATTTTTTGAACTGGCAAATGAAGACCGGGTACTTTTATCTCGCAACACTCGAATTTTGAACAAAATGTCTTCAGACAGGTTAATTTTTGTAGAGGGAAATGATCCCAAGATGCAACTCCATGACCTCATACGCCGACTTGGTCTGAAACCCGATCCAGATAAATTCTTTAGTCGTTGCATCGTCTGTAATGGGCTTATTGATTCTGTTACACCCCTGGATGTGATCGGGAAAGTACCTGACCATATATGGACTGGCCACAATAGATTCTCCGAATGTAAGTCCTGTAGAAGGATTTACTGGCCGGGAAGTCACTTGGAACATAGTCTCAGGGAGATAAGGCGGGTCTTGAACCCGTAAGACACAAGATCCGCTGACCAATTAAGGACCAACAACCATGAAGCTTTCGATTGTCATTCCCGTTTACAACGAAATAGGAACCATCGAGGAAATCTTGAAGCGAATCGGATTCGTGCCTCAGGACAAAGAGATCATTGTGGTTGACGATGCGTCTACAGATGGAACGATGGAGTGGCTAAAGGAGAGGGCAGGGGATGATGTCAAAATTCTTTTTCATGAAAAGAACAAAGGAAAGGGCGCGGCGCTGAAAACCGGTTTTGAGCAGGTGACCGGGGATATTGTCATTATCCAGGATGCCGATCTGGAATATGATCCAGGAGATTACGATCGCCTTATAGAACCCATTCTTGACGGCCGCGCAGATGTGGTCTACGGCTCCAGGTTTACAGGTGGACCGCAGCGTGTCCTCTTTTTTTGGCACTACGTTGGGAATAAGATCCTGACACTTTTGTCCAACATGCTCACCAACCTGAATCTCTCTGACATGGAGACCTGTTATAAGGTTTTCCGGGCCGACCTGCTAAAAGAAATAACCATCAAGTCAAACCGCTTCGGTTTTGAGCCCGAGGTCACCGCAAAATTTGCTAAGCTGAAATGTCGCATGTACGAGGTTCCCATATCGTACAGTGGCAGGACTTACGAAGAGGGGAAAAAAATCACCTGGACAGACGGCGTGGCAGCGCTCTTTCACATCATAAGATTCAGGTTCTTTGATTGATACTGTCAATAATGCAATCCCCAGAATGATTATAAGGAAATGTTGCAGCAGCTATGGTGACTGAACCAAGAGTGGCGCTGGAGAGGAGATTACGACACTGTGAGAACGTGGTCACCCTTGGTGTTCGGACGAATCTTTCCGATTATGAGGATTGGCAAATTGCGTTGATTCGTCGCTCTGATGTCATTCTCTATCCCACTGCTTTTTATGCCGACATCTTTGACACCATGGGAAAACGGACCTTTCCCAACTACCATACGTACAAATATACGATGGATAAGATTAAGCAGACCGCCCTTTTCAACCTCCTGGAGATTCCTCACCCGAGAACGCGGGTGTTTTACGGGAACTTTCAAAAATCAAAGATACTGGACCATTTTCAATTCCCCTTTGTGGCAAAAATCCCGCGGGGGTCAGCGCTAGGCCGAGGCATATACCTGATCCGCAGTGAGGCTGAGCTCGCCGCTTATAACCAATTGAGCCGTGCTGCTTACAGACAGGAGTATCTTGAGATTGATCGCGATCTTCGCGTGGTGCTAATTGGCGGGCAGATTATCCATGCGTACTGGCGTATCGCTCGCCCCGGTGAATTTCGCACAA
>CP070769.1:1102095-1105069 GCA_020347085.1 Desulfobacterales bacterium
CGATGCTGAACCGGTTGGAATGGTGCCCCTCATCTGGTCGTCCCGGGGCGGGAATTCGATATTGATCTTCATCGGGTTCTCCTAACCGACTGCGTACCCGTAAGGTTTTCAAAAATCGGTCCACGTATGGTTTTTTCGTGAGATCCTTTTTTGTATATCTGTATTGAAGGTATTCGCTGGCAAGATCACAAATCCTTGTCTTTTCCTCATTCGAGATCTCTTGCTCCAGGAGTCTCTCCGGTTCCAGATCTCCTCTGGCTATGGACAGGGCCTTCGTCTGACCGCCTTGCGTGAGTGAAGAAGCAAGATATTTGATCTTTGTCGTTTTAGATGGTCTGTAGACAGCTCCTGTGATCAACTTGCTTTTCTTGACTGTTTTGATGGTATCCAGGGGAATTACCCACCATCTGCACTGGTCCGTCAAATCAAGAGAGGGCCGCGCCGCATCCAACAGAAACAAGAGATCATAAGAACAGTTCTCATCAAAAAAATAGTAATCAGAGTAGATGGAATCTAGTTCGTAGATGTGCATCAGGAGCCTTCTGATCTCTTCTTTATTCAGGTCAAGGGGATATTCCCAGATATCGCGATGATCGACATCGCTGTATTCCTGTAACTTTGCATAGTAGGGCAGAATAGAGAAATACCCTTTGTAAAATCCAAAGAGACCTTTGATGGCATATAAGAGCCCAAAAGTCTCATCCACAACAGCGGAGTAATTGATTGCATAGGACAGAAGATCGCTGCGGTATGCCGTTTCGATTGTCAGCAGGGTATGCCCGAACATTGATGCGGGGCTATTCATGTGAGACGTCGGAAAGATAAGAGTGGCCGCTTCCGGTTTGATGCGGTTCATGATTGCCTCAAAGTGGCTGCATTCTGGAACGGGAAGCCGGGATGCATCGAGATTCAGCTTCTCCTTGATCCAGGTATACCGTGCGATGAACCGGCATGCGGGATGCTTTACATCCTCATCAACCTTCCGAAAAAATCCTTTGATTGTCGCTTCGAGTTCAGCCTCTGGATTGTGTTTACCGTCCTTGGCCAGAAAGAATTTGGGATCGTCAACGAGACTTCTTATTCCGAAAGGGCCCTTTTTATAATGCAAAAGGGTGTGCCAGTATCTATCTTTGTGGAGTTCGTTTTGGCGCGCTGATTCCAACAGACTGGTGAGATAAGGTGGTTCTTCCGCCCGGACCTGGAAGGTGAAAAGGAAAAGAGTAACAAAGAAGAAGACAAATACAGGAGGAGACACAGACCCTTTCAGGCATCCACATCTCCCCCGTATATCCGTCAATGAAGGAAGAAGCACCTAGCTCGATGACACGACGGCTTCAATATTCTTGAGAATGTCTATGTGGCTGACATTATCAGATGTATAAATTCTATAAAAATTGTTTTGGAGCTTGGCATACAAATCGGCCCGCTCCGCATGCGGTACTTCCATCAGTACTGCTAACGTATTCAAATATTCCCCTTTGCCCTTGGCAATATCCCTCGCCAGATTGTCCATGTTATCGGCCACAAAGGTGTTCAGCCTTTCATTGGCCCAAAGGGTTTCGTGTTGTTTACAATTGGATGTCCCTGTAGTGATGCCGAATGTCTGGTTTCCAAAGGTGCCATTGAACGTCGCTGCACAGGTTTGAGACACGAGGCCTTCTTTACCTTCAAACACAATGGAGCCAAGACCGCATCCGGTATTGTTTTGATCAGCGAAACTGGCGCCCACGAACACCATGCCCACAACCACTGCAACAGCAAAAAATGCTACCTTTTTCATAGGTTACCTCCTTTCTGTGTTGGTTTTTGGCACTCGTTGTGGATTATTGTGAACTTCTAGAGTAGGTTATGCTTAAAGTCAAGAGAAAACGGAAAAGGAAGGGCCTTACCCTACACGTTGTGTAAGACCTCTTTAGGCCAAAAGTGTTGATTTCTGCTATTTATCGCAAATTAAGCCAAATTTACGATACTGCCATATTATCTTTGAAAATTAGAGGCCGAAAAACTTATAGTATCTAACTCATATCTCTATGTTTGACCTCAGAATGAGTCGCCCACCAAGGACTGCGGCCACTGGTTCGAGCCTGAATTTTCGGCCAAACAGCCTTCCTTTCCCAGAATCTCCGCTCACAGTTTGACGAAACTTATCATATGCGTTAGAAACCTTTGATAGATCCGCCGGATTGGTAGGTATCAATAATGGGAGGTTGTCTCGAATCCTGCGTTGACCCCAAATTGGATTTATTCGTCTTTCCTATTGCTTTTTATTCTGATGTATGTTATTAAAAATATTTGGTCGGAACGAGGTTTCCCACACACGCCAACTGCTGCCCCTGGTTATTTTTCTTGCTGTTTTGCAGACGCTGCTCTTCAAGCTGAATCTAATCTATAAGAAGCTCCAAGACCTAAGAGAATCTATAAGGAGGTTAGTGTCATGAAAAGAAAAATACCGTCGTATTATAGGATTACGCTTTCCATCTTAGCTATTCTTGGACTCTGTCTTATTTCTTTGAATGTAGATGCTGTGCATCCAAGCATAGCGGAAGCTGCAAATTCCCAGGAAGCCATCGGGCTTACAAAAGACAACCCGGGCATCAGAAGAGCAATTGAGTTACAGGGCAGGCACACCGAGAGGTTAATGGGCATTTCGGGTGTCGTCGGGCATGGAGTTGGGATCTCTTCAGACGGCAAGCCTGTGATAAGAATCTTTGTGACCAGGGCTGGAATCCCTGGAATACCTGCGGCTTTGGAAGGCGTTCCGACAGAGGTGGAAGTAACAGGCATGATTGTCGCTTACGCTGATCCGACAGACCGTTTTCGTCCTGTTCCTATTGGAGTATCAACCGGACATCCTGATATTACCGCCGGTACCATTGGTTGTAGGGTCACCGGCGACCTCGATGGTGATGAGATACCAGAGGTCTACGCGCTGAGTAATAACCATATTTACGCCAATGAAAATGAGGCAATTAAG
>CP070769.1:1105169-1108598 GCA_020347085.1 Desulfobacterales bacterium
TAAAGATACTAATTTTTACTAGGAAGTACCTTGTTCCTACTCAGTAATAATGGCTACATAGATAGAGCTGGTTTCAAAATCCTTTAACGAATCCATTTTGACTATTTTTGCTAAGAGTCCTTAGCGAGGGGAAGCGCAAAAATTGGAACTGTTTGAGGGTGTTAGTTCGAGTTTAGCGCAGAACTTCACTTCGTGCCCAATTTTAGCGGAGCGAGTTTAGGACTCTCTAAAATGGTCAAACAAGCCAGGAAGTGGGTCTTGAAACCACTTCTAGCCACTTTTTCCCGCCCAGGTGTGGTCAGCTTTGGATGGAAGTTATTCCTTTACGAATGGCATATTTTGTGAGCCCAGCAACGGTGCGAATATTGAGCTTATCCATGATTTGCTGGCGGTGCGCCTCAACAGTCTTCACACTCACATGGAGCCGCTCCGCAATGTTCTTGGAGGTCTGGCCTTCGGCCACGAGCTGAAGCACTTCTCGTTCCCTGGATGTTAACTCGGGAGGATGTGTCAACTCAGCTTTTGACAAGTCGCGCCGATAGTCTTCAACCACGATACTTGCTATTTTGGGGCTCAGGTAGGTCTCGCCCGCCATCACGGCGCGGATGGCATGGCAGAGTTCTTCTGCAGCGCAGTCCTTGAGAAGGTACCCGGAGGCGCCGGCCTTGAGCATGCCAGCAACAAATTGCTCATCCGAGTGCATGGACAGGGCTACCACCTTGGTCTCAGGATTTTCAGCAAGGATTTGGTGACTCGCTTCGACGCCATTGAGGTCGGGCATGGTAATATCAATGATAACAACGTCGGGAGCATGCTCTCGAGCCAACCTCACGGCAGTGCGTCCTTGTGATGCCTCTGCCACAACCTTCATGTCGTGCTCCTTTTCAAGCAGGGAGCGGAGGCCCGCTCGCATGATCTTGTGATCATCGGCCAGCAAAATCTTTATACTCATGACACCTTCCTCCTTTTGTCTTTCCCGTCTGACTTCAGCGGTCCCCTCAGAGTCACCTTGGTCCCCTGACCAGTCTTGGACGCTACGTCCATATGTCCGCCGAGAGGCTCCAAGCGCTCCCGAAGGCTGAACAATCCAAACCTACTGTTTTCGCCCACACCAGGGCCTATGGATGCCGGGTCGAACCCAACCCCGTCATCCTCCACGTCGATTTGTATCTCATTGTCAAGTCTCGTGATGCACACCTTTCCGCTGTGCGCTCGGGCATGCCTGACAACATTGGCAAGCAACTCCCGCACTCCCTGAAACAAAAGCACACAAACATCGTCACGTAGTGGCTTGGGCTGGCCATCGTCCTCACACGACAGCGCGATGCCATGCCGTTTCTCGACTTGTTGTGTGAGCCAGTCCACCGCCGGCACAAACCCCAGCTCGTAGAGAATGGGCGAACCGAGCTCAGAAATCAAGGCCCGCGTGTCTCGGATGGCCTCATCAACCAACTTGACGACTTGGCCCACAGCTTGTCCGAGACTGTCAGAAGTAATGGACCTCAGAAGCGTACCCAACTTGATCTTGGCAAAAGCCAAGTTCTGGCCGATGTGGTCATGAACCTCTGTTGCAATGCGGCGCCGTTCCCTCTCCTCGGCCAGGGACAATCTGGACGCCATGGCTCGGAGTTTATCATGATAGGTGATAAGCTTTTCTTGTGCCAGCTTGCGTTCTGTAATGTCGCGCACCACCGCCAGTAAACGATGTTGGCCGCTGATCAGGGCGCGTTTGAGGTTCACTTCAACCCAGAAATCCCGCCCACTATGGTCTTTGGCCCTCCACTCAAAAAGTTGGGCCTCTCCCTTGGCAGCCTTCTTAAACCATTCTGACGCGCTTTCAGCCGTGTAAGGGGGGCCTCCCAGAGACAGGTCTACGTTGTCAGTCAGCTGACGGACTTCTGCCGGAGAAACGCCGTACATTTCAAACATTCTCCAGTTGACGTCCACGACTTCTCCTGTCTCCACGTCGTGAACCAAAATGGCATCGTTAATGGCATTGAAGATGGCTCGGTAGTTAGCCTCGGAGGCCCTGCACGCTTCCTCTGCGCGTTGGCGTTCTTCTATTTCTTTCCTAAGTTGTGTATTCACTGCTTCGAGTTCGGCAGTACGCTCCCCGAACCTTTGTCCTATCTCGTTGTAAGCTTTTTTCAGCGCTTCCTGCGCCTTCTTAAGCCTTTCTGACTCCACGCTCAGGGAGGCATTTGCTTTTGCAAGCTCCTGGGTTCGTTGATCAACCCGCGCTTCCAACTCCTCGTGAGCTTTTTGGAGTGCTTTCTCAACACGCTGACGTTCCGCTATTTCTTCATGCAGTGCCTTTTGATAGATGATCGACTGGTCGTAGGCAACCTTCAGGCGCTCCACGCTCTCTTCCAGCGTTTTTTGGGCACTTGTCCCTTTGCAGGCCTCCCTTTGAAGTCTGTTCACGGCTTGTTGGAACTCTTCATGGGTTGCCTTCTTGTCCATTACAACCGACTCCTGTCAAGGATAAGAAGAGAACCGGCCCTTATTTAGATAGCAGGATCCCGGCTCAAAGCGCGCCGGGGAAAGGGCCACGTAATTTTAAATAAAATATATTACCATAAGATAATACGATAATACAAGAAATTTGCGATTTCACAATATGTGTGAAGCCTCCCCGCCCTGAAGGGGGGCATGTGTCTCGTCCGCCCCTGACTTGCTAGAATTGCCTCCGCGTATTATACTGTATCGTCAAAAAGGGTGCCGGCTATCTTTTGTGAGACCGCAGACAGGCACAGACGAATAACCGGCCGACCTGGCCGGTCATTACCGGTCATGCCCGAGGGCAAGGCGTAGGCCGGCTTTGATTTTCCATGGGCTCACTCTTTATTTGGTCCTATTCAACGCAGCCGAGCCCAGCGGTTGCCTGCGGAAGAAGGGGCCGCACTGTTTGAGTTCCGACTTGTCGGGACGAGTTTGCGGATCCGCCGCAAGCAACCGTTGCGCGAGGGTAGCCGAAGGCCAAGTTGAGGGCGGCCTTTCTTTTGCTTCGTTTTCTTTGGCCGTCAAAGAAAATGAAGCGCAAATGAAGTGTAAAAACAAGTGGGTCGAATTCATAGGCAACGATACTATTAGGGATCTTATTATGATTCAATATAAAAGGATTTTTGTAGGTTCTGCATGTAACAACAACTGCCTTTACTGTCAGAAGAAAACCGGGGCAAGTGACCCAGGCTTATCCGATATACGCGCCCAGATGGACCGTAAGAATGCCCTTGACAGCGTGGAGCTATATGGTGGAGAGCCGACCTTAAGGCGTGATTTCTTCGAAATCCTGAATGCCGCTCGGGGTGATGGATACAGAAGGATGAAGATTATTACCAATGCCAGGGCCTTTGCCAACATCAACACTGCCGTGAAAACACTAGAGTCAGGATGCTACTTCTTTGAAATAAAGGTTCATCACCATGA
>CP070769.1:1108698-1111230 GCA_020347085.1 Desulfobacterales bacterium
GCCTTGCGGCCTTTGACAAGCATGATCGACGCACATGTGGCCTGCATGCAATTTACAACTTCAAGAAGAATACGCTCAAGCTTTTGCCCAAACCCAAGCTTCCTGTCGTTGGAGATATTGCTGATAGCGACCAAGGCCTGAAGATATCTCTGGTCCTTTGTCATCGATCGTCTCCTAAGTTAAATACACTGTTTCAATAGCTCCATCGCTTCTTTGTTCTTCGGGTCAGCCTTCAGTATCTCCTTCAACCCTTTTTCGGCTCGAATCTTCCTATCCAGCACCAGATAGACCTTGGCGATATGCACCTTGATGTCAAGATTGTCCCTGTCCTCCTTTTCCGCCTTGGTTAAATATGATAAAGCCTTGGAGTGCTTGCCAATCTCTTCTAAGACCACCCCCAGCTTAAACAATAGGTCCTTTCGTGTCGGATCTGCCTTTATGATAGACTCCAGAAGTTTGGCGCTGTATTTCTTTGCTCCCTCCTCAATGCAAAAATCGGCTATCTCTTCTCGTAACTCAAGGGCGTCTTCCGACAATGAGATTGCTTTATCAAAAACCTTAACGGCCTTTTCGATATTGTTCCTTTGAACCAGGATCTTTCCGAAATTGATCCCTCGGGTCAGGTGGCGGGGACTGATGCTCATGGCCTTGTCAAAGTATTTGGACGCTTCTTCTATGTCATCGCGTTTCAGATATAGCTCTCCCAGATAGTGAAAAGCAAAGACGTCTAAAGAATTCATCCGAGCAGCCTTCAATAGCCACTTTTCAGCCTGTTTCAGGTCGTCTTTCTTAAAATAGTAATAGCCTATTTCACGCAAAGGCCTTGACGATTTAGGATTGGCCTCCATGGCCAGCTTGGCTTCACCGATGGCAGCATCCATATCTCCAGCCTCCTCAAAGCTTCTCGCCTTTTGGAGATGATAAACCATCGGAGGAGGCTTGTTGGCGTTTTTAATTACACCAAGAACCTTGTCACCCAATACCTTCACGGTAACAGGCTTCAATATATAGGCATCTATCTCTGATTCGGCAGCCTCTGCTACAAATTCCCTTTGTGCATACGCCGTAACCATAACCACTGGAAGATCTCTTAAATCCCTGTCTTCCCGTATGCGGCTCAATAGGCCCGCACCAGTGATATAGGGCATGTTGTAGTCCAGTATAGCCAGGTCTACGGGTTCTTTCTTCAGTATCTGCCAGGCTTCCTCCCCGTTGCTGGCAGGTATGAATTTTTTCCCGTATCCTAGCACCTTCATGACGCTGCGGATAGTGGCAATCATGTTCGACATATCATCTGCTATCAGTACGGTCATTTCGTTTATGTCTATCATGATAGCCGTTCCTCAGCTTGACGGCTTACCAAGTGGTCCGTCCTTTGAAATCCGTTTGTAGACTTTGCATTCCTCAAAATTTTGCTGGCAATAATGTATGGCCAGCCTTATGTTGTGACTATTCATGTTAAAGCAGTAACAGTCATCATGGGGATCTTCAACAAAAGGACATATCCTTTTCAGACTTTTGTGATTTTTCGGGTCATCCTGGTTGCTTCTTTCATTCAGTTGCATTTTTGCCTCCGAACACAACCCGTATTATAAGCCTAAGAAATGACTTAAGTTTTGTGGTGCGGCTCAGGCGCACTGAGACAGGGCGTCGCGGCTGGCCTCCGGCTCGTGGAGAAGCCGCTCCCACACAGGAAAGATAAGGTCATAAGGATGAAAAGTGTCCCCCTATCCCTACACCGTGTCCAAAATATGGTTACAATACGGCTTCGCTTTCAAGCCCGCTCCTCCGGCCCCTGGCTCGTAGAGCCCACGCCTCGGAGAGGGGAGGGCAGACAGGGGGTATACCACTACATAAACCCTCCCCCTTGAAAGGGAGGGCAGCGTGGGGGTGTATTACTCCGCCGTATGCGGACAAAGATAATTCCGAAACGGTGTACTACATTGGTTTCTGTACGGCTAGTATCTCCTCTATTATGTTCAGAAGAGCCCCAGGGACAAAGGGCTTGTCTATATACTTACAACGGCCCAAATTCGTTACCTCTTCTCGAATATGATCATCCCCGTATGCTGTCATAAGGATGGCTGCAAGCCCGGGGCTCATTTTTTTGGCGGATCGAATAAGCTCCAGCCCATTCACACCTGGCATTCTCAGGTCGGTCACCATGATTTCCACCGGTTCAACCGTGTTGATGGACGATTCAATGATCTTAAGGGCCTCAGGGGCGTCTGCTGCTGCAAGCACCTGGTAGCCGAAACTGGTCAAGCCCGTCTTGAGCGCGTTCCGAGTGCCCGATTCATCGTCCACAATCAGAATTTTCACTGTTCACCTTTCCCCCTTCGGATCTGGAGTTTTGATTCCGCACAAAAATGCCAAATAACTGTTGCCGAAAAGCCCGCTGGCATCACGAATGAGACCGTACACGCACTAGTAATTTTCTTCTCTCTTCCTGCTTTTCTCAGGGTGCGCACTCTAACCGGAAAGACTTGATGCATTATCGTATGATAAGTGTTATTTTACAACATATAGCTA
>CP070769.1:1111330-1114818 GCA_020347085.1 Desulfobacterales bacterium
ATGAGATAACACGCATGGCTACCCGTGTCCTCGGCTCCGAGTATATGTTCGCCAGAATCGCCTACCCGCGCTCTTACGTCAAAGACTTGCATATCACCACCTCAACACTTTGTCTCTTACCTTCACGGAGTGAAAGTCGAAGATGCCCAAGATCCAATATAATGTCGGTCAATGCCTGTAGAGGTTGTTTTCACCCGATGGAGATCTCACTCATTCTTGCACGCCATAGAGGCGGCACATAACCGGGTCTCTTCCCAACGGGCTTTCTGCTCGAAATCGACATCCTCCTTTACAATCCGAAACATGGGGACAAGATGCACATTCAAGCTGATTGAGCGGAACAGGACGCGTCCGTTTCCAGCAGACCTCAAGCCCCTCCGTCAAGGCCCCCAAGGGCCTTTCCTTAAAAAAGCCGCACTTGAGTACATCCCCCCCTGGGGTGACCGTACACAAATGGTATCCGCACGCAAAGGGCTCATCTGAGCCATGGTAGCTTCCCCTTGTGGCATATTTCAGAAAAGGGGCTCCTTCTTCCGGCGTCACCAAAAAATCCGGATTTTCAGAAAGCCTGCCCGCGGCACAAGGGACGTCGATATTCCATTCGACCACCCCTTGTCCGTCGATCCATTTAGCCAGCGCGTCAAATTCTTTCAGGTTATAGCGATGTGCCATGGTGGCGATGGAAATTGGGATACCCTTTTCCGTGGCTGCCTTGACCCCACGCATGGTTTGCTCAAAGGTCCCCGGGCCCCGGATGCTCTCATGCCCTGCCTGGAGGCCATCTAAGCTGAATTGGATCTCGTCAAAGTGGCACCAATCATGATAATTTTTCGTGCTGACAAGCGTTCCATTAGTGAGAAGAACCTTTCGAATCCGATGAGGAGGCAGGGCCTCGTTCAAGGCTCGAAGATGAGGATACAGGAGGGGTTCTCCTCCTGAGAAAAGGGCCCTGAGCCCTTGGATTTGTTCAAACTCTTCCAGTGCTGATAACAGTGCAGATAAGGGGAGATCTGCCCTTATCGGTTCTCCAAGGTAACAATGTTTGCATTTCAGGTTACAGCGGCTTGTGAGCTGAACTTCAAGGTATCTCAAGGAAGGGATCGGAGAAGGCCTGACATTAAACCGGCGGTCATGTGGAGTCGGCCCAATCAGTAACAGCCCCTCTCTCAGACAGGTTTCCAGAAAATCCTTGTCCGAGGTGAGCTCTGATAATCGCTGCCTCCCGTTGCATCTTTTCAAAAACTCAAATCCCGTTTGGTCTATCTCGTAGAGCTCATCCTTGCGCATGTCATACAAATAGAGTCTTTCCAGTTGTCGAAGCACACCATTCGGACTCAAGGCAACATAGTCTTCCTCGGGGATTAATACTTTGAGCAGCTTGTCTTCACCGACAAGGGGCTGACTAAGGAGTTGTTCGGTTGCAATATATCCTCCACAAGGCGCTGATTGGCCAGTATGTTTGGGGTCTTTGAAATCACATCCGTCAACGAGGAAATCACAGGATTGGCACAGGGTGTTGTGGAGGAGACGGGGATAACGGTCTTTAAACGCTTACCCTTCCTTTGGAGGAAGACGGTCCAAGATTGTAGGGGCTTGATCGGCGAGGCGTTGGAGGACCTTGAATCCTTGACAGGCCTTATCTTGTTTCTGCCGCGGTTTGTAGTAGGAACAATATCGCGCACAAACAAGTTCTACGATGGAAGCTTTTTTGAAATTCATTCTTGCTTACAGCATTCTGCAAAGACAAAACCAGACCTGTCGGGCACAGGTCTGGTTTTGTCAGATGCCAAAATCAGCACGAACCCTTACATTCGCAATGCCCGTTTAGATGATGTTTCACCTTGCGGATCTTCATTGGAGTTGCCTACTCCTCCTGAGGATTTTTGTCACTTCTATACCGATGCTTCGAGGAGATATTTACGAACCCCTGTTTAACTGCATAACAATCGTACCGACCTTGTCAAGCAGTATGAACTCCGTTCCTTTTCTTCGGGAGGTCCGACATCTGGTCTGGGAAAAATCAATTGCAGCGGGCCAAAAATCCAATTACGGCTGATATAATAGTGAGAAAGCCAAATCCGAAATACAACATCGTAAAGCGGTCTAGCCCTTCAAGGTCGGAACCAACGAGAAGCTCCCGGTTAAAAATGTAACCCCAGTACAGGACAAAAAGGTAATTGACAAGCAGTGCCAGTTTCAGTCGGCCAAAAAGAAGCGCCGAGGTGCTGAGTGCCAAAAGCAATCCAACGTGGTAAAGTGGCACAGTCAACTGGGTCATATACGACAATTCCACGGAACCCTCCTGTCACGGGGTTTTTGACCTTTGGGCTAACCTATTCGCCTCTTGGCGTAACACGCAGTTCACCGGTAACAGAGACCGCATTTCTTGTCAATGCTATCGTGTGGGAGAAGCACAACATGTCACGTTGCAACGTTGCGAAATTACTCCCCAGAAACCATTGCTTTGTTGACGGCCATTTTCTCGAATGGTTGGGTTCATGCGGCCTCATGGGTAGCCATGCCCCGATAGGTCGTATCGTAAAGTGTGTCACAGAAAGGTCGAGCGTATGCACAGATATCGCAGTCGATGATGCTAAGAAGGTGGGGACAAAAACTTTGATAAGGATTTGATCTCTGGTTTACATCAATTTATCAACAGCGGGAGGGTTTCGGGTCGTTTGAACTGACACCCTTACCCTATCTATTCCGATGAGGCCTTCTAAAAAGCCTTTGAACGTTACCAGAAGTTGTCTGAGGTGTTCTTCATCGTCGTCATAAATAGTCAAATTGTTAGAGATAGCATCGGCGCCAATAAGTTCTGCTTTAAGATACCCGGCAAATTTTTTCATCATCTCGCCTCCTTTCTGTGCAGGTGGTCAATCCGTTTCATAAGCACATCACTTTCATTTCTCAGGGAAGTCATTTTATCCTTGTTGGCCCTTGACGTTGGTTATCTGGCCCGTTGTACCTTAGGAAGGGTAGCATAGAATGTGCTTCCTTTGCCGGGTTTTGATTCCACCCGGACCGAGCCACGCAATTTGCTTATTGTTTTCTTGACAATGGCAAGACCGAGGCCGGTGCCCCCGTAGTCCTCGCGGGCGTGGAGCCGCTCGAACACTTGAAAGATTTGCTCGTGATAACGAGGCTCAATACCAATGCCGTTATCGCGCACGAACACTTCATAGTGCTCTTCCCCTACCGGAAGCCAACTGATTTCGACGCGCTTTTGTGGACGTGGATTGAATTTGATCGCATTCGTGATGAAATGCTGAAAAATGTATCTGAGTAGGGTCGGGTCACTGTCAATGATGGGCCAATCATTGCCCATGATGACCTCAACATCCGGAGGTAACTCAAGAGATGCTATCCGGTCCCGCACAAAAATGCCAAAGTCGAGCGGGCGGGTCGGTGCCGTCTGCCTGCCAACCACAGAGAATACCAAAAGATCATCAACCAATTCTGTACCTTCACGGACCGCACGGTTGATG
>CP070769.1:1114918-1118986 GCA_020347085.1 Desulfobacterales bacterium
ATCATATCAGAAACCCGCGTGCCATTTCTGATCATCCCGCTCACGTAAGAAACCATTTGATAAACCGTGTCATATGCCTCAACGACATAGAGCCTGGGAACCTTTACCGAGCCATACTCACAAAAGCGCCCCAGGTCATTTCTCATAAGGTCCACAATCATTACGTTTTCTGCCTGGTCCTTTTCGTTCTGTTTCAGTTCTCGCCTTAACCTTCTGTCAAGTCCGGCCTGCGGGGATCTTTTTCTTGTTCCCTTCATGGGCTTGCTCAAGACTCTGTCTTGCTGGAGACGCAAAAAGAGTTCTGGACTTCCGGAGATAACCGCGCCCTTTCCCAGGTTGATGAAAGCGGCATAGGAGACCGGCTGGATCTGCTTCAACCGCAAGTAAAGGTCAAAAAGGTCTTGCCGGCAGTTAAAATAGACCCTCTGGGTGTAGTTGATCTGATAAACATCTCCTGCTCTGATATGGTCGAGCACGCGCCCCACATTTTCAAGATACGTGGCCTTGCTCTGATTGAAGCCGAGCATTTTGCTGGACCCGCTTTGCATTCTTTTCCTGTGAGATTCGGGCAGGGCAGGGGGGGTGTCTTTGTGCCAGGAGGACCAGGTCTTTTGGATGTGATCAAAGACAAGACATTGCGGATAGGCCGCAATATAGATATCGGCATTCGGTTTATCCCTGGCGCCGGGGGAGGGGAGGTCTTCTATCCACTGGCAGGCCTCGTATCCTATGTAGCCGGCTAGAAAGTAGTCTTGGCTATGCGAGGATATAAAGGCAAAGAAGTCGTCCTTGTTAAGATGTGTAATATGTCCCTGAAAAATCTTTTCCGGCTTCCATGCGATGAAGGAATACCGCTCCGTAAAGGAAGGCTTCTGGCTTTCCAAAAAAATAGCGCCCGGCTCATGATAAAGGGCGCTGAAAACCTCACACGGATCGGCTCCGATTTTCAAGCTCGATTTCTCCATAAGGAGATACCAGCTAACCTTACATAAGGACTATCGTGTCTTACCAGTTCCCCATCCAAAGTACTCCGTACCGAAGTCGATTTCGCGTTCGATTTTGACCGCACAGACTTTCAGCTCTGGGATTTTAGCAATGGGGTCCAAGGCGCCATGCGTCAAGATATTGGTACGGGTTTCCGGATAATGGAATGTCATCGAGACGACACCTGGCGGGGTCATCCCTGAGATCTTTGCCTTGGCCCGGACCGTCCCACGCCTGGACATCACCTTTACGGTCTCGCCCTCCTCTACCTCCAGGGCTGCTGCATCAACCGGATTGATTTCCACTTGTTCTTCGCCACGCAAGGCATTCATTCCGTCCACCTTCCGAGACAGGGTGCCGTGATAATGAAAGATGCTTCGCCTGGTCGTCAAGATCAGGGGGTATTCGAGGCTGGTTACTTCTGCCGGGGGGGCATACGTCACGGGCGCAAATTGTCCAAGACCGTTGGGTGTGGTGAATTTTTCTGCATAAAGGTGCGGCGTGCCGGGGTGTTCCACATCGGGACAGGGCCACTGAAGGCCAATCGCCTCAATGCGTTCGTATGTAATACCTGCGTAGCTTGGCGTGACTGCGCGTATCTCTTCCATGATCTGTTCAGAGCTGTCGAAATCAAACCCCTTGGCCCCCATATTTTTTGCGACGTCGCGTATGATCATCCAATCAGGGTGGCTATCGCCCACGGGCTCTATAACTTTTCGCACCGGCTGTACCCTCCGGTCGGTGTTCGTGAAGGTCCCGTCTTTTTCAGCAAAACTGGCTGCAGGCAAAACCACATCGGCCAGCCGTGCAGTCTCTGTAAGGAAGAGATCCTGCACGATGAGCAGTTCCAGTTTTGATATGGCTTTTTCGATAGAGTGCGTATCGGCTTCCGTGACCACGGGGTTCTCACCCATGATGTAGAGGGCATGAACCTTACCTGAATCGATGGCCTCAAAAATTTCGGTCAGCGTGAGCCCTGGTGTGGGGTTTAACTTGCAGCCCCAGACCTTCTCAAACTTCTTCCGAACCTTTGGGTCGTCCACCTTTTGGTAGCCGGGAAACACATTCGGCAGGGCTCCCATGTCGCAGGCCCCCTGAACATTGTTCTGGCCTCTCAAGGGGTTCACGCCTGTTGCAGGTTTGCCGATATTACCCGTGAGGAGTGCTAAGTTGGCCACGGCTCTCACATTATTCGTGCCGTGAGAGTGCTGGGTGATTCCCATAGCATAGAGGATGGTAGCCGGTGGCGTGGAGGCATACATTTTGGCGGCCTCAACAATCTGATGGGCAGAGACACCGGTGATCTGCTCGGCAGTCGTTAGATCCGTATCCATGACCGCCGCCTCAAAGGCTTCAAAACCCTCACAACGCTCTTTGATAAATGCAGTATCCGACAAATTCTTTTTGATAATGACCCTGGCGATAGCGTTCAGGAGGGCCACATCGGTCCCTGGTTGATGCCGGAGCCAGACATCAGCTATGCGGCAAAGCCCTGTTTCGCGGGGATCCGCTACAATGAGCTTGGCGCCGTTTCGCACTGCCCTGTTGATTTGTCTTCCTATGATCGGATGGGCGGCGGTCGTATTGCTTCCAATGACAAAAATGCAAGCTGCCTCTCCGATTTCAGACGCGGTGTTTGTCATGGCGCCGCTACCGAGGCTGGCAGCCAGACCGGCTACCGTTGGCGAGTGTCAAAGCCGGGCACAATGGTCGACATTGTTGGTTCCCATGACAGCTCTGACAAATTTTTGAAACAGGTAGTTTTCTTCATTGGTGCACTTGGCAGAAGAGATGGCCGCAAACTGGTCTCCTTTGAAATGATCCAGGGTGCTCGCCACGTACTTGATGGCTTGATTCCACGTGACCTCAACAAACTCCCCTGCCCGCTTGACAAGCGGCGATGTCACGGGCTTGGCTTGTGCTCCGGTTTCATCTATGCCGTGTGCCTGGCGTTCAAGAGGGTCATATGCCCGGACAAGCGGCGAGGAGAGCCTCTCAGGGCTGTGAATGAATTTGTAACCAAAACGGCCGCGGACACAAAGTTCGCCCCGGTTTACAGGATTGTCGGGGTCCCCTCTGGCGCCAGTGATGACGTTGCCACGGACCCCCAGGTAGAGTCCGCAGCCGACACCGCAGTAAGCGCAAGTGGTCTTCATTTCCCGGGTGGGATATTCGATTTTTTTAGGTACGAGGGCGGCTACCGGACAACGCTCAACACATTCCCCGCAAGAGACGCAGACGGACTCCTTGAATGGCTTGTCACCAAAGGTGCTGACCTTGAGTTCATAACCCCGAAATGCCATATCAATGGCATCAACCCCGACGATTTCGCGGCAGGTCCGAACACATATGCCGCAATGGACGCACTTGTTGGGATTGAAATCAAAGAAGGGATTGCTGGTGTCCACAGGAAGATCTTTGGCCACACGGTCCAGACGATTGAGCCGCAGCTCGTCATAGCCGATGCGGTTGACCAGTTCCTGAAGACGGCACGACCCGCTCTTTACACACAGGAGACAATTGAAGTCATGGTCGCTTAAGAAGAGTTCAAGCGTTACACGACGAACCCTATCAATTTCTTCATCATCCGTAACTACTGCCATTCCCGGCTCAACCGGGGTGCGGCAGGCCGGATGAAGCTTTCTCTTTTTTTCAATCTTAACCAAGCATACGCGGCAGGCCCCCTCTGGGGTAAGTCCGGGACAATGGCACAGTGTGGGGATGTAGATCCCAGAACCTTGGGCTGCTTCCAGGATGGTCATGCCTTCCTGGGCCTTTACCTCTAAGCCGTTTATGGTTAAGGATATATCATTCATTGGTCAACACAACTGCATACTGTCGATTGCATACCGAAGATTAGACGAATCAATAGTGAAGCCTCCCCGCCCTTCCGGGCGGGGGTTCTGGCTTGCGCCAGTGCTTCGCAGCCCGGAAAGGAAAACGGACATTTTTTTATAGCTCCCCTCGCCCCCGCCCTTCCGGGCGGGGTCGAGGGGAGCATGCCGGTCAATCATAAACGGGCTGTTGCCCAAACCGCTCTCTTGAAGATGTTGCTAGTGTTGCGCAGCTTTCTTGCCGCCTGGC
>CP070769.1:1119086-1121921 GCA_020347085.1 Desulfobacterales bacterium
GGGGTCAACAAGTATGTGACCGAGGACGATGTTCCCGTTGACATCTACCATGTGGATGAGGCTTTGGAGGAACACCAGATCGCGCGGACTCAGGAAGTCAAGAACAGCCGAGATGAAAAAAGGGTTGGACAAGCTCTGGAGTGTCTTGGAGAGGCCTGCACAAACAACAAGAATGTTATGTCATACCTGATTGACGCTGCATCCTCTTACGCCACCTTGCAGGAGATGTGTGACGTCTTCAGAGACGTATTTGGAGTTTACAGGGATCCGGGCACATTTTAGAAGCCATTTCAAAACCCCATCTAACGCTCGATGGCTGTGTTGAAAGCCTCTTCAAAATGCTCACATACTACTGTGTATGCTGCGCTTTTTCATCGGCTTTCGCCTTACCCTCAAACGCGATCTGAGGTTTTGAAATGGCTTCTGAAATTGCTGGAATGAACTAAAGCTCAAGGAAATCAATCCATATCCTTCTTTGAACCATTTGGTTTGAAATGATTGTCGATTCGAGAATCTTGTACCAAAAACCTGAATCTCGACTCTTGGTGGTATCATTAACTTTAGGCACTTTAGTTCACTTTAGCACACTTTAGGCACCTGTGATATCTGCCTTTCCGCTTCATGTCCGACAGGACTCTGTGGCCTGAGATGGTTATGCAACGAAAAGTCAGAATACTTGTGGCAAAGCCCGGCCTGGACGGCCATGATCGCGGGGCGCGCATTATTGCGAGGACCTTTCGGGATGCAGGATTTGAAGTCGTATATACAGGCCTTCACCAAACACCTGAGCAGATTGTGAGCGCAGCCATCCAGGAAGATGTGGATTTGATCGGGCTAAGCAGCCTGGCTGCAGCGCATCTATATTTGTTTCAGAAGGTCATCGACCTGCTTAAGGCCGAGGGTGCAGAAGATATCATGGTGATCGGTGGTGGGATTGTACCTGAGAAAGATATAGCCAAGTTAAAAGCTCTTGGTGTTCGAGAAGTTTTTCTTCCTGGCACCTCCTTAGAAGCAATCGTGAGTTGGGTTCACAAGAATGTGAAACCTCGTTAGGCCGCAACTTAGTATTTCGTTCGTATTAATCAATAACCCATACCGCGCAATTCTCGGCATGTTGGACTATGTAATTCGACACGCTGCCAAATAAGAGTTGGCGGGTTCTTGATATACCTCTTTTCCCAAGTACGATGGACCCATATTCACCCCTGTTGACTTCTTCGAGAATGTCTTCCGCCACGCCTTTTTGCTTTGTCGCAACCTTTATCTCAACATCATTTTCATCTATGCCCATGTCTTGCAAGCGGCCTTTAACTTGAGTTAAGAGTTCTTCCATCTTTGTCTTAGCTATTTCCACCCCGTGTTCAGCCGTCAAGACATTAAACAAGGTAACTTTTTGGCCCTTGCAGATCGTATGGCGGGCATATTCAACAGCCGTAAGAGAACCTTCTGACTCATCCATAGCAATTAAAAACTTGTCCCATTTCTTTCTTTTTTGCTCCAATTCCATATAAAGCTCCATTCTTTTGAACTTATCCCACCCAGCACATATGACTGGTTCATCTTTAATCACACAGAGAAGACAGGTATTGCAGCATTTACAAAAAACCACACCACTTTCTCTTCCCTCAAACACCTTGTTCGGCCAATGGGGGTCCACAAACAATGTTCGGGCAAGACCTATCAGATCAGCTTCATTATTTCTAAGTATTCTCTCAGCAATAGCTGGTCTGACAATCCTTCCGGCAGCAATAACGGGTGTCGTTGAGACAACCTCTTTTATCTGTCTAGCCAAGTCGGCTATATAACCTTCCTTTCTACATCTATTGATGATCTCCGGTACAAAAAGCGATTCATAGGTGCCCGCAGTCACAGACACATAGGTAACCCCCAGTTTTTCAAGATTCTGAGCAAAGATTTTGGCTTCATTAATCTCAAATCCGCCGGCAAGGCACTCATCTGCCAAGAAGCGGTATCCTACGGGAAAGTCATTTCCGACAAACCCTCTTACTGTCTCAACGACTTCCAATGGGAAGCGCATTCTGTTTTCCAGACTTCCGCCGTAGATGTACGATCGCTTATTTGATCTTGCGGAGAGGAATTGGACAAGGAGGTATCCGGTGGCTCCATGCAATTCCACCATATCAAAGCCCGCTTTCTGAGCCCTTAGAGCAGCTTGCCCATAGCATTCTTTAACAAATTTAATCTCGTCGAGCGTCATGCTCTCACGGCACCTCATCAATCCATACAAATATGTGTTTACCAGTCGCATCCGATGTCGGCCTGATAACTCCCCGGGAATACCGTCCAGGCTCCCCATTTCAGCCGATATGTCCATAGTTGCTGGAGAAGGAGCCAGTGGCTTCTCAACTTTCGCCCAGCGACCCGCATGGTTAATTTGCAGACAAGCAACAGCTCCTGCAGACTTGATCGTTTTGGCCAATTCAGCCAATCCAGGAATAAAGCGGTCTTGATCGATTCTAAGGACCCTTGAAGCCATAATACCGAATTCATCAACAACGGCATTGGCGACAACAATCATACCCACCCCACCAAGGGCTATCTCTCGGTAATAGTCAATGAGCGTCTGGCTCACCGTGCCATCTTCGTTGGCATAGCCCCAGAACATGGGTGCCATGGTCAAGCGATTCTTAAGTGTCACACGTGACAGATTAAAAGGGCTGAAAATGAGGGGGTATTTACTGGGTCCTAAAACCCCTTCTTCAGGTTCGATTTTCTGGCTGGAAATAAGCGCGTTAATGATATGTGCGACTTCTGGGGAAAGCTCCTTGAATTTTACCCCGACGCGATGGAAAACCATCTCCAATGGCTGAACCC
>CP070769.1:1122021-1126474 GCA_020347085.1 Desulfobacterales bacterium
AGCTTGCTGCAGGGAGCTGCAATAGTGTTAGTTCTTTATTGCTAGTGATCAGCAACAGGTTAAGTAGTCAAGTGGTGGCATCGTCGAGTTGTTTACCACTTAACGACGCAACCAGTTTCCAATCTTAATTCCTGAGAGGTTTGCCGGTCGCCAACATATGCTGAATCCTGGCATGGGTCTTGGGTTCACCGCACAGGCTCAAAAAGGCCTCTCTCTCCAGATCCAGGAGGTATTGCTCGCCAACCAAGGTGTCTGCATGGACGTTCCCGCCGCACAGGACATACCCGGCCTTGCCGGCCACCGTGACATCGTGGTCGGTGATGTAGCCCGCCTTGTGCATGGACCATAGGCCAAATTTTATCATGGCAAAAGCATTCTCACCAGCTACCCGGATTTCATCCGCTGGCCTCGGAACGACGTATCCCTCCATATTCATGGCGTGGACTGTCTTCTTGGCGTCTTCTATGAGATAATCTCGATTCACTGTCATCTTATCAATAGGTCTTAAATATCCAAGCTTCACCGCTTCAGGGCCAGAAGTCGATACCTTACCCATAGCAATGGTCTCAAAGGCTCTGGCAATAAAGGGCATTAACTCTATTTGTTTTTGGTAGAGTCCCCCCTTCTGAACCTCAAAGAGGTGTTCTGTGTTTCGGATCAGCATCTCCTTGGTTCCACCTCCAGCTGGGATCAGGCCGACGCCCGCTTCCACCAGCCCCATATAGGTCTCGGCAGCATAGCGTACGCGGTCTGAAGCCAGACAGATCTCACAACCACCACCTAAAGCCATCCCGGCTGGAGCGGCCACAACAGGCTTGTCCAGATACTTCAGCTTCATGAATGCATCCTGGAATCTCTTGACCATCCAGTCCAGGTCGTCCCACTCCTCTTCCTGGGCCGTGAATAAAACCAGGGGGAGGTTGGCCCCAACCGAAAAATTCTGCGCGTGGTTGGCAATCACGAGGCCTTCAAAATTGCTGCTCACGATTTCTGAAGCCAGCATCACCATGTTGATGATATCGTCACCCATGGCATTCATCTTGGTGTGAAACTCGAGGCATGCCACCCCATCGCCGATGTCTATAAGGGAGGCCCCCGTATTTCCAGCAACCTTCTTTTCTCGTTCCTTGAGGGAGGGTAATAAGATTATCTCCGGCTTCACAGGCACTTCCGCGTAGTCCTTGGAAGCCGGATCATAGTAGGAGAGCACACCATCTTCTGTCTTGTAGAAGGACGCCTTCCCGGCATCAAGCATCTCTTGAATCCATCCAGGGACCTCGTAGCCGGCTTTCTTCATTTTGGTCACAGACTCGCTCACCCCGAGGGTGTCCCAGGTTTCAAAGGGCCCCATTTTCCAAGCAAAGCCCCATTTCATTGCGTTATCAACATTTACGATATTATTGGCAATTTCTGGAATCCGGTTGGCAGCGTAAATGAGGGTCTCCGTTAACGTGCGAAAGCTAAACTGTCCCCCAATATCTTCTGCGTAATACAAGGATCTGATCTTTTGAGTAGTCCCGGTAATGGTTTTAGCTGTTTCCAAAGAAGCCAATTTGACTTTTTCCTGAGGGCCGTATTCTAGACTATTCAAATCGAGGGAAAGAATGATTCTGTTTCCCTCACTATCTCTCGTTTTCCTGTAAAAGCCTTGTTTGGTCTTTTCACCAAGCAGCTTGTTTTCGATCATCCGATTGACTAAATCCGGTGCCTTGAACATGTCTCGTCTCTCATCGGTGGGCGCTCCATTGTGGACATTGTCTGCTACGTGAACGAGAGTGTCCAGACCGACCAGGTCTGCTGTTCTGAAGGTGGCACTCTTGGGATGGCCGATGACAGGACCCGTTAGTTTGTCGACCGCTTCGATGGTCAAACCAAGCTCCAACATGGTCCGGATGACATGCAGCACACTGAAGACGCCGATTCGGTTTGCCACAAAATTGGGCGTGTCTTTGGCAAAAACCACCCCTTTTCCCAATACGTTTTCACTGGTCTCCGCGAGGAGTTCCATGACCTCAGAAAGTGTGTCGGGCCCCGGTACGATTTCTATGAGCTTCATGTATCTGGGGGGATTAAAAAAGTGGGTAATGGCAAAGTGTTTTCTAAAATCCTCTGACCGCCCCTCACACAGGGCTTGTGCCAATATCCCGGACGTATTGGAGGTGACGATGGTCTCCGGGCTCATGACCGCTTCAATCTTTTCAAAGACACTCTTCTTAATATCGAGACGCTCCACCACGGCTTCGATGATCCAATCTACCTCGCTTAAAAGCCCGATGTCATCCTCCATGTTGCCGATAGAGATCCGCTTGCGATTTTCTGGCACATAAAACGATGCCGGTTTGGACTTCAGTGCTGTGTCTATTCCCTTCTTTGCAAACGTATTCCTGAATTTTCTGCTCTCGTTAGTGTATCCTTTCTTCTTGTCGTCTTCTGTTAGCTCAGATGGTACGATGTCAAGAAGAATGACTTCAATACCGACGTTGGCCATGTGGGCTGCGATGGCTGCACCCATCACACCGGCTCCGATCACCCCGGCCGTTCTCATCCTTGTATTCATGGAGAATCCTCCTTGATCGACTCAGCTCCTGTGACCCGCCGGTTCTCTTCGTTCATTCTGCCTTGCAGCCATTTGCCCTCTTTCCGGTAATCCAAACAGATGGCTTTCAACTCCTTCTTTTTCTGCAGAAATCGTTGCTTCATTCCCCGTAGCCAATCCAGATGTCGGCGAGCACCCTCCAGAGTCAGGAAAAAGTGGTCCTCGGGAGGATGCACCGCAAAGGAAATACGTCCTTCACTGATCTGAGCCTTGCCGGGGCTACTGCATGTCATGCAGCGGACCTGATCCGGAGACAGGAATCGGAAGGTGTCACCCCCGCATGCCGGACAGCGCCACGGGATTTCCTGCAAATCCGGAGAAGGACCGAAAAGAGCTCTTGCGAGGGTCTTGGCGACTTGGCGGTTTTCATGGTTCATGAAGACCTCGCCCGGGAGGGCCCCATAGACGACTTCACTGGCCTTGAGCTGTCCACCCATCAGGCGGACGGCGCTCTCCAGGCAAAGCTTTGTAAAGCCTTCCATACCCGGGATGCCGGCTACAGCTACTGCCACTGCTGGCTTGCCCCACAGCTGTTCGAAGTAGGGATAAAAGGATAGCCCCCGATCCACGAGTTTTTTGACACTGGCGTTGGCAGATAGAAGATAGGTGGGTGCTACAAGAATGAGGGCATCGGATTCGATGAGCGCCTCGAGGATTCCGAGGAAATCATCCTGCTGCGGACACGTATCGAAGAGGCACGTATAACAGGCCCGGCACGGCCTGATTTCCATCTGTGGGAGGCGGATGAGTAGGAGGCGATGAGACTCAGGGATGTGGCGGCTGATCTCCTTTGCTATTAACTCGCTATTGCCCAGCTTCCGGGGCGAACCTAACAAGGCTAGTACCTGTTGCACAACACCTGCCTATCATTCGAAGCACAGTAGCATCAATCTTCACATCGGCCTATATGTGGCGGGAAGCGTGCGGTCTATTGATCAAGCATCCCCTTTTTAAGTCCTGTGTCCGCTGGTTTCCTACCAAGCCAAATGGAAAAAAGAGCCTTTTTGAAATCAAGCCCCTTTACGGTCCCCTTGAGCGTTCCCTTAAAGAATACACTGACTCCCTGGCCCGGGTTGTAGATAATATCGTATATGTCGTTTTCCTTGACCTCTTCCGTGAAGAAGGAATTGAATTGGTCAATCTCCTTCTTAATGGGAAGGATGTTTCCCCCCGTTGCTTTGCCAAAACCTTCGTTCCATCCATCAATCAATTTCTTGCTGGAGACGCCGTCGTAGATAAAGTGCATTCTGACTGCCATGGGTTCATCCGCTTCTATGATTTCTTGTGGATGTTGGTTCTTTTGCTTAAGGTAAAGGCCGCCCGCATAAACCTTGATAAAGAATTTCTTTCTGAGTCCAGCGCCATTTAAAAGCAATTTGTTCTCCCCGACTTGCATGGAATCAGGCAACTTGACACCGCTAATCTCCTTTGCAGCAGCCAATGAAGTTATCATGAGAGCAGCTAACACCATAATAAGCAGTCTCTTGATCATCACATCCTCCTTTGTATTATGATAGAAACCCGCTTTTTGAGGAAAGGATAATAGGAGAAAGACTACTGGGTGTCAAGCGTGCATCGCAGGATGGGGTTGCGTAAAAAGCGGTCTGACGGGATGCATTGGGGGAGACGATTTTTCGCTAGCAATGCGGCATTGATTGAGCTTGTTGACGATTTTTTGCTGCGGCAATCGTGGATAAGAGATGGCAGTATGCCTGTCGCGCTGAGTCCAAATTCTGTCTTCACAGGCAATTACCCAGACCCCTTTTCGCTCCGTCAAAAAGTCTTTTGACCGGCCCGCTATCCTCGGGACCCGTCCTTCAGGGCGGGGAGGCTTCACAAATCTAAGGTGGACTGCAA
>CP070769.1:1126574-1132052 GCA_020347085.1 Desulfobacterales bacterium
AATGTTGGCGAGCAGCTCCCGTACCGCCTGGAATAAAAGGACACGAACATCATCGCTGAGCGGCTTGGGCTGGCCGTCGTCCTCAAAGTCTACCACAATACCATGCCGTTTCTGCGTTTGCTGTGTCAGCCACTCGACTGCCGGCACAAATCCCAGCTCATAGAGAACGGGAGAACCGAACTCGGAAACCAGGAACCTTGTGTCCCGGATGGCCTCATCAATAAGCGTGTTGAGTTCGTCTGCGGCTTTTTGTTCACTGCTCGAAGAGATCTTTTTCAGAAGCGTCGCCAACTTGAGCTTGGCAAAAGCCAAATTCTGACCAACATGGTCATGCACTTCTGTTGCAATGCGGCGTCGTTCCCGCTCCTCGGCCAAAGACAATGCAGATGCTAGGGAGCGTAACCTCTTGTGATAGGTGAGAAGTCTTTTTTCTGCCCTCTGGCGCTCCGTGATTTCCTGTTGAAGCTGTTTATTGGTTCTTGTTAGTTCTGCGGCGCGCTCCGCAACCAATTCCTCAAGGTGGTCACGGTGTTTTTTCAGTTCTTCTGCCACTCGTTTGCGCTCCGTGATGTCTCTCATGACGCCCTGTACTGCTATTATCTTACCCCCCTCTTTCACAGGCGTAAGAGCAACTTCCATAAGAATAATGTTTCCCTTAGCATCTATTTGGCTTATCTCGAAATTCTCAATAGTTTCCCCTGAAAAACAGCTCTTCACTGCCTGTAAAGCTCTCAGCACCTCACGCGACGGGGTTGTCTTATTTAGATGTTGTCCTAAAAGCTCTTCGACCTCATAGCCATAAAGTTCTTTTACATTGGGGGTCACATATTTAATGTAACCTGAAGGAGAGACTCGAAAAATTACATCATGAACGTTCTTCAATATGGCCTTAATTTTTTGTTCAGATTCTAGCAGAGCCTCCTCCACTTGCTTTCGCTCGGTGATGTCTTCTGCCGCACATACAACGTATTCAACATTTCCGGCCTTATCCAGCTTGGGAGTCTTGGATATGGATAACAGGCGCAGTTCACCTCTTCCGTTCTTAACCCATTCTTCCGTGCGCACCTTTCTTTTCGACTCAAAGACTTCTCTGTTACCAGCAACACAAACGTCAGCCTCTTCTTTGCTAAGAATCTCGTATATGTTCTTGTTTGCCACGTCGCTTTTTTGGACTCCCAAAAAGTCTGCGAGGGCCTTGTTCACTGCACCATGATTTTCCAGATCTGTCAGGTACCAAATCTGGGTATCAATGTTGTCGAGCAGTAGTGTCTGTTCCTCTGAAATCTTACGCAACGCCTCCTCAGCCTGAACGCGCTCGGTGATGTCAGTATGGATGCAGATATAGCCCAAAATTTCTTCAATTTCTCCTTTGATTGGGTGCGCACGAAGCAAAACAGGAACAGTGCGACCATCACGGGTCCGCATCTTCACTTCACCAAGCCAAAAATTGCCTCCTTTGATGTTATCCAGCACTTCATGCGCAACCGCCGGATCAGCGCAGAGTATCGAGGGGCCTCCGGCCTTATTGAATTCTTCTACCGTATATCCGAACACTTCCAGAGATGCCCGGTTTTGGTAGACGGCTTGACCTGACGGGTTCATCATCACGACGGCATCGCTTGTGCTTTCGACCGCCTTGCTGACCCGGATGAGTTCCTTATGCGCTGTGGCCATGTGCTGTTCCACTTGTCGCACGAACAGGAACAACAGTATAAACAAAATGCCCCCTACCACCAGACAGATTGCGCTAACGATGAAGACAGTGCCGTGAAGGCGTGCCTCTTCCTCCGTGACATCCACCATGACGATCATGTCGCCCACCCCACGACCGCCTGCGTCCTTCAGACGGATGAATCCGGCTCTATAGTACTGATCGTTGAAAGACACATCTACCTCGTTCACCATGGATGTGTAGCCTCTTTTACCCAAAAGCTCGGCAAGGCTTTCGGGGAATTTATCCTGAGTTTGGTCAATCATGACTACCGAGGGGAACCTGTCCCATGTTGCATCCCGGCCAAGCATTCGCATGCCTGATTCCCAATCCACGCGATTGAGGTATTCTTTTTCAATAACAACATAAATTTCGACCCCGAGGATGTGGTGCAGTTTGCGTGTGATGTGCTCAATCTCCTCGCCCAATTCAACGAACCCGATTAACTGCTCCCCATCATACCAGGGAGTAACCGCCCGAAGGGTGAACGTTCCCAATGGTCCCAGTTCAATCCCGTATGTGTGTTCTCCGGCCTTCTCAGCTTCCACTGTGGTAAATCGATCGATTTTGTCTCCATACCTATCTGGTTTGTGAACACGCAGGATGTTGACGCGGTCGGGACCAGTAAAGTAAAAGTGGGTAATTCTATGCACGGCTCTCAATTCCCCAAATAGCGCCAGGGTCCTCTCGAGTAATCCCCTCCTGTCTTTGGCCATCAGGGCAGCCTTGAGTTGTTTGTCACCGAGGAGCATGTGAAGCGAAGTCGTCATCATATGGGCATCACTGTCCAACTGTTCCTCAAAGACGTTGTTCACGAACTGCAACTTCCTCGCCACCCTATCATTAATGCTTCTTTTTTCAAACCGATGGAGACCGACTACAAAAGCGCCCAGAAAGAACACGATAGCCAGGGTCAGCGGGACAAGGATAGGCTTTTTAAGATCGAATGGTTTCATGGATGCATCCTTCTGAAAAACTCGAACGAGTATAACAACATCCTTGGATCGGTTTCTATGTTGAAAATTGAACCCTTTTCACATTGTCGATACGCATCAACCACACGATTTTACTAAAGATTTATAACGTATATCACAATACTTGTCAATGTCTTGCCCAAATCCTGATAAAATAGCATACTGGAAGGTTGTTATCCATGGAAAGTGCCGAGAATCGAAGATCCATGCAGCCCCGATAAAATTCAGACATGGAATGCGCTCGCCGTTGCAGTTCAAAACCATATGGCCATGCCGATCAAAGTACGTCAAGGATCTGTGATTGCTATGGATTCCTGGTTGTTGGCATACGGCGGCCTGCGTGGAAGATATGAACTCGGTCAGGGTCGATGGACAGGGGCACAATCTCCCCGGGCTCAAAGGTAGCTTCCTTTGGGATTCGGACCGTTAATTCCTCATGACCGAGATGCGCATGGATATACTTCTCTGAGCCTACGTTGCTGAGCATCTCCACCTTTACCTGTGCGAACGCAGCCCTCCCCTGCCCGATTCCGATGTCCTCGGGACGGATGCCCAGCTGCACTTCGGCTTCCTCCAGGCTCACCTGAAGCACTCCGAGGTCCAAGGAGAATCCAGAGCCCTCAAATCGGAGGCGACCATCTTTTCGTATAAGCCTTCCGTGATAGAGGTTCATTTCCGGCGATTCGATGGACGTGGCCACACCCTTAACTTTTGAAGACCAAGGTGGAAGAAGCCAAGGCGCTGTAGCAGGTTGGTCATGGGATTATCAGGACAACAGAGACTACCGGCCCCTGGAGTTGATCCGTACTCCTATTCGCGGACTCTATATGGTCGGATACCAAGCATATTGGGCTTTGTTCATGGGGGGCATCCCCACAGCACTCGAGAGCGGGCAACGGGTCGCAGAGCTCCTTTTGGGAGGTGCGGGACCTTTAGAAGAAGTAAGGATTCCTGTAGCTGACTGAAAGGTTGAAATCACTATGGGGACAAAATAGCTGGGGAACTCTGTAGGTTGGAAATAGAGGCTCGGGTTATGGCTGGTTGTCCGTCGAGCACGAGATATGGGGTTCGCCTTTAATGATACGCGCTCCTTCTGTGGAAATTGAGCTGGCTCCCTGGAAAAAGCTGCCCCCGGCTATTCATGTGCTTTTGCGGACTCCTATCCTTGGCAAAATGCAGCTGGGATCTGGGACTTGCACCTCCGGGTGAGGCTGGAACATCGGGCTGTAAAGTCCGTCCCACGATGTTTTCTTCTCGCCCCCCATCGCGTCTGTTTTTCTCCTGTCCTGGTTGCCACTGCCGGGGTTGCGGATTCGACCTTGTTCTTCTCCGGTCCTCTCCTTGCCGGGATTGCTGCCTCCGGCCTGCATGCTGGACTTGTTCTGCAGCTTTAGGCAAAATGGTCCTCCGCGCCTGTGTTGTTAGATTTCCGGCGCCCCTTTGATCTTCAAGTTGCCCTTCCTGTCGGCTTACAGTCCGGGGGGACGACCTCCTCTGTCTCTGCAGCTTTTGCACGTCCTTTTTGGCGGACCTTTGATCTTCTGCTCGCACCTTTTGCCGCCTCACAGAATTGAGAGGTATCCGCCTACCCACCTTTTTTACCTCCCTTTTAGCCTCCATGCGACCTTCTGTTCCCAAGTCGGCCTTTTTCTTGTGTCCTTGGTCCTGGAATTTTGCTTCTGCCACGCGCCCATGAAGTCGATTCGTAAGGGTCAACCTACCCTTATTTTTTCGCAAACGGGCATCCGCCCTCCCTTCATGCGGCCCGTGCCTGGTATCTGCAATGTTTGGCCGAGTTACTTTGGCTTTACTGTTCACGCCTTGCTTTGAAGCGACGGGTCGCGGCCGAATTGTCTTAACGTCCGGGCGCGACGACCGTTGTCTCACATGAACATTCGTAAAATCATGCTTTTGCCTTATGTTTTTGTAATTTTTGACAACTGTATCGTTCAGAACAGGTGCAACACGATAATTGCTCACCAGTCTTGCATGATTTATATTCCTTACCTTGACCTTTCTATAGTTTTCGACGCCGAACAGCTTGCTCTTGTTGATGATGACCGCATGTTTCAAATACGTGAATCTGTTTATGTTTACATGGGCCACATCGACTTTTGTGACAACCACTGCACGCGGTCCCCAATGTCGGTGACAATAATAGGGCTCATAAGGAGCTAGGGGTACCCATCCGATATAGACGCCTGCGTGTATCCAGGCCACCCTTCCTGGATACCAAGAAAACCCGATATCAAGGAGCGGAGGGCCGACTCGAACCTTGACGCGGGCCACAGGGGGCGCCCAATACCAAAAACCACGTATGAATACCCAGTTGCCATAGTGGTGGGTGACATACCCAAATGGCTCACAAGGTATCCAGACATTCTCTCCATAACAAACCGTCCATCTCCCGACTGTGAATGGCGCCCACCCGACGCTTACATAGACTGGCCGCCAGAAATACCAGTATCCTCCGTCGTAGTATACCCTTTCCCATCTGCCATGCTCTTCCAGAGCGTAAGCTTCATAACATAGTCTAGGAGGCAGGTATTTTGCTGATTCCCCGCCCATGCGGCTCCTCGTTACCCATAGATTCTCTCTGTCACAGTTCCACCTATCCCAATCAGGGTATACATCACCTTTTCCAGCAGTCACTTGCCCACTGTCTGCAAGGATGGCCGCTGCGCCTGCAATCACTTCAAATCTTGTCTCTGAGGTGTTGTGAAAAAAATCCAACCTGCCTTTCAAGGCAATTACTTCCAACGACTCTTCGCCTACGTACAAATCAAAGATAGT
>CP070769.1:1132152-1134847 GCA_020347085.1 Desulfobacterales bacterium
GCCTGACAGCTGCTTGTGCGCTATTTCTGAGAAGGGCAAAACCCGAATTATTGGAGGGACATTATGTGCCTAAAAGCGCAATGTAATTCCAAGGTGGCCCGTACCAGAAGCTGTAATGTCTTCATGCTCCTGGCAGTCTTTTGCCTGATGTTTTGCGCTGGCCCAGGATGGGCCCACAAGGTTACCATTTTTGCTTGGGTGGAGGGAGACACGGTTCACACGCAGAGCAAGTTTAGCGGAGGCAAGCGCCCCAAGGACTCCACGGTTGTCGTTTACGACATGGATGGGAACCAGCTTCTTGAGGGTAAGACCAATGAAAACGGAGAGTTTTCCTTCAAGGTCCCGCAAAGGACGGCCCTGAAAGTTGCACTTAAGGCCTCAATGGGTCATCTGGCAGAATGGACGATACCGGCCGAGGAGATCACGGGTGTACTAGAGAGCACCGAGACCAGTGCTCCTGAGATCGATGTTGAAACTGCCACACCGGAGGCTGCTCCTGTGACGGACATCAAAGGAACGGCCGAGGTGCAAGTCCCAACATCCACGGGTCTGAGCCGTCGAGAGATTCAAGAACTCATCGATAAGTCTTTAGACAAGAAGCTGACACCGATCGTGAATATGCTGGCGGATTCCCTGGATCGCGGGCCTGGAATAAGCGAGGTGATAGGCGGCATAGGCTATATCCTCGGGCTTGTGGGCGTGGCTTTGTATTTTGCAGCCCGCGGAAAAAGGAAGTAAAGGCGTCTATAATCGGCTCAAGTAGAACCATATGATTGGAGCAGAGTTTGAAAGTGGTGAATCGTTCGTTCAGCGGCTTGACCCGCGCGTCAAGATTGTAGCTGTATTGCTTTTTTCTGTTGTCGTGGCCGTCTCGAACCGATTCGAGGTTTTGTTGCTGGGTTTAGCTGTGGGCCTGTGCATCATGTTGTTGGCCAGGGTGCCGATGAGACAACTGGTACGTCGTCTTATTCCCGTAAATGCCTTCGTCCTTTTTCTTTGGATTTTTCTTCCGTTCACACTTAAGGGGGAGCCCTTCTTTTCAATCGGTCCGCTGGTGGGCTCGCATGAAGGGCTGTTATACGCCACTCGGATCAGCATTAAATCGAATGCTATCATGCTCGTATTGATCGCACTGGTTGCCTCGACCTCCATCCTGACTTTGGGCCATGCCATGCATGAACTGAGAGTTCCCCAAAAGATCGTTCACCTCTTTTTCTTCACTTATCGGTACATTCATGTGATATACCGGGAGTATCTCCGGTCGGTGAATGCTATGAAGGTCCGAGGTTTCCGCCCCAGAACCAATGTGCATACGTATAAGACATTTGCCTACTTGGTGGGGATGCTTGTAGTCAGAAGCTCTGACCGGGCACAACGGGTTCACAATGCGATGCTGTGTCGGGGTTTCAGGGGAAAGCTTTACAGTCTGAGGCAATTTTCGATGAAAACCGCCGACGTGATCTCCCTCGTCGTGATGCTGGCCATTGTTGTGACAATGGGGGTATTGGAATGGATAAGAATGGTTTAATTGTCGATCTTCAGGACGTCTCCTTTAGCTATCCGGGCAGAGCTCCAGTCCTTGATGAGCTCAACTTGTCATTTTACGGGGGAGACAGAATGGGCCTAATGGGACCCAATGGGAGCGGGAAAACAACCCTATTTCACGTTATCATGGGACTACTAAAACGGTCTTCTGGGAGAATGGATATTTTTGGTAGACCCATCAACGAGCGGCAAGACTTTAGGGAAGTTCGTCAGAGAATCGGCCTCCTTTTTCAGGATGCTGATGACCAGCTCTTTAGCCCTACGGTCTTGGAGGATGTTGCTTTTGGCCCATTGAATCTGGGTAAATCACAGGAGGAGGCCAAGACCATTGCCCTGAGGACATTGCAGTCTTTAGGACTGGCCGGTTTTGAGGATAGGATAACCTACAAGCTCTCGGGTGGAGAAAAGAGGCTTGTTTCCCTTGCTACGGTTATGGCGATGGAGCCAGAGATATTGCTTTTGGATGAGCCAACGACAGGGCTGGATGAGCCAACGGAAAAGAGACTTGTTGAAATTTTGCAAGGCCTTGACCTTTCCTACATTCTTGTTTCCCACAATATCGACTTTCTTATGAAGACAACCGACTTCATCACGTATATGTCGTATGGAAAGATCTCTCTGGACGAGGAGGCCATTCCTCACACGCATGTTCACGTGCACAGGCACGGCAGATACGACCACAGACACAACAACAGCGGGCCGCATGGAAAAAAGCAATGAGCCATTTGCGCGTATGTTCAGTTAAGACCCGGCCCGTGATAATCGCGCAGAGGCTAAAGCAGCTTGGGTTCATGAAAATGAGGGACTGAAGTTCCTCATCGTTTATCTAGATAACTGTTAAAAGTTAAAAGCTAAAGCCCTAACAATAGAGCCACGGAGGTTCATATCACTAGTAGGTGAGGAATCTTCGTGGCTTTTTTTAGGGTGGAAAGCCATTTTCGGAAAAAGGGGGTTATCATGAAGAAAGGTATGTTTTTGGTTCTATTGTTCGTACTGGCCATCGTCACAGCACAACCGGCTTCGGCTCATTTTGGGATGGTCATCCCCTCTGACCAGATGGTGATGCAGGGGGAAATCACCGATGTCACAGTCGATCTGTTGTTCTGGCATCCCTTTGAAGACATTGCCATGGAGCTGGTTAAGCCGGCCA
>CP070769.1:1134947-1138265 GCA_020347085.1 Desulfobacterales bacterium
TGGTATGTGCTAATCGCTGTGTGGATCGTCCTCATCCTCCACAACTTGATCGTTCAGATGTTTGCGGTCAAACACATCCCTTATAGCGAGTTTGTCAAGGCCCTCGTGGCCGGAAGGATCGTGGAAGTAGCCATTACGCAAGATCGCATCCAGGGTAAGATGAAGGTCATAGACAACGGTCAGGAGCGGGAAACCGCGTTCACAACGGTCCGTGTGGATTCCGATCTATCCCAACTTCTGGAAAGACACAACGTAACCTTCAAGGGAGTGATCGAAAGCAACTTTTTCAGAAATCTGGCTTCTTGGGTTTTTCCTGTGCTTCTTTTTGTTGGCATCTGGTATTTCCTGATGCGTCGGTTTGCTGCCCAACAAGGTAGTTTCTTGACCCTGGGTCGGAAGAAGGCAAAGGTATACATGGAAGACGAGGTGGGGGTGACCTTTGATGATGCGGCTGGCGTGGATGAGGCCAAAGAGGAACTTGTTGAAGTCATAGAATTCCTAAAGTCACCGGAAAAGTTTACCAGGCTGGGGGGAAAGCTCCCCAAAGGGATCCTGCTGGTAGGCCCTCCAGGTACAGGGAAGACGCTACTGGCCAGGGCCGTTGCCGGGGAAAGCGGGGTTCCCTTTTTTAGCATGAGCGGTTCTGAGTTTGTCGAGTTGTTTGTGGGTATGGGTGCAGCCCGGGTTCGTGACCTCTTTGCCCAGGCTAAGACGAAGGCTCCTTGCATCATCTTTGTTGACGAGCTGGACGCCCTCGGCAAAGCACGAGGCATAGGCATCACTGGGGGCCACGACGAGAGAGAACAGACATTGAACCAGCTCTTGGTGGAAATGGATGGGTTTGACCCCACGATAGGGGTGATCCTCATGGCAGCCACCAACCGGCCCGAGATACTGGATTCCGCCCTTCTGAGACCAGGTCGTTTTGATCGCCACATCTTGGTCGATCGACCCGACAAAAAAGGACGGGCAGAGATTCTAAGGGTCCACGCCAAGGGGATCACCATGGACAAAGATGCAGACATGGACACGATCGCCGGCATGACCCCGGGCTTTGTCGGAGCCGACTTGGCCAACCTGGTGAATGAGGCCGCCCTTTTGGCTGTGCGCCATAACAAGAATAAGGTGGGAATGGTCGAGTTTCAGGAAGCTGTTGAGCGATTAATCGCAGGGCTCGAAAAGAAGAATCGCCTCATTAACGAGAGAGAAAGGGAGATTGTAGCCTATCACGAGGTGGGTCATGCCCTGGTAGCCCTTTCTCTGCCAGGCACCGATCCCGTTCGAAAAATCTCAATTGTGCCCCGAGGCGTTGCCGCTTTAGGCTATACCCTGCAGGTTCCCACCGAAGACCGCTTCTTGATGGCAAGAAGCGAGCTCTTAAATAAGATCGCTGTAGCACTGGGGGGACGAGCTGCCGAAGAGATCAAATTTCAGGATGTTTCCACAGGAGCCCATAATGACCTCTCCAGAGCCACAGACATCGCACGGAGCATGGTCAAAGAATATGGCATGAGCGCTGAATTAGGTCATATCTATTTTGAGAAAGACCGGCAAAAACGATTCCCTGACATGGGCCTGACTTCAACAAAAGACTACAGCGAGCAAACGTCACAGATTATTGATCGGGAAATTAAGGCTATCCTGGATTCTCAATATGACGTAGCCCGGGAGATCCTTACTATGCGCAGGACGGTCTTGGATAAAGGGGCGGCTCTTGTCTTAAAAGAAGAGAACATTGAGGGAGATCGGCTGAAAAGCCTCCTTGAAGCCGACCAGAAAGCCTAGGATTCTCCTTCACGTACCGTCAGATTAACCTCCAAAGACTGTGTTTGTCTGTCACAGGCAGATAGCACGCGATTCGGTCTGGAGGGGTGAGAATGTTATCCAAAAATGTGGGTGATTTCTGCGAACGATGTGCCTGGTTTTTCCATGTGCGAATGACAAGCTTGTCAAAAATATGACAGTCCGATCTGTTTCAAATATTCAGACGATTGATCGGCAAAAATGAGGGCTGGAAAAACGCAATAATAACGTAAATACCCGTCCGTTATTCTGGACTTTAATAATGACTTCTCACGTGGCGGGATGATAGAATTCTTCCAGAGGCATGCTTCCATAAGTCGACAACATATGGGGTGCTTGATCGCTTTTAAACTGAAGTAGCTTGCCCTTGTTACTGGCTTTCCAAAATTGCGATGTGAAAAGGATGTCAAAAGCAGCAGTCTTTCTCATATTGTATGTACTGCTGCTGGCGTCCATATTGCTGGCGGACCCGACCTGCGCTGCAAGTAAGTAGTTTATCGTGACCGTTTCAACGCGCAGGCTGTTTTGCCGATTGATCGTTCTTTTGTCCAACGACTTCCTCTACAAGCTCTTTGTTTAGACTAAAGAGCCTCCCATCGGCTTGAAGCTTGAAGATGACCTGGCCATCTTTTTCCCAGCACCGTTCTATCTCTATAAACCTGCCATCTTTCAGACGTATCTCACCGCTGTTTGCAATAGTGGCTCCAAGAAGAAGGATGGCAAACATGGCCCAGATCACAAGTTTCTTACACATTTGGCACCTCCTTCACGCTTCCATTTCTCACTCTACGGATGAGGATGCTTCAAAAACATCCACATCTGAGACTCGCCCATCCACCTGAACAAGCCCCATTTTTGCCTATGTTATCGTTTTGTATACACAAAGCGTGCCAAACGGCACAGACAAGGCCTCACTAAGTGGACAGAAATGGACAGGATATTTGGATGGGTTTTAACGACACCTTACATTATCTACACCGAGCTGCAAAACCTCTACCGCGAAATCAGGACGTAGTTTACAGTAGGGGTTCATAGTCACGGAGGCGTTAGCATCAAGTCAGGGGCTCTCCGGAATCATCCGAATAATAAACCTGTAACGGCAGTCAATCCAATGGATATAGATGTCCAACATTTCCATATCGGTGGCCGCGAGCAGCACCACCGAAGCCATCATTTGCCGAGAGCGTAATAGCACCTCTTTGGAGATATGACCTTTCCCTTTTTCTTTAATTCACTTATGACCTTTGAAACCTCTTTGCTGTCTGCGCCTATCATCTTTGCCACATCCCCGGGCCTGACCGGTTTTCCAGCCTTTTTCATTGCATTGAGCACTTTCTTCTCCATCCTTTCACCCCCTCAACCAGCCCAGCCATCTGTCTTGGATGGGCTGTAAATGCTTATTTCTTTACGGATCTATAAACAATATTAAGGCCACCGTGACGGTTGTGGTCACAGTCCCATCAGTTTGGGGATGTGAAACGCGTCCGCGTGAGCATACAGGCGATCCGATTCTAA
>CP070769.1:1138365-1145591 GCA_020347085.1 Desulfobacterales bacterium
CTCCTGCTTTAAGACGTGGAGATCAGTCTTCCCCTATAACTTCCTGTTATCTCTACTTCAGGAAATGTCAAGATATGAAAACCATATCGAAATCATATTGGCAACGAAAAAGGGGATTTTTCAGGGTGTGTACCAACTCTGGATTACTTTACATTATCTCTAATGTTTGAAGGGAAAGATTATTAAAACGTACTTCCCATTATTGATGCCAGCTAATACAAGAATTTTATTGAAGATATCTAACTGAAATTATAAGGTTCGTCAAGGTGTTGGCATACATCTGGGAAGCAAAGGAGTGCAAGATGACAAAGCTCAGGTTTCACCGATGCCTGGTATTGGTAGCATTGATCATTTCCACATGCCCAAATTATGCATCGGCTTGGTACGATGAGACCCACATTGCCATTGCCAAAGCAGCCGGGTATTACAAATGGTTTAACGCCACCGGTGCCGATATGGCCAAAATAAAAGCTGGGGAGATTGAGGCACATAATCATTATTGTAACCAGGCACGGGGCACGGTCGTAACCCCGCAAACGGTCTTGAGTCAGGTGGGCCTGTATAATCAAATCGATGAGAAGGGCCACTTGTATGGAGCAATTGTCGCGCCACTAAGGGACTATATAGCAGACACGCAACAAGGTAGATACGCGGAGTACCATCTTGCGTTTTGCGCTCATTATGTTGGCGATCTATCTCAGCCCCTACATAACACACTTTATCGTTCGTTTAATCAAGAACACCACCTCGCCGTTGATGGAATCGTAAACGATGAGATACTGGATAATCTCGACAAGATAAAAATATACCCAATAACTATCGCTTCCGAGGAGGAATTGGCCAAGGAAATAGCACGGATTGCGAATCGGTCCTTAAAGCTTGGATACAAGATGGAGGCCGAGAATCGGCTGATAAAAAAGGAAGAAGCTTACATACAGATCAGCCACAGTGCCTCCCTGTTTAGGGCTATTTTGAAGTTCGTTGGCAAATGAGAGGCAGTAGGATTAGAGATAACTGGACTGACCCCCATGAGCTGCACTTTACCTTATAGTAAGTTTTTCGGCCTCTAATTTTCAGACATAGTATGGCAGTATCTCGGATTTGGCTATTTTAGAGATAATTTCTTGTTATCCTGAGGTAGGAGATGGTTGACCTCGAAAAACTCTACCAGTATGAATCGCACAGTCTACCCAGGTGTTGGGTCCTTCGGGAGGGCAAAGTAAAAGGTTGCACCTTTTCCTCTCTCAGACTCCACCCATACCTTTCCCCCATGGCTCTTTATTGCCTTCTCAACAATGGCAAGCCCCAGACCTGTTCCCTCAACCTTTGCTGACTCCGGTGTGCGATAGAACATATCGAATATCCGTCGGTGGTCTCTTGGATCGATACCGACACCGTTATCGCGGACAAAAAACTGATGGAGTTCTCCTCTGTCTTCGTATCCCACCTCAATTTTGGGGTCATTGGTATCCCCCAAAAAGTTCATGGCATTCACAAGAAGATTTTCAAAAACCTGATAGATCCGGTGTGCATCACAGTGAATGACGGGAAGGCTGTCTCTCAAAACTACTTTTATTCTTCTTTCCCTGAACCTGTCTTGTAGGTCGGCTAGCACGTTTTCAACTATTTCCAGACAAGACACGTCTTCGAAGTCGGAGACTGAGCGACCAACGGTAGACACTGCTAGAAGGTCAGAAACAAACATCTCCATTCGTCGAGCGCTCGCATTGATTTGCGTAACGTAACCCCGGCCCCTTTCACCAAGCGCTTCTTCGAAATTCTTAAGAAGGCGAGAAGCAAAGCCCTCAATGGAAATTATGGGCGTTTTGAGGTCATGGGAAACAACGTGCACAAAATTCTTAAGCTCCTGATTGATTTTTCGGAGCTCCTCCTCGGCCCGCTTTTGTTCTGTGACATTTACAATATTACCCAAAATGGCAGGTCGTCCATCAAAGTGTATGACGGAGTTTCGACGGTAGATCCATATCGTTTTCCCGTCCTTCGTCAACCCCCTTGCTTCATATTCCGGTGGTACCTCCTCTCCCCTCAACCTCCTGGCCCTATTTTCGTTAGTCCATGCCCGGTCCTCAGGATGGACCAACTTCCATGATTCCATGCCCAGGAGTTCTTCCCTTGAGTACCCGTATATGCTCGCAAACCTGCTATTGGCAAAAGTAATCTTTCCATCCTGGTCGATATATATGCCCGTCAGAGAGTTCTCGACAAGCGTGCTGTATTTCCTCTCACTGTCCCGTAATGCAAGCTCAGCCAGTTTACGCTCAGTGATGTCTTGTACTAGCCCGTCGTAAGACATCAGCCTCCTTTCGGAATCACAGTATGGGACGCCTGTATTCCTCACCCAGCGGACGGCGCCATCTTTCCGCACTATCCGGTGCTCTATCGGCTCTACCTTTGCACCGGATAGCAATCGGTCTGCGTGCTGTTGTACTGCGTTACGATCCGCCTCGTGCACCATATCTATCCACAAGAATGGGTTGACCTTAAACGCTTCGGCAGAGTGACCTGTAACGGCTATGCAGGTGGGCCTGTGAATTGTTTCCACGGGTTGCCCATCTTGCACGCGCACGGTATAAATATAATCGGTGATGGCATCGGTTATCCGTCTGTACCTCTCCTCGCTCTGCCGAAGTGCGGACTGGGCCTTCTTACGCCCTGTGATATCCACAAATGAAGCCATTCTTCCAACAATTCTGCCTTTATGATCAGTCACGTTCGATGACGAAACCTCAACAGGCAAAGTTGTTCCATCCTTCCTGTGCACTTCAAACTCTTCTGTCTCCCCCCTTGTCTCGTCGATGATTGCCTGAACGTCGGAAAATTTTCTGACTTCATCCGTTGCAAACAGCATTGCGGCGTTCTTGTTCAGCACCTCGCGTTTATCTTCATATTCGAATATTTTCAAAAACGCAGAATTGACGTATGTGATGTCCCCCTCAAGATTCGTTATGATCACACCGCTGACTGATGAGTTGAGCGCGTCATAGACCACACTCAGCTCTTCCTGCACCCATTTACGCTCCACGGCCTCAGTTTCTAATGTTTTCGACGTTTCTTCGAGTTCTTTTTGGGCAAGCTTAGAAGACATTAGCATGCTCGCTGGACATCCTGAAAAAATCCCGCGCAACCATACCCAACAGGGATCCGGTCCATGGGTACCCAACTTTTGATCTTCACTTTGTTGAACCGCTAGTTCACCGATTAACAGGAGGAAGAGAATTGGCACATTCAGAAAACTGCAGACAAATAACTCAAATCAAACTGCTGTTGTGTTCCTTAGGCGGACCACCGCGCACCTATTTCTTCTGCTATTTCTTCCTTTTCCTTGCATCTGATGCATAACCTGGCAATAGGGCGCACTTGCAGTCTCTTCTCTGGAATTTCTGAGCCACATTCTTCACAGATGCCAAATGTTCCATTCTCAAGCCGGATTAAAGCATCCTTGATCTTATGGATTAATCTGCCCTCCCGTTCTCTGATCCGGAGATTAAGGGTATTATCGATGTCAAGAGAAGCGCGATCCGTGAAGTCACCAGACTCATCCTTTAAGTAAGCAATGCTGAGGGTATCCTGTCTCTTTTCTGACAAAACCGCATTCAACGTTTGAGTGAGGACGTTTTTGAAATATTTTCTTTTCTCTTCAGTCAGCGTAGTCGCCCGTGACATGTCGGTCTCTCCCTGCTTCCTCAATTACTTTGTAGTTATCTACACTGATAGTCAGGTCGCCATTTAGGCGCTCCCTTACCGCCCCTCTGACACGCACTCTCCGATCGATCATGGATAACAGCTGCTTACCTTGTCTGTTGTATTCAACAACATACTCGTCATAATCTGAGGTCTTGATGGCCACACGGATAACGTTGTCGTGTTTATCCCAGTCGTCCGGAATGACAACCCCGGTAATTGTCCGTTTCTTGCCTCTTCTTCTGTTCATCTCAGCCCTCCACTCCGTTGTCTATCTTTAGGACAACGGGCTCATGTATTCAGAACCCTCTAATACATAGCAAGGCGTATGCCTAATGCCTAACAAATTGATTATAAAGGGATTTTGGGTGGCTGTTGCTTACACAATCGGAACTGCAAGTTCCGACAAATGCACGTGTTTCCGTGGTGAAGGCATAGGCTCAAGCTTCTTAGGACCCTTAACAAATTGAAATGATAAGGAATACAGAAAGAGGATCTTGAAGTTCCGGTCTTTTTCAACGATCGGAACTCAAAGTGCTGATATGCTTCGTTCAGGCAGGTGGTGTTTTGTACGCTTCCTTCTTTATGCCGTACTTGGTCAACAATTTGTGTAACTGACGCGTGCTGACCCCTGCAGCCTTAGCAGATTCATTTATTCTGCCTCTGTTATGGGTTAACAGCTTTTCCAGGTAGCCCTTTTCGAATTCTTCCAAACCTTTGCGCCGAGCCTCAGCAAGGGTCATCGAGATGTCGGGCTTGATTTGTAACTGCAAATTTCTGTCTGCGAAGAGTTCATTAGGAAACCCTTGATCCGTCAACACCGAAGACGTCTCCAATATATAAGCACGCTCCATAAGGTTCTCAAGTTCTCGGATGTTGCCTGGCCAAGAGTATAATTTGAAAGCTTCTGCCACGTCCGGATGAATGTCGTGGATGTCTTTTAGGTGAGACTTCCTTAACTTCTTAAGGATGACTTCAATAATGTGTGGAATATCACTTGCTCGTTCTCTCAGTGGCGGTATCTCAATCGGAAACACGTTGAGCCGATAATAGAGATCCCTTCTAAAACTCCCTTCATCGCACATTTTCTGCAAATCTGTATTGGTAGCAGCAATGACGCGCACATTTGCCTGGATGGTTGTTTCTCCGCCAACCCGATGAAAAGTCCCATCCTGCAATATCTCCAGGAGCTTGATCTGGGCAGAGGACGAGATGGTTCCAACCTCATCCAAAAAAATTGTCCCACTTTGGGCGATCTCGAACTTTCCAAGCTTTCTCCGAGAGGCCCCCGTGAATGCCCCTTTCTCGTGCCCAAACAGTTCACTCTCCAATAGAGTATCCGGAATCGCCCCGCAATGAACGCTGATGAAGGGGCCGTCCTTTCGATTGCTGTGTCGATGAATCAGTTGAGCCAATAAGCCCTTGCCGGTTCCTGTTTCACCGATAAGCAGGACCGTACTTTTGGTTGGGGCAACAGATCGGACTTTCTGAAATACTCCTTGCATCAAGGGACTCGTCGTTCGCACAATGTCGAGTGAATCGTCCTGCCAGAATCTGTCCCGAAGATAGTCCAGCTCGGACTCCATAATCTCTGACTCATACAGGTCTTCGGTGACCAATTGTACCTCTTCACGGCTGATCGGATAGGTAAGGTAATCGCTCGCCCCAGCCTTAACAGCCCTGACTGCTTCTCTGCTCATTTCTTGAGATGACATTACTACGATATGAATGCTGGGATAGGTCTGCCAAAATGGCTGCAGCGCAGTCTTATAGTTGCTCTGAGACCCTGACTCCCGAAGAAGCTCCACATCGATAAACAAGAACTCATACCGTTTTTTCCGAAACTTCTCCAAACAGGTATCCTTGTTGGAGGCCACCTCTACGCTGCATTCGGGGCCCATGCTCGTCCGAATCACCTCATACCCCTGCCGATTCTTCGAACACACTAGAATTGATTTCATGTGTCCCTCTGCTTTGGTATCAACTCGATTTAGCCATCTTATTGTTTGGCCATGTTCGAAAACTGCTGGCCACGTGACATCCATTTTGGAATAGAAGTGGACAATGTTCAATAAAAAAAGAACCGAGAGTTCCAGTTCTTAAGAATACCGGAATTCAGAGTTCTGACAAAAAAATGTCCCATTATTTCAAATCGTTGTAACGCATCAAGGGGTTCACATGGGGCAGGGAACACCATTTGTACAATAGGATCGGAACAAATGGTTCCGACGGTTGCTCCGCGCTCAGACTGTCAATTTGTTACATATCAATGGGTTACGACCCTGGCATAGATACTGCTTATCTTTCGGTACAATGTATACGCCCCAGTGCTGCTGTTGAGTCTTTGGCAATCGGAACATTGAGCGGAAACCAACACGTGACAAAACGGAAGATTAAGAAAGTGATGACGAACGAAGCCCAAAAGGCCGTGAAGAAGGGTGGAGTGCATCACAGCGTCACGACCATCAGGGGTATTCTCGTTCCTGCCGACTGGGATGAGGAGGGGAACGTCCTTGCGGTTGCTGTTTCAACGCTAACTGAGAACGAATTTGTGATTGAGCCGGATTCAAAGGGACAAGAACTTTTAAAATTACTACGAAAAGACATAGAGGTCACTGGCCTGGTAGGAAAAGGAAGAAAGGACCGCAGGACAATTGCAGTAAAGAGTTATGCGTTAACGAACGGTTAAGGGATGAAGCAGCCGAAAAGGAAAGAGCACTAACAGGCAGATTTCATATACTGCGACCAAATACGAAATCACGACAGATTAGGTTCAACGGGGTCTACGGGAAAAAGGATTAGAAAATGTCCCTGTTCAGACCCCTTTGAGGGGGGACACCAAATCCCCCTCCCTCTTTTTCACGCATCGGGAAAGTGGAAACGAAGAAGGCCAGGAAATCTTTCCAGTCTTTTTCACAACTGACGTCTTCAGGACTTTGGTCTTTTCCGATACCAGAAGGACTTAGGTAAATTCGAGATGAAAAAAAAGCCGAATGAATTGAGGTGCCAGTCGATCATAGGCCCTCTGGCCTCTTTGTGCGTGCTTTACAAAAGACGAAGCGCCAGCTTTTGTATAAGCCTGTTAATCTTATGTTTAGCGACCGTTGTTCTCAGTGTTTCACACACACCTGAGGCGACTGCTGATTCGTGGTCTTTCCGTTTCAATGACCTTCCTGTTGCAGACGCGTTGAAGCAGTTATCGCAGGTCACAGGGATAAGTGTGTTTACTAACAAGCCTCCGGAGAACAAGCGCCTCACAAGATCTTATGAAAACGAGACTATCGAGCAAATCATCAGAGACATCCTTCGGGGTGTGAACTACACACTTGAATGGCGCACCAACGACAAAGGCTTCGAATCCGTGGCTATCACGTTCATTGATGAAGGCCATGGTGGTTTCCGTCAGTCGTCTGGGGGAAGTACAAGGTATGGAGGCGGGCGGAGTGCTGAAAGGGATTCTGATTATGAGATGCCGCAGCCTAAACCCCAAATCCGCTATCAAAACAAACTCTCCCCAAGGAGGC
>CP070769.1:1145691-1151529 GCA_020347085.1 Desulfobacterales bacterium
GGCCGGCGGTGTTGGGCTCGAAGACCAGGTCGTGGATGGCGCAGCCGAACTCGGGCCGCATCGCCCGCTCGCCGGGGGCGGTCGCCAGGATCAGCCACAGGCTCTGGCGGATCTTCTCCTCGCCGCCGACCCAGGTCAGGCGCCCCGCTACCGGATGCAGCGGAAAAGACCAGCCGCGGCCCAGGAAGTCGTGCTCCGGTCGTGCGTTTTCCATCTCAGCCTCCGATCAGGACCTTGCTCCGGGCCACCACCGTGCCCACCGGCAGGTCGACCGGGTCGTTGCAGGTCAGGGCCTTGTCGCCGGCGCGGGCCGCCGGCTTGCGGTTGATGAAGACCGTGGCGCTGCCCCGGACGATCCGGCCCTGGTTGCGCGGCGGTTTGACGAAGGTGCCCCCCTGGGGGACGTGGGCCGGCGTGTTGGTAGCGGTGCTCCCGACGGTCGCCGCCGGCCGTCCCTGGATCAAACCCAAGAAAAACCTCGATGCAACACCGTGCCCTGCCACGGCAGGTAGCAAGCCTAAGCGGAAAACGCTCCCACTGTTTATCTTGCTTTAGGCGAGGCTTCATGAAGGGCTTTGAGAACTTCTGGATGTATTTGGAACCCTAAGTATTGCGCCTTTTTCACATCATTCCAAGCATCATCATATTTTTTCGTAATCAAATATTTTATTGCCCGATTGTTGTAGGCGTCAGCATACTTCGGATCTAACTCTATGGCGTTGGTGTAATCAGAGATGGCTTGCTCGTGCTGGCCCAACTTTCCGTAGGCAACGCCGCGGTTGTAGTACGCTTTCGCATTTTTCGGGTCGTATCTAATAGCTTGGTGGAAGTCATCGATAGCTGCCCACCACTGCTCCAACTCTCTGTAAGCAACACCGCGCTTGTAGTAGGCTTTCGCATATTTCGGGTTGAGTGTGATGGCCTGGCCATAGTCCTCAAATTCACGTAGACACTGGCCCAACTTTCCGTAGGCAGCCCCCCGGTTGTTGTAGGCTTCCGCATTTTTCGGATCGAGTCTGATAGTCTGGTCGAAGTCTTCGATAGCACACTTATACTCGCCTAAAGCAGCGTAAGCGTTGCCCCGGTTTAAGTAGGCTTTCGCATTTTTCGGGTTGAGTGTGGTGGCTTGGTCGAAGTCTTCGATAGCACGCTCATACTGGCCTGAATCATAGGATACAACGCCACGGCTGAAATAGGCATCGGCATTCAATGGTTTTTGCACTATTTTCTCTTTTTCAAGAGTATGGATACGTGCAGGAGTATGTGGGCGAGTCTCCCTATCTGGGGTGGCACATCCGAAAAAAAGTACGGTCGCACTCATTATGACCATGGTTCTGTATTTCATCGTATCTTTTGTCCTTGTTCGTAATAGGTGCTAACATTATATATTGAACAGACTCTTTTTTATACAAAGACCCTGATTCAACACCATGTCGGCCTACGGGTCGTAGGTTAAGCTGTTCCGAAAAAACGGCGTGTGTATCCCCTCATTACTGAGGTCATATTGAAGATTGCAGAACCCTATCATAAGATTTTTGTGCTAAACACAAGTAGGCATTGTATGGCATTATGTTCAATCTGGGCTGATTCGAGATAAATAGAAAACCTTTGATTTTTGCTTACGTCCCGGCCATACAACATATGGGGTTTCGTTGCATCAAACGCTGACTTCCAACAAATCCTATTCCTTGTCCAGAATCTCCCTTATTCTCCCAGAGAGCTCTTTCATGGTGAAGGGTTTCTGAATAAAACCGTTACAGCCTCGTTCCAAAATTTCGATAGCTTCACCATCAATACTGAAGCCACTCAGAAGCAACACTTTTACATTTGGCCTTATCTCCTTTATGCGGTCATATGCTTCACTACCACCCATATTAGGCATCACGATATCCAGAAGAACAATGTCTATGTTATCCCGGTTTTTCTTATAAACCTTGATCGCCTCTTTTCCGTCTCTTGCCGTGAGTACTCGGTAACCCATGGATTCCAACACCTCTTGGCCGACTCCCAGGACGACTTCTTCATCATCCACAAGGAGCACCGTTTCGGTTCCTCTAAGGACTCCCTTGGCAGCTTTAACAACTTTCGGGGCCTTTTTTCTTGATGTAGGCAGATAAATACTGAAAGTGGTTTCGTGCCCCCTCTTGGAAGCAACATCAATATATCCGCCATGGGCCTTGATGATGCCGTAGGCAGAAGCCAAGCCGAGCCCGGTGCCACGGTCCCTTTCCTTTGTCGTAAAGAAGGGATCAAAGATGCGCTCCATATCCTTTTTGTATATGCCCGTGCCTGTGTCGGTCACCGTCAACAAAACGTAGTTCCCGGGCTTTGGATCATAGAGCTTGCCCTTCATATCCTTGTGGGTGACATTCATGGTCTTCAAGATCAGGTTCCCACCACCGGGCATGGCATCTGCGGCATTGACAAACAGATTGAAAAGCACCTGCTCTATCTGCCCGGGGTCCACCTCTATTGCACACAAGTCTTTAGAAAACTCTCGGTAAATCGTAATCTCCTTTCTAGTCCTGCCAAAGGTCCCAGAGACGTCTTCGACTAGTTGGTTCAAGTCAAGGGGCTTGACGTCATATCGGCCCTTCCTTGCATATCCAAGCAGGTGTGAGGTTAGTCTAGCCCCGCTTTGAATCTGCCTTTCAACGTTTCTTAACCGTTCATAGTAGGGGTGGGTGGTATCCATATCCATAAGCATCAAAGAGACATTTCCCTGCACACCCATGAGCAGATTGTTAAAATCATGGGCAATACCACCGGCCAGAGTGCCGATGGCTTCCATCTTCTGGGCTTGGAGGAGTTGGGCTTCAAGACGCTTCGACTCCGTAATATCCTTGAGGCTATGGGTATACCCTGTCAGGTTCCCTTCATGATCCACTATCGGAGACGTGGAGCATATACAGGTTCGACCTATACGGGGCACTGTTACTTCTCTGCTGCTGGGTTTTCTGGTCTGCGTTGTATTATTCAGGGGACATTTCTCTACCGGTTGGCTTTGCCCGTGGACTACCTCGTAGCACTTCTTGCCCACCAAGCGTTCCTCGGTTGTGTTGAAAGCCTCAGATGTGGACCTATTTGTACGAACAATTCGGTGTTCATTATCTAGTTGCATAACCATGTCGGTTATCGCGTCAAATGTATTCTCCCAATGCTCCTTGGCTCCAACAAGCGACTCCTCCGCCCGCTTGCGTTCGGTAATGTTCCTGGCGATCTCGAGACACGCTACAATGTCTCCGCTGGCATCTCTTATGGGGTTCGCTGTATTTGCCCAGAAGGCAATCTCTCCCGATGGCATCACCACCTTTCTCTCAGAGGTATGGGACTTACCATCTGCCCATGCCATCTGCACAGGACATCCGTCGCAAATCTTATCCTTGCCTTCATAAACCCGATAGCATTTTTCTCCCAGACCACCAAAAGTGTTCCTCAAGACCTCATTTTGGTAGATGATGTTATAGTCTCTGTCTTGGATGGTCAGGCCATATTCAATGACACCCACTACGGCCTGAAGTTTGTTTCTCTCTTCCTGCAGCGTCTCCTCCGCCCGCTTGCGTTCGGTGACGTTTACAACGTTACCCAATATAGCTGATCTTCCCTGATACTCTATGCGAGTGTTTCTTCTTAGAATCCATACGGTTTCACCGTCTTTTGTCAAACCCCTTGCTTCGTATTCTCCTGGCGCTTCTTGTCCCTTTACTCTCTTTGTCCTTATCGCATCGGTCAAGGGTCTGTCTTCAGGATGGACCAGTTTCCATGATTCCATGCCTGCCAACTCCTCTCTTGAATACCCATAAATCTCGGCAAGTCTTCTGTTGGCAAATATGATCTTGCCATCCTGATCGATGTAAATGCCGGTCAAGGACTCTTCAACCAAGGTACTGTATTCTTCTTCCGATTCCCGCAGCGCCTCCTCTGCCTGCTTGCGCCTCATAGTTTTCTTCTCTAACTTCTTTACCCTTTGTTCCAATTCTTTATACGTTGGTTTTTTCTTCATCACGATGTCTCCTTATTGACCTCAGAAAACAAAAAAGCCCCAAGCAAACGCCTCCTTGAGACAATGTGTGGAGCCTTTGTGATTTCCATAAGGGCTCTTCCATCGATTTTGGTTATGTTTCGAGTGGCTTTTTCCCTATCTCTAGAACTTATTTACGTCAAACGACAGTGAACCGTCAACCCAACACATTCAAATCACCGGCTTAAGACACAACATATTGTATCTGGTTCGCCCAACCCAGAATCATAAGATTCTTGCCAAAGTATTAAATGTCTGGGGTCTTGAGTTTTCCAAGCTTCCTTCCCATTATCTTGGCTTTTGGAAATGTCAAAATACATAAATTTTTTTGATTATCACAAACTGGTTCAGAAACAACACTCTTTTTTTGCGGTCAAAATACGTATTGAACTTCAGTATTATTTCATGAGCATCGAAAAGACTTGACCGGCATGCTCCCCGGACACGCAGTGCTGCCGCAGGGCAGAACCCTTGCCCGGAAGGACGGGGAGGCTTCACTTTTTCAGACAGGATGCTGGAGGCTTGACACACCGCGGGATTTCTATTTTTGCCCTGAGGCGTACGATCAGAAAACCCCAAAACCCTGGGTTTTAATCGAAAACAGGCCCCATAAATGCCGTTTTATTGCAAGAAAGGGCTGATTGGGAAGAAAAAAGAAAGGCCAAAAATAAGGCCATAAGGTTCTCCTTTGGGTGTCCCTGAGAAGAGGGGTATAGGGAGAACCTATGGCCTTATATGTCTTTAAGGAGAATCTGGGGTCAGGTTTTTTTCTATGTCCCGGGAGTCTCTGTTTTGTGTTCGATAGAAAACTTCTCGCCACTGACCCCAGACTCACGGTGACCATTACTGAGGAGCCTTTTGAAAAAAAACAAAAAACCGAAGGACAGAAGAATCATTAGGAACAGAATAATCATTACAAACGCAGGCAAGGCGAAGAAATCGTAAATATTTAGGTTTTTCCATGTAGAAACGATAAGTTCTAATGACATTGTTAAAACCTCGCTGCTGGGATTTTATAGTACTTCTTGAGCAGAACTGCTGACTGAGATTATTTTAATCAGGAATTTGACGGGACAATATACAGAGCAATCCCGATTTTTTGCACTTGAAATACTATTTTTCGCGCAGTAATAATACCAATCAGAAGAGGGGTGATACTATCACATTCAGGCAACGGGAAGGGATGGGTACAAGGGAGGTATTATTTGTTTAGTTTCTTGGCGATGTAGATATGAAGGGAGCATTCACAATAGTACTTATCACCAAAATTGAGCGACAGTGGGCACGCGGAAGGGTTTTTTTCAAGGCACACGAGGAGTAAGTCCTGTCCTGTCTCTTCTGCCTTGCAGATATTCTCAAACCTTTGTTTATAGCATTCGAAATCTTGGGGGCACGTGAAGCTGCCCATGATTTCATTTAGTTCTTTCTCGTAGTCTTGTTCCATGAGCAACCCCCTTTGGGTTAGGGTAAGGTGTGACTACTTGGGACTCCGGAAAAAGGCAAGAAATACACCATGGCCGAAAAGCCGTCCCTGGGAACTGGAGGACATAGCAACGGAAGGTGGGGGTGTGTACACCTTTTGGGCTATGTCGCAGCCCCAGGGGCTAAGGGGAGTAACCAGGATAACGGCTAACGGTCGTACATGTCAAACTAAGCATAAGGGGCGGCAAAGTCAAGGGAACAGGCGAAACCACAACAAAAAGGAGGCTTATGTAATGAACCTAACCGTCAGGCAAAAAAAGGAGGTGATTTGAGTGGCAGGGGCGTTCCAAGGAGTCATGCAAAGGTCTCAGATTATGGTAGCAATTTGGTGGCAA
>CP070769.1:1151629-1154987 GCA_020347085.1 Desulfobacterales bacterium
ATTTCAACCACAGGAATACATTGAGCATTTTGAGGATTGAAATCCGAGCCTGACGCAGAGATTGGGCAAAAGGGGATGTTTTGCAAAGGTCTCTCCTAGGCCTTTTGCGTAACCGTTATATCTCGTTTTGGATAGGGAATTTCGATCCCCTCTCTGTCAAATGCTTCCTTCACCTTATCTGTCATATAGGATATGGTGTTGATCCTCTTTCTGGCATCCTTGATCCACACCCTCAGTTGAAGATCCACTGATGAGGCCCCAAATTGTCTTACCACCACCTTGGGCGGTGGATCTTGCAAGACCCATTCTGCTGTCTTTGCCACTTCCAGTATCACCGATTTCGCCTTTTCGATGTCCGTATCGTAAGAAACCCCAATAGGAATGCGAACACGGATATCGCTCGAAAGAGTCGTATAGTTGATAATATCTCGCATCATGATCTCATTGTTAGGAATGACAATGACGATGTTGTCTGTGGTCCGGATCTTGGTAGCCCTGAGGCCGATATCGATCACATCTCCCCATGTAGCCGAACCCGATGGCGAGGACCACACCTCGATCCGGTCACCAATTTCAAAAGGCCGGTCAATAATTAGCAAGATCCCCGCTATAAGGTTCGACAGGGTATCCTTGGCTGCAAAGCCTATGGCAATGCCTGCAACGCCAGCCCCAGCCACAAATGGCATCACGTTGACTCCCAAGACATCAAGGGCAAGCAGGATGGCAATGGCAAAAATAATAATACCTGAGAATTTATTTAGAAGATCAAAGACAATGTCGTCTATTTTGCTCGCGGTCTTCTTGACGAGATTACCCTCAAGGTAGGTAAGTATCATCAGGGCAAAATCCTTTATTGGAAAGGCTAAAAGGATAATCAGGGCTGCATAGAAAACCTTTTCCAGGATCGGAATCCTGAGCAGATTCAAAAAGTATATGCCACACATAAAGATTAAAGCATAAAAAACGGCCTTTTGAATCAGGTCAAAAATCTGGTCGTGAATTCGCACAAATTCATATTTCTGGGCCCTCTTTCGGACACGCCTCATCGCCCTCTTAAAAACAGCCCAGACAAGAAGGGCACCCATCAGGACCAAGCCTGCCTTCAAAAGCACAGGATAAATAGCCGCCCATTTAGAAAAGACGGCAGCGCCTATTCCCTCCCAAAGATGCTTTACATAGTCCAACATCTGCTCAACCTCCACAATCCCTCATAACAATGTTCAAATCCGCCATGTAGATTGTAAACGATCCGACCGTCTCAACACTCCCGATTCACGCCCCATCCGTCAGACGAAAATGCCATCATGTTCTCCTTCAAAAACATCGTACAAGATATTGCCTGCACGGATCCTTGCGTATTTAGACAGCTTGTGACTTTCGCTTTTCGCCACATCGATGACGTGTATCACTTCGACCTGATTGGCGACCAGGTAGTCCGACAACAGCCAGCGGTGACACCTGAAAGGGAGCGTTTCAGCACACATGATGCACGTGTTACCACTGCCAGCCAATTGCAGGAGCTTATCAACATCTTTCTTAAACGTCTCTGTTAGCATATAGTCAGCGTAATTCCGGAAGCCATGACTTTTCAAAGCAACATGCGGGGATTCTGTTCCGAGCCCTTTTTTCCTATACCCGCCCAGCCCCTTGTACCACTCGTAAGTAACACCTGCTTGAGGGAGGCTGGCCTCAAGGGCCTCCAGATTGAAATGGGGATTTCTCTTGGATCCGGGATACGATCGGATATCAGCAACAGTCTGAATGGTATACCCCTTGAGGACATCTACAAGTTCACTGAAGCCCTTGTTCCCATGTCCTATGGTATAAATTCTTTTCCGCATTTTCAACGACACATGAAGAATGATTAAATGCCATAAAGAGGTTACGGCTTTTTCTTGTTCTTGCGCTGAAGCATCGATGTCCTGAGTTTGCGCCACTTCATCAATCTGTCTTTTATGATCTTCTCATAGCCCCTGTTTGTGGGCCTGTAATATACTTGGTCCCTGAGCTCTTCAGGCAAGTATTCCTGAGGTACGTAAGCACCTTTAAAATCATGCGCATACTTGTAGTCTTTGCCATAGTCCAGCTCTTTCATCAGTCTGGTCGGTGCATTTCGAATGTGAAGGGGGACGGGAAGCGTGCCGGTTTGGCCAATGGTTTCCTTTACCTTGCCGTAGCCTGCATAAAGGGCGTTGCTTTTCGGAGCGGTGGCCAGATAGACAGCAGCCTGTGCCAGGGCCAGATCCCCTTCTGGTAGTCCGATAAACTGAAAGGCCTGCATGGCAGAAACGGCCACAGAGAGTGCTCTGGGGTCGGCATTTCCGACATCTTCAGAGGCAAACCTGACCATCCGCCGAGCGATATAGAGTGGATCCTCGCCAGCGGCTAGCATGCGGCCAAGCCAGTAGAGAGCAGCATCCGGGTCACTGCCTCGTAAGCTCTTGTGAAAGGCCGAAATCAGATTGTAATGCTCTTCACCGTCCTTGTCGTACTGGAGGGCTTTTCTCTGGAGGGCAGACTCTGCCACGGCACGTCTGATCTTTCTTTCTGGTACCTCCTTTTCCTGAACGAGAGATGCAGCCGCTTCTAAATTATTCAGTGCTGTGCGGGCGTCCCCATCTGCTGCCCAAATCATATGTTCCAGGGCATCCGGCTCAACTTGCAACGAGAGGGATCCAAGCCCGTTTTCCCTGTCGCTTATGGCCCGTCTCAAGATGGTCGACAATTCCTCATCGGAAAATGGCTCAAGGACCATAACCCGTGCCCTTGACAAAAGCGGTGAAATGACCTCAAAGGAGGGATTCTCGGTCGTTGCGCCAATGAGCGTTATCAAACCACTTTCTACGTGCGGGAGGAACGCATCCTGCTGGGCCTTGTTAAACCGGTGAATCTCATCAACGAATAGGAGCGTCTTTTTTTTATGGTAGCTACGTTGCGCTTTGGCTTCCTCAACAACCGCCCTGATCTCTCTGACTCCGGAAAGCACAGCAGAGAAAGTCTCAAAGTGAGACTTTGTCTCACTGGCCATGATACGAGCTAGGGTTGTCTTACCTGAACCCGGCGGCCCCCAAAAAATAACCGAAAATAGTCTATCCTACTCTATAGCCCGACGCAGTAAACAGTCCTTGCCGAGAAGACGTGTCTGGCCTACAAAATCCGTAAGCGTTTTGGGCCGCATTCTGTCTGCCAGCGGATGGACAGCCCCTTGGGTCTCTTTTCCAGGTTGATTGAATAGATCCATGGCTTAAGCCTTCTAGTGTTGTGTCCCAGAAATACACTTCAGCCCTTTTCTCGCCTTCGAAAAATAAGCCGCATAGGCGTCCAGTCCAGCCCAAGGGCTTCTCGAAGCTCGTTGACC
>CP070769.1:1155087-1159459 GCA_020347085.1 Desulfobacterales bacterium
CCGGAGCGGATGCTTTGCTGTTGATAGCTGCTGTGTTAGACCAGAACTCGCTGGTTAAACTGCTGAGAACGGCTCTTTCACTTGGCATGCGCTGTTTGGTGGAAGTGCACGATAAGGATGAGCTGACCCGGGTTCTGACGACTGACGCCCGAATCATTGGTATCAATAACCGCAACCTGTGGACCTTTGAGGTGACATTAGAAACGACCTTGAAACTGCGGCCTTTGGTGCCTGCAGATCGTCTGGTAGTCAGCGAAAGCGGAATTCACCAGTCCGCTGACCTGGAGTCCCTGGCAACCGCTGGGGTAGATGCGGTGCTGGTAGGCACTAGCCTGATGCGTGCCGAGGATCCAAGCAGGAAACTCAGAGAGCTGAGGGGAACGCCTTGAAGATTGAAAACGTCCAAACTGTGCGCATCAAGATCTGCGGCATAACCAATACCGAAGATGCGATGGCTGCGGCGGATCTGGGGGCTGATGCCGTTGGCTTCGTCTTTGCCTCTAGCCCTAGACGAATTTCTCCTACTAAGGCTCAAGAAATTATCATGGCTTTGCCGCCACTAGTGCAGACGGTAGGTGTCTTTGTGGACGAAGATCCTGAAAAAGTGGCATCCACAGCGGCCCTTTGTCGCCTGGACCTGGTTCAGTTTCATGGAGGAGAATCTGCGAGTTACTGCCGTCGGTTCGGGCAGCGGGTTATCAAGGCAGTACGGGTGCAAAGCTTGGAAGATATCAAAAACTGCCCTGAGTACAGCAGCGTTGTGAATGCCTTCCTGCTGGATACTTATATACCGGGTCAAAAGGGAGGCACCGGCCGTACCTTTGACTGGAATCTCGCGCTCGAGGCTAAACAATACGGCCCGATCATCTTAGCTGGCGGACTCGATCCGGAGAATGTGGCTGAAGCGATCGGCGCCGTAAAACCATATGCCGTGGATGCCAGTAGCAGCCTGGAGCAAGAACCGGGTATCAAGGATCATGAGAAGATGGCGCGGTTCATCCAAACCGTCCGCCAGGCTGCAGGCAGATAAGGAGTCTTTATGGAAAGGCCAGGATACTATGGACGTTTCGGAGGCATGTTCATCCCCGAGATTCTGGTTGCTACCCTTCAGGAATTACAGGCCGCTTTTGAAGCGGTCAAACGTGACCCTTCCTTCTGGAAGATGTACCAGAGTCTTATGGCCACTTATTCCTGCCGGCCCACGCCGTTAACATATTCTGAGAACCTTACACGCCATTTTAACGCACCACACTTTTACATAAAGCGTGAAGATCTGAATCACACCGGCGCCCATAAGCTAAACAATGTTATGGGCCAGGGGCTCGTCGTTCAAAGGATGGGCAAAAGGCGAGTCATCGCGGAAACCGGGGCTGGTCAACACGGGGTGGCTACCGCAACGATGGCTGCGAAATTCGGGTTCGAGTGCATGATTTACATGGGAGAGGTCGATGTAGCACGCCAGCGGCCCAATGTTTTCTGGATGGAACAATTGGGAGCCACCGTGGTTCCGGTTAAAGATGGGTCCCGGACGTTGAAAGATGCCATCAATGAGGCTTTGCGAGACTGGGCCACGAATATGGATACCACACACTACGTGCTGGGAACAGTCTGCGGCCCTCACCCCTTCCCGGAAATGGTTGCCTATTTTCAATCGATCATAGGCAAGGAAGCAAAGGCCCAGATCCTCAGCGAAGTCGGTCGACTGCCTAGCCGTGTGTATGCCTGCGTGGGTGGAGGGTCAAACGCTCTGGGCATATTCCAAGGCTTTCTATATGACTCTGAGGTAGAACTGGTCGGTGTGGAGGCAGCGGGCGAGGGCCTGAAGTCCGGAAAACACGCATCGCGTCTGGCTTCGGAAGATGCCAGCGTCGGCGTGGCTCAGGGATACAAGACCTATTTCTTACAGGATGACGATGGGCAAATGCGGGAAACACACAGCGTTGCTGCTGGTCTCGATTACATAGGCGTGTCGCCTATTCTGGCCGCCTATCATGAAGAGGGTCGCGTACGCTTTGAAGCGGCTACAAACGACGAGGTTTTGGAAGCCACCCGGCTGACCATGAAAAAGGAAGGAATTATTCCCGCCCTGGAATCTGCCCATGCCTTGGCGTGCACATTCAGAGAGGCTTCTCAGATGTCAAGCGATGATGTCATACTCGTCAACCTGTCGGGGCGCGGCGATAAAGACATCTTTACTATTGCAGATGCGCTGGGAGATGAGAGCTGGAAACGATTCATTGGTAAGAAAGCAGAGGCATACAGTGCTTGAGGATTACATTCGGAAACGGACAGAGGAAAAAGGCATCCTGATGATGGCTCATGTGGTTGTGGGTCATCCTAGTTTGGAAGAAAGTTTCGAGCTAGTCAGGGTGATCGTTTCCGCTGGTGTAGATTTGATGGAGCTGCAAATCCCTTTTTCAGAACCTATTGCTGATGGCCCTGTAATTTTACAGGCAAACCAATCAGCGCTAGCCGCAGGCGTGAAGGTGGATGATTGTTTCGAGTTTGCCCACCGAGTTAATCAGACGTTCGATATTCCGTTCCTTTTCATGTCGTACTATAACATCGTGTTCAAGCGGGGCGAAGACCGCTTCTTTGATGAGGCCAAAGAAGCGGGAATCCAGGGCACCATCGTGCCCGACATCCCTCCTGAGGAGGGCGAGGCATATGTCGCCGCTGCCTATACGCATGGCATTGATCCGATTTTCATTCTCTCTCCCACCACCACCGCAGATCGCTTGGCTTACCTCGCAGGCTTTGGTCGAGGCTTTTTTTACTGCGTTGCCCGCAAAGGGATCACCGGCGCCAAGACCACGTTCTCTTCAGAATTGGACCAATTTCTCGGCCGGTGCCGGGGAGTAACCCCGCTCCCCTTAGCATTGGGGTTTGGTGTTAGCCAGAAGGCAGATGTCGACTTTCTTAAGGGCAAAGTAGAAATCGCCGTAGTGGGAAGCCAGGCGATCCGGGTGCTGAACGCGAGTGGCGTGGAGGCAGTGGGGGGTTTTTTTCGGACACTTTGCTAACTCCTTTGCAGAACATCTCTATCACTAACCTCTATGTCACACTCAGATTTTGACCGTCAAAATATTCCCCCTTCCTGACCTTGAACAATAAGATTGAACGCCTTGCAAAGGTCTTTGACAATCCCCTCTGTTGTCTACACTTTCTTGACCGTCTCAGCAGTTGTCTACACTTTTGGGCTGACCGTCCAACGCATAAATATGTGGCCATGTCATGAAAAAGGCAAGGTTATTTCTATCCCTGCCTCCGTTTCGTGAGAATGGTGTGTCGGTTTGTCCGATAGGCTTTCATCTCACCTGTCGTGTGGTTCTCAATCAAATATTGGAGCTGAGACATCTGGACAGGTATCAACTGTCCAAATTGCATGCTGCTTCGTCTTGTTTTCATGGAACCGAAACGCATGCCGTCAGTTTCTAAATCGGAACATATTTATGACAATCACTCTAAAGGTGGAAAACACCTTACCAAATTTTGCGCGGAGGCTACCAAAAGGAAAAAGAAGGGGTTCTGTCAAAAGATTCTCGCAGGCAACGCGCTGTTGGGATCACAAGGGGAAGACGGGGAATGGCGCACTCCCAAAGAGCCGAAAAGGCCGTCTGATACTAGACTGTCAGTTTTTCGGATTTCAAGGCGTAGGCTACTGCGAAACCTACGACAAAGCCAACAGCAAGATTTGAGGCAAGGGTAATGCCCAACATGACTAAAGCCACGAAAAGATCCTTTCGTTCCCTCATGTCGATGATGGTCAGTGCGAGCTGGCTTCCGGCAAAGATTAAGAGTACCCCTAACACAGCCATTGGAACAAGGTAAACAACGGCAAGGGCGTGTACCCCCAGAAAAACTGCCAACATGACAAAAATCGCTCCGATCATGAGATTAGACCCAGCTGTTCGCGCACCGAACCGGTAATGAGCGGCCAACCCGCCCGCTCCGTGACACAGAGGCATCCCGCCCACGAGAAAGCTGAGCAGGTTGGCCAAGCCCATAGTGATACACGAAGCCCGGTAAGTCACCCTCTTTGAATCCTCGCCAAAATACTCCCCTGACAGGTCAGCATACGCGATCACGGCATTTCCCACTGTCATGGGGATTTGCGGGAGCACTAGGACAAGGAGAGCAAAGGTGAAATCAACGCTGGTCGGTATTCCGAAAGGCAAGACCTTTGGAAGGTAGATACCTATTCTGAGCTTGTCAAACCCTTCATGGGTACCAAGAATCCAGCCTACACCAAGGCCACCCAGGACAACGAGGAGCCCGGCCGGGAGATTCTTGTTGTCCAGCAACAAGAGGGTTAATACGGCACCGACTATCCCTATAACCATACCGATCGGAATCGGTCCTAGACTCTGTA
>CP070769.1:1159559-1164003 GCA_020347085.1 Desulfobacterales bacterium
AAATTCAAAAAAAAGGGAAAAACTTTGCCCGCATTTACACCTTAACTTGGACGTGCGTCCACGAATTCTCACCTTCCGGGCATTCACCGTGTAGCGAATTTCGCAATGCGGGCAAACGACGGTTGCTGAATTGTCTTGTCTCACATGAACTGCTTGGCAATTACTATCTTTCTTCGTCTGATTTATTTTCATCCAAGGCAACCCTATCACAATAGAACCCATCTCAAAAATGTGGATCAGGGTTCAGGGCAAGTCACGGGGGGCGGCGCGCCGTCTCGATAAATCGGGACAGGGAAGCCGCTCGCTGTTGCAGTTCACACTTGACGCAACAACCATGCCCACACACTATGGAAGCATAACATCTTTAGAACTATATCAATCAGAGACTTTCGACAGGCCTTTCAGGTACTAATTAGATCACGCATTTGACAACCCCGCCCAGCCTGGAGTGATGCCTGCTATTGAGCTTCTAGCACGCCCATAGTGGCATCGCGGCGTCGATAAAATAATCAGCACAGCAGCAAGAACAGCGAGACGAAGATACAGGGTGAGCTTCAGCTTGAAAGTGAAAAGTAAAATGCTTGATTAATTTTGAAAACCTTTTTTGTCATAAATCCCCTTGAAAATCAACAGTATTTCATTTCGGGAAAAATACGAATATAAAATCAGTATTATTTCATGAGCATCGAAAGGACTTGACCGGCTCGCTCCCCGGACACGCAGTGCTGCCGCAGGGCAGAACCCCCGCCCTTTAGGGCGGGGAGGCTTCACTGTTTTATGCACTTTATCAAAAAGTTGAACGCGCACTCCATACAGACCATTCCCGATTTCTTGCACATGAAATGCTATTTTTCTCGCAGAAATAATACCAATCAGAAGGGGGGTGATTCTATCACATTCAGGCAGGGTAGACGGATAGGCCAAGAAAGGGCAAAATTAAAGGCCACGGGGTCGGTCTTGGCAGTGGTTGTAGACGTAGTAGTAAGCCAAGATTGGGGTTTCCCCATGGCCTTATCTGAGTTAAGGGAAATCCGGGGTCGAGGTCGTCACTCTGTTCTCAGAGTTTTTATTTTCTATTTCGCCACTGACCCCAGACTTCTCTTTTCGGATAAAACTTCAGAAGACCGGGGAGGCCATGCAGAACGGTTTTTCTTCGAGGCGCTTTATATATGTCAAGATGAACATAATAGCGGAGAAATCAAGGAGCCAGAGCACAAAAAAGCCCCCGGCGGGTGCAGTCCCACCAGGGGCTTAGAAAGGAGACACGACACGAATCGACAGAAAAGCGTCATGCCTAACAAGTAGTTACGCGAATAACCGCAAAATGTCAAGCTGCCAGCATGAAAAAGCCCTGAAGAGCAAGCCTCACCGGTTTTCCGTTGCGGCGTCGCATGAGAAGGGCTTGATTCAGGGCTTTTAGGCTAGAGGCGGAGCCATAGTCACCATGCCTCCGCTCTTTGACCATTTTGTGTGGATCTGGCTTCTAACTTTATATCGAACCTGTCACGTGTTTCTCGATGAAATATTCGAGCCGAGACATCTGGGCTGACGTCAACTGTCTAAATTGCAGGCCGCTTCGTCTCATCTTTGTGGAACTGTAACGCATGCCGTCAGTTTCAAAATCCCAAATAGTTACAAACGGGATATTGTACAAATAGAAATCCCAAGCGGCTGAGAATATGTCTAATTCAGATGATGGGTTTGGCAGTTCTAAGTCAGCCGTATAACTATACCCAAGTCCACCTATCCCTATGTTTATGACGCGACCTAGTCTGAGATAAGGAGGCCCGAATGTAACAACTGCGCCTGTGGGGACTTGGAAGCGCTCGTGTTTCCTTCGTTCAAGCTGTTTTTCAGTGCTAGGCATAAGGAAAGATCCCGGGAAATACGGTGCCTCATCATGCCTGAGACTGCCTGTGTGTCAACACTGCATTTTTGGGTACAAAATACTCAGAAAAAATAAGTAGTTTGTCGAAAGGAAGGCTCCGTGGAGTTCGTCGATTTTTGTTTTGTGAACTATATCAGATAGTTGCGCTGAAGCCTCACCTTTGGTGCGGGTATGGAAGAGTGGGAAGCAGGGAGAAAGGAGGCAGTGACGGCATATGAGAATGAAGATAAATAAAAACCCTTGCTGGAAGATATTTCTCGTTTTGGTGTCACTTGTCTTGTTCTGTTGCAGTTTCCATGTGCCACGTCTTCGGTGCGAAAAGCCTTTTAATCGAAAACACGCACCATACAGGCCGTTTTATTCCACAGAAAGGGATAATCGAGAGCAGCGACAACTATTCCTGAGGAGTCTTGTGGAGAACAACGAAGAGAAGAATAATTAAGAACAGAACAATCATTATAAATGCAACCCAGGCCAAGTAATTGTCCGCATTTAGGTCTTTCCATATAGCAATGATAATTTCTAATGACATTGTTAAAATCTCGCTGTTGGGATTTTATAGGCTACTTCTTCAATTCCTTGGCGACATAAACACGAGCGGGAGATATACAGAAATACGAATCAGCACAAGACACCGAGAAGGGACACCCGTCTGAATCTTTCTCCAGACACACAACATAGCAGTCGAGTCCAACATACTTTGCTTCACAGCTGAATCCGAATCCCGGCTCGAACCATTTACAGAGTTTCAGTCCATTTATGGCTTTTTCTACTTCCTGCATAGGTGCATGTTCCATGTGACTCCCTTGGGCAATTGTGTATGTGGGCTAAGATCATTTGCAACTGCCTTCAATCATTATATCGGCAATTTGACCCGACGCTATATAAGGGACACCCCCAATTTCGCGAGGGGAGAATACTAATTGCGTGCAAAATGGTATGTGAAATAAGGGGTCAGGTCTTGAAAATGGACGATCGCAGTCTATTTCTTCATTCTACCCAAACCATAACTTAAGCGGGAGCTAGTGTCGCGTCTCAGAAGTTTCTTTAAAAAACATGGAGTCATCGTAAAGCCGTTTTCCTCACTCCGTGAGCTTTTTCGGGACGTCAGCTTCGTTCCGCTGAATCACAGCACAAAGTGCCTCTGTTTAAGCCGTCAGGCGCAACCCTTGCGCTAAACTCGGGCTAAGGCCCTCAAACAGTTTGTGATTCTCAACGCGTCACTCAGCTGCCATCTCATAGCGCAAAGCTTCACTCCGTGCCCAAAAACGCTCAATGTCGTTCGAAAAAGGCTTTAAGCTGCCTAACGACTATTTTAACGTTCTTTTGAGACACGACACTAGAACATTTTCTAATAATCGGGCCAAGGATGTAAGGGAGACTGCTGAATGCTGGCATCCAGCCATTTCCGTCGAGGATACCAGCATACCCTCTAAAGGCATGGGGGGCGGAAGAGAAGCGGTTTCCCTTGCATCGGCGTGGTGAACTACTGCGCCTTCCTTTCGCTTTGGATCATTTCAGAGTTGGCCTCAAGGTATTGACTCACATGAGGGAAAAAGCGGGCATCTGTATGCGGAAGAAAAAGGGCTCCCATGTACTTGTCCATAAAAGACTGGTTGTCGCTCAGCTCAATGTTGGTCATCATCTTAGCAATCTTCTCCACCTCGCGCAACATGCCATTGGAAAGGCACACCAGCCGACACCCCAGCAAGGACCCATTTCCCAGAAAATGAAACTTGTCGACAGGAATATCCGGAAAGAGGCCGATCTGTTTCCCCTTTTCAAGATTAATGTATCGTCCAAAGGCGCCGGCGATGATGACGCGATCCAAGTCATCGAATGACAGTTCCAGGCTCTCAAGGAGGGTGAGACATCCGGCAAAAAGCGCCCCTTTCGCCCGAATCAGGTTTTCGATATCGACTTCGTTTATTACGATATCATGCCCTGTCCCAGAATCTTCTGCCCATGCCAGAACATATTCATATCCGAATCTTCCGGGCCGAATACGGTCTGAAGGGAGGTCTGGCACAAACTTGCCGCTGCGGTCGATGACACAGGCTGAAAGTAACTCCGCCAAGACACTGATCAGGCCCGATCCACAAATACCCAGGGGTCTTTTCCTTCCCACCGTAACTACCATAGGTTCCAGGGTGACTGGATTGATGTGGAATCCTTCAATCGCCCCCGGGTCGGCCCGCATACCGTGTTTGATACCGCCCCCCTCAAAGGCAGGTCCCATGGAACAGGCAGCGCACGCAAGCCAGTCACGGTTTCCTAACACGATCTCACCGTTTGTCCCAATGTCCATGTAAAGGGTGAGTTCCTCTTTCTGAAAAACTCCAGAGCCGAGTATACCAGAGACAATGTCCCCCCCAACATAACTCGCTACCGCAGGAAAACTGCAAACCTGAACACAATCCGGCACATCGATGCCAACATCGGATGCCCCCACCAATGGCATGAAACTGGCTGCCGGCACATATGGGGCTTCCCGAATATAGCGTGTTTCCATGCCCAACAGAAGGTGTGTCATTGTCGTATTGCCAGCAGAAACCA
>CP070769.1:1164103-1169232 GCA_020347085.1 Desulfobacterales bacterium
ATACCTTACACCCCCCTCCATGCGATTTTTCTTATGTCGTTCTTGACACTTGCTACTCATCCAGGATGATCTTTCTACCGTGGACAACAATACTTCGCTTCCCCCTTGATCTTAGATCCCCTTTCAGTCCAAGCTTTTCCAAGGCGTCTTCGAGTTTGATCATGCCCACCACGCTGTTTCCATCGATTACGGCAATCCGCTTCAGGTCATTCTTGAGCATGACCTCTATGGTATCTACGATCCGGTCTTCCGGACCAACCGATGGTTTCTGTGGAACATTGCCTTCAATGGGGATGATGATCGATTCGACAGCAAGCCTTTTCACGTCGGCCCTTTCAGTTACAAGGAGCATTTCGCGTTTATGACGCAAAATATGTACCACACATCAGCCCGACATCGCGGATTCCGTGTAACTCACTAATATGACATGGGTTTGGATATCGATAGCATGGACCCATGCCCGAGACACCATACAGATGTGTAAACCAACAGGTTACATGTCAAGCAGGAATCAGGAAGTGAGAACGGAAAAACCCTTTGAAATTTATAAGGATTGACGTGTGTAACTTATGAGTTACAGGCTCGGGATAAGTTGTTCAAGAGGGCTCTTGGGCCCTTTCAGCCCTGCCTGAACCCGTCTGCTTCGATCTCTTCGTGTTTCATGATGCGATGCAGGTATTGCCGCTTCAGGCCGGCCTGCTCAGCGGCCCTGGAAATGTTGCCTTTGTTTTGCTGGAGAATCGCATTTATGTAATGCCGATGAAACGCCTTGATCACCGCATCTTTTGCTTTCTTGAACGGAAGACGAAAAATCTTTTCATCAAAATAGGGTGGCGGCTTTGTATCCGTTCTTTCAGGCATAAGATCGGTGAGCGTGATTCTATCAGATTGACACATGACGACCCCACGCTCAATGACGTTTTCGAGTTGCCTAACGTTTCCAGGCCACTCCCGTGCCATCAGCATGGACATAGCCTCTGGTTCAATATCCCGCATTTCTTTGCGGTTTAATGCCCCATATTCTTCAAGAAAGTGATGTACCAGAAAAGGGATATCCTCTCGCCTCTCGTGGAGTGGAGGCAAGCGAAAAGAGATCACATTCAGGCGATAGTAGAGGTCTTCCCGGAACAGTTTCTGTGCGACACGCTCCTTGAGGTCGTGGTTGGTGGCCGCTACAAACCGAATATCAGCAGACTTGGTACTTAAGCCGCCAACCGGCTTGTACTCTCCTTCCTGGAGAAGTCGCAACAGCTTGGCCTGCATGGCCATACTTAACTCTCCGATTTCATCCAAGAATAGCGTCCCTTCGTCGGCCTCATCGACCAGCCCTCTTTTGGCCTTCCAAGCACCTGTGAACGCACCTTTTTCATGTCCAAAAAGCTCACTTTCAATGATCTGTTCGGGTATGGCAGTGCAGTCGATGGTCACAAAAGGCTTGTCTCGGCGCTCGCTGTAACTGTGGATGGCCTTTGCCACAAGCTCTTTGCCGGTGCCGCTTTCTCCTTGAATCAAGATGGTTGCCATTGATTTTGCCACGTGTTTGATCCGATTGAGGATCGACATCATGACCGGGCTGGATCCGACAATGGAAGGTAATGCCTTTTGTTGTTGAAGCGATTGGCGCAGGGCGACATTCTCGAGTCTTAGGGCCTGCCAGTCTAAGGCTCTGCGAATGGTCAGGAGAATACGCTCTTTGCGAAAGGGTTTGGTGATATAGTCAAATGCCCCTTTTCGGGTAGCCTCCACCGCTGTCTCTATCGTTGCATAGGCCGTCATGATAATAACGGCTGCAGAGGGCCGAATCCTTTTCACCTACTCCAAGAGGGCAATCCCGTCCATCTTGGGCATCTTCAAGTCTGTAATAACTAGGTCAAAAGGCTCCTGCTCTATCATTTCAACAGCTTTTGAGGGATTGTTTTGCAGAACCGCGTCATACTCGGTCTTTTCGGTGATGATCCTCCTGAGTAAGGCCAGCATATCCTTTTCGTCATCAACGACTAAGATCCTACGCTTCATAATGCGCTCCCTTCCCTCTGGCCCTGAGTATGACTATGAAAGTCGTTCCTCGCGGCCCTTGGGGCCCATCTTCTGTTCGACTCTCGCAGGTAATGGTCCCTTCGTACTTGGTAACAATGCCGTGACTCACGAAAAGGCCCAATCCTGTCCCTTCCCCTTCACTCTTGGTCGTGAAGAAGGGGTCGAAGATCTTCTCCATATACTCGTCTCTAATGCCGTGTCCAGTATCTTGGACTTTGACACGCACCTTACCTTGCCCTGCATCCAAAGCGGTTTGAATTTCCAGGACATCTCCACCCTTCATGGCTGCAACCGCATTGTTGATGAGGTTCAAGAACACCTGTTGCACCTGGCGCAAATCCCCCTTCACCTTGGGGAGGTCATCACTCAGCGCCATACGGAGTTCGACATCGTTCATCTCCAGGGAGTGTTTGACTACGCCAACAATCTCCTCAATAGCTTCGTTGATGTCACAGTATTCAGCTTCCCCTTCCCCCTGTCGTGCATAACTTAGCAGGTTTTCTACCACCTGCTTGCAGTGGAGGCTATGGCGCTCAATGGTTTTTAAATCCTGGTAGTCCTGGCTATCTTTATCGCACTTTTCCAGGAGAAGGTCTGTAAAGCCAAGCATAACACCCAGCGGGTTGTTGAGTTCATGTGCTACACCGGCAGCCAGGGTTCCCATCGAAGCCAATTTCTCGGTGTTGATCAGCTGGTTTTCCAGTTTCTTGTTTTCGGTGATGTCCCTGGCAATGCATAGGACAGCTACAACCCTTTCCTGCTCGTCCTTAATAGGCATGAAGTTGGCACTGAGCCACGTGTGGTGCTCTCCCATCTCTAACATAAACTCATCCCGTACGCTTTTTCCAAATTCGAAGACCATACGGATGAGCTTGCGCTGCTGAGTTGCAATGGCTTCTGAAAACAGGACAGTGAGGGGCTGGCCAACAAACTGAGAAGGGGTGCCACCGAAAAAATTAGCGGTGAAATTGTTTACAGATTGAAAACGACCCGATTCATCAACTGTGAAAATAAAGTCCTCAGCACTTTCCACCAGGCTGCGGTATTTCTCTTCAGACTTTCTGAGGGCTTCAGTTTTCTCGGACAATTCCTGTTCAAGGCCCCGACAACGCTTCACTCAGTAAAATAAAGCAACTGCAATTCCTGTAATGGCAGAAAGAACAATGAGACGCTGAAGCCAGAACAGATGGTTTAACCAGGCTTCATCCAGCTGATTGCCTATCAATATGCCAGCGGCCAGACACAGAATGGCGATCATAAAAGCGGCTATAATGAAAGCTTTCTGGGTGTCTGGGACCACTTTTCGGTCCATAGCTAAATGTCCCCGAAGTTCTTTTAAGATGTTTTGATTATCTATGGTTCCATATCAATGATTCCGTGCCAATCAATCCATCGTTTAACATTCCAGCTCCCACCACATCAGGGTTCTTGTTTGCAAGCTAGGTAGTGTGAAATTCATACCTTAATGCAACAAAACCATGAAAGAGTCAACAGGGGAAAGCTTGACCTTGCATGAAGTGCGATTGTATCGTAATGTGTTTTTCTTGGTTAACCAAATACTCAGAGCAATTACCTCAGAGATCAAAGAATTCTAAAGATGTGGAAGCGAATTAGCCTGCGCGCCCGCCTGTTTCTGATCCTGGCCGCTTTGCTCGCGGTGACCTTGGCGGGCGGCTTTGTCATGATGTGGTATACATACCAGATGGACGCCCTTTTCGAAGGGCTAATCGACAGGGATGTGGCCGCCCTTCAAGCAGCAGAAGGATTGGAAAACGCTTTGATGAATCAGAAGGGGTTTGTTTCCTATTACTTCCTGGATGGCGACCCTGAGTGGCTCAAAAAATTGGGAGAGTATCGCCAGGCATTCAAGGTCCGGCTGAAGGAGGTCCGGGAGCTGACTAGCGCGCCATCCGATAAGAAAACCGTCGATGAAATCGAATCTGAATACGTTGAATATATAAGAAATAAGGACCAGGTCATCGCCTTCTACAAGGCTGGAGAACGGAAAGCCGGGGCCAACCTCCACAAGAAAGTGCGCAAACACTTTTTCAAGATCCTCGAGCTGTGTGAGGCATACAAAGTTATACATAAGGATAGAATCAACCTGGCCAGCGTCAACAGCCACACGCAGGCCAAGCGACTCCGGTTCATCGCAGGGTCAGCCATGTGGACGGCCATCTTCCTAGGGGCACTGTTGGCCATTGTTCTGGTGACCCAAATCCTGAATCCGCTTCGCACTCTGGCGTTGGATGGAGATGGCACTGGAGGCGCCGTGACATCAGGGGATGAGGTTAAGGCGGTGAGCCATCGGGTTCAAAGCCTGATGGAAGATGTAGACCAGACCAAAGTCCAGCTGGAGCAGAGCCAAGCGCATTTGTTGCAGTCTGAAAAGTTGGCCCTTGTGGGGAAGCTTGCCGCTGGCGTGGCTCATAGCATTCGGAATCCGTTGACATCAGTAAAGATGCGGCTATTCTCCATGGGGCGAACGCTTGATCTGTCTGAAACGCAGAAAGAGGATTTCGACGTGATTTCCGAAGAGATCCGCCACGTCGACAACATCGTGCAGAACTTTCTCGAGTTTTCTCGGCCCCCAAAGCTCAAGATGCAGAAGGTGAATCCTTCGGATGTCGTAGACATGGCACTCCAGCTCCTTCGGCATCGTTTGGAGTCGTATAGTGCGGATGTTAGGCTGGTCCGCCGACAGCAACTTCCTGAGATTTGGGCAGATCCGGAGCAGCTGAAAGAAGTCCTGGTGAACTTGCTGGTTAACGCATGCGAGGCCATGGGAGGAGGCGGCCAGATTGTGATTTCTGAGAAGGAGGGTGTTGTACAACCCCTGGGTAGGGTTGTGGTCATTCAGGTGAGGGACAGTGGTCCCGGTGTTGCCGAGGCGATCCAGGAGAAGTTGTTTGAACCTTTTTTCAGTACCAAAGAGGAGGGCTCGGGCCTCGGCCTGAGCATCGCGGAACGAATCGTTGAAGAACATGGGGGCTGGCTGAACCTCACGTCGCGAGAAGGCAAGGGAGCCACGTTTACCATCACCCTTCCCTGCAAGGAGGAACAGAATTGGGTACGATCCTGATTGTTGATGA
>CP070769.1:1169332-1174254 GCA_020347085.1 Desulfobacterales bacterium
CCTGCATGGATAAACCCGTCTTGCTGCCGGTGATCTGGACCGATCTTGAGACTGGTCTCAAACTTGCCGTATTGCACTGTGTTGACTTGATATCCACAATAGGCGGGAAACCCCTGAACAAAATCTCTTCTCAGAAACTCAGCCCATTCCTTGTTCATTTGTCTCTCTGACACCCCCTCATGACGGTTATCAATGGTCGTGTTTACAACGGTTCAGGTCACTTGGTGGATCTGTTTGGTACCCGCCGTTATGAGATCAAACCAGACTATTTTTCAACAAAGTGTCCGATTATTATGTATATTCAACATGATATGTCCACTCACCAGTTTCGTGCTGACACAAATATAAGGTCCAACAGAAATCGTCAAGACAAAAGGCCACCAGCTTATTTCACAATACCACTAGTTTTCAGTCCGCACTTTCCCCGTGAAAATCGAGTGTTGCAATTCAAGAGATTTGTGGCATTGTTACTGCCTGCCTACAACGCGAGCAGGAGAGTTGAAAATATTCCACACGTAAATTCAAGCCATACGTAAAACCGGGACCAGGCAGGGGGTCGGCGAAAGAGAAGAATTCAGGAGGAAGGAGACTGAAAATGAATCGACGGAGAAAAGTTGTTGCATTGTGCATGGTGATAGGAGTGGTTATGGCACTGGCCCTTCCGTTATGGGCTGAGGAAGTCGAGAAGATCAACATTAACAACGCATCGGTAGAAGAGCTGACCCATCTGAAAGGGGTGGGAGCAAAATACGCCGAACGTATTGTTCAGTATCGCGAAGAGCACGGTCCGTTTACCTGCGTTGAGGATATCATAAAGGTGCCGGGCATAGGCCCCAAAACCTGTGAGCAGAATGAAGATCTGATCACTGTGGAATAATCTTTTGCCAACCTCCCGCTTTTCCCGGAAAAAAGGCCGTTAGCCAACAACAGAAGGTCTTTTCGATTTATTGAAGCCTCCTCGCCGTAAAGGACGGGGGTTCTGCCCTGCGGCAGCACTGCGTGTCCGGGGAGCGAGCCGGTCAAAAACAACAAGGTTGTATGATATCGCTCCCCGTACAGCTTGTTATATTTCCCCGCTAAGGTATCTTTCCGCTAATTCCACATCCTCTTTGCTTCCAATAAAGAGTGGGACCCTCTGGTGCAGTTCTTCAGGTTCTATGTCAAGAATTGGTTTTTCCCCGGTGCTGGCATAGCCGCCCGCCTCCTTGGCCACAAATGCTAGAGGATTGGCCTCACACATGAGGCGCAGTTTGCCATGGGGCTTCTTGGGATCTCTTGTGTCTGCGGGATACATGAAGATGCCGCCCTTCAAAAGGTTCCGGTGAAAGTCAGAAACCAGAGAGCCGACATATCGGGCCGTATAGGCAGGCTTATTGTCCGGGGACTTGAAATGGTTGACCAGACGCTGGACGTTTTCACTCCAATAATTGTAGTAACTCTCATTCACACTGAAAATCCTGCCGCGCTGTGGCATCTGAATATTTTCGTGGGAGAGCAAAAACTCCCCTACGCCCGGCAAGAGCGTAAAGCCGTGAACACCCTGTCCGGTTGTATAAACCATCATGGTGCTGGAGCCGTAGATGAAGTAGCCTGCAGCGACCTGTTTGTATCCGGGTTGTAAGACATCACTTAAAGTGCCATCCTCATCGGAGCTTATCTTCCTGTGTATGGAGAAGATCGTCCCAATGCTGACATTCACATCGATGTTCGATGATCCATCCAAGGGGTCATAAATCAGCACATAATTCCCCTTGGGATACTTGGATGGAATTTCAATAAGATCCGCATCTTCCTCAGAGGCCATGGCGCAGAGCTGCCCAATGTGACTCATCCTTTCAATGATGGTGCGGTTGGCAAACTCGTCGAGTTTCTGCACCTCCTCTCCCTGGATATTTTCGCGACCAGCATAGCCCAAGATGTCCGCGATCCCAGCTTTATTCACCTCCCTTGAGATAATCTTAGCAGCCACGATCAGCTCTGAAAGAAGCCGAGTAAAAGCGCCTGTGGCTTCAGGGTTTTCCCGCTGCTTTTCCAGGATATGCTCGGTAACCGTCATGCCTATCGCTGTTCTCACCGTCTTCCCTCCCAATAAGCCCAATAAGTCTTTATTCCCGTTATAAATAAGTGTATTAAGATGGGGTTTACACTGTCAAGGAGAAACCAGTCCGTGGAAACCGTACTAACATTGCTAAAACCCCGCATTTTGGCTTTCAGGCGCCGACTAGGGGGACGGCTTGAAGGTATGACATGGGTGAGGATTCTTCTGGCTTTGATAAGCTTCCTGTTTTGGGCAGGTATCTTTGTGGTGGTTTATCGAGTCCTGGTTTACTTTCAGGGTGTGGAAGGCTTTGGCGACATCCTGGCCAGAAAACTGCTCTCCATGGTGCTCCTTACCTTCTTTTCTATCCTCATATTCAGTAGTATTCTTACAGCCCTATCTACGCTGTATCTCTCAAAAGACCTGCCATTGATCCACGCGGCACCCGTTACGGTTGACCGAGTATTCCTATCTCGGTGGATTGAGAGCACCTTTGACAGCTCATGGATGCCATTTTTGTTCGGCCTGCCTATCTTTTTGGCGTATGCTCAAGTTTATGACGCAGGACTGAATTTCTATTTGGCCCTAGCTGGTTCACTCCTTGCATTTTGCCTGCTTGCTTCTGCTCTCGGCACACTCATTGTTGTGTTGCTCGTCGTATCCCTTCCCGCTAATCGGATGAGGGACATCTTTGTTTTACTCACTATAGTTCTTGTTATCCTTTTGTATTTTTTGTTTCGATTCATAAGGCCTGAACGATTAGTAGATCCGACGGCGTTGGCAACTCTGGCTGGCTATCTAAGGTCTCTTGAGGCCCCTGGCTCTCCATTTTTGCCTACCACATGGATACTGGAGACTCTGTGGCCGGTCTTAACAGGTACGGGTAGTTCAGCCTTGTTCTACCTGGGACTTTCTATGACAGGTGCCATGTCCATGGTATTTATTGACATCAAGCTTGCTCGGGTTTTTTATTTCAGAGGGGTTTCAAAGGCCCAAGTGGCCCGGCGAGCTGTGCGAGGCAGCAAGAGATCCATTGGAGTTTACAGGAAACGTTCCCTGTTGACCTCCGGCAAGGTTGGTGCGCTTCTTTCCAAGGATACCAAGACGTTTTTTCGGGACAACACCCAGTGGTCTCAGCTCTTCTTGTTGGTGGCTCTCATCATCGTCTATCTTTACAACTTCAAGGTGCTGCCCATTGAAAAGGCCCCGATTAAGACCTTTTATCTTCAAAACATATTGTCGTTTTTGAACATGGGCTTGGCCGGATTTGTGCTTGCTGCTATGGCGGTGCGCTTTGTATTCCCGGCTGTGAGTATTGAGGGACAGACCTTTTGGGTGATAAGATCGGCACCTGTTTCCCTGAAGGCTTTCCTCTGGGTGAAGTTTTGGACTTACCTGGTACCCCTGATTGTGCTGTCTGAAATCCTTGTTGTGCTTACAAATAAGCTGCTCTCTGTAACCCCCTTTATGATGGGGCTTTCCGCAATCACGATCTTCTTTTTGGTATTCGGCATCACCGCCATGGGCGTTGGGCTGGGTGCTGCCTATCCTAATTTTCATCTTGAGAACATAGCCCAGGTGGCTACTGGATTTGGGGGCATGCTCTTCATGTTTCTGTGCGTGGGTTTCATTGGATCAGTCATCGTTCTGGAGGCTGGTCCGGTCTATACAATTTTTATGGCCAGACTCCGTGGGGAGGCCATACCGCTGGTCCACTGGGTCTGGATCAGTGTTTCGTTTGCGCTGGCGGCAGCAATCAATGTACTGGCCGTCTTCTGGCCGATGCGGATCGGGGCAGAGAGCCTGTCTCGTCTGGAGAAATAAAAGGAATGGAGAATGCGGAATTCGGAACGTGGAATGAAGGAGAGTGGCAGCAACCGATACTGCATATCCGGCATCCAGCACCGAACATCGGGTATCAAGTTTCAAGTTCTCAAGTTTCTACAAAGGATTTTCGTGGTGAACATGTGTCGGCCATTCCAAATCTAGAACCCATCTCAAAAGTGCGTCTAAGGCCCCATGGCGGTGTTGCGGGTCGGCTCAAAATGCTCACATACTGCCCGTGTATGCTGCGCTTGTTCGGCACCCCGCGCCTTGCCCTGAACCCTGATCCACATTTTTGAGATGGGTTCTAGTGTCGCGTCTCAGAAGTTTCTTTAAAAAACATGGAGTCGCCGTAAAGCCGTTTTCCTCACTCCGTGAGCGTTTTGGGGACGTCAGCTTCGCTTCGCTGAATCACAAAAACTCGGGCTAAAGCCCTCAAACAGTTTGTGATTCTCAACGCGTCACTCAGCTGCCATCTCATTCCAAAAACGCTCAATGTCGTTCGGAAATGACTTTAAGCTGCCTAACGACTATTTAAACTTTCTTTTGAGACATGACACTAGTGCCGATCCATAAATAACGTGACAATGGAGTGGTGTCGGATCGATTGGTCGCTCGCGAGATTCAACTATCAGTTTTAAGGTAGGGGCGGTTTGATATGGGCTAGCCTTTACCCATTCCCTGATCCCTCATTTCTCTGAGCACAGAGATCACGACTTCAGGATCCACCCTTCGGGTGTAATCTGCATCAACGAATGCCATTCTTATCTTCCGGTCACGGTCGATTACATACGTTGCCGGTATAGGAAGCTCGAATGTCTCGTCACCGTTGGCCGCCGGGATGTCGATTCCAAAACCGGTATATCTTGGCCTTAACTCCTCTGGCAGGACGAACACAATGCCGAACTGTCGCGCCACGCGGTTACCCACGTCACTCAGAACCTCAAAAGTCAATTTCATTCTTTCTGCTGTCGAGGCTGAGTTATCAGGCGTCTGAGGAGATACTGCCACCAAACTAGCACCAAGCTCCTTTATGCGAGGTAACTTGAGCTGCAAAGAC
>CP070769.1:1174354-1177474 GCA_020347085.1 Desulfobacterales bacterium
CGGGGCATCCTCATATTTCCTCCCCCTTGATGGGGGAGGACCGAGGTGGGGGTGAAGAACTCGTCAATCTTCCCCCTCCCCTTTTTCCCCTCCCTCCAGGGGAGAGGAATCAATAAGGATGCCATTCATCCCCGCCCCAAGGGGCGGGGCATTCTGGCATGTTTTCGTAAAGAGGAACGTCAGTTCCCACGTTTAAGTTTGGGAGCCCGCGCAAAGCACGGGGTTTGTCTTCAAACAATCATCTCACCTAGTGGGCTATGTTCACAAAAGACTCAATCCCTTTCAACATGTCTTCGTAATACCACTTCACCATGGCATCATTATACATGACCATGTCAAGTTGTCTGGTATGAGTCATGATGTGTCCCAAGACCTTGAGACGCTCCTTCACATATTCCTGTTCGTATCCTGTCAGGCGGGCTAAGAGTGAATCGTCCTTAATCTCGATTCGAAAATCAAAATGTTCCAGCAGCCTTGCAACAAACTGGACCCTTCTCACTCTGCGATCAACATCGGCAGCTCCACCCTTGAAGATAAAGCTCACGTAGTTTTCATTCGGGTTGTCACCCACATACGCCTCGGTGGTTGAGAAGTGAAACCCTAACCGACTGTTTAAGTTGCAGAAGTGTTTGGAGATGATGATATAATTCTTGTCGGCAAATCGTTTTCGAACGGAGGGGTCTATACTGGGATCCATCGTGGCTCCGAACATGATGGACAAAAATCCTTTAGTATCAACGGGCGGAGGGCCTTTCCACGGCAGAGCGGTCATGCCTTCCCATATGGCCTTCATGGGGACGGAGACAATATCTTCGGCTTTCACCTTTTTTTCTGTTACACCTTCCTTGATACCGTCATCCAGGTCAATAATCCACCACTGCATTGGGACGTCGCAGACGAGCTGTTTGGTAGATCTCTCAGCAAAATGACTCTCTTTGCCCAGGTCAAACATGGCTTGCAGAGAGACTTCATGGGCAAATCTTGTAATATCGTGAAGCGTCGTACATCCCTTAGGACTAAAATCCGGGCTCCGGGGATCAGTCAGATTCAAAGGCGTTATCATCTGCAATATCTCCCGGAGTTCCTTCAAGACAGGAGATGCCCCAGCGGCCTCATCGGTCGTTTTTTTCCTCAGCAATTCTTCCACGGTACCTTCGTAGACATTGGCAAACATGGCATCCACGGTCACCTGCATGCCATTGCTCAGAACCTTGGTAGCCTTCTGGGTATTAAAGATAGCCGGCACATTGTACTCTCTGGCGACCGTGGCAAGGTGTCCCAGGACAGTTCCAATGTCCGACACAACCGCAGATGCCTTTTGAAGCACCACCGCAAATTCATTGTAGGTATGTCTCACCACCAAAACGCCACCTTCGGGAAAACTGGCCAAGTCCGCCTCATTCCTCACAACATGGACAGGGCCAGCACCGACGCCGCGACAAGCAATCGTTCCCGTGTCCAAAAGGATCTTGTGACCCTTTACCACTGTGGGCCGCCTTTCATCAGCCACAGTCGGGGACGTCACACGCAAAGGCCGGGACTGCATCAGATACAGCTTGCCCTCTTGGTCCATAGCCCACTCCATATCCTGAGGCTGGCCAAAATGGGCTTCCACCATACGCGCATAGGAGGCGAGTTCTGCAATCTGGTCATCGTCCAGACACGGTTTCCCTAGCAATTCTCTGGGTACGGGGACTTCTTTCGTACCACCTTCTGCCGCCCCGATCAGCATAACTTCCTGGCGACCGGATGTTTCGCGACTTACTTTTATTTCGCCGTCTCGAGAAACCCGATAGTTATCCGTGGGGACCACACCTCCAACGGCATAGGGCCCCAGTCCCCAAACCGCATTAATCAGTATAACATCCTCTTTCGGACTGCCAGGATCACGAGAGTACATGATCCCGCTGGCCCTAGCCGGGACCATGCAAACGATACCCACGGCCATGGCCATTTCTTCGATATTGAATCCTTTGTCCTTATAGTAGAACAGGGCTCGAGGGGTAAACTGGCTTGCCAGGATATTGGTGTATTGGGTCAAAAGATCCTCACGAGGGATATTCAAAGCGGTTTCATACTGGCCCGCGAAACTGGCCATGATGTCTTCGTGGAGTGCACTGCTCCGCACAGAGACATTCAGGTTCTCAGCCCCAGCTCGTCGACACATAGCATGGTATGTATCAAGGATCCCCCCTTCAATATCTGCTGGTATTTGGCCCCTTCTCACCAGTTGCTGCATTTCCTCGCTTGTGGCTGTCAATTTGTCATAATTGCGGATGTCAAGCTCACTGGTTTTTTGATGCAGGACGTCCTGGATCTGATTATGCTGGACAAAGGTTTCGTAAGCATAGGTGGTTACCACAAAGCCGGGGGGAACAGGAAGGCGCAAAACATTGGCAAGCTCTGCCATATGCGCAAGTTTTCCTCCGGCAGAGGTGATGGTCTCTTTTCCAAGTTTATCAAGAGGAAGGACGTACTCGGTTTTGGGAATCGACACCTTTGCACCAAGGCGATTAGTGATCGCCTCGTGGTTCTTCTCATATGGAATAATGAGATTCTTATATTTACCATCTGCTAAGACATCCAGGTTCTCAATAATCTTTTTGATTCCCGCGGCCACTGCCTTATACGAGGACTCTATGTAGGCCTTGTCAAAGAGGAAGGCTCCGGTCGCCTTCTCCTGCATGTCGGCCATAGTCATCAGGACTTCGTTGTTGCTTTTCAGGAGGTCGCGAAAGGCCCTATATCGGAGGATGAAGCGCTCCTTGTCATCCTCATCTCTCAGGGCTTTCTGTTGCCTTCTTTTGCTGAAAAAATCAAACATGGGCTGAACGACCTTTCTTAGCAACACATTCCTTGGCTCCCTGACGCTAAATGATGACGTATACATCATATTTCATATAACAAGCGTGCACCATAAATCAAGGGAAATCCAGCCAAGAAGCAGAGTCAACACGAACAACCCTGCCTCGGTCGCACCGGAGGTCATGGATATCTTCCGCCAATATGACTGGCCCGGCAATCTGGGGGAATTGAGAAACCTTGCCGAGAGAGTACTGATTGTGAAGCCTCCCCGCCCTAAATGGCGGGGGTTCTGCCCTGCGGCAGCAGTGCGTGTCC
>CP070769.1:1177574-1181890 GCA_020347085.1 Desulfobacterales bacterium
ACGTACGATGCCCCCAACGGGGCGTTGTGTGACAATTTCAATACTGATTTTTTCAAGCGGGATAAAAAAGGCCGGATTGTCTCAGCAGAGCACCAGACCCCTATGACACCGCTTGCCATGGAGAAAATCCGCTTGCTGGGCTTAAATAGTGGTCGTTGCACCTTTTCCCACCACGGCCGTGAGGCCGCACGCTATGCCGGGGAGCTCTTGGCGTACTTTTTAGACAAAACAGGAAAGGTGAGCCAGGGGGCGATCCGCGCAGGTGCCGTGACCTCTGGAGACCAGTTGGTCTACGTCTATCATTCAGTTTTCAGCTTGGAACAGGCCTTAAAGGAAATGTTTGAATTTTCGAACAACTTTATGGCGAATCAGATCCTGATCGCACTGGGTGCCCGTGTGCATGGTCCACCCGGCACGCTGGCAAAAGGGGTAAGGGTCATTTGTGACTTTTCCAGGGAAGTATTGCACCTAAATGATGTTGAGCTTGCAGAGGGGTCTGGGATCTCAAGAAAAAATCGGCTCTCACCCCTGGACATGCTTGCTGTTTTGAGGCGCTTTGAGCCGTATCGCGATCTCCTAGTCCGAGACGGAAACGTTCTGTACAAGACCGGGAGCTTACGGGGTATAAAGACTAGGGCCGGATACATTGAGGGGAGATCCGGCAACCCATACTACTTTGTTGTGTTTATTAACAATTCTGGCGCAGATATTGACTCCATTTTGGACTGTGTTAAAAAGAGCCTCGACAATGGACCAGATGCTTAAGATAGACCATGCAAGCAAATCCTTTGGGGGTCTGGCCGCCCTCGCTGATGTTTCTTTTTCGGTAACCCAGGGCCAGGTCAAGTCGCTCATTGGTCCAAACGGTGCGGGCAAGACAACGCTTTACAATATTGTGACGGGCGTGGAGTCCATTACGGATGGAGCGATCTGGTTTCTGGGAGAACGGATCGACGGCTTGAAACCACACGTTATTACCCAGAAAGGGATTGCCCGGACATTTCAGAATGTGGAACTCTTTGAGAACATGTCCGTTATCGAGAACGTCATGGTGGGGAGGCACCCCAGAAGCGGGACCGGCGTGTTCGGGAGTGCACTTAGGTTGCCGACTGCACGCGAGGAGGAAGGGGAAATCCTGAAGCGATCCATGGAACTTCTTGAGTTTGTAGGCCTCGGCCGGCGCGTCCATGAAGATGCATCGGGGGTTCCGTTCGGTCTCCAACGCTACATAGAGATTGCCAGAGCCCTGGCCACGGAGCCGACACTCCTCCTGTTGGATGAGCCAGCTTCGGGTCTCGACTCTGGTGAAACCGAGACCCTGAGCGAACTTATCATGAAGATACGGGACATAGGGATCACTGTCTTGCTTGTGGAACACAATATGGACGTGGCCATGGAGATTTCTGACGAGATCGTAGTCTTGAACTATGGCATGAAGATAGCAGAGGGCACACCGCGGGAGATTCAGGATGACCCTGAAGTCATCACAGCTTATTTGGGGGATGAAGCTTATGCTTAGGGTCAAGAATCTCCACGCCTACTATGGTCGGATTAAGGCCCTCGATAATGTCTCACTTCATGTCCAACCCGGCGAGATCGTTTCTCTGATTGGCGCAAATGGCGCAGGCAAGACGACCATCTTGAATACCATTTCAGGACTCATCCGTAGCGTCCAGGGTGATATCAAGTTTGAGGACACGAAAATCAATGGGCTTGCTCCTGAAAGGATCGTTGCTGCTGGCATCAGCCAAGTGCCCGAGGGGAGGCAGATCTTTGGCCCCTTGACAGTGCTTGAGAACTTGGAGCTGGGAGCATATCTGCGTTTCAAGGAGAAAGAAAAGGAAGCGATTGCCAGCGACCTGGACTGGGTATTTCAACTCTTTCCGCGTCTCAAAGAGCGCTCTGGACAGGTTGCAGGGACCCTCTCTGGTGGTGAGCAACAAATGCTCGCCATAGGTCGCGCCCTCATGGCCAAGCCTAAGCTCTTGTTGTTGGATGAGCCTTCCATGGGACTTGCCCCGCTGGTTGTGAAAGACATTATGAACACCGTATCCGAACTGCGTAAGAGCGGTGTGACTATCTTGATGGTTGAGCAGAACGCGCGCGCATCTCTCACGATATCAGATCGGGGATATGTGTTGGAAACGGGCAGGGTTGTCCTCCAAGGGCCCTCAGATGAACTTATGAACGATAGTGACGTGAAACGAGCCTATCTTGGGAAGGATTATAAAACGTTCTGGGAAGGGAGGGAGCGGGTTTGAGATTCTGGGATGGCGAAAATGAGCAGATGAACAGAGAAGACTTGGAACAGGTGCAGCTGGAACGGCTCCAGAGCACTTTGAATCGGGCCTATAAGAATGTTCCGTTTTATAAAAAACACTTTGATGCCCTCGGCCTTGATCCGGGTGACTTGGGTTCCGTGCAAGACATTACAAGACTCCCTTTTACCGCGCGGGAAGACCTGGGTAACAATTACCCGTATGGTCTGTTTGCCATGCCCCTTCGAGATATTGTCCGGATTAGCTCTTCAGCCGGAACAACGCCCAAGCCGGTCGTGGTGGGTTACACCATGCGGGATCTCAAAGTAAGAGGCACAGTCACGGCCCGTTTCCTTGCTGCAGGCGGCGTGGTTGATACGGATATCGTTCAGATCTGCCTGGATCCCGGCCTATCTAACTGGGGCCGAGCCCTAAAAGAGGGGGCAGAAAATATCGGGGCTTCTGTGATGCCCATGTCTCACATGAGCACTTTAAAGCAACTTCTGGGCATGCAAGACTACAAGACTTCGGTGCTCCTTACCACCCCCTCGTATGCCATGCATATGGTTGATGTCATGGGGACGATTGACGTAGATACGAGTGCCCTCGCGCTGAAGGCAATCATGGTCGTGGGAGAGGCCCTGGAAGAGGAGACACGTGAAAGGCTGGAGTCAACGTTCAGCATTGATGTGACGACGGGTTATGGGCTCAGCGATGTCATGGGACCAGGGATAGCCTTCGAGTGTATGGAAAAGAACGGGCTGCATATTTCGGAGGACCATTTTTTGTTAGAGATCGTGGGTTCTGATAGCCAAGCTCCATCCGCCTCGGGTGAAGTAGGAGAAGTGGTTTTGACCACATTGACTGCTAAGGCCTTTCCTCTTATTCGGTTCCGGACAGGAGATCTTGGGTTCAAAATGGCGGGGCCCTGCCCCTGTGGGCGAACGCTTGCACGCATGTCTGGGATCACAGGGCACACAGGAGAAGTTCTCACCATCCGGGGCGTAAAGGTACACCCTGCCCAGATTCATCGGATAATCAACAAGAATGCCGAAGGCTTCTCTCCCCGTTTCCTGATTCACCTTTACAAAGAGAGTTATTTGGATATGACTGAGATATGGTTGGAGGTGAATGATACGCTTTTTTCGGATGAAGTGAAAGTCTTGGAAGCGACGCTGAAAAACCTGAGGGAGCAAATTCTGGAGATGCTTGGACTTCACGTCACAATCAGACTGGTGGAGGCCGAAACGATCGACCAATATGCAAAGGCATCTGGTGGGGTTGTTGACGAGCGGGGAGGTCTTTGACCTGGGCTTGGCTATGGGCACAAACCACAATTTTTCGGCCGACAGGTGTTCGTTTTTCATCGAAAGCGTCTGTTGTGCGTTATTCGTAGTCGGTTGCAAAACACAACAGGCCGCTGCAGGGGAAATATTGGCTCAAATAGCGATAATGTCTGAGAGTTACAAAGCTCCTATTGTGGGCGATCATAAGGATAGCCATTGTGAAGTCTGATGCTAGGGCTTTTCTAATCAGTGCCCTTGTGACATTTTTTATCTGTGGGTGTGGCCGCCAAGAAGAGAAGAATCCGCTTGCCTCCCACACTGCTCCCGACTTTTCACTCAGAGATCTCAGTGGGAGCGTCTATCGCTTGTCTGACCTTAGAGGTCGTGTCGTGGTCCTGAACTTCTTTGCGACCTGGTGTATCCCTTGTCTCCAAGAAATTCCTGAATTTATTCGACTTCACCGGAAATTCAAAGATAAGGGACTTGAGATCATAGGGGTGTCGCTTGATGCAGAAGGCACTGCAGTGCTGCGGCCTTTTATTATGCGCTACGGGATTACTTATCCCATTGTGCTGGGGACCAGGGAGATGGTTTTGGATTATGGTGGCATCCAGGGCATTCCGACGACTTTCATCATAGACCACACGGGTGTGATTAGCGATTATTTTGTCGGATTACGACCGGGTTATGTGATAGAGGCGTCTGTGACAAAACTCCTAAAGCAGATAGGCTGATTCGAAGATCCTGATAAACTTCGAGCTCAATTCCTACT
>CP070769.1:1181990-1191560 GCA_020347085.1 Desulfobacterales bacterium
CTACCGCACCGAGCAGGTAGTACGTATGGAAGTGCGCCGGTACCCACAGCGTATTGTGATAGACTTGATTGATTGGGATCGTCCCGTCGATGACCGCGCCAAGGCCTCCAAACACCCAGCCCCAGAATCCGAGCAGGATGAGGATTGACGTGCCTCAAAAAGGATGTCCCGTGACGGTTCCCTGAATGTTGACTGGACAGCTTTGGGCAACAGCCCGATAAGAAACGACCATGACTAAGCTTAGCGTTGAGGCGAAAGTAGGATTTTTTGTGGTAATCGGAATGGTTATCCTTGCTTATATGTCCATGAAGGTGGGCAAGTTTGAGTACGCTGGAGATAAGGGCTATGAGGTTTATGCTGATTTTGATTCTGCTGAAGGTCTGGTCAAGGGCGTGCCAGTAGAGATTGCAGGCGTTGAGGTGGGGCGGGTCAGGGAGATCACCTTAGAAGCTGGCAAGGCGAGAGTGGTTCTTCAGATCAGCCCTGAGATTCAGATAGGTGACGACGCAGAAGCGGTCATCCGTAGCAAGGGGGTACTGGGAGACAAATATGTTGAGATTACCTTGGGCTCCCCTCAGGCACCGCCTATTAGACCTGGGGGTCAGATTTCGCAGACGCAATCGCCTGTTAATATCGATGTCCTTTTGAAACAGTTAAGCTCTATTGGAGAGGATATTAAGGATATCACACAATCCGTGACAGGGGTTCTAGGTGGGGAGGAGGGTAAGGCTTCCCTGAAGGTCATCGTGGACAACATGCGGGAGCTAACTGAGACCTTGAATGCAACCATGCAAAGAAACAATGAAAATATCAACCGCATGCTTAAAAACCTTGCCTTGTTTTCCAATGATCTTAAGGAGATGAGTGGAGCTAACAAAGAAGCAATACGTGAAACCGTGGCCAATTTCAGGCAAGCCTCGGGGGACCTTCGGGAGACGCTAATAGCGCTTAGCGAAATTACAGAAAAGGTTAACCGGGGCGAAGGTACCATCGGCAGACTGATACATGAAGAGCAGACGATCAAACGCCTAGATGAAACGCTGGTTGCCCTTAAGGAGATCACGGAAAGGATCAACAAGGGTGAAGGCACCATCGGCAGGCTGGTGCAAGAAGATGAGACCGTAGATAACTTGAACGAAACGTTGACCAGCATTAATAAGTACCTGAGAACAGAAAGTAGGTTCCGAACCTATCTAGACTATCATGGAGAATATCTCTTCGACAGCGAGGACGTGAAGTCCTACCTGTCTGTCCGAGTTCAGCCCAAAGAAGACAAGTACTATTTGCTGGGAATCGTGGACGACCCTGCCGGGGAGAAAAGTGTCACTGAGACGACAACCACGGTCGGAGGGGTTTCTACCACCACACGCGTAGAAAAGATTGATAAGGATGAAATCAAATTCTCCGCCCAGATTGCGAAACGGTATTATGACCTTGGACTACGGGGAGGGATTTTTGAATCAACCGGTGGGATTGGCGCGGACTACTACTTCTTTGACGACCGCCTTGTCCTTTCACTCGAAGCCTTTGATTTTGATGAAGATGAGGATCCCCACCTGAAATTCAAGTTGGATTTCACGCCATTTCAGTACATATATCTGACAGCCGGCCTTGACGATTTCATAAGCGATGAGGACAATGAATCCTTTTTCATGGGTGCGGGGCTATATTTTTCGGATGAGGATATTAAAACGCTGATCTCGAATGCCCCCAGGTATTAAGCATTCCCGCCTGCTATGCTTTGTGGGCTTCTTTTGGGCACTTTTGTGCTGAGTTCCGGCGCCGGTACTATGACATTTGAGGTATCCCCACCTGCAAGGAACCGCATGAAACGTCTTGTCGAATGTTTTGATAAACCCGGTCCTCAAGACACTCAAGCCTGTATTGTCGCCAAGCCGACACGGCCCGAAGGTATCCTTACATGATGTTAAACACCGGAAGGGCTTCTTTTTGCCGCCATTGGTAAACGATTGCTCCAGAGCAAGTGGAATGGACCCAAAAGACATAGCACCGATAAAACCTTTTAAACTCCTCAAGTATTTTACTTTTACAAGCCTTGTTGTCATCCTTTTGGGCTCTTTGGTCTTGTCCATGGTGATTGCCCGCAGGGCAGAGACAGTCCTCTTGAAAAAGAGTGAAGATTATGCCCTGCTGATGGCAGACAACCTCAACCACCAGGTCTTTCTCCAGTTCATTGTCCCCGCAGCCCTTCAGTTTGGTCAAGTCATTCAGTTGCGTAACAAGGCCCTTTTTGACCGGCTTGACCAGGTAGTCAGAAACACACTGCACAGCTTCAGTGTAGAGACGGTTAACATCTTTGACCGTAAAGAGAATGTGATCTTCTACAGTTTTGACAAAGAACTTTTAGGGAGAAAAGGCCTGGGCGGGATTGATTATCAGCAGGCCGTCCTGGGCAAATCACGTTCCAAGCTGATTCGCAGAGGGGGGATTTGGGGCATGCTATTCGGGGCCCCGAGAGAGAGCAAGCTAAGGACCTATGTGCCTCTCAGGGCTGAAAGGCCTTTATCAAATATCGAGGGGCCTGTCCTCGGGGTATTTGAGATTGTTCAAGACCTGTCTGAGGACTACCAGACCATCACGGACTTTAAGTACAGGATTATAATCACCTCTGCTGTCATTATGGGCCTTCTCTTTTTTGTCCTTCGGCATGTTGTTAAACGTGGGGAACAGATCATTGAAAAACGAGCCGAGGAGCGACTCCTTCTTAAGGAAAAGTTGGGCAATGCTCAGCGGTTAGCAAGTCTTGGCGAAATGGTTGCAGGCATCTCCCACGAAATCCGCAACCCCTTAGGGATTATTACGAGTACCGCGGAACTCTTGAAACAGAAGTTGGCCCGTGCCGGCCCTGAAGTCGAGCTTGCAGACGTAGTCGTTCAGGAAGCGGACCGCCTCAACAGCATTGTAACCGACTTTCTGAATTTTGCCCGGCCCCAAGCACCCAACTTCATGTCTTGCCGGATCGATGAGATCATCGAAAAAAATCTTACGTTCCTTGCTCCGGAGATCAATAAGAACGGGTACCGTGTCCACAAAAGATTTGCCACCGACATCCCGGAGATACAGGCCGACCCCGGACTGCTGTATCAGGCCTTCTTAAATATCCTGATGAATGCTATGCAAGCCATGCCTGAGGGCGGAGACATATACATTGAGTTGTCTGCACGGAAACATACCGTGGAGATTCTTTTTGTCGATGAAGGACCGGGGATTTTGGATGAGACCCTGAGCAGGATTTGGGAGCCCTTTTTTACCTCAAAGGACAAAGGAAGTGGCCTTGGGCTTCCAATCGTGAAGAAGATCATAGAGGGACATGGCGGCATTGTCGAAGCTGACAATAGTTCGGAGAAAGGTGTTCGGGTAGCGGTTACCCTGCCGGTAGATCGTTATTCTTGAAAGCGAGACAAATTGTGTGTTTTTAGGTCTCCTATCGCGACATGGCACCAAAGAGGGGATTGTGAGTCCTGAGTCGAATTACGGTCAGCCAATAGGAACAGCTAATGGAAACCATCCTTATTGTAGATGACGAAAAGAATTACCTTGTGGTTTTGAGCGCGTTTCTGTCCGGGGAGGGGTATGAAACAGTGACCGCCGACAAGGCCCAACGGGCTCTTGAGATTGTGGAAACCACAGACCTTGATTTAGTCCTCACGGACATGAAAATGCCCTCCATGGACGGCATAGAACTTCTCCGGCGAATTAAGGAAAAGAACCCTGAGTTGCCGGTGGTCATGATGACAGCATACGGAACGGTTGAAAAGGCTGTCGAGGCTATGCAGTTGGGTGCTTTCAACTTTGTCCTGAAGCCTTTCCAGAATGAAGCACTCATCCAGATAATCCGCAAGGCGGTCAGCACGTATAGGGTCTTAAAGGAAAACCGTCGACTTGTAGAAGCCCTGGAAAGCCGCTATCGGTTTGACAACATTATTGGTAAGAGTAAATCCATGCTCGCTGTGTTTGACATTATCCAGAAGGTAGCTGATACCAAGGCCACGGTGTTGATCACAGGTGAAAGTGGCAGTGGGAAAGAGCTCATTGCCAAGGCGATTCATTTTAACAGCCCCCGCCGCAACAACCCATTTGTAGCGGTCAGCTGTGCAGCCCTCTCGGAGACTCTCCTGGAAAGCGAGCTTTTCGGTCATGAAAGGGGGGCCTTCACAGGAGCCGCTGCTATGAGGAAGGGGCGGTTTGAACTGGCGGATGGGGGGACCTTGTTTCTAGATGAGATAGGTGACGTCCCGGCTTCTGTGCAGGTCAAGCTCCTGCGGGTCCTTGAAGAGATGACGTTTGAACGGGTTGGTGGCACCAGGACCATTGCCGTTGACATCCGCCTGATTGCAGCAACCAACAAAGACCTCAAGAGCGAGGTGGAAGAGCAGCGTTTCCGAGAGGATCTCTATTTTCGCCTAAACGTGGTTCACATTGTACTACCTTCCCTCAGAGAGCGGTCCGAGGATATCCCGCTTTTGGCAGCCCACTTTGTGAACAAATATGCACGGGAAGCGAACAGGGGAGAGGTGACTATTTCCCCTGAGGCCATGCGCTTTTTGTGTCATCATCGCTGGCCTGGAAATGTGCGGGAACTTGAGCATGCCATTGAGCGGGCAGTGCTTTTAAGTGAGGGCAACGAGATAGGCGGGGATGACCTACCCAAGGACCTTGTAGGTTTTGCAGACCTTGAGATTCCAATAGACTGGCAAGACCTGTCGAATCTTCCTGAAACCCTGGACGGCATAGAAAAGCGGCTGATCCAAAAAGCCCTTTCCATGTCGAACAATGTACAGGCTCGTGCAGCCAAGCTTCTTGGGGTTACGCCTTCCAACCTCCAGTACCGCCTGAAGAAGCACAATCTCTAATCAGTGCCGGATAGGGTTGGCTATGGGTTTCCTATTGTGGTGTGATTTATTATGGTTAGGCTATAGAAAACCCAACGTTGACCGGCATGCTCCCCGCAAGCCCCGCCCGGAAGGGCGAGGAGGCTTCACTTTGGCATACAAAAATTTGAATATTACTTTATTGATTATGATATCATATGGTTAAGCTAGTTCCCAGTATTTTGCATAAAGTTTTTGCATTTCAGCACATTTTGTACGATATCAAATAGTTAAGCGCTGTCCCGGCGCGGTATATACAAAAATTTGTATGAATCACACAGCGTCCAGGAATTCCAATGGCAGGTTACGGGCAAAGATTCAGGCTGGTCGTGTGGACCGTGAAGAATTTTGAAAAATATTATTCGTAACGAAATAAAGCCGTTAGAGTTCTTTACCGTCCAATAGGACACCAGCCAAAACAAAACCTCAGCTCAGGGGTTGCGGAGGGGCGTGTTGGCATCATTGTTGCAGCCTTCCCTAACAGAAGCTGAAGAAGAGATTTCTTCATCGGCTTTCCTCCTGTTTGAGGCTAATCGCGATGCCGCGATTAGCCTTTTTTCTTGAGTACCCCTCCATATCCTTAAGAACAACTCCCATTGCAAAAGGCCGCCAGACCTGGCAGCCCTTTTTCTCCCCCGTTTTGAGCTATGCCACATCAAGAGGACTACGCTTCGGTGCCGTTGCTCTGTTCAGCTTTTGAACAGGAAGAATCCGGTGAAATCCCCATGGCAAGCGCGGACGATGACTTGAACAGACGCCCGCTCAATCATTGAACCAGAATTACCAAAAGGGAACTTTACATCGACGACCGATGTAGAGGCACCACATGTCTGCCAACCATGTGGCTTATAGAGGGCTTGCCTCTGGGGACGCGGAGAGTTGGATGGCGGCAACGCTGCCAGGTTCAATGGAAACGACTTGTTAGTCCACTTTTCCCAGGGGTCTGGCAAAGGTGAAACTGGCAGGCTCGGCGACCAGTTTGTCGAAGGCCGTTTTAAGGCTGCCAGTAGGCGCGCTGAAAGGGAGCGAGACAACGAAGAACACCGAGCCCACGCCAGTTGCTGCGATTCCCAGTGGTCTGAGTAATAAGAAGTCCGCAATCATGCTTTCCGCACTAGCCTCATCTTGCACCCTGGCGTCCCAGGCGAGGGCCGAAAACCCCGGGGTTGTACAGACAAAAACCACTACCATGACAAGAACGAGTGACCTCTTTGTCCATCTCTGCATTATGTTCCCCTCCGTACTCAGTTAGTCTGTGCCTCGATAAATCATTGAGTCAATCATCCGGTATTCGGGCCAATTAATTGGAATATATCACAGAATTGTCAAGATGGCCAACTGTTTTTATATACCCCTACCACATCTCAAAATCTCAGGTCATTCTAACAGGGTCGAGCAGTTCCTCTAATTGTGCTTCGGCCAAGACTTTTTGCTCCATCGCCACCTCGCGCACCGTTTTTCCGGTTTTGTAAGCCTCCTGGGCAATCGCATTAGCCTTTTCATATCCCATAGCCGGGACAAAGGCCGTGCTCATAGCCAGGCTATTTTCTAAAAGGGCCCTGCATCTGTCCTCGTTAGCTGTGATGCCATCGATGCATTTCTTAGCAAAGAGTCTTGCCGCGGCGCTGACGAGTCGAATGGACTCCAGTAAATTGTGTGCCACAACAGGGAGCATGCCGCTCAACTCGAAATTGCCTATTTGGCCACCGATGGTGACCGTTGTGTCGTTTCCAATAACATGGGCGGCAACCTGAATGACTGACTCTGGAATCACGGGATTCACTTTTCCCGGCATCATAGAGGAGCCGGGCTGCAAAGCTGGAACGTTGATTTCCCCAATTCCACATCTGGGGCCTGACGAGAGCCACCGGATGTTGTTCGCGATTTTCATCAGACTCACCGCAACAGTCTTCAGGGCCCCGCTGGTCTCCACGGCGGCCTCCTGGTTGGCCTGTGCCTCAAAATGATTCCTTGTCTCTCTGAATGGCCACCCGGTCTCCTGCGAGATCAAAGCAATGACTCTAGAGGCAAATTCTGGATGGGTGTTCAGCCCTGTCCCAACGGCTGTACCGCCTAGGGCCAGCCTTGATAGGGAGTCCCTCACATTTTTAACTCGCCTTATGCCAAGTCTGACCTGTTCAGCATAACCGCTGAACTCCTGGCCCAGCCGGATGGGCACGGCGTCCTGGAGATGGGTTCGACCGATCTTGACAATGTGTCGAAACGCCCGCGATTTCTTGCGGAGCGATTCGTGCAGTACGTCCTGTGCTGGGAGGAGGTCCTCGGTGATAGAGGTTAAAGCAGCAATATGGAAAGCCGTTGGAATCACATCATTGCTCGACTGGCCAATGTTTACGTGGTCGTTGGGGTGCACCGGATGTTTACCTTTTCTCTTGCCCGTCAAAAGTTCATTAGCTCTTGCTGCAATCACCTCATTAGCATTCATGTTCGTGGAGGTACCCGATCCCGTCTGAAAGATGTCAACCACAAATTGCTCGTCCATCTTTCCTACTGCCACCTCGTCAGCAGCCGCCATGACGGCCTTGGCAAGTTGAGGGTCCAGAAGCCCGAGATCTGTATTTGCCTGGGCTGCATATTTCTTTATTAGGCCCAGGGCCTTGATGAAAACCCTCGGAAACTTCAGGCCACTTACAGGAAAGTTGTCCACAGCACGCTGGGTCTCAGCACCATAGTAGACATCTGCAGGAACCTGCATCTCTCCCATGGTGTCTCTCTCGATCCTGAACTTGACGTCTTGAGTCGCCATGATCATCCCTCCTCTTTGAAGGCCATCTCCTTTGGACCACCCAGATAGTGTCGTAACAAGCTATTCGCTAAGTATTATATCTAAGCAATTCTAATGTAAATGTAAAAGGGTGTTTGGACAATAGCCAGTTGCCCTTGACCCCTGAAGTTCCATCTAATATGGTTTAGGCACTAACGTTGCTGGAGAATACCGTGCCAGATCGGTATTGTGAAATTCCTGAATACAATCCGCCTCCAGAAGAAATCAGGGTAGCCCTTGAAAAATATAAGATAGTGGCCATTGTTGGCCTATCCCCTAAGCCGGAAAGAGACAGTTACAGGGTCGCCAAATATCTTAAAGAAAATCATTACGAGATCGTGCCGGTCAATCCTGGCCAAAAACAGATACTGGGTGAGGCATGCTATCCCAATCTTAAGGCCATTCCCTTTCCTGTCGATGTGGTGGACATATTCAGGAATCCAGATGCCATTCCTCCAGTTGTGGATGACGCCATAGAAATTGGTGCGAAGGTAGTCTGGATGCAGTTGGGCCTCGCCCATAACAAAGCAGCAGACAAGGCTCGAGAAGCTGGCCTTGAAGTGGTGATGAACAAGTGCATAAAAACTGAACACCTGAATATGCTCAAACAGAACGGTTTGGAATGAAGGAGACAAGATGCCAGTCACAGACAAACATGATGCCGAGGTCATAAGACTTATTACCAAGGAAGCAGAAAAGTTTCAGGCCAAGGTCAAAGAGATTGATCTGCAAAAACAGATCCTGGATATTGATTGTCCGGACGAAAACAGAGTTGAGTGTGCCATAGCCCTTCAAAAGATCCTGGACCAGAAGCAGAAAAAATAATTCTGTCCATGTAACCGGTTAGGTTCTTACTACCCGGAAACGAGAGAAGATTTCTGCGAGAGGTCCTGTGAGCGATTCTGGCAAATCATGGGCAACGAAGCTATCAGGCAGGTTGCAGAAAAAATTAAGGCTTCCAATAGCGTTGTCGTGTTAACCGGGGCAGGGATCTCCCAGGAAAGTGGGGTGCCTACCTTCCGGGGGAAAGATGGACTGTGGAAAGACTTCAGAGCAGAAGACCTCGCGACCCCAGAGGCTTTTCATAGAGACCCTGTGTTGGTGTGGGAGTGGTACAACTGGAGGCGCGGTCTAATCAAACCCTTAAAACCGAATCCGGGCCATTATGCCTTGGTTGAACTTGAAAAAAGGATTCCAGACTTCACCCTTGTGACACAAAATGTGGATGGGCTGCATAGGGCAGCTGGTAGCAAAGACCCCATCGAAATGCATGGAACCATCTGGCGTGTTAGATGCTTGGAATGTAAGAGGAGCTTCGAGAATAGAGAGGTCCCCATCAAGATACTTCCAGAATGTGAGGCCTGTGGCGGATTGCTTAGGCCTGATGTGGTCTGGTTTGGCGAGAGTCTCGATACGAAGATCTTACATGCTATATATACGTACCTTCAAAGAGCAGAGGTCATGCTCGTCGTGGGAACCTCGGCCATAGTCCAGCCTGCTGCCTCCTTTGGCATCGTGGCAAAGAGAACCGCCGGTGCATTTGTAGCAGAGTTAAACCGTTCAAGAACGCACCAAAGCCCTGTGTTTGATCTTTCTATTCAAGGCAAGGCCGGGGAGCTTTTGCCCCAGCTTGTGGACTATGTTCGCCCGTAACCCGCTTAGTCTCATTACCCCCTCCCCTTAACCAGCATCACCTCTGAATTCCTCAATGAGCTGCTCGAACTTTCTTCTAGCAGCATCTCCTGATAGCTCACCCCGTTCTAAGCCATCCTTGATCTCTCTTGCCGTCAGTTCCGGCCCCATCCGATCTGCGAAGATGGCTGTGAGTTCCCGGATATCTCTCACGGTTTGCGCAGGGCCACATTCATAACAGTGCCACAGCCTACAATGCAC